>CAWILA010000007.1:0-660000 GCA_963836895.1 uncultured cyanobacterium | reverse complement strand
AAAAGGTTACGTTGTACATCTCTGATGACTTGCACCGGCAGTTCAAGATTCGCTCCGCCGTCGACGGTGAGACAATGTCGTCTATGGCGCAAAGAGCACTTGAATTTTATCTGAGTAATGCGGAGCTAGTGGAGAGCTCATCTGAGATCCACGGGCATTCGCATCAGATTCATAGCTGCCCTCAGTGCTCGGCGACTGTGGCGCTGAAAGAGAGCAAACTGACTTTGATTCGTAAGTATAGTCAAGTGTTGACCGATGAACTAATTGGAATAGCCCAGATTCCTAGTTTGGCTAAAGGGCCTGTAGATGATGATTCTAGTTGTGATTCTAGGAGTCCTGATGAAGGAGAGCTAATTACTTGTTAGAGTGTTCTCTTTTGGTGATTTGTTAGTCCTGCTACGGAAAGTCTGTTGTTTCTGGTTTAGTCTATTAATTCTGGTTTAGATAGATGTTTTAAGTCGTCTTATATGTGGGGGCGATCGCTATGAGAGAAGAGCTAAGCGTATTAATTCAAGCTCAATATCCGTTGATCTATCTGGTCACCTTTGAGGAGGAACGAGCAGAAAGGACCATCGCGGCGCTTGCGCAACAGCAGCCTCAGCAACGTTTATATACATGGACAATGACGCACGGTGTGATCGAGTACGGTCATGAGAGAGGGTCTGGACAACAGAACAACACAGTATCTCCTCAGGCTGCTATTAATTGGGCGATGCGGCAGAAAGAACCTAGTATCTTTATCTTTAAGGACTTGCACCCTTTCAAAGATAGCCCTGAAGTTACAAGAAGTTTGCGCGATGCGATTGAGAGCTTTCGAGGCACCCACAAAACCATTATATTGATGTCGCCGGTTCAGCAGGTGCCTGTTGAGCTTGAAAAGGAAGTTGTTGTTCTAGACTTCAGCTTACCTAATATGTCGGAACTCAACCAAGTGCTTACAGCTGAGCTGAACAAGTCAGGGATGTCTGGCATCTCGACTGAAGGTCGTGAGAAGCTGTTGAAAGCAGCCTTAGGACTAACTCGTGATGAAGCTGAGAAGGTATTTCGAAAATCTCGAGTGATGGCTGGGAAGCTGACGGAAGGCGAGGTAGATATTGTCCTTTCTGAGAAAAAGCAGCTTATCCGCCGCAATGGGATTCTAGACTACATAGAAGAGGATGAGACACTTGATTCTGTAGGTGGCTTGGAAGAGCTCAAGCACTGGCTAAAGCAGCGGTCTAACGCCTTTACTGAGCGCGCACGCGAGTATGGCTTACCACAGCCGAAAGGAATGCTGATTTTGGGTGTTCCAGGCTGTGGGAAATCTTTGATTGCAAAAACAACCGCTCGCCTCTGGGGTTTGCCACTGTTGCGTTTGGACATGGGTCGTGTGTATGACGGTTCTATGGTAGGACGCTCTGAGGCAAACCTACGGGGCGCATTAAAGACGGCAGAGTCGATTTCACCAGCAGTGTTGTTCATTGATGAAATTGATAAGGCTTTTGCAGGCAGCGCTGGGTCAGCCGATTCGGACGGGGGAACGTCTAGCCGTATTTTTGGTAGTTTTCTGACTTGGATGCAGGAAAAAACGTCTCCTGTATTTGTAATTGCAACAGCGAACCGAGTAGAAAGACTGCCCAGTGAATTTCTGCGGAAGGGCCGGTTTGATGAGATTTTCTTTGTTGATCTGCCGAATGAAGAAGAGCGAAAAGAGATATTTAAAATTCACTTGGGCAAGCGCCGTGACGATACAGAACGGTTTGACTATGACCAGCTGAGTAAGGTTTGTGAAGGTTTTTCGGGCGCTGAGATAGAGCAGGGACTGATCTCTGCGATGTATGAGGCATTTGCCCAGGGTCGAGAGTTCACTCAACTTGATATTATTGCGGCGATTCGCGCTACGCTGCCGCTATCGAAGACGATGAGTGAACAGGTAACGGCTCTGCGTGATTGGGCTCATCAGCGCGCCCGTCCGGCGGCTTCATCGGTTGCGGAATACCAACGGATGGAGTTCTAAAAGCTTTTTTCCTGCTCCTACAGGAAAAAAAGGTCAGCACCTTGCTTAATAGCACTGCTGTTGGCGGTTTCAGTAAGGCCAAGGTCTGTCTCATTTGATAGTGTGGCTGTTTTCGATTTCTAACCTCGTTGTCTCTCAATTTCTCTCTAGGAGGAAACTCACATGTCTCACTTTAGTACTCTTCGCACTAAAATCACTGACGCTGAAATCTTGAAGTCTTCTCTCAATGACCTGGGTGTGACTACAAAGACTGAAGCTAACATTCGTGGCTACAATGGTCAGAACGTTCGTGCTGACATTGTTGCTGTATTGGAAGGTGACTACGATATCGGCTGGTCCCGCAATGCTGATGGTTCTTTCGATTTGATTGCTGACCTGTGGGGTGTTGCTAAGAAGCACAACCAGACTGAGCTAATCAACTCTATCAACCAGAAGTATGCCGTGAACAAGACATTGGCTGAAGTGAAGCGTCCTGGACTGCAAAACGCCAATGTGCGTCTCGTTCTTCAGTAAACTTCACGACTGTCTCTTGTGACGTCGTTCCCGTAACTAAAATGGGCTAACCCCTTGAGGGTTAGCCCATTTCTTTTGGTAGCATTCTTCAGGGAACTACTTTGCAATGGTTTGGTTGAGCAACTCTGCGATCGCCTTATGCTCAATTGGTGGCTCCGCCACAATAGCCTGCCGAGTATCGGTAATGAGCCAATCTAGCGCAGCTGCTTGAACGTCAATGGACGAACCTGTTTTGTCAACGCAGTAGCGACCAAATACCAGCTTATCGACTAGGCGAACGCCGGAGCCAATGCGAGAATATTCGAAGATAACGCTTTTATCGATGATAGTGCCGCTAGAGATTAGGCAGTTGGAGCCAATCATACTGGGCCCTACAATTTTCGCTCCGTCCTCTATGTGCGTCATTCCACCGATGTAGACCGGGCCTTCAATATCTATCTTGTCCCAGTTGGCTTTGACGTTGAGGCCTGCGAACACCCCGGGTCGAATCTCGTTGCCTGGTACGTTGACGCCTTTGACTTGACCGGTTAGAACATCTTGAATAGCTTGCCAGTAGTCGGGTACTTTCCCGATGTCAACCCATTCGAAGTCCATCCGAATGCCATAAAAGTCTTCACCTTTTTCCACGAGCTTAGGAAAGAGATCGCCGCCAATATCAAATTCTTGGCCAGAGGGAATGTAGTCAAAAATTCTAGGTTCGAAGATATAGATGCCAGTATTGATATCAGTACTGAGGGCTTCTTCTACTGCAGGCTTCTCTTGAAATGACTCTATTCGTCCGTTTTCGTCGGTAACAACAACGCCGTAGCTAGGGACTTGCATGAGCGGGACTTGCTTCATGACGATGGTGGCGATCGCGCCTTTCTCTCGATGCCGTCTTACAGCTTCTGTAAGATCTAGATCGATTAGGGCATCACCACACAGAACGATAAATGTATCGTCGAAAAAAGGTGAGAAGTCTTGAATCTTTCGCATGCCACCCGCAGAGCCGATAGCCTCGCCTACCAACTTCCCGTCTGTGATACGACCTTCGAAAGAGTAGCCAAGCTCCACGCCAAAACGCTGACCGTCTCGAAAGTACCCTTCGATTTCATTGGCAAGGTGGCTGACGTTGGCCATGATTTGGGTAAAACCATGCTGACGGAGCAGCTCCAGCAAAAACTCCATGACGGGTTTTTGCATAATCGGAATCATCGGCTTGGGAATGGTGTAGGTAATGGGGCGCACTCTCGTGCCCTTCCCAGCGGCCAAAATCATGGCTTTCATCGTAATGGATTCCTCGCACTGAACTTGTAGATTTACGGTAGCGACTGATAGATTCTGCTAGCTGACAATGTGATGGCTATACAGGCGGCGTCACGTGCCGAAAGCTCATCAGCATTATATGACAGACACTTCTGTGACAATGATTCACATTGATGCTACCAAGTTAGTCTCGATATGCTGTGCTAAATTCGAAGACTTCATCACACCCTTATAGGTTTTTTGACTATGTCTGAACATTGTTCGCGGTAGGGGTGTCTTCTTTCCTAAGAATACAAAAAGGCCCAAAGTCGCGAGTTCGACTTAAGGCCTAGAGAAACAGAAGTGAAGTGCTATCTAGTAAAGCTCTTCTTCTTGGTGCGTCATGACTGTGCAATCAGATGTGGGGTAGGCCACACAGGTGAGTACATAGCCTGCCTCGATCTGGTCGTCGTCTAGAAAAGACTGGTCGGACTGGTCAACAGTACCTGTGGTGATTTTGCCTGCACAAGTAGAACAAGCACCCGCTCTACAGGAATATGGCAAATCGATGCCTTGCTCTTCAGCTGCATCCAAAATGTACTCGTCTTCAGCCACTTCGATAGTGGTGTTCAGGTTTTCGGCTTCGTTTACCAACGTTACCTTGTAGCTAGCCATGCGAATATCCTCTCGGTTGATTGAGCATGCTCTCAAACACTCTTTGCATGTTGGACATGCCAACAACACAGGTGTCGAGAAGCAGCTTATTTTGATACTACGAGAAAACCATTACGCGTGTAACTGTCTGGTAGTGGATTCTTGAAAGGTATTCGTAATCTAAAGTTGAAGGTAAGCGATGGTTTGCTTATGATTAGCGCCCTGTAGAATCTTCATATATCTGCTGTATATAGACTTATGTAAGGGATAGAGCAACCTTTGACTATTAACTATGCCAGAAACGTACTGTTTTTATTTTATCAGTAATTCTCTTTATTATAACCTTTTCTTATATGCATATAAAGGTAATCATAATGATAGAAATCTGGGTGTGCTGGTTGCTTTTTAGGCTAAGAAAGTGTTCTTGTTAAGTGCTTTTCACTGATGCGTTTAGTGACTACTTTTGATTGAGACTATGCATGAAAGGTTAAATCTGTGACTTTATGGGTGGTTGGAGCTGTCTATGACAATTCGAGCAGGACTAGTAGGAACAGGATACGCGGCTAGAGTAAGAGCTGAAGCACTGCTAGCGGATAGGCGATCCCAACTCCTAATGGTCACAGGACGCGATTTTAACCGAGTCTGTAAATTTGCAGATTCCTATGGATTGCAGCCGTTGGATGGTTGGGCGCAGCTAGTGTGCAGTCCTGCAATTGATTTAGTGGTAGTTGCGACGGTGAGTGCGTTGCACGGTGACGTGGTGGAAGCCGCCTTGACGGCAGGTAAGCACGTTGTTGTGGAGTATCCGCTGTCTTTAGACTTGGCACAGGCTAAGCGCTTGTTGGTCTTGGCAGAGGAGCAGGACGTACTGCTACATGTGGAGCATATTGAGCTGTTGGGTGGATTACATACGGCAATGCGATCGCATTTACCTAAAATTGGCACACCTTACTACGTAAACTACCGCACGCTAAACCCTCAGCACCCTGCCCCTCAAAAATGGACGTATCGGGAGGATTTGTTTGGATTTCCGTTTTGCGGTGCGCTCTCACGGGTCCATCGGATGACAACTTTGTTCGGTCCGGTGCAATCTGTCGAGTGCTGCACTCGGACAGTTCGCGATGCAGTAGATCCGTCTTTCTTTAAAAGTATTTTGAGCTCTGGGCGTTTGCGCTTCGAGTGTGGTGTGTTAGCAGAGCTAACTTACGGAAAGGGGGAGCAGCTATGGGTAGCGCGGCGAGACGTAGAGGTTCAAGGAAGCCTAGGGGCACTGACGTTTGTGCGAAATGACGGATTGCTCACAACAGCGGCAGGCACTCAGTCAGTTACGGTTGCGCCGCGCAAGGGTCTTTTCGTAAAAGATACTGAAGGCGTACTAGCGTATCTAACAGAAGGGCTTCCTCTGTACGTTAGTGCTGCTGAGAGTGTGTATTCTCTTTGGGTTGGTGAAGCCCTGCGACAGGCGTCAGAAATAGGTAAGACGGTTGTGCTGTAGTCCGGCTGCTGTAGAGCGCTGTCCGATGACTCGTTTATCTAGTCTATAGAATTGGCTTGTTTGATTGACTTGTTTAACTGCGGACTAAGATGCCTGGGCTCTGTTGGATAGGCACGATGTTGAGAATGTCTAGCTGTGCGCAGTAGTCTGGGTCAACGGTGTTGTTTTTGCTGAGGAGTCGTTGACCGTGGCTCGCATGATGCAGAAGCTTGGGTAGCTGAGTCTGCCACTGTATATATAGGCTGACAGACGCTAGTGCCGCGTCATTGCCGACAAGATCGGTGTAGCTAAGACCGTGTTGCTCTAGAAGCTGCTGAATAATAGCGCCAGCACAAACGGTGTCTTCTAGAGAGTATTCGCCTTCCCAACCTGAGCCGACTAGCCAAACGGTATCCGGCTGGTTCTGGTAAAGATAGTCAGTAACTGCTTGACGGGTTGTGAGCGCGGCTGTAAGTACGATAGGGGCCGCCTGTATGCGCTCTAAGCACCGTGTGCCATTGGTGGTGCTCATGAAGAGGCGTTTGCCTTTGGTTTTATCAGGAGAGTGATCGAGCGGTGAGTTACCAAGGTCGAATCCCTCTACACGCTGACCGCCGCGCTCGCCTGCTCTGATGCGTTTTTCGGCGGGCCAGCCTTCGCTCTCTGTAAGAAGCTTATCGAGATCGCTGAATACTTGGATGGCTTCGGCACCAGCATCAAAAGCGGCGGCCATGGTGGTTGTGGCTCTGAGTACGTCAATCGCGATCGCACAGTCGGGCAATTTGCCGGTAGGGACTTCTTCTGGCGTGTGATAGACGGATATTTTCACTGGATGTTTTAGCCCGGCGCTGTTTGTATTGGTGTGTGTACAGCGAGTTAGGGGCGCTGCTTGTTGCAATCAACGGAGAGGGTGGGATTCGAACCCACGGTACCTTTCGGTACACTCGATTTCAAGTCGAGCGCATTCGACCACTCTGCCACCTCTCCAGGTGCTTATCTCCTACTTTTGAAGGGCTCACCCGATTTGCTTCAGGTGTTACCTAACCCTCAGGTGTTACCTAACCCATAGTTAAATAGGCTTGGCTATAGTAGCTCGAATTGTCTAGTAACGTCTACTGCTTTGTTTTTATGATTTGTATGCTAATAGCTACTGGGGTCTGTGCTGGCATCACTTTTTGTATAGGTACTCTTCTGATATTTGCTTGAAGCTAGCGTCCAGCCATATTAGTGTGATGGATTCGACGACGCCCGCGCTGAGCGTAACAAGCGAGAAGCTGCGCCTATGGCCTGTAGGCGTTTCTTCGATGCGCGGAACATTGGCCGCATTGAAGTAAATAGTGCCGCTAGTTTCAGCGACGCGTGTACGCAACTGGTTGGCGTTGTTTTTAAGGGTGTGATGCATGTGGCCGAAGGTGACAAGGGGAACGCGCTTGCCTGCGTCTTGGGTAAGTGCGATCGCCTCTGCAAAGTCAGGATCACCGTAGTCACCGCCACCACCGTTCTTGCCCCAGTCCTTGCCGCAGATGTCACTGGGCTGGTCTCCTAGGCCGTAAGGCCCAACATGGCCAAGAAAAATGACGGTGTTATGTTCGGCTTCATCGGCAGCATCTAGAATGCGCTCGACGGAATCTTCGAAGTTCCCGACATCGAATCTATCCCGGTAAAAATTGCGGTGGCGCCATTTTGACCCGCCCCAGCTAAACGGACGACCGCCTACGACAGTGAGCCCAAACTGAGGAAATTCGCGTTTGCTAAAACCGATGTGGTCGTCTCCGAGGAGGTCCATCTGTAGCTGGACCCAGTCTTCTTTAGTGCGGTCGTAAGGGCAGTTTTTAATGCCTTTATTACTAGCGGAATAGTAGGCGTCGTGGTTGCCCATGACAGCGGCTTTTGGTAGGTCAACAGCCGCTATGCGTCTGACAACTTCGACCGCTTCGTTGCCATAGTCCCCTACGAATAGGGCGAGGTCTACGTTGAGGTGCTTGAGGGCGGCATTATCTTCTAGCTCCCATAGGTCGTGGATGTCGCCAATGACCGCTATCTTTACGATGGACTGCTGCACGCTGGACGTTACCTGATGAAAGTCAAAGTGAGGCACTTTCTTCTGGCTGACCTAGCGCTGAGAATGCTCTTTCTTCAGCATATATCAAACCTTCTTAGCTCTTGATGTGTCTCTAGAGCGATATGGGAGAGCGGTATAGGAAGCTTTACTAGCGGCTCATATTTTTGGGGGACCGATCGGACGGGGAGTATCCAGAGCGAGCAAAGGGTTCTACTGTTTTAAACAGAGTGTAGGTATGGATATGCCGTTGGGCGCGGTCGTGAAAATATGGTTGAGCAAATAATATTGACTGCTTTGGACGATGTGCTGCTGAGTTCGTCTGAGGTGGTGTTGACGGAGATTTCTGCTGCTGTTGATCGGTTGGAACCAGTGCTGACTCAATTGCGGGAGCAAGATGTGCCAGTGATTGTGTTTACGGATCGCGATCGCATTGAGCTAGAACCCCTTCTTCAGCAGCTAGCACTCTCAGATCCCTTCATCACCGAAAGCGGAAGCGCTATTTTTACACCAGCGAACCATAATCCATTTACACCAGCACTAGGGGAGAAAGACGGCGGCTACTTCGTAAAGACGCTTGGATGCCCATATGTGCAGGCGAGAGCAGGGTTGCGTGTAATCGCCAATGAGATTTCTCATCCGCTGAAAGGATTTGGCGATTTCACCGTGCCTCAGCTAGAGCGAGCTGCAAAGCTATCTGAATCGGCAGCGCATCGGGCGAAAGCGCGAGAGTTTAGTGAACCGTTTATGACGCCAAAAGCGGTGGACTCAGTAGTATTGCGACAGGCTGCCGTAGATATGGGGTTTGACGTAATTCTACGAACGGCTGAGGAAAGTCGATTTTCTGAGCTGATTGGGGCTGGGGCCGGGTTGGCCGTAGCTGCTGAGACCGTGACATCTGCCTATCGACAGCAGCTATCTCAGGACAAACCGTTGAAAATTGTGGGCATCAGCAACCGAGCTGACGATTTGGACCTATTGGCGGAGATGAGTAAGCGACTTGAAGCTGAATGGACAGCAGTAGAAGTAACCAGTCCAGAAGACTGGGTAAACGCAATAGAAAATTTTGTATAGAAAGCTCTTCTGATTTGTTTATCTGTATCAAGTGCTAAGTGTCTCCTAATACCAGAATCTTCGACTCGTCAAGAGTGGCCTGTTTTGGTAAATATGACTATAATTAAAATCTAGCAATTGGTAATTAAAAATAATTCAGAGAGGATAGCCCGTGTTTGCTACTGCCAGCGTCTCCCCACCTCAAACGGCGTTGCCGAAGGACCTTTTCTCAGCAATTGAGCAGCTGAAAAAAGACCTGAATGCGGTTGTTCTGGCTCACTACTATCAGGAGCCAGACATTCAAGATATTGCGGACTATATCGGCGACTCGCTGGGCCTTTCCCAGCAGGCAGCCAGTACCGACGCCAATGTTATCGTGTTTGCCGGGGTTCACTTTATGGCAGAAACTGCCAAAATTCTGAACCCCAATAAGCTGGTTTTGCTTCCTGACTTAGAGGCAGGCTGCTCGTTGGCTGACAGTTGCCCGCCAGCAGAATTTGCTGAATTTAAGGCGGCGCATCCTAGTCACGTGGTGATTTCTTACATCAACTGCACCGCTGAAATCAAGGCGATGAGCGACATTATTTGCACCAGTTCAAACGCGGTGAAGCTGGTGAATCAGCTGCCTGCGGATAAAAAGATCATTTTTGCGCCAGATCGCAACTTGGGTCGCTATGTAATGGAGCAAACCGGTCGCGACATGGTGCTATGGCAGGGCAGCTGTATAGTGCACGAGACGTTTTCTGAGAAGAAGATGCTGCAGCTGAAGATGAAGCATCCAGATGCGGAGATTATCGCGCACCCAGAATGTGAGCAGGCGGTATTGCGTCACGCTAACTTTATCGGCTCTACGACTGCGCTGCTGAACTATGTGCACACCAGTGAAAAAGAGCGATTTATTGTTGCAACAGAACCTGGCATTATTCATCAGATGGAGAAGCAGGTACCGAGAAAGCACTTTATTCCTGCACCGCCTGAAGCGAACTGTGCCTGTAACGAGTGTCCTTATATGCGGCTAAATACACTGGAGAAGCTGTACTTAGCTATGAAGAATAAGACGCCTGAGATTACAATCCCTCAGGCGATTCAGTCGGATGCGTTAGCACCTATTCAGCGAATGCTAGAGATGAGTGCACTGTGAATCTGGTTTAGAGAATCTGATTTAGCTACTCGGCGGGAAGCCCCGCGCTCTACCGATAGGTGAGCGTCGGGATGAGAGCCAGGTGAGCGAGAGCGAACAATCTTTATTCATTATTTACTTAGGAAGCTTTTGCTCTCTCCCTAAAATGTTAGAATGTAGTCATGCTTACGATGAACTACAGCTATCGAATCTATCCATCACTTGAGCAAGAAGCCCGTATGGTTTCTTGGCTTGATGCCTGTCGTGGCGTTTACAACTACGCGATTGGCGAACGGAAGGATTGGATTAAGTCTAGGCGGTGCGCTATCAACAGTTGTTCATTGCGCTCGGAATATATCATTCCGGCAGACGCGCCCTACCCTAACTACTACGCTCAAAAGAAAGCGCTGAGCGCTGCAAAGCGTCAGTTCACGCATCTGAAGGACGTTCAATCTCAGGTGCTTCAGGACGTTATAGGTAGGGTGGAGAGTGCGTTTGCAGCTCGTAAAGAGCGCGGTCACGGGTTGCCACGGTTCAAGCAGTTTGGGCAATACCGCTCTTTCCTCTTTCCTCAGTTCAAAGAGAGTCCTGTCATTGGCAATCAAATTAAGCTGCCGAAGCTGGGCTTGATGCCAATTGTGTTGCATCGTCCTATTCCAGACGGGTTTGAGGTGAAGACGGTTCGTATCGTTCGCAAGCATAGTGGTTGGTATGTCACGCTCTGTATTCAAGCCGATGTCTCTATTGCCGACGTTGCGCCGCATGGTCATAGCATCGGACTTGATGTAGGTCTTGAATACTTTCTGTCTACTTCTGATGGTTCGCAGGTAGAGCGCCCGCGCTTTTTCGCTAAGTTGCAAAGGAAGCTTGAATTGCTCCAACGACGACTGAAGACTAAGCAGCCGCGCTCTAACAACCGCGCAAAGCTCATCCAGAAAATAGGCAGAGTCCACGAACAAATAGCCGCTGCTCGGCTGGACTGTCAGTTCAAGCTTGCGCATAAGCTATGTGATTCTGCTCAGACTATCTTTGTTGAGGAGCTCGATTTTCGAGTGATGGCAAAGGGCTTTGTGGGTAAGCATACGCTGGATGCTGGCTTGGGGCAGTTCGTCAATCAGGTGTTGCCGTGGGTCTGTTCAAAACGCGGTGTCTACTACGGCAAAGTAGATGCCTACGGCACTAGCCAGGAGTGCCCCGACTGTGGGGCCAAAGTAAAGAAAGATTTGAGTGTGCGGGTCAGTCATTGTCATGAATGCGGGTCTATCAAACCCCGTGATATCGCTGCTGCTCAAGTTATTAATGCCCGTGGTCAATCGGGCATTCAAACTGTCTGTGGATGGGATCTGTCGGGGGCTGAGCTTGCTCAGTCTAGGCAAGACCGTGTGAAGCAGAAAATTTGTCGGGTGACCGATGAAGCCCGCGTTCTATCCGCAGGATGAACGTCGGGAGTAGTCACAGGTTACGTTGCGAGATAGTCGCGTAGCTGGTACGCGAGCATATCTACGATATTGCCGCCGCCTTGACTAAGTGATGCGGCTGCTTTTTGTTCTGCCCTTTTAACAACATCTTCGGGGAGATTGAGCTGAGCGGTGAGTCGATTGTAGGCGTCGCTTTCGGCTTGGTTGACTTTGGCTTCTTCGGGCGTGCGAGCGCTAGCATTGATAACCTCATACGAGAGGCGCAGGGCGAGTTCTTTTTCGGCGTCGGTGGTGATTTTGCTGGCGGCTTCCTCAAGCGGAATGTCTTGAACGAAGTATTCTTTGAGTTCGCTTTGTAGATAAGCTTGCTGGTCGGGGTCAGCGGCGAACAGCTGGCTAAAGCGGTTGAGCATTACCTCTACTTCTTTTTGTTCTAGCGTGCTATCGGCCCAGGCCATAGAGAGGACAACTCGCAGCAGATTCATCTGCCGAGGTGAGATAGGTGGCGGTTGAATGTTCACAAGTAGTTTTCCTGCGTGCAGAATCTCTTTCACTGTAGGAAAAGAGGCGGGAAATAGTGGAACTGCCCTACAAAAGTTAAAGAACTGGGCGGTTGGGGATGGGGAATGGGGAATGGGGGTTAGCCGAGCTTTGAGAGATGGCGGAGGTTTTTCATGTCTGTAAGGCGGATGACGTTGTGGTGGGTGTCGATGGTGAGCCAGTTGCGTTTGGCTAGTTTGTCGATGATTTTGGGGACGTCGGTGAGGGGGATGTCTGCGATCGCGGCTAAGTCAGTCTCTGGAATATTGAAGATCTCAACTGCGTCGCCTTTTATCTCTCCATAGGCGTCTGCTAAACCTACGAGGGTATACACCATTTTGATGCCGGGGGCTTTGTTGCGTAGCTGGAACCGGGTTTGAGTTTGCTTTAGCCGTTGCACCATAAGCTGTAGCAGGCGGTGGTGTAGCTGGGGATCGTTGAAGAGGGCTTTGAGAAATAGCTGTGCGGGGATGCTGACAAGCTCTACGCCGGAGAGGGCCGCGACATCGGTAGAACGGGGTGATTCGTTGAGGACGGCCATCTCGCCGAAGAATTCGCCTTTGCCGAGGATAACTAAGGTGACATAGCCATTGCCTGACTGACAGCGAACTTTTGCCCAGCCTGAGATGATGAGATAGACTGCGTTGCCCCAGGAGTCTTCCATGAGGACAGTGCGACCTGCCGGACAATCACTGATAATTGAAGCTTCGTGGATGGCCTTTAGCGTTTCTGGACTAGCAGACTTGAAGAGCGGGAAAAGTTCACCAAACGCTTCGGGCTTCAAGGTCTGCGACAGGGCTGGCGATGGCATAGCACTAAATCAATATGGCTCTTGTAGAATACCCAGCGCGGTGAGATAAGTTGATACGTATGGTACGGAGGAAAGTCCCCTCATAGGGGTGGTTCAACGACTCTGTAACGGGCTGCACCAGCGGCGGCGATGGTGATGAGCAGGCAGGCAATGAGCGATCGCGCCGATAGCGTCTCGCCCAAGATGAAAAAGCCTGCCAGGACACCGACCATGGGTTCGATGCTGAGTATGACACCGAATACTTTGACGGGAAGCGATCGCAACGCAATTATCTCGCAGGCATAGGGTAGGGCGGTGGAGAGTAAGGCTACGCCTACACTTAGGGCAAGCAGTCTGGGATTGAGGAGTGCACTGCCCGCTTGAGCTATGCCAATGGGGAGCAGAATAACTGTGCTGATACATAGTCCCCACGTGAGGCCTTCAACACCCGGAAGCGCTGGTCCAAGCTTGGCTGCTAAGAGAATGTATAGCGCCCAGCAGATGCCGGATAGCAGTGCTAGGAACATGCCGGTAGGATCTAACGAGGCGCCAGTGAGCGGGGTGAGTCGTACGATACCCAGGATGGCCAGTGTCGCCCAGAGTCCATCGAGCCATCGCTGGGACTTGAGAATGGCTAGGCCAAGCGGGCCAGTGAACTCTATAGCAATAGCAATTCCAAGGGGAATGCGGTCAATCGCGGTGTAGAAAGCAGAGTTCATCATCGCCATAACGATGCCGTAAGCCAGAATCAGTTTGTAATGCTGGCGGGCCTGCGTGTGTAGCTTGGGCCGCCAGATAGCGAAGAGGATGATGGCAGAGAAGGTGACGCGCAGCGAGACAACGCCCCACGGTCCTAACTCGCTGAAGAGAGATTTGGCTAGGGCAGAGCCGAACTGAATGGACAGAATGGCTATGAGTAAAAAGCCTGTAGGAGAAGGCCGCTTGAGAGAAAGATTCATAGATGAGCCCGTAAGCTTGGCGGCGCGTCGTATAGGCTCTGCCAAAGGTTGGGCCCTTCAAGTTTAAGGGCTGTGAGACTTTTTGGAGGTTGTTTGGAGATTGGCGAACTTTTAGTGAGAAGGGAGCTGAAAGCTCCGGGTCATAGCTTAGCTGTCGCCACTCAAGCCTCAGACGGTTTGTTCGCGGGGAGATCGGTTGCAGATGCGGGCACCGGAAGGGTTGTCTGTTCCTCTAAAGGAAGAGTGGCTGGTTGGAGATGGCCTTGAGAAGAAAGATGCCAGTGGTTGAGGACGTCTTTGATGAGAAGCTCTTGAATCCAGGTTTTGGCGACGACGGTGAGGGGGAGTGCTAGCAGCAGGCCGAGAAAGCCGAAGATACTGGCGAAGAAGATTTGGGCGATGAGGGTAAAGGCAGGCAGGAGTGAGACCTGATGTGCCATGACGGTAGGGGTGATAGCGTAGGATTCAATCTGCTGAAGGACGACGTAGAGGATAACGACTGCGATCGCTTTCCACGGATCGTCGGACAGCAGCGCGACCACAACAGGAAACACCATACTCAGCGTTGGTCCAAGGTTGGGGATGAAGTTGAGAACACCTGCGAGTAAGGCATGGGCGAAGGCCAGATCGATATCTAAGATGAGCAGGCCGACAAAGCTGAACCCAAAGATAAAGAGGGAGCTAATGATGATTCCGCCTAGCCAGTTGCCTAGCGCAACTTCGCACTTGCCGAAGATCTCTCTGGCGCGCTGTCGATAAAAGGAGGGAAAGAGCAGCAGAATACCGTTGAGATAAGCGCTGGGATTGGTCAGTATCATCAGCGCTAAGACGACGACAAAGAGTGTTTGGATAAGGATGCGTAAGGAGGAGTTGAAAAAGGAGAAGAAGTTGCTGGCAACGTCTAGAACAGCTGAGTCGGGAGAGGTGAGCCAGTCTATAAATTCGTAGAGTTCGGGTAGGCGGATGCGCTCTGGCAAATTAGCTTGCAGCTCACTAAGTAAGCTGGGGAGTCGCTGCGAGAAGCTGACGAGTAGATCGAGTAGCTTGGTGAACTGCTCAACGAAGGGTGGAACAATTCCCAGAACAAAAAGCGCCGCCACAATCGCTGAAATGAGGATTGCAATGGGAATAGCAAAGTGACGGGGAATATTGAACGCTTGAATTTTGCGAGTGAGGCTGTTGAGCGCAAGGGCGATAACAACGGCTGCAAAAGATAAGAGAAGGAGCGGTTTGATCTGCCAGATAATATAGCTAGCAGCTATCACACACAGCAGGCTTACCCAATCACCTAGCTTCATTGCGGGCCTCACTGAAGAGAGTGTGTACGGTCTTCTCAATTCTCGATTGGAATTGGCCCTATTGTATCTGAGCAGTTGCAGGCCCTCGGCGTTTGGTAGGAAATGTTCAGGCTTTTTATTGGTATTGGGGCTTCGGCTACGCTCAGCCCTCGTGAGGATAGGGGCGCGTGAAAAACGATGGAGTACAAAAGTGCTAGCCTGAGTGTCTGGTCGTTGTGGTGGATGATGACTGATGGCTGCGATTGATTGGCCTAGTGTGAATTGGCAAGTAGCGCCGGACCCGGACATGCCAGAGGGCTGGGTGGACACCGTAGCTGCGATGACCGGATTACCTGATCCGGTGCGAGGAAGCCAGCTGCTGTGGATGAGAGACATCCGCTCGGCTGAAGCGCTGCGAGGATTTTGGCAAGCGGCTGACTATACGCCTGCGAGCCCGTTTGATTTTGGCGAGGAGATGGTGTGGGCGGTTGAGCGGCTGATGGTGGCACGCGATCGCACCGAAAAAGTCGCTATCTGGGGAGACTTCGACGCCGATGGCATCACTTCCACCGCCGTACTTTGGGATGGACTCAGACAGTTTTTTGACCACGAAGGGCAGCTCAGCTACTTCATCCCCAATCGCCTGAAGGAATCCCATGGGCTCTCGATGATGGGGATCGCCCAGCTCTCTGCTCAAGGCGTGCAGCTCATTGTGACGTGCGACACGGGCAGTACCAATCCCGATGAGGTGGCCTATGCCAACTCCCTAGGATTGGATGTGATTGTGACTGACCACCACACTCTGCCAGCTCAGCGACCAGCGGTTGTGGCGATTGTGAATCCTAGAGTGCTACCGCCGGATCATGCAATGGCTTCCCTGTCGGGTGTAGCGGTTGCCTACAAGCTGGTAGAAGCGCTGTACGAAAAGCTGCCCGATGTGCCTACTCGACCGCTCAGTGAGCTGGTAGATCTCGTGGCGATTGGTTTGATTGCAGACTTGGTTGAGCTGAAGGGTGACTGCCGGTATCTCGCGCAGATGGGGATCGCGCAGCTGCAAACGCATTTGACCACTGAGCAGCCAGTACGGCCCGGTGTGGCACAGCTGTTAAGACTGTGTCGGCGAGCAGGCGATCGCCCCACAGATATCTCCTTTGGCCTGGGCCCTCGCATCAACGCAGTGAGCCGAATTTATGGCGATGCCAGCTTTTGTGTAGAGCTGCTAACCAGCGATGATATAGACCGCTGCCGAGCACTTGCGGAAAAAGCTGAGCTAGCCAACGCTCGGCGCAAGGCGCTGCAAAACGACGTATTACAGCAGGTTACTCGTCAGCTAGAAACGCGCGACATGTCGACAACAGGCGTGATTGTGCTGTGCGATCCGCAGTGGCCTGTCGGCGTATTAGGGCTAGTAGCAGGGCAAGTTGCGCAGCAGTATGGCAGACCCACTATTTTGCTGACGCACGACGCGCACTTGGGTGATGCGGTAGAAAATAAAGGCGCTCCTCTTTTGGTCAGGGGCTCGGCTCGCTCTGTTAACCAGATTGATTTGTATGATTTGGTGAACTCACAAAAGCACCTGCTAACCGGTTTTGGTGGACATCCATTTGCCGCAGGCCTGAGCTTGCCTATAGAGAATCTGCCGCTGTTTCGTGCGGCGATCAATCAGCAGTATCGGCAGAAGGTCGGTGGTGCGCTGAGTGCACCTGTGGTGAAAGCCGATTTGACAGTGACGGTGGCGGAGCTAGGGCGCACGCTGTTTCAAGAGCTGAAGCTGCTAGAGCCTTGTGGGATGGGAAATCCGGTGCCGAAGCTACTGATAGAAAACTGTTGGTTTGACAATGTGTGGCACCAGAAGTTGAAGGATCGCATGGGTGGAAAAATTGGCTACATCAAGGCGAGTTTTCGGCTGTGTGATGACAGTGGCGGTGGCAATGAAGTTGCCAGATGCCCCGGTATATGGTGGGGCCACTACAAGGATGATCTGCCGCCGGGCCGTTGGGATGTCATCGCTGAGCTGGACTTTAACAGCCATCCCAAGAGCCGCCGATATGAGGTGAGGCTAGTCGATATTCGTCCGGCAGCAGCCGATTTGAATTCGTTGGATTCAACCGGTAGTGAACAGCAAGATCGGCTGACTGTCTCTTCGAAGGCAGCTTCTCTTCAAAACGACTGGCTTCTAGATAGGCGGCAGCAGCAGACTGACAGCTCGAAAACGGATCTGGTGATGGATGAGTGCCCGGCTGCGTGGGACGTATTTCAGCTGTGGCGGTATCAGGTGAATCAAACTCATCAACCTTTGGCGCTGGCCTATACGTCACCAGCTGCTGCTGATCCCCTGGAAAAGTGGCGGCAGCTTTTAGGCATTGCCAAGTACATGAGCCGTACGCAGGTGGCAGCGACAAAAGAGCGATTGGCTGAACGATTGGAGGTGGGCGATCGCACCCTAACGCTCGGACTCATAGCGCTTCGTCAGGCCGGATTCTTGATTGACATATCCGCTATAGATATTCGCTGCCAATATAGCGATAGTACCGGCTCTACAGAAGAAATCAGTCGTCCACTAAGTCGCTTCTTAGCCGCTGTCCAGGAAGAAGATTTTCAACGGCAGTACTTTTACAAAGTACCAGTGGCCACATTAGAGGCAACGATTGCGGCCACTGATGCATAGTCTCGTAGAGTATGCATCCAGTAGGCTCTCTACATCTATGGGTGCTCTACAAAGGATCAATAGTAGCTGATGACCTTTGTAGAGCATGAATAGAAATCTCCTCTTATTCTCCTCCTATTCTTATTCTCCTCTTATATAGAGCATAGAGAGAAATCTTTTGGAAAAGGTATATACACCTATTGACCTTTTGAATTTATAAACGGTATCGTAATATACAGAAACAAGCATCGTTCATCTTTCAGTAAGTCAACTGTGCTGACACACATCACTTAATATTGGCTAACGAAAGACGGAAGTAAGGGCTACTGCAATTCGATTTGCATACTCTGAAGGAACGCGCCTCTTAAAACATCTCAATCCCTTTGGAGGCGATTACCATGCAACTCTCATACCGTGGCGTTAAGTACAACACGACCAAGCCTACTGTTCAAGTGACTGAAACCCAAGAAGTGGGCCACTACCGTGGCGCTACTTACCACGTTCGTCGTGCGGTCAATGTTTCTGCTCGTCATTCTGAAGACGTGCTGAAGTATCGTGGCGTGATCGTTCGCTAGATGTTCTAGCGCTAGACGTTTTAGCTAGCGACTTGGAGCTGACTGTTATGAGCTGCTAGTAACGGGTAACCGAGTAGACTGCGGTTTGCTCTGAAGTCCTGAGCTAGCGGCGTACATACCATCTGTTTGATAAGGGGCGTGCTTTTGAAAAGAGCACGCCTTTTTATTGCTGTATTATGGCGTGTGGTCGGCGTGTGGCCAGAATCTGTATGTGGGGATGGCGACTATGCTGTTGAGTTTTGCCGTAGGGCTAGCGATTGGCGGAGTTGCCCTGGTGATAGATCGGCGACGCAGCGATGCCAAACTGAAGCGATTGCTAAACCGGTTGGACGATCATGAAGTGTTGCCTACGCTGGGATACGATATCCAGATAGCCAGCGCTATCGGCGAGCAAAAGGCTCAGATGGGCGCATTGAACGAGGCGCTAAGTGACTTTCGACAGCTTTTGAAAAGTGCGCCAGTTGGCTATTTGCAGGTGGATGAAGAGAGCCGATTGCTGTGGTGTAATCAGCGGGCTCAAGAGTTTTTAGACATTGAACAGAGCGACTATTCTGCTCAGCCTCGCTTGCTGTTGGCGATTGTGCGTTCTTACGAGTTAGATCAGCTCATAGAACGCACGCGTCAAAAGCAGATCCCCTGCGAGGCTAGCTGGACTTTTAACTCTATTTCTACCGATCCCTTTAACTATCTAGAGCGGCCTGCTTACCCTTTACAGGGATATGGTGTGCCGATGATCAACGGTCAGGTGGGCGTCTTTTTAGAGAATAAGCAGGAGGCAGTGTTACTTGCTCAACAGCGCGATCGCTGGATTTCTGATGTCGCGCACGAACTAAAAACGCCGCTAACCTCTATCCGTTTGGTGGCGGAGCTCCTTCAATCGCGGGTGCCTCCCAGCCTACTGAGCTGGGTAGAGCGTCTTTTAAAAGAAGTCATTCGTTTGAGTAAGCTTGTCGATGACGTCTTAAACATGAACAGTCTGG
This sequence comes from uncultured cyanobacterium, assembly GCA_963836895.1. Taxonomy (GTDB): domain Bacteria; phylum Cyanobacteriota; class Cyanobacteriia; order Phormidesmidales; family Phormidesmidaceae; genus Phormidesmis. Next base: position 640,721 of record CAWILA010000007.1, on the reverse strand, counting down.
AGCAGCGGCACACTCAGATTCAAGAAGCTACAGATACTGACATTGTGCCGCTTATCCAAGAAGCCTGGCTAGGCGTAGAGCCGTTAGCCAAGCTGAAACAGCTCACTTTGGACTACGCGGGGCCCGAACATCTGTCGGCAAGGGTTGATAAGCGGCTGATGCACAGCGTTTTGATCAATCTATTGAGTAATGCGGTGAAGTACAGTCCTGCTCAGCAAATGATTCGCGTGAGCCTTAGTTTGGTGCCTAGTTCGACGCCTGTGACAGCTGGTCAACCCGTGCTAGAAGAAACAGAACGCGACACTGTGTCACCGCAATGTCACCGCAAATGTCACCGCAGATTTTGTTAGAAGTTGTGAATGCGGGCAAAGGGTTTAGTAAAAAAGACTTACCGCATGTATTCGACCGTTTCTATCGAGGGGATCCGGCTCGCAGCCGGATAGAAAATTTGGCTGCGCCTGGCTCACAAAGTGACGAAGGGGGAAATGGAGAATTACAAAGCGTGAGTGTGACTGAGGCTTCTAGTAGTGGCACGGGGTTAGGGCTAGCGATTGTACGACAGATTATAGAGACCTACGGAGGGCGAGTGGAGGCTAGAAATCATCCTACGCTAGGAGGCGCTTGGCTGAAAATATGGCTGCCTAAAAAGCCACTGATATAGTCCACCGCTTACTTTTTATATCTGCTTAACTGTGACTTTGTAACAAGTTGCAGGCGGTTCACCGGAAACTTTCCAGTAGCCTGTGAAGAAAGTGTGAGGACAGCGCTAGCGTTTTGTCCAAGAATTGGTGTAGGGATCACGAAGAGAAAGGTTTTCGGGCTGATCTTGTTGCTGTTGGGTTCGGTATTTACAGAAGACAACCGGGCTGTCAGTATATGAAAGATTCTTCACTCAGTAGGATTGCCCCCTTGTGAATTGCTGGAGATAGCTGCTTGAATAGATGTATCCATAATATGAATGGCCACTTAAGTTTTTCCACGGAGTATTTCTTCTGTTACTTTAGAAGTTGTCCGTACTTATGACCGAAAGGTTGCAAAAGGTGCTGTCCCAGCGGGGAATTGCCTCCCGTCGTCAGGCTGAAAAGCTTATTCTCGGCGGTAGGGTAAGCGTAAACGGCAAGATTGCTGAGATTGGTCAGCGAGCGGATGCGAATGTTGACTGCATTTGTGTGGATGGAGTGAAGATTGGCGAGCCGCCTCGCTGCCTCTATTATTTGCTCCACAAACCGAAAGGCGTCGTGTCCACCTGCCGTGATGAGCGTGGCAGAAAAACCGTACTGGATCTGCTGGAGGTTTCTCTACAAAAGAGAACGGGCATTCATCCGGTAGGTCGACTAGATGCGGCTTCTACGGGCGCTTTGCTGCTGACTAACGACGGTGATTTGACCTACCAGCTTACCCATCCTCGTCACGGTATGCCAAAGGTGTATCAGGTGCGAGTGAAGGGGATGCCTTCACCGTCTGCTCTACAGCAGTGGCGAGACGGTGTCTTGCTAGACGAGCGCCTTACCCAGCCAGCGGACGTTTGTGTTCTAAAGACGCTACCGACTGCTCAGACGGTGCTGAAGGTGACGCTTACCGAAGGACGTAATCGTCAGATTCGCCGGGTAGCGGAGTCTCTTGGTCATCCGGTGATAGCCTTGCACAGAACACAAATTGGCTCACTGCCGCTAGGAAGTTTGCCTCGTGGTCGCTATCGTTTACTCACTGATGAAGAGGTAACTCAGCTCAAGCGCTATGCCGCTACGCCGTCTCGATAGCTGAGTTCTGATGATCGAACAAAGTCACTTTTCCTATTTTCATCCTCACTAACTTTCAGGTTTATTGTCTAGGTCTACCCGCTTGAGTACTGCCCTAGTCCACATTCAAGAATCACTGCCCACCCACGCCTTACTATGAAGCAGAAAGCTCGTACGAAAGAACCCACCGCACAGCAGTTACAGAAAGAGCAGCTCCATTCACTTGGCAGTATGTTGAGACAGGCCCGACTGCAAAAAGGACTTACGCTTGAGGCGATTGAGAAGCTGACGTTGATTCGTCAGATGCTGTTGTCTGCTTTAGAAGAGGGCAATTTGGCAGAGTTGCCTGAGCCAATTTATATTCGAGCGCTGCTGCGCCGCTATAGCAATGCTTTGGGTTTGGATGGTGAGGCGATCGCAAGCCAGTTTTTCACCCGGCCAATTGTCAATCCTCCTCGTGCTTCTTGGAAGGATTCGCCTGCTGCGCAGCTGCGTCCGCTGCATTTGTACGGGGCCTATGTGCTGCTGATTATGGGCGCGGTGACGTCTCTATCTATATTGCTAAAGCGAACTGCGCCAGATATGACGGCGCAACCTATTTTGGACCCGGCAGCGATTGAGCAGCTAATGCCAACACCTGCCGAACCGGTGGCCGCTGTGGCCGAACCTGCGCCACAGCCTAAGGTTCAAGAGAAGCCAATTGAGGTGGATCTGGTGCTGACCGGGCAGTCTTGGGTGCGGGTTGTTTCTGATGGGGTGACTGCGTTTGAGGCAATTTTGGAGCAGGGTGAGACCCGCTCTTGGGCTGCGGATGAGTCGATGACCATTCGAGTGGGCAATGCTGGCGGTGTGATGTATTCGTTTAATCAGTCGGCGGCTCAGCCAATGGGTGAGCTAGGAATGCCGGAAGAGAAGACGTTTGCGCCGGATGTGACGATGGTGTCTACTCAGTAGTTTTTAGACGACAGCTTTTCGATGACGGCTTTTTGACTACAGTGAACTGCTTTTTTGACTGCTGGGTTTGGTTGGCAGAGTGACGGTGGCGGTGGTGCCCCTGTCCGGTTCGCTGGTGAGGGCAAGCTGGCCCTGGTGGTTGTCTGTGATGATTTTTGCGATCGCCAGCCCTAACCCCGAGCCGCCTGCTTTACGACTTCGCGCGGGATCTACGCGGTAGAAGCGATCAAATATGTGGGTGAGATCGCTTTTGGGGATGCCGATGCCAGTATCGGCGATGATGACTGTATTTTGCCCTGTTGCTGAATCGAGGCTGATGTCGATGCTGCCTTGAGGTGTGTATTGAATAGCGTTGGCAATTAGGTTTGTGAACAGGCGAATGAGCTGGTCGGGATCGCCGTGGATAGGGTCGATGGTAGTGTCTTGATAGGTGAGAGTGAGGCGTTTGTTTTGGGCGATCGCCTGCTGTTCTTCAAAGACCTGTTGTAGTAAAGCGCAAAGATCTATTTCTTCTCTTCTCATGGGGATCAGTCCGCTTTCTTGCCGAGCTAAGAACAACAGATCGTCGACGAGTCTGCCGAGACGACGGGTAAGGCGTTCGATGACTTCGAGCTGGCTGCGCTGAAACTGTTCGTCGGGATCGGCGAGGGCGACCTGAACATTGGTTTGGATGACGGCGATGGGGTTGCGCAGTTCGTGGGAGGCGTCGGCGGTGAATTGCTTTAGCTGCTGGTAGGAGGTGATGACAGGTGCGATCGCCAGTCCTGACAGCAGCCAGCCGATGAAGGCAACAGCGGTAAGGGCGACGGTGCTGCCGAGGGCAAGGTCGATGATGAGCTGACGGCTGGGTTTGGAGACTTCGAACCAGGGGTGGCTGACGCGGAGGTAGCCAAGGAGCTGTGAGTCGGCGGTGACGCGTTCGGTGATTTGTCTTAGGGCGAGGCCATCTTGAGGGATGACGGTTTCGCCTTTTGGATTTACGTGGAGGGGAATGTCGCGAGCTTTGGCGAAGGTGGTCCATTGCAGGTTACCTTCAGGGCCAAACCATTCGAGGTCGATGCGGTCGTCTTCACTGGCTTCTTCGCTGTTGCGGAAGCTGGCTTCGATGTTGACGTGGAGGTTGGGGGCAGTGATGCTGGTGGGGGTGAGCATTCTGCCGTTGACCGGTCTATCGCTTTTGGCTGTGGGTTCTATGATTAGCGATCGCTCGACGATTTCGATGACGTGGTTGAGGGTGTCGTCGACGCGCTCGACGAGGGTGCTGCGGACGTAGATGTAGACGCCGCTGGCGAAGAGGAGGAGGAGGACGGCGGTGACGGTGGTATACCAGAGGGCGAGGCGACGACGGGTGGTTTGGAACATGAGATGTACGTCTCTATCTCACGATAGTCCTAGCTCTTGCCTGATACTTTCCCAAGACACAGTCTCTTTTGGTTCTTGCATGGCGACTCTAGCATTGAAAACGTCGATTTTGTTTTCTATTGCTCCAGTAGCAGGTTCAAGATTTACTCGGTGTTTGAACTGTAGATATTGTAAGCAATGATATAGCTTGTCTATGGCGGAACGCGAGAGGGCTGGAAGTTCTAGCGCGATGGCTTTGATGTTGGACTTAACTAGTCGGCGGGAAGTCCCGCGCTCTAATCTCTGATTGAGCGTCGGGATGAAAGATAGGTGAGTGAAGAGCGAACAATTTTAATCTAACTATTTTTTAGGTAGATTTCTCGACTTACTTAAAATGCTATAATAGATGCATGTTTACAATGAATTACCAGTACAGAATTTATCCATCTGTTGAGCAAGAAACCCGGATGGGTTCTTGGCTTGAGATGCTGCGCAGCGTATTCAATTATGCGTTGCGTGAGCGGAAAGATTGGATCAACTCTAGGAAGTGCGCTATCAATGCGTGTTCCCTGTCTGGTGAGTACATCATGTCGGCAGATGCGTCCTACCCCGATTACTACAAACAACAGAATGCATTGACCGCTGCGAAGCAGGTTCTAACTCACTTCAAAGATATTCAATCTCAGGTAATTCAAGAACCGCTGCGCCGTGTAGATGCTGCGTTTGTAGCTAGGAAAGCAAGGGGGCACGGGTTCCCACGCTTCAAAAAGTTCGGTCAATATCGTTCTTTCCTCTTCCCTCAGTTCAAAGAGAGTCCGGTTGTTGACAACCAAATCAAGCTGCCAAAACTGGGTCTGATGCCGATTGTGTTGCATCGCCCTATTCCTGATGGGTTTACAGTCAAAACAGTTCGCATCGTTCGTAAACATAGTGGCTGGTATGCCACGCTCTGTATTCAGGCTGACGAGTCTATTCCTGATGTTGCGCCACACGGTCACAGCATCGGGATAGATGTAGGGCTGGAATACTTTCTGTCTACTTCGGATGGCTTGCAGGTAGAACGTCCGCGCTTTTTCGGTAGGTTGCAAAGGAAGCTTAAATTGCTCCAACGCCGACTGAAGGGGAAGCAAAGTCGCTCTAATAACCGTGCAAAGCTGATCAAGAAGATGGGCAAAGTACATGAACAGATTGCTGCCGCTCGTTTGGACTGGCAGTTCAATCTGGCACATCAGTTGTGCGATACCGCTCAAAGTATCTTTGTTGAAGATCTTGATTTCAGGATTATGGCAAAGGGCTTTTTGGGTAAGCATACGCTTGATGCTGGATTGGGACAGTTTGTCAATCAGGTGCTGCCGTGGGTGTGTTTCAAGCGCGGTGTCTACTACGCTCAGGTGGATGCCTACGGCACCTCTCAGGAATGCTCTGATTGTGGCGCTAGAGGGCAAAAAAACTTGAGCGTACGAGTCAGCCACTGCCCTGAATGCGGCTCAACAAAACCGCGTGATATAGCGGCGGCTCAAGTAATCAACGCCCGTGGAATATCGGGTACTCAAAACGTCTGTGGATGGGATCTGTCGGGGGCTGGGTTCGCTCAGTCTAGACAAGACCGTGTGAAGCAGAAACTCTTTGGTGCGAGCCAGGGAAGCCTGCGTTGTACCGCCTAGCGGTCAACGTCGGGAGAAGTCACGTGATGCTGTCATCGTTCGCCTGTGACGTGAGTTGAGTCTATTTGTTTTTCTATTTTAGCGATCGCTGCGCGTGCAAGGTCTTCGGTATGATGAGTTGTGACTTTTGAAAGCTAGGCATGACTCAAGATCTCTACTCGCAGTTCACGAAGGCGTATCTCAATCTAGAGCTGTTTCCGCTGTTTACGTCTACGGAGATTGAGAAGTTTCGGGTGCCTTATGGTCAGCGTACGCTGGCTAAGCTGAGGAGCGCGGTTTTGGCGTCGGGGCAGGCCGGGAAGCTGATTTTTACGGGGCATCGAGGCTGTGGGAAATCGACGCTGCTGGCTCAGCTGGCTCAGCGGATGCGGGAGGATAATCTGTTTGTGGCGGGCTATTCGATTGCGGATACGGTGGAGCCGTCGGATGTAAATCACATTACGATTTTGTATTCGATTGCGCTGAAGCTGCTCGAACAGGCAACGAAGAACAATGTGTCGTTGCCGGAGAGTACAAAAGCAACTTTGATGAACTGGTTTGGCCAGACAAAATCTCGCGTTTATGTGGATCAGCTAAAGCAGGAGATGTCTGTTGGGGTCAATGTCTTTGACTTTTTTACGGGGAAGTTGCAGAAGGAAGGATCGTTTCGAGAAGAGATTAAGCAAACTTACGAGCGCCGGGTGTCGGATTTGTCGGCGCAGATTGATTTGATTGCGGCGGCGATTCAGACGGCTACGAAGAAAGAGGTGCTGGTAATTATTGACGATCTCGATAAGCTGGATCTTTCTGTGGTGAAGTCTGTTTTTCAAGACAATATTAGGGCTTTGTTTTCGCCGCGTATTCGGGTGGTGTTTACGATTCCGATTGCGGTGATTAGGGAGCCTAAAATCATTGCGACGCTGGAAAATGAGAGCCATACGACGATGCTGTCGGTGACGAAGTTTTTTAGCCGGGAGGCGGCGCATAAGCCTGAGTCTGTGCCGATTGAGGAGAATGTGCTGATGTTGGAGAAGGTGCTAGAAAGGCGGATTCCGGATGAGCTGATTGAGGCGGATATTAAGCGGCGGATTGTGTTGCAGAGCGGTGGGGTGCTGCGAGAGCTGGTGCGTTTGGGTCAGGAGTGCTGTCGGGAGTGCATGTTGGAGCTGGAGCTGAGTCCTGAGCGCTCTGATGTGAGGATTGATGAGGCGATTTTGACTGAGGCGATTAAGTCTTTGCGCAATCAGTTTGCGCGTCCGCTGGGCAGTAATTTGTATGATCTGCTGGTGGAGACTTATCAGAAGTTTACGCCGCCGGATGCTAGGAGTGCGGATTTTTTGGAGCTGCTGCACGGGCTGTATGTGTTGGAGTATGAGAATGCTGATTTGTGGTACGACTTGCATCCGATGGTGACGGATTTGCTGCGGCGCAAGCGGTTGCTGTAAGGCGTGGGTTGTTGTGATGAGGTGGCTAGGGTATGGCGGCAGCTGAGTTGACGGCAGCTAATCAGCGAGAGTTTGCAAAACTGTTGCTGTCAATTCGAGCAAGCGTGGGGCAGTTTAGTTTGCTGCTGGCAATCTGCGATGACGCCCAGTTGCAGGGACGGTTGGTTGCTGACTATGAGGCGGCGTTGCAGGCGCAGGGGATTGCTGCTGCGCAGGCGAGGCTAGATACTCAGCAGCCGAGTTTGCGGGCTACTTTAGAAGCTTTGGTCGCTCAAGATCCGCTGGCCTTTCAATCGTCGCAGTCTGTGGTGGTGACTTTGCTGAATGCGAGCGATTTGATGCGGCTGCGGTTTGCGGGAGAGAAGTCGGGGGAGGAGCGATTCTTTTTTTCGCTGCAATGGACGAGGGAGGCTTTGCGGCGGTTTGAGTTTCCGATTGTGCTGTGGCTGAGTGATGAGATAGCGACTCGTCTGGCGCAGCAGGCTCAGGATTTTTGGAGCTGGCGCAGCGGTGTGTTTGAGTTTGAGGCGCAGGCTCAGCCGTCGGTTGTGGCTGCGAATGTTTTGCGCTTTGAAGATAGAACAGAAGTGCCGACGGAGGGCGGTGGTGTCGCTATTGAAGATTTGCAAGAACATATTGCTGCGCTGGAGGCGTCTGCGCCAACGTCGCCGTTGTTGTTGACGCTTTATCAAAAGCTGGGTGATGCTTTTCGCGATCGCTATGAGGATAAACAAGCCCTAGCTGCGTATGAGAAAGCGGTATCGGTTGCGAGTGAGGACCTGGATGGGGCGGTGCTGGCTGTAGTGCTTCGCCATCAGGGTGACTTACTCTTTAGGCTAAGTCGGTATGAAGAGGCGATCGCTGCTTACACTACTTCAATAAATCTCTTCGACGAGTTGCTTGCGCAAGTTCCAGACGATGTGAGTGCGCTGAACAACAAGGGCATTTCGCTCCAGAGCCTGGCAGATTTGCAGGCGATGCTATCGGAGCATAGTGCGGCGAGAGCGAGCTATGGGGAGTCGATTGCGGCGTATGATGCGGCGCTAGCGCGAGCGCCTGACGATGTAGAAGTGCTGAACAACAAGGGCAATTCGCTCCAGAGATTGGCAGCTTTGCAGGCGATGCTATCGGAGCATGGTGCGGCGAGAGCGAGCTATGGGGAGTCGATTGCGGCGTATGATGCGGCGCTAGCGCGAGCGCCTGACTATGTGAGTGCGCTGAACAACAAGGGCAATTCGCTCCAGAGATTGGCAGATTTGCAGGCGATGCTATCGGAGCATGGTGCGGCGAGAGCGAGCTATGGGGAGTCGATTGCGGCGTATGATGCGGCGCTAGCGCGAGCGCCTGACTATGTGAAAGCGCTGAACAACAAGGGCAATTCGCTTCGAAGTTGGCAGATTTGCAGGCGATGCTATCGGAGCATGGTGCGGCGAGAGCGAGCTATGGGGAGTCGATTGCGGCGTATGATGCGGCGCTAGCGCGAGCGCCTGACTATGTGAGTGCGCTGAACAACAAGGGCAATTCGCTCCAGAGATTGGCAGATTTGCAGGCGATGCTATCGGAGCATGGTGCGGCGAGAGCGAGCTATGGGGAGTCGATTGCGGCGTATGATGCGGCGCTAGCGCGAGCGCCTGACTATGTGAGTGCGCTGAACAACAAGGGCAATTCGCTCCAGAGATTGGCAGATTTGCAGGCGATGCTATCGGAGCATGGTGCGGCGAGAGCGAGCTATGGGGAGTCGATTGCGGCGTATGATGCGGCGCTAGCGCGAGCGCCTGACGATGTAGAAGTGCTGAACAACAAGGGCCTTTCGCTCCAGAGCCTGGCAAGTCTGTTGATGCAGCAAGAGGAGTTGGAGTCGGCGATTGACTGCTTTGGGATGGCGCTGTCGTTGTGGGAGCGATCGCTCCAAATTGCCCCTGGCAACACCCAACTACAACAACATTGCGATCAGGTCGACTCCTATTTGCAGTCTCTTTTAGAGGATAATCAATCAGCTACTACAGCCAGTCCGCAGTGTTCAAAACTCCTAATGATTAGAAGCACTGTTCACCGACTGAAACTGGTATGTCGGCTTATGTGTTCGGACCCTTAGCCACTACCGGGACATCTTTTGGGATTGGGAAACCAAGTAATCTGTCAATGGGATTTTATCAGTTGCTCTCGGGAATAACTCATCTACCAACGGGACTTTATCGGTCGCATTTGGGAATGGCTCAGTCACCAACGGGAGTTTATCAGTCGCAGGCGGCATCAATTCCGCTTCAAGTGAGTTCTATGTTACAGACGCGGGAATGATGAAACTGAATCGCTACTCTACTTTGGTTTACCTATGCGTAAAGATTTCAGCATCGACACTCTGCTCAGCGACGCACAGCTCGCTATCGACAACGCCCTTAATAATCCGACCATCCTTAATCTTTCCAACTTCGGCTATACCAGCGCCAAAATCCAGCAGGGCAAAAAGCTCTACACCATAGCTGCCACCGCTCAGCTCGCACAGCAACATGAAGCGGGCGGCCAGGTTTCTGCCACTACCGTAGTCAACGACGCCTGGGAAACCGCAAAGAAAACCTACAGCCGTATGATCAAAGTCACTCGGGTGGCGTTTAAGCGTAACTCTGGCGTAGCCGTTCAGTTGGGCCTTAACGGTGGCCGAAAGAAAAGTCTCTCTGGTTGGCTGGCGCAGGCGAATCAGTTTTATCAGAATGCGCTGGGTGATAAGGCAGTTTTGACTGGACTAAAAGAGTTTGGTATTACGGAGCAAAAGCTGAAAGCTGGACTGGCTGAGCTGGCCGTTGTTGAAACGGCAAATCTTGTTCAAGAAAAGGAGAAAGGAGAGGCGCAGGCGGCGACGCAAACTAGAGATGCGGCGCTAGATGAGTTGCAGGATTGGTTGAGTGATTATTTGGTGATCGCTAAGGTCGCATTAGAAGATGACCCGCAGCTATTAGAAGGGATGGGGATTTTGGTGCGATCGCCCGCCTAGATATGCTTTGAACGTCTGCGGTTCTGCTTATTCATATAGCCAAGCCACTAAATCGCCTACGGTTAGCTGAAAGGCAGATGCAAACTCGGGTACGGGCAGTTGTGCGTCAGAGGCTTCGTACAGCAAAGCTCGCAAATCGGGCGTATAGCCAAAAACGCACTCCTCAGCCGGATCGATGAGCCAGCCCATTTGGGTGCCATGCGCTAGCGCATACATAATTTTTTTGACTACTTTCGTTTGATTCTGTCCTGGTGACAGGATTTCAATTATCCAAATGGGCGCAGCGTCAAGTTCTCCTGCAACTTTTCCATCAGCTTGTCTGGGGATAGCAGCCCAGGGGAGGACGGTGATATCCGGTACGATTGAGCGGTTTTCAAATGTGCAGCGTAGCTCTGGAAAGGCCCGTCCGGTTTGACTCCCCTTGATTGCCGAGTTGATTGCAGTTGTTAGCTCTCCTTGGATAACGCTATGTTCTGCTTTTGGCATGGGTTTTTGAATGATTTTTCCATCAATGTATTCGCTTGCGGGCTTTGTTTCGGGCTGCTGCAAGAATTGTTCTAAGGTGAGCGTTTTGGTGGGTGCTTGTACCATGACTTAAAACCTGCTTTCCAATGTTGATTATTGCAGATCGCTGTATAAACTGCCGCGATTGTATCCCTCATTATCTCAGCCGTCTCTAGGCAATATGATTGAGATATCCCGCTTTTAAGTGCATTCATTGCTATGGTTCAAACTCCTGCCAAGCCTGTTACGCTCGCGGCGTTTCTGCAACTGCCAGAGACCGATCCAGCCTGTGAGTTTATAGATGGAAAAATTACTCAATCAGGGTACAGAAGTTGGCTGACTAATCGATCTGAAAGAGAAAGTGGTGATTGTTTTTAACCCCGATGCTCCACTGCAAATTCTTGACCAGATAGAGGCTCAACTGCCGATGCCTCAAGTCCTGCGCTCGCTTAATTTGACAGTAGGGCCTCTGTTTAGCTGGCTACAGGTGTAAAAGCTTACTGCTTGACTCAGCGCAAAAATCATCCTATCTTCAATAGCTAAGGCGCGCGATGCCTATCGCCGCTGCATACTCAGAACTCATTCGACTTCAGCGCTACCGATAGGTGTAACAGCACCTACCGATAGCTAACTTCACGAACTGAACCAGCCAGTCCGGAAGCTAAGGGCAGTGTACTTTAGCGACCCCGAATTTGCATACATTTCGCGAGGTGGCTAAGGTCCTGTGGGTTCTGGTTTCCTAACCCCTAGTCACTTCGGAGACCAGATTCTCATGCCTACAATTTCTCACTCGGGCGCTGCTGCGTCCACAGTTTCGAGCGTCGGCGCTGCTGATATGGCGGCTGTTTTGCCTGACTATTTGGCTGGCGATCCGCCCCGCGCTCAGAGATCCAAAGAACAAATTCGCCATCTGCTATTCGGCACGCCTAGCGGCATTCAAAGCACGATTCAAAGGCTACATCAACTAGGCTATGCGGAGCCAAACGACTGGAGCAGGCCGATATCTACCGGCAGACCGAATGAGGTGATGGCGATACTGACTAAGCGAATGAGCGCTGTGTAAAGAACTGTTGCTGGCGAATTGTTTTGGGCGATCGCTTTCCCTTAGATAGATGTGGTATTTTCTGCTTTAGATAGTATTGACTCACCGACTCTGTGGTTTGGAAGCGCAGCCGACCGAACCCTTTAGTGCCAAGCGCAGTAGTGAAAGCCGTCGCCTCTGTATTTTCAGCCTCTTTCTATTGGGTTTTCTACACTGCGCAGTCGAATCCGCTCTGTCATTGTTAAAGAGTAAAGAAAAGGAGATACAACTCAAATGAACAAACTTACTAAATACGCGCTCGGCATCTTCTTGCCTCCTGTTGGTGTTTTTCTTACTTATGGTGTTAGCCCAGCTCTTTTCATCAACATCGGTCTGACGTTGTTGGGCTGGGTTCCTGGCAGCATCCATGGGGTATGGGCGATCGCCAAGCATTACGAGAACGCGCAGCTAACTGGCGATTCAGAAATCAACCCTACCTAACGGCAGGTTGTTGCTAAATCTACGTTCAATTATTCACCCCTAAAAAGAAGAGAAAAGAAATATGTTGGGATTTTTGGTTACTACGCTCATTACGGCTTTGAGCATTTTGGTTGTTGATTTAGTTGTTCCGGGCGTTGGCATTGCGACGTTTGCGGCGGCGATGCTAGCGGCTGTTTCGCTAGGCCTTGTGAATGGGTCTGTTAAGCCTGTTCTTAAGCTGTTGTCGCTGCCGGTTACCTTTCTGACGCTGGGCGGATTCTCGCTAGTGGTTAACGGGTTCTGTTTTTGGCTCGCCTCTGTTTTCGTGCCTGGATTTACCGTTAGCGGTATCTTAGGCTTCATTCTTGGCCCCATCGTACTGTCTGCGGTTAGCACGTTTATCTCTGGCTACTTTGCCAAGAACGATGTGGAAGCTAAGATTGCAGGCGTTGGCGAAAAGCTAAACCTGAAGCAGTCTGAGACGAAACGCATTGACGCGGTAACTCAGCAAGAGAAGCTAGAAGGCACTAAGCTTTCTTAGTTGTTCTCAAGTAGCCCAGTTGCTGAATTGATCAAACCCCCACTGCCCGAAGGCAGTGGGGGTTTGTTGTTTGAACTATCAGCGCTTTCTTTAACAGTCGTCTAAGTTGGCCGCATGGACGATGATTTGGTCAATCAAGCTGCGTACGTCTCGACCGCTAGCGTTAGTGTCATTTACTAAGATACTGAGGGCTAGCGCCGGATGATTTGGTGGATTAAGGTAGCCGCTAAGGGTGTAAGTGCCGCTGAGAGTGCCGGTTTTGCCTTGAAATCGGCCTTCTGCGTTAGTGCCGCGCATTCTGTTACGCAAGGTGCCGCTGCGTCCGGCGACGGCAAGAGAGTTACGGTAGATGCTGGCGTTACTGGTTCTCGCCATGGCCTGAAGCGTGTCGACAAAGGCTTCGGGGGTAACCCTATTGCGGCGAGAGAGGCCAGAGCCGTCAACAATGCTGACGCTGTCGGGGCGGACGCCAAGGTCTGTGAGGACTGTGCTGACGGCGGCTGCGCCTGATACGTAGGCGTCTTGGGTGGTAGGTTCTACGCTGCGGCCCAGGGTTTTGAGCATGGACTCGGCGTAGATGTTGACGCTGTAGAGATTGGTGGGGTCGATGAAGGCTCGCAGCGGTGGGGACTCGATGGCAGCGAGTTCTACGAGGCCACTGGGTGCGTTGGCTGTTGTGGCCTGAGCGCGGGCGGTGGGTAGGCCGTAGGCGTTGAGGCTTTGCTGAAACTGTTCGGCGAAGTAGCTGCCAGGATCTAGCAGTGCGATTGAGCTGTTGTCGCTAGCGGTTCCGGCGATGAGCTGGCCGCGAACGTTCATTACTTTTTGTCCTGGTCTTTGACCGGCGTCGATGTATTCGTTACCGCTGCTGATGGTGCGAGAGTTATTCTCTATGCGCCAGCCACGGACGAATTCAGGGCGGTCCCAGACAATGCTGAGCGGTTGGCCCACTCGATTGGGAATAGAGGTGAAGCTAAGTTCATTACGGTTGAGGATGAGGCTATTGGCGGGTGCGCCGTAGCCTGCGCGGTAGTCTTCTTCGTCCCAGTAGGGGTTGGCTACAGGGCCGGTGAAGTAGTTGTCTATAGCGGTGAGGCTGTTGATGCGGCGAATGCCCTGCTGCTTGAGCTGACCGGAGAGCAGGTTGATCTGGTAGCTGGTGAAGGTGGGGTCGCCTCGGCCTACGACGTAAAGGTCTTGCTCGGGGCTGTTTGGCTGGCCGTAGACGGAGGTGCGGATGCTGAAGTCGGGGCCAAGGTTTTGGAGGGCGGCGGCGGTGGTGAGCAGTTTGACGTTGGAGGCGGGGACAAACTTTTCTTGGGCGCGGCGCGAGTATAGAACGCGGGTGTCGGGGTTGGCGTTTTCGATCAGGATGCCAACGTTGGCTCCGTTGAGGGTGTAGCCGTTGACAATCGCATCAATTTTGCGCGGCAGCTCAGCCCGGCACATGCCTGCCAAGGCCGCGTCAGCTTGGGTAAGTACGGCCAGACCCCCGATTAAGCCGAGCGTCAGTTTCCGTAGTTTGGACGCGGTGAGTTGAGGGGTTAAGCGGTGCGATGTCTTCATAGCTCATGTGACGAATGTGAGGTGCAGCGGTAGATGATAGATGCTTCGACTGTATCTACGCTGCCGTTGAAGTAGGGCCCTACCAGGACGAATCGTTTGACTGACCACTACTTATCAATCGTACTTGAACTGTTGTGCGAGACGATACCGTAGCTTTTCGTAGAGGCTGAAAAGTACCTCTATAGGTGGCTTGCAGACCTTTTTGAGACTCTTCTGAAATTCTAGAAGGAGAGAAGATTATGGGGCTTGTGCTATATCCAAAGCTGTTACTGGCACAGTAGCTGAGCGGTGAGACTCTAGAGGCGCGATCGCACAGCGCTGCTGTTGCAGCTATTCAGAGAGCTGCACTCCTATGACCTCAAATGCGCTCACAATGCTGCCATATCCTACGGCATCTTCAGGGTTGGCAGTGAGCGAACGGACTGTGCCACCGGTCAGGTCGACGGCTTCAAGACGTTCGGAAAAACGGAGGCCGCCCTGGCAGAGAACAATGGCCTCGGTGGCGGATGTGAATCCGATGTGATTTTGAAAGGTGAGACCATCGCAGAGATTAGGTATTTGAACGATGGTGTCGTCGCTGGTGTCTAGAAAGAGAACGTAGCTACCGGTGTCACCGTCGGTGTAGATAATGCTCATATCGAGGGCAAGAAATCGGCTGTCTAAAGAGAATGCGCGGGGCTGATACACGATGTAGCCCTCGGAGTATGGGCTATCTACCAGGCGACGAATGCCGTCTTTGGTTTCGATGACGATTTGACGGTTCACGGTTTCGCGGGCGTCTGGATAGCAGTAGCCATCGGTGTCAGCTGCGCGAAGCTGACTGTTTGGGTCGACGCTTTTGCGCAGAAGCCCCTCGGCGCGAACGACAATGCTGCCGTCTGGAGAGAGCAGTACCTCGGAGCGGTAGGCGACTTCTGTAGTGCGATCGCAGCTGCTTCCCAGGGTATTGAGCATGGTTTGCGGCGGCATCACTTGCGCGCTAGCAGGTGCGATCGCTGCTAGGCCAACCGTAGATAATCCAGCTGCAAACGCGAGATGTTTTAGGTACTTCATCGATAATCTTTTCTTGAGTGTCCCCACCGATTCCTATGTCTGTTTGCCTGTTTATTCAATGATTTTTGTAGTCGTCACTTCAAAGGGCGATACTGATTTTCCAGACTGTGTAGTGAGGTTAGTGGGTTTGTTTGGCAGCTGACGAGTGCTGCTAGTGGCTATATCGAATGCTATGTATGTCGTTGCGTCTCCATAGCCACCGCATTGAAGGGCAACCTCTGAATCGTTAAAGAATCCAAGATAGTCAACAAAATAGATTTCTGTTCTCTCACAGGCATCAATAGTTGAGATCGGTTCTCCTGTTGCTAGGCTGTAGATAGATGTAGAAGAGGATGGATCGCCACCTACAAACTCAATTCTGCTTTGCACAATAAGATAGCGAGAGTCTGGAGAAATAGCCTGTGGTTCACTGATAGCGTACGCGCCGTCATAGTAGTCGCTGGTGATTGTTTGAGTGCCTTGCGCACCCTCTATAACGATTTGGCGCTCTAGTGTTTCGCGGCTGTCTCCAAAGCAATAGCCGTCTGTATTTGCTGCCCGCTGCGCCTGTTCGGCGGATACCGTTTTTCTTACGCTGCCAGTTGTGTAGGCTTTGGCGGTACCATCTGGCGACTGTAGCGTTTGCCCACGATAGCCAATCACGGTTGACGAACCGCAGTCATACCCTAGATTTTCGAGCAGTTGCTGTATGGAGGTGGCCCCCTGCTGATTAGTCGTTCCAGTTGTTTCGTCGGTGGATGTAGCTTCTGTAAGTATCTCCGTTTCTTCAGTAGGCGCTGTTTCGCCTGTTGCTTCTACTGGCGTCGGCGTTTCAATAGAAGCGTTACAGGCACAGAGTGCGATCGCGCTGATCAAACAGAACCAAGATCTCATGAGAATGACTTTCCTTACTTCAACCCCTAAGGGCGATCGCCGTTGATGACTATGTAAAAGCTCTACACCTAAGCCGATTTGAGTTCCCGAAGAATCTGATTTTAGTTAACGACTCCAGGGCACTGGCGATTGCACAAAAGTCCCATCTTGATTTATGTCTCAAGGGGGCTGCGCGGCGCGACTTCTCGTTGATAATACTCACATATCGAGCGTAGGCAGTATCCGTTATGGACGTGAAAGCAGCAGTTGCTTTTGAAGCAAATCAGCCCTTAAGTATTGAGACCGTTCAGCTCGAAGGGCCGAAAACGGGTGAAGTATTAGTAGAAATTAAAGCTACGGGCATCTGTCATACCGATGCATACACGCTGTCGGGCAAAGATTCTGAAGGCATTTTCCCTTCGATTTTGGGTCATGAAGGTGCGGGGATTGTGCGCGAGGTGGGGCCGGATGTAAAAAGTCTAAAACCCGGCGACCATGTGATTCCGCTATATACGGCGGAGTGCCGAGAATGTGCCTATTGCCTGAGCCAAAAGACAAACCTGTGCCAGGCTGTGCGGGCAACGCAGGGAAAAGGGCTGATGCCAGACGGTACGAGCCGCTTTTCCTTTAAAGGTGAGCCGATATATCACTACATGGGTACCTCTACTTTTGCGAACTATACGGTGGTGCCAGAAATCTCGCTGGCGAAGGTTCGAGAGGATGCACCGTTCGATAAGATTTGCTACATCGGCTGCGGGGTAACAACGGGGATTGGCGCGGTGCTGTTTACGGCGAAGGTGGAAGCCGGGGCAAATGTAGTGGTGTTTGGTCTCGGTGGTATTGGCCTGAATGTGATTCAGGGCGCGAAGATGGTGGGTGCCGATAAGATCGTGGGGGTAGATATTAATCCGGAGAAGCGAGCGATCGCAGAAAAATTCGGCATGACCCACTTCGTAAACCCCAAGGAAATCGAAGGCGACATCGTCGGCCATCTCGTAGAGCTAACAGGCGGCGGCGCAGACTATTCCTTTGAATGCATTGGCAGCACAACGGTAATGCGGCAGGCTCTGGAGTGCTGTCATAAAGGCTGGGGCGTCTGCACCATCATTGGTGTAGCAGAAGCGGGTGCGGAAATTAGCACGCGGCCTTTCCAGCTGGTGACCGGGCGCGTTTGGAAAGGCAGTGCCTTTGGCGGCGCTAGAGGCCGCACCGATGTGCCGAAAATTGTGGACTGGTACATGGACGGCAAAATCAATATCGACGATCTGATTACCCACACCATGCCGCTCGAAAAAATCAATGACGCCTTTGACCTCATGCATCGCGGTGACTCCATTCGCAGCGTTGTTCTATACGATTAACCCATGCCCCTAACCGAAAAATCGCGCAACAAACACTTCGGCGGCACCACCCGGTTTTACAGTCACGCTTCTGAGGCTTGCGCCTGCGATATGAATCTGGCGGTATATGTGCCCCCTCAAGCAGAAAGCGGGCCGGTGCCGGTGCTTTACTATCTCTCAGGCCTAACCTGCACCGAGAAAAACTTCATTGAAAAAGCGAACGCGCAGCGCTATGCGGCTGAATATGGCCTGATGCTAGTAGCGCCTGATACCAGTCCGCGCGGTGTGAACTTGCCAGGAGAAGACGATAGCTGGGACTTTGGCTCGGGAGCCGGATTCTATGTGAATGCTACCGAGCAGCCCTGGGCTCGGCACTACAATATGTACGACTACGTGACGAGCGAGCTGCCTGCGCTGATACAGCAGACCTTTTCTGTGAGCGATCGCTTCGGCATTATGGGCCACTCAATGGGTGGCCACGGTGCGCTGATCTGTGGACTCAAAAATCCAGACAAATATGCCTCTATCTCCGCCTTTGCGCCAATCGCTGCGCCTTCTCAGTGTGCCTGGGGCCAAAAAGCCTTTACTGGCTATTTAGGCCTAGATAAAAAAGATTGGGCCGCTTACGATGCTACCGAGCTAGTGAGAGAGGGACACAAGAGCGAGCAGGCAATCCTAATCGATCAAGGAGAAGCAGACCAATTTCTAGCAGAGAATCAGCTTTTGCCAGAGCAGTTTGAATCGGCCTGTAGCCAAGCTGAACAACCTTTGACCCTACGTCGTCAGCCTGAATACGACCACAGCTACTATTTCATCGCAACTTTCATGGAAGACCATATGCGCCAT
Organism: uncultured cyanobacterium; assembly: GCA_963836895.1. Classification (GTDB taxonomy): domain Bacteria; phylum Cyanobacteriota; class Cyanobacteriia; order Phormidesmidales; family Phormidesmidaceae; genus Phormidesmis. The sequence goes on along the minus strand of CAWILA010000007.1, from coordinate 622,407 downwards.
CATGCCAAAGCGCTGTGCGGCGACACCGTTTAGCTGAACATAAACTAGCTGACTGTAAACTAACAAGAGCGCAAAGGCCTATGACAAATATCCAAAGCACCAAGGACTACTTACACCCTCAGTACAGAAAAGATCGCGATACTCTCAATTCGGTTATGGCTGGACCGCCCGATGACTTAAATCTAGCTGAGCTAGCCCGTCTGCGAATTCGCTACGACGGCTTTCAAGGTGCTCGTGACATTCAAAGCGATTTGGACAAGATGTTGACAAAGCTAGGCATGACAGAAGCAGAACTCTTCGAGAAAACCCAAAAAATTCATGGAGAAGGCGAGGGGGTATTCAAGCCTACCTGGTTGAAGAAGGGTGAAGACTGGAGCTAGAAAAATGTGTGCTCGAAGATGAGTACTGAAAAGTGGATCAAGAAAAAGCCCCAACGTTGATTTGTAACGTCGGGGCTTAGTAATAAATGCATTTGACTGCATGGAGCAACTTACACAAATATCTCGAATCTCAATCTAGCAACTAGGCGAGACGCTGGCGCATTTTAGTTGCCGCTGCAACCGCGAAGAGTCCGAGCGCAGCTACGCTACCAGGTTCTGGAACAGATGTGGCGACTTCGTTATCGACGTCATACCATCCAGCCACACCAGGGCGGAACTTCGCTAGGCTGCCATCACTGTTGTATGCTGTTTGAAGTCTGCTTGCACCGTGGAACCAAACACCGATGTTGTCTCCGAAAGTGGCACCTTCCCACTCGTCGCCAAACAGCCCGTTGATATCGTTGTTGAGAGCTGTTGCATCGTAAGCGAACTCGAAGGTACGACTGTTACCACTGTTTGTGACCTGAAGCGCTGTAGAGCCTAAGAATTTTCCACCCAGATAGCTGTTCGCACTATTGATGCCATCGTAGTTATAGATAGAGACTTTGTTGGTAAGTCCATCCAAATAGAAGATAGCGTACTCGTCGACGTTATTTTTAGGATTTTCTCCATCGCTGAGTACAAGCCATGCGCCTTCTGCTAAGTCGCCACTATTACCTTCAGTCAGCGCGTTTTTAGTAAAGGTAGAAGACCAGGTTAGTAGGTTTGTATTGTTGTTGTAAGTGGTGGTGATATTGGTGTGGTCACCAGTTCTGAGGTTGCCCTGCAAGTTGTTTCGATTAAAGGTGTAGGTGGCTGCTTCTGCGGGTGCTAGTGAGAATAGAACTGGAACTACTGCAAGAGTAAGGGCTGTTGTGATACGCATATGTTTGACTCCGTTAGGTGTGTCGGTTTATACGTAAATTGTGGCCTTTGCCTTTTACGATTGGGTGAGGCTCCTGTGAATCCACGCATGTCTTTTGCTAATTCCACGTAAGTCTTTTGTGGGCTGAAAATGAGGGAACAGAGACGTTAGAGACGCTTTTTCTGAAGAGAACATAAAGCTTCGTTCGGTAGATTTTGCTGTGTTACGTTCTACGCGCAGTTCACGTCCTTTTGTTTTTTACGCGGCCTAAGATGAAACTGGTCTCAGTAAAAATACAGACCTTAGAGCTTAGTGAAACAGATGTAGCACCAGGTTTGTCTGATAGTTGGCGACGTAGGTACTGGTAGCAGCGTACTTACCGGTCAGAGGTCAGTACCTTTTGTCTTGGGAAGGGCAGATTTTGCTGCGTAAGTAAGGAGGCTAGAAAAAGCGCATTATCGAGCGATGGGGTAGAGTGGCAAGAATGACTGCTTAATTTACGTAAATTGACTGAATTGTCTACTAGACAATGTTTCTGCTAGCCCGCTAATTCTTTCTAGCTCCTTAAAGACAGGTATTTACCCATGAAAGCTTTGCTGATTTATCCCCTGTTTCCCAAAAGTTTTTGGTCGTTTGACAAGGCAATTGAGCTAGCAGGGCGTAAGGCGATTTTGCCGCCTTTGGGGCTGGTGACTGTCGCTGGCATTTTGCCAGAGTCGTGGGACTTGCGCCTAGTCGATCGTAATGTAGAGGCATTAACAGAAGCTGACTGGGATTGGGCCGAGCTGGTCATTTTCTCAGGCATGATTGTACAAAAGCCCGACATGCTGGCGCTGCTAAAAGAAGCAAAGCGTCGAAACATTCCTTCTGCGGTGGGTGGCCCCTATGCAACTGCGCTGCCCCACGAAGTGATTGAGGCTGGAGCAGACTTTCGTGTGCTCGATGAGGGCGAAATTACGCTGCCAATGCTGGTAGAAGCGATTGAGAAGGGCGAAACCGAGGGAACGTTTCGGGCGCTAGAGCGACCTGATGTGAGTACGAGTCCTATTCCTCGCTTCGACTTACTCAAGCTCGATGCCTACTCGGAGATGGCGGTACAGTTTTCGCGTGGCTGTCCTTTCCAGTGTGAGTTCTGCGACATTATTGTGCTTTACGGGCGTAAGCCTCGTACCAAGACGCCGGAGCAGATGATCAAGGAGCTGGAATGTTTGTACGAGTTGGGATGGCGTCGTAGCATCTTTATGGTCGATGATAATTTCATTGGCAACAAGCGCAACGTAAAGCTCATGCTCAAGACGCTGTCTCCCTGGATGAAGGAAAAAGGCTATCCGTTTACGTTCTCGACTGAGGCTTCGGTAGACCTTGCTCAAGACCAGGAGCTGATGGACCTGATGACGGACTGCAACTTTGGTGCGGTCTTCCTAGGCGTGGAGACGCCAGATGAGGACAGCTTGGCGCTGACGCAAAAGTTCCAGAACAACCGCGATCCGCTCAGTGAGTCTATTCACAAAATTGCCAGTACCGGCATTCGGGTGATGGCGGGCTTTATTATTGGCTTTGATGGAGAGAAGAAGGGAGCAGGCGATCGCATCGTTCAATTCGTAGAAAAATGCTCCGTACCGACTGCGCTATTCAGTATGCTTCAGGCTCTGCCCGACACCGCGCTCTGGATTCGCCTAGAAAAAGAAGGCCGACTGCTTGCAGGCAAGGAAACTGCGAACATTCACCAGACCACGCTGATGAACTTTGTGCCCACCCGTCCTGTAGAAGACGTCGCTCAAGAATATGTTGATGCCTTCTGGAATCTGTACGACCCTCAAAAGTATCTGGACCGCTGCTATCGTCACTATCGCATCTTGGGCGAAGCACCTTGCCACAACGATAAGAGTCGTGGTCCCAAGCCGAAATCTGCCAAGGAACCCTTCAACTGGCATCTGGTGAGAGCGCTAGCAATTGTGTGCTGGAAGCAAGGCGTAGAGCGCAAGACGCGCTCTACTTTCTGGATCTATCTATGGGAAATGTTCAAGCACAACCGAGGCGGCGTCGCTAGCTACCTCACCGTGTGCGCCCAAATTGAGCACTTCCTGGAGTATCGCCAAATCGTGAAAGATCAAATCGAGTCGCAGATCGCTGAAGTGATTGCGTCTAGGGAAGTAGAAGCAGAAGTGACACCGGCTGTTGTATCGGCTTCTTAACGGTTGAGAAAAGGTAGCTCTACAGCTGATTCGTCTTGAAGACCTCTTCGAGATTGAGCGCTAAGTAGCGATCTAGCGCCTGGTACATCCAGTAGAGCTGTGTGTCTCGGCTGGTTTGGGTGCCAATTTGCTGGAAAGCCATTTTGGTAGCCATCATTTCGTAGCTTGGGTGGATGATGAGCGTGTAGAGATCGCACAGGTTCGGAAAGTCTTTCTGCATTTTGCGTAGGGTTTGCTGCGCGTCTTGCAGGAAGAGAACGCGGTACCGGTTTAAATAGTGCGGATCGATCATCCAGCTGCGGATGAAGATTGCGACGCAGTCGGGGGCTTTGGGCTTGGCCAGGGTGAACGGATCGGTTTCGTTCATGCTAGCCAGGTGCAGGCCCTTGGTAGGTGAGCTAGAGAAGTTAATTTCTGATTGGGCGGCGGTGGGATAGAGCAGGTAGAAGCCAACGGGATTGAGGTTGTCGCTACGGCGTAGAACGCGCATGCCGGTAGGGTATTCGCTGGCCCAGCGACGCAAAAGCCGGGTGATGCGATGCGGGACAATTTCTAGACTGCGGTTCATCCAGCGGTAGTTGATGGCGAGGAGATTGGCGACGGGGACGGCGTCGCAGCGCGGATCAAAATCGTCGATGATGAGGTTATTGCCGCCTGCGGCGCTGCCGGTTGGGTGCTCAGGTTTTTCACGGAAAAAATGACTATGCTCATTTTGATTGAAAGGTGAGACGTTGAGTCGAGCAAGATCGGTGGAACTGAGATGGATTTGGATGCGGGTGGTGTTACCGTCGAAGTGTTTGGTGATAAGGCCAAGGGCGGCTAGCTTGTCGAGCATCATGCCAGCGGCTCTGTCGCTTCCGGTATCTTTATCGCCATAGAACATCCAAGCCGCTTCACTGTGGCTACAGCTAATTGATTCGCTGATAGGCTCTAGCTGTGAGAGCGGCGGTTGGCACTGAGACGCTTGTTGTTTGTCGTTCTGTTGCCGGGACTTCTGTTGCTTAACGGTGAGATATATCCAGAGTCTTACAAAGTAAACGGCTCTAGTGCGTGTAAGACCAACTCGGCTAGTAATGTGTTCAACCAAGGGGCGCTGTTGTTCTTTTGAAAACCAAAGATCAAGCTCTTCTATATTCACTGCTAGCGCCACCTTTGAACTCAGGTGGTTTTGTGACGATTTATCTATGTACTCATACTGTTGGACGCTGTTTACGGAAGTTTGTGCCACCGTCTAGATCGAACACCTTAGAGATGTTCAACGGAATATTCAACATCTCTAAGACAGCTCGCCTTGTACAAGTTGTTCAATATCTGACGCGGCGGTGGGTAGGGCTGCGCTGAGCACTTCATTGCCTTGTGGTGTGATCAAGATGTCGTCTTCGATGCGAATGCCTCGGACGTCGCTAAACTGCGCGAGGCGTTCCCAGTTGACCTGGTTGGCATAGCGATCGCGATTTTTTGGATCGTTTAAAATGGCAGGCACCTGATAGAACCCCGGCTCAATCGTAACGGCCATTCCCGCTTCTAGAGGACGGTTTAATCTTAGAAAAGCCAGGCCAAAGCGATCGCTCCGCTGCCGCCCTTCCGCATATCCAGACAAATCGCCCAGATCTTCCATATCATGCACGTCTAGCCCCATGAGATGACCCACCCCATGCGGGAAAAACAGCGCGTGCGCATCTTGCTCTACTAGGTCATCTGGATCGCCTTTGAAGATGCCAAGGTCCACGAGTCCGGCGGCAATGATTTTACAGGCGATAAGATGAATGTCCTGGTATTCTGTACCGGCTTGAGCTTTCTCGATGCAGAAGTCGTGAGCCGCAAGCACAACATCGTAGACATCGCGCTGTGTAGATGAGAACTTGCCGCTTACTGGCCAGGTGCGGGTGAGGTCTGAGGCCCAGCCGTCCAGCGTTTCTGCGCCGACATCGGCTAGCAGCAAATCTTGAGGGGTAAGGCGGTTGTGATAGCGGTGGTTGTGCAGGACTTCTCCGGCGATGGTGACGATGCTGCCGTAGGCACAGCTCATGTTTTGACCGATGATGACGGCCTCCATGATGGCGCGGACCTGCGCTTCGGTTTTGGCTGAGCGGGTAGCGGTCATTCCGGCTTTGTGTGCGCCTACGGAGACTAATATGGCGCGGCGAATGGCAGCGATCGCACCCTCATCTTGAACCATCCTGAGCTGCACAATCGCCTTTTCTAAATCATGATTGCCGTCGAGCTGGCGGCGATGAAGGACGATGCCCTCTTTTAAAAGCGTCCGTTCCATGGCTTGAACGGTTTCATCGCGCCCTCTTAAGGTGGCTGTGCCGCGTGCGTACTCGGCTAGGTCAGCCAGCGGACGCGCGTGGGTAGCACCGATTCGCTCGGCGAGTTCTTCCCGGCTAGGTGTGGGCCCGTGCCACAGAGCATCGTCTGGGCTACTTTCGTTAACAAATAGCGTCAAATCTGTGCCATCTATTAGCACAGCCGCATTCTCAAGAGGAATGCCTGCAAAGTATAGGAAGTGGCTGCTGGCCCTGAAGGGATAAATATTGGCGGTAAAGTTTCGCGGCTTGGGCGAGCCAGACCACAGCAGCACGGGGAAGTCGATTAGCTTAGAAAGCTGCTGACGGCGTGCTTTGAGGACACTGGCGAGTTCTGGTGTTTTGGAAGCAGCGGGCTGAGCATTTGGAGAAGGGCTCTGATTCTTGTTTTGCTGAGCGGATACGGTTTGCATAGATAGAGCCTTGGCTCCAACAACGGAGACGATAGCGACAGGAAACGATAGGCAATGTTTATCACAAGCTTATGCGGGCGGTCTGTGCTTGTGATAGCGTTTGGGTTAGTTCTATTTTCTCTGCTATGTACTCTGCGGCTGAAGCTGAGCGGTTAATCTTTACGTTGATAGACCCAGTTGACCAGGTTGAAACGATTGGTTTGAAAGGGACTGCCTGTCTTGGACGGGTGCTAGCTGCGCCAGTGACTAGTCGGCTAGATTTTCCGCACTGGGACAACTCGGCGATGGATGGCTATGCGGTGCGCGCTAGCGATGTGGAAAGTGTGCCGACAGCGCTACAGGTGGTTGAAGAGATTCCGGCAGGCAGACGTCCGCAAAAAGTGGTGGGTCCGGGGCAGGCGGCCAGAATTTTGACCGGGGCGATGATGCCAGAGGGCGCGGATACGGTGGTGATGCAGGAGGAGACCAAGCGTGAGGGCGATGCCGTCACCATTCTACAGATGCCTCAGCCTCAGACTTTTGTGCGTCACCGAGGGAGCTTTTACCGAGCGGGTGCGGAGCTGCTGCCAGCGGGTCAGGCAATTTCTCCGCCTGAAATTGCTCTGCTAGCGGCTGCTCAGCAAACTGAAGTGAGCGTATATCGACGGCCTCGAGTAGCAATACTATCGACGGGCAGTGAGCTGGTGCGGCCTGATCAGGCGATTGGCCCAGGGCAGATTGTTGATTCTAATCAGTACGCGCTGACGGCGCTGGTGGCACAGACTGGGGCAGAAGCTATGCCGATGGGGATTGTGCAGGATGAGCGAGCGAGTGTGAAGGGGGCGATCGCATCTGCGCTATCTCGGGCCGATATGGTGATTTCAACCGGCGGTGTGTCGGTTGGCGATTATGACTATATAGATGCGGTCCTAGAAGAGCTAGGGGCGACGCTGCATATTCGTTCTGTGGCGGTGAAGCCCGGAAAGCCTCTAACGGTAGCGACGTTTAACTTGCGGACTAAAGACACCGAAGACATCGAACAAAGTGATCGTCAGCAAGTCTACTTTGGCCTGCCAGGAAATCCGGCCTCGGCGATGGTAGGCTTTTGGCGGTTTGTAGGTCCGGCGATCGCTAAGCTCTCGGGTGTGGGTGGCCCCTGGGCACCGACGTTTGTGTGGGCGCAGGCGGTGAGTGAGCTAAGCGCCGGTGGCGGACGTGAGACTTATTTATGGGGACAGCTAAGCGCTAGTGAAACGGGCTATACTTTCGGGCGCGCGGCTGGAAGCCATAGTTCCGGAAATTTGGTGAATTTAGCGAATACTAGCGGCTTGGGGGTAGTGCCTCAGGGGGAAACGCTGATTCAGGTGGGCGATCGCGTTCGGGTGCTGAAAATTCGCTAATATGCCGTTAGCATCCGAGCAGTTGTTACAATTGATTGATGTTCATTGATATGCCTGTTTGGGAATCGTGAGTTAATTCTTTGATGGGTCTGATACAAGACGTGCGATCGCTAGGACAACTATGACGACCTCGAATTACGACGGTTACAACGCTAGATCCGAGCGGTCGGCGTCTTCTAATGATCCGCCATTGCCTCAACCCTTGCCTAAAGAGAGGCCAGAAGAAGCGGCTAAGCTACCTATCGCCGACGGACAGCCGAGCCGTTCACAGCGTCAGAATATTCAACGTCCTAATCCATCCATCCGAAAGCCAGTCTCTTCACAAAGGCCCAAAACTTCCAACGCTGGACGTACGGCCCGTCCTCACAGTTCGACCTTTTCAAAGCCTGCGGCTCCTGGTCGCTCAGCTTCTGGAAAATCAGCGTCGCTCAGACATAGCAGTCGGCAAAAAGGCCAGCTCGCCGATCAGGTCCCTTCGGGTCGGCAGACGGTAGGTCCGTCATCAATATACGACGATGTTCCTCACGATGACACCTTTAACAAGAAAGCGCCTCTCTACCGCCGTATCCCAGCGTCGCTGCTAGGCATGGGCTGGCTTAGAAGCTGGCCGCTGGTCATGCTGATTATCTTTGGCATTTTGGGTGTGGCGGGTACAGCCGCGATGGTGAGCCTTCTGCGCATTCCTAACCTGCCGAACTGTCGGGCGATTTTCTGGCCAACTGCGTCAGCGTCTTTGCGGCTACAGTGCGCGGAGTCTTACGCGGCGCAGGGCGATGTGAAAAATCTGCTGGCCGCGATCGCACTGGTTGACGAGCTTCCAGGCGACCATCCGCTGCGCAGCGATATCAACGACCGGATTGAAGCCTGGGCCAATCTAGTGCTAGACCTCGCTGAGCGATCCTTTGAAGAAGGCGACCTGGAACTGGCTATCGACAATGCGCGTAGAATTCCGGCCAAAACAGCCGCTGCCGCCGTCGTGGAAGAACGCATTGTCCGCTGGCAAAAGATTTGGAAAGAAGGCGAAGATGGCTTCAATACAGCGATTGAGAAAGTGAAAGAGAAGAACTTCCAGGTCGCTTTCACCCTTTCTGTAGCCCTGCTAGACGTAGACAATAAGTACTGGGCCACTGAAAAGTACAACGAGCTGACGAAAGTGATTAGCCTTGGCCGCGAAGACAGTCGCAAGCTATCTGAGGCGCTTGGTTTCGCTAAAGAAGGTACGGTCAAGGGCTACATAGAAGCTTTCAAAAAGCTCAAGCTGATTACTGAAGAGAGCGTGTTTTACTCAGAAGCGCAAAGTGAGCGCAAGAGAATTGGTAAAGAGATGCTAGTAGCTGGCGAAGAGCTATTGGCCGCCCGTCAGCTCTCCAACGCTCAGGCAATGCTGAATGCCATTCCTCGTGACCTTGGGTTAGAAGCTGAGCTAGCTGACTTCCAGACATTTGTAACGGCTTACCAGCAGGCCTGGACGGGTAACGTAAACGGTTTAGAAAACGCCATCAATCGGATGAAGACGGTTGGCAAAAATAGACCGGGGTACAACAAGGCTCAAGGGCTGATTGCGCAGTGGGAATCTGAGATTCAAGACGTTGCTTTGCTTAACCAGGCGCGTGAGCGAGCAAGCCGAGGCAGTACTGCCGATCTGACTTCAGCAATTTCGATGGCGAGTCGCATTTCTCGTAATTCGTCGCAGTGGGATGAGGCTTCTGACCAGATTGAAGAATGGCAGGCGAGAGTAGAAACAGTTCAAGATCGGCCAATTTTAGAACGTGCGGACCGGCTGGCGTCTGTCGGCACACCCGATAACCTGCGAGCCGCTATTCAGGAAGCGCGGAAGATTTCTTCAAGGCGATCGCTGGGCAGTGAAGCTGACAGCAGAATTGCCAATTGGACACGTCGAATTCAGCGGATTGAAGATCAGCCCCTTTTGGAGCAGGCACGGCAGCGGGCGAATACAGGCGATAGGGCTGGTGCGATCGCGATCGCGGCTCGAATTGGCAAAGGCCGCGCCCTCTATGACGACGCTCAGGCAGACATCAATCGCTGGCAAACGCAGGAAAGTGGCCGCCAGCGACTTGGCGATGCGGTCAACGCTGCGAACCGAGGCGATGCGGATTCTTTAGCGACGGCTATTGAATTAGCCTCGCAGGTCCCCAACGGCAGCGACAGTAGAGCTAGCGCCGAAAGCCAGATCGACAGCTGGAGCTGGACGCTGTTGCGTCAGGCCGAAACAGAATCTAGCCGTAATATAGAAACCGCTATCACCTTGGCTCAGCGCATTCCTTCACAGGCAGAAGCCTACGAGCCCGCCCAGGTCAGAATCCGTACCTGGAGAGAAAGCAGTCGTGAGTCTGAAGCAGTGCGCCGCCCGGCACCAGCATCGGTTGAGTTGCCAGACGAAGGTCCCCCGCTGACCGAGGAAGGCCTTCCTCGAGAGCTAGAGCTAGTTGCCCCCGGCAGCGAGTAAAGGTAGGCTACGCATAGTAAAAGGGACCAGAAGAGAGGAGTGGTAGTGTTCTCCTGCCCTCTGGCCCCTTTTTCTTGCGATCGCTCAAACAGTGTTCATCTTTCCCGTCTGTACTCCGAGTACAGACAATAGAAGGACAAACAATTGCTGTCTAGATTAGCGGAGGTCGCCTTTGACGTCTCTTGCTGCATCCTTGGCGTTAGCAGCAAGGTCGTCTTTAATGTCTCCTGCTGTCTGTTTTGCATCGCGGGCTGCACCCTTAGCATTGCGAGCTGCACCTTTAGCGTTGGCAGCGAGGTCGTCTTTAACGTTCTCTGCTGTTTGTTTTGCATCGCGGGCTGCATCCTTTGCACCGTCAGCAACATTATCAGCGGTGCTACCAATATTGCTTTTTATGTCTTGTACAGCGTCTCGTACAGGCTCAAGCGGATCAGAAGCAGCGGCTTTTCTCCGTGCGGCTACGTCGCTAAGCGTTTGCGCTTTGGCCTCGACTCTAGCGGTGTCACGACGCGGATCAACCGCATCGAAATTGTTCATGCCACTTTTCTTCTCTTGAATCTGGTCGTAGAGTTCGGTGGACTGAATACCGCGCTCGCCTTCCTGGTAAGGAACGGCATGAGCAGGTGTAGCCAGGCTCCACAGGCTGAGCCCTATGACACCCACGATTGCAATTTTTTTGCCAGCTGCTTTCAGCTGAGATAAAATCTGCGCAAAGAAATTGTTCATACAATCAATACTCTCTTTCTAACTTGCAAGAACAAGTGTATGAAGCCCGTAGCGCTTTGATAGTCGCCCAAAAGATAGTTTTTTGCGCTTCTTTAGAAAGAAAGTGAGCAGCCCATATCTGTTCACTTTGGCTGTAGTGAGTTCCGTTTACTGGTTTGCCTGACCAACCGCAACGGCCTGCTCTCTAAATCCTCGTACGTCCCGCATAGCCGTCGCTGTAGAAAGGTCAAGATCTTTGATAACGCTAAAGTTACCGTTAGTTTCTAAAATGATCGCACCAATCTCTTCTACGCAGCTGTATCCCTTCACACGTATGGCTGCAAGGACCTCTCCTTTGGCTACCCGCTTATCTTTGAGAACATCGTCTAGAAAATTTCCTTTGAATACCAGCAGCGTTGGCTCCGCTTTAATAATTTGCTGGATAATTTTTGTTCTTACCGATAGCCAGGTGAGCAGAAACTGAAAGAGGACCAGTAGTCCAATTCCCACCATAGCCTGGGCGAAAGGCGTACTTTCTGAGAGAATAGCGCTAGCCAATATAGAGCCCAACGCAACGGTAACAACAAAGTCAAAAGAATTCCATTTAGACAGGGTACGCTTGCCGGATACTCGTAACCATACAATCAGTCCGAAGTAGCTCAGCGTTCCTACTAGCAGCGTATGAACCACTTTTCCCCAGTCGCCTAGCAGGTCTTGAATCAGTGAGTAATCATCCATAACAGTGCTTCGTAGTGTGCGCTCAGCGTTCGAGCATAGCTATAAAGCTCTCTAATCTATCTCTCTAGTAGGGTAGAGATTAGTCAGCTCACTGAAGCTGGTCGGCGGCTTTTTGGGCTACAGCACTTACTTTCTTTAGCAGACGGCTCAATGGATTCTTGACAGTATGCTGAATGAAAGCTCTGAGCTTATATAACGGACCGCTGATTCTATCACCTGAACGCTGCTGCAAGTCGTTTTTGGCAGCGCTCATGGCTTGTTTCAATTGTTCAGGCTGCTGCTGGACGCTCGCCTGGAAGTCAGCTTTCATTTGATCAACTTTCTGTGGAATTTGCCTAAGCAGTGTGAGATCTGGTCTGTGTATGTTTATCTGGTTGGTGTTGAAGTCATTGGCGTTGAGGTAGCGACCTTGAAGTGGGCTATGCTTCTCTCTTGCCGCCGCCAAAATGGTCTGAAAATTTTTATGACCAGATGAAGACTGTAAATAATGCTTAGTTAGGAGACGTTTTTGCGTCTGAATTTGCTGCTGAAATCGCTCTTTGATAGATTGTTTCTCAATAGACTGTTTTTCCGTTCTCTTGATCTCTGCCTCTTTCTCTTGTCCATCGCCTGTCTGAACAATGTTTTCTCGTTCGGCAATATCTTTCGCTAGCTCCAATTCTCTATATGAAAGGTCTTGCCGCCGCTCACTTTGATCGCTTAAAAACGAGAAGTCTAGCGTGTGTGGACTAGAATTATGTACGTACTTTAGCTTGTCCTGCTGCTGATAGAAGCTAGGACTGCTGATTGCTTGGATAGAGGACACCATAGAAATGGACTGAGAGACCGATTGAAAGACTGATTGAACGGCTGCTTGTGCTGGCATCGCGAGGCAGAGGCTAGCTAGTAAGGGACTAATGAATAAGATGGGAGCCGCAGTGTTCGGTTTCAATGGTGCCTTGCGTAACGAGACGCCTTCATAATACATCAGTTCCAATACCAAGAATCGGGAGATGGCTTTTTGCGCTCGTAAAGTCAGTATGGCTGTGAACCTATAATCAGCTAACAATCTTTGTAGTATAAGCGAAGTATAGTTTACGTCGATAGTGTTTTGTCCCATCGCTTGTGCACTCCAAAATCTGTACCATCGAAAGAACTATAAGACAGTGAAATGAAAGACCTAGCGTTACAAACTCATCTGAAAACTAAGGGCTTAGAAGCATTGCAGACGGCGTTTGGAGTTAAGGTGCGTAGGCATAGTGTGCTAGAAAATTTGGCGTGCTTCAAATATTCACAGTACGAGTCACCAATGGACGAGATTGTTGTCCAGCAGTGCAGAGGGATTATCCTTGATGAAGCGAACGATTGGGCCGTTGTTTCCTATCCGTATAATAAGTTCTTCAACTACGGTGAGACCAACGCTGCGGCCATTGACTGGGGATCGGCCAGCGTGCAAGACAAGCTCGACGGCTCGCTGATGACGCTGTACTTTTATGGTGAGCAGTGGCGAGTGCAGTCGAGCGGTACGCCGGATGCGAGCGGCGAAGTGTCGGGATATAAGATGACGTTCGCTGAGCTGTTTTGGGACACGTGGAAGCAGCTAAGTTATATTTTGCCGCATGGGTACGAAGACTACTGCTTTATGTTCGAGCTAGAAACGCCGTACAACCGGATTGTGGTGCAGCACAGTGAGCATTCGCTCTTGTTGCACGGTGTGCGGAACATAAAAACGTTTGTGGAAGAATCCCCCCAAACGTGGGCAGATAAAATAGGTTGGAAGTCAGTGAATAGCTATCCCTTCGGTACGATTGAGGCGCTGGTGGCTCACGCTGAGCAGCTTGACCCTTTGCAGCAAGAAGGGTTTATCGTGTGCGATGCTGACTTCAACCGCATCAAGCTCAAATCGTCTGAATACGTAAAACTTTCTCATATGAAAGATGGCAGCTCCTACCGAAAGCTGCTTTCTGTTGTTGTGAATAATGAAAGTGCTGAGTTCCTGGCATATTTTCAAGAGCTACAGTCTTTGTTTGACGAAATCTCAGAAAAGTATTCTAAGCTGGTGACCTTATTAGAGAGAGAGTACGACAAGTACAAAGCGATTGAAGGGCAAAAAGACTTTGCGATGACCGTGAAAGACTTTCCGTACTCAGGCGTTTTGTTTGCGCTACGAGCGGGTAAGGCAAGCTCGGTACGAGACTATATGGCAGGGCTACCGGTTACAAAGGTAGAACAGTATTTGGAAGCGCTGATATGAAGAGAGTCGTAATGACAGTAGGGTTGCCTGCTTCGGGAAAGTCTACCTGGGCAAAGGCGCTGATTACTAAAGAGACGGGCCGCTGGGTACGGGTGAATAAAGACCTGCTGCGAGAGATGTGCCACAACTCGAAGCATTCTAAGTCGAATGAAAAGTTTATTGTGCGGCTACGTAATCTAATTATTTTAGAGGCGCTAGAAGCGGGTAAGCATGTGGTGATAGACGACACGAACTTGCACCCGAAGCACATTAAAACGGTGACTGAACTGGTGAAAGGGCAGGCCCAAGTTGAGGTGAATGACAGCTTTTTGCAGGTGCCGGTGAAGGAGTGCATTCGGCGCGATCTGAAGCGGCAGAATTCTGTGGGTAAGGATGTGATTATGCAGATGTATCGGCAGTTTTTGGTTCCTAGCTCGGAGCCACCTGTACATAATCCTGAGCTGGACGATGTGATTGTGGTAGATATGGATGGGACGTTGGCTTTGATGGGCGATCGCAGTCCTTACGATATCAGCAAATGCGATCAAGACCCACCAAATATGCCTGTACTTCAAACCATTTTGAAGTGGCAGGAAACGCACAAAATCATTGTGATGTCTGGTCGAACAGACGATGGAAAGGAGAAAACAGTCTCGTGGCTAGAGACGTACGGTGTGGACTACGCGGCGCTGCATATGCGTAAGCTAGGTGATATGCGTAAAGACACTATTGTGAAAGAAGAGATGTATCGGGCGCATTTAGAAGGCCGCTACAACGTGATTGCGGTATTTGATGATCGCAAAAGTGTTGTGGAGATGTGGCGATCGCTTGGCCTTACAGTATTCCAGGTCGCTGAAGGTGACTTTTAGCTCGGCAGAAAGCTCTCTCCTTATAATGTCTTATATATTCGTAGCTTCTCCATATCTGTTTTTCATTGGGTGTGAGCCTAGCCTGACGACTCTTTTGAATTTGATCTTGAACGCTACTATACTCTAGACGGCTAAAACCTGAACTTTTAAAGGCTACAACCCTCGCAGTAGCAGAGCTAGCTAGTTCATTTCTCAGTCGTCAGCAGTATAAGTCAGGCTGCAAGATCATCCGGTAGGTCTAGCGTGATTTGCATCGTTTTGTATTGATAGCCTATGAAAGCCAGCGCTCTAACGCGAGCAGGCTATCCACTTTGCCAACGACTTCAGTTGTTGCCATCGTCGCCATCGCGACTAGTCCGGCCCGTGTCACCGACTGTGCTGCGCAAATGACAATATCTGCCATCGTTTAGCGCTCACCTACCGTGACTGTCACGGTTTGCGGCTGCCCACCTCGCAACAGCTTAATGTTCAGCGGTTGCCCTATACTTTGCGGCCCTAGCAGCGTTTGCACCTGTCTTAAACTCTCCAACTTTTCGTCGTTGAATGAGATCATGACATCGCCTATAGCCATTCCAGCTATATCGGCTGCGCTATCTGGTTCTACGCTCACTACCATAATGCCGATTTCGTTGTTTAGGTCGTGTTGCGATGGCGAAGCCCCTCTAAGAGAGGATCGCACATTTTCTGGTAGTGCGATCGCCTGCATTCCCAGTCCCAAATATCCCTTACTCACTCTGCCTCGTTGCTGTAACTGGTCTACCACCCCAGTCACCGTCGCGGCTGGAATCGTCAGCACCTTACGTCGTGGCCCAAAGGTATTAAAGCCTACGACCTGTCCGCTGTGATTGATGAGTGGACACCCGGCGCTTCCCCTACGAAGGTGTAGGTCCACCTCTATATATTGAGCAATCTGTCCGCCGCTTTGGCTTTGCCACGCTTCACCTAGCCGACTCACCATCCCTAAAGCTGAAAATTGACGACTTTCGCGTCCCCGTCCAGCGGAATATCCGACGCTAGAAACAAGCTGTCCGATGGCAAGCGTTTGCGCATCGCCCAGCACTGCAACGGGCAGCTCAATATCTGGTAAAGACAGTACGGCAACATCGGTTGCCGGATCGCTGCCCAATAGCTCAGTTTCAATTGTTTCTCCCTCAGGCAGGGTCACCTTGAAATTGCTTTCTGTCTGTAAGGTTTCGCATGAGGTGACGATCAGCCCTTTACGCCAGTGAATGCCTGTCCCTGCCGAGCGCCGTCCGCGAATGGCGACAGTAGAGCGACTTGTGCGGGCAATCATGTCTGAAAGGTCTTGCGAGAGGGTTTCGAAGGCGGTGTTCATAAGTCTGTCAATAGATTGAGTTAGTTGCATCCATTCTGAAAGGTGTTTTGTATAGTCGCATCACCGATACGACTAGGGTGCGACCTACTCATGTGGGCAGGAACGCCGAAATCAGTAGCGATTTGCTTAGGTGACTTCTACGATTTCCCGGCTCATGGCACAATTACATAAGCCAGAGGAATTAAAGGCAGGCCATGAAAAAGACGTTTAAGATGCTCCAGCGGTTCGCCGCACTGTTTGTGATTGTGTTGGCATTAGGGCTGCAAAGCTGCTCGTCGGGAGTGAGCCTGCAATCTTATAACGATAGCTACGAAGGCTACGAGTTCAAGTATCCTACTGGCTGGGTGCCCGCTCAGGTAGAAGGTGGCCCAGATACAGTCTTTCACGACATCATTAACAACGACGAAAACGTGAGTGTGGTGATTAGTCCTGTTTCTAACGGTAAGACGCTGCCAGATTTAGGTACGCCTACAGAAGTGGGTTACAAGCTGTCAAAAAGCATTACCTCTCTAGCGCCGGATGATCGCAATGTGGAGCTGGTAAACGCTCAGTCTTTTGAAGCGGGCGATAAGCTTTACTACGTGTTGGAGTATGTTGCTAACCTGCCGTCTGGTCGGGTTCGTCACGACCTGGCTAGTGTGATCGTCAGACGCGGACAGCTGTACACGTTCAACGCTTCTTTGCCCGAAAACCGTTGGAAGACAATGAAAGACGCTATGAAGCAGACGGTGGCTTCTTTCTCTGTTTACTAGCTTTTGTTGAGTAGATTGAGATGATATCCATCTACTGAACGCTTAACGTACTAAGTTTGTCTAATTTGTAAAAGGGCGCATTCTTACTATATGGGGTGCGCCTTTTTGCGTAGGTTTCTTGTTACGCTGGTTTTCTCACGTAAACCCCCAGTTCTTCCCTATGGCCGATATTCAATTCGTGCTGGCATCTACCTCAGTCGCTCGGCGAAATCTCTTGATAGATGCCGGTATTCAGCCATTTGTATATCCGAGCAATTTTGATGAAGACAGTATTGTGATGAGCGATCCGAGAGAGCTGGTGCAGGTGCTGGCGCGGGGGAAGGCGGAGGCGGTAGCGCCGCAGTTCAGCAATGCGCTGGTGCTGGGCTGCGATTCGGTGCTGGCGATCAACGGTGTGATCTATGGGAAGCCGGAGAGTGAGCAGGAGGCAGTTGACCGCTGGCAGTCAATGCGGGGTGGCTCGGGTGAGCTGCTGACGGGCTATGCGCTGATAGCACCAGGAAAAGAGCCGCTGGTGCGCTATCGGATGACGCGAGTGTTTTTTGCCAATATTACGGACGATGAGATCAGGGCTTACATTGCGACGGGGGAGCCGATGAACTGTGCGGGAGCGTTTGCGACCGATGGTAAAGGAAGCATGTTTGTAGAGAAGATTGAGGGTTGTCAGACGAATGTGGTGGGGCTGAGTATTCCGATGCTGCGAAGTATGATGGCGGAGCTAGGCTACAGGGCGATTGATTTTTGGGGCCGCTAGCTCAGGGTCACTAGCTCTGGAGCGCAAAGAGAAACACACTACAAGCGCTAGAGGATCTTTTAGCGCTGCATATATTAACGTCGTATATACAGTGGATTTTGCAGTCCAGTAGACAGTTGGAGTCGGTATAGGCATGGCACGAGCCTCAGATAGATACGCGCCAACGGTAGAGGCGCTAGGCACAAAGCGCGCAAGACGCCGAACGTTCAGTCGGGTTGGCCAGTGGGTGGGCCTGGGCGTCTTGGTGCTAGTAGCGGTGGCCTTTGTGGTGAGCTATTACTGGGCGGAAGGGCTGTGGTTTGAACAGCTGGGGTTCTTGGGTGAGTTTGTGCTGCGATCGCGCACCCAAATTATCCTGGGCACGGCTACTTTTTTCGCCAGTCTTGCCTTCACCTTCTTTAACTTCAACGTGGCCAAGCAGCTTCAGTTCAACCGTAACTGCATTCTGCCGAATCAAGCGAACTTGAGTATTGGTTTGGGACTAAGGGCGCTCTTACCCGTTCTATTAATCATTGGCGCTGTGATTTGCGCGGGGCTGTTTCACCACATTCAGCTAGCGGTGACTGAGCTGCTGATGGTCAGAGCTCCGGTGCCTACGCCGATAGGTCTAAGCTTTAAGGCAAACTGGGAGCTGGCTCAGCGGCTGATGGTCGCTCCAGAATGGCTGGCGTCGGTAGCGGGTGGAAGGTTTGTTGGGATTCCGGTGTGGCTGGGCTTAGTGGTTGGCGGGGCGATCGCACTGGTCGCTGCTACGATGCCGTTGCTTCGCCTGAGTGCGGTGATTCTGAGTGCCTGCTTTGGCATTATTTTGACTGAGGAGTGGTTCCGGGTGCTGCCTGCGCTGAGCCCTACGCCCTACGCTCAAACAGATCCGGTGTTCGGGCAGGATTTGAGCTTTTACATTTTTCGACTGCCGCTGCTAGAGCTGGTAGAGTTTTGGCTGGCGGGGCTGCTGGTGTTTGTGCTGGCGGCGGTGACGCTGGAGTATTTATTAGCGGGTGAAACGCTCAGCCAAGGGCGCTTTGCGGGTTTTTCGTCGGGGCAGCAGCGGCACTTGAGTGCGATCGCCTCCGGTCTGCTCGCCGTCACAGCGCTAACCCACTGGCTTAGCCGCTACGAATTGCTGTATTCCAAGCAGGGCGTAAGCTACGGCGCTAGCTTTACCGATACCTTTGTCGATCTGCCGGTAAATATTGCGCTCAGCTACATTTCGCTAGGCCTTTCGCTAACACTGCTATGGCGATCGCTAGGAAAACGATCAAAGACGCGGCGCTTAGGCGGTGGGATTTTGAGCGCTCGCCCTGTAGTCGGTGCGATTACGCTTTACCTTCTCTTTGCCCTTATTGGCAATACCCTTGCGCCCTGGCTGGTACAGCGCCTCGCGGTACAGCCAAACGAATTGCAGCGGGAGCTTCCCTATCTCACACGCACCATCAACTTCACACGCAATGCTTTCGACTTAGACCAGATTGAAACTCAGCAGTTCAACCCGCAGGGCACGCTAACGACGGAAGATCTCGAAGAGAATGAGCTGACGATTAGCAATATTCGCCTATGGGATACGCGACCGCTGCTGGTGTCCAACCGACAGCTTCAGCAGATTCGCCCTTACTACGAATTTTTTGATGCAGATGTCGATAGATACAGTCTCTCTGATAACCCAGAAGACGGTAGTCGATCGGTCAATCGCCGTCAGGTCTTGATCTCGGCGCGCGAGCTGGACTACACCCTTGTGCCGGACGTCGCCAAAACCTGGGTGAACGAGCATTTAATTTACACGCATGGCTATGGCTTTACGATGAGCCCGGTAAATACAGCTGGCCCTAGCGGACTGCCTGAATACTTCATCAAAGATATTGCGCATACGCCTAGTTCGCCCGTAATAGAGCGCTCGATTCCGATTGGTAAGCCCCGAATTTATTACGGTGAGCTGACGAATACCTACGTGATGACGGGGGCGCGATCGCCTGAGCTAGACTACCCAAGCGCCAACGAAGATGAAGGCGAAAACGCCTACAACCGCTACGACGGATATGGCGGTATAAATATCGGCGCTCTGTGGCGTCGGCTGCTGTTTGCGAAGCATCTTGGCGACTGGAAGATGCTGCTTACAGACAACTTCACACCCGATACAAAGCTGCTGTTTCGTCGAAACATCAAAGAAAGGGTCCGTCGGATTGCGCCTTTTTTGCAGTTCGATGGCGATCCCTATTTGGTCGTAGCAGACGCGGGAGGTGACTTTGCGCCGCCGGGTGAAGAGTCCAAGACCAACTATCTGTACTGGATGATCGATGCGTATACGACGAGCGATCGCTACCCCTACTCCGACCCTGGCACCAATGCCTTCAACTACATCCGCAACTCTGTCAAAACCGTTGTCGATGCCTACAATGGCTCGGTTCACTTCTACATAGCTGACGATACCGACCCGATTATTCGCACCTGGGCAGAAACGTTTCCCGGTATGTTCGAACCGCTCTCTGCGATGCCCGAAACGCTCAGAGCCCACATTCGCTACCCTCAAGACTTCTCGGCCATCCAGTCCGACCAGCTGCTGGCCTACCACATGACTGATCCTCAAGTTTTTTACAACCGGGAAGACCAGTGGCGAGCGCCCAACGAAATCTACGCGAACGAAGAGCAGGTCGTAGAGCCTTACTACTTAATCATGGAGCTGCCTGGAGAAGATGAAAGTGAGTTTGTTCTATTGCGCCCCTTCACACCTGCGAGAAGGAACAATCTGGTCGCCTGGTTAGCGGCTCGCTCGGATGGCGAACAGTATGGCCGTCAGCTGCTGTATCAGTTTCCTAAGCAGGAGCTTGTGTTTGGCCCTGAGCAAATAGAAGCGCGAATTAACCAGGAGCCTGAGATCTCTCAGCGGATCTCTCTTTGGAATACTCAAGGCTCGCGAGCGAATCAAGGAAATCTTTTAGTAATTCCGATTGAACAATCTCTGCTGTATGTCGAGCCTCTATATTTGGAAGCAGAAACGAATGAGCTACCTATCCTGGCTCGGGTGATTGTGGCCTATAAAAATAAGATTGTGATGGCTCGAACTTTGGAAGAAAGCTTACAGGCTATCTTTAGCGAATCGGAAAATCAAGCGCCAGCGATTATTAGAGAGCTAGATGAAGGCTCAGTCGAAGACCTGCTGCTGCCTAGCGGCGATGATCCGGCATCTTCTAACAGTGTGGTAGGCGAGGAGCTGTAGCTTGAGTCGCAAAAGATCAGTCTTTTCGCGAGTTCACATTCTTCCATCGGATAGGTGAAGTGCTTCACGTGAGGCGCGTAAGCTAATGGCAATACATTAGTGATACTTCAAAACCTAATCTTTATGGCTACTCTTCCTTCTCAGCCCATGCCGACCGACGCGCCAGCAGAAATCAGTCCTAGAACAGACGCAATGGTAGAGCAGTCTATGGCGAATGAGCCAGAATCTGTGAAGCAGGAGACGAAGCAGCTAGTACAGGCGCTCAAGTCTCGGGCGCAGAGAGAAGTGCAGGGTGCCCAGCAGGTTACGCTAGATGTGTATCTGGGCGCTGTGCGGAAGGCAAAAGAGTCGCTCAAAGGTAATCAAACGTTTGACCCGGATAAGATTGAGCGCTCTATGGGATTGATTCAGGCGGATGCTCAGAAGAATATGGCGTCTGTGCTAGAAGAGATTAAGGAGATTGGCGATAAGCTAGGCGATCGCATTACAGACGCAGCCAAAGCCGCCTGGGATACTTTCAAGCATTCAGACGACAAGGCTTAGAGGTGGCCGCGACTATGTAACGCGCATAGCGCTGTAACTATACATTTGTGAAGAACCTTGCTATTGGACGTGCGCTACCTTCGCAGCTTAAGTATCTTGATAAGCGGTGCCTTTGATTTTCAACGGTACCGCTTCTATACCGATGAGAACGAGCATGTCATCTTCTTCAACGCTTTCTTCAGCGCCTAATTCAGCGTCGTCTGTCAGGCCGCTGGCTATCTATTGGGCAGTTGGTATCGCTGTAGGTTTTGTATATCTGCGCTCGGATATCGCTCAGGTGCCAGGTGTGGTGAATGGGTCTCACCTACTTTCTATCTTGGCTGGGCTGCTAGCGACTGTTGTTACAACGGTCGCATATAAGAAGGTGACGATGAGCGGGGGGCGATCGCTTCACCTACCCACGCTGTTCGGCTTTTCGCTAGCGAACGGCATTTGCGAAACGATTCTGTTTTTGGCGAGTTTTAAGGTGGGCGTTGCGATCGCCTCACCTTTCACCACGCAACCCGCGTGGCTATTCCTCGCAGGTACGACTACGTTCTTTGCCTATCTAGGCGCAATCCACGCCCTCTTTTGGCTCAAAATTTTGCCTGCTCACCTCAATAAATCTCCAGCGGTCAAAAATGCCCGCAGAGTTTGGATAGTCGGTCTTGTCGCGGTGAGTGTGCTTTGGGGATGGCTCTATTTTGCCTACCAAGACTTTTGGACCGTGGCAGCGCTACACGCTTTATTTGACGCTGGCCTGGTCTATTGCGTTCGCTACAGATTGGCATAAATCCCAGATAGAAGTTCCAACATAAAAAGCGAGGACGCTCTGTAAAAGGGCATCCTCGCTTCTTGCCATTCAGCTAGCTATACGGCTATCTACTGAGATTAACCTACCAGGTGAGCTTCCAAGAACCAAAGACGCTTGTCGATAGTACGAGAGATTTCAACGTATAAATCGTTGGTGTCTTGGTCGCCTAGCTCGTCCGCTTTATTGATGCTCTCACGCAAGTGCTTGGCGTAGACTGCGTAGCGGTCGGCCAGTGCGGCTACGTGCTCCATGCCGCCAACAGCGTCGAAGTCGTATTCAGGAATAATCGAACTATTCGCGGCCTGTCGTACGGTGCCCATTGCAGTCCCGGCTAGTGCGGTAACCCGCTCAGCTACGAGATCGCTAAAGTCTTCTAGCTCAGTAGCCATCTCATCGAACAGGAGATGCAGCTGATAGAAGTCTTTTCCTTTGACGTTCCAGTGAGCTTGCTTGGTCTGCGTTTTGAGATCGGTCGTGGCGGCCAGTGTGCCGTTCAGCATCTCTACAACAGGCTTGCGAGTATCAAGCGGAAGATCGATACGAGTAGGATAGAAAGATGTCTTGTTAGAAGTGGTCGTAACCATACGGGCCTCCAAAAGGTAAGAGCAATCAATCATAGAATCATGCCAAAGGCTAGGTGTTGCAACAACCTTTTCTATAACCTTTAGTTAGATTTGTAGCGACGCTCTTTGTATTTGACTTCTTAAGTATACTCATAACGACTTCGCTTTAGCAAGTATGTCCGTAACATTCATTTTTTGGTTTCGTTGATACACTTGAGCCTATCGCTTGGAGCCAGATAGAATCGAGGCAAATTTCTGCATCTTAGAAAATGGCTACAGCTCTATCGTTCGACAGCTCAATGACTTTTGCGAGTTTCTAGCGTTGATCGATTAAGCATTACCGCGCGACACATCTAAGTACGAGCGATAGCGATACAATTGCTTATCTATTATATTTGCGATTCCACCTACCCAAGACGAAGCGTTTATGACTGCTGCTGCACCTGCAAAGACGAAGTACGAAGCCGTTATTGGTCTGGAAACACACTGCCAGCTGAGCACGGATACCAAAATTTTTTCTACGAGTTCTGCCGCCTTTGGCGCTGATCCCAACACCCATGTGGACCCAGTGACGATGGGCTTACCCGGCGTGCTGCCTGTACTGAATGAAAAAGTGCTTGAGTACGCAGTGAAGGCAGGACTGGCGCTCAACTGTCAGATTGCGCCCTACAGCAAGTTTGATCGTAAGCAGTATTTCTATCCCGACCTGCCAAAGAACTATCAGATCTCTCAGTTTGACCTGCCGATTGCAGAGCACGGCTGGCTAGAAATTGAAGTTATTAAAGACGGTGAGCCGGTGCGTAAGCGAATCGGAGTGACGCGCCTACATATGGAGGAGGATGCAGGCAAGCTGGTGCACGGTGGTGGCGGTGACCTGGCAGCATCTGCTTATTCGCTGGTGGACTATAACCGGGCAGGCGTGCCGCTCGTAGAGATTGTGTCTGAGCCAGATATTCGCTCGGGTGAAGAGGCGGCGGCCTATGCGGAAGAGATTCGTCGAATCATCCGTTACCTGGGTGTGGGTGACGGCAACATGCAGGAAGGCTCGCTGCGCTGCGATGTGAATATTTCGGTAAGGCCGGTAGGCCGTGAGGAATTTGGTACGAAGGTCGAGATTAAGAATATGAATAGCTTTAGCGCGATCGCAAAAGCTATTGATTACGAAATTGAGCGTCAAATTGCAGCTGTAGAAGCAGGTGAGCCGATTTATCAGGAAACTCGCCTGTGGGAAGAGGGACCAGGACGCACTAAGAGTATGCGGATGAAAGAAGGCTCTAGCGACTATCGCTATTTCCCTGAGCCAGATTTGCCGCCGATTGAAGTGTCTGCCGATCAGCTCAGCGCCTGGAAGTCTGAGCTGCCAGAGCTGCCTGCCGAGAAGCGAAAGCGCTATCAGGAGGAGATTGGGCTGTCGGCTTACGACACGATGGTGATGATTGACGACCGGGCAGTGGCGGAGTTTTTTGAAAGTGCGATCGCCTCTGGCGCATCAAGCAAACTCGTTGCTAACTGGATTATGAGCGATATCGCTGGGTATCTTAATGCTGAAAAGCTGAGCATTACTGAGATTGAGCTAACGCCCCAAGCCTTGGCTGAAATGGTGAAGCTCATTGAGGACGGCACTATCAGCAATAAGATCGGTAAAGATATGCTGCCGAAGCTGCTGAAAAATGGCGGATCGCCCAAAGCCATTGTGGAGAAGGAAGGACTTAGCCAAATTTCTGATCCTGCTGAGATCGAGTCGATGATTGATGAGGTTTTAGAAGCGCATCCCGACGAACTTACTAAGTTCCGAGCGGGTAAGACGAAACTAAAAGGCTTCTTTGTCGGTCAGGTAATGAAGCGCACAGGCGGACGGGCTGACCCTAAGCTGACAAATCAATTGCTCTCAAAGAAGCTCAATAGCTAATACCTAGTGTAGAATTGAGCGACTTTCTATCGGAATATGCGTAGAAAGCACGCTAGTTCTAAAATACAGACAACATCGTCCTAGAATCCGAACAAAAGAGGGGTTTCACCCCCCACCCCTATATGCCATAATGTATGCATGTAGATGCACCCTGATGGTAGGGAGAGCCACCGAACTGATTTCGAGGCTCTCCTTTTTTCTTTTAAAGCGAAAAGCGCTGACGTATTCAGTATCTATACGGACACTTGCGACGAAACTAGCACTTTGCTGCAACCATGCTTAGCGCAACGGCTTCGGCAACTTTTATACCATCTACAGCAGCGGAGAGAATGCCACCTGCGTAGCCTGCGCCTTCCCCAGATGGGTAGAGTCCTGTGGTGTTTAGGCTCTGAAATCGTTCATCGCGTTTGATGCGGATGGGGGAGGAGGTACGAGTTTCGACGCCTGTGAGGACGGCGTCGGACATGGCAAAGCCTGGGATTTTTTGGTCGAAGGCAGGAATGGCTTCGCGGATGGCAGCGATCGCATACTCTGGCAAACTCTCAGATAAGTCACATAAATGCACACCGGGCCGATAAGTTGGCTGCACCTGCCCAAACTCTGTAGAAGGCACACCCGCCAAAAAGTCTCCTACTAGCTGACCTGGCGCTTCGTACGTCCTGCCGCCTAGCTCAAAAGCCTTGCTCTCTAGCTGGCGCTGCAGCTTCATGCCGCCTAGCGGATCGTCTGGATAGTCCACTTCGGGCGTGATGCCGACCACAATGCCGCTGTTAGCATTCTTGCCGCTGCGTTCGTATTGGCTCATGCCATTGGTGACAACTCTACCGAGTTCAGAGGTCGCTGCGACGACTTGACCGCCAGGGCACATGCAAAAGCTGTAGACGCTGCGGCCAGCCGCAATTCCTTGGGTGCAGTGGTGTACAAGCTTGTAATCGGCGGCTCCTAGGATAGGATGTCCTGCATTTTCTCCATAGCGGCGCTCGTCAATCAGAGGTTGAGGATGCTCAATGCGGAAGCCTACGGAAAAGGGTTTTGGCTCAATGTACACGCCTTGTCGGTGAATCATTTCAAAGGTATCGCGGGCACTGTGGCCTACAGAGAGCACGACGTGACTGCTGGCGATGAACTCACCGCTTTCCAGGGTTACGCCTTTAACCTGGCGCTGGCCTTCGCGGGTTTCTATTTCGATGGTGCCTACTTTGCTTTGGAATCGGATCTCTCCACCGAGCGCAATGACCTGATTGCGGATGTTCTCAACGATTTTGACAAGGCGATAGGTGCCGATGTGCGGCTTGCTGATGTACAGAATTTCGGGCACTGCGCCTGCATTCACCAGCTCCTGTAATACTTTGCGTCCGTGATGGTCGTTGTCTTTAATGCGGCTGTAGAGTTTGCCGTCAGAAAAAGTGCCTGCGCCGCCTTCGCCAAACTGCGCGTTCGATTCAGGGTTGAATTTGCGCTTGCTCCAAAAGCCGAAAGTGTCCTGCGATCGCTCATGTACCGCCTTCCCCCTTTCCAGCACAATCGGCTTAAACCCCATCTGCGCCAGCAACAGTGCCGAGAACATACCACAGGGCCCAACGCCAATCACAATCGGACGCGTGCTCAACGCTTCGGGCGCTTGGGCAACGTAGCGGTAGCCCATATTAGGCGTAGGTGAAATGCGCCCGTTTCTGGACTGTTTGAGGATCTGCTTTTGCTTTGGCGTTTCTATATCGAGCGCGTACACCAGTGAAATATTGCTCTTTTTACGCGCGTCGTAGCTTCGCTTGAATACGGAATAGCGCGTGAGATCTGCTTCAGAGATCTTCAGCTTTTGCAAAATTGCCGTCTTTAAGTCATCTTCCGTATGGTTTAGAGGTAGCTTGATTTCTTTGAGGCGAAGCATAGGCGATAACAGACGGGAGACAAAACTAAGTGAGAGCGCTGACTATAGTTTATCTCAGCCGTTGGATTCACTCGCGTTTGATAGCTTTATTCAAGCTGTGGTGGTTGCTAAAGCTTCCTCTCGTTCAGTGCGGGCCTTTTGACTGGGGAGATTGAGTAGGTCGTAGCCCATCTGCTCAGAGATTTTATCTTTGACGACGGTGCGATATTCCCAGAAGTGCTCACCGGCTGCGCATAGGCCAATATAAACGTTGAACATTTTGGGCTTTTTCCATAGGAGTTCGGCGAGCTGTTGCCAAAACTGTAGCCGGGTTTCTCGATTGCGAATGCCCTGTAGCCAGATGACTTGAGCAATCAGTCTTAAGCCTTTGCCTAGCGGAAAGCGCATAGTTCTCTTTTGGTCGCGCACGCTGATGTTTAAACACTGCTGCAAACATCGCCGCAGGTATTTTGATGGCTGGTACATATTCCAGAAACCCGAGACATATTCTTCGGCGATGTCGCTGATAGGCCGCGTAGGCTCGAAGTTCATCAGCGCATTTTGATCGCCGACGGGGGTACTTTCTTTGAGGTGGAGGCGTTCTTCTTTGTTGAGGCGCTCCCAGAGTGCGGTGTGGGGAAGTGCCTGAAGGAGGCCGAGCATCGGCTGGGGGATACCGGTTTGTTCTACAAAGGTTTGAATGCGATCGCCTGCCCCTGTTCGCTCACCGTCAAAGCCTAAGATAAAGCCAGCGTAGATCAACAATCCGGCGTCATTGATTTTCTGGCAGGCTTCTACCAGCGGATTGCGCGTGTTTTGAACTTTGCGAGTGACCTGTAGGCTGTCTTGGTCAGGCGTTTCGATGCCTAGGAAGACCGCGTAGAATCCGGCAGCGGCCATGAGCGAAAGCATTTCAGTATCTTCTGCCAGGTTTACTGAGGCTTCGGTCATGAAGGTGAAAGGATAATCGTGTGCTTCCATCCAGGGAATGAGGGCGCGTAGAAAGATTTTGACGTTGCGCTGGTTGCCGATAAAGTTATCGTCAACGATGAAGACGGAGCCTCTCCATCCTAGGTCATACAAGGTCTGTAGCTCGGTGAGCATTTGTTCAGAAGACTTGGTGCGAGGCTTGCGACCGTAGAGGGTAATAATGTCGCAAAATTCGCAGTTGAAGGGGCAGCCTCTGGAGAATTGGACGGCCATCATGAAGTAGGCGTCTTGCTTGAGCAGATCGAATCGGGGGATAGGGCTAATGGTGACGTCGGGCTTTTCCAAGGCTTGGAAGGTGCCGCTAGGGGCGCTGTTTGCCAACGCTTCTAGAAACATGGGGACGGTGATTTCCCCTTCGTCAAGGACGAGATAATCCGCGCCAAAGGCTTTGGCTTCTTCGGGGACAGAGGTGGGATAGGGGCCACCTACGGCAACTTTTTTGCCGAGCTGCTTGGCTTTGGCAATCAGAGCCTGAAAGTCTGGTCGCTGTACGAGCATGGCAGAAAGAATAACAATGTCGCACCATTCCCAGTCTGCGGCTGATTCGGGCTCTACGTTGCGATCGCGAAAACGAATCTCCCAATTACTGGGCAAAAGCGCCGCGACCGTCAAAATCCCCAGGGGCGGAATCACCGTTTTGAGTCCGGCAATCTCCATAAATTGATCGTAAGACCAGAAAGACTGAGGAAATTTGGGCGTGAGAAGAAGTGCCTTCACAGGTGGTACCCCTCGCAGATATAGGTTTACAAATGCTCTGACACACGTCTGTTGCTTCGACAAATGTTCTGACACATGTGTGAGTACAATGTTAGAACTCAATTGTGAGGAAGTTGGGTGGAAAAGGAACTTGTGAAAATCCTATTGTTTATCTTTTAGCTGATTGTCCTAATCGCCCTGACCGCTAAGAAGAATGTTGAAGATTGTTTTGTTTAATGGTTGCTTTCTTTTGCTTTCTATGGATAAATCTCACGGTGTAGCTTTGGTGAGCCTATTTCCCAATGCAGAAGCGGCTAAAGATTTCATCGAGCATAGATTCGGTCATCTCCTCACCAGTAACTTCTCCAAGGGCGCGAATGGCGGACCGTAAGTCGATGGTCCAAAAGTCGAGGGGAAGCTCGTTGGCGATTGTTGCCTGCACTTCGGTGAGAGCTGTTTCTGCTGTAAGCAGGGCGGCGGCCTGGCGCTGGTTGATGGCAATGTCGGTGTTGGCGGCGGTGAGGTTGCCGGTGCGAGCAGCGGTGAGGATGGCGGTTTCGAGGTCGGGGATGCCGAGGTTTTGGGCGGCGGCAGTGTGGATGATAGGGGATGGGGGATGGGGGATGGGGTTGGCGCTTGTGAGCAGATCTATTTTATTGATGACGATGATGTGTGGTTTGTTTTTGATTTGTTTGTAAAGGATGTCTTCGGCTTTGGTCCAGCCGATGGCAGCGTCGAGGGTAAGGAGAACTAGGTCGGCTTCTTTGGCCGCGTTGATTGAGCGCTCGATGCCAATTTTTTCGACTTCGTTGGTGGCGTCGCGGATGCCAGCGGTGTCGAGGACTTGGATGGGGATGCCGCCGACGATGAGCTGGGATTCGACGACGTCGCGAGTGGTGCCAGGGAGGTTGGTGACAATGGCGCGATCGCTCCGACTCCACGCATTGAGCAAACTAGATTTTCCTACGTTTGGCTGACCAATGATGGCGACTTTGAGTCCGGCGCGTAGGAGTTCACCCTGGCGAGCGGTGGAGAGTATTTCGGTGATGCGCTGGAGGATGGCTTGGAGCTGCGATCGCACGCTCTCTTCGTCAATAGGCGGCAGGTCATCGGCGAAGTCTACTCGCGCTTCAACTTCGGCGAGTACGTCCAGACATTGGCTACGCAGCTGGCGAATGGCTCCAGCGAGTTTGCCCCGGATGCCCATAAGGGCGTTCTGAGCAGCTTGCGGTGACTGGGCTCCGACCAAATCCGCGATGCCTTCGGCCTGGGTGAGATCTAGCCTGCCGTTGAGGAAGGCGCGGAGGGTGAATTCGCCGGGCTGAGCAAGTCGGGCTCCTTGCGCAATACAGAGCTGGAGCACCTGCTGAACGGCCATGATGCCGCCGTGACAGTGGAATTCCGCCACGTCTTCGCGGGTGTAGGAACGGGGCGATTTCATCAGCAGAAGCAGGGCTTCGTCGACGGGCGCACGGTCTTGAGGCGATTGGACGTAGCCGTAGAGAATGCGGTGGCTTTCCCAGGCCTGACTGCCGGGGGCGTGGAATAGCTGCTGAGCGATGGCGATCGCATCTACGCCAGAGAGCCGCACAATGCCGACGCTGCCCTGCTGCGGGACGATGGCGGTAGCGATCGCGGCGATGGTCTCTGACTGATGAATAGGTTGGCTGTGAGTGACTTCGCTCAAAGTAGATTCGCAGGAGGTTAGTAGTGCGGTGGTCAGATTAATTATGAGGCTAGATGATGCTCCTTATGGTTGGTACACAAACTTCTGCTCAAAACAGCTTAATGATTGAAGGCATTGCTATAAAATGTATGCACGTGGACAGATATACTGCTGGCCCCCTGCCAAAAAGCGAGACAGGATGTAACACTTAGTTAAGCACTGGGTATGGCACGAGATATGACGTTGAGGCAGACAGGGATACAGTCGCTGGGCAAGATGCTAAATCCGACTCCAAAATCTGAGGCTGTGAGTCAACGGCCAAAGCGAGCCACAGGCCGGGCGGTTAGCTCGCAGTCGATACCTTTGTCAGATTCCTGTGCCTTGATGGAAAGACCCGTTTCTGTAAAGCGTGCGAAGCGGCGTTCTTTGCCCAACAACTTCTTGCTGAAAGTGCTCGATACTCTTTACTGGCGACGGCTGTTGCGCTACCTCTACATTCGCCTTTTGCGGATGCAGGGTAGCTCAGAGGCGATCGCACGAGGATTTTCCGCAGGCGTATTTGCTGGGGCCTTTCCGCTGCTTGGCTTCCAGACGATTATCGGGATTGCGATCGCGGCGCTTTTTCGCGGCAACAAAGTTATGGCGGCAGTCGGCACCTGGATTAGCAATCCGCTGACGTACGTACCACTCATGGCATTGAACTTTAACATAGGTCGCTGGCTATTACAGCTGCCAGATACCACAGTGATTCCGTCTTCCTTTGCGGGCCTGAGTGAGTGGATGGAGCTAGGGCGCTCTGTGACAGCAGCGCTGATGGTGGGATCTTTGGTCGTGGGCAGCGTGCTGAGCGTGGTTGGTTACTATTTGGGACTGGTTATTGCGTATCGTTTGCGTTCTGCAAGACACCGTTCGTAAGCAGCGCTTTTTGGTAGGAGGCTTCGATGCTTAGATTTCTATCGGCTAGTCGTCACAGATATCACCTCGCCTTCGGTCGTTTGGCCTTTGCGCTGCTGGTTGTTGTGCCAGCTACGGGTTTTGTTTTGCCTCTGCGAGCAGCAGTGGCTCAGTCGGTCTCTCAGTCGGTCTCTCAATCGGTCTCTCAGTCGGGCGCTCAGTCGGTTATGCAATCACAAGAACGAGTGCTGCGGGTTACGGGAGAAGGACGGCAGTCAATTCCTACAACGCTGAGTCAGGTGAATTTGGGTGTGGTGGTAGAAGCGGATACGGCTGAAGTCGCGCAACAGCAGGCGGCACAGCGGCAGACAGCGGTGATTGAATGGCTGCGATCACAAAATGTAGAACAGCTAGAAACAACAGGTATCTCGCTCAACTCTCGTTACGACTACATTGATGATCGCCAGGTGCTGAGAGGATACCAGGCTACTAATACCGTGAGCTTTCGGATTGGGACTGGGCAAGCAGGCAGTGTGATTGACGGTGCGATCGCGGCGGGTGCGACGCAGATAGATGGCGTGAGCTTTGTTGCTGAAGATGACGCAGTCGCAGCCGCCCGGCAAAGCGCTTTGGTAGCAGCTGTAGCCGATGCGCAGCAGCAGGCCGATACGGTGCTAGGTGCGTTGGGTCTTTCTCGTCAAGAGATTGTAGATATTGACATCGGCTCCGTGAGCGCGCCGCCGCCTGTGCCTGCGCAGGTGAGGCGGGCTCGTTTTGCAGAAGCAGATGTGAGTACGCCAGTGGAAGGGCGATCGCAAACAATTAGCGCTCAAGTCACGCTAGAAATTCGGTACTGATACGTAAAAGCATCTGCATTTCCAGAGTCGCCCGCTTCTGCGCTGTCTAGCTGGGTAAAATGTGCTCAGGGTGTATCAGGAAAGCATGCTGGGACGAACGCTCAAAGAACGCTACAAGCTAACGCGCACCTTGGGGGCAGGTGGGTTTGGTCAAACCTACCTGGCAACAGATATTCAGCAGAGCCAGCAGCCTCATTGTGTGGTGAAGCAGCTCAAGCCAGCTAGCCAGGATAAGAATTTTTTGGTAGTGGCGCGGCGGCTGTTTGATACAGAGTCAAAAACGCTAAAGAAGCTGGGCAACCATCCTCAAATTCCAAATTCGATTGACTTCTTTGAAGAAGATAGTGAGTTTTATCTGGTCCAAGAATTTGTTGATGGTCAGTCATTAGAAGATGAGATTAAGCAGCTTGGCAAGTTTACCGAGGCGAAGGCGATCGCCCTGCTTAAAGCTGTTCTTCCAGTTTTAGGCTTCATTCACGACAACCATGTTGTTCATCGCGATCTTAAGCCCGACAACTTGATTCGTCGCTGCAGCGATGGCGCAGTGGTGCTGATTGATTTTGGGGCAGTAAAAGAAATTCGCACCCATTTGATCACAGGTGAAAGAACAGGCCTCACGATTGGCATTGGTACGCAGGGCTATACGCCGAGCGAACAGCTCTCTGGCAAGCCGCGTTATAGCAGCGATATTTATGCGTTAGGGATGACAGTAATCAATGCTTTGACCGGGCGATCACCAACGGATTTACCAGAATCACTCGGTAGCCTAGAACCTCAGTGGCGAGACTATGCGGCGGTAAGTCCTGGTCTGGCAATTGTGCTTGATAAGATGACGCGCCACTACATTCACCAGCGCTACCAGCATGTAGAAGATGTTCTTCGCGATCTGGACCGGTTGGATAAGCTGCCTGCGGAAGCGGCGAAAGCGGCTACCAGCATTGAAACGACCCTGCCGCAAATGCTGGCCTCTAGCGAAGCGAAAACGGTGATTGTGCGATGGCGCATGAAGCAGCGGGCGCGCCTGCTGACGGTGGCCATTTCTACGCTGGTGACCAGTGCTGTGGTGTTGGGTCTGCGTCAGGTAGGCGCGTTTGTACCGGCAGAGCTGGCTATGTGGGACAGACTAGTGAACGCTCAAGCGGATAAGGGACCAGATCCACGGCTGTTGATTGTGGAGGTTAGCCAGGCAGATTTACCGGTGCCGGGGAGCTTCACGCCGTCGGATGGGGCTATGGCACAGGCAATTGAAAATTTGCAGGTGCATCAGCCTGCGCGGATTGGGGTAGATTTTTTGAGGTCGCAAGCAGAAGATGACGGCAAGGAAGCGCTACAGGAGAGCTTGAAAGATCCTAATGTGCTGATGATTACACGGTTAAGCGATGCGGAACGCAACAGTACGGTGCTGCCACCAGCGGGGATGACGTTTGAGCAGCTGAGCTTTAGCAATGTGGTGGAGGATAGCGATTTGCGGGTGAGGCGATCGCTGATGCTCGATTTTCTAGCAGCGGCGGCTGTTGAAAGCGATCAAGGTAAAAACTTGAGCAGTGGTGTGAGCAATACGTTGAATGTTGATCCGATAGAACAACCTATTTTTTCCTTTGGTACAGAAGTTGCTATTCGTTACTTAGAAGAGTACGAGAATATTTCTCCCGAAAGCGGTGAGATTTTGCAGCTAGGAGATGTTCGCTTTGAGCCAATAACCTCTTCTTTTGGCGGCTATCAAAATGTTGATGCTGGCGACTACCAAACCTTTTTACGTTATCGCTCGCCAGACAACATCGCAGTGAGGCTAAGCTTTACAGATGTGCTGAGCAACAGATTCGATCCAGCGCTAGTGAAAGGTAAAATTGTGCTGATCGGTTCTACTACTGAGCTTAGTAAAGATCTGTTTGTGACGCCTTACGTCGAGGGAGGAACGCCTCTGAAGATGTATGGGGTAGAGATACACGCGCAGGCCGCAAGCCAGATTCTGTCGGCGGTGATAGATGGCGATCCTTTGCTCTGGGCCTGGCCAGATGAGATAGAAATACTATGGATAGTGGCGCTGACGGGGATTGGCAGTGGGTTGATGGTACTAACTCAGCGAGGCCCTATTTTGATTTTGTTTGGCGTAAGTGGGCTGGCAGTGACGTTTGCGGTAAGCGTCATGAGCTTTCCACTAGGCGGCTGGGTACCAGTAGCTGCGCCAATGAGTGCGTTTTTCTTTTCGGCTGCGGGAGCGCGTATTAGCAAGAGCTATCAGCGGCGGCACTGGGAGTCGAAGCAGTCGGAAGCGGAGCTTTAGCTATTCGGCGCGAAGCCCCGCGATCTAATCTGGGAATTGAGCGTCGCTCCTGATAGCCACGGGCGGCGATGCCGTGCGTAGCGGAGAGTGAGCCAAGATCGTAGATGGCGGTGCTGGCTTAAGTTGAAGGGTGTAGATGAGCTATTTATTCGCTTTTGAAGATGACTTCATTTTGCGCCTGTAGCTTTGTTCGAGTGCGTTACAGAAGCTGTTGAGGCTGTCTAGTAAGGCGTTGTAGTAAGGGTAGGCGTCGCTACGCTCTTGTTCAAGACGGGCGTATAGGTAAGAGAGGGAAATCGAATGAGCTCGGATTCGGTCGCTGTAGAGACTGCTATTCTACCGATAGGAATAGTGCTGAGCGCTCGCATACGCTAGGATTTTAAGTAACCTACATAAATTAAGGAGACCTACCCGATGCCAGATAAGGTTGTAAAATCGGACGCGGAATGGAAAGAGCAGCTGACCCCTGAAGCCTATCAGGTGGCACGTAAGGCCGGTACCGAACGAGCGTTTACCAGTCCGCTGAACAATAATAAGACTGAAGGCGTTTATAGCTGCGTTTGCTGCGGCTCTGAGCTGTTTACTTCGGAAACTAAGTTTGACTCGGGGACGGGCTGGCCTAGCTTCTATGCGCCTAGTGAGCCTGACAATGTCATGGATAAGAAGGACTTCAGCCACTTTATGATTCGCACGGAGACGACCTGCGCAGTGTGCGATGCGCATTTGGGTCATGTGTTTAACGATGGGCCGAGACCATCGGGTAAGCGTTACTGTATGAACGGTGTGGCGCTGAGCTTTGAGCCTGCGGATGTGGATGGCGATGGCCAGCTCAAAGGTGCGAGCCCGGCTGAGGCTACAAGCTAGCTAATGCGATTACAGGTTGAAGTATTGGGACCGGATGATGGGTATCCGGTCCTTTGTTTGCATGGGCATCCGGGGCGTGGGGCGGCGATGAATGTGTTTGCCGCGCCGCTGGCAGCTTTGGGGTTTCGGACCTATGCACCGGACTTACGCGGGTATGGACGCAGCCGTACGCAGTATCCGTTTGAGATGACGCGGCACCTGGACGATTTGGAGGAGCTGCTGGCTCGCTATTCTATCGAGCGGTGCCTGGTGGTGGGCTGGTCGCTGGGTGGCATTTTGACGATGGAGCTGGCTTTGCGGCGTCCGGAGCTGGTGCAGGCAATGGTGCTAGTCGGGACGGCAGCAAGGCCTAGAGGCTCGCATCCGCCGATTTCGGTGATGGATAATGTGATGACGGGAGTTGCAGGGCTGGTGAATTGGGTGAGTCCGGGGGGAAGAGGTGCGATCGCACTCGGTAAAAAGTCACTCTTCCGCCATCTCATTTGCAATCACACGCCTGCTGCCTATCAGTATCTAGCTTCTGAAGGTGCGCCAGCGGTCATTAAAATGAGTCGTCATGCGGACGCGGCGCTAAGTAGAGCCATTCGAGCGGGCTATAACCGCGTGCCGGATGTGAGAAAGCTGACGATGCCGAGTCTGATGCTCTGTGGAGAGTGCGATCGGCATATCACTGCAAATTCTAGCTTAGAGACAGCAAGGGCTTTGCCGAACTGTGAGGTGCACTGCTATCCAGAGACGGCACACCTGTTTCCGTGGGAAATCCCGGCGCAGGTAAATGAGGATATCCGCACTTGGTTGATATCGTCAGATTTCGTTTCACTGTAAAGTCTGAAAAGTCTAAATAGAAAAGTTTGAATAAAAACTACGAATACAAAATTTAAAACAATTCCTTAAGCTAACTCCAGTAACTCTGAATTCTCAAACGACTCCATGCAAATCAAAACACCTGATTGGGTAAAGCACGCTGTTTTCTATCAAATTTTCCCTGATAGATTTGCTCGCACAACCCGTACTAATCTGCCACCAGAAATGCAGGTTCCCCTTGAATCTTGGGACAGTGCGCCTACACAACACGGTTATAAAGGCGGTGACTTATGGGGGGTAATGGAACAGCTCGACTATCTGCAAGACCTGGGCGTTACGGCAATTTACTTTACGCCGGTTTTTCAGTCTGCTAGCAACCATCGCTACCATACTCACGATTACTACAAAGTAGACCCCCTGCTAGGTGGAAACGAAGCGCTTTCCAACCTGTTGAAGGCAGCCCATGACCGGGGGATCAAAATTGTCTTAGACGGTGTGTTTAACCATGCGAGTCGCGGCTTTTTCTACTTTAACGATCTGTTAGAAAACGGTGACGCTTCGCCCTGGCTAGATTGGTTCCGGGTCAGAGACTTTCCGCTCAAAGCCTATGACGAAGACGAGCAAGTGAACTATGCCTGCTGGTGGAATATTCCAGCACTGCCACAGTTCAATCATGACAACGCAGAGGCGCGTGAGTACATTATGCGCGTGGGTGAGTATTGGATAGAGCAAGGCTTTGATGGCTGGCGACTAGATGTGCCTGGCGAAGTAAAAACAAAGGGCTTTTGGGCGGAGTTTCGCACTCGGATTAAGGCAATCAACCCAGAGGCTTATATTGTTGGTGAGGTGTGGGAAGATGCAACAGAATGGCTCCAGGGCGATCAGTTTGATGGCGTCATGAACTATCTCTTCAGCGGACCTGCGATCGCATTCACCGCAAAAGAGAGAGTCGATTTACCATTGGCAGAACCTGTGGGCTACTTCCCTTACCCTGCGCTAGATGCGAAAGGCTACGCTGAGAGCATTGATAATTTGCTCAAGCTATACGACTGGGAAATACAGCAGACCCAGCTAAACCTATTGAGCAGTCATGACGTGGCTCGAGTATTGAGCTTGGTGAGTGAGGACGTGGCGAGTATGCAGCTGGCCACGCTTCTGCTGATGACGTTTCCGGGTGCGCCTAGCATTTATTACGGTGATGAAGTGGGCCTTGCTGGCAAGCTAGATCCAGACTGCCGCTGGGGATTCCCATCACAGGATAGTTGGAATCAAGAAATGCTGACGATGCACAAGACATTGATTGCGCTGAGAAAGGCGCACCCTGCGCTACGAATTGGTGAGTATCGCATGCTAGCAGCAGAAGGTGAATGCTATGTATTTGCCCGGCTGCTGGCCGAGGAGATGGTAGTGGTAGCTGTAAACGCGGGGACAGAAGCTGTGCAGCTGCGGCTAGCGGATATGGCAGTGGAGAATGGAGAGGTGCTTTATGGCGGTGGGCAGGTGGAATGGCTAGGCGATCGCACCGCAATGCTCACGCTCCCAGCTCGCTCCGGTATGATGCTGGGTAATCCTTAGCTCGTAACCCCCCACACCAGTGAATCGTCGGCCGGTACAAACAGCTCGCCTGCAATGGTGTCAATGTACAGCCCTTCTGATTTTGCAACGAGTTTTTGGATGTGATACCACTCGCCTCGCCTTAGCACGGTGAGGCTTTCTCGTAAGGGTCTTTTGTGTGCACTGCCTTTTTGAGTGTAGTTAGGGCTACCGTACCAGGCCTCACAAAATGCGTCGCCACTGGTGTGATAAATCTGGCAGTTATCAGGTACCTCAAGATACTGATATCGACAGAATCCGTTGGTTCTAAGACTCACCGGGAAAAAGTGACTTCCAATCAAAATATTGCGCACCAGCGTCCAATATTCCGAGCTTTGTTTGACTGCTGCCGTGAGCTTGCCTTCAGCAGAGACTACCTTCACAATCATTCCTTCAGATCTCGCCGACAGCGTTGTTACGCCCTCTCCAGAGCTAGCAACCAGATTACGGGTCGATAAGAAAGTTGACTCAAGATTAATAAAGGATTGAACAAACGCTTTGACCAGGTCAATATCTCTTGAATCGTATTTTTCTAGGCTGTTGACCGGGGTTGTTTTAGGTGGCGTTGCCTTGCCTGCAACCGTTTTAGAAGTATGAGCCTGTATCACCTTCTTATTTGTAGCCGATCTATCTTGATACTCTCTAAACTTAAAAATGCTGCCGATGATTCGACCTGACGTTTCTCTAAGCGCGGCTGCATCGCCTTCTATTGCTACCTGGCTTAAAGATTGGGTCACCAGCAGAGCTTTGTCTGGCAAAGGCTGCACGCTGCGTCCGGCTAAAACCGTCTCTAGAATAGAGCTTACGCTAGCGAATGTTTCGGTGTTTGCCCAGGGTAGAGTAGGCTCCTGAAAGGTGAGAACATCTGCTAGAGGCTTGTCTATTACATTTCTAAGCTGCCAGCCTGTTATTGTCTCAGCAAAAGCATTCATAAAGACGATACGGCCTGCGACATCTGTAGCAATCACGGCCTCGTGAAGCGACTGAAACGCGGTTGCATACCACTTTTCGCTGGCTCTTACTATCTGTTCCTGCTGATGCTTGTGAAGGGCAATTTCAATGGCAATGCCCAGTTCCTTTTCGCCGAAGGGTTTTAGTAAGTAGCCGTAGGGGCTGGTGGATTTGGCCTGTTGAAAGGTGGCACTGTCTGCATTGGCAGTGAGATAGATAATGGGGATTTGGGAATCTGAGCGTACTTGCTCAGCAATGTCAATACCCGTCATTTCTCCTTTGAGATGGATATCCATCAAGATTAAGTCGGGATGATTGTCTGCAATTTTCATTAGGGCTGAGCTGCCAGAGGCGGCTACGCCAGCAACACCATAGCCCAAGTTCAGCAGACTACTTTTAATATCTAGCGAGATGATACTTTCATCTTCAACAATCATCACGTTTTGGCTGGCTGTAGGCTTCGCCTGGAGTTGTGTATTCATAATTTATTTTGATATTGAGAGGTTGGTGAGCGTAAATTCTGCGCCTTTTGTACCGGCTACAGTGAGGCTGCCTTCTAGCTGTTCGGTTAGGCTACTAATAATCTGTAGGCCCAGCGTTTCAGAAGCTTCTATATCAAAATCAGGCGGCAGTCCAATACCGTTGTCTCTGTAGTGAATAGAAAATTTATTAGCGGTGGTAGCGTTTGCCTGAATTTCGATACAAGCGTCATCTTGGTCCGGAAACGCATATTTGAGAGAGTTTGAGACGAGTTCATTGATAATTAACCCGCAGGGAACAGCAGTATCAATAGCAACAAAGATATTATCGACTCGAATTGAAAGATCAACATTGCTAGCACCGACGCTGTAAGAACGAAGTAAGTAGTTGACCAAAACCTGGATATAGTCTTTCAAGTTGATTTTACCCAGATCTGTTGACTGATAGAGCTTCTCGTGAATGAGTGCCATCAGACGAATGCGGTTTTGACTGTCTCGAAAGAGGTCTAAAATGTGCTGATCGTCGATAGCTCTAGACTGTAGGCTCAGTAGGCTGGAGATAATTTGTAGATTGTTTTTCACCCTATGATGGATTTCTTTTAGCATTGCTTCTTTCTCTAGAAGCGACGCTTTGATCTGTTGTTCAGCTTTTCTACGTTTCACCATTTCCTGTAAACAGCGCACACGCTGACGTAGGAGTGCCCAATGAATAGGCTTAGTGGCATAGTCGGAAGCGCCCACTGCAAAAGCTAGATCAACCGATTCTGGATCGTCAAGGCTAGTGATCATCAAGATAGGCGTTGGGTCTTTCGGAGAGATTGCCTGAAGCCTTGCACAGCATTCAAAACCGTCCATCTTTGGCATTTTTGCATCCATTAGCACAATGTCTGGCTGCTGCTGCTGAACGAGCTTTAGACATTCTTCTCCATTGCTAGCCTCTATGACGTGGTAGCCTTCTTTTTTCATGGCTGCGCGCAGCAGAAAACGCATAGTAGGCTCATCATCTACAATTAGAATAGAGGTTGCAGAGGCGGTTGGTGACGTCTCTGGCAAGATGCTGTGAGGGTAAGTCGTGTTAGCTGTTGGCAAATCAGCTAAGCATACGGTTTCCGCCGATGCTGACGCATAATTTTTGACAGTTGTACTTGAAAGAGTCATAGAACTAAGAGCGCTTTTATAGCTGCTGTTGGTGGTTGTGTATGGCGTGCTTAACTTTTATGTAGTCTGCTTCGAGGGCTGACATTAGCGGTTTGGCCGATGTGGCCTGTCCAGCTTTGCCAGCAGCTTCTATCTGCTTACAGATGTGAAAGAGTGTCATCGCGCCGATACAGCTACTTAGCGATTTAAAGGCGTGCGCAGATTTCTCTAAACTCAGTGAGTCTTCGTCGTCTAACGCTGTTTGAATTTCGCGCAGCCTGTTGGGTGCATCGCTCAAGAAACTGTGGTAGACCTCTTTTATAAATGAACTGTCTTTACTGATTTGTTCTATGACGTGAGTATCTAAAACAGGTACCCCTTCTAGATTTAGATCAGCGTTGAAAGCGTTGCTTGGTGAGGCTGCTGATTGTTCCGGCTGCTGAACGGGTTCAACGCTTCCTTGAACTAGAGCAGGCGGTGCTACGCAGATAGGACACTTTTTGATTGCTTCCGCCAAATCGCGCTTACGGATGGGTTTGCTAATGTAGTCGCTCATGCCTGCCGAGAGACAGTCTTCTCTGTCGTTCTTCATGGCATGGGCTGTCATGGCAACGATGTATGGCTGGCTGATCTGCTTATTTTCGCGAATGATGTGAGTAGCTTCTAGCCCGTCCATTTCGGGCATTTGCACGTCCATGAATATGAGATCGTAAGGCTTTTTTTGAATAGCTTCTACGGCTTCGCGTCCGTTGTTGGCAATGTCTGCCTCGTACCCAAAGCTAGAAATCATCTTGAGCGCTACTTTTTGATTGAGTGAAATGTCTTCTGTGAGAAGAATTCGCAGAGGGGTATCAACGCTGTTTGGTAGGTCGTTTAGAGACTGCCATATGGAATGGTCGCTTGATTCGCTGCTGTCGTAATTGGTGAAGGGCTGTTTGTATACGGGTAGCTGAATGGAGAATTTGAAAGTAGAGCCCTCTCCAACTTTACTTTCTATCCAAATGCGCCCTTGCATCTGTTCTACAAGCCGCTTGCAAATCGCTAGGCCTAAGCCTGTACCTCCGTACTGGCGTGTAGTTGATACATCTACCTGGCAAAAGGGCTCGAAGAGCTGATCGATTTTCTCTTTGGGGATGCCGATGCCAGTATCTTGTATAGAACATAAGATCTCGTAGCGGGTGGAATCGTCTGGCTTTTGCAAATCTGAGTCAATAGGAAATACCGGTGTTAGCTGAACGAAGATGTTAATTCCCCCCTGGTCGGTAAATTTGATGCTGTTGTTTACTAAATTCCCTAAGATTTGCTTGAGCCTGATGCTGTCTCCTGCAAAAAAGTGCGGAATATCGGGGGGATGCACCCGCAGTGTGAGCGTTAGTCCCTTTTTTTCGGCCTGGTGAGAAAAGAGTGAGAGAACATCTTCCAAGCACTTGTATAAGTCCAAGCGGCTCATCTCTAGCTCTAGCTTGTTTGATTCGATTTTAGAGAAGTCGAGAATGTCATTGATGAGCGTTAGCAGCGTGTTGCCGCTAGTTGAAATGACATCTACAAAGTCCTGCTGCTGTTCATCTAGCTTGGTATCGTGCAGCAGTTCTGTCATACCAATAAGCGCGTTCATTGGTGTGCGAATCTCGTGACTCATCATCGCTAAAAAGTCGCTCTTAGCCCGGTTAGCGGCTTCGGAGGCCTGCTTTTCTGCGGCTAAGCTAGCGGTTCGCTTTTGCTCTGAAATGTCTTGGATGTGGGCGATGAAGAGTGTGTTGTTTTCTGAGTCTTTCAGCAGAGAAGCGCTGAGCTGAACGTCTATGAGGTGACCGCGCGCGTGGAAGTATCGCTTTTCTAGCTGGAGAAATTTGTGTTTTCCTGATCTCAGCTTATGGATGAGGTCTAAGTCTGCGGACAGATCGTCTGGATGCGTAATAGACTGAAAATCTTTTTTGAGCAGATCTCGCTTTTCGTAGCCGAGGATCTGGCCGAGGGCCTTGTTTACTTTGAGAAAGTGTCCGTTTTCAGCGACGAGCGCCATACCGATAGGTGCGTACTCAAAGGCTCCTTTAAACACTCTCTGGCTGGCTTTCAGCTCGTTTTCGGTTGCGATCAGTTCGATGACTTTTCCGGTTAGCTGCTGATTTAGTTTTGCCAGCTCTGAAGGATTTTTCAGAGACAAGAAGGTCGGCAGCATCGTCGCAACTTCTACGGCTGTGTAGCAAGAGACCAGTGCAGTTGCGGCTCTTACTGCGCCTGATACCCAATATATGGGATACCACAGGGTAACGATATCTAGCAGGTGACCTACGCCACAAAAGACGATAAACAGGCCAAACAGGACTACTAGCCGGATCGGAAAGTCGCTTTTGCGCTTGACGATGAAGTAGAGGAGCGCTGTAGGAATGGAGAAGTATGCGATCGCAATCAGTAAATTACTGACAACGTGCAGTCCTACTAGCGGCGTTTGCCAGAGGTAGCAATGTCCGTGTGGAATATAGGCGATAAAGAGAGCCAAAGACGTCACAGTATGATGCTTCACACGAAGTTTACACTTCTAGTCTGTGTATTTCATATAGAACATATACCAACTCCTTTAGCTCTTCGTTACTCTCCTATCCGTGGATTTGCTCAGAAAGCTAGAAGTAAAAGATTTTACATAGATCGAACAGTGCGAACGTGCTACGTACTTATGGCTGTGCTTTCCGTCTTCCGAGTATCAAAAATTCTAGGTGAGCGCGAGGTTTAGTAGCACAGAGAGCTAATCTCTTCTTCACATATAATTTACAGTCCCTTTAAATCCAATGTGGTGTTGAGGTTCGTACATACCTTGGAACTTGTACGGTTGTGGGTTCCTCTATCGACGTAATTCTGCTGGCATTAATTCTTAGTCATCAACCGATTGAATTTAAGTTCAAGGCTTGAGAATTGAACAATCTGGTCAGTAGTTTACTTACTGTAGCCCTCACCCAAGCCCTCTCTTGAGGAGACCGGATCTAGGCTCTCTTCTCCTTTGGGAGAAGGATTGGGGATGGGGGGCCGGTAATTCCATACCTTACTAAGTTTTTTATTAGGTTCTGGCCCCAACAGATATAACAGTCGTCGTCTATTACTCACTGCTGGTGTTTTCGTATGCCTTTTCGTAAGACCTTTCGTGCGGTCTCTGCCCGAGTCGCTCTGGCAGGCTTTTTCTGCTTTTTGTGCGTGTTTAGTGCTGCTGTTTTGCCGAGCGGATTAATGCCAAGCGCGATCGCTCATCAGCTCAATCAAAGCTATCTTTATCTCCAAATTGGAGAAGCTGACATTTCTGCGCGCATAGAGCTGCCGGTTCCCGATCTCAATGAGACGCTAGAGCTGGGCTTTGACCCTGAAAAAAGGGTGCGTGAGGAAGACCTCACTCCCTATCTCGATGAGATTACGGCTTACGTTGATGCGTATACCAAAATTGACTGTGGCCCGCAGGAGTGCAAGCTGGCGTTTGTCGATTCGGGCTATTTGAGTAACTATCAGTCTCAGTATCTGCTGCTGAACTACGACTTAGAAGGACTAGAGAGTGTTCCAGAACAACTGGAAGTTTCCTTCGATGTGATGCTGGCAGAACAGCCGGAGAACACGAATATGCTGCTGATTGAGGAGAATTGGAAGACGGGGACGTTTGGCAATGAGTCCAATGCGCTGCTGGTGTTTGATTCGCCGGGGCAGGTGCAATCGCTCGACCTGACATCTGGCAGCTTGCTCCAAGGCTTTTGGGGGGTGGTAAAGCTCGGCGTAAAGCACATCTTAGAAGGTATTGACCACGTCCTATTTCTGATAGCGCTGCTGCTACCCTCTGTACTGCGGCGTAAGGAAGGCAGCCGCTGGTTTCCGGTCGATAAGTTTTCAACCTCCTTTATATATATTCTCAAAATAGCCACTGCCTTTACGGTGGCCCATAGTATTACGCTGTGCCTGGCGACGCTCAATGTTGTGCAGGTGCCCTCTCGCTTTGTAGAGTCGGTGATTGCGATTTCTATTGGGCTAGCGGCGCTAGAGATTTTCTATCCCGTTTTCAAGGGTAGGGCGTGGCTAATTATCTTTTTGTTTGGCCTGTTCCACGGCTTCGGCTTTGCCGATGTGCTC
This sequence comes from uncultured cyanobacterium, assembly GCA_963836895.1. Classification (GTDB taxonomy): domain Bacteria; phylum Cyanobacteriota; class Cyanobacteriia; order Phormidesmidales; family Phormidesmidaceae; genus Phormidesmis. The sequence goes on along the minus strand of CAWILA010000007.1, from coordinate 578,852 downwards.
ATTGACCTCGGTGTGACGAGCCAGTATACGGCGCTGTCTCTGTTTGGGTTCAACCTGGGTGTGGAGCTAGGTCAGCTGGCGATTATTGCCGTGGTTTTCCCGGTGCTGTACTTTCTGCGTAATTTGCGACTTTATAATCCTTATCTGCTGAAGACGGGCGGGGTAGCGCTGGGTGCGATGAGCCTGTACTGGTTTATAGAGCGGGCTTTTAATGTGAACCTTCAATTTTTGCCGCTGTTACAGGGGTTGTTTTGATAGATTTCTCCTTTTCATCAGAACAACTTGCGTTTAAGGAGAGTGTTGTTGCGTTTGCTCAAAGTGAGCTGAACAACGCTGATATTTCTGAGTATGATCGCCAGGGAAAGTTTTCTTTTGAGAATTGGAAGAAGTGCGCTGAGTTTGGCATCCAGGGGCTGTGTATGCCCGAAGACTATAGCGGTACGCCCGTACGAGATCTGCTGACAACGGTGCTGGCGATGGAGGCAATTGGCTATGGCGTTGCCGATGGAGGCCTGACGCTGGCACTCAACACGCAGATCTGGACGGTGCAGATGCTGATCTTGCAGTTTGGATCTGGGGCGCAGAAGCAGCGATATTTGCCGCCGATGTGTGCGGGTGAGTGGATTGGTGTGCACGCGCTCAGTGAGCCGACGGCGGGTTCGGATGTGTATAGCCTGACGACAGAGGCTAAGCCCTGTGAAGGCGGATATGTTCTCAACGGGCGCAAGAAGTTTGTGACGGGCGCGCCGGTTTGTGATGTGGCGCTGGTGTTTGCGACGACAGATCCGAGCCTGGGGAAGTGGGGGCTAGACGCGTTCCTAGTAGAGCGGACGATGGCGGGCTTTTCGACCGGGCCAAGTGTGGACAAAATGGGGCTGCGGACGGTGCCGTTTGGCGAGGTGATTTTGCGCGATTGCTTTGTGCCGGAAGCGAATCGGCTAGGACCGGTGGGGGCAGGGTTTAGTATTTCTCACAGTTCGCTGGAGTACGACCGGTGCTTTACCCTGGCAAGTCAGCTAGGGGCAATGGCGCGGCAGCTGGAGGAGACGGTGGACTATGCGAAGACGCGATCGCAGTCCGGTCAGGCAATTGGTAAGTTTCAGTCTGTGTCTAACCGGGTGGCGGATATGAAGCTGCGGCTGGAGCTGGCACGGCTGCTGATGTACAAGGTGGCCTGGCTGAAAGACCAGGGGAAGTCAGCGATGCTAGAAGCGTCGATGCTAAAGCTGCATTTGAGTGAGGCGTTTGTGGCCTCTAGCCTGGACGCGGTGCGGGTGCATGGCGGAAATGGTTATCTGAGTGAGTACGGTGTGGAGCGAGATTTGCGAGATGCGGTTGGCGGTGTGATTTACGCAGGAACGTCGGATATTCAGCGCAATATTATTGCGAGGTCGCTGGGGCTATGACTTATTTACTCTCTCATCTATTAGCGGATGCGGCGCAGCGAGCGGCAGAGGATAAGGCTTTTTGCTGTGAAGGCGAGTGTTTGACCTACGGTGAGCTGTTGCAGCGGGCGAATGGGCTGGCGCAGTGGCTGGTGGCACACGGGGTAAAAAGGGGCGATCGCGTGGGCATTTATCTCAGCAAAAGTCTGGAGAGTGCCGTTGCTATTTACGGCATCTGGAAAGCGGGTGCGGCCTATGTTCCTTTAGATACCAGTGCGCCTATTGCTCGCACAGTGTATAGCTTGAATCACTGCGGCGTTCAGCATTTGATAACGCAAGCGTCTAAGCGTAGAAAGCTGCCTGAGATTTTGAAAGGTTCGCCTCAGGTGAAGTGGATAGTGGGCCTGCCGGATAGCGCGATGCTAGCAGCAGACATAACGCACGACATAACGCGCTGCGACTGGGCTGATGTACCTCGAAGCAACGAGGCTCCGAAGGTGACGCTAGTGGCGCAAGATCTGGCCTACATTATGTATACGTCGGGCTCTACGGGCACGCCGAAGGGCATTATGCATACGCATTACAGCGGTTTGAGCTACGCGCAGCTGGTGGCTAAGACGTATGGGCTGGTGGGGAGCGATCGCATTGGTAATCACTCGCCGCTACACTTTGATATTTCTACGCTGGGCTTTTTTGCAGGACCGCTGGTAGGGGCTACCACCGTCATTATTCCAGAGGCCTATACCAGGCTACCGGCTAGTCTTTCACAGCTGATTCAAGATGAGGCGCTAAGCGTTTGGTATTCGGTTCCTTTTGCGCTGACTCAGCTGCTGTTGCGCGGTGCTTTGGGCGATCGCACTCTCGACGCCCTTCGCTGGGTGCTATTTGCCGGTGAACCCTTCCCTTCCAAGTATTTATATAAGCTGATGGAGCGCTTACCAAAGGCGCGCTTTAGCAACATTTACGGTCCGGCTGAAGTCAATCAATGCACGTACTATCACATTCCGCGTGTGAAGGCGTCAGCTGTGCCTGAGGATACTGTGCCGATTGGGCGGATTTGGGGTAACTCTGAAGCGCTGATGGTGAACGAAGCCGACGAGCCAGTGGCTGCTGGCGAGGTGGGCGAGCTGCTGGTGCGCACGGCGACGATGATGAGCGGCTACTGGCAGCGCCCGGACCTGACGGCAAAGGCTTTCTTCCGTACGCAAATTGCCAATCAGGCAGCGGTGTTTTATCGCACGGGTGATTTGGTGCAGCAGATAGACGGGGAGTACCGATTTTTGGGTCGGAAGGATCGGCAGATTAAGACGAGGGGGTATCGGGTTGAGCTAGATGGGGTGGAGGCCATGCTGGTGGCTCATGTGGCGGTGGAAGAAGCCGCGACCTATGCGGTGTCGCACGAAGACGGCAGCTATCAAATTGAGGCGTCGGTGGTTTTGAAAGCGGGAAGTGAGCTGAGTGAGACGGAGATTAAGCGGTATGCGAGTGAGCATTTGCCTGCCTACGCGGTGCCGCAAAAGGTGACTATTGTGTCGGCGTTTCCGAGGACAGGGACAGGGAAAATTAACCGGTTAGCGTTGCAGTCGGCGGCGGTAAAAGAACAGATATTGGCGAAGTAATAAATCCATGGATACTCAAGAAACGCTCAAGCAGTTTATTAGCCAAACGCTGCTAAACGGACGGATACAGATAGAGGCCGACGACGATTTGCTCGGCGAAGAGATTATCGATTCTATGGGGATTATGCAGCTAATTGCGTTTATTGAAGACACTTTTGATGTGGATGTGGCACAGGCCGATATTACGATTGTCAACTTCCGCACGGTTAAGGCGATTGACGCTTATTTAGCGAAGCGAAGCCTGTAGTTTTAACGTTTGTAGCTTAAGTAATCAACAGCCCCTTTTAGCCCTAGCTTTGCCTTAATGACTTTCACCGCCGTACCAATTTCTAATTCTGCTGTTTGATGATTTCGCGTCTGCTCCTTTGACGACAGCGCAGAGACTGCTGTGGCTAGGACAAAAGCTATCGCCAGCCTCACCGCTGTACAATATGGCGTTTTTGTTTGAGCTAGACGGCGAGATAGACCCCGCACATTTTCAAAGTGCTTTTGAAGCGCTGGTACGGCGATGCGATGCCATGCGGCTAGTGATCGGTGAGAGAGAAGGCGTTCCCTTTCAATATGCGCTTAATCAACTGGACTGTGCGGTTTCAAATCTGGATTTTGGTGGTTACGTGGAGCCGTACGCTGAGGTGCGTAAATGGGCTGAGGTGCGATCGCAAAAACCGTTCGATCTCTCACAAAAGCTGTTCGATACTACGCTGATTCGACTGGGGCCAGGTAAGTTTGTCTGGTATCTCAATCAGCATCACCTCATCACGGATATTGAATCGCTGCGGCTGGTCTTTCAGCGGATGGGTCACCTTTATCGCCGCTCAGTTGAGGGGACGTTGGCGGAGGTGTCTGCGTTTCCAGACTATCTGGCAGTAGAGAAAGCGGTTGTTTCTCAGCGAGCGGCTAAGTATTGGCAGCAGCTAAGCGATTTTGAGCCGCAGCCAGTGGCGCTGTATCAGCGGATGGCTGAGCGGGTGTCTCCGCGCACGCGGCGAGTGTTTTTCGAGCTAGACGCGCAGCGGACGGCGGCGCTCAAAGGGCTGTCTGTGACCTGTGAGTCGGTGGCGCTAACGCCAAGACTGTCGCTGTTTAACCTGGTGGCGGGCCTGCTGCTGGCTTACTTGCACCGGGTGAGCGGCCAGAGAAAGGTGGGACTGCTGACGCCTGCGCACGGGCGAACGACGGCGGATGTGAAGGAGACAGTGGGACTATTTGTAGAGCTGTTTCCGCTGCTAGCAGAGGTAGAACCGGGCGAGTCGTTTTCTGTTTTGCTAGGGCGGGTAAGTGAGTCAGCCGGTAAGCTGCTGCGCTATGCTCAGCCGGGTGCGAGTGAGCTGGCTGCAAGCTCAAATGTGAATGTGGTGCTGAACTTTATTCACTCTCGCTTCGGTGACTTCGCAGGGCTACCGATGCGCTCTGAGTGGATTCATGCGGGGGCGGGCGATCCGCGTCATCATCTGCGTTTGCAGGTACATGATCTGGATAATACGGGGCGTTTGCAGCTGCATTTTGACTTTAATGAGGATCTGTTCGATCAAGATTTGCAAGCGCGAGCACCGGGCCATTTTTTGGCGCTGGTGGATGCGGTGTTGGCAGATCGGGAGCAGGCGATTTCGGGTGTGAATTTGGTGGGGGAAGTGGAGCGATCGCACCTTCTGTCTCTCGGGCGATCGCACAGTCATGAGCCGGTAGATCGTAGTGTTGTTGAGCTGTTTGAGGCGCAGGTAGAAAAGAGAGGGGATGCGATCGCCGCAGTCTGTAATTCACAATCGCTTTCCTACCGTCAGCTAAACGCTAAAGCGAATCAGATTGCTAACTACCTGAAAGCGAAAGGCGTCACTACAGAGTCTCCGGTCGGAATCTGTTTGAACCGCTCAATAGATACACTGGCCGCTATTCTTGGCGTGCTTAAGTCCGGTGGTGCTTATGTTCCAATCGAACCGAGCCATCCGATTGAACGTATTTCTCACCTGTTGAAAGATACGCAGGTGCGCTGGGTGCTGACTCACTCAACGCTAAGCGATCAGCTGACTGGAGCTGCTGAGCTGCTGCTGCTAGATAAGTTAGACTTAACAGAATACCCGAGCGAGAATTTAGGTGCTGCACCAGTGCTGAATCAGCTGGCTTACTTGCTGTACACGTCGGGTTCTACCGGTCTGCCGAAGGGCGTAGCTATTGAGCACAGAAGCTTAGCAAACTATGTTCAATGGGCTATCTCAAAATATGTGCGTGGGCGGGTTCTTTCGTTTCCGTTGTTCTCCCCGCTGGCGTTTGACCTGACGGTGACGTCTATATTTGTTCCTTTGCTCTCGGGCGGTCAAGTTGTTGTTTATCCAGAAATCGATGAGCCGATTGATCTTTCCCTACAGCGTATCTTTCAAGAGAATGCTGTTGATATTATTAAGCTAACCCCTTCTCATCTGTCGCTGGTGCAGGGAATGGCGATGGGCTCGCGGGTAAAGGCGCTAATTTTGGGCGGCGAAGATCTCAAAGCTGACCTGGCCGCAGAGATTGCGGCAGGCTGCGAAGGTCCGCTGGCAATCTATAACGAGTATGGGCCGACTGAAGCGACGGTTGGCTGTATGATTCATCAGTTTGACTCGGCTGATAAAGCTTTGTCTGTGCCGATTGGTCAGCCTGCTGCCGGATGTGAGATTTATCTGCTAGATGAACAGCTGAACCTAGCGCCACAGGGCTCGGTGGGTGAGATTTATATTGGTGGGCCTGGACTGGCGCGAGGGTACTTTAACCGGGCTGCGCTGACGGCGGAGCGGTTTGTGGTTTGGGAGGGTCGCCGACTGTATAAGACGGGTGATTTGGGGCGGTGGCGGGCGGATGGCGTGCTGCTGTATTTGGGACGGTGCGATCGCCAGGTGAAGATTCGCGGCCATCGGGTAGAGCTAGGTGAGATTGAAGCGGCGGTGGCGGCGCATCCATTGGTAAGTGCAAGCGTGGTGACGGTGGTGCAGCCTGCGGTAGAGACAGCCCCTGTTTCTCTGAGCTACTGTACGCGCTGTGGACTGGCGTCAAACTATCCAGGTGTTGATTTTGATTCATCGGGTGTGTGCGATGTGTGCTGGTCTTACGAGACGTACCGTCACCGAACGGAACAGTATTTTCGAACATTTGGTGAATTGCGATCTGTTCTAGATGCGGCGAAAGCTGGTAGAAAGGGTGACTACGATTGTATGATGCTGCTCAGCGGCGGTAAGGACAGCACGTATGCGCTGGCTCAGCTTGTGCACCTGGGGTATAAAGTTTTTGCCTTTACGCTAGACAACGGCTACATTTCTGAGAGTGCGAAGGAGAATATTGGGCGAGTGGTGCAAGCGCTAGGGGTTGACCACGTGTTTGGCATGACGCCCGCGATGAATGAGATTTTTGTCGATAGTTTGGAGCGGCACTGTAACGTATGCAACGGGTGCTTTAAGACGATCTATACGCTGAGTATGAAGATGGCGTACGAGATGGGCATTCCGGCGATTGTGACGGGGCTTTCTCGCGGACAGTTTTTTGAGACGCGCTTGAGTGAGGAATGGTTTACTGAGCTGTTTGGTCAGCTAGAGTTCAATCCGGATACGATCGATAAGACGGTGCTAGAAGCGAGAAAGGTATACCACCGCAGCGACGATGCGGTTTCTCAGCTGATGGATGTGAGCGTGTTTGAGTCGGACGATATTTTTGAGGCAATTGAGATTGTTGATTTTTATCGATATTGCGATGTGGCGCTAGCTGAGATGCTGGCGTTTTTGCGCGATTGCCTCCCCTGGATTCGCCCGGCTGACACAGGCCGCTCAACGAACTGCCTAATCAACGATGCGGGCATTTACGTGCACAAACAGCAGCGGGGATATCACAACTATGCGCTGCCCTACAGCTGGGATGTGCGCATGGGCCATAAGACGGTGGATGAATGTATTGATGAGCTGAACGATGAGATCAACGTCAGCGAAGTGAAACAGATGCTAAAAGAGATTGGCTACGACGCGGCGCGCAGTACAGAGGCTCAGCTTGCGGCTTACTACTGCGTGAAAGAGAACGGGTTAGAAGCGCTTGCTACAAAAGATTTGAGGGCTTTTTTAGCACAGCGACTGCCGAGCAGTTTGGTGCCTGCTTACCTGATTCCGCTTGATGAAATGCCGCTGAGTGCCAATGGAAAAGTTGATCTGGCTGCGCTGCCGGATGCGCAGGAGAGTCGCCCCGATCTTACTTCTGTGTTTGTGGCTCCGCAGACGGATGTGGAGAAAACGCTGGCAAGGCTGTGGCAGCAGGTGCTAAAGGTAGACCGCATTGGCATTTACGACAACTTTTTTGATCTGGGCGGCGATTCTATTATGGCGATTCAGATTGCGGCAAGGTTGGCGGAATCTGGCTTTATGCTGTCGCCAAATCAGATTTTTCAGTCGCCTACGTTAGCTGAGCTAGCAGAGGTCGCGGTGCCTGAAGTAAGTGTTGCTTCGGAAGATTTGACGGGCGTGGTGCTGCTGTCGCCGGTTCAACAGGTTTTCTTTGCACTAGAGCCCGTGGAGCCGGAGCAGTTTACGCAGACTGTGCTTCTAGATGTAGATGAGCGGCTTGATTTTGAGCTGTTGCAGCAGGCGGTGAGGACGCTGGTGGGGCATCACGATAGTTTGCGACTGAGCTATGTAAGAGAGAATGGGAATTGGGTACAGCGGTATCAGTCGGCTGTGGTGGATGGACAAGTTTCTTTTGTGGATCTTTCTGTTGCTGTAGATGCCACGCAGGCGGTGACTGATGAGATTGCTCGCTTGCAGAAAACGCTGAATCTGGCTGAGGGCGATCTGGTGCGGGTGGCGCTGTTTGAGCTAGGTGAGCGGCAGCAGGTGGGTGTGGTGGTTCATCACCTGGCGGTAGATGCGGTGTCTTGGCAGACGCTGGTAAAGGATTTGGAGACGGTGTATCGGCAGGTGAAGGCGGGCGAGGATGGGGTACTGCCGCCGAAGACGAGTTCGTTTAAGGCCTGGGTTGAGGGACTGGCGGAGGTTGAGCTTGACGATGATGAAATTGGGTATTGGGAGAGTGTGACTGCTTCGTGTGAGGAGCCTTTCGCGACAGAAGTTGCATCGTATGCGGCGTCTGAGACGATTTCTTGTCGGTTGGATTCGCCGGTGACGAAGGAGTTTTTGCGGGATTCGTATCGCGATCGCCCGCAAGAAAAGCTGCTCGCCGCGCTTACCTTGGCGATCGCTAATCAAACCGGTCAATCCAATGTTTTACTCGACTTGGAAGGTCATGGTCGAGAGGAAGATTTAGTAGCAAGCGTAAGGTTGATTCGAACGATAGGCTGGTTTACCTCTGTGTTTCCGGTAGTGCTGAGCGGTGAACGTGAACCGGCTGAAATGCTGCGCTCGGTAAAGCGTTCTTTGCGAGAGGTTCCAAACAATGGGGTTGGATACGGTGTTTTGCGATATCTGCAATCGGGTCCGGTGTCGGAAAAGCTGAAGCTGCGGCCATCTGCGGACGTTTTGTTTAACTATTTAGGCAATTTAGAACAGCTTTTACCGGCGCAGTCGATGTTCCGGATGGTGAAGCCTTTGCAGGTGTCGCGAAGTGGGCAGACGAGGCGATCGCACTCAATAGATATCAGCGCCTACCTAATTGATGGACAGCTGCAAATAGATTGGGACTACGGTGGCATGGCCAAATCTACAGTTCAATCTATGGCTGACGAGATGCTACGGCAGCTGAAACTGTTGATGGGTGCACCGACCGATGCGCCTACTGTTGAAGATTTTCCGCTGGCTAATCTCGATAGTCAAAAGCTAGATAAGCTGTCTTCTTTGCTAGGCAAGCTCGATGATTTGGAGGACAGCTAATGAAGAATGTTGCCGATATTTATCCGCTGTTGCCTATGCAGTTGGGGATGCTGTTTCATACTCTAGCTCAGCAGGAAAGTGCAAGCCAAAGTGCCAAACAGACGGGCGTGTACATAAATCAGTACACTTGCTTGCTGAAGGGTGAGGTGGATTTTGAGCTGTTCCATCAGGCCTGGGTGCAGACGGTAGACCGGCATCCGGTGCTGCGTACGGCGTTTTTGTGGGAGGGGCTAGATGAGCCTTTGCAGGTGGTGCGGCAGACGGTGGTGCTGCCGTGGCAGATTTTGGACTGGCGGAAGGTGGAAGCGGGTGAGCAGCAGGCGCGGCTGGAGGGGTTTTTGAGACGCGATCGCATGCATGGGTTTGACCTGGCTAAGGCTCCTGCGAGTCGACTTACGCTGATTCGGCTGGATGAAGCTGTTGTTCGGCTGGTGTGGAGTTCTCACCATATTTTGTTTGATGGCTGGTCGCTGCCTTTGATCTGGCAGGATGTGCTGACCTACTATGAGGCGCTTTTGAAGGGCAGGGAACCACGGCTAGAAGCAATACGACCGTTCCGAGACTATGTTGCCTGGCAGAAGGAACGAGAGAGTGCGGCTGATGAGCAGTTTTGGCGATCGCAGCTGGCTGGATTTGCTGAGCCGACGCCGCTGCCTGCTGCGATTACGGGCAGTACAGAGGGCCATCTGACAGGGCCTTCTCTATACGCTCAGCAGTCTGCGCGGCTTAGCGACGACTTGACAGCGCAGCTGGGTGTGTTGGCAAGGCAGAATCGACTGACGCTGAATACGTTGATTCAAGGAGCGTGGGCTCTGCTGCTGCACCATTTTACGGGTGGTGAGCAGGTGACCTACGGTTCTGTTGTTTCTGGTCGTCCGGCGGCGCTGGGCGGGGTAGAGAAAATGGTGGGCCTGTTCATTAACACGCTGCCGGTTCGAGTGAGCATTGAGCGTGACCTGCCGCTAGTGGCCTGGCTGAGCGAGCGGCAGCAGCAGCTTTTGGCGCTGCGTGAGTATGAGGTGAGCGCGCTTAGCGATATTCAGAAGTGGAGCGATTTACCAAGCGGAACGCCTTTGTTTGAGACCATTGTGGTGTTTGAGAACTATCCGGCGATGGGGCGTACAGATGTTGGGTTCACCATAGAAGCGGTGCAAGACCTAGAGCAAAGTAACTATCCGCTGGCGCTGCTGGTGGTGCCGGGTGAGTCGCTAGAGCTGATGCTGCTGTACGATACAGCCCGGTTTGAGATGGGTGCGATCGCTCGCTTGCAACAGCATTTGGAGCTTTTATTGACTGCGTTTGTCGCGCAGCCTCAGGCCAAACTTTCTGAACTGCCAAGGCTTACAGCTGCTGAGCAAGCGCAGCTGACCAACTGGCCTCAGTGCGAGACAGATCTGACTATCTGTGAGCTGATTGAAGCGCAGGTGCGGCGGACGCCAGCGGCGGAGGCTGTTGTTTTTGAAGGGCAGTCGCTGACGTACGGTGAGCTGAATGAGCGGGCGGATGAGCTAGCGGCAGAGCTGCGATCGCGAGGGGTTGTGAGCGGTGATCGCGTTGCCCTTTGTCTCAATCGCTCACTCGATATGGTGGCGTGCATTTTAGCTGTGCTGAAGACGGGGGCGGCATATGTTCCGCTCGATCCGGACTATCCACAGAGCCGCCTTGCTTACTGTTTGGAAGATACAGCGCCTAGAATTGTCTGTACCGAACGATCGGTTGAGCTGCCAGTGGAGTCGACTGCTCGACTTTATGTGGATGAAGCGCTTGCCTACAGGTCCGCTGTTGATGCGAATGGAATTGGTGAGGCTCAAAGTGCTGATGTTAGCGCTGCTGGGCCTGAAGATTTGGCGTACATCATCTATACCTCGGGTTCTACCGGACGACCTAAGGGCGTGATGGTGAGTCATCGTAATTTGGTTCATTCTACGATGGCTCGTTTCTCTGTTTATTCTGAGGAGGTCGGGCGCTTTCTCTTACTTTCTTCTATTGCGTTTGATAGCTCTGTGGCAGGGCTATTTTGGACGCTGTGTCAAGGTGGCGCACTGGTGATTTCCCCTCAGCGCATTGAGCAAGATTTGCAGAGGCTAGCGGCGCTAATTTCTAAAGAGCGGATTACGCATACGCTCTGTGTACCGACGCTCTATAGTTTGTTGCTTAATGACGCTGATGTTGTTCAGCTGGCGACGCTGCGGACGGTGATTGTGGCGGGGGAAGCCTGTGCGCGATCGCTGGTGAAGCAGCACTACGCTAAGCTGCCGAATGCTCAGCTGTATAACGAGTATGGCCCTACGGAAGCAACCGTATGGTGCACTGCGTACCGTGTTCCTAGAGATTTACCGCCGGGCCCTGTTGCGATTGGTCCGGCTATTTCCGGCACTCAAATTGTGCTGTTGGATTCGCACGCTCAGCCTGTTCCTACAGGTGCGATTGGTGAAATTTATGTGGGTGGTTTGGGTGTGACGCAGGGGTATTTGAATCAGGCTGAGAAGACGGATGCAGCGTTTTTAGCCGGTAGTAGGTGGATAGGTGAGATGTCTACTCCACAGGGTGTTGTTCTTTCAGCTTTTTATAGAACGGGTGACCTTGCTCGCCTGCGATCAGATGATTCTCTCGAATGGCTGGGGCGCAGTGACAGGCAGGTGAAAGTTCGGGGGTATCGAATTGAGCTAGGTGAGATTGAAGAGGCGCTGCGATCGCAGCCCAATGTTCGAGAGGCTGTTGTGACTGCTCGCCAAGATGTGTCTTCATCTACGGCAATTGACTCTGAAGATAGAGAGAGTTTGTCCAGAGCTTTGCTGGAACTCTCCTGGGAAGAGGCGGATGCTCTGCTCAGTGCGGTGGAAGGAGACGTATGACTATGGTGCATATTGTGTGCATTACAGGTGGGCTAACCGGCCTTTTTAATGCGAGTTTGGCGCTGATAGAACAGCTCTTGCAGGCTGGGCATGAGGTAACCTATGCGAGCCCTACGGACTTTTCTGAGGCTTTGAGCGCTGAGGGGATTCCTTTTGTGCAGATGGAGGAGTGGGTGATTCAGCCGGGCGATCCGCCGATGGGGCGATGGGAGAAGTGGCAAAAGCTGCGATCTCGGCAGGAAGCGGCTGTGGACGGGCTAGGAGTGAATGGATTTGTGGAACAGATGCGATCGCTCTCTGCTGATCTGTTGCTGATCGATATTGAAATGCATCCGCACATTATGGCTGCTGCGCAGGCAGGTTTCGTGGTTGGTCTGCTGTGTCCCTTCCTATCGGTATGGCATCGGCCTTGTTTGCCGCCTATTCATACCGGCATCGTGCCAGGCGTTGGCTGGCGCGGGTCTTACTGGGGTATTGAGCTGAGCTGGCTGCAATACGGCTGGCGTCAGTGGCAGGAAGGACAGCGTGAGCGTTGGCGACGAACGGGTCTCGACCGGGTGTCTGTGCTGCGCTGCCATGCCGAGCGCATCGGCTATCGCTTTCGGCGACGATCCGGCTGGGCTCAGTGGCTAGTGCCCTATCCCCACGGGAATCTTCCTATTCTTTGCTTGAATGCAAGTGAGCTGGATTTTCCGCATGTGCCCCATCCTACGATGTACTATGTAGGCCCTATGGTGCAGACCTATCGCCAGCAACGAGTAAGCGAACAAGCCTGCAATGAGATTACTGATTTGTTGGAAAAACATTCTTCTGGACGATCTCTCATTTACTGTAGCTGTAGCACCTTTGTACAAGGAGATACGAGATTTTTACAAAAGGTAATTGCCGCTGTTGCAGCGCAGCCTCAGTGGGATCTGGTGCTGGGGCTTGGTGGGCAGATATCTCCACAGATACTCGGCGCGCTGCCACCGAATGTGTATGCTTTTGCTTGGGCACCACAGATGCTGTTGTTACAGTATGCAGATTGCGCTATTCACAATGGCGGTATAAACAGCCTAAATGAGTGTATCTGTTGCGGCGTACCGATGTTGATCTACTCGCTAAAGCGCTATGATCAAGATGGGAATGCAGCGCGAGCGGTTCACTATGGACTGGGGATAGCAGGGGATTTTGAACAAGATGGCATCGTACAGATTAGTCAGCATTTACAGCGGTTACTGACAGATGATGGGTACCGGCAGCGAGTGAAAACGTTTGGCGACAGCACCCGTCTATATGCTCAAGAAAACCGCGCTGTGATCGCCGTAGAAACAATTATTAAACAACATCAGCCGACCGTTTTTAATGGCGGTGAGCGGGAGGCTTTGCCCTATGTCGTATCCTAACTGTTTAAGAATATGCCAAGGAGGTGTCGTATGAAACCGCTTAATTTAGACCTCCACCAGCGGCTTTTGGCCCTCTCTCCTCGTCAGAGAACAGTTCTTGCCGATAGGCTAAAACAGCTCAAAAAAGATTCTCTAGAACAGACGACTTCTAGTCAGCTAGTGGCCTATGTGGTGCCTGGTGAGAACGGTGAGGTAGATCTAGCGGCTCTGAAGGCTGCTGTAGGGGCTAAGCTGCCTAGCTATATGGTGCCGACAGCTGTAGTGCTTCTGGATAAGCTGCCGCTGAATGCAAACGGAAAGGTCGATGCGAAGGCGTTACCTATGCCGCGTAGAGCAACGAATTGCTTAGACAATGCCGTTGCGACGACGACACCTATTGAGGCGACCTTGGTGGATATTTGGTGCAAGGTATTGGGCCTAAATGCGATTGGCATTCACGATAACTTTTTCGAGCTAGGCGGAGATTCTATTCTCAGTATTCAAATCGTGTCGAGAGCGAGAGAGGCGGGGTTACGCCTTGCGCCGAATCAGCTGTTTGATTTCCCTACGGTGGCCGAGCTGGCGATAGCGGTGAATGCGACGCCGACGGTGGTGGCTACGCAGTCTATGGTGACAGGCGCTGTGCCGCTGACGCCGATTCAGCGATGGTTTTTTGAGCAGGAAATGTCTGCTTTGGAGCACTGGCACCAGGCGATGCTATTTGAGCTGCCGGTGGGGGTGAGAGTGGAGCAGGTGGAGCGTGCGATCGCTACTCTGTACAAGCATCACGATGCGCTTAGAATGCGCTTTACGCCGGACGTGCGATCGCCTGCTGGTTGGCAACAGTTCAACGCGGATACTCAGCGCTCTCCTGAGCTGATGGAGGTTGACATCTCTGAGTTTGGCTTTGATCAGCAGCAGCGGACCGTTGACCAGTATGGCAGTGAATTACATTCAAAGACGTCTCTTCGCGATGGCCCTCTTCTCAACGCTGTTCTATTCAAGAGAAAAGAGAGTGAGCCCGGCTGGCTGCTGATGAGCCTGCACCATTTAGTTGTAGATGTGGTTTCGTGGCAGATTTTGCAGGATGACATACAGCGGCTGCTGTCGCCATGGCCAGAACAGCTGCCTGCTAAAACAACTGCCTTCAAGGAATGGGCCGAGCTGCTGGTAGCGCGTGCGAGCCGGAGAAAGAGTGAACTGCCGTTTTGGCTGTCTCAGCTGGGTATGCCTGTTGCTGAACTGCCGCAGGCCAGCGATAGTGATTTGCCTGCGACGGAAGGGTGTGCCGGAACGGTGACGGTGGCTTTGAGCTGTGAAGAGACGGCTGCGCTGCTTCAGCAGGTGCCTGCTGTGTATGGCACTCAAATTAATGATGTGTTACTTAGTGCGCTGTGTCGTACGTTGCTGAGCTGGGCTAGTGAAAGGACAGATATTCATAGAAAGAACAATGAACAAGCTGAAGTAGACAGCCGTCTTCGAATTGAGCTAGAGTCGCATGGACGCGAAGAATTTGCGTCTGGTGTCGATTTGTCGCGTACGGTGGGCTGGTTTACAACAACCTATCCTGTGTGCTTGCAGCTACCTGATAGGACAGACTCATCGAAGGATTTAGGCGAGACAATTAAGTCGGTGAAGGAACAGCTGCGCAGCGTTCCTGCTCGGGGTCTTGGCTATGGACTGCTGCGTTACCTGGCCGACGAGGCGACCTGTCAGCAGTTAGCAGGGTTTGCGCCTGCTGAGGTGCTGTTTAATTATTTGGGGCAGCAAAGCGGTGGAAAGGCTCTGCTAAGGGAAGATCGGGCTGTCTCTGAAACCGCTGATGGAAGAGCACTCAACGGCGTTCGAGCGCTGCAGAACTTTAGCGTAGGTACGTTAAGAGATTCTCATAATGAGCGAGGTTACTTACTAGAAATTAACGCTTGGGTGGCAGGCGGGCAGCTTCATTTCAATTGGATCTACGATACGGAGCATTACCAGACTGAGACTGTTTTTACTCTGGCGCGAGCCTGCTTGGGCAATCTGGCGGAATTGATTGCGCACTGCTTGAGTGTGCAGCGTGGCGGCTTCACGCCTTCCGATTTTCCCGATGTTGCTTTTGATCAGTCGTCGCTAGATGATTTTATTGTGCAGCTGCCGGATTCTGTGCAAGCCAATATTGAAGCGCTCTACCCGCTGGCACCTTTGCAGGAAGCCTTTTTGTGGAATAGCCTGCAAACTTCTGCTGAATCGGGACTACTGCATATGCGCGGAACGCTGCGTGGTGATTTGGATTTAGTGCTGCTGAAGCAGGCGTGGTATGAGGTGGCAGATCGCCATGCGGTGCTGCGTAGTTCGGTGCATTGGGAGGGTATAGCGCAGCCCGTACAGCTAGTGCAGAAGCGGGTGAATTTGCCATGGCAGGTGCTGGACTGGCGAGATGAGGAAGCTGCGGCTATAGATGAACGAATGACTGCGTTTTTGGAGTGCGATCGCACTCAAAGCTTCGACCTCACTCAAGCTCCTATCACCCGGCTCGCTCTCGTTCGCACAGGCGATCTTACCCATGAGCTTATCTGGACCTGCCACCATCTCATGCTAGACGGCTGGTCCGGCACTCTGGTTGTGAATCAAGTGCTTAGCCGCTATGAATTGCTGCGTAGCGCAACGCCGCCTGTAGAAGATGCGATCGCCGCCAGCTACCAAGACTACATCCACTGGCGCAACCAACAAGACCACACAGCCGCCCAACAATTCTGGACAACCTACCTAAAAGCCTTCACCCCATCCCCCCATCCCCCATCTCCCATCCCCCCATCTCTCTATTCCTCCTCCCGACAGCTAAGCACAACCAACATCCAACCCTTCCTCCGCACCCACCGCCTTACCTTCAACACGCTTATCCAAGCCACCTGGGCGCTTACTCCTTCACACTCGCAGCAGTCAGCGAGATATTGTCTTCGGCGCAACGGTCTCAGGTCGCCAGGCCGATTTGCCAGGGGTGGACTCTACTGTTGGACTGTTGATCAATGTTCTTCCTGTGCGAGTAACCGTCAGGCCAGAAGATTCCGTTGTGTCTTGGCTGCAAACCCTTCAGCGGCAGCAGGCGGAGGCTAGCCGCTATGCCTACGCTTCCCCGAGCGATATTCAGACCTGGAGCGGACAGTGTACTCAGCTATTTGACAGCTTACTGGTGATTGAAAACTACCCGGCGAACCGAGATGATAGTGCGTGTAGCCTACAGGTTGAAAATCTTCGATCTGGCATTGTTAGCACTTACGGATTGACGCTGGTTGTGAAGCCTGGAGATTCGCCTACGCTAGTTTTAGAATCTCAGACTTTGGATGGCGCAGCGCTTGGCGATGTCGTCAGTGAGTTTGAAGATCTGTTGAAAAAAGTGATTGAAAGTCCAACGCTGCTTTTGCAGGAGATTTTGCCTTCTGCTGAAGAGAGGGGTAAGTGGTCGTATAGCAGAATTTCTCAGCCGATTCTCACACAGGGAGAAAGGCCGATTGCTAGAGTTGAGTCGTCAGCGGACCTGCCCCGCAACGAGCTAGAACTAGCGCTGATCCAGATTTGGCAGAATGTTTTAGGTTTGCCTGCTTTGACGGCTGACGATAGCTTCTTCGATTTGGGTGGCAATTCCCTACTGGCCGTGCAGCTCTTCAATAAAATGCAACAGCAGCTAAACTGTACCCTTCCAATTGCTACCCTGTTTCAAGCGCCCAGCGTCCGTCAGTTTGCCGCTGTTTTAAGTAAAGATCAGCCTGTTTCCAACTGGTCTAGCCTGGTGCCGATTCAAACGGCTGGAGAGCGTCCGCCGCTCTTTTTTCACGGTGGGTCGGCTGACGCGCTTACCTGGGCGAATTTTGCTGGTTTGCTAGGTGCCAATCAGCCTTTCTATGCCTTGCAGCGTCCGGACTTAGATGGCAGCGAGATTGTTCATGACACGATTGAACTGCTTGCAGCAGCCTGCATCGCAGAGATGAAGATGGTGCAGCCCAAAGGCCCTTATCTTGTAGGGGGGCACTGCTTCGGCGGAACAGTCGCCTTTGAGATTGCTCAGCAGCTCACCGCTGCTGGTGATACCGTTGCAGCGCTCATTGAAGTAGATGCTTACTGCCCCAACGCTGTCTCCCACAGTTCACTAACCCAGCTACAAGAAAAGCTCCAGCTTACTCTCTTCAACCTCCGCAAAGCCTATTACTACCACGGTGGTAAAAACCTTACTCAGCTCCCGAAGAAGATAAAACAACGTCTCTTTCCCACCGCGCCTTCTCTAGAAACCCACTCCCAGCAACAGCTTAGAAGTATTTCTTCTTCTTCGCTCTCTAGCCCTTCCACTTCCTCCTACCAAGATCGCTACAGTCGCGCTCACTATGCCAGCGAAGCATCCAGCGAAGTCTACCGGCCCAAACACTACCCTGGCCCTATCTGTATCTTCCGTGCCAAAACGCAAATTCTCGACTGGCACTATGGCTATGCAATGGGCTGGCAAAACGTGATCGAAGAAAAGCCCACAGTGGTTACTGTCCCCGGCCTGTTTGGTAACCTGTTCAATCAACAGTCCGGACCACTCCTAGCACAACAGGTCAAAGACTACTTAAAAACTTTGCCATTGGCCCCTCCCTAATTAATTGTCTATGTCTTTTTGCAGATAAAAGACACTGCTCCTCCTCCATTCCCCATTCCCCACTTCTCCAAATGCCCCTCACTAAAATTCTCCAAATCGTCCCCCGCCTACCCCCTGACAGTGATGGCGTCGGCGACTATGCGCTACTTCTTGCAGCCCAGCTTCGCAGCGCTCAAACGGCGATGACTGAGTTTCTCTCTTTTCGCCCGCGCCCAGAGACGCCCGAAGAAGTTGATGGCTTCCGTACGCACCGATTGTTTGAGCACGGAAAGACAGAGTTTCTGTCGCTTTTGCCAAAAGATATTGACGGAATTTTGTTGCACTATAGCAACTATCCCTATTTGCAGAGCCGCTTTAAGGCTCCTTTCTGGCTTGCAGACGTACTAAGGACAGTTAAAGCAGAACGAGACATTCCTGTTGTGGTGATGTTTCACGAGCTGCCTACGCTGAAGTGGAAGCAGCTAAGAGTTCTCAACCCTATTCAGAGCGTTGTCTCTCAGCGGCTGGCCCACCTGGCAACCGCTGTGGTGACCGATAGTCATCACTTTAAGCATCATTTGCAGCAGTGGACAGATGCCTCTGTAGACTGTATTCCAGATTTTTCGACGATAGGCGAGCCGCTTGCGCATCAGGTGCAGCCGTTGGCAAAGCGCAAGGCAAGGCTGGTGGTGTTCGGTGGCTCAGATCGCGTGAGAGCGTATCAGTATTTGGATCTTTTGTTGGCTACCTGTAAGGCGCTGGGGATTGAGGAGATTTTCGATATTGGTGCGAAGCAGAATTTGGACGCTCGTATGTTTGGTGCGATCGCTTTTACTGAGCTTGGCTTTCAACCGGCTGAAAGGGTAAGAGAGATTCTGTTGGACTCAGCGGTAGGATTTATGGACTACTCCAGGTTCCCAGGTGATTTGGGTAAATCTTCTGTATTTGCTGCGTTTTGTGCGCATGGGGTGATGCCTGTTTGTACGGCTTACAACCCGTCAGAGGCGGACGGTATTGGCGCTGGGCAGCAGTACGCTGTCGCTGGAGAGGCGCTGTCGCTTTTGACGCTGCAACAGCGTCAGCAAATTGCGAGCCAGGCCAGGAAGTGGTACTGCGAACATACCTTGGCTGTGAATGCTGAGCTGTTTGCGGCTCATCTTCTAGCGGCCTAATTCTTTCACAATGTAATCTAGCGCGTGCAATTTAGCGTTTGGCGCTTTTTATCTCAACATCCGATCGCCACAGCGATTATCTTCTCCTGGAAAACACGACAATGATCCTTCGAATTCCCCTTTCTCAACCTTCCATTACAGCGTTAGAAGTTGCCTGCATTACTGATGCGGCGGAGTCTGGCTGGGTGTCTTCTAGAGGAAAATATATTGACCGGTTTGAAGAGATTTTTGCGGCTTACTGCGGCACTCGCTATGCGATTACGACTTCTAGCGGGACGACGGCGCTGCATTTGGCGCTAGCGAGCTACAACATTCAGGCAGGTGATGAGGTGATTGTGCCGGACATCACGTTTGTTTCTACGGCGAATGCGGTGAGCTACACGGGGGCGCGGCCTGTTTTTGTCGACATTGATGAAGAGACGCTATGTATCGACGTGGCGCAGGTGGAGCAAGCGATTACGGCGAGGACCAAGGCAATTGTGGCGGTGCATCTATATGGGCACCCGGCGAATGTTCCGGCTTTGAGAGCGATCGCGCAGGCTTATGGACTTGTGGTGATAGAAGATGCGGCAGAAGCTCATGGGGCCAGTATTAACGGCGTGCGAACCGGGGCGCTGGGCGATTGCGCTATGTTTAGCTTTTTTGGCAATAAGATTGTCACCTGTGGCGAGGGCGGCATGATTACAACGAATGATACGGCGCTGTACGAGCGGGCGCTGTATCTGCGCAATCAGGCGATGAGCCCAACTCAGCGATACTGGCATACGGAAGTGGGCTACAACTATCGGATGACTAATTTGCAGGCGGCGCTAGGGTTTGCGCAGATGAAGCGGATTGACGACTTTGTACAGAAGAAGAAGATAATTTTTGACTGGTACCAGATTTATCTGGCGGATCATCCTCGCGCGCGGCTAAATCGTACTGCGCCCTGGGCTGAGCATGTGTTTTGGCAGGTGTGTCTGGAAATAGATGGCTGGACGTATGCGCAGCGCGATGAGTTGATGCGATCGCTGGCGGCGCGGGGCATTGAAAGTCGGCCCTACTTTTATCCTCTGTCTGATATGCCGATGTATCGGGCGCAGCGAACAGCGAGTGATTTGGCAACGCCTGTAGCTCATCGGGTGGCTCAAGAGGGGATAAATCTACCTTCTTACTTTGATATGACTAAGCAGGATGTGAAGTACGTTTGCACAGAACTTAGCCATTGTATGAAATTAGCAACAGCTGCGAAAACAATCGCTGAGTAGTGTTATTTTGAGGGAAGTCCCCCTGTAGGCGCTGCTATGGCTGACCTCACTCAAAACGCTCAACCTCTGCCCCATCACCCCTCTTCACGGTCTCCTTCACAGCAGGCTTCGCCTATACAGCTGTCGTCTCAGCGAATTTTGCAGGTGGTTCCTAGAATTGCACCCGACATGGATGGTGTAGGCGAGTATGCGGTGAGGCTAGCAAAGCAGCTGAGGTGCGCCCAGCAAATTGATACTGCTTTTGTCGTGATGCATACTAGCGATGAGACGCCATCTCGCTTGGATGGTTTTGATGTTTATCGTTTGCGCAGCCATACGGTAGAGGCTTTGCTGGAGACTGTGCCTGCTGATGTGTCGGTGGTGGTATTGCAGTACAGCAATTATCCCTATTTGCGAGGCAAGCTGGATTCGCCGATGTGGTTTGTGCCTGCTTTTAGGTCGCTACAGGAGAGAGGCATTTCTGTTGTTGTTATGTTTCATGAGCTGCCGACGCTGAAGTATGGGGTTATGCGGTTTCCTAATCCCATTCAAGAGAGACTTTCTCGAGACTTGGCAAAGCTGGCTGATGCGGTAATGACTAATAATGAAGCGTTTCAGGCGAAGCTGCTAGGGTGGCGACAGGGTGATGTGGTTTGCCAGCCTAATTTTGCGACGATCAGTGAACCGAGCGGGATGGTGCTGCCGCTGAGTGAGCGCGATCGCGCGCTTATTGTGTTTGGTAGCAGCGACCGTCGCCGAGTGTATCAAAGTAATTTGCCGATGCTAAAAGAGATCTGTGAGCAGCTCAGCATTCGTACCTTGTACGACGTAGGTCGTTTGCTGGAGTGGGATACCCAGGCTTTGGGTTCAACGGTGAAGACAGTGAAGACAGGCGTGCTGCCGAATCAAGAAATCAGCGAGATGATGTCAACTTCGTTTGCAGGCATATTTGACTATCATCGGTTTCCGCACAATTTGGGTAAGTCGAGTGTGTATGCGGCCTACGGTGCTCATGGCCTGCTGCCTATTTGCAACGGACACTCTTTGCGTCCGCAAGATGGTATTGTCGCTGATCGGCACTATGTGGATACATTTACAATACACGCTTGCTCAAAGAAATCGTCGCCAGACTCCTGGTTTCAAACAATCGCAACCAATGCTCACGAGCTTTATCAAACGCATTCTGTTGAGCGCAGCGCAGCGCAATATGCTGCTGTAATTGACTCAGTTGCGCAGCCTATGGCTCTGGTAAATTCTGCTGAGCTTGTTGCTGATTCAAAAATTGGTTGAACTGTAGCTTTCCGCACTTTGCTATACAACAAGTTTGTAAGCTGCGGACACGTCCTATAGGGCGCGTTGCCAGGTCACGGCCTCGTACTAAATATTTAGGTATATTTAGGTGAAAATACGGTTAACTTTTTCCAACGACACTAGATATACTTGCGATTAGGTGTTCTGCCAAAGATTTTTGAAGCTAAGTTTGCGCTAACTGCATCGAAGACATATGCAAGCGTTAGAGTGACTCTCCAGTAAAGATAGATCCGCTACTACATCAGCAGATCTATCTGGCGCTTTTCCGCATTTAACCGTAAGGTTTTGTCAAGATCGCAGACGGTGTTTCTAAGGCCCAAAAGAGCCACTATTCACCCTTTGACAAGAATACATGAACTATTCCTTTTCAACTATCACGTCTGTGTTTGCAGCCACTGCAATCAGTACTGCTAGCATCGCTATCGGTATTTCTATCCCAGCAGAAGCGGCTACCTTCACGGACCGCGCTGTGTGGCAAGATGTAGTTAGAGAAGCCCTCCCCTCGGAGGCTTTCACTGGCGTCACGTCGACTAACCAAGGTATTATCAACTTCTCCGATTTTTCTGATCTGCCAATAGTCAGTACTGCTACACCAGACACTGCTAGTCGCCGTCATCGAATTGTCAATAACGCGTTTAGAATTTCGTTGAACAATCAAAACGCTAGCATCTACAACATTGTTACCTGGACGTTTACTCGTAACGACGTTTTTGGGTTTTTTGCTGACTTTCGCAATGTTGATGACGGCGTAACGCTCACAGCTAAAAGTAGAAATGGCACAACGGAAATCATCAATCTTTTTAGTGCGGTTGGCGGTACACCAGGCGCTGTGAATGTCAATGGCAGCTTTGGCATCCTCGGTGACACAGCTTATGATTCTATTGCTTATGCCTATACAGGGCAAGGCAGCGCTCGCTTCGCTATAGATAATCTGGCAGTAGCAGTCCCCTCTCCCGCCCTGCTGCCCGGGCTGGTCGGTATAGGCGTCGCAGCTATTCGCAAACGAAGAAAATCTGAAGCGGCAGAAGAAGTATAGAGCAAGGTGATAGTAGAGTAGCGCTGATGGTCAAATCGAACGTCAGCAAGATATTGAGGCTCGATGGTACAGCTGAGACAGAGCTAGAAGATTTTCCTGACGCTACTCTTTCTTGCTAAGACGCTTCGGTCGATAGCTTGAGCTTGAAGCATCCTGAATTTCTAACTGGTCTTGCTGATGACACAGCGAGTCTCATCCTAGCCGCTCTATAAGGTGATCGCCTACGCGCATGGCGTTGGCCATGATGGTAAGAGAAGGGTTTACGGCAGCGCTAGAGGGGAAGAAGCTGCCGTCTACGACGTAGAGGTTGTCGATGTCGTGGGTTTTGCAGTTGGTGTCGAGGACTGAGGTGGCGGGATCTGTGCCGAAGCGGCAGGTGCCGACCTGGTGGGCGATCGCACCTACCGGCAAAATCTTACTAAAGTACCAAGATACTGGTAGCACGCTCCCTTCACTGTCTACTTCGCGCACTGTCTTAACCCAGCGTTTAATCAACCGCTTAAACGCTGTCATATTATTTGGCGTATAGTGCAGGCCGATTCTGCCGTTTTTAACGGTAACCCGATTGTTCGAATCAGGTGCGTCTTCTCCTGTGAGCCACCAGTCTACTGTTCGTCTTGCTGCGATTCTGAGCGCCAGGGTGGGTGCAATTTTCGGTACATCTAGCGATAGCATTCGGTGGTTTACCTTGCCGAGCAGCTGTACGTGACCCATCGGATGCTCGAATCCAGGTTCGCCCCAGTAATAGTCGTTGATTGCTAGCGTTTTTTGAAAGATGCTGTTGTTTTCCTTTAGCGATAGTCCAACAATTGCCGCCGCCAAGTGCTTCATGAAGTTGCGGCCAACTTGATCGGAGCTGTTTGCTAATCCATTCGGATGCTGTTCGTTTGCAGACTTTAGCAGCAGCACCGCAGAATTTACCGCGCCGCAGGCAACAACAACAATATCTCCAGAGAAGGTATGCGTTTCTCCACTGATTTCTGCTTCTACGCCTGTAATCTCTTTTCCTGATTCACCGGTATGTAGCCTGTTGACTTTTGCCTCTGTAATAAGGTGAACGTTTTCGCTGCCCATACTTGGACGAATGCAGTTTACGTCTGCGTCGGATTTGGCATCGATAAAGCAGGGGAATCCGTCGCAGGTGTTGCAGCGGATGCATTCGCTGAGAAAGGCGTCTTTCTCATTGAGCTTTACAGATAGGGGCAGGTAAAATGGCTGGAGCCCTTTTGCTTGAAATGCTTTGTCTAGCCAGGCTATGCGGGGTTCGTGACTGACGGCAGGGTATGGATATTCTGCATTGCGGGGCGGCTCTGTGGGGTCGAGTCCCTGTTTGCCGTGGACTTGATAGAGCTGTTCGGCTTCGTCGTAGTAAGGGGAGAAGTCGTTGTATTTTAGCGGCCAGGTCGGAGAAACGCCTTCGTGGAGTTTGACTTCGTCGAAGTCTTTTTCTCGCAGGCGAAAGAGTGCGCCGCCGTAGACTTTTGTGTTGCCACCGACCCAGTAGCCGATGCCGGGGTTGATATCGTTGCCGTTTCTGTCTGCCCACACTTCTTTGGTCTGGTAGCGCCCATCGCGGAAGACGGCGTCTGTGCTCCAGTTGGCTTTTTCTTTGGGTAGGAAAGCGCCACGCTCTAACACCAGTATTTTTTTACCGCTCGGTGCTAGCCGATGGGCGAGTGTTCCGCCGCCTGCACCTGTGCCGATGATAATTACGTCGTAGTGTTGAGTGGTCGTCATAGTCAAACGTTTATTGAGTTGAGCAGCTTGATTGGTGGTGGCTAGTACTTATGTCTATCTCAATTGATCATATTTTTCGCTGATAGGCGCGGACTGTCAACGTCCCAAAGAGTAAACATAGCGCTAGGCTACACAGCAAAATGATAGAGACATTTTTCAAAGCGGGTTCGCCGCTGGCCATGGCACGCATTGCCTGGGAGAGAATTGAGACTGGATTGCGAGCTACGATTGGCTGTACCCAGTTCGGAAATCCTTCTACGGGCACATATCCTACGCTCAAGAAGGTGAACGGCAAAATCCAGGGGTTGAGAACGGCGGCGACGGTTTCGGCGGATTTGGCACCGACGGCTACGTAAAAACCAATTAGGGCTATCGATAGGGTGAAGATGACTGGGAGTAGAAAAAAACCTAAGGTTGCTAGCGGACTGCCCTGAAAGCGAAAGCCGATAAGATGGCCCGCGATGACGATGGTGAGCAGCTGAACGAGCAGCCGAGCGCCGGAGGAGAGGAGTCTGCCGCCGATGGCGGAAAATCGGGCGATGGGCATGGCTCGCAAGCGAACGTCCATGCCGTTTTCTAAGTCGTTGTAGAAGAAGCCGCCGATATCTACTGTGTTGAACAAGAGGCCCTGGACGGCGGCGAAGGGGAGGAGGAACTGGGCGTAGCTGCTGAAGCCTGCGCCGGGGCTCACGACCTGGGCAAAGCTGGCGGTGAATACGAAGAGAAGAGAGGTGGCAAATAGGGCGGAGACGACTAAGGATGCGGGATTGCGAAAGTCAATGAGAATGTTGCGCCAGGCGACGATGAGGATGTCGTGCAGGGTGCGACTGAGTCCGCCCTCTTTACGGGCGGCGACCATGGCGGCGATGGTTTTTTGATCGAAGGGGTGTTTTGTGTGGCTGGGCTGCAGCTGGTTGACTTCTCTCATACGACTAATTTTTTGTAGGCGTTTGTTGCCCAGATACCGAATATTACGAGGAGGCTAGTGAGCCAGAGGAGGCTGTAGAAGAATAGGGGGAGTGATCCATCGCTGCCAGAAACGAGCGATCGCAGCGCATCACAGGTGACGCTTACCGGCTGGTGGCGCACAAGGGGCTGTAGCCAGGTGGGAAAGTTTTCGGTGGGGCTAAAGCCGTTGCTGAGGAGGAGAAGCGGGGTGTAGGGAATGATGGCGATCGCATTGACCAGATCGGGCCGTCGCAGCTTGATTGCCAAGATGCTGTAGCCGGTGATGGCGGTCGCGGTAAAGGTGACTACCAATATGAGATAGCCTAGCCATTCCAGCAAGCTGCCCTGGAAGCGGAAGCCGAAGATGATGGTGGCGACGATGAGTAAAATGATGGTGGCGAGTAAGGCTCTGACCATGTAGGCGGCAACGAGTCCGGCGATGGTGGAGACTCTGGAAATTGGCATGGCGCGGCAGCGGTTCATCATGCCAGATTCGATGTCTTTGGCGAACATTAGGGCGGAGCCGAGGCCGGAGAAGAAGAGGGCCTGTAAGTTGATGATGGGTACGAGGTACTGGATGTAGTTGACGCCTTGAGCGGCCATGAGCTTTTGGCCGACTAGCCAGAAGCCTGCGAGGAAGACGATGGGAAAGATTGCGATCGCTACAATTACAATCGGATTCCGCTTTAGCCTGATTAAGTTGCGCCCAGTAATCAGCAGACTATCTTCTATCGCGCGTCGCCAGCCGGTCTCTTGGCGCTGCGCAATCATTTGCTTGGCCAATAGGGCCATTTCAGAATCAGACACTGCTCACCATCACGACTAAAAATCAATTGATTCTACTTGATGTCTATGATAGGCCAGCGCGATAGGTCAGTGCACAGCGATTAGTCTTGAGTGGTGTGGCCCGTGAGTGAGAAAAATACGTCGTCTAGGCTGGGGCGGCGTAGGGAAATATCGGCAAGGGGAATATCGGCAGCTTCTAGCTTTAGAACAATGTCGGTGAGGGTGTTTGCACCGTTGGGAGCGGCGATCGCAATCGGTCCTGCTTTCCCCATTTCTCCTGTGATGACTTCGCCGATACCGCTCAGCAGTACCTTTACTTTTTCAAAGTCTTCTAGATTCGCTAAGCGTAGCTCGCAGAACTTGCCGCCAACTTTGTCCTTCAGCTCATCAACGGTGCCTTCTGCGATGACCTGTCCTTGATCGATCACGACGATTTGGTCCGCAAGCGCGTCTGCTTCTTCTAGATACTGGGTTGTCAAGATGATAGTGATACCCTGCTTTTTAAGATCTTTAACAACGCTCCAGAGCTGCTGGCGGCTGCGTGGGTCTAGCCCGGTGGTAGGCTCGTCTAAGAAGAGAACCAGTGGTGAAACAACAATGCTGGCGGCTAAGTCCAGGCGACGACGCATGCCGCCGGAGAAGGTTTTGACTGGGCGATCAGCGGCTTCTGTGAGTTCAAACTGGGTGAGGAGTTCTTGAGTGCGCTTTTTGGCAGCGCCGTTGGAAAGGCGGAGGAGGCGGCTAAATAGGACGAGGTTTTCGCGGGCAGTGAGGACTTCGTCTACGGCGGCAAATTGTCCGGTGAGGCCGATAAGCGATCGCACCGCCTCCGGTTCTTTGACCACGTCGTACCCAGCAATAGTGGCCTCTCCGCTATCTGGCTGAAGCAGCGTCGTGAGGCAGTTGATGACCGTTGTTTTACCGGCGCCGTTTGGGCCCAGTACGCCCAGTACGGTTCCTCTTTCTACAGAGAAGCTGATGCCTCTAAGGACGACCGTATTGCCAAAGCGCTTGGTCAAGTTGTTGACCTCTACAATCGAACCCACGGCAATCGAAACCACAAAACAACTGTGATTAGCATAACGCTACCTCTTAATGTACGACGGTTGATTTCTGCTGTTTACCACCAGGGATTGCCAACCAGCGTAAAGCTAGACCAAAAGAAGGGATGGCTAAGGTCAATGTCTTGTCCTACCAAAGCTGGGGGGATAGGCACGCTGCCTCTGTGAGTGATAAGCCGATTGTTTTCGATACGGGTGCTGCCTTGTAGCATAGAGATTTGTGCTTGCTGTAGGGCAGCAAATCTCATCGGATTGGCCTGCAGCTGCTCGTAAAATTCTGCCATAAGTGCCATGGTACCCAGGTCGGATACGCTCCAGAGACTGCCGATAGAGGCTTCGACGCCGGTAGCTGTTGCTAGCCCTGCAAAGCCCAGCTCCGCATCGCGGCTACCTAAAGCGGTGGTGCAGGCGCTGAGAATGAGTAGCTCTAACTCACTAAGTCCTAAGTCGGTAATCTCTTCTAGCTTGAGCTGTTCTTCCCAAAACTGAATGTAGGATCTATCTGTAGCGCCTGGATTGAAGGCGGCGTGGGTGGCGACATGCATGATGTTTTTAGGCGATTGGATGTGGGCCTGCCGCAAGTTGTTGATACTGAAGTTTTCGTTGAGCAGCGTTTGTGATGATGTGGCCGCTGCTGCGACAATGCCAAGCTCTATGGGAACGGCTGGCAGTGCCTCTAGTTCGGCGAAGGTTGCCGATCCGCCTGCTAGTACTGTTTGTGCGGCTGGGTCTTCTTCGAAGTTGGTCTCTAGTAGGCCTACGCTTGGCAGTACAGAGAGCCCATAGCGTTCTACGGCGTAGGTGTTCTTCGGTCATCATGGCGGCTATGGGCACTGTATTTAGCCCTGCGTCTAGCACGTACATGAGACTGTCGATACCCGCAGCTTGAATGTCGTCTTCTATAGGTGCGAGCAACCAGCTGTATAGCTGGCGTGCTAAGGGCTGGTATCCTTTGTCAAAAAAACTAGACAGCTCGATGTTGAACAGCTGGGCCTGACGCTGCAACTGTCTGCGGCTGACATCTACTCGCTGCTGAATGGGTCTGCCTTCGGGTGGAATCAACAGCAGCAGCAGCTGGTCTTGCTCTTGGTTGATGTCGTTAGTCAGCAGGCGGCGGGAGAGTAAGGAGGAGTACTGGGTTTCTGTATTGCTACTGGGTACAAACACGGCGTAGATGACGGCTGAGCGTGATTTGTGTTTATTTTCTGCCTGCTGCAATATCTGCTGTACGCCTTCTAGGCTGGCTCCTTCACCGAGCGCTGCTTGCCAGTATGTTTCGTATTCTTCGGTTAAGGACTGCTCAAGCTGGGCGAAGGCACGTTCGTCTAAGAGATCGTCTCGTCCATCTCTTTCTTCTTCGCCCTCGTAGTTTAGGAAGGGGTTGAGGAATCTTGAAGCGATTTCTGTTTCTATGAAGGGTGTGAAAATACCGTCGTCTGGTGAAGGCGGGTTCTGGGGGATGTTCTCTAGGTTGAACGTTGCAGACAGTCCGGCAATGATAGCGTCTACAAGATAGGCTCCGGCCTGTTCGTTCGCGCTGAGTGTGGTGGTGGCTTGACCTATACTGTCGATGAAAACCGGTGTGCTGTTGAGGACTACGCCTGCTCCTGAGGTGGGGGCGCTAAAGGTGACAGCTTCACCGATGAGTGGGTTGTTGAAGCGATCGCGTACTTCTACCGTCAGGCTCTGGGCGAAAGGTGTATTTGCTGCGGCGCCCTGATTGTTGCCACTAAGAATCGTCAAGCTGTCAGCGGCGGCGGCTCTGACAGCGATGTTGTCTTGAGTGGCTGTTAGTGAAGTGTTGAGTGAGTCGGTTGCGGTGAGTGTTTGTATGCCTGCTGTTCTAAGTTCGCTGGTAAAACTACCGACGCCGTTACTAAGTGGAGTCGCGCTAGGTAGCTGCGCCTGTAAGTCGCTGCTGGAGAAATTAACGGTGCCGCTGTAGCTGTCGGCAATGTTGTTGAACTGATCTTGCGCGGTGAGTGTGAAGGGAACTGTCTCACCAGCAGTGATGGGAGTAGGATGAGCGCTCAATACGAATTGGCTGGCGACATCTGCTAGCTTTTGTAGATTGAATTGAGCTGAGAGAGTGTTGATACTGGCTTGGAGAGTGGCGTTTCCGGCTGTGGTGCTAGCGATCGCGCCAAATATTCCCTCTCCTGCTGCATTGGTAGTAACTGTAGAAAGAGCTGTATCTAAGCCCATTGCTGCAAGATTGATCTGTTCATTTTCGATTGCATTACCAAAGCGATCTTGCAGGCGCAGCACCAGATCATCTGCAAAGGCGGTATTGACGACTGTTGTTTGGCCGTTGCCAGATACAATTTGTAAGTTGCTAGGAGCTGTGGGCGTGACAACAATATTGTCTTGTGTTGCGCTTAAGGAAGGATCTACGGTGTCAGTGATAGAAAGAGAGTGGGTGCCGGCTGTTCGTGCTTCACCGCTGAACTGGCCCGCTCCGCCTATGAGCTGCGCGGGTCCAGGTAGCTGGGCTTGCGCGTCTGTCGTGCTGAAGTCGACGGTGCCTGCGTAGTCGCTGGCGACGTTGCCAAACTGGTCACGCGCTGTCACGGTGAAGCCTACGCTATCTCCGGCGGTGACGGCAAGAGGTACGTCTGAGATGAACAGATCTTGAGCGCTGTCGGCTAAGTTTTCTACAGAAAATACGGCGGCGAGTGTGCCTGTTTGTGCTGGAATGCTTGTGTCTGCTCGCACGGTGTAAGCGCCGGATACGGTGTTTGCCTGTAGCGAGGTTTGTATCTGGCCGTTGAGGTTGGTGATGCCTGTCGGCGTGCCGACGCTGCCGTTGGCACCGGTTCCTTGCGATGTAAAGGTGATGGTTTCTCCTGCAACGCTGTTGCCGAAGCGATCGCTTACTTGCAAGATGAGATCGTCGGCAAAAGCCGTGTTAACGACTGCCTGCTGGTTGTTGCCGTTCAGGACGCTGAGAACTGTAGCAGCCGCTGGACTGACGGCGATGTTGGACTGGGTGGCTGTGAGGTCGGTGTTGGCTGTATCTGTAAGTGAAATGGATTGATTGCCCACGGTTCTCAGTTCGCTGGTGAAGCTGCCTATGCCGTTTTGTAAGGTGCTGTTGTTCGGTAGCTGCGCTTGGCGATCGCTACTAGAAAATGCAATGCTGCCGCTGTAGCTGTCGGCAACGTTGCCAAACTGGTCTTGAGCGGTCACGGTAAAAGGGTTGATGTCGCCCGCGATGACGGCAGCAGGGTGAGCACTCAAAACGAGACGACTAGCAACATCTGCGAGCTTGGTTATGGTTGCGTCGATAGTTAGGCCTGCGGCGGCAGCTTCGACAGTGGCAACTTCGGCAATAGTACTCGCGATGAAACCTATGCTAAAGATGCCGACTGTGTTTGTGGTGGTGGGAAGTGTTGTTGTGTTTCCAACAGCATCTGGGAACGTGAAGCTAGCGGCGATTCCTGGGATGCCGTTGCCGAAGCGATCGCTTACCTGTACGACTAAATCATCTGCAAAGGCGGTATTGACGACTGCGATTTGGTTGTTGCCCTGAAGGATTGTCAGGTTGTCAGCAGCAGCAGGATTAACAACAATGTTGTTTTGAGATGCAGTGAGTGCGCTGTTGAGCGTATCTGTGGCGGTGAGCGTGTGCACTCCGGCGGTACGCAGTTCGCTGCTAAAGGTCCCTAGCCCACCTGTGAGAGTACTGTTGGTCGGCAGCTGCGCTTGATTGTCGCTGCTGGAGAAAGTTACGGTACCCATGTAGCTGCTGGCGAGATTTCCAAATTGGTCTTGGGCGGTGAGGGTAAAGGGGTTGTTATCACCCGCTGTGACTGTAGAGGTATGTCCTGTAAGCGCGAGCTGACTGGCTGTGTCTGCGAGGTTTGTGACAAGGGCAGCGCGCTGCGTGAGTCCGCTGGATCTAGCATTGATAGAGACTGCTCCAGCGTGGGTGTTGGCGCTAAGAGAAACCGTTCCTCGACCTTCGCTGTCGGTCACTACTGAGGTTGGACTTGTGAACACTACGTTTGGGCTGTTTGCGGGCAGTGTGTCTACCCAAAATTCTACTGGCGCTCCGTCAATACTGCCGCCGAGCGCATCTACGACTGTTACTTCTAGTGGGCTGACATAGGCGGTTGCTACGGTTGCTGTTTGCCCGTCGCCTGCGGTGAAAAGAAAATCACTGATTGGTAACCGCTCGTAAGCCCCAATGTCGCGTAGTCCATTAGCGCCTGCGCCTCGCTGATCCACTCCTGTGACGCTAACGGTTGCATCAATAGCAGGGCTACCGGATAGTAGCGCGTGGGTGAAGGTACTGCCGCCATTGTCTGCTATGGCCCCTAGTATCGGGTTGGTGCCGTTTGCTAGGTCCAAAGGAGAGTAGCCAAGGCTATTGCCCCGGTTTTGAACAATGTTGTAACCGCCGCTGATGATGGTTCCGCTGATGTCGGAATCGGTGGGAGCGATGTTGTTTGCGATGATAGAGCTGGTGAGGTTGACGGTGCTACTGGGTGAGATGGCTAAGCCAGCGCCTGTGTTACCAGCTTGACTGTTGGTGATGGTGCTCTGCTGAATAGAGGCTGTACCACTGTCGACAACAGTAACTGCCGCGCCTCTTGTTCTAGCTTGATTGCCGGAGAAGGTACTGTCGGTGATGCTGAGACCACCGACGATTGAAGCGGTATCGAAGGCAATCGCACCGCCCTCAGAGTTTGTTTGATTATTTGAGAATGTGCTGCTGTCTATAGCTAAACTATGGTCTGCTGTAAGTGCGATCGCGCCGCCATTATCTTGAGCACTGTTGCTATCTAGTGTGGTCGCTGACAGTAGTGTTGTTCCAGTGCCTTCTAGCTGCAAGGCGCCGCCTTTTCCTAGTCCGGGCGCCGTTGCTGAATTATTCGCCAAACGACTGTTGGTGAGAACCAGGTTAGCTGAGTTTTGAACGAGTATCCCCGCGCCTTTGTCTGCAAAGCCATTTTGAATGGTCACTCCATCAAGCGTGAGGGTTCCACCTGATACGTTGAACAACCGATTGGTATTCCCTCCGCTAAAAATTGTGCTGCCAATGCCTTGCCCTTGCAGGGTGACATCGCGGCTGATGAACGTTTCACCATTTTGATAAGTAGTGCTAGCTAATCCAATGTTGCCTCCTGTTGCTACCGCGTCTACCGCATTTTGCAACAATCCTTGGGTGCCTAGTTGAACGTTATCTGCCGTGCCTGTAAGCTGGCTTGCACCTTGCAGCGCGATCTGTTCATTGAGGTTAAGACTGTTGGTTTGTAAGTGCAGATTGCCTGGGTTGGCGTTTCCGGTCGCATCGACAGCGGCATCTACTGTAATGCTGTTGGTCGCTTGTAGTGTGACGTTGGTAGCGTTTAGGGCACTGGTGAGCGTGACAACATCTAGGCTTGAATCGGCAGCGGTATTGGTCCCTGCCACGATACCAGCACTTCCACCTATGCTAACGATGGCAAGATCGGTTGGGTCGAGTAGCCACGTGCCTAATTCGCCATTGGGTGCGCGGGTAGAGACCTGTGATGATTCACCGATAGTGAGCTGCGCTAGTCCTGAGGTTTCAATCAGTCCGCCGTTGCCTTCGCCTGCTCCGTTTGCTGATAGGTCGCCTGAAAACTCAGTGAGCCCGTCTGACCAAAGAATGATTTGGCCGCCATCACCACTGGTAAGTGCATCTGCATGAGCAGATCCTGTGAACAAAACTTCTGTGGCCGTTGGGCTAGTGCCCTGTCCCTGGTAGTCGCCGCCGATCCTAATGAGGCCTCCACCCGCGTCACCGTTGGCATATAGGTCTGCGCCGTATACTTCTATTGAGGTGCCAAAGACATTGATCTCGCCGCCTGTCTCGCCCGTAGTTTCGTTGCTAACATCTAGCTCGCCTGTGAGAAGAATGCTGCCGACTAAGGAAACTGTGCCGTCGTCATTCGTTTGTAGTGCGGTAGCGCTAGTGGAAGCCCCACCGGTGAGCAGCTCAGGTAGGGCGAGCGGCGTGATGGTAGAAGGCAGTGCTTCTAGTTCTAGTGCTTCTAGTTCTAGATTGAGCAGAGAGCCGGTAGCATCTAGCCGAACGAGACTTTCTCCAGGCACTGCTGTGAGGGTAATCTCGCCTGCAGGCGCGCTGATGCTGCCTGTGTTAACTACCTCTCCACCGATTAGGCGAACGGCGTTACCGTTTTCTACGGCGAGGTCTGCGTGGTTGACAACGGACCCTGGCGTTTGGGAGGTGAATTTGTAGGCGGAGGGTTCTGTTTCTATTTGGCTGTAGTTCTGGGTGTTTGCAATGTCTACCCAGGTGTCTCCAAAGCCAATTTGGTCGGCTGTTGTAGCGGTGAAATCGCCGTTTAAGTTGAGCTGCGCATTTGGGCCGAAGAATATCCCTGCGGGATTGATCAGGTAAAGATCGGCGTCGCTGCCTGAGACTTGTAGGGTGCCGTCAATGTATGAGATATTGCCGCCAGAAACTTGTCCAATGACAGCTTGTGTAGAGTCGAGGGTGATGAAGTCTGCGGTGCTGCCTGCTTCTACATTGAAAGCGTCAAACCGATGAAAAAGGTGGCCGTTAACCGAGATGCCACCGTCGATTTGCGTGTGTTGGTCTTGAGTGGTGATGATGGTTTGCGGGCTGTCTGCTGCGGCTTCAATAGGCTGTGCTACTGCTGGTAGTGTGCACAGCAGGGGTACTAGGGCTATTAGGCTGACAGATGCTGTCTGACAATCGCTCATATAAATTTAACCGAAAGAGAACCCGTTGAATTATCGTGTACTCAGTTTGAGGTCCTGTGTTTCGGAGGCTATATCTGTTAGTAATAGTTGACTATGTAAGGTTGTATTCCTAACTCCAATACAAGCCTGTTTACAAGGTAATTTTTCCCAGGTATCTACTCATTTTCAACAGTGAGAGAATGTGTGTTCTCTCACTGTTCCCTGATAATGAATAACCGTCAGCTTCTGTATGAGGCCTTGCTTGATCTGTTCGTTGCCCATACGGAATGGCTGTTGTTGTATCGGTTTGAAAAATTCTGGCTATGGGCTTTGACTGTCTGCATATTAAGGTGATTGCTATCTGTCTCTATGTAAATACGTAAAGGCTCCTGTCTATTTTGTAGTGCTAGCTTCGGTCTTCGCTCTGATTCCGGCAATGGCCGTGCTCAGTAGCCTGATAGGGCAGACGCTGGGTTTATCACCTAAAGAGATATTCCCGATGAGATAGACCGATGGAACTATCCTGAGAAATAGTGTCTATCTGCGCGTTTGCACTACGGTTCTCAGCGCTACCATTTTTAAGATACCCAGGGAAAAGAGGACATGATATTACCCGTTAAAGCTGTATATCGGCGGCAGGCTGCAAGGCTGATGTATCGTCGCGGTGTGACCTGTGGTCAGCAACAGTCTTTTCAGTCTGCGGTAGATGCTTTTACGCAGGCGATTGAGAATGGCTATGTGCCATTGGCTGAAGCTCAAGCTATGAGAGGCACTAACCGAGTTCAGCTTCAGGATGTTGAAGGTGCGATCGCTGATTTTGAAGCGGTTATTCAGTCCGCACCTACCCAATCCGATTCGGCGGCTGATAACCTAACTAGAACGCACAGTCTTGCGATTGCTCAGGCATACTACCATCGAGGTCGCCTGCGGCAGGATGCTGGTAATGAAGCGGGTGCGCTAGCGGACTGGTCAGCTGCGATCGCCTATTATCCCAACTATCCTCAGCCCCACTATCAGCGCGCGCTGGTTCACCTTAGCCAGGGGCTGCATGCTGAAGCGCTAGCAGACTTCGATGCGGCGATAGAAGGCGATCCTACCTTTGCATTTGCCTATTTTCATCGGGGCAATCTGCGCGCTCAGCTAGGCGATATGTCTGGTGCTGCTACAGACTGGGAGCTAGCGGTTTGCAATGATTTTACGCTTGAAGCAGCCAGGCAAAAGCTCGAAAAAATACAGAAATCGGCTTACGATGCTAACCTCACTCAAGTGCTGAGTGCGCCTTTAGCTACCCTGGGGCTGAGTACAAAGGTGAAGTACGCGAATCAGAAGCTTGAGATTCATGTGCATCGAGACGTAGGAACCGGGGTGAGCTACTACACTTTGCCCGATGTGGTCCGTCAGCATTTGGTGCCGCTGCATTTAGCTGAAGTGACACATTTTCAGCTCATCGGCACGGCAGGAGACGTGAAACGTCCCGATTGGAATCAGGCTTATGATCTGTACAAGGGCCAACCCTGTCCGCCCAGCAATTGGCAGGCGGCTATCTCAACTATCTTTTTGTTTCCACCGTTTGCGATTCCTGCTTTTCTTCAAGCGGCTCAGGTGCAGAATTCCTACAGCAAAGGAAAGTATTCAGAAGCGCTGCGAGCTTCGAAAGCTGTGAAAGGACTGTGCGCGGCTAGCAGCGTAGCGCTAGGCTTTTTTACGCTGCTGCCGCTGGGCTATGCGGCTTACGATTCTATGAAAGAAACGTCTACTTTTACGCTGGCCGATAGGCCGACTGAGGAGCCTGCGCAAAAGATGAATCGTCCGTATCACAAAATGTGGAAGGATTAGTCTCTATCGTTCTTATAGTCTGATGTTCTTACAGCCTGGGATCAACAGGTTCGCTTTCCAGGGCTAAGACGCCGAAGACGCATTCGTGAACCTGTCTGAGGGGGGCTTTGGCGACAAATCTTTCTAGAGATTCTATGCCGAGGGAGAATTCGCGTAGAGCGAGCGATCGCTTCCTACCTAGTCCTCTCTGACGCAGCCGCTCTAGATTTTCTGGCAGAGTGTACTCTGGCCCGTAGATAATGCGTAAGTACTCGGCGCCGCGACACTTTACGGCAGGCTGTAAAGGGCCTCTTTCTGTTTGATGGATGAAGTCTATAGATTTCACAACCATGCCTTCGCCGCCGTTTGCGGTGAGTGATTCCCACCAGTGGGTGCCTTCTGCGCAGCTGCTAGGGTTTTCTACGTTGATGATCTTGTGCTGTGTGGCGAGCAGTAGCTTGGGATCGGCTTCGGTGATTTGGGTGATTTGCTGCATGTGCCATTCGTGGGTGCGATCGCTGTGTGTTTTCCCCTCAGTCGCCAGGATGTGAAAAGGTGCCAGCTTTAAATCATTTAGCGCTGTAACTGGCCAACAGTAGCGACGGTAGGCGTCGACATACTGCTGAGCGAGTTCGGCTCTGTGCTGATAGCGACTGAGCAAATCATTGACTTCTGTAGATCGACTGGCAGCTTGTTTTAGTGAGGCGATCGCTGCGTTCAGTCCCTGCTGCGCGGCGACGCTGACGGGTGCGTACTGCTGTTGTAGCAGGCCCTGCGCTTTTGCAGACCAGGGCATTAGCTCACAGTCCAGGCAGACCCAGTCGGTCTCGAAAGTCTTCCAGAATTCTGTTTTATCTAGTGCTTCGTTTATCCGAGAGAGCATTGCGGTCTCTAGATTGGAATCATTGAAGAATCGTCTGCCTGTGCGCGTGTAGCAGATTGCTGTGAGCCTACCGCCGTATACGCAGCCTGTGTCGATGTCGATTGTGTTGTTCAGCCACGCAGGTTCCATGACGGGTGTGTGGCCATATACTACCGTCGCTTTTCCTCTATAGTCTGTTGCCCAGTTGTAGCGGACTCTGCGGCCAAACTCATCTGTTTCTCCGGTGGTTTCGCCATAGAGCGCAAAGTCTCTTACATAGCCGGAGCCACGACCCTGCAATTCTTCTCTCAGGCCAGCGTGAGCGACTACTAGCTTGCCTTCGTCTAGCACATAGTGGCTGATAAGAGAACTTAGGAAGCTACGGATCTCTGCTTTATCCTGGTCGCGTCTGTTTTCCTCAATGGCTTCTATTTCCGTAACTGTTTGTTCTAGTCCGTAGGACATGTTGACCTTACGTCCGTTGAGTAGGCGCAGTAGTTTATTTTCGTGATTACCCATAATGCACACAGCAGACTCTAAAGTCACCATGTTATGGACTAGCTTGACAGTGTCTAGGATGCGCGGACCTCGATCAACAAGGTCACCTAAAGATAGGGCACGTCGCCCTTCAGGATGTGTATAGACAGGAAAGTTCCAGAAAGAATCTGTGGGTTTTGTTACGGTTTGCGGCTGGTAGCCAAGCTGTTGTAATAACTGTTCTAGTTCGTCGCAGCAGCCATGCAGGTCGCCGATAATGTCGAAAGGGCCGTGATCGTATTTACGGTTGTTCCAGAGTGGCTGGCGCTCTATCTTGGCAGCTTCGATGGCTTCAAGAGAGTCTAGAGTGTAGATGTAGCGGAAGCCTTCTCGCTTGAGTCCTTTAAGCGAGCGACGGAGTCCTTTTGTGTGGTTGCGTACGACGTGGGGGCCGAACTGGCGGTTGGGTCGCTGCTGGTTGCGTTCGTAGCAGAGGCTTTCGGGGAGGTTGAGGGCGATCGCAACTGCAAAGAAGTGATACTTTCTGGCCAGTTCTAGTAGCGGTCTTCTGGCTTCTTTTTGCACGTTTGTTGCGTCGATTACTGTGAGGCGACTAGCGGCCAGGCGCTTTGCGAGAATGTAGTGCAGTGACTCGAAGGCGTCTTTGGTAGCGGATTGATCGTTTTCGTCGTCTGAGACTAGGCCTCTGAAAAAGTCGGAGGATAGAATCTCGGTGTCTCAAAAGTGCCTATGGGCGAAGGCGGCTCCATTCAAACCGGTGGTCTTTAGGGCGTAGATTTCCCGGTTGCAGTGTAGGAAAGCGTACGTTGAATTCTACATTTGAGGTTGTGATAATTACTGTAGACGGCTGTGCAAATTCAAACAGTACGCGCTCGAAGGCGGCAAGTCGATCAAGGTCCATGTGCTCAATGACTTCAATGACTGTGGCCGCATCGTAGCCTTTTAGTCTTTCATCTCTGTAGATGAGCGATCCTTGTATGAGGTCTACTCGGTGCTGCTGTTGCATAGGGCTTAATTCTCTTTTCAACCGCTTTTTTGCTTTTCCTAGCTCACGGTAGGAGACATCAACGCCCATTAGCTGCTCGAAGTAACGGTCTTGCAGCAGTATGCGCAGCAGGCTACCCTCGCCGCAGCCTAAGTCAATGACTCGCTTTGCACTGTGAGACTTAAGGACGCCTGCAACAAGCTCCATTCGCTGTCGATTGAGACTTATAGGCTTTTGGGCGGCTTGCTTTTGCCATCCTTCAGCGGCGGTTTCTGCTTCGGCGTCTGGGTCTTCACCTTCCATCAGCTGTGCGATTCGATTTTGTCTTCGCCAAACCAATAGTGTTTGTCGTCGTCGAGTACGGGAATAAGCACGTAGAGATGGCTGAGTAGGTCGCACAGCCTTACGGTGTTGGTAAGTGTGACTTCTAGGTAGCGGCTGTCTCCCCAGTCGGGGAAGGTCTTGTCGAGAGGGAGAGCGTTGGCGGTGATGGTGTAGCCGAGAGGGGAGAAGAGCGATCGCAAGAAGTCTTCTCCACCTCTGCAAGGTAATACTGGTAGAGAAACTGTCAACGGAATCGGTGTGTTGACTAGCTCAGGGTGGCTTTTACAGCGTCCGGACAGCGCTGTCCCAAACACCTTGGAGAGCGTTACACTTAACAAAGATGACGCGACGTAGGGTCTATCGTTTACGTACTGGTCGAAAGTTTTGGTCTGATAGCGCGCTGATTTTTTTCTAACCAATCCAACCGGATCAACGTCTAGCAGCAGCGTAGCGGTACAGCGTTCTTCGCTGACTTCTGGATAGAAAACGTGGGCATTGCCAAAGTTCATTGGGAAGGTTTGGCAGCGCTCTGGATGCTTGTGGAGTAAGTAGCCCAGGTCGTTCGCTGGCTGATGAGTGGTCGTGATGTTGAGAAGCATAGTCGTTTATTCGAGATTGTCTGTGCTCAGCGTCTGTATTTCTTCAAT
Organism: uncultured cyanobacterium; assembly: GCA_963836895.1. Taxonomy (GTDB): domain Bacteria; phylum Cyanobacteriota; class Cyanobacteriia; order Phormidesmidales; family Phormidesmidaceae; genus Phormidesmis. The sequence continues at coordinate 540,103 of CAWILA010000007.1, read as the reverse complement.
GGTAAGGCCGGTGGTTTGACTGATGATTTCTGGCGAGAGTTTGCCAATAAGCGATCGCGCAATTCTGACCGTAGCCGCTTTTTCACCCTCTTCGCGGCCTTCTTCGCGGCCTTCTTCACGGCCTGCTTGCTTTGCAGTCTCTGCTATGTTGTTAAAGTCTCGGAAGTGCTTAAGACTTTCTTGATAGGCATCTTGTTCAGTAGATGTGAAGTTTGCGATCTCAGCAATTTCGAAGAGCTGTAGAAAAACAGGATCTTGAAAGGGACTAGGGTGGCCTTTTAGTTCTGGTAAATGCTTGAGCAGATAAAGCCATTTATCCTGCTGAGACGTCAGCTGATTGATTTCTTTCTCGAATTTGGGAAGCTCTATGTAGATGAATTTCAGCTTGTCATAGAAGACGTCACAATGCTGGTCTTTTAACTCTACGGTGTGGATAACGGTATCTTCATGCTTATCGTCTTCAAAGACAAAGTCAAGAATACCAATTGAGTAAACGGGCGCAAGCTTGAAATCCCATTGGCCTTGTAGGGCCTGCTCTTGAATTGGGAAGCTTGCATAAAAGATGCTTCTGTCTTTGAAGAAATTTTGCTTAGCTTTCTGAATTTCAACGATGAAGCGCTCTCCGTTTATACCCTGACAGTAGATGTCGAAAATTGCTTTGCGATCAACAGGGGTGTTACCTAAGTTCTCGGTGCTTCTATACGACAGCTCTTCAACTTTATGATGTGTAGGGAGAAGCGTGTTAAGAAAGTCGATGAGTAGCTGTTTGTTGGGTTCTGAGCCGAAGACGCGCTTAAATCCGAAGTCGGTAAGAAGGTTAATGTATTGTTCTTGCAGCGCGTAAGGCATTGGTCGCTAGTGGTGAGCTTTACAAACAACTAAAAATGGATATTAGAAGTATATTGCGCGATTACAGAAGGCGATGGGTCCTATTGTGCTAGTTCATAAGATCAATTAACTGGATTTGCTGTGTTTCTGACGGATGTGGGCACCCTCACGTTGAGTACAGCTCTGGACTTTTCAGCCAGGATTGTGCTTCTTTTGTGACCTATCGCAGTTCTGCACTATTTTGTGTGCGGCGCTGCGCAGGCCTCTTTTAAAGGTACTTCATCGAAAAATTCATACGTCATTTGAGCCCAGAGCGCTTATTCTCTTTAGCCCCCCCCCCGCCCCCTCTCCCTCCCCCCCCCCCCTTTCTCTCCCTCCCTCTTCTTCCTCCCCCTTCCCTTTCCCCCCTTTCCCCCCCCCCCCCCTTTTTGGGGCTTGGGTTCGTTACGCCCCCCCCCCGCGGCAAAGAAAAGAGGGCGGTCAGTCTTTTGATGCGGTCCAACCCCTATATCGCTGCTGCTCTTTACCCTCGGTCACTTGGGTGCGGGGGCTGCTCTTTGGCAAGACCGTGTGAAGCAGAAATTTGCGGGTGACCGATGAAGCCCGCGTTCTATCCGCAGGATGAACGTCGGGAGTAGTCACAAAGCAATCTACGGGATTCTACTGATGAAACTTTCCTCTGGTGTTTTGGCTTTGAGCGCTGGTCTAGCGGTGCTGGGCGCAGTTTCTGTAGCTCCTACAGCGACGGCTCAAAGCAACTATTACTATGTGGGAAAGGTTGAAGGCGGTGAGCCGCTGGTTGTGAATCTGGACTCTATTACGAGTGTGGGTGAGTACGATGCTAATTTTGACTATGTATTGGGAGAAGCGTTGGTCAGCAGCCAGGCTCATTGCTCGGGAGGCGTTGCCTGGACGACGCTAAGTGACGGCGTGGTGCATTACGCTCAGTCGCAGGCGACACGTGAGATGGTGCGGACTGTGTGCAGTTACTTGAGTCCGCCTGCGCCAGTCGATATTGCTGTTGTGCCAGCACCCGTTTCGTTTGAGTCCGATTCGCCATCTCGTTTATATGAATTGGCAGCTTCTACGCAAACGGCTTTTGTCTACGATCCGTCTTCTAATGTGCGGGCGACGCCGAATGGCCGAATTTTATGCTCGATTGATACCAGAATGTATATCAATATTTATGGGCAGCTAGGAGACTGGTACGACACGGACGCTTGTGGAGAGCCGGGTGTGATTCATATTAGTCAAATTCAGTTTTGATGTTGCTGAGTAAATAGATGCGCGGTGAGAGGCAAGGTCGATTGAGTCGGGAAGATCAGATAACGTCTTATCTGGTGAGCGCTGAAGAAATGCAGCGGGTTGAGGGACGTCTTTTTGAGGCGGGAATGCCTGTGTCGGCGCTGATGGAAAAGGTGTCGGCGCGGCTGGTTGGCTGGTTTTGTGAGCGGCTGCCGCGTCGTAGGAATGCTCTTTGTCGGGTGGGTGTTTTAGCGGGGCCAGGGCACAACGGGGGCGATGCTTTGGTGATGGCCCGTGAGCTGCACCATTTGGGCTTCAGCGTTTGCGTTTATCAGCCTTTTGACAGCTGTAAGCCTTTGACGCAGCAGCACGCGAACTATGCAAGACATTTGGGTATCCCATTTGTTGGCAGTGTTCACGATTTATTTGACTGCGCTGCGCTGATTGATGGCTGGTTTGGCTTTGGGTTGACAAGGCCAGTTGCGGGAGCCTTGGCGGATGATATTCTCGCGCTCAATCAGCAGGATGTGCCTATATTTAGTATTGATCTGCCGTCGGGGGTTCATACCGATACGGGGCAGGTGATGGGGGTGGCGATTGAGGCGACGCATACGGCCTGCTTGGGCCTGTGGAAGCGGGGCTTTATGCAGGAAGAGGCGATCACCTCTTTTGGCTACTGTGAACTAATAGATTTTGACATTCCCTTAGCAGATATTGAAGCGGTACTGGGGCCGGTGCCTGCGGTTCAAAGGATAGTAGAGGCGGATATGCTGGCTGCGCTGCCGCTGGATCGCTTGGCGACGGCGCACAAGTATAAGGCAGGTCATCTGCTGCTGATTGCGGGGTCGCGGCAGTATGCGGGGGCGGCACTGCTGACGGGGTTGGGTGCGATCGCGAGCGGTGTCGGTATGTTGACGCTGGCGGTGCCGGAGTCGATTCGGCTGGCGCTGCTGCCGGAACTGCCTGGTGCGCTGCTGGTAGGGTGTGCGGAGACGGATGAAGGGGCGATCGCGGCTTTACCGGATACTTTGAACTTGGCGAAGTATGATGCGATCGCACTTGGCCCCGGCTTAACGGCGAGCGTCCCCGATTTACTCGCTCAAGTCCTCGAAGCGAATTGTCCTTTACTGCTCGATGCGGATGGGTTGAATCTGCTTGCGAAAACAAATGTTGTTCAATCGATTCAAGATCGAGGCGCGCCTACTGTTTTGACGCCGCATGCTGGTGAATTTAAGCGACTGTTTCCAGACATTTGTGCGCAAGGCTCTGAGCAAACTTTGCCTGGTGAGCTGGCGGATGGGGCGGCTAGGGAGAGTGGGGCGATTGTGTTGATGAAGGGGGCTAGGAGTGCGATCGCGAACGGCCAGAACCTTTGGTTCAACCCGGAGAGTACGCCTGCTCTGGCACGAGGCGGCAGCGGCGATGTGCTAACTGGGCTGATGGGTGGGCTGATGGCTGCGGCGCAGGCTGACGATAAGGATGTGACGCTATCTGTTTTGAGCGCGGTGTGGTGGCATTCTCAGGCGGCACTGTATGCGTGTGAGCGGCGCACTGTACTGGGTGTTGATCCGTTGCAGCTAGCGCGTAGTTTGGATTTGGCGCTGTCGGAGAGAGTAAATTCTATGCTGACCGCTTCGCCTGTACTGTCCGCCAAGTTTTCCAACTTAAGCGCCCTACCATCAGCACCGTCAGCGGCACCACAACCCAGCCAATGAGCCCGGCTTGAGGGGCGTAGGCGTCTGTAGCGTGAAGGAAGAGATAGCCGATGTACAGCAGGTAGTACAGCAGAAGCAGTACGCCCTCACGGCGCGAGACTTCGTTGTCTGTAAAGCAGATAGGAAGACACATAACCGCAACGGCTAGCATAATCGGAATGTCGAAGGTCATGGCGGATTTGGAGATGCTGATGCCGGTTTCGGAGACGGCGCTAGTGAGGCCGAGTACGATCAGGATATTGAAGATGTTGCTGCCAATGACGTTGCCGACGGCAATGTCGCGCTCGCCGCGAATGCTGGCCATGACGGAGGTCGCTAGCTCTGGTAAAGAAGTGCCAAGTGCGATGACAGTCAGGCCAATAACCAGAGAGCTAGCTCCAAAAAAGGTGGCAATTTCTACCGCGCTGTTGACCAGTAGCTGTGAGCCGAGAATCAATATAGCTGCGCCACCAATGAAGGCCGCGACGTTGAGAACGGTTTCTTTGACGGAGAGTGATCGCTCTCCAAAGTTGGCGTATTCGTCTAGCACACCCTGATTTTTCTCTTTGCGACTCTGATACAGCAGAAAGATGGTGTAGGCCAGTCCGCCTAAAAATAAAACCACCCCATCGGAGCGGCTGATCTGCCCGTCCAGGCAAAATAGCGTCAGGAGTGCTGATACGCCGATCATAATCGGTACATCGAGCCTGACGAGCTGCTGGGCAACGATGAGGGGTGCAATGAGAGAGGAAATGCCCAGTATTAGTAGAATGTTGCAGATGTTGCTGCCGACGACGTTACCCAGTGAGATATCTGCCTGGCCGTGAAGGCTGGCGTTTAGGCTTACGGCTAGCTCTGGTGCGCTGGTGCCAAAGGCTACAACCGTAAGCCCAATGATCAGGGGCGATACGCCAAACGTTGCGGCTAGCTTAGAAGCGCCTCTAATTAAAAACTCTGCGCCGCCCACCAATAGAGCTAAGCCCACTACCAAAGAAAAAACCGTCCAGATATTCATGCCGTCCAAATATTCGTCATCGCTGTGATTTTCAGGTCTCTTGAAAAGATAGTGAGCAGAAAATGCGAGGCGTACCTTTCCTTATATCAAACTACCCAGATATATGGCTATTTCTTTATTTGGGTAGGTGCTTCGGTTTTGGTTTGAGCGAGCGATGAAGCGCGTGCTCGCAATGCTCACCAAGGGTTCGACGCTCTACAATATCGATAACTGTTGCGAGGACAAGCTCCTGTTCTGTTTGCTGCGCTATTTTTGGAAGATTTTTCGTTGTTATTGCCTACTGACGCTTCTATTTCGCCTGCTGAGTTTCAAGCTGAACTAGCGCCCTGGCGATCGCCTTATCGCGATCACTCCATCGCAACCGCGCTCAAGCATTCTGCCGTTTCCTACAGCTAGCGACCGTTCGCGAGAACGGCACTCCGGCTAATCGCACTGTGGTTTTTAGAGGGTTTTTAGAAGGCTGCAATCAGCTGATGTTTATTAGCGATCGCCGTAGCGAAAAAACAGCTCAAATTCAGCAGAACCCAAACGTAGAAGCCTGCTGGTATTTCACTAAGACGCGAGAACAGTTCCGAATTAGCGGACGGCTTGCGGTGGTGACCGAAGAGACTGAACTGCCCATACTGGCGATCGCACGTCAGCAGCTCTGGCAGAAAATTTCAGACAATGCGCGGCTTCAGTTTGCCTGGCCTCATCCCAAAGAGAGTCGTAGTGAGACTGCCAACTTTAGTCCGTCGGCCCCTGATGCGCAAACTCCACTGTCGACCTTTTGCTTACTGCTGCTCGACCCGCTTAGCGTCGACTGGCTTTCTTTACGAGGTGAGCCGCAAAACCGCAAGGTTTATACGCGTGTAGATGATGCGGAAGAGTGGAAGGTTACAGACGTAAATCCGTAAGACTGGGACGCTGAACAGTCGGATAGAGTGCTAAACACCAACCTTGCCTAGTTTGTTAAAGTCCTGAGCCACCTAAGAACTCTTGCAGCGCTCGGTCTTCAATATCGCAACACTTAATGCCGTCGCAGTGTTTTATAGAGCCTGGCGACGGAACACCAGCGCCTACGGTCACCAATTGCTCTAAGCTAGACACTTTTTCCTCTAACTCGCTAACAGGCTGAGCCTTACGAATTTTCGACAGCTCGTTTTCGAGCGTCTCTATACGATCTACTAGTGCGCGAATGGCCATGGCTTCGGAGTCGGGCAGTCGACCGTGTTCTAACGGCTCGGCCCTTTCGCCTGAGCGGTACAGAATTCGCCCTGGTACACCGACAACGGTACAGTCTGACGGAACTTCTCTTAAGACGACAGAGCCTGCGCCGATGCGAACGTTGTTGCCGATTTGAATGTTGCCAAGTACTTTTGCGCCTGCGCCGACGACGACACCATTGCCAAGAGTAGGATGGCGCTTGCCCGACTCCTTACCTGTGCCGCCTAGGGTGACACCCTGGTAAATCAAGGAAAGGTCGCCGACAGTTGCGGTCTCACCGATAACAACGCCCATGCCGTGATCGATGAATACGCCAGAGCCAATCGTTGCGCCTGGATGAATTTCTATGCCAGTGAAAGCTCTCGCTAGGTGAGAGACGAGTCGAGGGACGAAGGGTATGCCTACGTTCCACAGCCAATGGGCAATGCGGTGCATTACCAGGGCCTGAAACCCAGGATAGAGGAAGGCGACCTCAAGCCAGTTGCGGGCAGCCGGATCACGTTCGAAGATGATGCGGAAGTCACGGGCGATAGCCTTGAACACAGGTGTAGTTTCCCTAGGTAACAGCAGTAGATAAGCGTTTTGGCTGGAGTAGCTCAAGGAGCCTTTTTGTTCAAATCTATTGAACAGCCAGTAATTCACGATTATCTTAGCGTCTGATTAATTCGTATCCAACCATCAAAAGTTGAAGGCCCACATTCGAAAGTTAGAAGTTGAGGTGTGTTTATCCTATGCCCAGACGGACTGCTACGCTTGGGGAGAGTGGTAACAAAATGAGCAGCATTAGAAGAAGTGCCAGTAGAGCTAGGGCGGCTCTGGCGTCGTCGGGTTCGGTGAGATCGTCTGTACAGGGACGTTCTGGCTGGCGCTGTAGGAAGACGATAAGGACGGCCCAGTAGAGTGCTAACGGGTTGAATAGGCCGACTAGCGCTAGGAGTACGAGGGTGACAGCGGTTGATTTTATCAGTGTTTTGCGGCCATAGATGGCCTGGACCATGCGGCCACCGTCTAGCTGGCCAGCGGGCATGACGTTGATGGCGGTGATGATGAGACCAATCCAGCCGATAACCATAAGGGGATGGACATCGACAAGGTCGCCCTGGAGCGCGTCGCCGAGGATAGTGCGTGCTAGGGCACCGACGAAGATGGAGCCCTGGAAAAATTCGGCAGGGAGCTGGAAGAGGCTGCCCGGGTGAGAGAGGATGAGGCCTAGCACAAGGAAAGCGAAGGAAAGTAGGCCGCCTGCCGCCGGACCTGCAAAGGAGACGTCGAAGAGGACGCTGCGGTTGGGGAGGATGGACTCGAAGCGCATGAGTGAGCCAAATGCGCCGAGCTGCCAGGCGGGTAGGAAGAAGGGCGGGCTAATTTTGACGTGTTCGCGGCGGGCGAGGGCGATGTGGCCGAGCTCGTGGGTGCCCAGGACGCTGGCGATACCAAAACCGATGGGGAGCACTTCGCGCCAGCGTTCGGGCGATTGAAAAATGTCGAAGCTCTGGAGGATGGCGGCGGTTTCTAGGCAGGTGGCTAGGGTTGCGATCGCCAGTGCCACAGCCAATACCTTTTGCCCTGTAGAGGTTGCCTTTGGCCCGTTTGCTTTGGGTAGCACCACCACGACGGGTTTGTCTTCTGGGTCTGCGAGTAGAAAGGAGCTGTACCGGTCACCAAACTTTTCTGCGAGCTTGTCGCCAAGAATTTTTGCTGACTCGTCTGGCTGACCGCGCAGGTTGCCTTTGAAGATAGCCCCTTCTTGATAGGGCACCGTTTTGGTTCTAAAGAAGGTATCAATGCTGAAGATGCCTTCAATGATGGCTAGATCTTCTGCTGGGATAGGGGGAAGGTCTTTCTCTGCTGGCGTTTTTTTCTCGGGTGGTTTCTCCGGTGCTGCGTCTACTGTTACTGTTTCACTGCCAGTAGATGAACTTTCTACAGCGATTGATTTTGCTGTAGCGGTCTCAGTATTTGCCGTTTCAGTGCTGGCAGTAGCGGTGTGGGTCGATTCAGCTGCTTTGGATGCGAGGGTGACTGCTTCTTGCGTAGCTAGCTCAGCGGCGCCTTCTTTGCGAAGCTGTCTGCCAAGGTAAATATAGAGACCTGTCGCGGTGACAACTAGCAGTAAGATGCTGGCCAGATTGAGATATAGACCTGCTGCTGAAAGCCCAAAGAAGAGAAGCCAGGGGCCCATTAGCACGACCGTTTGTAGCCAGGCTAAGATGCCTAATTTCCCGAAGGGTTTGGCTTTGGAGTAGCCCCAGACCAGGATGGCGACGGCTATGAGTAAAAGTAAAACGATGATCATAAAAAGCACGGGCTTCGAGATCAGCTAGCCGCGCTTTTGTCGGTAGCGTGGGCGTACTGATCTCTTACGACTAGTAAGAAGGTATGGATAGTAATCTTTATTTTAGTGGAGCATGGTGATAGGGCTTCGTCCGTATGAGGTGTCTATCCCGCTAGAATGCGTCCTTACGGGTGCTATACAAAGTTTTCTTTCAGGTACACTGGCATCTAAGCAACGCACACACCTATGGCTTTTCCTTTCTCGTCTGGTCAGTCCCCACCTGGCTCATCTCAATCTGGCCAATCTCAATCTGGCTCAGATTCTGCGAATAATGAGCGCTCAGATAACGACTTTGAAAGTGAGCTGCCGGGTGATTTTTCCAATCGAAAAACGCCTGCCTGGCGCTCGGATGGTACGACGGCAAAGCCTGCTGTGCCAAGCCAGTCTCTGCCGAATGGCTCGCTGCCGTCGATAGGGAACGCCGCTAAGCCTAAGTCTAGATACAACGATTCTTTTACGGTTGACTATAATCCCGATCCTGATTTGCAGGCTGATAATGAGGATATTCAGACCCAGGCGCTTAATCGGGTGCAGCTGAATGGGACGAGCGCCTCGCCTGCAACGAATGGAACGGATGTAGTACAAGAGCGCTATCAGCGGCAGCCTGCGATCAATCCGATTAAGGTGGCTCAAGCGCCGATTAGTGTAGTTGCGATCGCCAGTGCCCTAGTGGTTGTAGTCGGCTTCACTTTATCCAGCTTTTGGCTGACGCTAGCGGGTTCTGTCATTGCTTTTAGCGTTTCCCTTCGGCTGATGGCCCCGACGCTACAAGAGGCTGTAGGCGATCTGTCTCAGCAGCAGAAGGCTTTGCTGATTGCTATACCCGGTCTGATTTTAGGGATTGTTGGCCTGGTTTATACCAGCGGCATCAGTCGTCCTATTGCTCGGTGGGGCAGCGGGCTACGTTGGGACATTATCAGCGCACTGGGCGATTTTCTCGGTGCGATCGGTCAGATATTTATTGCGGTGCTAGCTGTCTATGTTGCCTGGCGACAGTACATCATCTCTAGAGACCTCACCGTTCAGCAAAACCTGATTACGCAGCAGCAGACGATTGACTCTTACTTTCAGGGTATTTCGGAGCTGGTGCTCGACGATGAAGGTTTGCTAGAAGACTGGCCGCAGGAGCGGGTGATTGCAGAAGCGCGGACAGCGGCTATTCTTAGCAGCGTTGATGCGAGCGGCAAGGCTAAGGTGCTCAGGTTTCTCTCTCGCTCTAAGCTGCTGACGCCTCTTGCCCGCGACCAGCGACTAGGTCGGCCTATTTTAGATGGGTTGGGTGGCTACGCTGAAGATCGGCTAGACGGGACTCGGGTGATTGATCTGGGTGTGATGCTGGCAGCGGGCACGATGACTGGCAGCGACCTGCGCTGGCTGGACTTGAGCGGCGCGAATTTGATTCGCGCCGATCTGACAGACTGCGATCTGGTGCGGACTAATCTTTCGCGGGCGATTCTTTGCGATGCCAATCTGACAAATACAGATATTATGGGCGTGCGGCTGTTTTACGGCGAGCTAGAGACCGCGACACCGCGCACTCGGCAGGATATGCCCGACTATACGACCGGAGAGTTTACGGGTGCGGTGATAGAAGGGGTGGATCTGACGAATGTGCAGCGGCTTTCTGAAGTGCAGCGCTGCTACTTTTGTGCCTGGGGTGGCAGCAAAACGCGCGAAACCATTCCGGGTGGCTGTGAGGGCATCCCTAATCGCCTCGGAAGATAGCGCTAGTTCTATAAAGATTCTGAAAACCTGCTTTCAAAGTTGAAGAAGACTTGGTAGGGAGCCTCTATGGGCATTCTGTTTATCGTCATGATGTAAGGAAGACCCGATAGCTCGTATAACTGGAACGACACACTTCATCGACTCTTTGCTAACCACTTTCTCTTAACCCATGGTTTCACGCTCTTCAGGGAAACGCTCTCTCAAAAAAACGGCTAAGCGGTCTAAGAAGCGCGATAAGCACTCGGAAGGTACTGACGCTATAACGGCTAGGAAAAATAGAGCTAGAGGGAAGGCGGGGCAGAAGAGAAAAGATTCGAGCGATGAGCCTGCCGCAGAGAGTGAAGAACTTTCTCCCCGGCAGCGGTTGGTGTTGCAGCGAGCTGCTGCTGCTAAGCGCAAAGAAGCGATCACTTTTGTGACGACGACCTTTTTGGGCTGTGCGTTTGTGGGTTTGCTGGTAGGGCTGATTCTTGAGCCGAAGCTGGGTGTGGCGGTTGGTGGTGCGCTGATGTGCCTGGCTATGTCGTTCAAGTATCAGCGGCTGGCGCTCTACGCGTTCATTATGTATATTCCTTTTGCGGGTACGGTGACCTACGCGCTAGGGGGCAACAGCATTTTGCAGATTGCTAAAGATATTTTCTATATTCCGGCGCTGATTGGGGTGTTTCAGTTTTGCCAGAAGTATAAGCAGCCGATTATTTTGCCGAAGGCGATTAAGCCGCCGCTGATTTTGCTGCTGATTGTGGTGATTGCTACGGCGCTGGTAACCAATGTGCCCGACCAGATTGGTCAGGTGGACGGCAACTGGCCCATTGTGATGGCTATTTGGAGTGGGAAGCTGCTGTTTGGCTATGTGCCGTTGGTGGCGTGCATTTATTATCTTATTCGCAATAAGGAAGATCTGGTGGGGCTGCTGCGGATGCAGGCGGTGCTGGTGCTGGTGGCTTCGCTGCTCGGGCTGATTCAGTATGTGATGCTTTTGCGGGGGATCTGTCAGGGAACGACTGGCCTTGGCAATGAGATGTTTCGAGCGTCTTTGGAATCGCGCTGCTTTGTGGGTGGCTCTTTGCTGTATTCGCCTGCGGTTGGCGAGATTCGACTGCCAGGTACGTTTGTTGCGCCGTGGCAGTGGGGCTGGTTTCTGATCTCGGCGGTCTTCTTTAGCTTTGGGACTACTTTTAGCGATAAGTCTGTTGTGTGGCGGCTGGTGGGTGCGGTGTCTTTGCTGGCGGTGTTTGTGATGGCGGTGCTGTCGGGCCAGCGGATTGCGATGGTGCTAGTGCCTGCTGTTTTTGTGTTGCTGCTATTTTTAACGGGGCAATATCGCAACCTGAAGCGGTTTTTGCCAATGGGCGTGCTGCTGGGGCTGGTGGTGAGCTACCTGATTGCGACCAATCCGGGCATTGTGACGGGCCGTATCGACAACCTAATGCGGCGATGGGAAGCGTCGCCGCCTCAGCAGTTTATTACTGAGCAGTTTAAACAGGTGTGGAAGGACCAAGAAGGCGTGTTTGGCAATGGAGTTGGCCGGGCGACGAATTCGGCCCGTACCTTTGGTAAGACGACGCTGATTGAGACTTATCATCCTAAGTTGATTTATGAGCTGGGTCCGCTTGGGCTCTTGGCCGCGATGGCTGTTTACACGTCGCTGACGGTGGCGACGTTCCGGATTTATCGGCGGACGAAGGATGTTAGTTTGCGCATTTATGCGGCTTCTATGTGGGTGTTTATTCTCTTTATTAGCTACTGCCCGTACTACTATCCGCTAGATGTAGACCCGGTCGGGGTTTACTATTGGCTGGCGGCAGGCATTGTGCTGAAGATTCCGGAGCTGGAACGGCAGGAGGAAGCGAAGGCGGTAGCGCTTTTGAATCCGGATGAGTCGGCTGAGCTGACTAAAGCTGCCCGCCGACGGCGAAAACTCAAGGAGGTGCCGATCTTTGAATAAGACTGATTCTGCTGAGAGGATGACCGAAACGGTAAGGCCTGCGCTGACGACTGAAGCGGTAGCGCAGCCGTTGATTTCGGTGGTGATTCCAACCTACGGGCGCGAAGCTGTGCTGTGCGACTCGATTAAAAGCGTGCTGGCGCAGACCTATCCGGCGTTCGAGCTGATTGTGGTGGACCAAACGCAGCAGCACGAGGCTGAGACGCAGGCGTTTTTGGATGGGCTGGCGGCCGAGGATAAGATTCAGCTGTATAAGGTGGCCTGGGCGAGTTTGCCGGGGGCTCGCAACTATGCGATTGAACGGGCTAATGGCAGTATCTTTCTGTTCTTGGATGATGATGTGGAGCTGCCGGAGGGCTGTTTGGCGGCGCACGCGAAGGGGTTTGCGGGGCGGCCTGAGGTGGGTGCGATCGCAGGCCGTGTATTTGACCGCATGAAGCTATCAGAGTCGACTAAGCCTACGATTGAAACGCTGCCGCCTGAGGCAATGGACCCTGGGATTGCCTGGTATCACATCGACTTGGTGCATACGGTGAAGCCGCAGCGAGTGCTGACTGCGAGGGGCTGCAATATGTCTTTTCGGCGGGAGGTGTTTGAGCAGTATGGGCTGCGGTTTGATGAGCGCTTTGCGGGAAGTGCGGTGCGTGAGGAGTCGGACTTTTGCCTGCGGCTGCGTAAGACGGGGCTAATAGTTTGGTATGAGCCGGATGCTCATCTGGTGCATTTGGGTGAGGAGACGGGGGGCTGTCACGATATCAGCACGCGGTCTTTGAAGTATCAGACGACTTTTTATCACAATCATTTTTTGATGGCGCTAAAGAATTTGACGCTGTCTCAGGTGCTGCGGCTGTCGGGCAGTTTGTTTGACTGTCACGTGCTGGGCCATCCGCCGTGTAACAAGGGTGGCGGGCTGGTGAAGATTGTGAGCCGGTTTGGGTTCTATGTGCTGGGTTTTTTGCAGGCGTGCTGGACGCTGCTGAAGCCGGGGAACCGGGATGGGCGGCTCTATAGTGAGCCAGTGAGTAGTGAGCCAGTGAGTAGTGAGCCGGTGGGGATGTAGGTCAGCGTTGCTATGAAAGTTCTTGTTGCTAGCCATACCTATATTGTTGATCTCAACTGTGAGAAGCTGCGATCGCTTACCAAGATAGACCCCGATGTAGACGTGACCGTTGTAGTGCCAAAGCGTTGGACGCCGGGCGGTGTGCAGAGCCGCAAGATAGAGGCGCAGCCACGCGAAGAAGGGCGCTTCCGAGTGGTGCCGGTGGCTAACTTTAGTGAGAACAATCAAGGGCTGCTGAGCTTTGGTACGGAGGTTGTCTCGCTGCTAAGAGATTTTCGCCCCGATATCATTCAGGTGGAGCAGGGTTCTAAGTCGGTGGGCTATGCGGAGCTAATTACGCTCAATCGGCTGCTGGGGCTCAAGGCTAAGAACGTCTTTTTTACCTGGTGGAATTTGCCCTATGAGGTGAAGTTTCCGCTGTCTTTGCTTGAAGGCTATAATCTTCGCCATACCGATGGTCTGGTGGTGGGCAATCAAGACGGTGCGGATGTTTTGAAAGTGCATGGTTACGATGGTCCGGTGTGTGTAATGCCTCAGCTAGGGGTCGATGAGCGTTTGTTTCGTCCGGCAGTGCAGCCAGCGCTGATGGCTCAGTACGGTATTGGCTCAGATGATTTTGTGGTTGGGTTTGTGGGCCGCTTTGTAGAAGAAAAGGGCTTACTGACGCTGTTTAAGGCGCTGGGTAAGCTGCAAGCTGACGGGATAGAGCGTTCCTGGAAGCTGCTGCTGCTAGGACGCGGTGAGCTGAAGGAGACGCTGGCACGGCTGGCGAGTGAGTTGGGGATTGGCGATCGCATTGTTTGGATAGAAAGCGTTCCTCATGCGGATGTGCCGCGCTATATCAATTTGATGGATACGCTAATACTGCCTTCTGAGACGACCTATAAGTTCAAGACGCTGAGTGCGGTGGGCTGGAAGGAGCAGTTTGGCCATGTGATTATTGAGGCGATGGCTTGCCGGGTGCCGGTGATTGGCTCAGATTCGGGTGAGATTCCGCATGTGATTAAGGACGATGGTCTGGTGTTTCCTGAAGGCGACGCGGCGGCGCTAGCTGAGAAGATCTCGATACTGGTGCATCAGCCGGAGCAGCATGGTGCGATCGCTGAACGCGGATATCGGCGGGCTATGCGTGAGTATACGAACGATGCGCTAGCGAAGCGTTTGCTGGCGTTTTATACTTCTTTACGTTAGTTGTGCGAAGGTGGGTGATGGCTCGAAGATATCTTTGGGCAGCCTTTTATCAAGAATAGTTTTATTAAGAGTCGTTTGGGGAAGGCGAATTTGATTGCTCGGCTTTTAACTGGTGTCTTCTTAATGGTGTCCTTCTGAGAGAAGGGGGTATTAGATCCGGATCTTTGCTGCCTGGAAAGAAGGGTTTGTTATAGGGGCTCGAGAACTGTGCAGCGATAGTAGCTCTACTACTTTCAACTTTTTCTGGCGTTTATTAGCTGGTTTCTGTGACTCACTCAATTTATTCTCGTAAAGCGCTGCGGCCTCTGGTGGTAGCTGGCTGTGCTCTGCTTCTGGGCAGCTGTACAGGCGATGTGGCTCCAACGGCGCAGACGATTGTTTTTGATGAATCGTTCACTGGCGATCTGTATGTGCAGCCGATTCAGGTGTGTAGTGACAGCGGGAGTGAGTGCGCTGCTGTGAATTTGTTTGCTGAGATCACGGCGAAAATTTTGGAGCAGGCCCGGCTGAAGGTAACTTTTCTGCCGACAAATCAGCTGAATGCTTCTCGGTTTCTCTCCGTCGACGATGGCGGCGGTTCTGAAAAATCAGAATTCTATGAGCTTTCTCGTTCGGGTGAGGCGGGTGCTTTTGGTCGTCATCCTAGCTCTACGCGAACCAGTGGTCCGATCAACGTTTGGTTTGTCGATTCTATTGAGTCTGCGAATGGCGTGACCCAGTTTGGTTCGGCTTGGGTGGACAGCAACGGTGTGCTAATTAGCAGCGCGGCGTCAACATTTAACGGAGGGCAAGGGCGAGCAGATACGCTGGCTCATGAAATCGGTCATAATTTAGGACTGCGCCACTCTACTTTGGGCGCCGGGGATGCGAATAATCTGGCTACTGATGGCAATCGGCGCAATATACCCGGTAGCGTAGACGATGTGTATCCTGATGGAGCGGGGGTAAGTCAGCTGACGAAGGCGCAGATTCAGGAGATATTTAACAGTCCTTTTGTTCGCTATACCGCGCCTAGTGGAAATAGTTCTAAGGTGGATGAAGTTGCCGCCGATTTGGCTAGTGTTTCGCTGACGAGTTTGCAGCTGCGCTCATCTGTGTCTTTAGATGCGCCTGCGGCTAGCAGTATTCCAGAGCCTTCGAGCTGGGCTGCGATCGCACTTGCCGGTTTTTCTGCCGCTTTAGCTCTTAAAAGGCGTAGTCCTTACAGCGCGTAGTACACGATTTTGAGGTGACGATCTGTGTTTAGGAAGTGGATGGTTTTGTGGAGTGCGATCGCTGTTGCTTTACTGTGGAGGTCAGCGGACATGAGCGGCGATCGCGCAATTTTGCCACTACCGACGGGAGTGATGGCGAGTGACCAGCTCGTCCATCCACCGATAAGTCAGTCGTTTGAGACAGGTGACTATAGATTTGTAGTGACAGGCGCAGACGAGTGGCAAACGCCTGTTGCTACAGGGCAGATGTATCAAGGCGATAGTCTGCTGTGGGAGAAACCACTTCCTCAGCAGTACGGTCCAAGATTTGTAGTAGTAGGCGAGCGGGGGCAAGTTTTGCTGGTTGATGAGTTTATCAACGTTGCTAGCCCTTACGCTCTGATGCTGCTAGATGCGGCAGGTGAACCTGTTGCTACCTATGCTTTTGAAGACATTCAGCAGGTGCTTTCGGTTTCTGCTGCTGACCTTACTCGGCAAGCCACGAGCGGCTGGTGGGTTTCCGCTGCGCCTCAGCTGAGGCAGCTTGAGGATAGCACCGCTGGAGAGGCTGTCCTTATCTCTGCTGGAGGTACCTATCTCGTTGTAAACTTATCAGCTGGCGAACTTGCTTCCTATGAAGACCTATATTGATAGGAAGATTGTTTATCCGGGAATGTGAGTTAAATGGCTCTCTGTACTTTGAATGGTTGAAGGCCCTCACCCCAGCTTTCCCGAGGAGAGAGGGAGTCAAACCTCCGGTCCCTCTTCTCCCCTCGGGAGAGGGGGCTAGGGGATGAGGGCGACGATGTTCAGATATTATTTAAAAGAGCGTAGTCGAAGCCATGTCTCCAAAGCCGCTAAATATTCTCCAAATCGTTCCTTCTATCTCTCTAGTGTACGGTGGACCTAGCCAAATGATTCGCGGGCTAGCGGCTGCTTTGGTAAGACAGGACGAGCAGACGGTTGGTAGCGTCACTGTGATTACCACCGATGCGAATGGTGATGTAGATGAAGCGCCGTTGGAGGTGCCTCTGGGAATTCCTATCTTTGAAAGTGGCTACGATGTAATTTACTTTCGCTGCGCACCTTTTCGGCGCTACAAGTTTTCAACAGATTTGCTCAGCTGGCTGTGGGCAAACGCGCATCGGTATGATGTTGCTCATATTCACGCGCTGTTTTCTCCGGTGAGTACGGCGGCGGCTACTGTCTGCCGATGGCGGAAGCTGCCCTATATTATGCGGCCTCTAGGAACGCTGGATCCAGCCGATTTGCAGAAGAAAAAGCAGGTTAAAAGGCTCTACGCTACTTTGTTTGAACGGCCAAACTTAGCTGGGGCGGCGGCGATTCATTTTACGAGCGAGCTGGAGTCGAAAGTCTCTGAACGATTTGGCGTCAGTACGCCGGACATGGTTGTTCCTTTGGGGGTGGCGCTGCCAAGTTTGCCGCAGCGTGCCGCTGCTCAAACGGCTATTAGAGAGAGATTTGATATTCCGGTGGACTGTCCAATTGTGTTGTTTATGTCTCGGATTGATCCTAAAAAGGGGTTTGATCTGCTGCTGCCTGCTCTAGCGAAGCTGTATCAGAATAAACAGCCTTTTCACTTTCTCTTATGCGGTGCAAATCCTCAAGATAGAGACTATGAGAATAGTATTTGTGAGCAGATTCGTTCTGCTGAGTGGAGTGCGCGGGCAACAATGAGTGGGTTTGTTTCGGGTGAGCTGAAAGCGCAGATTTTGAGTGCGGCGGATGTGTTTGTGCTGCCGTCTTACTATGAGAATTTTGGCATTGCGGTGGCTGAGGCGATGGCGGCGAAGATTCCGGTGGTGATTTCTGACCAGGTGCATATTTGGCCTGCGATTGAGGAGTATGAGGCGGGGTGGGTGGTGCCGACTGATGTGGAGGCGCTAGCAGTGGCGCTGTCGATGGCTTTGAGGGATGGGACGGAGCGCGATCGCAGGGGAGAGAATGCCCGGCGGTGCGCGAAAGAGAAGTATGGGTGGGATGCAATTTCCGCTCAGCTCGCTGAAAAATACCGAAGCTTAGCGGGTGCCGGTAGGCTGTAGTTTGGGCTGAGAGGAAAATCCGTCTGGTTACTTTGCTATCTCTGTAATATGACAGAGTTGCAGCTTTACTGGTCTTTGTTTACTAGAGACAGTCTGTCGTTAAGCTCTAGGAACATGCCGTATGGAAAACTACGATGTAGTTATTATTGGTGCAGGTCACAACGGCCTTGTCTGCGCCGCTTACCTGCTAAAAGAAGGCTATAGCGTTGCGCTTTTAGAGAAGCGTTCTATTCCTGGCGGTGCGGCGACCACAGAAGAACTGCTGCCAGACGAAGCGCCCGGATTTATGTTCAACCGCTGTGCGATTGACCACGAGTTTATTCACTTGGGTCCGGTTGTAGAAGAGCTAGAGCTAAAGAAATACGGCTTGGAGTATTTGTTCTGCGATCCGGCTGTGTTTTGCCCTCACCCTGATGGCAAGTATTTTTTAGCGCATAAGTCTTTGGATAAAACCTGTGAGGAGATTGCTCGCTTCAATCAGCGCGATGCTGAAAAGTACAGAGAATTTATTGATTTCTGGCAGCGGTTTACAACTGCAATCAAGCCTGTTTTTAATGCGCCGCCGCAGGCTATTTTCGATATTTTAGGCAACTACGATGCTAAGAGCATTCAGAATTTGCTGAGTATTTTGGGGGGACCTCATAAGTCGCTCGATTTGATTCGTACGATGCTAACAAGTCCAAAAGATTTGTTGGATGAGTATTTTGATTCGGAGTTTTTGAAAGCGCCGCTGGCTCGTTTGGCGTCTGAGTTTGGTGCGCCTCCTTCGCAGAAGACGATTTCGGTGGGTGGCATGATGATGTCTATGCGGCACAGCCCTGGTATGGCTAGGCCGCGTGGTGGAACAGGGGCGCTAACGCAGGCTTTGGTAAAGCTGGTGCAGTCAAAAGGCGGCGTGATTTTAACCGATAAGAGCGTTAAGCGTATTTTGATAGAAGATAAGAGAGCGGTAGGGGTCGAGACTTTAGATGGGTCTGAGTATCGAGCTAAGAAAGGGGTGATTTCTAATATTGACGCTAAGCGGGTGTTTTTGCAGATGCTGTCGCCAGATGAGGTGGCAGAGGTGGATGGTGAGCTGCGATCGCGCCTGGAGCGTCGCATTGTCAACAACAACGAGACTATTCTCCGCATCGACTGCGCCCTGTCAGAAGCGCCTAGATTTGAGCATCACAATCATCGCGATGAATATCTCACCGGCTCTGTTCTAATTGCGGACTCAGTGCGTCAGGTTGAAATCGCGCATCAGGAGCCAGCAGTTGGCAACATTCCGCTAGACGATCCTTCTTGCTATGCGGTGGTGCCAACGATGCGAGATCCTAGTATGGCTCCAAACGGACAGCACACGCTGTGGGTAGAATTCTTTGCGCCTTACCAAATTGCGGGCGCTGAAGGCACAGGATTTGCTGGGACCGGCTGGACGGACGAGCTGAAAAATAAGGTGGCCGACCGGGTGATCGATAAAATGGCTGACTATGCGCCCAATTTGAAGCAGTCTATTATCGCGCGCAATGTGGAGAGCCCGGCTGAGCTAGGCGATCGCCTCGGCGCTTACAAAGGTAACTACTACCACGTAGATATGACCCTTGACCAGATGGTGTTTTTCCGCCCGCTGCCTGAGATTGCTAACTACACAACTCCAATTGAAGGTTTGTTCTTGACGGGTGCAGGTACGCATCCCGGTGGCGCAATTTCGGGTATGCCAGGCCGAAACTGCGCTCGCACCTTCCTGAACGAGCAGCAGCCTATCATGAACCGTTTAAAGGAGCTTGGAAAGTCCATTTTTCCTACTAAGTCATAGCGCTAAAACGCATTGCTTGGTCAGTAGCTGCCTAGCGCTTCGCTTGAGGATCGACCCAACGGTTCTTTCGCGCTAGGCGGCTTCCCTTTAAACTGATGAGTAAGTGCCCTAAACTATTTCCTTGCTCATGGCTGACCAGATTGATCTTTTTAGCGCTGCTGGCGTAGAAGCGACTCCACCACCTGCGGACTTTGACCCCAGCAAAATCCCGACTAGTGCTAAAGTTCCCATTCCTACGGGTACCTACGAGTCTTTAGAGCCATTGGCTGAGCACTGCAAAGGCTGCGAGCGCTGCGAGCTAGCAAAGACGCGTACGAATGTGGTGGTGAGTCGCGGTAGCCATACTGCGCCAATCATGGTGATTGGAGAGGGGCCTGGGCAGCAGGAGGATGAGCAGGGATTGCCTTTTGTGGGACGATCTGGTCAGCTTTTGGAGAAGATTTTGGGCTCTGTACGGCTCGATACTGAGAAGGATGTCTATATTTGCAATATTGTGAAGTGCCGTCCGCCGGGTAACCGCAACCCTACCGTGGGCGAGATTAACGCCTGCCGTCCGTATATTTTGGAGCAGATTCGCTTAGTAGACCCAAAGATTATTTTGCTGACGGGTGCGACCGCTGTAAAGGGTATCATTCCGAGCGAGAAGCGGGGCATTACTAAAATTCGCGGCACCTGGATTGAGTGGGAAGGTCGCCAGTGTATGCCTATTCTTCATCCGGCCTATTTGCTGCGAAACCCCTCGCGAGATCCTGGCAAACCCAAGTGGCTGATGTGGCAAGATATTCAATCGGTAAAAGCTAAACTCGACGAGATCCGAGCGCAAGCTTAGACGCTCGACTTCAGCTGGATTAGGCCATCGCTTCGATCTGGTGGTAGGCTTTGACGGTAGCCTTCACAGACGTTTCCCAGGTCTGATTTTGGATGATTTCGGCGGCTCGTTTTGTATATTGTTCTTTGAGCTGATCTGAGTTGAGCATTGCTTTTACGCCCTCGACCATTTCGTCTACGCTGTGAGGGTCTACCATCAGTGCGCCGCCCGAAAAGCATTCTTGAAAGACTGGAATGTTTGAAATGACGGAGGGTGTTCCGGAGGCGAAAGCTTCTCCTACTACGATTCCCCAGCCTTCGTACAGTGAGGGGAATAAGAAGACGCTGGCCTTTTGATATATGGCGGACAGTTCTTGAGTAGAGAGTTTTTTCTCAGGGATAATGACGTCGGTTTGAAGTGAGAAGTCTTTTTCTTTTAGCCATTGAACGAGCTTTGGAAAGCTGGGCCGCCTACGAATGCTGCCGATCATAACCAGTTTGAGATCGGGGTAGGTGTCTTTGAGCTTGGCATAAGCGGCGACAACTCTGGCGTGGTTTTTGTAAGGGATGAGTGCACCGACGTATAGCAGGAAGCGGTCGGTTGGTTTTAGAGAGATGGCTTGCAGGGCGCGATCGCATTCATCTTGCGTTCTTCGCTCAAAAAAAGTATCGCTAACGCCAGGATAAGCCACCTCAATCTTGCCCTTGAATTTGGGAAAGCGAGCCAGCGTTCGATCTGCGGTGAACTGGCTGGGTGTGATGACGTAGTCTGTCTTAGCAGCGGTCAGCCGTTCAATGACTTTGATCAGACGCTGGCTTTTCGTTGGGTTTGGGTAGTGATCGTAGTACACGTGGTCGTGAAAGGTGGTAATCACTTTGCTGCGGCTAGATAAACAGCTGGGGTTGAAAGGGCCAGGAAGATGTAAGAGGTCATCTTCACCGAGTTTGGCTATGCGGCGATAGGGAAAGGTTAGATATTGGCTGATTTGAGTCGGTAGGAATTTCTGCTTTTTCCAGGGAAGATCAATTACGTTGACACCGTGCGATGGCATATTTTCTGCCATTTTTGTTGTGTACATATTGGCACCTCGAACAGATGCCCCTTTATCCTGATAGTAGTTGACGAAAGTTGTCATGATGCTCTTAGTATCCTGAGGCTTTGCAAGTACAGTGTTTTTTCGCTGTTGT
The DNA here is from genome assembly GCA_963836895.1 of uncultured cyanobacterium. Taxonomy (GTDB): domain Bacteria; phylum Cyanobacteriota; class Cyanobacteriia; order Phormidesmidales; family Phormidesmidaceae; genus Phormidesmis. The sequence continues at coordinate 518,807 of CAWILA010000007.1, read as the reverse complement.
GAGGTTTCATCCGGAACATACCTAACATCTAGTACGGACCTAGATGAGTGTCGTTTTCACTAGCGAGCTATCTTTTTGTAGGCGTGTAGGCTACTTCTGAGAGGGCTTCATCTGGCAATACGTAAGCGCTAGAGATCAGGTCATTTTGTTCATTGATGATCTCTGGGAACACAACATCTGGAATCACCTGCACTGCGAAAATCTCCTGTACGGCATCTTCAAATTTTACAAAGGCAACGGTCTGTCCGGTTTCAATATTGATAACCCAGACGCCGCAGGTGCGCTCTTCTACCTTCTCAGTGATAGGAATGCTGCCAAATATGGCGGTCTCCCTGACCTGTGAGAGGCCTACAAAGGCAAAGGGTCCACAGAAGTCGAGACCACGGGTGAATCCTGGCATTTGAGCGATGGTTTTAGTCTTGCTGGTTTCTAAGTCGACCCAGAAGAGGGTCCCTTTACCAGATTCTAGTGCCCATAGACGGTCCTGATACCAGCGCGGAGAATGCGGCATAGAAAGACCTTCAGTGATTCGCTGATGGGTGTCTACGTCAATAATAACGCCCCCATTTGATTTTGTTGGTCGCCATCCGCGAGGCTCGTTAGAGGTTCCTAGCGCGGTGACATATTTGGGTTTGCCTTTTGCTAGCGCTAGGCCATTGAGATGGCAGCGGTCTTCTGGGGCGTAGGAGGTAATGAAGTTTGGTCGCCAGCGAGGGACGAAGCTGTGGTTGTTGCTAAGGGTACACAAACAGCAGAATCGGGTGTTGACAAACCAGAGTCCTTCGTCACCCCAGGCCATTTCGTGAATGTCGATGTCGCCAGTGATGTGCGTGTTGCGCGGTAGGTAGCAGGCGTCGTGCTTGCCAGCAGGCTCTACTTTAGGCGCGACAGCAGGAACGTTCCACAAGTCCCAGATGGCGGTACGAGTGCCGATAGCTAGCTGCTGCTGATTGACAGCTAGGCCCATGGGTTTGTCAAATACGCGAAAGTGGGTGTTTAGCTGTTCCTGGTCGGCTCTAAGAATGACGACTTTCCCGGCCTGATAGGTAGAGACGACCACGGAAATGTTTAGCTGCTTGAGAAGCGCCGGAAACGTTGTGGTGTGGATACTCCGTAAGGGTTCAGGTGCTGCGGCTTTGCCTTCTGGGTTTGTTTCGTCGGCAGTTGCTGCCGGATATTGAGCTTCTTCAGAAGGCGGAATCGTCATCTTGGTTGCTGTCGTTGACTTGTTTCACACTAGAGCACAAAGCTACTTTGATCAAAGTCAGTTGGGTTTACGTTCCGGATGACGGCGAGTTCTTCGAAGATTTTTTGCCCTCCTCCAGAAGCACTTACATTCAGGATTTCTAAGCGAGTGTTGGGACCTACTTGTCCGAGTCGAATGTATTCTTCGAAGGGCGTTGTGCTGCTGTATTCGCTGCCGTCTAGGATTATGGAGAGGTCAATCAGGTCCTGGCCGACTTTGAAGTCTAGAATAATGTCTCTCCCTTCAGATAAGCTGCTGAATGCGAAAGTGTCTTTGCCGCCGCCGCCTTCGAGCTTATCGTTACCGAGTCCGCCAAGGAGGATATCATCGCCGCCATTGCCACGCAGTCTATCGTTGCCTTGTCCGCCGAAGAGGGTGTCGTTGTTGCCGCCGCCAAGCAGTCGGTCGTTGCCTGAGCCCCCGTTGAGGATGTCGTCACCACCGTTACCAAGCATTCTATCGTTGCCTGAGCCCCCGTTGAGGATGTCGTCGTTGCCTCTACCTTTTAAGATGTCGTTACCACCGAAGCCGCTGATGAAGTCGCGCGCTCTTGCGCCGAAGAGTTTGTTGGGGCTGTCGTCGCCGTTGATGATGCGGAAGCTGGGGTCGGGATTGGGATCTGGGTTGGAGCTTGCTGTGGCTTCTACTGCGCCGATGTCGATGCGATCGCTGCCATCGCCATCACCATCCACCACGCGTGAGAAGCCGCTACCACGCTGGTCAAACTCACTAGTTGGGTCATTGGGCTCTCCCGCGTCAATCACCGGACTACCGTTTAGTGGAACTTGGGTGAGTGTATCGCCACCGTTGTCTTTCAGGGCTCCTAGCTGCGGGTCGATGGGACTGCTGCTATTACCAACGATATCGGTGTCGATAAAGCCGGTAGCATTGGAGCCGTCGCCGATAAGGTTGTAGCCAAGGCTCTCGATCTCACCTTTAACATCCGCTATAGGGCCTGTGTTTCCGCCTATGATCGTATTTTTGATCGTATTTTGAACGCCGACATCAGGCGAGTTTTGTAAGAACAGTACACCGCCTACTTGACCGCCCGTATTGTTCGAGATGGTGACGTTCTCAAAGGTGCTGCTCACAAAATCGGTGTAATAACCCAGCCCGAATGTAATGCCTCCTCCTTTTGTGCCGGTATTTCCGGAGATGGTTGTGTTTTTGAAGGTTACAGAAGCAGAGTCAACATCATCTTCTATGAAAACACCACCTACCTTACTAGATGGACTACCATTGCCAGAAATGCTGCTGTTTTCGGCAGCTATTGAGCCCCTGCCATAAAAATAGCTAAAGTACCCATCGTACGATCCATAAACAAGAACGCCGCCTCTACTGTTGTTGTCTATAGAACTGTTGTTCAGCGTAACGTCATTGGCCTTGATTGCTAAGCTACTGTTACCCGATATCTTACTGTTTTGAACGCTGACACTTTTGCCAAGAAGTACTATAGAACCTGTGTTGTCCGTTGCTACACTATCGCGTAGAAAAATATCATTACTATAAAGGATGCCACGGTTTCCTGAAAGCGTACTGCCTATCACACTAATACGATCGCTCCCAACACCAATACCCGTGCTGGCAATGCCTCCGTTGTTGTTGATAGTACTGTTTAAGAAGGATATACTGCCACCGTCTATACCAAAAGCGACAGCTGCTGTGCCGCTGTTTCCTGAGACTACGCTTTCGATGATTCTAATGCTCGCCCCAGCATCGGCGCTTGTGATACCATCGCCGTTGTTGTCAGAAACACTGCTATCTCTAACAACAACAGAACCGTTCGTATCAATACCATTACCGTCGTTATCATTTATCAGGCTATCTGTTATTGTTAGAAAGGGATAATAACCAGAGAAAGCATATATACCACTGCCGTTGTCGGAAACGCTGCTATTGCTGATCGTGATATCGCCATCGTACGCAGCAATTCCTTTCCCTACGTTGCCAGAGATAATGCTATCGCTGATAGCTAGCTCATCGCCGTTACCTTCCGCTTTGATAATACCTTCACTATTTCCGGTGATACGGCTGTTCTTTACGGTTAATTTTGCGTTTGCGAAGATGCCGCCTCCTTCTTCGCTGACACCCTCCGTAATAGTGAGCCCATCAATAGTCGTCTCTGCTTCTGTACGAAAAACCCGTGACGCATTGTTGCCACTAACGGTCAATTTCTCTGCGCCTAAGCCTTCGATACTAACGTTCTTTTCGACTACTAATTCACCGAGCGATAGGCCAATTACTCCTTTGCCAAAGCCTGCATTGGCATCGGCTATCTGATTAGAGAAAGTGATCGTGCCGCCTGTTTCGACAGCTGCTATAGCCTCTCGTAGCGAGACATCACCTGCGGAGAGATCGCCATCGTTTTCGTCGATAAGGGTATCAACTTGAATAGTGTCAGGAGCTAGCTGCATAACAGGCGCTGTATGGAGGATATACTCTACAGGGTACTTCTGATACTGAACCTACGGGATTCTCTACACCGCAATCTTGCTTGCCGAAAATGGCAAGTACTACCTTCAATGGTGTCGATACTGAACCCGATACCCTACAGCACCAAGCTGCTTGTTGCTTCTGAGACTGCTTCTATCGTATTGGCCCGGCAGTCTCTTAGCCATAGCTGTACGGCCTGACCGACGCTGCTTCGGCTGCTCTCGAACGGTGGTAGCGGTGCTCGCGATGTTTGAGCATCATCTATCGACGAAAACATGAAAGCTAGTCGCCAGCCATCTGTTGTTTGGGTTAAAAATAGCCAGTGGTATTCTTGCACTTCGTTGAATCGCAGACCTGAGTATAGACGAGACGATGTTGTGAAAAATATTTGGGTTAAGTCACCGCCGTCTGCTGGTGAGGTGGTGTAGGTATATTCGTTTAAGTCTAGCGGGGTGAGGTTCGCTTGGCCTGCGATTAATACGTGCGACGGGCGATAAGGCCGCCGGGCAAACTTGTCTTCTCTTTCTCTTTGTTCATCTTCTGCATGGGGTAGAACGGCGCTGGTTCTTTGCAATACGCGATTGGTGTAGTTTGGGATGTCGCGAAGCATCAGCTCGGTAAGTGCGGTGGGCTCTGCTGGACATATTGTCTGGGTCCGCAGGGGTTCGTAGGGCCTAGGCGAGAGTTCTCCTGTAGAGCCGCCGTCGTCTGTAATTACGTCTAGGATGTTTAAATCTACAGAATCTTCTAGGGGGTTTATTGTTGGGGTAATCTCCTCTGATTGTGCGTTCGCTCCAGCACCTGCTGACCCCATTTGAATTAGTAGCCAGACGCTAAAGAAGAGGACGGTGCGCTTCACGAGGCTATCTCCTGACAAATGCGGTGGATGGCGTCTGCTGGATCGTTTGCCTGGGTGATGGGTCTGCCGATTACCAGATAGTCTGCGCCCTGGGCGATCGCTTCTTTTGGCGTCATCGCCCGCTGCTGATCGCCTTTTTGCGCCCAGGTAGGTCGCACTCCTGGGCAGACTAGCCAAAAGTCTTTACCACAGGCAGCTTTTAGCAGTCGGGCTTCGTGAGGAGAGCAGACTGCGCCTTTGAGTCCGCTGTCTTTGGCGAGTGTGGCCATTTGCTGTGCGTAGTCTACTACCGGCATCAAAACCTTGAGCTCTGATGAGAGGGCTTCAGGGCTGATGCTAGTTAGCAGGGTAACGGCAATTGTTCTCGGTGATGGGTAACCGGCGCTGCGGGCTCCTTCGTCTGCGGCAGTTTGTGCGGCGCTAAGGGCCGCGCTACCGGCGGTGGCATGCACCGTTATTAAATCTACGCCATACTGGCCTGCTGCTCGGCAAGCACCTGCCATTGTGTTGGGAATATCGTGGAACTTCAGGTCTAAGAAGATGCGTTTTTGGCGTTCTTTCAGTGCGGTGAGGATGGCGGGACCGCTGCTGACGAAGAGTTCTAGGCCGACTTTCCAGAAGGTGACTTGAGGGAGTGCGTCTATAAGTGCGATCGCCGCTTTCTCTTCCGGCACGTCCAACGGTACGATAATCCGCTCTAGCGGCGTCAGTTCTTGATTCATAGGTTCCGATAGTGTTCTACCAACGATGAATTGCCCGAAGTGATTTTCTCCTTGAGAGCGGTGGCGCGCAGCGACAGGATGGGCCTGCAACCTAGAGTCTAATGCACCAGCCTGACAAACTTCTTCTTGCCAATCTGTAACACTTTACCTGTTAGCTCATCCGGTTTCTCAAAGGTCAAATTCGGATCGACTACCTTCTCGCCGTCTAGCTTCACTGCGCCTCCTTTTATATGCCGCCTGGCTTCACTGCTGCTCGCGCAAAGTGGCGTAGCTCCTAGCAGATAGAATACCTTGGCCGGAAAGCCTACCTCGGCTAGCGAAAATTCGGGAACTGCTGCGGCGGCCTGCGCTTGTCCGGCGATTAACGTCAGCGCGTCTTGCTGTGCCTGCTGTGCGGCAGTTTCTCCATGGAACTGAGCTGTGACTGTAGTGGCTAGTAGCTTTTGCTGATCGCGAGGATTTGTGGGCAGTAAGTCTAGCGGTAGATTCGTGAGGTAGGTGAAGTAGTCGCCGATGATCGCATCTGGTACTTTTTCTAGCTTGGAGTACATTGAGAGCGGATCTTCTTGTAGGCCGACGTAGTTGCCGAGCGATTTTGACATTTTTTGATGTCCGTCTGTGCCTAGCAGCAGCGGTAGCAGCATGCCAAACTGCGGCGACTGACCGAAGTGCCGCTGCAAGTCACGACCGACTGCGACGTTGAACTTTTGATCGGTGCCGCCTAGCTCTACGTCCGATGCTAACGCTACTGAGTCGTAGCCTTGCAGCAGCGGGTACAAAAATTCGTGCAGATAGACGGGTGTGCCTTTTTCGTAGCGATTGGCAAAGCCTTCTTTTGCGAGCATTTGCCCAAGGGTCATGGTGCTCAGCAGCGCTAACATTTTGCTTAGGTCGATGCCGGTGAGCCATTCGGAGTTGTAGCGAATTTCTAGCCTGCCTGGGGTGTCGAAGTCTAAGATGGGCCGCACCTGTTCGATATAGGTTTCGGCGTTGGCTTTTACTTCGGCTTCGGTGAGTTGCTTGCGCACTTCGGACCTATCGGTGGGGTCACCGATGCGGGCAGTGAAGTCGCCGATGAGCAGCACTGCGGTGTGGCCTGCGTCCTGAAAGTTGCGCAGTTTGCGCACGAGCGTGCTGTGACCCAGATGGATTTCGCTGCCGGTGGGGTCAATGCCTAGCTTGATTCTGAGAGGACGCCCTCGCTTACTGAGTCGCTCTATTAGGCTGTTGTCTATATTTGTCTCATCAACATTGGTTGATTTCGGCTGAGATGGGAAGACTTCACTCACGCCCCTATAGATATCGGCAAACTCTGCGGGTACTTGCTCTGGCAGGCTGCTGTTTGCAGCGCTATCTACTGAGGGTTCCTGGCGCGTTGAAGTGTTTACGGGGGCAGTCATGAGAACAGTAGTGGGCGGTGGTGCCACAAGTAATTAGGAGGCTATGTCAGTGTAGCCCTACAAACGAACTTGACGAAAGTTTCAGTTTTAGGAAGGGCTATTTACACCTCACGCAGCCGAAACACATTGCAAAGCGTCCTACGCAAAAAGAAAGATCAGAAATAGTTGGTAAAACGGTAAAAAAAGGATAGACATTCGACAGAGATCCTCTATATTGACCAGTAACTAAAGCGAAAAGACCGCGCCAGTGCCACCCTTAAATTAGGAAATATCGTCTCCCTGTGTCTTCTAATAGCTTCCGCAAAGTCCGCGCTCGCGCCCGTAGGCCCCAACCGGCGGTGCGATCGCCTAAAGTCCTTCGATATATTCAAGACGTCGGTCAAGTTGGCGCGGCCACGCTGCTGAGCGTAACGATGCTGGGTAGCTCTGTGGTAGCTGGTGGCCTAGTTGGCCTCGCTATTAGCTTCCGTAACCTTCCTGACGTTCGCGTACTGCGCAACTTTAGCCCTTCGGAAACCAGCTACGTATACGACGTTAAAGGCACTTTGCTCGATAACGTGCACGACGAAGCCAACCGGGAAGTGGTCGATCTCAACGACATCGCCCCTAATATGAAGCGGGCTGTACTGGCGATTGAAGATAGCTATTACTATTCGCACCAAGGTATTAACCCGGCGGGGATTGGCCGCGCTTTCTTAGCCAACTTTCAGGCTGGAGAAACGGTACAGGGTGGTTCTACCATTACGATGCAGCTGGTTAAGAACCTTTTCCTGTCTCCAGAGCGTACGGTGAGCCGTAAGCTAGTTGAAGTGGTGCTCGCCATGCGCATCGAGCAAATTTTTGAGAAAAACGAAATTTTTGAGCTATATCTCAACCAGGTGTACTGGGGACACAACACCTATGGCGTAGAGACGGCGGCTCAGAGCTATTTCAATAAGTCTGCAAAAGATCTGAACCTGGCTGAGTCCGCTATGATGGCGGGCTTGATTCAAGCGCCTGAGAGCTTTAGCCCTTTCCTCGACTACGAAGAAGCAAAGGTACGTCAGTCGCTGGTGCTAGGTCGCATGCAGGACTTGAACTGGATTACGGCTGCTGAGGTGGAAGATGCTAAGAAGCAGCCAATTAAGCTCGGTGAAATTACGTCTTTTCGCTCTAGCCAAGCGCCCTATGTAACAGAGGCCGTCATGCAGGAGCTGACTGAGCAGTTTGGTGCAGAAGCCATGGCTAAAGGCGGTATGCGTATTCAGACTACGATTGATTTGGATATGCAGCAGCTAGCCGAAGATGTGGTGGCCGATAGCTACTACCGGTTCTTTGGCAGCGGTGCGTATGCTGACCAGATTGCGCTGGTGGCAATCGACCCGCGTACGCACTTTGTAAAAGCGCTAGTAGGTGGGGTTGACCACGATTCTAGCCAGTTCAACCGGGCCGTACAGTCTCGCCGTCAGCCGGGTTCGGCTTTTAAGCCTTTTGTTTACTACGCTGCGTTTGCCTCGGGTAAGTACACACCTAACAGCATGATCAATGACGCCTCGGTGACCTACCCAGACGGCTACAACTACTACACGCCTAGAAACTATGACGGCTCCTTTATGGGCAGCATTACCCTGCGTAAGGCACTAGAGACTTCTCGCAACGTACCGGCTGTGAAGCTGGGCCAGTCGGTCGGCATTAACCGGGTTGTTGAAATTGCGCGTACGCTGGGTATTAAGAGCCCTATGGACCCTGTAATTTCGCTACCTTTGGGCGCGGTAGATCTGACGCCTCTAGAGCTAGCGGGTGCTTACGCTACGTTTGCAAACTATGGCTGGCATTCAGACCCAACGCTGATTATGCAGGTAACAGATAGCAAAGGTAACATGATTTTGGACAACACGCCGAAGCCTCAGCTGGTGCTGAATCCTTGGGCGAGCGCGGCGCTGACCGATGTGCTTCAGGGTGTGATTTCGCAGGGTACCGCGACGAATGCGCAGATTGGACGTCCGGCAGCGGGTAAGACGGGTACTACTGACTCTCAGCGTGACGTCTGGTTTGTGGGCTATGTGCCGCAGCTGGCTACGGCTGTATGGGTTGGCAATGATGACTACAGACCACTGGGCCGAGGTGCGACCGGTGGTGGCTATGCGGCTCCGGTGTGGCAAAACTTTATGCAGCAGGCGCTACGCGATGAGCCCGTGGAGAATTTCCGATCGCCAAGCGAGTTTATTCGCCCTTGACTATCCCTTATGGGAATGCTCTGCGAACGGCTATGCTCAGCTGCTGGCTTGGCGCAGATGTATGTGGCTTACTCTTTGATCTCTGATTTCATTCGCTCTAGCGTTTGATGCATTTGGTCGAACATTTGCTGTGGCGTAGTGCCGAACTGGCCAAGCTGGGTTTTCAGCTGTTCCATGGTCATTTTTGCCATGAAGTCTTCGGATAGCTCAAATCGCTTCATGAAGATGCGATAGCGCTCCATGACGGATTCCATCTGGTCGATGAAGATCTTTTTACCCTTCTGGTCGAATTTGCCGTAGTTGCCTCCTAGCTGCATCAATGACTGATAGTCCTGAAATAGCTGGTTAGCCTCTTGCTGCACCAGGTCTGAATCGAACATTCCCATGACTGTTACCACTCCAACGTGAACGCTAGATAAGTCTTTTACTAGCCTACGTGTTTTTTGAATCTACAGCTATAGCGTAAGAGTTCGCAAAGGTGAGCGCAAAGGTGAGATATCACTACACGATATCCCTGTGTGTGAGCTGCTATCTGCCTGGTGCGATCGCCCTATCCCTACCGATTTAGCAGATTGCTAAACCAAGCACGTTTTGACTTTGGCTTTTCGTTGGCTTTATCAGACCCGCTGACACTATCAGCTGTAGATTGATCGGATAGTGTGTTCTGCGCCTGTGGCTTGTCTGAAAGGCTGAGAAGTCTGCCGTATTTTTGAGCGACTTTGTGGTTTGGCTTCAGCTTGAGGGCCTGGCGGAAGTGGGCTTTGGCCATGCCTAACATTTTTTGCTTGTAGTAGGTCTGGCCTAGCATAGAGTGAATTTCTGGGCTGCGCGGCGAGAGCTTGATGGCGTCGCGCAGCTCTTGAACGGCCATTTCGTAGTTTTGCTGACTGAGGTAGGTTTTGGCTCTAGCAGTGTGCTTGGCAGCGTAGCTGGGTTCGGCTGCGCTTTTTGTATTGCGCATTCTGCTGTTGGGATCACTGCTAGCGTCTTGCTCTGAAGGGAGAACGGTGGCTGTGGAGACGCGGCCTGTCGTTACGCCCGTGGGTGTGACTGCGCTGGTAATGAGACCAGCGCGTTTTGAGCGGATGATGAGATCGGTCATTTTACGGCGCAGATACACGAGGTTGAGCTGCCCTATTTCTAGAGAGTACGTGTGCAGATCTCCCATGGAGCGAAACTGAGCGGCGGCGAGTTGACTCATGGCCTGCTCGTAGAACACCTCGACGCTGTCTTCAGCAATGATTTCGAGCTTTTGAGCATCCTTAAATGTGGGGATGAGTTTTTCGGCGCGTATGAGCTGCCTTACCTGTAGCCGCAGTAGGGTTAGGGTTTCCTGGCGACCTTTCTCGTGCTTAAGCTTTTGATAGGCAGGGTTGACGATGCGCGCGATGATTTGGGCGGCTAGTGCTGGCGTGATACCTTCGTTGGTCTCAGCGTTGGAGAGGGCGTCTGGATGGAGCTGCTTGGCGACGTGGCGGTAGCGCTTTGCAATTCTTTTTTCGTCCGCGCTCACGGAAATACCTAGCAGTGCGAAGGGATCTACTTCTACTAGATTGATTAACTCAGTAAATAGTTCGGCGTTTGGCATGCAAAAAAAGCGACTCGATTAATTGAGTTATTTTCCACGGAACTCTTTCATAAAGTGCCCATTTGTCGTTGGGCAAGTGTCAACGTAAATGTGGGCTATAAGCGCTATGCTCGTTCGGTGATGGTTCACTGCTTATGAGGGCTGCGATGGCTCGCGAGTCGAGTCGATGTTTTGGCTGAATAGTTAGGTAGGTTTGTTGGTGTTGAACCCTGCTAAGCGTAGAAAAATTGCGATCGCACTTGCTTTCGCAGGCAGTTTGCCAAGTCCTCTGCCGCTGACCTGGCTGCATAAGTTCTATCTGGGTGAGTATCTGTGGGGCGTTGCCTATCTGGTGCTTGCGCCTACGATGCTACCGAGCATGGCCTGCTGTCTGGAGGGAGTCTGGTATTTGACGCAGAGCGATGATGGGTTTGCGCGGCGCTTTCCGAAGGCGGGCGCGCTGCTGCGCTCGGATGAAGGGGGTGCGATCGCTGCTCAAGATGCGTCTGCTCAAAACGGTGAGTCTGTTCAAAATAAGAAGGCGCGGGCTGCTCAGCAGGTAGCAGTAGCGCTACGCGATCTCGATCAGCTGCGTAAAGATGGGCTGATTACAGAGTATGAGTTCGAGCAAAAGCGCCGGAGTCTGTTGGCTGAAATTAACTGATGTACTAGCCTAGAACACATGCTTAAAAAAATCTTGGCTAGCGTGCAGAATCCGCTTCAGAATCCGTTGAGACGTCGCCTTCAGCAGGAGCCCTTTTATCGCTTTACGTCTTTTGAAGAAATGCAGCTGGCGGCGAGCTGGGGTGTGCGAATTGATGCAAATACGGCTTCGGTAGATGAGTGGCTGCGGCTGCCGGGGCTGTCGATTCATCAGGCGAGGTCGCTGCAAGCGTTGACTCAGAAGGGGCTTTCTTTTAGCTGTATTGAGGATGTGGGAGCTGTGATCGCGCTTCCGGTAGAGCAAATTCGCCCCTGGGAAGTGATGCTGCAATTTTGCTATTACGACCGTGAAATGGAGCTTGCGCCTACCACCGTCAACGTAAACATGGCGACCGCTGAGGAATTGGTGACGGTGCCGAACTTAGATATCTTTTTAGGACGTGCGATCATTCATTACCGGCAGCAAGGCCCTTACCGCGACCTGGCAGATTTGCAAGACAGACTGAGGTTAACAACAGCAGCGACAGCTGAGCTTTTGCATTATCTATCTTTTTGATGCTTAGGCTAATCATGAGCGGGAAAATTTCTGCAAGACTCATCAATTTGGGGTGGGTCTGAAACCCCGGACTTTTAGTCCGCATCTTGTCTTCGTCACAAGATGAGAGTTAAAATGTGAAGCATGAGTCAAAAAGCATTTAAGTACCGTTTCTATCCGACTGCTGAGCAAGAAAACTTGCTTCGCAGAACGATGGGCTCTACCCGCCTGGTTTATAACCGAGCATTGGCCGCAAGGACTGAGGCTTGGTATGAACGGCAGGAAAGGGTAGGTTACAACGAAACGTCTTCGATGCTGACTGAGTGGAAAAAAGACGAAAGCCTTTCGTTTCTTAATGAAGTGAGCTGCGTTCCCCTTCAGCAAGGGTTGCGTCACCTTCAAAAAGCGTTTAGCAACTTTTGGGCAGGTCGCGCCAAGTATCCCAACTTCAAGAAAAAGCGAAACGGCGGCAGTGCTGAGTTTACTAAGTCTGCTTTTAAGTTCAGGGACGGCCAAGTGTTCTTGGCTAAATGTGCTGAAGCTTTGCCGATTCGCTGGAGTCGGTTGCTGCCCAATGGTGTCGAGCCGTCTACTGTGACGGTCAAGCTGTCGCCCGCTGGCAGGTGGACGGTCTCTCTGTGGGTGGACGTGAATATTGAACCATTGCCGATTTCTTCTAGTAGCGTTGGCATTGATTTGGGTATCACCAGCCTTGCTGTGCTGAGCACGGGTGAAAAGGTTTTGAATCCGAAAGGATTAAAGGCTAAATATCGCAAACTCAGAAAGGCTCAGAAGGCGCTTAGCCGCAAACACAAAGGGTCTAGCAATCGCTATAAAGCAAGACTGCGAGTGGCTCGCGTTCACGCTGAAATTGCCGATGCTAGAAAGGATAATCTTCACAAGCTGACGACTCGATTGGTGCGAGAAAACCAAACGATTGCCGTTGAAGACTTGGCTGTGAAGAACATGGTAAAGAACCGCAAGCTCTCCCAGGCTATCAGCGATGCTAGCTGGGGTGAACTGGTGAGGCAGCTTGAGTACAAGTGCGATTGGTACGGGCGAACACTGGTCAAGATTGACCGATGGTTCCCCAGCTCTAAGCGCTGCAACCCTTGCGGGCATGTTGTCGATAAATTGCCGTTGAATATTCGAGATTGGGTTTGTCCTAGTTGTGGTGAACATCACGATAGAGATATCAACGCTGCGAAAAATGTATTAGCCGCTGGTCTAGCGGTGGTAGCCTGCGGAGCGAGCGTAAGACCCGATAAGCATTAGCTTTGAAGGCGGCTGCTATGAAACAGGAATCTCTCTGGGTGACCAGGGAATCCCCGTCTCTTCAGAGCGGGGAGTAGTCAATTGTTGATTTATTAGGCTAGGCCGCTGACTGCGACCTAGCCGTTCTGTAAGATCGATTGAGTGGCAACAGCGGTAACGGCTGAGCTGTTGCACTATTCGCCTTTCCGGTGGTTTAAGCACTTACAGTGCCTGCCTTCTCCAAAGGCCAAAATCTAAGGGCCGCTCTACCAATTACGTTTTCAATGGGTAGGAATCCCCATACGTGAGAGTCGTTGCTGTCGTTGCGGTTGTCTCCCATGACGAAGAGCTGACCTGTCGGCACAACTATAGGGGGCATTTCGTACTGGGGTGCTTCTAGAATGTAGTCTTCTGTAAGCGGACTGCCGTCTACGTAAACATTACCTTGCATAACTTGTACCTGCTGGCCGGGTAATCCGATGACGCGCTTGATGAATGCCTGGCTGGCTTTGTAGCCATATTCTTGTAGCTGTGGCGGTGGCTCAAAAACAACAATGTCTCCTTGCGTAGGCGGGTGAAGGTGATAGGAGACCTTTTCGACGAGCAGCCGGTCGCCTACGGCGAGGGTTGGCACCATGGATGGCGATGGGATAAAGCGCGGTTCGGCGATGAAGAAGCGGACGAAGATGGCGATGGTAAGTGCGATCGCCACCAGTCGAACATTCTCTATGATTGTTTTTTTCCAGCCTGGCTTTTGTTCGGAGTCGGGCTTTGGCACATTATTTTTGCCAGTTTTATCGTCTACCGCCATTTCATCTCGAGGTCTTCTGTAGGGCTCAATCAGTGTATGACTTTTTGGGCATGACGCTTTTGAGCTGTGCTGCTCTGGCGTTGCGTCTGAGCATTTGCGGTTTGATCCTCCTGAGGGCTGAAGCGGGAAATCTCTCGTTCCATTCCTCTTCTGTGATACTGGCAAGCTCTGCTATTGTCGGTGCGATATTTTGCGCGTAGGGTTCAAATTCGGCGATGTCAGTAGGCTGGGCGAAGCGCTGGTTCCACGGGCATACGTCCTGACAGATGTCGCAGCCTGCGACCCAGTTTTGTAGATTAGCTGAGATCTCTGTGGGTAAGGTCTCAGCTCGATTTTCGATGGTGTGGTAGGCGATGCAGCGCCTGGCATCGACGACGCCCGGTGCGCGGATGGCTTCGGTGGGGCAGGCGTCGAGACAGCGGGTGCAGCTGCCGCAGTGGGCGGTGTGGGGTGGGTCAGGTGTGAGGGCAGCGGTGGTGATGATTTCGCCGAGGAAGACCCATGAGCCGTATTGGCGGGTGATGACGTTGCCGTTTTTGGCGTTCCAGCCGATGCCTGCTTGCTGAGCCCAGAATTTGTCTTGGACGGGGCCGGTGTCGGCGTAGGGGCGAGCTTGTATGGGGGGGAGTGGGTCGGTGGACTGCGGTTCTTCCCTAGAGAGATTGGAGACGCTTTGTGATTGCAGCCAGGCCGAAAACTGCTTGAGCTTTTTGGTGAGCACGCGGTGGTAGTCGCGGCCCCAACCGTAGCGAGAGATTTTGGCGTACTGCTCGCCTGTGGGCCTCTGCACATCTGTGTAGTAGTTGAGGGCTACGCAGATCATGGACTGGGCATTGGGGAGTATCTGCCGTACGTCTTGCCTGCGGGGGCTTTTCATCCAGTCCATGTCGGCCTCGAAGCCCTGAGCTAGCCAGCTTTGCAAGGCCGCTTTGGATTGGCGCTCTGGCTCGGTGGGGCCAGGCTCAATGGCGGCGATGCCGACTTTGTGGAAGCCGAGTGCGATCGCTTTTGCCTTGACCTGCTCGGCGTCAAGCATAGTGCTGTCCTGGTTTATGCTGTCCTGGCTTGCTAGCCCCTGAAAAGGCCGTTTGTGAAGAAGGTCGCCTGGCAGGGCGTATCATGACTGCTCTGTGCTTCAAGGAGAAGCCATAGCGGGCTTCGTGCTCCACAATTGCGCTGATTTCGGGCGACCAGTACTGGGGGTGCAATTGCCTGAAGCCTAGCCGCTCGTAGAAAGGAATATTCCAGGGCACGTAGCGAAAGGTAGTGAGCGTTACCTGCCGTGCGCCTTTTAAGAGGGCTCCCATGCAGCAGGCTTCTACTAGCGCTGAGCCGATGCCCTGTCGCCCGTGCTCTGGATGCACGCTCAGCTCTACGATAAAGCAGCTGCTATGCAGAAATTTGGCGACGATAAAGCCGACGGGCTGTGGGGTTGCCCGGTCGTTTGGGATGGCGACCCAGAGGCGCTGTTCGGCGTGCGATCGCTTCAAAAAGCGAATCGGTGTCAGTCCCTCTAGCTGCGACGCTGAAATTTCTAGCTGTTCTAAATAAGGCAAGAACCGCCTTGCTGCTGCTTGTTCTATCGCAGGCAGGGTGTTGATATCTGCTTCCTCTGCCAAGCGAACCGTATAACGCTGCAATACAACGACTTCCTAAGAGACATTCCAAATCAGCTCCCATAATATCTCTTGAGAAACGCACTTTGCTACACGCTTTTTCGGTAAACAATATACGGACTACAGCTGCCGAATTTCTTGAGCGAGCGTTTTTGTGGATACCTGCATTTGGTCAAACTGCTCAACGAGGGGCGCGATGTTGGTGCGCTCTTGCTCTACGTACTTGTATAGCTCACCGAAGCTAACAGAAATTTCGTCGTAGATACCCTGTAGTCTGTCGTTGAGCTGCTGTCTGACGGTGAACTCGAAGGTATCGCGGTTGCGATCTAGCTCGGTATCTAGCTTTTTGATAAGGCTGCGGCGTTTGGAAACCAGTGTGCCACCGGCCCACAGTACGCCTAACCCTAAAAAGGCAGTGGCGATGACATCTATGATGAAGATTGACGCGACTCGCACTACAATGCCGCTAATCACCGCGATGATGCTGCCACTGGCGACGCCAGGTCCTACGCTCTCGGCGTTGTCTGCTAGGCAGTTGATGAAGGTTTTGTCGTTTAGCAGGTCTACGACTTTGGCTTTGACGCCTTCGATGACTTCGTAGCGGTATTCGAGCAGGGGTAGCGAAACCTCTGTTTTTCTAAGGCTGTCGTTTTGTAAGAGTGTTAGCTCTGCTAGCAGTTCTTTGATCAGCAGCTGAATGCCGTCTAGGAAGCGTTTAGCTCCTTCTTTTGAGGTGACGTCTAGGGAGGTTTCGAGGTCGGTTTGAGCCCGCTGCTTTAGCTGCTCAACCCAAGCTTCTATACGCTGCTGCCGGTTGAACATGGAGAAGAAGGAACGCTTGGCGAGCACGAAAATGGAAAGCCCTTCGCGGAATTCGCTTTTGATTTGAAAGGTAGTGCGTTCGTATTGGGCCATTAGGCGTTCGACCAGAGTGTCGATTTCGTAGCGCGATTGAGTTTCGCCTTGTCCAAGGCGATCGCGTATCTTCGCCACGACCGCTTCGTCGGCCTCTATCTGCCGTCGAATCAACTGCATGTCTTGGCCCAGCCGCTCTACAATCTGTTCTGTTGAGCCGATATTGGAGGTGAGCTTGAGCCGGTAGCCTCGCCCGCCGGTAATGGTGCTACGGACGAAGTCTTGAACGGGTAGGAAGCCGCCGTTGTCTGCGCCCCCCTGGCCGCTGACGGCGAGTTTGGCGGAGGTGGCAAAGACCTGCGGCGCGGCGATCTGCCTTTGCTGCGCTTCCTGGTAGATGTATTGCGTGGAGGTTTGAAGCTCTCGCTCGTCGGCTAGATCGGCCTGCTGAAGGACGAAGATGACCGGCTTTTTCCAGGCTCGGTTGGCGAAGTCGACGAGGGACCAGGCAGTGTTTGTGTAGGGGTTTTTAGAGAAGAAGACGAAGACGACCAGATCGCTGTTGGGAATGAATTCTTTGGTGATGTCTTCGTGCTGCTTGGTGGGGCTGTTGGTGCCAGGGGTGTCGACGATGGCGATTTGTTCGAGGATGGGTACGGGTCTGCCAATTTCGCGCAGCTCGCCGGGTTTGCTTTCGCGGCTGTAGCTTTCGCCATCGGTGTAGACGATTTTGGCGACCATATTAGTGCGCGGATCTGCGCCGACTTCGCAAATTTCGCCGCTGCCGAGCAGGGCGTTGATAAAGCTGCTTTTTCCGGCTTTGACTTCGCCGATAACGACGAAGAGAAAGGGCTGGTTGATATTTTCCTGTAGGCTTTGGACGGTTTTGGTGAGGGTGGCGTTGTCGATAGCCCTCGCAAACTGCGCGAGCTGGGCAAGCAGGGCGGCGATTTCGTCCTTGTAGCGCTGTAGCGTTGGATCGATGATTGCTTTGTCCATACCGTCCATTGTCTCAGGCCCGTTTCGCGATTAGGGTAATCATACCGAACTGGGAAGGTGGAGATCTATTATCTGAGGTATGGGTGCGCAGTGACCGGGGGCCCGAGAAGGACCGGCTATAGTAACGCTGCTGCCTGTGCGGCAAGATCGGAGCGCTCGCCCTGGTAAAGCGTGATGTGCCCGGCCAGCGGCTCGTTGCGGAAACGCTCGATTACGTAGGTGAGGCCGTTACTAGCTGCGTCTACGTAGGGGTTGTCGATTTGGGCGGTGTCGCCTGTGAGGACGATTTTGGTGCCTTCGCCTGCGCGTGTCAGGATGGTTTTTACTTCGTGTGGGGTGAGGTTTTGGGCTTCGTCGATGACGAAGAACTGTTTGGGGATGGTGCGTCCACGAATGTAGGTGAGGGCTTCGATCTGGAGGAGGCCCATTTGCAGGAGGTCTTCGTGGCCGCGTCGCCAGTGGGCGGGTTTGTCGCTGGTGTCTTGGGTGTTGAAGATGAGGTCGAAGTTGTCGTAGAGGGGCTGCATCCAGGGGGTGAGCTTTTCGGTCATGTCTCCTGGGAGGTAGCCGATGTCTTTGCCCATGGGGACGACAGGGCGAGAGATGAGCAGGCGGGTGTAGCGCTTTTCTTCAGTGACTTTTTGCAGGCCAGCTGCGATCGCGAGCAACGTTTTTCCTGTGCCTGCTTTGCCTACTAGCGTCACGAGCGGAATGCGATCATCTAGTAGCAGTGACATGGCAAAGCGCTGCTCTCGGTTGCGCGCGTGAATTCGCGAAATGCCGTTGTAGGGCATTTTGGGCAGCGGCTCTAGCTGGCCGTCTGCGCGCATAAGTGCTAGCGCTGTGTGGTTAGGGTTACTGACATCAATTAGCGTTAGCGCCTGGTTTGGGAAAAATTTGCCGTCTGTGGGCGCGCTGGTGAGGGCGGCGGTGCCGGACTGAAACACCGCGCTCATTTGCTCGGCGCTTACGAGCACTTCGCCCATGCCGGTATAGAGGTCATCGACGTCTATTTTGTCGGTTTCGTAGTCTTCGGCAGTAAGGCCTAGCGTGTCGGCCTTGATCCGCATGTTGGTGTCTTTACTCACCATCACGACCGGACAGTCACACTGCTGCTTGACCTCTAACGCTACGGCTAAGATAGCGTTGTCTCCACCGTCGCCCTTGAGCTCTGCGGGCAGGTTGGCTAGCGTTTCCCTCTGGCACAGCGCGACTCGAATTTTACCGCCGCTTTTAAGCCCAATCCCTTTAACGATGCTTCCCTGCTGTCGGAGGCTGTCTAGCATTCGAGAGGTTTGCCGCGCGTTTCGTCCGGTTTCTTCGGGCCGCTTTTTGAATCGGTCTAGCTCTTCGATAGTGGTCATTGGCAGCACGACCTCATTGTCCTCAAACCTCAGCATCGCATTGGGATCATGCAGCAGCACGTTGGTATCAAGAACGTAGATTTTTTTCATAGGATGTGGATGAGGTGGACGCGCATCGATGGTCTATATGATTTTTGACGTGTGCGATTACTTTAACAGCTACTATTGGTTCTCTGATGATTTTCGCTCTGGTACGGGATCGTACCCGCCTGGGTGCATAGGATGGCAGCGGGTGATGCGGCGCGCGGCCATCCAGCTACCCTGCAATGGACCGAAGCGGTCGATGGCTTCGAGGGCGTAGCAAGAGCAGGTGGGCTCGAACCGACACGTCGGTGGGAACAGCGGTGATACGAGCTGACGGTATCCTTTGATGAGCAGTAGCAGTGCGATTTTCATAGGGGGAGGTGAGCTCTAGCTTAAAGAGTTTGCCTCTCTCTAATTTAGTACAGGCGCTGTGAGTGAAATATTCCGTCTTGGTTGCGTAAACTAAATCTATCGAGAGAGGGCAGTTGCTGTGCGATCGCTCCTAATACATTAGCTGGAGACAAAGATTAGATGAACGCTTTACAAGGCCGCTACTTAAAAAGAGTCAACTCTAAAAGCGGCAAGCTCAAAGGGCTCAAAATAAAAGGGGACAAAGGCACGCAGACTGTCTATTTGCCTAAAGACCTGCGAGATATCGCTGAGCAAGAGCTGACAATAGGTGATTCTGTCAGGGTATGGACAACCCAGCGAAAAAAAGGCGCTAAGGCTAAAAAAAACCGTCAGCCGTCAGAAACGCTTTGGGTGGTGCAGCTCATTCCGCTTACGCCTAAGACAGAAGTGGGCGCAGAGACGGTTGACTCTAAGGAACTGCTTGTAAAAGAAGCAAAGAAGGACGCAAAGGGTAAAGAGGCAAAGGGCAAGAAGGCAAAGAAAGGCAAAAAGAAGAAAGCTGCAAAGGGTATGACTGTGCAGCTGTGCCAAAAGAAAAACTGCTGCAAGCGCGGCGGCACTCAGCTTTGGTCTACCTTTGAATCTGTGAGTGAGGCTGCTTCTGAGGTGCCTTTCAAGCTGGAAGCGGTAGGCTGTCTTGGCGGCTGTAAGCGCGGTCCGAACATCCGCTTTTTGCCGGATAACGTGAAGCACTACCACGTTCAGCCTAAAGATGTTGAAGCCTTACTCGCCCGGCACGGATGAGCTTACGTTTGCTCGTCTTCAGAGGGCGTATGGAGCTTTACCCAGCTGTAGTCGTCAGCAGAATTTTGGTTGGGCTGCGATGGTTTCATCCAGTGGGGCGTAGCCCAGCTGTAGGTTTCGCCTAACGTGCTGAGGTCTAGCGGCGGTGAGTCGGCAGCTAGCGTTTTGAACTGGCCCGATTCTATGACCGCTGTGAGCATTTTCATCAGCTCGCTGTGTACGGCTTGCGATCGCGCACTGTTGGGCCCATGAGTCTGTTTGAGCGTAGAGAGTGCCTGCTGAAAAAGGCTTTCAGCTCTGGCGTAGTTTCCGTGATAGCGATAAATGTCTGCGAGCTGATAGCAGAGTTCGCCTACATCTATATGAGATGTATGCGAGATGTTTGTATGCGGGGCGTGGGGCTGCTGCTGAACGATGCTAAGGGTTTGCTCTAGCAGAGGCAGCGCTTCGATGTAGCGCTGTTGAGCGTAGTAGAATCTGGCGAGGTTGCTAAGATGGGGCGCGACCTCTAGGTGCATTTTGCCGAAGTGCTGGCTACTGAGCGTGAGCGCTAGCTGGTAGTGTCGTTCGGCTGCGGTCAGTCGGCCCTGACACTCACAGACATAGGCTGAGTCTGCTAGAGACTCGATTGTGCTGAGCTGCTCGTCTTCCGAGGGGAACGCGTTCCCCAGATGTCTATTGCCAGACTGGGAGGCATGGCTGGCTTTCTGCTTGAGGGTACGGTTGAGAGCGCTAACGACTTCGCTTCTAGGCAGCGTGTAAGTGATACTATCGGCAGCCTGGGGTGCAGGCAGCTTGGTTGAAGCGCCCTGTGATTTTCCTCTAAGAGGACTTTGCCGCTGCGCTGCTGTTGCCGCCTCTCGCTGAGGTGGTTTTTTCTTGGGCGATAGGCTGCGACAAAACCCTGGTACCAGTGAGTGGCAGCGTCGAAGGCAGTAGGTAATAACCCGAAGGATTTGCTTGAACACAGCACGATGGTTGAAAGCAGCAGTCGGCGATGAGTCCTTGTAAGTAGCGCTTTTGTCTACAAGGATGATCTGTTTAAAGGTGCCCTGTGCTGACGGTCGATGTTCATTCACTGGCTGCAAATGCAGCTTGGGTTGAGAAAGTGACCTGAGAAGATGATTTTAGTATGAAGATAGGATTGTGAGGTTCAGACCTTCGTTCAGTTTCTGTTAATTTCGTCCGTTTCTGCTAGCTACGTGGAGAGCGTATATCACTACTGAGTAACTTTTTCTGAGTCTATAGCTTCGTGTAACTCAGGCATGTTTTACTAAAGCTTTACATGGAAACGCACTATGTGCTGTCATCTGCGTACTGTCTGTAGCGTGCGACTGTGGCCTTTACGAAGGCTACAGTAAAGCTTTTGTGCGGATATTTGCGCTAGAACGGGTATTCCTATTTGTATGTGCAACTATATATTTTGATATGAGCGTGCGTCTTTGGGGATTAATAAAGAGTGCTTGATATAAAGAGTCGGGGTATGCCAGCAGTTCTTCAAATCGGCGAGCAGGTGCTAGATGCGCCGCAACTTATTGAAAAGCTAAAGCAGTACCGCCTGATGCCGCAGCTGGTACAAGAGCTGGTGATAGACGAAGCGATCGCTGATGTCGAATGCGAGACTTCTCAGGCGATGGAGAGCTTTTGCGCCAAGCGAGGCATTTTCTCTGAGGAGCAGCGTCAGGCCTGGTGTCAGCAGCAGGGCCAGTCTCCTCAAGATATGATGACGGCTGCTATTCGCGAGCACAAGCTGACGGTTTTTCAAGAGGAGACCTGGGGCGTCCAAATTGAGTCTTACTTTTTGCAGCGCAAAACCCAGCTAGACCGCGTATGCTACTCGCTGATTAGAACTAAGAATGCGAGCCTGGCTCAAGAAATCTATTTCCGGCTAAATGACGATGGTGTCTCGTTTAACGAACTGGCTCGTCAATACTCGGAAGGTCAAGAGTCGAAAACGGGTGGCTTGATTGGCCCGGTAGAGCTGAATGTGCCTCACCCTGTACTGGCTAGAATGCTCTCTGTGAGCCAGCCAGGTCAGCTGTGGGCACCGACTCAAATCGGTGAGTGGCTAGTAATTACTCGCCTAGAGCAGTTTGAACCGGCCCAGTTCAACGATGCGATGCGACAGCGGCTGCTAGCTGAGCAGTTTCAGGGATGGCTGCGCCAGCAGCTGCAAGAAACGCCCGTCAGTGAGCTGCGCAGCGATAATCTCCTCGGTCAAGCTCCTGAAAGTCGAGATTTGGTAGACGATGCTGAGCATTTGATAAGACTCAATCCAGCGTTAGGTTAACTGATTTTTAATCCTTCATGAGTCGATAAGCTCAATAATCTCTTACTAAAAGTCTTTCTCTCTTGGACGCCTGTTTCACGATGCTTAAAACTGATTCGCTTTAGCGCTTTTCTATGTAGCTAACTGCCCAGATAGTCTTTGTGTCTGGGGTATTTTTCGCTCTTGGCCTCTCTAGTGCGCTGCGCTTAGCCCCTATTTACTATGACTTATACTGACGTTTCGCTCGACCAAACCCTAAGGGAAATTTACCCCTTCGATCAGCTGCCGGAGTCCGCTTTGCAGCAGCTGGCACGCGAGAGCCAGAAGCTGCGCTATCACATTGGCCAGCCCATTTTACGCCGAGAATCGATGCCCCATCAGCTGGTGGTGCTAACTCAGGGGCGCGGGCGACTGCTGGGCTACGACCCTTATAAGAAAGCGCCGATGACGCTAGATTTGCTGGGGCCTAAGTCTGTGGTGGGTTTGGCTAGCCTGGTGAGAGGGGTGCCCTGCGAAGGGGTGATTGCCTCTTCTGAGATAGAGGCGATCGCTGTTCCTATAAGTGCTGTTCGGCAGTTCATCGGTTCAAATGAGGGGTTTGCCCAGGCGGTGACCAACCACGCCTACCTGTCGGAAGTCTTTGATCTGGTGAGCCAGTACTTTCAAACGCAGGCGCGTACGGTGAGCGACCTGGCGTCAACGGCTCGCAATCTCCAGGAAGATGCGGCAACAGTGACGCTGCGGTCTGGGAAAGTGGCGATTGATAGTCCTGATCCTAACAAGCTGTGGTTTGTTAGCTCGCAGAGTATTACTAGCCATCCGGCGGGTAGCTGGCTGCTGCCGGAGATGATGGATGGCCGCATTACGAGCCAAAAGAATACGCGCCTAATCGGTATCGACATTCGGCAGCTAGCGACGCAGTCTGCTGGGATGGTGCAGGATCGCGCTGGCCAAAGCGGCGTTCAAGACATCGCTCAAAACGGTGCTCAAAATGGTAGTACTTTGGTAGCTAACGGCAATGGTGCTGCGGCTAGTAGCTTGGTGGTGCCTGATACGCTGCCGCCTGCGGATGTGCCGTACGCTTCAGATATTCAGTACGACTCCAACATTATTGAGGAGGGAAGCGACCGGGCCAAGGCCATCAAGTTCCCGGTCATACGCGGACGTGGCGAAGTCGGCACGGCTCTCTCAGCGTTTGCCATGATGGCTCAGCAGCTGGGGATGCCCTTTAAGCGAGATGTGGTGAAACGGGTGCTGGTAAACCAGAACGAGCGCCTGGGTCATCTGTCGCTGACGGCCTGTGGCGCGGTGGCTGACCTGCTGGGGCTAAAGCCGCAGCTGGCGAAAGTGCCGGCCAGTGCGATCGCTCGCCTACCCAAGCTTGGCCTTATTCAGTGGGGAGAAGGGTTTGCCGTCATTTACGAAACTTCGACTACGGAGTATGTGCTGGGTATCCCGGCTGACAATAGAGTTGCTCGCCTGTCGCCTCAAGCGTTTGAAGATGCCTGGGGGCCAGAAGGCGAGATCCTGCTGGTGGAGACTACCGAGCAGACGCCGCAGCAGAAGTTTGACCTAGGCTGGTTTATTCCGTCGCTGAAAAAGTACCGTTCGACGCTTGGCCTGGTGCTGTTAGCCTCGCTGTTTGTACAGGTGTTTGGCCTGGCTAACCCACTGATGGTGCAGGTGATTATTGACCGAGTCATTAGCCGCAATAGTCCAGATACTCTGCACGTATTGGGCATTTTCCTGGTGATTGTCGCCATTTTTGAGGCGATTTTGACCAGTCTGCGAACTTACCTGTTCGTCGATACCACGAACCGGATTGATATGGCGCTGGGGGCGGAGATTATTGACCACCTGCTGCGCCTGCCGCTGCGATACTTTGACCGCCGTCCGGTGGGTGAGCTTTCTAGCCGAGTAAACGAGCTGGAGAATATCCGTCAGTTTTTGACCGGTACCGCGCTGACGGTGGTGATGGATGCGCTGTTCTCTGTGATCTACATCATGGTGATGTTCGTTTACAGCGTGAAGCTAACGATTGTTTCGCTGGCAACGATTCCGCTGTTTATGATGCTGACTTTCTTTGTTTCGCCAATTGTGCGACGGCAGCTGCGGGCCAAGGCTGAGCGCAACGCTGAGACGCAGTCCTTTTTGGTAGAAGCGCTTTCGGGTATTCAAACGGTGAAGGCTCAGAACATGGAGCTAAAAACCCGCTGGAAGTGGCAGGAGAAGTACGCTCGCTATGTCAGCGACGGCTTTAAGACGGTGCTGACTTCGACGACTGCTGGGTCTGCTAGTGGATTTTTGAACAAGCTCTCTGGCCTGCTCGTGCTGTGGGTGGGTGCTTACCTGGTGCTTGAAGGCAACCTAACTTTGGGCGGACTGATTGCCTTTAGAATTATTTCGGGCTATGTGACTCAGCCGCTGTTGCGCTTGACTCAGCTCTGGCAGAACTTCCAAGAAACTGCGCTTTCGCTTGAGCGTTTGAGCGATATTATCGACCATCCTCAAGAGCAGCTTGAAGAAGACAGAGCGCAGATTCCGATGCCGGATATTCAGGGCAATGTGAAGTACGAAGATCTGTCTTTCCGCTTTGCGCCCTCTGGTCCTTTGCAGCTGGTGAATGTGAATCTGGAGTTTCACAGGGGCGAGTTTATCGGCATTGTGGGGCAGAGTGGTTCGGGTAAGAGTACGCTGATGAAGCTGCTGCCGCGTTTGTACAATGCGGAGTCGGGTCGTATTTTGATCGATAACTACGACATTCGAAAAGTAGAGCTGTACTCTTTGCGTCAGCAGGTGGGTATTGTTCCGCAGGACAGCCTGCTGTTTGAGGGCAGCATTCAGGACAACATTGCGCTGACGAATCCCCAGGCGAGTACGGAAAGCATTATTGAAGCGGCCAAAATCGCCAACGCTCACGACTTCATCATGAACCTCTCAGGCGGCTATAACTCCAGGGTCGGTGAGCGCGGGTCATCTTTGTCGGGAGGGCAGCGGCAGCGAATTGCGATCGCTCGTACGGTCCTGCAAAATCCTAGACTGCTGATATTGGACGAGGCCACTAGCGCGCTCGACTACGATACCGAGGCGCAGGTTTGCTACAACCTGAAGCAGTGGGCGAACGGGCGAACGGTGTTCTTCATTACGCACCGACTGAGCACCATTCGTCAGGCAGATCGCATTTTGGTAATGGACAAAGGCTCTGTGGTGGAGCTAGGTACGCACGAAGAACTCATGGCCCTAAAAGGTCGCTATTTCTGCTTATACGAGCAGCAGGGAGAATAACCTCAAATGACAAGTACTTCTGATAGAGCTTCAGTCAATGGTAACGGTCAGATGAATGGGCAGGCCGCCAAGGTGGGGGGCCCGGTGAATAACCGGACAACTAACGGTCGCCAGGTGAACCCGATTGATCCGTTGGGCAGTGGCGCGATGCCGCCAGGCGTCAATGGCGAATCTAAAGTTGATTCTCATGTGCCGTCGAACTTTGATCAGCCGGTTATTTTGCGGCAGTCGCCCGGCTGGTCGAAGGGAATTGCGATCGCCATTATGGGGGTGACGACGGCTTCTGTAACCTGGGCCTGCCTGGCTAAGGTAGAAGAGACTATCGGTGCGCAGGGCAAGCTTGAGCCTGAGGGCATTGTGCAGGTTGTACAGGCACCTGTAGGTGGTGTGGTCGAAGAAATCTTGGTAGCAGAGGGCGAGCTGGTTGAGAAGGGTCAGACAGTTGCCACGCTCGATGAGACGTCGACAGAGGCGCAGATTGAGGCGAACCAGGAAATTGCAGAGCGGCTGAGCGCGGAGACGAACTACTATCGGGCACAGCTTTCGGGTGCGGCTGATGCCCCGGCGCCTGAGGGGGTGTCGTTTGATTTGGTGCAGCGGGGACGCGATCGCGCTGAACTGCTCGACAGCAATCAGCTCTACCGGGCTCAAATTAACGGTGATACTTCTGGCTTAGCCGGTGAGCAGCTCGACCGGTTCAAAACGGCTTCATCTCGGCTAAGTGCGCAGCAGGGAATTAACCGCTTGCAGACAGACCAGCTAAGAGAGCAGCTGAGCCAAACTCAAATTCAGCTGGCCAATGCTCAGAGCGAGCTGGCGACGAACGTAGATATTTTGGGCCGACTAGAAACGCTCAACGCGGCTGGTGCGGTTGCGGAGCTTAACTATTTGCAGCAAAAGCAAGAGGTGAGCAACGCTCAAGCTGAGGTCAATACGCTAAAGCAAGAGATTGAGCGGTTGAATTTTCAAATCTCTCAGGCTCAGCAAGAGGTGGGGCGCACGTCTTTTGAAGCGACTGAAGTGCTGCAAGATCGCATCTCGGTGAACAATCAGCGAATTGCGGATATCGACAGCCAAATCACTCAGCGCATTTTAGAAAATGAGCGTCAGCTCTCTGAACTGAGTAGCCAGCGAGCGCAGCTGGAGCAAAGCATAAAATATCAGGAGCTGACGGCTCCTGTGGCCGGTACGGTGTTCAACCTGAAGGCCAACCGAGCAGGCTATGTGGCTAACTCCACTGAGCCGATGATGGAAATTGTGCCGCAGGATGCTCTGGTGGCAAGGATCTTTATCTCCAACGCGGATATTGGATTTGTGCAGATAGGGCAGAAGGTGGACGTGCGCATTGATGCCTACTCATTTAGCGAGTTTGGCGATGTAGAAGGTACGCTTACGAGCATTGCAACAGATGCTCTGCCTCCCGATGAGCAGTTTCCTTACTACCGCTTTCCGGCGGAGGTGGAGCTAGACTCGCAGGAGTTTGTAGCGGACGGTGTGCCGCTAGCTCTGCGCTCGGGGATGTCGCTGAATGCAAACATCAAGCTGCGTAAGCGCCGGGTGATTACGTTCTTGACGGATCTGTTCAAGCGGAAAGCGGATGCTGTTACGTCTGGCAGCTAACATGCGCTCCCTTGTGTGTCGCTGGCCTTATGCTGACTAGACGGAATATAGAGCGATAATGCGGTAGCTGCATAGGACATGTGCGGCTACCGCATTTTACGCGTGTTTTTGCGGCAAACGGTAAGGCTGACTACATCTTTCCTTTTTTGAAGTTGGGACAGTGGATGTGTTCTATAGTTCTTTACTTCTATGAATTACCTGACCTCCTTGCTCTTGCCTGCTGCACTAGGACTAATTGCTGGTATGGCGCACGGTGTGGCTTCGCACGTGATGGACCTGCCGATGTCTTTGGGTGAGCAGCTGGCGGCTCCGCTGGTAGAGTCTGAGCCTTGGGGCCTGTAAGGGCCTCGTTTGGGATTGTAATTTTTGGTCAAGAAATATAAATGGTATCGGTTGATACCAAATTTGTTTGAGATGATGATCCTATTGACTGCATGTAAGGATCCGTCTTTTCTATGACTTATAATTCTTCGAATCGAACTGCTGGAATGGGCCAATCGACCGGGCTCGATAGAGCGATCACAGGCGTGCTGGTTGCAGGCGTTATGTTTGTTCTGGGCTACACTGTTGTTCGCGCTAGCCTGGCTTCTACGACGACTGGACAGGCTGCAACAGCCGCTGATAGCAATGTTAACGTCGTTATTCCTCATGAAGGTACGCTGTGGGCGGACTTTGGTACGAGTTTCTAGGCTATGTCTGGCCGATGAACAGTGGAAGGGCAACGTGCTTCTAGTGTCGGCGCTGCGCTGTTGCTTAAAAGTGTTTTGAATTTAAAAGGAGAACAACTCTTGCTGTGATCCGACTGCTGAAAAACTAGAGACGGAAATAGCGCGCAAGCGATCTGTTTGATCGAATTATCTTCTCACGACGATCTACTTTCGAGAAACCGCAGGTGAATTTGTGAGATACCACCGCCATGGAATTCCTGTGCCCTTTGATAGGCCGATGCGGGTTGTTTGAGTGATGTCTAGTTTTTCAGCAGTGGGCGCGGTTTCTACCCAAAGGCCAGATTCTGGTGCGATCGCAATTCCCTTCAACGTTTCGTCTATCTTCAGCTCACGGCAAAGCTTCCCAGGGCCAGCCGCGACTTTCTCTAGCTTGTCTGGCTTCTTTTTTGGCACGTGCCAGCTTGGCAGCTTTTCTAACAGAACGGCGCGAATCAGGATGGTGCTGGGGAAGCCGTCGCGGTCTGTCACGATATTAAAACAGTGGTACTGCCGGTAGATCCGGTAAACGTAGGCAAATCCTGCCGGGCCGTGTACAACCGCGCTGCGTTCGGTTTTTTGTTCGTAGGCATACATGGCAGGATCGCCCGATTCGTAGGCTTCGGTTTCTACGATTTGGCTACGGATAACTTCCTCGCCTATCTGGCGAACCAAAATGCAGCCGATCAAGTCTACGGCGACTTCTGTTGATGGACGGTTGAACCAATCTGTAGTGATGACGTCTGAAATGATGATTTCTCCTGGGTGCGAATACCCGATGAATAATGTCGAATTCGCCTATGGCGTGGTGGTGTGAATAAGTGTGAATAAGATGAGAGACTAGAATTAGTTGCTCTGCCGGAGGCGCTCTCATTCATGTCCCGAGCCTACAAGTTCACCAACCTTATTCATTTTAGAAATATTCGCGGCGATTTGTTCGGCGGATTGACCGCTGCGGTAATCGCCCTGCCGATGGCGCTAGCGTTTGGATTCGCTTCAAAAGCTGGGCCGGAGGCGGGACTCTATGGGGCGATACTGGTGGGTTTTTTTGCCGCGCTGTTTGGGGGTACGCCTACCTTAATCTCTGAGCCTACCGGTCCGATGACGGTTGTGATGACTGGGATAATTGCCAGCCTGGTTGCTGCTGAGGGCCCAGAAGTCGGTATGAAGATGGCTTTTACCGTCGTGGTTATGGCGGGCATTTTTCAGATTGTGATTGGCATTCTGAAGCTGGGGCGGTATGTGACGCTGATGCCTTACAACGTGGTGTCGGGGTTTATGTCCGGCATTGGTATTATTCTGATTATTTTGCAGATTGGGCCGACGCTGGGACTCGATAGCCCAGATGGTGGCGTTCTAGGTACGCTGCAATCGCTGCCTACTTTGCTCGATAACATGCAGCCGGTTGAGACGATTTTGGCACTGTTAACAGTGCTGATTATTATTTACTTTCCTAAGAGTCTGCGGAAGTTTGCGCCGCCTCAGCTGGTGGCTATGGTGGTTGGTACGGTGCTGTCGCTGACGTTATTTGACAATGTAGAGACGATTGATCGAATCGGCCAAGTTAGCTTGGGAGTGCCCACTTTGACTATCCCTACCTTCAGCGCTGTCCAGCTCCGTACGATGGTTGTAGATGCAGGCGTGCTAGGGATGCTGGGCAGTATCGACGCTCTGCTGACTTCGGTGGTAGCCGATAGCTTGACGCGTACGGAGCACGACTCAAATAAGGAGCTGGTCGGTCAGGGTATTGGCAATATTGTATCGGGATTTTTGGGTGGACTGCCTGGCGCGGGAGCCACGATGGGTACGGTGGTGAATATTAAGGCGGGGGGGACAACGGCGCTTTCTGGTCTGTCGAGAGCGGTGATTTTGCTGGTGGTGGTGCTGGGTGCGAGTCGGCTAACGCAGCACATTCCGCTGGCGGTACTGGCGGGCATCATCATTAAGGTGGGACTAGATATTATTGACTGGGGCTTTTTGAAGCGGGCTCACTACATATCGGGCAAGTCGGCGGCGATTATGTACGGGGTGATTTTTCTGACGGTGTTTGTTGATTTGGTGATTGCGGTTGGCGTGGGCGTTTTTGTGGCCAATATGCTGACGATTGAGAAGCTGAGTAAGCTGCGTTCGGATAAGGGCGTGACGGCAATTACCGATGATGATGACACGATTGATCTGACGGAAGAAGAGAAGACTTTGTTGGAGCGGGGCAATGACCAGATTTTGCTCTTTAGCCTGAGAGGGCCGATGATTTTTGGGGTGGCAAAGGCGATCGCCCGTCAGCGCGAGGCCGTGCAAAACTGCAAGGCGTTTGTGCTCGATATCAGTGAAGTGCCACACCTAGGTGTAACGACTTCGCTGTCTTTGGAGAACGCGATTCTAGAGGCAGTGGAAGGCGATCGCGCCGTTTACATTGTGGGTGCGAGCGGTCAAACGTATAAGCGTCTGACTCGCCTGGGACTGTTGGATATTGTCCCGGCTGAGCGATTTCTGACAGATAGAACGATCGCTTTAAAGCAGGCGCTGGCCGTGGTCAATCGGAAGGATGGAAAGCCGATTGGAAGTGCTCAGCCATCGACGGTTTAACGCTTGTAGGGGTTCGGTATTGCTGAGCCCCTACAAGACTGGCGCTACCGGTAGGCTTTGACGAAGCCGCTAAGACGTTCTACGCCGCGTTCTATCGTGTCTAGGTCGGTAGCGTAGGAGATGCGAAGGGTGCCTTCTGCGCCAAAGGCGATACCTGGAATGGTGGCAACGTACTTTTCTTCTAGCAGCTTTTGGCAGAAGGTGGCGGAGTCTAGCCCTACCTGTGAGATATCTACGAAGGCGTAGAATGCGCCCATTGGTTTGACGCAGCTCAGACCGTCGATATTGCGAATCATCTCTAGGATGGCGAGGCGTCTTCTGGTGAAGGCTGCGCGCATAATGGCGAGGTCGTCTGTTGGGCCAAGGAGAGCGGCGATCGCACCGTACTGCGCAAAGGTACACACGTTGGACGTACTGTGGCTTTGCAGCGTATTGACGGCTTCGATGATGGCCTTTGGCGCGGCCAAGTAGCCTAGCCGCCAGCCGGTCATCGCGTAGGCTTTGGCAAAGCCGTTGCTGGTGATGGTGCGGGCGAATATGGCGTCGTTGAGGCTGCCGATACTGACGTGCCGCGCGCCATCGTACAGAATTTTCTCGTAGATTTCGTCTGCAACGACCCAGATATCGGCGTCTACGATGACCTGTGCGATCGCCTCAAGCTCTTCTGGTGTGTACACCATGCCCGTTGGGTTTGAGGGCGAGTTGAGCACAAACAGTCGGGTATTGGGGGTGATGGCTGCGCGAAGCTGTTCGGGGGTAATTTTGTAGCTGGCGGCGGCTGTGGTGTTGACGATGACCGGCGTGCCGCCTGCGAGCTTCACCATTTCTGGATAGCTCACCCAGTAAGGGGCCGGAATAATGACCTCGTCGCCCGCCTCGATTAGCGCTGTTATGAGGTTGTACAGCGAGTGCTTGCCGCCATTGGTAACCATAATGCTGTGCGGCGCGTAGTCCATCCGATTCTCTTGCTGAAGCTTGTGGGCGATCGCTTCTCTTAGCGCTGGTTCTCCTGCGGCGGGGCCGTAGCGCGTCTTGCCTTCGTCGATTGCGGTTTTCGCGGCTTCACGAATATGCTTTGGCGTATCAAAATCAGGTTCACCCGCGCTGAAGCTACAGACGTCTAGCCCGTCTTTTTTCATAGCCTTAGCCTTGGCTGCGATCGCCAGGGTCATAGACGGGGTAACTCTCGTGATGCGGGAAGCAAGCTTCATGGGCAGTGTGCAGGTACCGTGCCTGCATCGGTGGCTAAACAAAGGGTCAATACAATACCGTAGATCGAATTTGAGGTTTCGAGAACGTCAAATTGCTAGATAAGTCAAATTTTTCAGATATTTTTATATACTCTTTGGTGCTGCTGTCCGCACAGGTTTATTTACAACCCAACGCTGAAGCGGCTATCGCTCCTCTTGCTGATGATGACCGGTGGATTTTGGGATGCGATGACGCTATCTACGCCGCTGCGGCTAAGCTCGATTGCCAATGCTCAGTCCAGTCTTTCTCCTGATTCGCAATCTGACGATTCCAATCAGCCGGAAGGCAGCTACTACAACTTTTACGATCAGCGTATCTCGCTAAGTGAGCGTAGGGACCACAAACCTACGATTAGAGATATTGCTATCTGGTCTTTTATCTGTTGGGATTAGGCGTGGTTGGTTTGAGCGCGTCAAAATGCTTCTGTCTCGATAGATGGCCTTTCTCTAAGACTTGCCGGGTTCTCTACGATAGTTGCTACGTTTGGATGTGTTTCTCCTAGCGCTAAGCGTATGATTCCCAGTGCCCTTTCGTAGAACAAGACTGCTGATTCGCGATCGTCCATAGCTTGATACACTCCTGCAATGTTGTTCAGGCTAGCGCCTACTGCCGGATGGTTGTCACCGAGTGCGGTTTCTCGAATGTTAAGAGACTGTTCGTATAGCTGTAGCGTCTTGGGATAGTCTTCTAGCGCTCGGTACGTCTCCGCCAAATTATTCAGGCTCGTTGCTATCTCTAGATGAGGCTCTGCGTATGTTTCTTCCCAGATATCAAGTGCTCTTTCGTGGAAGCTAAGCGCCGTTCCGTAAGTGGAATCGTCTGTCTGTACCGGCCCTGCTGATAAAGTTCGGCGGCCCGCTGAGCTAGGCGTTGGCAGCGCTACCGAAATCAGGGCGCTGCTATATACTATGACACACAGCTTGATTGCGACATCGCAGTTTGATTACAAAATTTTAGTGTGGAAAGATAAAGGATTGATTCTCCTGTGAAGGTAAATCAATCCGCTATGCAACAGTGACTTCATCAGAGAGATAAACGTTTTGAATGAGGTGGAACAGTTTTACGCCTTCTTTGAAGTCTCTTTGAAAAGTCTTTCTTCCTGAGATTAAGCCACAGCCGCCTGCTCTTTTGTTGATGACGGCAGTTCGGATTGCCTGCGCGAAGTCATTTTTTCCCGATGAGCCGCCAGAGTTGATGAGACCTGCTCTGCCCGCGTAGCAGTTGAGCACCTGGTAGCGAGTTAAGTCGATGGGGTGGTCGCTTGATAGTTCTGTGTATACCTTTTCATCTGTTCTACCGTAGGCTTTGCCAATTGCGTCGGCAACCGCTTTGTAGCCACCGTTGTTTTCGGGTAGCTTTTGCTTGATGATGTCGGCTTGAATGGTGACGCCGATATGGTTCGCTTGGCCGGTAAGGTCGGCAGCGAGGTGATAGTCTTTGTCTTGTTTGAAGATGTCGTTGCGCAGGTAGCACCACAGGATAGTGGCCATGCCTAGCTCATGGGCGCGGGCGAAGGCTTTGCTGACTTCTTGAATCTGGCGGGTTGATTCTGTAGAGCCGAAGTAGATGGTTGCACCGACAGCTACTGCGCCTAGATTCCACGCCTGATCGACCGATGCGTATAGGGTTTGGTCGTATTCTTTGGGATAGCTCAGCAGTTCGTTGTGGTTGAGCTTGAGGATGAAGGGGATTTTGTGGGCGTATTTGCGAGAGGTCATGCCCATGACGCCAAGGGTGGTGGCGACTGCGTTACAGCCACCTGCGATCGCAAGCTTAATAATGTTCTCTGGGTCAAAATAAATAGGGTTGGGTGCAAACGATGCGGCGGCGGAGTGTTCTATGCCTTGGTCTACTGGGAGAATGGAGAGATAGCCTGTGTTGGCAAGGCGGCCTGTGCTGTAGAGCTGCTGAAGGCTGCGAAGAACTTGTGGGGTGCGATCGCTTATGCCAAAGCTGCGCTCTACCCAATCTGGTCCTGGTAAGTGCAGCTGGCTTTTATCTACTTTTGCCTGATAGCTGAGCAGATTATCGGCCTCACCGCCCAGGTAATCTGCAATGGATTGACCAGATTGTGACCGAGTGGATGTGGCAACCATAATAGAAGATCTCCTGTAAACCGTTAAGCGCTTGCTGCATCAGGTTAGCGCGATTCTATAGAGGCTACATTAACCTATAGTTAGAATATGGATACTGTCAGTTAGAGGTTTGCAGTAGATTCAGGAGTTCACCTAAGTAACTGTAGCAACCGTATGTCATCGGCTGAAAATAACTCTTCTTGTGACGTGTTTGTTGTTCTATCTAGTAATCAAGTAGCGAAGCAGATTGCTTTTTACCAAGCCTGCTTTTCTATAGAACCAAGCGTATGCGTATCGACCTACGGTGAGTTCCGCTTGCCGGGTTTGAAGCTAGCTATCTTTCAAGCCTAGTTCAGTCCATGCTGCGGAATTTGCTCAGCCTTCTAGCGGACCGATGAGTCTCTGTATAGAGGTGAATGATTTGGAAGCTGCGATCGCTCATCTTACTACTCTTGGCTACCCGCCACCTGGCGATATTATCCACGCCTCCCACGGCCACGAAATCTATGCCTACGACCCCGACGGCAATCGGTTAATCTTGCATCAGTCTTGAGCTGCTTTGAGCTTTTGTATTGCTTGGCGGAAGCCTAGCACAACTAAGATATTTGAAAGTGATAGAAAAGACTCGGCGCTGCCATGTAGCCAATCTACATTTGCTAGCTCTGCGCCGTAGGCTTGCTTGGCATATATCCCCGCTGGAATGGTGACAGCGACAAATACGAGTAGCACATAGAATCCGATCAGTGCCAGCTTTGGCGTTTGCTGACTTTTGGTCAAAAACCAAAGAAAGCCTAGATACGGGAACAAGGAGAGTGCAAACAGCGATTCTTTTGTCATTTTTTTATCTCTTACTTTTTGCTTAGCAGTCTTTTTATTTAGCAGTTTCCGACTGCCGAGACTGTTTCCAAATCCACCAGGCTGAGGCGCAGACGGTGCAGTTGCCAACAACTGTCATGGCGGCTTGTACTGTGACTAGCCAATAAAGACCCATGTTGTTGTCAAAAAAGTGCCAGGTACAGGCGCACATTGCGCTGATGAGCGCGGGCAGCATTGCAAACGACATAGTTCGCCAGGCGCTGTAGCCGCTAGCTTCGGCGTACTGCCAGATAAACCAAATTGCCGCAATCCATTCGATTACGCTAGAGACATGAACTATCCAGGTAGGAATTGAGAGGGCGTGCATAAAGTCGTCGCGTATTATCGGTAACCTGTATTCTAAAGACCTGACAGCAGCCGCTAACAAAACGGCAAGAAAACTATGCGAGCGGTGTTATGTGGCTACTACGGAATGGGCAATGGCGGTGATGAAGCGCTGCTGGCGGCGCTGCTGCAAATGCTGCCCTCGCATGTGACGCCTATCGTGCTTTCGGGCGATCCTGAGCAAACCTGTAAGCTGCACTCGATAAAAGAAGCCGTTCCGCGTAAGTCGCTAGGTGCGGTGCTTAAGGCGTTTCGCCAAGCGGATGCTTTTATTTGGGGAGGCGGCAGCCTGATGCAGGACGCGAGCAGTGCGCTAAATCCGCTGTACTACGCAGGCCTGATGCTGATAGCTCAGCTGATGGGGCTAAAAACGGTTGCGTGGAGTCAAGGAATTGGGCCTTTGAACCGGCGCTCTAGCCGATGGCTGACGCGGTGGGCGCTGGCGAAGTGTGAAAAGGTGAGTGTGCGCGATCGCAATTCTGCCGCTTTGCTCACCGAGTGGAATCGACCTTGCCTACTTGCGCCTGACCCAGTATGGGCGCTATCTTCAACGCCTGTGAAAGGGCTATGGGAACTGCCTGCGCCTCGGGTCGCGGTGGCGCTACGCCCGCACAAGCACCTCACAGAAGAGCGGCTGAAGATGATTGCCCTTGCGCTTAATAGCTTTCAGGCATCTACTGGGGTGTGCCTGCTGCTGGTGCCGTTTCAGCCGGTGAAAGATTTAGCGATCGCAGAATTTATCGCCGGTCATCTGGCCGGGCCTCATCACATCTATCCGCTTAGCCAACCGCAGTCGCTTAAGGGTCTGTTTCGGGGGGTAGAAATGACTATTGGAATGCGGTTTCACGCTTTGGTGATGTCTGCTGCGGAAGGCTGTCGCAGTTTTGCTATTAGCTACGATCCTAAAGTAGACGTGCTTGCGCAGGCTCTAGAGCTACCCGGCTGGGATTTGTCGCCGACGCCTACGACGCTACCGCCTTTGCCAGCAGACCCCAATAGTCTGTGCAAAGCCTGGCTAGAGTGCTATGTCAACGGTGATGGGCTGAGCCCAGACCAAATTAGTGCGCGCGTAGATCAATCGCTAATGCATCAGGACTTGCTGTCGGATGTTTTGAGTGTATGAACTGCTGTGTGTACTGGCGTGTGTTAGGAGCAGCTGTGGGCGTGCTGGAATCGCTGTGTAATAATTTCAGAGATTTTTGTTTATATTGATTTTTTTTTGTCTTTCTGTGCTACTACATTAGGAAACTTGTTTTCCACCTCCGGTCCGTCACTTATCAGCTATGAGCGAATATCAGTCACTCCAATCGGCATCTGGCTCCATCAATAAAAACACGCAAAATAGTAGGATAGACGATGTCGATATGCCGTTGGCTGATAGCGCAGAACAAACGACGGTGGAGTCGACTCAGCCTGATATTATTGCCGACAAAGTTAATATGAATGAGACAGACGCTAATGCACCCCAGACTACCGACGCGTCTGGTTGGGAACCAGCGGCTCTGCCAGGCACGGTCGGCGTAATACCTACGGCTTCTACGATTGGGGCGACTCGTGAAAGTGAGCTGCTGACACTCATTCACGATCTTAATGAGTGTAACGATGCGCTACTATCGAGAGTTTCGCAGCTAGAGACGGCTTTAGATGAGTCGCAGCGAAGGGTGCAGGCGGTGAGCGATCGCGCCGCTGCTGAGCAGAGCAAAATGGCCGAGCAGCTTTCGGCTGAGCAGATCTCCACGCAGCAGGTTTCTCAAACTGCGCAGCAGCAGATCGCCAATGTGGTTGCCCAGCTAGAGACAGCTGAGCAGTCTCTACAGCGCCAGCAGCTAATTAATGAAACGCTAAGAGATGAGCTTGGCAACGCGCAAGAAAGGGTGGGTCAGCTGGAGCATGAATGCGCTTTGAGCGCTCAGCAGCATGCGGAAGAAGCCCAGAGCCGTGTGCAGGCTGAAACCACGATTCGAGATTTGCGATCGCGTCTCCAGCGTCAGCAGCGCTACACCCTCCAGTTCAAAGCCGCCCTCGAAAAGTCTCTGAGCGTAAGCGCTCGCTCAGCCGACAAGGCCCAAGAAAGCACAAGTCGCCCAATTCCTTTTTCTGCTGCTTCTCCTACCCTACAAAGCGCCAGCAACGGTGTTTCTATGCCCAAGGCTCAGCGCATTATGCCTTGGGCTGGCGGTCTCAGCTCACCCCCGTTTGGAGGCATCGATCCTCATTTAGAAAACCTCATTCGAAGCGCAAATACGCTCAAGCAGTCGTCTGCATCTTCTCTTGAGCTAGTAGAGAACCTTTCCGTAGATTCTGAGGCTGAGAGCAAGCTACGGAAAGATATGGAGCGTGTGATAGAAAACGCGCCTAATGTTTTCTCTGATTTTTCTGATTCTATAGAGCCAAACGGTTTAGTCACCAAGGGTGTAAGCTCGGAGAGTGATGCTGTGTCGGTAGCTCCAGAAGATATTGCTCAAACAGAAGAACTCACCAAAGACAAAATACAGACCCTGGCTACTGCTGAAGAAACAATAGATGTACCTGTGAAAGACTCAGCGGAAGCGTCTATAGAGCCCAAGCTCAACTGGCAGCGTAGAGCTGTTCCTACAGACACTCAGCTAGTTGAGCAGTCTGTAGGTGTCTTATCTGAGGTGCTGACAGATGCTGCCTCAAAAGTACCCGCAGTCGCTCAGCCCGACGGCGCACTGTCTTCTAGAAAAGAGCCCCTTATTCAAGCGTTAGGGCAAAAAGCGCCTAGCGACAGGGCCGTTGTGATTGACCCATACACGGTGCCTGTAGGCCAAACGCCTGCTGCTGAAGTCGTTTTTTCTGAACCTTCTCCTTGGGGCAAGCCTTTGTTAGAGAAAGACGCTCTGAAGGCTGGTGATGCTTGCGCTGACGGTGCTGAGCTAGCGCCCTACTTTCCTACTGTCGATGGTGATGCTTCGTCCGTTTCCCCAACGGTTAATCCGCTAAGCGCTCAGAAGAAAATTGGCTCTATGTCGGCTGTTCAGCTGCCCACTTTTGGGAAGGCGAAGGCCGGTAGCTTTAAGCGATAGATCTGGTGACGCGCCTGTTACACAGATAAAATACCGCAAACGAGAATCCCTGAAGTCTATGGACTCTAGGAATTCTCGTTTGCGGTTTAGAGCGTCTTCAGCTGGGTGAGTCGCTGTCTCCCATCGCCATTTGAACGACGATAGGCTGGCCGCTGTCGTTGTGGTATTTGTTTGCCCACTGGCTGATGAGCTGA
Source organism: uncultured cyanobacterium (assembly GCA_963836895.1). Classification (GTDB taxonomy): domain Bacteria; phylum Cyanobacteriota; class Cyanobacteriia; order Phormidesmidales; family Phormidesmidaceae; genus Phormidesmis. Next base: position 480,857 of record CAWILA010000007.1, on the reverse strand, counting down.
TCTAGCTCGTCGAAGGCGGCTTCGCGGTTTTCGATGGGCACGTTCAATTCTTCAAGGATTCGCCGGGTGCCTTGCTTCGTATCTGCCCACTCTCTCATAAGGCGAAAATACCGAGCGGTATCTTCCATCATGGCGTACGTTCTTTCTTCTTCGCCAACCGGTGAGTAAGACTCCCGCGTCAGGGCGTAGAACGGCATGCCGCCAATGGGTGAATCTATTCGAGCGACAGTGCCCGCGTAGATGAGGCGGCGTCTGATATGTTCTGCTAGGGCGTCGCTGAGAGCCATTCGACGGTCTTCAGGCAGGTTCTCTTGGGAGCGAGAGTGCAGGAACTCAATTAGCTCCATGAACTGAAACCCGTTGAGCAGCTGAGCGTTGGGTAGAGGCTCTGGCAGGTCGGCAGCTTTAAGGCGTTCTTCTACCTGTCTCTTTTCGGCGGCGCTAAGGCTGGTGCTGGAGACTCGGTAGCTGCCACTTTCCCAGGGGTAGCGCTGTAGCCAAACGTGGGGAAGCTGAATCAAGTAGCCAGGCTCTTGAGAGCCGAGCATTTTTAGAATTCGTCCTTCTGTAAGCGCGGCCTGCATTTCCTCTACAATCACCTTCACCCGTTTGGGCTCAATGTGGTGAAGATGGCCAGTCATCCGCAAGTTTTTGCCCTGCTCTACATACGTGGTGTAGATGGCACATTTGGCGGCGGTGGCAGCGGCGTCCAAAAAAGCCCCATGACGATGTCCGCCTGTACACATGGCACTAAAGGCCAGATACATCATGATCTCGTCAATTGCGCTGGGTTCTAGCTTCTTAACTAAGTCGGTGTTGCTGGTCATTAAAAACTCAATCAAGCGAAAATGCTTAATATATAGAATGCACAAAAAACAGATGGAAGGGAACACCTATCCTGCTTCTGAATACTCATTTACGGGTGTAAAATGTTACATGAGTAAGCATTGGGCTTGAAGCAACCTTTACCTAGCCCATATTCTACACCTCTAGGTATATGTTCGCTGGTAGATGCGTTCCACATCAGTAAGCGGTCGCTTAGCTTCTACGTAAGTGGCCATATCCACTTTGTGTGTGATGTTTCTAGATAGCTTATTTAGATAGCCTATATAGAGGAAGGAGACGAGGGTTGCACGCGACCGCTGCCGCGATGAGAGACGAGGTATCTTCCCATTGGGAAGGCGCTATGCTGAGCTTTGTCTGGTATGGGGTCATCATCTACGCGACCGCTGCCTCGGGAGGAAATGTCGATGTTTGTGCGAACGGATGATCCGAAAGAATCTGTCGATGAAGGGAAACTGGCTGAATAAGAGGTTTGTATCAGCGCTCCAGTCGCGCAGAAGGCAGTTAAAAATCCGCCAATTAGGTAGTGAGAATAAGTCAGCATGGTTGCTAAGTGATTTCCAAGTCGTTATTCAGTGTTACGTTGATTCCTCGTAAGGTCAGGAAGATATATGTGAAGACTTGACTTAGTTAATTTGCTTTAAGAGCAGTGCAAAGTAGCCATTTCCCAGCGGAGTTCCACGTGCCTAGAATATGTACTGACTGATTGTTTTCTAGGTTGGAAAAAGCTTCCGTAATTTCCGATCTAACTGTGACCAAGCTGATGCTTTCAGGCAGATTTATAACCGTATTCTGATGGAGTTTGTAGGCGCTATCTTCATCTCTTCTAAATATACCTTTGACGGAGATTGGCGACGTTTTTTTGAGTTGCCTGCGTACGGATACGGAATTACCTGCTTTGTTCTCGAATGACGGCTTAGTAGGTCTACTCGGCGAAAAGGGGTGATGGCCGCTTACTGGGTACTGCCGTGGGTGGGTGAGGTAATACTGTTGAACGGTTTGCCACTGGGAATGTGCTGGTGACAGGTTGAACAGTGGAATGACGGCGGCGGGAGCCGTAGGGTCGGTGAGGAGGGCGTTTTGCAGCGATCGCACGTCCACTTCCCTCAGCTGACATATCCCCTTTTCGCGCTGCTGCTCTACGCACAGTGCCGCTGCCATGCCCGCTGCCTGCCCGATACCCAGGACGACGGGCTGTAGTCGGGTTGCGCCATTAGCGATATGGGAGACGGATATATTCTTTTCGCATACAAGCAGTCCGTCGACGGTCTTGGGGACGAGCGCGCTGTAGGGGATGGTGAAGGGGGTGCCGGTCCAACGGCCTCCCCAGCGAATGGATTTTGGCGCCAGGGGCATTTCAAAGCCCGGATAGTGGTGATCGTTTGGGTAGTTGCCGTAGGCGATCGCATCCACGACACCCGACTCGCTAAGCGGCAGTGCAGCTACCTGCGCTCCAGATTTGCCTTCATTTATAGGTAAAATATCGCGCTCACTGACAGTGCTAACCCCTACCAGGCGACGGCTCTCTCGGTAGTAGGGCATCAGGGCGAAAGCGCCGCCAGGAGAGCGATCTGTTTTTGGGAAAATGCCGGTAGCCAGGCCGTAGCGATCGCCTAGCTGAGCTTGAATATAGTGTGCGAACGCCTGAGAATGCTGCTGTGCTTCTTTGCCGTATTGGGCTCTAGCTTCATCCGATTCAATTAGTCTGTGGAGCCCAACGCCGTAGTCGTTGCCTCTGTGCGGCCAATTGATCATGAGTAAGCTATCGGGCAGGCGACCGTAGTTGAGACAGGTCTCTCCTGCTGACGTTTCATCGTCACCGTAGTTTGTCCAAGCCCCTACAAAGAGATTCTCTATGTCTGTAGAGTTGCGCTGTGTTTGGGTGCTCTTTTCTCTACCATCCGAGGCTGTAAAATCCACAGTGGGCAGGTCGATTTTTGGAGCCTTGTTTTTGCCGAAGTCCTGCATGATCACTACCCAGGTGGGCGACTGTACCGGGTAGCGCTGCGTAATTTCGTATAGCGGGTCGCTTGGATCTTCTAGAGATACGGGGGCACTTGGCTCATTCCATACGTCGCGGGTCTCCCATCCCCATCGGTAGGGCACCTTGCCAAGCGCAAGGACGTCTCCTAGCTCTGTAGCGTCTATAGTGACCGCTGCCTGTACGGTAATGCTGTTGAACCGAACGCCCGTAATACAGTTTTCCTGACGTAGTACTTCTTGGGGGCGCTGCCCTGAAATCCATTTCAAATTTGGCAGATCGGCCACCCAATCAGCGAATACAGACGCGCCGACGGCTGGACTGTAGGTAAAAAAGCTGACCCAGCCTCGTCCTAACCCTTCAGGATGCCGATCACCAAGTTCCTTTAGAAATTCGCCCCAGATACCGGTCTGAAAGGCTTCTAGCTCGTTGCCATCGGGCGCACAGACACCGGCTGAGGTGAGCACTCCACCTAGCCAGGGAAGGTCTGAAACAAGGACTACGCTCGTTCCGGTGCTCTGTCCACGTCTCGCAGCCTGGATAGCTGCTGCCGTACCGCCTGCGCCGCCACCAACGACCAGAATATCTGCGGTGATTGAGTCCATAGTGCGCTGCGATGGTTACATGTATGACGTGACGTCTTCGCCGACGTCGTCTGCAAGGTAGGTCAAGGCCCGAAATCGCAAGCCTACTAGCTGTTCGTACAGAGGATTGACTTTGCACATAGGCGGAATATGGATGGTCTTGCTGCCAAAGAGTTTGACGTCCCGCTCAAACGGACATTGGGAAGGCACAAGCTTACAGACGAAGCGCGCAAGACGAGGATCTTCTACGCTGAGCTGATCTAGCCACTCGCGAACGGGCTTGAGGGGCTCGACGCTGCTTAGTTTGCCACCTATTTTGTTGAGTGGGCTTTCGCTAGTGGCTGCTTCCAAAGCGGCTTCTGAGGCTTCTTTAACTGCGCCTACACCTGCGTTGCTGAGCTTTTGTAGGGTAGATTGCAATGAGGTCAGTACGGCTGGGTCGAGCTTGAGAACCTCTGAAAAAGCGATGATCTGTGCATTTTCGGCTTCGGAGTAAACGCCGTTGGACAGGGCAACCATGACGGCCATTCGCAGGAAGTTCTGAGCGGCCCGGCTGTCTAGCTGAAGCTCGTCGGCAAGGGCTTGAGGCTCTATAGGTTCTAAGGTGTCGAAGGTGACGCTGGGTGCAAATTCTGACTCCACCATGGAGTTGATAATGACTTTTTCTTCTTCATCGAAGTTGCCATCGGCCCAGGCTACAGTAAGCAGACCGCGCAGCCAAACTTGAATCTGAGCTTGTGTATAGGGAGAGTTTTGGGTAGCTGATGCCATAGTTTTGTGGGTCAGAAATTGTTGGCGGGCGAGTGCTTGCTACAAGCTAACAGGTTTACTCAATGTGTTCATCTTTCTTTCTAGATATCGGCTCCCTTCTAGGACTCTTCTTTTGAGTTTTCTCTCCATTCGGAGCCTGTTTTGCCAGTGACGAGCCAGAGGATGGATCTTGCACCGTCTCTGACTTCTCGCATGACGGTTTCTGGCCTTTCGGGGACTTGCTCTGTAGGAATGGCGACGGGTTTGAAGCTGATGCCGCGACTGCCCAGTACGATTTGGGCGACGACGCTGGCTCGGCGCATGTGGTAGTCGGAGGTGATGAGGTACACGTCTTCGATGTTTCTAGCTTCTAGCTCATCGACGAGGGTGGTGAAGTTGGTGACGGTGTCGACGGCCTGATAGTCGAGGTGCCACTGCTCTACAGGAATGCGCGCTTCTTCGAATACCCACTGAGCATATTCGGGGTTGCTGCCGGAAGACACCCAAATTTCTACGGTGGGGTGCGCTTTGGCGAACTGGGCAGCGAAGCGTTCGCGTTCGGGTGCGCCGCCGAGAACGAGGGCGACAGGTGGGGTTAAAAACTGCTGCTGGTGGCGAATGTAGGTCAGGCTCGCTATGAGTGTGATGAGTGAGAGCAGGGTCGTCCACATGATGACAGCCAGTATGCTTTTCACAAGGCCTGGTGGCTTTTGAGCAGCGGCTCTGGAGTGGGATGTGCGTTTAATCTGCACAAATGTGATCATAAAGCAGGCTGCTAATGCTGGGTGAACGCACGGTCAGGTTAGTTAAGTATATTAGTTGAGTGCGCTGGGTATTTGTACGCTGTTTTGAGCGATTTTAAGGAAATTAATAGATCGCAGCAGCGGGTAACGCTGTTGAGGTTACCCGCTGCTGCTGTTGATTAATCAAGTTATGTTGAATAGCTGTTTGGCTGCGTAATCTAGAATGCGCGATCTAGGACGTGCGATCGCTTGTTTACGCCTGCGCCACTTCCACAACGTGTCGGCGATCGCTTGAAGGAATGTCGGTGCCCGTAAGCTGCACGGCTGCCAACATGTCTCTGAGCACTTCACCTTCTATGACTTCTTCTTCCAAGAGCCGCTGTGAGATTTTCTCTAGCAGCTCGCGGTTGTTCTTGAGGATGCTAAGCGCTCTCTGATGGGCCGCCTCGACGATATCTTTGACTTCTTTATCAATGGCCTTAGCCGTTTCGTCGCTGACAAGGCGACGAGCGTTGGGCACTGAGCCGTTGTCTAAAAAGGTGTTTTGCTTGCCGCGATCGTAGGCAAGCGGGCCAAGAACCTGGCTCATGCCGTAGCTGGTGACCATCTGCTCGGCGACATCGGTTGCTCGCTGAAGGTCATTGGCTGCGCCGGTTGTGATAGAGCCAAAGACAACTTCTTCGGCAGATCTGCCGCCAAGCATAGTGGCGATCTGACCCTTGAGCTCGGTTTCGTCGCGTAAGAAGCGGTCTTCGGTGGGGAGCTGCAAGGTGTAGCCAAGCGCAGCCATTCCTCTCGGTACGATGGAGATTTTCTCGACCTGGTCGGAGCCGGGCATGGCTGCGCCAACGAGGGCATGGCCGACTTCGTGATAGGCGACGATTTCTTTTTCTTTATCATTTAGAACGCGACTGCGCTTTTCGAGCCCGGCGACGACGCGCTCAATGGCTTCAGCGAAGTCGGCTTGAATGACGGATTCTCGGTGATTGCGGGCGGCGAGCAGGGCGGCTTCGTTGACGAGGTTGGCAAGATCTGCACCTGCAAAACCTGGTGTGCGGGTGGCGATCGCATTCAAATCCACCTCATCTGATAGCTTTACTTCTGCCGCGTGAATCTGCAAAATTGCCTGACGCCCTTTGAGATCAGGACGGTCTACAAGCACCTGGCGGTCAAAGCGTCCGGGCCGTAGTAAGGCCGGGTCAAGCGTTTCCGGTCGGTTCGTTGCTGCAAGCACGATAACGGTATCTTCACCGCCACCAAACCCGTCCATTTCAGCTAGCAGCTGGTTCAGGGTTTGCTCACGCTCGTCATTACCGCCGTAAAAGCCGCCCGATGCACGAGACTTACCGATGGCATCTAGCTCATCTATGAAAATAATACAGGGCGCTTGCTTTTTTGCCTGCTCGAACAGGTCGCGAACGCGAGAGGAGCCGACACCTACGAACATTTCAATAAACTCGGAGCCCGAAATGCTGAAGAAGGGAACGCCTGCTTCACCTGCAACGGCTTTGGCTAGTAGGGTTTTACCGGTTCCTGGTGGGCCCACAAGCAGCACACCTTTGGGAATTCGCGCCCCAAGGTCTGTAAATCGCTTGGAGTTTTGCAGAAAGTCGACGATTTCGACCAGCTCGGTTTTAGCTTCCTCTACGCCAGCGACATCAGCAAAGGTTGTCTTTGTATCTTCGTTTTCAACGTAGACTTTAGCTTTGCTTTTGCCAATAGAGAACAGACCGCCACCTTGAGCGCCCTGTCCGCGCATCAGAAATACGCGCCAGATACCAACGAAAATAAGCGGTGGAATTACCCAGCTTAGCAAACTGCCAATCCACTGATTGCTCTGCGTTTGGGCTGAAAATTCAACGCCATTTTCCTGTAGCAGCGTCGGCAAATTTAGGTCGAACACAGGGTTAGTAGAATACACCTCGCCGCCTTCTTCTAGCTGATAGCGAATGGTCTTTTCACCGACTGCCGCGCTGCTGACCTGATGCTCTGTTACCTGGCTGACAAAGGTGCTGTAGGGGACCTTATTTTCTGTCTGCCCGAAAGACTGCGGTAAAAAGGTGCTAATCAACAGCACGGCGCTGAGAATTAAAAACGCCCAGTTGGCCTTCTTCTGATTTGGCTTTTTCTCTTTGATTGGCATACGTTGATCTCTCGTCTCTTTCGCCTAGATACGTTACTTTAGTTACCTGTATCGTAACAAGCTCAACGAGTGAGAGCGATCCCCCCGAAGGGGTGATTTCCGTAACAGAATGCTCAGTGAGAAGTCACGAAGCTATAGCTTTTCGCACTTTGCTTACTACATCACAGAAGGCTACAGCCCTTGTTCGGTGACGCAAAGTGCATAGCAATTGTACGATTGCATCCGCACATTGCTATACGTTTTATGATCGTCTTTTCTGGACCCAAAGACCTAAAGCAGCTCTGCTGCCTTCATTCATTCGACGGAGGGAAAGCGGCTGCTATCTTTTTAAGATCTAGGTGTAAATTGAAAATAGGAAAGTTTTATGGCAGATTCGACAACAGCAGAGAAGAATAAGTCAACGGCAGAGAAGAAGGACGGAACAGATCAGAAGACTTTCATCGACAAGGTTTTAGATAAGAGCGGTTTGCAGGATGTGAACGACGCGCAGATGGCATCGAAGATTGTGTTTCGCATTATGCGTGATTTGATGCCAACCGATGAGATTGAGCAGATTGAGCAGGAGCTGCAAGCCGATGCGCCTAAGGCGGATATGAAGATTGCGGATCTGTGGAATGACCCTAATGTGATGGTTGCTTTCTTTAGTCGGATTAGCCCACTGCGACAGCTAAACATTAGTTCGGATACTTTTTTGCTGCGGTTAAAGCAGGAAGGTCAGCTACCGAAGGAGACAGATCCCAAGGTCGTCGCAAAAGCTGTTTTCTCTGCGATGCAAGACGAGTTGCCTCAGCAGCGAACGGATGAAATTGCTCAGTTTTTGCCAGATGAGATTCGTCAGCTTTGGGTGCAAGGTTAAATTGGAAAGATCAGTTTGAGCTTAAAAAGAGAGAGTCGACTGTAGGGTCTCTCTTCTTAAGCTTTCTCTTCAACATTCGATAAAATTTGCTCTAGCTATAGGCTGCTTTTCCTATGCATACCTAGCCCACAACTCTTTACTGTCAGCGCTTTAATTATCACGCATTCACCTGTAACTCCTTTCTCATTTAATCTGTTTCAGCTTTTGCGAGTAACGGCGCTGCTTTCAACAATGTTTTGGTATAGGTGTGAGCAGGGGCGCGAAAGATTTGTTCGGTGGGGCCGATCTCGACGATTTTGCCGCCGTTCATGACGGCGATGCGATCGCACAAATACTTCGCCACCCAAAGGTCATGGGTGATAAATAGATACGTCAGCTCTAGCTCATCTTTAAGATCGAGCATTAGTTCTAGTACCTGCGCCTGTACGCTGGCGTCAAGCATACTGACGGGCTCATCGCATACGACGAGTTTGGGTCTGGTGATGAGGGCGCGAGCGATCGCCACTCTTTGCTGCTGCCCGCCAGAAATGTCGCCTGGATACCGGTGGTAGTAGTCTGCTACGGGGGTAAGCCCGACTCGCTCTAGCATGGCTTCTACTTTTTCTTTGGCTTCAGCCGCGTTGGCTAGGCCGTGGATCAAGAGCGGATCGGCGACGCCACGCCCGATGGTCATCATGGGGTTGAGGCAGGCGTGAGGGTCTTGGAAGATCATTTGAATGTCTCGCCGCTTGGCCTGTAGCGCTGAGCGCGAAAGGCCGGTGAAGTCGCTGCCCTGGAAGGTGATTTTGCCGGAGGTGGGCTCTACGATTCGCAGCAGCGTGCGTGAAAGGGTGCTTTTGCCACAGCCAGATTCACCGACTAAGCCTAAAATTTCGCCGGGGTAAAGATCGATAGAGACCCCGTCGACTGCTTTGATTGGCTCTGGTGGTTCCTGCCGGAAAATTTTGCCTATTATCCCTTGCTCTAAGGCGTAGTGTTTGGTGATATTTTCTAGTTTTAGGATGGGCGCACTTTCTGAAAGGGCTGCGGTAGAGTGCTCTGCGCCAGCCGACTGGAGCTGATGGGCGGCGGCAAGTAGGGTTTGGGTGTATTTGGCCTGCGGGTTGTAGAAGACGTCTTGGGTGGAGCCAAATTCGACGAGCTTGCCCTGGTACATGACGGCGATGCGATCACAGTACTCGCCCACTAAAGCCAGGTCGTGAGAAATTAAAACCAGGCCCATGTTTCGCTCGGCGCAAAGCTCGGTGAGCCTGTCGAGAATTTGCGCGGAGACGGTTACGTCTAAGCTTGTCGTGGGTTCGTCTGCCACGATGAGTTTGGGGTTGAGTATGAGGGCAAGAGCGATCGCAACTCTTTGTCGCATGCCGCCGCTAAACTCGTGTGGATACTGCCGCCACCGGTCGGCGGGGATGTTGACCGATTCTAGGGTAGCGATCGCAATGTCCTTGGCCTTTTTGCTATCTAGCCCCGGCTGATGCGCTAACAGCGTTTCTAGGCAATGGTCGCCAATGGTCATGAGCGGATCTAGCCGCGTCATAGGGTCTTGAAACACCAGCGAAACGGCTTCGCCGCGAAACTTGCGCAGCTCGGCTGATGAAAAGTCTATAATCGAGCGTCCTTCAAAGGTAGCCTTGCCTTCGACGCGAGAGCCGTTTGGCAGCAGCCGCATCGCCGCTCGCCCAAGCGTACTTTTACCGCAGCCAGATTCGCCAACGAGTCCTAGCTTTTCGCCCGGCTGAAGCGATAGAGACACGCCGTCAACTGCCCACGCTAGCGGCCCCGGATAGGACACGCGAAAATCTTCCACTGCCAGTAGAGGCGCCTGATGCGCAGTGGCCTTTGACCTGATAGCCTCTGATTTACTAGCCTCTGATTTGCTATTGGCGGGCACGGAAGGATCAGTCATAGGTTTTGGAACGCGGCTGAATACTGATATATAGACAAAACTACTGGTTGAATTTTCTCATTAAATACGCCACGGCAAAGTCTCCGTGCGGGTGGCTTTCGATGATTTCGCCAAGTTCAAAGACTCGGTTGGCGACTGCTTCGCCGAGTTTGTCAACAAGGCCCTGACGCTGCTTCCAGGCTTGCTCCAGGTTGCGTACTCTGGTCTGCCAGTCTGGGTTGAAGACGATGGGGATCTGAACGTGGAGGCCGAGGGCTTCAAGGACTTCCCACTCGCCGCGATCGCACCAAAGCCCGCCACAGATGGGACAGCGCTCTATATAGAAGGCGGTGCTTTTGAGATTGAGGCGCGATCGCTTCAGGTAAGTGCCGCACTCAGGGCATAGCCCCGCTCGGCTATCTAGGGGTCTTGCCTGGTAGTCTGTCTCTAGCGAGAGCGGCAGCACAGGCGGTGGGATCACTTCTAGTCCTGCGTTTAGCGCTTGCCAGTGCTGGTAGTGAAATTTTGGCAGCCAGTTACCGCTACAGCTGGCGCAGCACTGTACGTTTAGACCTGCCGTCAGCTGGCTAGGGCTCAGTTCAACTGTAGGTTCTTTCGGACAGTGCACGCGCTAGCTCCCTTTGAGTTGATATGGGCTTGCAGACTCAAGTTAGCGATAGCTTACACCGAATAGCCAATCGCAGCGCCTAACCCTTCAAACTCCCACGCTCAATTTTACGAACCGCACACCGCTACTCGCATCGCCTGTACAAACTGGGAAAGCTGGTGGAGATGGCTTATGAGCTGCGATCGCCCGCGCGAGATGGTTATAGGCTGCCGGGCCGTTCGTAGCTTCATCGCCTCAATGCCGATCAGTCGCAGTCTTCTGTGTGCTTCTGTCTGATACGACTGTATTTCTCGTTCTATAGCTAGCTCAGCCGCTGAGCTGACAGTTGATTCGGCTGTGGGACTATTGGACCTGTCGCTATCGGTCTCGCTGCTGTTGGCTTCAAGCATCTGCTGAAACTGAGTCGATAGCTGAGTCGACCGCTGCCAAATCTGCGTCGCGTTTAAAGATGAATCTGAGGTGCCGATCTCTTCTACAGCCGTTTGCAGGGTTTTGATTGAGTTCTCAAACTGCCCAAGCTGCTCACATAGCCCCATACTTTCCTTTTGCAGTTGTTTCTTACCGTAGCTAACTACCATAGCTAAAAATACGCATAGCTAAAAATACGTCTGTACTAGGTACTATCTCTAGGATCTGTGCGCTTAAAGGGGACAGTTTTGTTTATTATGAAATGCATAGATCGTGTATGCAAGGCTACACAGGCACTTGATACAGGGTTTCAAGGTAAAAGAATTAAAAGTAGTGAAGTTCTTATCCGTTTGGTTATTCGTTGTCTAATCCCATAGCCAGAGGATAGTGCCATTCCGCTTAAGTAGCCTGTGCCTAGAGCGATCGCAAGAGATATAATTTGCCTTTTAGCTTCTTTATTCGCTCAACTGTCTGAATAGGAAGATTGTGTTCTGATAATTGCAAACAAATGCGGCTGCTTAAGTATGATTTTTATTCCGTCAAAGTGAACTTTTACTTTAAATATCTTTGTGATTTACGTTCTACCTAGCTTCCCGCTTTCCGCGTATCGCTGACAATTCGCCCCAAATATACGTATACATAAATAGAGAGTGCAGCCATGACCACTACCGCCGTCGCCATTCCCCAAGATTGCTCACTCCCAGATTGGCTATCGTCCTGTCTGATTAAGCAACGTGCCAGGGTAGAAAAAGCTCAGCTGGTAGCCGCTTTAGAATCTGCCGCAGAGGGCAGTCCTAGCCTCGATGAGATGGCGCCGCCCGTCGATGGGGATCAGCTGGTTTGCCGGGCTTTTGAGTTTGCCTATCAGCTTCATAAGGGGCAGATGAGAGCGAGCGGCGATCCTTATATTGCTCATCCGGTGGCGGTAGCGGGCCTGCTGCGTAGCCTGGGTGGCGATAGCGCCATGATTGCAGCGGGCTTTTTGCACGATGTGGTGGAAGATACGGCGGTGACGGCTGATGAAATTGAGGATCACTTTGGCGAAGAAGTGAGACACCTAGTAGAAGGGGTGACCAAACTTTCTAAGTTCAATTTCGACAGTAAAACGGAGCAGCAGGCGGAGAACTTTCGTCGGATGTTTTTGGCAATGGCCAAGGATATTCGCGTCATTGTTGTGAAGCTTGCCGACCGCCTGCACAACATGCGCACGCTACAGCATCTGCGCCCCGATAAGCAGATCCGCATTGCGCGTGAAACGCTAGAGATATTCGCGCCCTTGGCGAACCGTCTGGGTATTGGCCGCTTTAAGTGGGAGCTTGAAGACCTTTGCTTTAAGTATCTAGAGCCAGAAGCTTACCGTACGCTCAAGCGCCTGATTGTTGAGAAGCGCACTGACCGGGAAGAGCGGTTGCAGAAGGTCAGCGGTGTTTTGCAAGAGGGCATTGCTAAGCTGGGCATCCGCTGCGAAGACGTGAGCAGTCGGCCAAAGCATCTGTACAGTATCCACAAAAAGATGGAGCGGCAGAAGAAGGAATTCAAAGAGATTTACGATATTGCGGCGGTTCGGCTGATTGTGAATACAAAAGACGAGTGCTACCGGGCGCTGGCTGTAGCTCACGATCTCTATCGTCCGATTCCGGGCCGCTTTAAAGACTATATTGGCTTGCCAAAGCCCAACCGCTATCAGTCTTTGCATACGGTGGTGATTGGCCCGCACGGTCGCCCCATTGAGGTGCAGATTCGGACGGTAGAAATGCACCATGTGGCGGAGTACGGGATTGCGGCGCACTGGAAGTATAAGGAGTCTGGCAATAGCCAGACTGCCGTTGGCGAAGATGAGGAGAAGTTCACCTGGCTACGTCAGCTTTTGGACTGGCAGAGCGATCTAAAAGATGCTCAGGAGTACCTTTCAGACGTTAAGAATAATCTGTTTGACGAGGAGGTGTATGCCTTTACGCCGGATGGCGATGTGGTGCCGCTGAGCCGAGGGGCAACACCGGTTGATTTTGCGTATCGTATCCATACTGAGGTGGGTAACCACTGCGCCGGGGCGAAGGTGAGCGGGCGGATTGTGCCGCTCAATACGGAGTTGCAGAACGGCGACATCGTTGAAGTGATTACGCAGAAAAACGCTCACCCAAGCTTGGACTGGCTGAACTTTGTGGTGAGTACGGGGGCAAGGAACCGGATTCGTCAGTGGTATAAGAATTTTCATCGAGATGAGAATCGCGATCGCGGCCACGACATGCTCGAAAAGGTGATGGGTAAAAGTGGCCTAGATGCGCTGCTAAAAACCGCTCCGGCCCAGGCTACTGCTGAGCGCTGTAACTATTCTTCGGTGGACGACTTACTAGCGGGGCTAGGCTATGGCGAAGTGACGCTAAATGCGGTCGTCAATCGGCTGCAAGAGGCGGTGAAGGATGCTCAGCCGGTTGCGCCTGAAGAGCCAAGCACGCTGAAAGATGAGCTGCCGAAGGTGAAAGCGCCTACTTCTCGTAAGAGTGGCGATCATGCGCCGATTGCTGGATTGGAAGGGCTGATGCACTATATTGCAGGCTGCTGCCACCCTATTCCAGGTGAGTCTATTTTGGGAACTGTTTCGACGGGTGGCAGGGGCATTGCTGTACACAAGCAGGGCTGCCCCAATGTGGATAGTATTCCTGGTGAGCGGCTGATCCCGCTGCGCTGGAACGATACGGACGCCACGACCGGACAGCCTGATACGTATCCTGTTCAGCTCAGAATCGAAGTGATTGACCGGGTCGGCGTTCTCAAAGATATTCTGACGCGACTATCCGATCTTAAAATCAACGTGCATAAGGCGGGCGTGAAGACTCATCCCAACCAAATTGCAGAGATTGATCTAGGGATTGATATTCGTGATCATGCTCATCTCAATCAAACCTTTATTCATATTCGTAAGCTATCCGATGTGCTGGACTTGAAGACGAGTTACAGCCGTCGATTAATCTAGCCAACCTCAGACTTTACTCAGTCCTTGACAGCAGCTTTGTGCAAATGCTAACCCTCAATGGTCGATGTTTGCGGCGGCTGAGTGTAGTCGAAGCTAATACCTATCAGTAACTCTTTTGTCTCAAAACCCAATCCTCAATCTCCCTTACGAATCAGCTTTGGCTGATCTTGGCGAAGACTATTACGACGCCGTTACGCCTGCTGCTTTTCCTAAGCATCTCCTCCGCTTCCGCAACGATGATCTGCTGCGAAAGCTGGACCTAATGCCTGAAGAAGTGAGCGATCGCAACTTCATCGAAGCCTTTGGTGAATTCTCCGGTCACTCGCCTTTCCTCTCCCTCCGCTACCATGGCTACCAGTTCCGCAGCTACAATCCCTTTTTGGGCGACGGACGCGGCTTTCTATATGGCCAGGTGCGCGGCACCGACGGCAGACTGTACGACTTTGGTACAAAGGGGTCGGGCTCGACGCCCTGGTCCCGCGGTGGAGATGGTCGCCTTACGCTTAAAGGCGGTGTCCGCGAAATATTAGCTTCGGAGGCTTTGCACGCGCTGGGTGTGAATACGTCTCGAACGCTGAGCCTGATTGAAACGGGAGAAGATCTGCATCGTGGGGATGAGCCTTCGCCGACGCGCTCTTCTGTGATGGTGCGATTTAGCCATTCGCATATTCGCTTTGGCACCTTTGAGCGGCTGCAATACATCAAGCGGCCAGACCTGGCGAAGAAGCTGCTGGACCATGTGATTAAGGTTTACTATCCGCATTTGCTCGGTGAAGCAGATAAGCAGGCTCGCTATGCGCTGTGGTTCTCGGCACTAGCGGAGCGACTGGCTACTCTGGTGGCGCAGTGGATGACGGTGGGCTTTTGCCACGCGGTGCTCAATACGGACAATATGTCGATTACTGGCGAAAGCTTCGACTATGGTCCGTTTGCTTTTTTGAATGAGTACGATCCGCGTTTTACGGCGGCTTACTTTGATTATTCAGGACTGTATTGCTATGGCAATCAGCCGGGTGCGTGCTATTGGAATTTGGAGAAGCTGGCGATCGCACTCAACGGCATCATCGATACGAAACATATGGAGGCGGGGCTAGCGCAGTATCAGCCTAAGTATGCTGAGGTATTTTGCGATCGCACCCTCAAAAAGCTCGGCTTCACCTCAACCGATTCCTCCTCTCAAGCTATTCGCCACTCTCTACTTACCGCTACGCTTGACCTGCTTGAGCAGACCCGCCTTAGCTACACCGATTTCTTTGCCACGCTCACCTGCCAGTTCGACCCGGCCTGGCGAAATGACGAGACACTGATTCTCACTGCCATGCTAGAGAATTCGGAGCCAGAAGCTATCGCTCAGCTTCAGCAGTGGCGTAAAGTGTATCAGCAGTGCCTTAGTCAGCTGCCTGTTGAAGCTATGGCAGATGTGAAAAACTGTCTAAAGTCAACGAATCCAATGGTTGTACTGCATCGTCCTGTGATTGAATCTGTGTGGGATCCGATTGCAGAAGAAGATAATTGGCAGCCTTTTTACGACCTACTCAAGCAGGTTCAAAGTCCGACGCTGACTGAACGGCTGTAGGGTTCTTGCTTTTGTCTCTCTTGTTTTCTACTGGCAGCGATCGCATACCCCTCTTACCGTCACCTCATAGCTTTCTACCTTTAGCCCGGCTCTGAGCCGATCGGTCTCAACCTGCTGAAACTGTTCCCAGGCTACATCTTCGATAGACCCACAGCTGCTACAGCGAAAGTGATGGTGTAAGCCGACATTGGCGTCGTAGCGGCACACGCCTTCTTCTATTCTCACGTCTCGAATGAGTCCTGCCTTTCGCAGTGCCTGAAGCGAGCTGTACAGGGTTGCCTGCGAAGAGGTGGGCGCGTCTTTATTCAAATCTTGTAAAAGCTGCTCAGCCGTTGGGTGATCTTCACGGGCTAACAAGTTAGCGTACACAGCAAAGCGCTGAGGGGTGACCCGCAGCTTTCTCGACTTGAGGGTTTCGATAATTTCTGCTGTTGTCTGCGACATAGTTCACCTTCAAAACCGACTTTGACTACTAGATAGGACTTAGTCCCTTTGACGCCCTAAGGCTAGTTTTTCGCCGAAAGCCCTTGGCTGATAGGACTAATGTAGCATTTGCTTATCAGGATGACACTCACCTTAGCTTTATCCTTAAACTGTCTTATTTCTTTTACTTGTTATTTTCTTAAATAAGAACTATTCTGAGATAGAGCGAAGTGAGTCCGCATAAGCCTGTAGACTTACGATTGAAATACTGCCTATTAGGAGATGGATTTATGCCTGTTATCACCAAAGCACCTGACGTTATTTTTAAGACCCGCGTTCGAGACGAGTCTGTCGAAGGCCCAAACCCTTATCGTTGGGAAGATAAAACCACCCAAGACCTTTTGGGTGGTAAGAGAATTGTCCTGTTTTCTATTCCTGGTGCGTTCACGCCTACCTGCTCTTCTAATCACCTGCCTCGCTACGAAGCGCTCTACGATGAGTTCAAAGCACTGGGCATTGATGAGATCTACTGCGTTTCTGTGAACGATGCTTTTGTCATGTTTCAGTGGGGCAAACAGCAGGGCTTAAAGAACATCAAGCTTCTGCCAGATGGCAACGGCGACTTCACCCGCAAAATGGGTATGCTGGTCCAAAAAACTGACATTGGCTTTGGTATGCGCTCTTGGCGCTACTCTGCGCTCATCGACGATTTGACGGTCGAGAAGATCTTCATTGAGCCAAACTTCGGAGACAACTGCCCTACCGATCCGTTTGAAGTCTCTGATGCGGACACAATGCTGGCTTACTTGAAAGGTCACGATGCCCCTGGCGTTTCTGACCCAGTTAAGGCGTTTGTTGGCTAGTTGCTAGCCGTTAGTGTTAGGCCGTAGGGGATAGGAGAGAATGGGGAGTAGAAAATTCCCTTATCCCCTATTCCCTACCCCTTTGTCTCATCCCCATCTTCTTCTTTAATCCTATGAAACTCTCTAGTGCCAATATCGAAAATCATTTAGATACTGTGTACGACGCGGTTGTCGTCGGTGGCGGTATGGGCGGACTGTCGGCGGCTATTTACCTGGCGCGCTACGGTCTCAAGTGCCTCATCATCGAGAAGGGTAAGGGCCGTTCGCTGTGGATGCAGGAGACTCGCAACTATTTGGGGTTTGACCCGGCAACGCCAGGGCGGAACATTCTAACGCACGGTACTAAGCAGGCGTTGGCGTGGGGGGCAGATCACCTAAGAGGATTCGTAGAGAATGTGACCGATGAAGGTGAGACCTTTGCAATTGAGGTAAAAGTCGGTAAGAAAAACAGCCAGACTCATACGCTGCGCAGTAAGTATGTGATTGCGGCTTCAGGTGTGATTGATGTGCTGCCGACGCTAGACGATATGCAAAATGTGTACGACTACGCTGGCTATACGCTGCACGTGTGTATGATTTGCGATGGCTACGATATGTGGGATCGTAAGGCGGTTTTGATTGCAGGTAAGGAAGCGCAGATCAACGCTGCTTTTGTGATGAACTGGTTTACGCCGTATATTTCGGTGCTGACTGACGGAAAGTATTCTGTAAGCGAGGCGATGAAGCAGAAGCTAGCGGACCATGGATATCCACTCTATGAGTCGCCGATTACGCGCTTTGAAGGTGAGAACCACAAGATGAGCGGTGTGACGTTGGCCGATGGTACTACCGTTGAGGCGACTACTGGCTCTGATCAGTATGGGCTCTATCTATCACAATCACTACCTTAAGGGCATTGAAGCGCTGACCTGGGATGGTGAAAATCTTATCACTAACGATATGACGCAAACAACGCATGAGCGGGTCTTTGCTGTTGGCGATTTGAAGCAGGGGCTTAATCAGGTGACGATTGCGGTTGCCGATGGCACTAAGGCGGCAACTCAAATCTGGCGCAATATTCGCCGGGCGAGTGAGCCGAGGAAGTGGGAAGAAAATATAGTCAAGGTACCTGCGACGGTGGGTTCATAGGTATTGGGATGAATTCGCACCCTTACCGAGCCCCTTTTCCGCTGAACAACGGATTTTTGATGACGCTGTACACGGGGCTAAGGGCGAGCCATCAGTGGGAGACTACGCTTGCTGAGCCGGAACCCAATTTTCAGGAAACAGTGTTTACGGGGGCGCAGGGCGTTCCCATTTTTGGCCTGGTTGCTATTCCGCCGAATCCGATTGGGACTGTTATTGGTACCTATGGGATTACCGGTGATTTGGACGATCAGTGGTTTTTGCGCATTATGGCGCGCAAGGCTTACGGGCAGGGGTATGCGGTTGTTATTTTTGACTGGCGGGCGCACGGTGAAACGGCGAAGCTGTCGCCGACGCTGACCTCGGACGGGCTGTATGAGGGGGAAGACTTTGTGCGGATTGCGGCGGCGGCTAAGGCGATGGGTGCGCCCGCTCCTTTTTGGTTTACGGCTTTTTCTTTGGGTGGGCTGCTGGCGCTGTGGGGGGTGAAGGCGGCTCAGGATCTGCCGCAGTGGGGAGCGGATTTGGCCATTGAGAGTGACGATATTGCCGGGTGCGCGGTGATTTGTCCGGCGCTGGAGTCGATGCGATCGCTTCAATATCTCACCAGCGCCCCTCTCGGTAAATATCTCGAAAAAGCTATTACCCGCAAGCTTAAGCAGCTTCTAGACCGGCTCCAGCAGATGCACCCTACCGCTTTCGATTCTGAAGCGGTGAGCCGAGTGCACAGTATCTGGAGCTTTGATCGTGAGATTGTGATTCCTCGCCTTGGCTTTGACTCTGTAGAAGCTTATTACCAAGCTACTAGCGGGCTGTACCTTTTGCCTGAGCTGACGAAGCCGACTCTGATTTTGTACGCCGCAGACGATCCGCTCTTCGATCCAGCTTTGGTTGAGGAGATTGAGCGTGTCTGCGCTGCAAATTCGGCTATTGATTTGGTGATGACGCAGCAGGGCGGCCATGTAGGCTACATCAGCGATCGCAAATGTCAGACACAATATAAAGATCTTGATAAATGGTGGGCTTGGAATCGCATTTTTGACTGGTGGCGTACGTTTTGATACGAAAATGTACTAGTACTGGTTTATTCTAAGCGTGACACTGAAACTATCGTAAAAGGCCGTTTGTCTTAGTCGGTATATGTTTTTTCAGCTATTTGCGTGAATGTAGGCTGTGTTTTGCCCATGGCACAGGCAACGTTTGCAGAAAAGTAGGTGTAGGAACTGACACTCTATCGGACGTGCAGACAATTGGGAGAAATTTGCGCTGTAGCGCTTTGGAAGAAGGCTAAGCTTGCCTTCAAAGGCTCCATGCACCTTCTCTAGTTGAGCAGTGATCAAACGAACCTAGTCGGCGACTATAGCTGATACTCAAATTTTCTATTTATGACAGCAGCCCCTCGACTGGTAAAAGAATCGCTTCGTCTGGCTAAGCTTCACGACTACGGTATTTTAGATACCCTGCCGGAGTCGACCTATGACGACATTGCCGCTCTAGCTGCGCAGATCTGTCAAACCCCAACGGCGCTCGTTAGCCTGGTTGATACCAACCGTCAGTGGTTTAAGTCGCGTGTGGGCCTTGAAGCTACCGAGACCCCACGTTCAATGGCATTTTGCACTCATACGATTCAAGGCGTTGATGTGATGGTGGTGGAAGATACGCACGACGATCCCACCTTTTGCAAGAACCCGCTGGTCACCGGTCCACCCTATATTCGTTTTTATGCGGGCGCGCCGCTAATCACGCACGATGGCTACGCGCTGGGCTCACTGTGCGTGCTGGGCTATAAGCCGCACCGTCTTACCGATGCGCAAGTGCAGTCGCTTCAGGTTTTGAGCCATCAGGTAGTTGCTCAAATGGAGCTTAGCTACCAGCGATATCAGCTTGAGCTATCCAATCAGCATTTGGAGCAGCGGGTAAAGGAGCGAACGTCGTCTCTGTCAGCTTCTTTGTATCGCCTGCTGCACGCGCAAACAAAGCTACTTAAGCGGGAGGCTGCTTCGCGCTACAGCACGCTGGCCAATCCACTTACCGATCTGCCTAACCGCAGCTACTTTTTACAGCGGCTGCGCCAGTCGATACAGCTTACGCAGCGGCGGCCTAGCCATTGCTATGCGGTTTTGTTTATCGCGCTTAACGACTTCAATCCTATCAACGATACGCTTGGCTATGACGTTGGTAATCAGCTGCTGGTACATGTGGCGAAGCGTATTCAGCAGGCGCTGCGGCAGAGTGATTTGGTGGCGCATCTGGGTGATGATGAGTTTTCTGTTTTGCTCGATGATATTTCGACGCTAGAGCACGCTATTGCCGCTGTTAAGCGACTGCAAACGCATCTTAAAACACCTGTGATTATTCAGACCCATAAGATCTCGACGGGGGCCAGTATTGGTATTGCTTTTAGTACGATGGGCTATCGCCAGCCTGAGGATGCGCTGCGCGATGCTAGTTTGGCGATGTATCAGGCGAAAAAACAGTCTAAGCAGCGAATTCGGCAGCAGCTGACGCTACAGAGTAAGACGCAGCCTCATTCGTCTCCGATTCTGATTCATGATGAGCTGCCTGCTGACAATCAGCAGTTCGCTGTTTTTGATCCTAATGTGCCACAGACGAATCAGGCTCAGCTGACGCTGGAAGCGGAGCTGCGACAGGCGGTGCTGAAAGAGCAGTTCTGTTTTCACTATCAGCCTATTTTTGATCTAAAGCAACAACAGCTGGCGGGCTTTGAAATGCTGCTGCGCTGGGCGCATCCGAAGCGTGGCGTGCTTACCGCTGATGAGTTTATTGAAACGGCGGAAGATATTGGCATTGTGCAGCAGATGAGCCCTTACATGATTGAGAGTGCGTGCAAGCAGCTGGTGAAATGGCGATCTTTTGCTGAAGGAGATATGCGATCGCCCTGGAACAATCTCAAGCTGCATGTCAATCTTTCGCTGATGCAAATTCGCTATCCGTCGCTGCTCGTTCAGTGGCAGACAGCGCTCAAAAAGTACAAGATTCCGGCGGCGGCTATTCAGCTAGAGATTGCTGAGCAGGTTTTGCTCAGTGATGATCCAACAATCTCTGAAGTGCTTACTCAGCTAAAGGCGATAGGATTTGGGCTCTGTGTAGACGACTTTGGCCGGGGCCATTCTTCTTTGAGCCGTTTGAATCAGCTTGCGGTAAACGCGCTGAAGGTTGACCGCGCTTTTGTCCGCGCTTTGAGTACTTCGCAGGGGCGAGATGTGGCTAAAACGATTGTTGATTTTGGCAACAGCGCTAATATGACTGTGATTGTAGAAGGGGTTGAAACGGCTGAGCAGATGAGGCTGCTGCTGGGGCTTGGCTGTCAGCAGGCTCAAGGGTTTTGGCTCGCTGAGGGGCTACCTGTGACGGATATTGATCGGTTAGCTGCCTAGCAAAATAGTTATAACGATATAGCAGAGTAAGCGCCTACAAGATTGATGTTGACTCTGTGGAACCCGACAACCTTTTGCTGCCTATGAACATTGAACTTGAAGCAGCCGAAGCACTGCGCTCTGTCGCGCTTAATGAATCGCTCAAAGCCTACGTGTTTCAGCACCTGCCGCTATACTAGGCTGGACTCTCCAAGCCGCTATGCGCTTTATTGGGGATGAAACGTTAGGCGAGTGCGTACAGGTTGCTACCGATATAAATTAACAGGGCCATGGCGACAGCATGGCCTTTATGGGTGAGAGCACTTGCGATTGCGTTTTTGTACTTAGTTCGGATGCTCACCGTAACTAGCCCAGCCGTAGCAGCGACTACAACCCATGTAGATGGCCGCTTACCAACGCTGACTCAAGTAGAGTCCAACCCGATTACCGATGCGCTGGGCTGTGGTTGTGCGAGATGTATGCTAAGCGAGATGATACCTGCTTCCTAGCACTTGGACCGTGGTGCAGCGCTAACTCGCTTTAAACAGCTGATGGTGCAGCAAGGGCATATACCTTTGTTGCAACTAGATGATGGGCACTGAATCACTAAGTCTAGTTAGAGGATTCAAAACCAGCGGCTAAGTTCTCTGCATTCTGACGCATAGTCTTTATATAGTAGTCTGGCTGAGTCGCTGTAGCATCTCCTGTTTCCATAGGGTCAAATACACTAAGGCTAATCCCCAAATCGTCAGTAATCGCCTCAAAAGACTCTTTATTTGATTGGGGTTCGGTCAGGATAGTTTTTAGTCCTTCTGCCCGCACTGTTTCAATCACGCGCTGAACGTCTTCTGGTGAGGGACTTTCTTCGGGAATGCCAACCAACGCCGTGAATTGCAATCCATAGCTATCAGCAAAGTAAGAAGCGAAGTCGTGGAGAATAACAAACGTTTCCCCTTCAAAGGGAGAAAACGTTTCACTAATATCGGCATCAAGAACAGTCAGTTGAGAGATAAATGCATCTGCATTAGTCGTGTATGCTGCCTCGCCTGCTAGGTCAGCAGCAATCAATCCATCACGGATATTTTCTACCTGCTCAATCGCTCGTTTGGGATCTAGCCAGATGTGAGGATCGAATTCACTATGCGCGTGTTCGTCGTGTTCTTCGGCATGATCTTCTTCTTCCGAATGCTTCTCCCCTTCACTATGACTGTGAACATGGTCATCGCTGCTGGCGAGGGTTTCTATTCCTTCACTAGATTCGATGATTGCTAAATCAGCGTTCTCCGCATTCTCGATCATGTCATTTAGAAAGAACTCCGTCCCCAGCCCGTTTTTCACTAGGACGTCGGCTTTGGCAATCACCTGAACGTCACTAGGTCTTGCCTGATAATCATGCGGTCCGGTGTTGGTTGGCAGTAGCTGAATCACCTCGGCGCGATCGCCTGCTACCGCTGTTGTGAATTGAGTGATGGGCAAAATGGTCGTCACTATCTGTAGGGTGTCTTCTGGCGCAATAGATTCTTCTAGGTCTGAAGGCTCTGTTGCATTGGGTGCAGGGGGCGTAGCACAACTACCCAAACCCAATGCAATCAACCCTGCTGCCACCCATGTAGTTGGTTGAAGCGTAGCTTGCAAAAACTGTTGAGACACGTCCTATAAATCCTTTTAGCCAAATCAGCTAACTACAGTAGTAAGAGAATGATAATCATTATCACTCAGTAACACAAGTATTTAGGCTAAGTTGGGCTATGTTTGTAAGTTTTTGTAGCTTGGGCGGCTGTAACACCGAAAATTCCTAGTCCGGTCTTTAATCAGTTTGTCTCTGACAGCTAACGCAACTAATCGCTGCGCCGCCTGGCGCAGTATATTCAGTTTGGAGACAATCTTGTCCTGAGTGTTGTCGGCAATGTAATAAAGCCAGGCGGCGCGAGCGGATAGGTCAAGCTTGCGAGATCGCGCGAGTGACGACTTGTTGTATTGCGTCGGGTTGACCAGAGTCCGCCATACGTACGGCTGTTAAACATTATCGGCGATTAGCATAGTTGTTTTTTCCCTATCGTTATGTAGTCAAAGCCCGCTGCGCCAGTGCAAAAGCACCTAGAATGCCTGCCTTACCCCCTAGCTTCGGCGGCACGATATAGTCCTCGATCCCGTCTGTAATTTGAGGCACGCTCAGATAACTATTCAGCTTATCTTGGACCTGCTTGCGAACCATCGAGAATAGCCGCTTTTGTTCCATCACGCCGCCGCCAACAATAATGCGCTCAGGGGCGAGCACCAGTATGAAATTGACTAATCCTGTTGCCAGGTAGCTAGCTTCCAAGGCCCAGGCGGGATGATCTTCGGGCAAAGAGATGCCTTTTTGCTGCCATCTTTTTTCCATTGCAAACCCAGAAGCCAGGCCCTCTAGACAGTCTTTATGAAAAGGGCAGCAGCCCGGAAATGGATCGACCGATAGATCGTGCGGCACTAAAATATGCCCCATCTCAGGATGCAGCAGCCCGTGAATAGGCTGACCGCCCACCAAACCCCCTCCGCCAATCCCAGTGCCCACAGTGAGGTAGATGAACGTCTCTAAGCCTTGAGCATTGCCCCACTGGTGTTCGCCCAGAGCCGCTGCATTCACATCTGTGTCAAAGCCAATAGGAATATTGAATTCGCGGTTAATAGCGCTAACAAAATCTACCTGCTGCCAGCTTGGTTTCGGCGTATCTAGAAACCAGCCAAAGGTAGGAGAGCTTTTTCGCACGTCTACTGGTCCAAATGCTCCGATCCCAATGGCTTCTAGGTCGCCTTCTTGCTTCGCTTGCTGCTGAAAAAAGTCGATGACTTGAGCGAGTGTTTTTTGGGGTGTTGTTGTCGGAATACGGACAAGTGCTCGAATGTCGTCTGGTCCCGTACCCACCGCGCACACAAACTTAGTGCCACCTGCTTCTATTCCACCTAAAAGTGCCATGTTGCCTCTACCTCATCGTTCTTAAATTAGTAACTTTTTTCGCTTGTGGTCTAGATGATCTATAGCTTCTTCAAGGAAGTGCCAAAAGAGATTCTTGAGACGGATCGGATGAATGGTGCGACGACTTACCAAGAGGTTGCCTACGTACTGCTACCGCTAGCGCTGCCTGGCATTGCCTCCACCGCACTGCTCTCAATCATTCTGTCGTGGAACGAAGCTTTTTGGAGCTTGAATCTCACCACCTTTGATAGCTATATAGAGAAGCAGTTTGAACAGCAGTCCGAATGACAATGTCTGAGGGAACGGTAACCTTGCCGGTAAAATTCTGACGGCCTTTGCCAAGTTGCAAGACTCAGATTTAGGTCAGTGGACTGCTGACAACGTTGCGTTTCCTAATAGCACGGTTGATCGCATTACGCCTGCGATTACGCCCGCTGATATTCAGATGATGCGCGATCGCTTTACCATTGAAGACAATTGGCCCTGATTGACTGACAAAAGTTTAGTCCGGTTTGAACTGAACCGTAAAAACCTGAAACTCCAGCTGGTAGGAGCGTTTTTCATGCTGAACGCGAGAAGCCATCGCCGGGTCAGGGTCTTTGTTAGAAGCGAAGAGAACGTGCTTAATCAGCTGCCAGCCGTCGAGCGAGGCAGCTTGCACCCAATCGAGCCCGATGCGAAAGTAGCTGTTGCCCCGAAACCAATGGACATCAACCCATCGCCGCTTGCCTTGCTCAACAACAGCCACTCCCTGAGCCGTGACATAGAGGGTTGCCAGCGCTAGGATGAAGCACAATCTTGAGAGGTCACAGACCGAGCGAATCTCGGACTTTTGAAGATTCCAGCCGCTAGATTGTTCATCCTTGAAGAGCTCCTCAATATCGAAGCGTAGACCGTATTCTTGGAAGGTTTGCAGGGTCGTCGGTTCATCGCTGACCACCACCCACAGTTCGCCGTTTACATTGTTGCGAGCGAAGATGACATGGACAGGCCCATACCACTGTTTCTTATGCAATTTGACGTTGTGGAAGCAGCGCGCTTCGCCTCTGGCTAGATGCACCGCTTTAGGTTGTATCCAGCCACCAGTAGAACGCCATAGCCAAGTGTTGCCTTTGAGCCGGATGCGGTAGTGCCAGCCCAAACGCCGCAGGGCACTCATCGCATCGGTGTGGATGAACCCTCGGTCAGCGAGCAGAACTACCTTGACACCCTTCGGCAGACAGCGAGCCGCGTGGATCAGCATCTCATGATATTCGTCGAAAGCAACCGTCGCACTCGCATGCTCAAGCACACGCCAAGCAAGCGGTAGCGCCCGCCCTCGGTGGACCACCGCTAGGCGAATCAAGCAGTACTCATCCCAATACTGTGTGGTGTCCAAGCTGACGTATAGACAGGGCGCTTCCCATTGCGCTAGCGCGGCTTGGATGATGGGCTTGTAGAGCCGATGAATATTGATACGTGGATTCTCCAGCCAGCGGCGGATACGGCGTTGGCGACTTTGAGCATACTGCCCTCGGCAGGGCATATGTTTAGCCCACTTTGTCAGATTCACTTCGCCTGTCTGAATCAGCGCAACGACCATCCACAGACATGTCGTCAGGTGACTCAGATGGGCCCAGTTTTCGCCTTGACCTAGCCAGACTTTCAAGGCATCGTAGAGTCGGGAGTTTTTTTCACAACGTTTCTATAATTTGAGTGGTATCTAATTCTAGAACGCTGGGGCTCCCACTTCTTTTCTCATTCGCTACAGCTACCGGCTAGCAATCGTTTCAAACCTCTAGCTAGCATCTTTTGTCAGTCAATCAGCAATTGGCCTGTAGTTGCAGAGCCATTCATTCAGTGGGTGGTAGAAAACAACTTTTGCGCAGGGCGACCAGATTGGGAACAGCTTTATTCGCTGGGAACACAAAAATCACTATCGAGACTTCTATCGGATACTGAAAGGAAGTGAAACGTACACACTAGCATCGGAGTTTAGCTTCGTTACTAGGCATCGTCTGTAAGCGGAAATGTTCCGTTATTTTGTATTGTCGAACTCACGTTGACCTAGGCATTCCACATCAGGCTCCTCTATATTCGATGTGATAAGAGTAGTAACGAGTTTAACTTGGCCATCGTGCGTTAAGGTCCATCCAGAAGCTTCTATCAACGAGGGAACTTGACTTAATGAATCGTCAGGATAATGCGTATTCCTATTTACAGTGCTATCTCTTTCAACCGGCTCATTCTCAGTCGGTTCTGCTACATTTCTGCTTAGTGACACAAACTCATCATCACTATTAGGGGAAAGCCGAAAGTCTACCCACGGTTGAGTAGACTCAAATCTGCGAGAAGGATCGAGCGGAACGCCTCCGCGTCCGGACACAATAAATTGGTTACTTTCACTATCAGCGCAAGCTGTAGAAACTTGTCCGTCAATATCGACCGTAGATTCTGAGAGCTTCCCAAGCTCATCTTCCGGACTCACCGCAAAAGTGTCGATTTCAACTGTGCCGTTGATACCAAACTGGGAAGCAGTCGTAATATCACTTTCGTCTGTACGCAGGTCGCGGAATTTCAGACCCAACATACTTCGGGTTCTAATTGATATATTTCCACCATTTCCGCCCACCGCATTCGCGACAATATCGCTGTTATTGAAGCCAGCAATGATAGGTGCGTGAATATCAATATTTCCCCCATCGCCAACGTTTGAAGATTCTACGTTAATCAGAGCGTTATTTCTCATAAATAAAAGCTCGTCCAAGTTCAACTCGATGTTTCCTCCTGTTCCTGATTGTGTAGAAGCCAGTAGGCTACCTCCGTCTTTGATTACAACTTGCCTGGCGTTGACTTGAAGAGAACCTCCATCACCCAAA
The DNA here is from genome assembly GCA_963836895.1 of uncultured cyanobacterium. GTDB lineage: Bacteria > Cyanobacteriota > Cyanobacteriia > Phormidesmidales > Phormidesmidaceae > Phormidesmis. The sequence goes on along the minus strand of CAWILA010000007.1, from coordinate 453,884 downwards.
TCATCGTGACTAACACTTAGTTCACCCCCATCAGTCACAGATAACACGTCTGTATTTACAACCACGTTTCCACTACGACCCACGACATTATTAGGTAAACCAAGCCTGGCCCGGACTGGACCTGGCAAAAGAACGCCAGCTGTGCCGATGCGGCTAGGCTCAATGGTTCTGTTGAGTATGTTAAAACCTTCGCCTGTTACCAGCACCTGTTCTTCAGCATTAATCAAAATACTGCCTGCATTCCCAGCTCCGAATGTGGATGAACTTATCAACGCACCGCCCTGTACTGTCAATATTGGCGTCATAATCTTGATATCTCCTGCATCTCCCTCATAGCCCACAGCAGATGAACCGATAATGCTTGTAGAAGATGTGTTTGGTCCTACCACTATCGATTCTGTTGCATTAATGATAATGTTACCTGCGTTACCTGTTCCGTCGTTAGTATCACTGACAAAGCTAGAGTTTTGGATGGTCAGTCTATCAGTTCGGATATCTAGTTCGCCAGTATCACCCCCACTTAGCGTCCTCAGGCCAATTGAAGCATACTGATTTGGAGCACCTCTACTATTAATATCTCGCGCATCAATAATGACATCCCCAGACTTACCATCGCCAAAGGTGTAGCTCCGAATACCCAGTCCATTATCTCGACCGATGACTCGTCTAGCAGAGATTAGAATGCTGCCACCTTGGCCATCATTTTGCGTGTCGCTAATAATACCACTGCTAAACAAGTTTGGGCTGACACCCATCATTTCAAGCTTATCGGCGGCTCGTAATTGAATATCTCCTGCAGCTTGGCTCGTGTTGTTTTCTTGAAAGATAACCGAACCATCTCGAATTGAAATATCTTGTGCTGTGAGCTGAACGCTACCTACACTACCCGCATCGATCAATGCTTGTTGAGTCAGCGTAATACTACCTAGTAAGGAAAGATTATCAGTATTGATATTCCAATTTTGATCAGATGCGCTGAGCGAAACTACTGCTGGCGAGGAGACTGCACTTAGGGATGTCTGCCCATTCAAAGCTGACAGGATGCCACCATTCAGAGAAATATTTCCACCTACCAACCCTAACGTACGGTTTTGGTTGACCTGCAAACCTATTGGTCTAGTACCACCAACGATGAATTCTTGTCCTGTTAGAAGACTCAGGTTATGACCAGTATTATTGACCAGAATATTGCCTGCTGTTGCGCTTAACCCCAGTCCTACTGGTGCGCTAATGGTTAGTATCGGTGCGCTGACCGGATTTGTGGTATCGAACGATAAGTTATCGTTGAACAAAACAGACTCGGCTGTACTCGCTATAAACGAGCCTGGCAATACTAAATTTGTATCTGGGCCAAAACTAATGCCATTAGGATTGATTAGAAACAAATCGGGACTATTCCCCCCGGTCAGCTTCAACTCACCATTGATAAGAGAGACGGTTCCGCCTGTAACTCTACCGATCACGTTCTCTACAGTGCTTTGACTACTATCTAGCTGGAAGATAACATCGCTCGTCTCGGGAGAAAAATCTTCGAAGCTGTGGAACAACGTGTTGAGCTGCTGGCTCCCACCCGTAATACTAAAGGAGTCTGTTTTTCTGACGACAGTTCCGATATCACCGAAACTCGTTGTAGGGGTGACTATTTGTGCTATGGCAGGCATCGTCCAGCAACAGCTTACAGTCAAACCGATGAATGAATAAGGGTACTTCATTTTGCTGAGCTCTCTCTTAGTCTGTGCAGACTCGCTTAAAAATGCAAACTAATTGAATTTCTATATTTAAGTGTTAAGTGTTATTGAAGTTTTTCCTTAGGATGCCCAAAATTAGACCACATCGGCGCTGTTGCACAAATAGGGGTTACGGATTGATAAATAGTTATGCTGCTAGCTCATCCTTGTGCCTGAACCCGATTTGACGAAAACAACGATCTTTGCGTTATCGAAAGACCTCAGAGAGTGGTTGAAAGCGAACCACGCTACTGAATACGAGCTTTGGGTTAAAGGTAATTTGAGGCCGAGTACGTCGCAGTTAAGCTCAATAACTGTTCTTGACACTCTCCCCGCACTGAAGTGACGGGGATTCTCCGGCTAGAGGCACAGACTAAGCTGCACTTCACACGGATGGATTGACGCATCAACGGGCTGTGCAACCGAAGCTGTCTTACCGGCCCTCCGTCGTCCGTTTTTAGTCTCTAGCTGCCCGCCAGCGACTTTTATGTTTACAGCAGCATTCACGTCCCGATCATGGAAGGAGCCACAGTTGAGACATTGCCATTCACGAATTGAAAGCTTTTTGCGGCCTTCTCTATGTCCGCAGCAAGAACAGACCTGGCTGGTCGGCTCCCACCGGCTACTCACGGCAACATCTCGACCATACATCTCAGCCTTAGCTTCGAGCATGGTTCTAAACTGTCGCCAGCCTAGATCGCTGATTGCTTTAGACAGCTTCCGATTCTTGAGCATCCCGCTCACGTTGAGATCTTCGATCGATATTGATTGGTTCTCTCTAATCAATCGAGTACTCAACTTGTGCAGGAAGTCTGTGCGAATGTCTTTCATCCGGGCGTGCACCTTAGCCACTGCCAAAACAGCCCGCTTGCGCCGGTTGCTACCTTTCTCGCATTTAGCGAGTCTGCGTTGCAATCGAGCCAGTTTTTTGAGGTGTCGCTTTAGGGGTTTAGGCGCATCAATCTTAGTGCCGTCGTCTAACGTCGTAAATGTGGTGATGCCCAAATCAACACCGATGGCTTGGTTATTCCACGGCAACGGCTCAGCTTCAACTTCAACGACAAAAGACGCAAAGTATCGTCCTGATGCATCCTTAATTACCGTCACACTAGACGGCTCAGAAGGTAGCTCACGGCTCCACTTAACTTTGATGTCGCCAACTTTAGCTAGCCTGAGCTTTTGGGCCACTTTGAAAGCATTAGGGTTGAACCTGGCTGACTGGGTGTTACTGCGCTTTTTGAACCGTGGCATCCGTACTTTTGGCCCTTTGCGCTTGCCGGTCACGGAGCTAAAGAAATTGCGAAAGGCAACGTCTAAATCTCTAAGCGACTGTTGCAAAGGCACCGATGACACATCAGCAAGCCAAGCCCGTTCAGGCCTCTTTTTAGCCGCACTCAACGACCGCATTAGCGCAGCAGAACCAGGGAATTTTTCGCCTTCTCTATACAACCTTTGGCATTCAGCTAAAGCATCGTTCCAGACTACCCGAGTACAGCCAAACAACTGAGCTAGGCTAATCGCCTGCAAAGGAGTCGGATATAGACGGTAGCGATAACGTTGCTTCATGCCTATAATTGTAGCGGACTTTAACGGCATAATGACGGCACATGAAAAAGTTGACTATACGGTGCTCCGATGAAGAGTATGTACTGCTTTGTGAGTATTGCAAGCAGAAAGAAACGACGCAAAACACTGTGCTTAGAAGTTTGATATCCAAACTAAAACTCAAGAACAAGAAGCCGGATGCGGACTAAAAGTCCGGGGCTTTATACCCACCCCAGAATGGTAAAAATAATCTGGGAAGGAATGATTGAACAACGACTTACGGCTACTTTCGTTCGTAAGCTATTTCTCCCATAATGTAAGTCGCCTGGACCGCGCGGTCGTCTCCCATGATAATGAGCGAGAATGTGCGATCAGCTAGCTCACTTAAAGTATTTGGAACGCGATCGCTATTGCGAAAGTTCATCAGTGGTGTCGCCTGTGAGTCGAGCACAACAAAGTCTGCTTCCTTACCTACCTCAAAATTGCCTAGCGTTTCTTCTAAGCACAGGGCTCTAGCACCGCCTAACGTTGCTAAAAACAAAGCTTTGAAAGGAGATAGCTTTTGCTGACGTAGCTGCGCGACTTTGTAGGCTTCGTTGGCAGTCTGCAAAAGAGAGAAGCTGGTTCCAGCGCCCACGTCTGTTCCTAGGCCTACTTTGACCGGATACTCTGTTGATTTTGCCTGTTCTATCTTGAATAAGCCGCTGCCGAGAAACAGGTTTGAAGTTGGGCAAAAGGCGATCGCACTTCCCGCTTCTGAAAGCCGCTGAAACTCACCATCTGTCAGATGAATCCCGTGTGCAAACACGCAGCGCTCCTGCACGAGTCCCGCCTGATCGTAAGCATCCAGATAGCCCTCACAGTTTGGGAAAAGCTCCTTTACCCAGGCAACTTCGTTAACGTTCTCAGAGATATGCGTATGCATATACACATCGGGAAATTCTTTTAGCAGCTCACCGGCTTTCTGTAGCTGTTCATCTGTAGAAGTAATAGCAAAGCGAGGGGTCACCGCGTAGCGTAGTCGCCCCTTCTTATGCCATTTTTGAATAAGCTCTTTAGTGTCCTGGTAAGCGGAGTCTGCGGTATCACAAAGATAGTCGGGCGCGTTGCGATCCATCATTACTTTGCCCGCAATCATGCACATGTTGCGGCTTTCGGTCGCTTCAAAAAAGGCGTCTACCGACTGAGGAAATACGGCTGCAAATACCAGCGCTGTAGTTGTGCCGTTGCTGAGCAGCTGATCTAAAAAGACATTAGCGACTTTTTGAGCGTAAGCCTTATCTTCAAACTTACTTTCGGTCGGGAAAACGTACTGATCTAGCCACTCCAGCAGCTGCTCTCCGTAGGCCGCAATCATTTCGGTTTGCGGGTAGTGGATGTGGGTATCAATAAACCCCGGCATAACCAGCCGCCCGGCATAAGCCGTAGTGGGAGTATCCCCATATTCACCTTGCAGATCGGCGTAGGCTCCGAAGGCTTTGATTTTGCCATTTTCGAGCACCATCAGTCCGTCTGCTACGTAGCGCGCACACTCTTCTTCAGGCGCGTAGAAAGGGTCGTCCACAAAGTCTAAGAACGACCCACGAATGGCTTTAAGACGAGGTTGATCTGAGCGACTTTGTGGAGAAGACATACGAGAGAAAGTTCCTAATAGATACGACGACTTTTGATAAGATTGCTCTTGCTGAGCATACTGTTTTTTATCTGCGTCATTCTGATGCGACTGCTTCTCCTGGATTTGAGATTGATCTACCTGCTTGTCTGCGTAGCTTTTGTCTGTGTAGCTGTAGTCGCTAGATTCTGTATTCACTAGCCCTGTCGTTAGCAGCCCTTGAAACAGAGCGCCATCTACCAGGGCAAACAGTCCAATCCAGGCCCAGGCTTTCCAGGTTTTGGGCTAGGGTAGCTTAAGCGCAGCGGCCACCATCAGCGTGAGAACACCAGCTGGCAGCAGGCGAAATGCAGCCAAAAAGAGAGGCGATGTGTGAGGCAAGATGTATTTCATCGCAACCATTGCCGTTCCTAAGAAGAAGAATGGCGCGATGAGAAAAATAGGAGACTTTGCTAAATCGTTTTTTTGAGCTGCATAGGTCTATAGGGGTTAGTCTGGCGATCGCCCTCAAACTAGAGACGACTTTCACCACAGCGTAAGGGAAAATACTGAATGAGAACGGGTGCAATCGCTACCGAATTAGAACAATATTTTTTCAGGAACTTTGTATTCTCTAGACTCGAAGTCAGCGTTCGGAGTTTGCTGATAGCTTTGCTCGGTCTCGCCATGAGCTTTCAACAGAGCCGCCACTCTCTTACGAATCATGATGCCTGGGCGGTCGGTGAACATGTGCTCTTCGCGGCTGGGCATCAGGGGCACATCGTAGTCGGCCCAGTCCATTGCCAGCGTACGGAAGGTTTGTTCGTCGGCCATTTTCAGGTTCTGTCGCTGTAGCTCCGGGTTCACGACGCCGAGCCGACCAAAAACGTGAATGCCTTCTTGAATAAGGCGATAGCCAGGGTCATTCGCCTCAGGCAGCTCAGGAATATCCATGATTGGCTCATCTAAGCACACCCAGACATAGCCGTAACGCTCGGTGCAGTGGTAGGCGTCTACCCGGTAGTTGGCCGGAATCGCACAGCCTGCTTTGAGCTGTGGCACATGCACACACGCACCCGAGCGATCAAACTCCCAGCCGTGGTAGGGGCAGCAGATACGGTCTTGATCGACTTTGCCCAAGGATAGTTTGGCGGTGCGATGGCAGCAGCGATCGCGCACTGCCGCAGGCTCTCCCTTACTATCTAGCCAAATCACCAGGGGCTCTCCTAGCAATTCAAACGGCTGCGGCCCGCTATCGAGCTGCTGACGTGGGATAACGGGATACCAAAAGCGGCGAAATACGGGCTGCTGAGTAACAAGCATGGAGGATATCGATCCAAATTAAAAGAAGGCTCTTTGTATACTGTATACAATACATATCAAGGTTATTTTGTAGCTCGGTATACCAAACAAGAAGCCAGCTGTGGGATAAGCCTAGTGGGATGGCCGAGTGTAGTTTCCCTAAACCACTGTATCTAGGCGCATAGTCACGCGGCCCGCTATCGGGGCTGTATCGACTTTCATGTTTTTGCTTTTTCTTTGTTGCTCCGTAGCGATCGCAAGATTGTCTCACCAGTAAAAATGAGTGGTAAAGCTTTGACACTTCACCACTCAAAAGAGACCTACTGAACCTTTGCCGGACAATTTACCTTTTGTAAGATCAATTAGCCAAACCGCACGGCTTCAAAAGCGAACCGGAAGATAAAGACAGCAGCTAAGACCCAGGTGACAACCGGTATCTCGCGAGAGCGTCCAGCGGCTAGCTTAGTGAAAGGATAGAGAATCATGCCTGCCGATAGTCCAGCGGCGATAGAGAAGCCTAGCGGGATAAAGAACATGGTGACAAAAGCAGGAATGGCTTCTGTCAGGTCGCCCCAGCGAATGCTGGAGACAGCCGACATCATCAACACACCCACAATCAATAGCGCAGGCGCTGTTGCAAAAGCGGGAACTGCTTCGAAGATAGGAACAAACAGCAAAGCAATAATAAACATGATGGCCGCGACAACAGCCGTTAGTCCGCTGCGTCCGCCTTCGGAGACGCCAGCGGCAGATTCTGCAAAAGTGGTGACCGTGGAGGTGCCCATAATTGCGCCTGCTGTCGTGGCAACCGCGTCTGCTGAGAGCGCCTGGTTAGCTCGAGGCAACTCGCCTCGATCATCGATGTAGCCTGCCTGAGTGCCTACTCCCATCAGCGTCCCAATCGTGTCGAACATATCTACAAACAAGAAGACCAACAGCACGGCTAGAAAATCAATAATGTTGCCACCGTTGATGCCGCTAAGTCCGACAAACGCCTGACCAAACAGATTGGAAGGAAACGCAGGGATTGCCGCGATGCCAGTAGGCGCTTGAGCTACGCCAAATACCCAGCCCAAGATAGCCGTGCCGCCAATTCCCCAAAGCAGCGCTCCTTTGATTCGTCTGATGATGAAAAAAACCGAGAGCAAGATGCCGAAAGTTGCTAGTAAAGTAGCTGGCTCTGTAAAGCTACCAAACGATGTTTTGGTCACTTCATTTGCAACAATGAGACCTGCTCCACCAATTGCCGGATCGCCACTCAAGCCAATGTAAGCCAGGAACATCCCGATCCCTACAGTGGTAGAGGATTTGATGCAGGCTGGAACTGCCGCGATCAGGTGGCGGCGAATATCGGTGACCGTTAGAGCGATAAAAATAAGGCCTTCAATCAGCACCGCAGCCAACGCAACGCGCCACGGGATACCAAGGCCCAGCACAACAGAGTAGGCGAAGAAGGCGTTTGTTCCCATACCGGGCGCTAATACAAACGGATACTTGGCGTAAAGCCCCATGACTAAGGAGCCGATCGCCGCAGTTATGCCTGTTACCACGACTAATTCTCGAAATAGGTCGCCCGACTCCTGCAAGAACACCGCATCTGACATAATCAGTGGATGCACGACCAAGATGTAGGCCATCGTCATAAAGGTTGTCAGCCCGGCCAGGATTTCGGTGCGAAAGTCAGTTCGGTGATGGTCAAAGTCAAAGTACTTAGCTACCTTCGCCTGCCACCCTGAGTAGCGAGGTGGCGGCGATGCGCCTGGCGGCTTTTGTTGAAACTCTACGCTAGGTTGGCTCACAACGATTCTCCAAAAGATAGATATAGTGCATTTCTAACTGCACACGTAGGTAGGTTCCGACACATGCATCAGTTTCGTATACTGTATACAGGTGATAAGAGCGAAACTGTGCTGATCGCTACAGTTCTTCTACAAAAAGGTCGTTGCCTTTTATCAATAGGTAGTGTAAGGCAGAAAGCCCTTTAGATCTGTTGATCTGAAGGGCTTTTAGGCTGCTGAAGTGATTGTTAAAAGAGAGCTTGAGTGGGATTTAGTAGATGCGGTCAAGCCAGTCGCGCTCTTCTTCACCGGTCGGTAAATAAGGATACAGACTGGCTTTTGCGCTGTATCGCTGTTCCGGTGGAATAGTGGGTAGCTGGCTTGAGGCTTGAGGGCGAAGCACCATAAAATTCAAAGCAGCTTTGCAGAGCTTTTGAAGTGATTGCCCTAACGTTTGCTGGTTAGCTGTTTGATGATAGTGGGATTGATTGGAATGGGAGCGATACTGATTTTGCACGATCTAGCCTGAAATCAAAACTGTATATTTCGCTACAATATTAGCTAAATAAATAAATATTTGCCAGGGTAAAACCGCAAATGTGGAAAATCTATGTCTTTTGACTTTGAAGCTCTCTGACAACTCGGGCCTTACTTGCTAGCAGATGGAGCTGTATGGCGGCGGTTGCTGTTGCAGCATCTTTTTGGGCGATCGCCTCATAAACCTGTCGGTGCTCTAGCCGAATTTCCAGCACTGAGGGATTTTGCTTGAGCGTCTGAATACGGATGAGGGCCATTGCGTCAAATAGCTGGTCGAGCAGTGAAACCAGCCGCCGGTTGCCCGAACTTTTGGCGATCAGGTGATGAAATTGATAGTCCAAATCTAGCAGTTTTAGCAGCGCTTTCTCCTCGGAAGCCTTTGGGTTGCTGGCTTCTGCCTGGATGACGTATTGTTCTAAAGTTTTTATCTGCTGCTCGCTAGCATGTTTGCAGGCTCCGGCTACCGATAGCTGTTCTAGCACCAGGCGGCAGTCGTACAGCTCCATTGCGTCGGTGGCTGAGAGGCTAGTGACCTGCATACTGCCAGTATCGGACGTTACTAGCCCTTCTTTCTGAAGCTGGCGCAGGGCTTCTCGTAGCGGTGTCCGGCTAACGTTGAGCCATTTGGTTAGCTGTGTTTCTATGAGGCGGCTACCCGGCGGCAACACGCCTGTCAAAATTCCTGAGCGTAGAGTGCTGTAAACCTGCTCATAAAGGGATTTACGACGCTCGATAGCAGGGCGAGAAGGTAAAGTCGATGGGGTGGGTGAAGTCGATAAAGTCACAATGTCACTACGAACGGAATATCCAATCTGAATCTACAGTCTAGATCTATTAGGAGGTACTATCATTTTGTTGATGCATACCGTATACATTAGTCATGTTGTCTATTTGTGCTGTAGTCGAGGCGACTGTCCGGCCGGAATGATTACAGATAAGTTGTTCATTAGTGAAACCATTGAAAGTTCGGAGAGAGTCCAGATGTGTATGACTATTAGTCAACAATCTTTAGGTAGATTGCTAAACCGATTGTCAATGTTGGTGACTGCGCTTGCGATCGCTCTAGCCATAGTCGCCAGCAGCCCAGATGCTAGCTGGGCTGCTGGCGACTCGGGAAACCAGGCGCTCAATCGATCTGCTACCTTAGTAGCGCCCGCTCCTAAGACAAAGATTGCAGTGTACTTAAGACCTGAGGCCAACAAAAAACGAGTGGGCTATGGCGTCAATGGCGATTCTGTGACGGTTTTAGAGCAGGTGGGTGACAACCAAAGTACTACCTGGAACCACGTTCGCTTTGACAATTCGCCCTGCGCTGAGGGCTGGGTGCAGTCAGAGTTTATATCGCCTAGTGCAGCGGCGATGCCTAGCCAGGGTCAGTCATTTACTGAAAGCAATTCCTATTTGGGCAACCGGCAATCACAGGCTAGCCAGCAGCTACAGAACCCCCAACAACTACACACGAACCAACAATCGCGGTTTACTCAGCAGTCACAGGCTAACAGCTCGAATAGCTCTCAGTCCTCATCGCAGCGAAACCAGCACTAAAATGGCTAAGGTGGATGCAAAGTTACAGGCAGCGGCCAGCCTGGTGATAGAACACACTGTGCCAAGCGGCGGTGGGGTAGCTTTTCGCTGGTGGCACTCAAAAGTAACGCGAACCGCGAAAGCGTTTGAAGGACACATTCGCACTGATTTGTGTTCGCCAGTTAGGGTTCAGCAGCCAGACCAACCGATGAAATGGTATTCTATTGTTCATTTTGAGTCGCCTGAGCTGCTGAATAAGTGGGTTAATTCGAGCGATCGCGAAGCCTTAATAAAATCGGGTCGCAAAACCTTTGCTTCCTATCAGTTCATCTCTTTTTCTACCGGACTCGAAGGCTGGTTCTCAAACAGCTCAGGAACAGAACAGCTCGGACTTGGCCCACCCGCCTGGAAGCAAAATGCGGCTGTGATACTGGCGCTGTATCCTACTGTTGTCATTCAATCGCTGCTGTTTTCGGCGCTAGGCATGATGCAATCTTGGGCGTTTCCTAACGCGATGATTGTCAACAACGTTATTACCTCTTCTGTTTTGACCTGGGGCGTAATGCCTGTAGTTACTAAGCTGCTGGGATTTTGGTTACAGCCTAGCTACCAGCCAAAAAGCTGGAGAACAGATTTCTTGGGGGCCGCTGTTGTAGTTGTAGCGCTGGGCCTATTAATACTTTTATTCAACAGATTTTAAGACCGCAAGTAGCTCTATAGGTAAGCCTATGAACGGCATCAACAATCTCCGAAATGTTGTTCTGTCTATTATTATTAGCAGCATTTTGTTGGGCTGGGCATGGCTTGGCTGGCTCAATCCGATAGTGAAGGGTAGTGTGCGCCCGTCTGTGGAGCAGTCAGCTGTTAAACCCGCTTCAAAACTTGCACAGACTCCTACGCTTAAACAGATCCAGGTGACGACCACAGCAGATGGGGGCACTGGATCGCTGCGTTGGGCGATCGCACAGGCAAACGCAGCGCCTGATGATGATTTGATTGATTTAAGCAAGGTAAAAGAGCCGATTATCCTTCAAAGTCCGCTGCCTGCTATCACCAGCAATCTCACGCTAATGGGCAACCGTAAAAACATTATTAGCGGGAACAATCAGCATCGCGTTCTACAAATTGATGGTGGAGATGTCACCATTCGAGATGTCATCGTTGCTGATGGGCTCGCTCAAGGCGGTGGCGGTGTCAATGGCGGTGGCGGCAATGCCGGTATGGGTGGCGGTTTGTTTATTAATAAAGGAACAGTCCGTTTGGTTCGCGTTGCGTTTACCGGCAATCGCGCGGTGGGCGGCAGCGGCAGTCAGCGGCACCCCGCAAATGTTGAGATTCAGGGACAGAATACTCAGCTAGAGGTCAATCGAGGAGCTGTTGTTGGCGTTAGCGGCACGAGTCTGTCAGGTGCAGATTTAGCAAGTATCGAGTCTCTAAAGGTTGAGATTGGCGGGACGAAAGAGAAGCTTGAGGCCAATCGGGGTGCGATCGCGGGCGTTAATGGGGTTGGCATTGATGGTATTGGCAGTATTGTGTTTGGCGGCGGTGGCGGCTTTGGTGGCTTTGCCAATGGTGGCAATGGGGGGAATGGTGGCAACGCGGGTGGCAGCGGTGGCAGCGGTGGCAATGGTGGCGATGGAGGCGATGGAGGGACTGGGATTTTTGGTGCCTTTGGGCGCTGGGACGATGAGGGGAGTGTGGGTGCGATCGCCTTTGGCGGTGGCGGTGGCTTTGGTGGCTATGGCAACGCGGGTAATGGCGGCAACGGCGGTAACGCGACGGCAGAAGTTGCTAACGGTGGCAACGGCGGTAATGGCGGCAATGCGGGATTTGGCGGTGGCGGCGGTGCAGGCGGCGTTGGCGGCGTTGGCGGTGACGGGCGGGTGGGTAAGTCAGGTCTGCCCGGATTGAGCGGGTTCGGTGGGAGCAATGGAGCCGTAGGCTATGGCGGCAGCGGCGGTGGTTTGGGCGGCGCAATTTTTATTCGCTCAGGCAGCTTAATTCTAAATCAAGCGCGATTTGAAGATAATGCGGCTATCGGTGGAACTTGGCCCTCGCTCGCTCAGGGGAAGGGGGGCGCGATTTTCATCATGCCATCTCCTTTAACGGAGCAAGCAGCACCTAGCGCATTGTCCGTAGGTAAGCCGTCACTGTTTATCAACAACACGGCTTCTGATGCGGCGGGTCTGCTGACGGATAATCAAGATGTCTATGGATTAGTTTCCCAAATTCGAGAGAGGCGATTTTAGCAGCGCGGCCTAATCGAGCTTTTCTGCTTTTCTTAAAGGCTGTATACCAGAGGAAATAGTTGAGCAGTATCCGTCCTTACAGCTTTCAGACGTTTACTGGGTTATTAGCTACTATCTCAGATACCGAGATGAAGTAAATGCTTATCTAGTTGGGCGTCAAAGACAGGCAGATGTGATCCGGTGCGAGACGGAACAACGGTTTAATCTAATAGGGATACGCGATCGCCTGCTTGCTAGACAAAATCAAGATATGCCGTCATAGGTGGTTCGATTTCTAGCTGATGAAAACTTTAACAACCAAATCGTGCGGGGTATTCTTCGTCAAAGTTCAGATATTGACATAGTGCGCGTTCAAGATGTTAGTTTGTCGGGAGCAGGTGACCCCGCCGTTTTGGCATGGGCAGCACAAGAGAAGAGAATTGTTCTAACTCACGATGTTGCCACAATGATAACCTTTGCGTATGAACGGATTAAAGCAGAATTATCTATGCCTGAACTGTTCGAGGTTAGCCGTCGTGTTCCAGTAGGACTAGCAATAGAGGAAGTCATTTTGATTGCTCAGTGTAGCTTTGACGGAGAGTGGGAAGGACAAGTCAGGTTTCTTCCGTTGCGATAGTAAGATGGCGGCTGCCTGAAGTGCGTCTAATGACTGACGAACGCTCAAGCAGTCGTCACCAAATTAGTTCCGCATTCATGACGAGTGCCGACTAACGGGTCCAAAGTCGAACACAGTCAAGGCGTAATGTGAGATGAACAAACCGCGTATTACTATCTTTCTCCTTTCACTTGGCTTAGCCGTGCGGTTGACTAAGGTAGTGGCTGGCCCAGATGACTCGATAAACATTAGTAAGGGGGTGCGTCCGGAGGTTCGAGGGAGCCGTAAAGCAAGTTTGAGCTAACGCAAGCTGGTTGATTCGAGTCCTTCAGCCAGTGTATTCTGTTGGTTTAATAGTGGGCTACAATAATCGATGTCTCTGGATGGCGGCGTGCGACGGCTTCTGGTACAACGCCAACTGCCGATGTTCGTGTCCTCATTCGCGGAGCCTGCGCTGTTACTTCCAACAGCAGCAAATCGTAGGGCTGCAAGCGCTTGGCAACTCGGTTTTCCAGCTTTCCTTTTGCCTGCTCTAGAGATATGTCTAAATCAAGGTCGGCTATCTCGGCGCCAGTCAGCTGGCGTTGCTTTCTATCAACGACAATTAGCAGATGTAGGTTTGCTTTAAGCTCGTCGGCTATGCGCTGAGCCACATCGAGAGTAGGTCGAAAATGAGGAGATACAAGCTGTTGCTTGTTGACGGCGAATATAATGCGTTGGGTGTGCGAGACCGGATGGGTAAATCGCGCGATAAGAACGGGGACTGGTGACTGGTTGACAACATTATCTAAAACGCTGCCGAAGAAGTTGTCTTTGTAGGTGGAAAAGCCTTTCCAACCGCAGATAATGAGGCTGGCGTTTTGCTCTGTAGCAGTGCGCAAGATGCCTTTGTCGATAGCGTCGTCTACTCTGGCAATGGGTTCTACACTGGCGGCTGCGGCGTGGGCGAGGTCTTCAGCTTCGGCGAGTAGTTTGGTCTGTGTTTGCCTGGCTTCGGCAGATATTTTACCGCGATGGTCTGAGAGGACGTTGAGCGGGAGTAGGGTGCCGTCGCTCGATTTGGTCAAGATAAGCGCGAGTTCTAACAGTGAGTCTTCGGTGCTCGGGTTGGAAACGGTTACGAGTACGCGCTGAGTAAGTTCGTTAGCCGCGCTGTCTGCTTTAGCGGCGCTAACATCAATTTGCTGGCCCCATCGCTGCGTGACCCACGGTGAGAAAATGGAGGTCGCTAAAATCATGGCGATTACGCCATTTACGGTCGATTGGTCGACTAGCTCGATGCTGTAGGCAACGGTGATGGCCGCCAGGGTGGAAGCGGCCTGCGCGGTAGAAAGGCCAAACATGACCATGATGCCGGGAAACGGAATGCTGTAGATTTTGCCTGCGGACCAAGCGGCTATAAACTTGCCTATTAGCTCTGCGACAATCATCACAGCTGCAATCAGCAGTACCCGAGGCTCACGGATGAGCACCATCGGGTCGATTAGCATTCCAACAGAAATGAGGAAGAAGGGAATGAACAGTGCGTTGCCGATGAACTGAATACGGTTCATCAGTGGGCTCATTTGTGGAATCAGCGGCGTGAGGGCGATACCTGCTAAGAATGCGCCGATGATGGGTTCTACATCAATGGCATTTGCTAGATAGGAGACGACAAACAGCGTCGCTAAAACGAAGATGAATTCAGCGTTTTCGTCGTGGCCGAATTTCTTGAAGAACCAGCGTCCGAGCCTGGGAACGCCCCACAGACAGCCAAAGGTGTAGAGCGTGAGAGCTGGAATAAGGAACAGCCAGAACCCCAGTGTAAGACTGCCTTGATAGGCTTTGACGACGACTGCGAGCGTGAGGAGGGCAAGGACATTGGTGATGAGGGTGCCACCAAGGGTGATGATGACCGCAGGCGATCGCATAATCCCCAACCGACTTAGCACCGGCAGCGCCAACAGCGTGTGCGACGAAAAACAAGACGCAATCAAAATAGCCGCGAGCCAGCCGTACCCTAGCAGCAGCATGGCTCCTGTCCCAATCACAAGCGGGATGAAAAAAGTCGCCAGGCCAAACAGGGTTGCTTTATCACCGTCTTCTTTAAAGTCATCGAGGCTGGTTTCTAGGCCAGCCATAAACATTAAGAAAAGCAGGCCCACTACACCTAGCAGCTCAATCGTACTGTCTCGCTGAAGCAGCCCTAACCCGTCTGGGCCAACGACCACGCCCGCTAAAATTAGCCCGACAATTCCCGGTAGCTGAAACCGCTCAAACAGCAGAGGCGCTACCAGCATTATCGCCAGAATCGTTAGGAAGATGGCAACTGGATCGGTGATGGGGCTACCGAGGGCGATCGCAGGTAAAGCCGTAAAGGGTGTAGAAAAGGTCGCGAGAACAGCTGCCGACAGGGTAGCGAAAATTGACACAGAAGTATTATTCCGTTGGTGACATCTGCACAGAGCTTATCCTACCTTGCCCTCACCCGAAGCCCCTGGGATGAATCCATTGTGATGAATCCATTGTGATGAAGTGCATCATGCTTTTGATCGCGAGGACACTTTCTTCTGCGGGCGCTCAGCAATACTGGTACCGCTTTTGGACGTGGCTACTAAAGGCCGAATATCTCGTAATAAGCAGGTGACACCCACAAATACCGTGAAGAATTCTAGGCGACCTAAGAACATTCCAACAACCTGCGCCCACAGTACGCCTACAGGCGCATCCGCTGAGGTGACACCGATTGAAAGGCCGACTGTGCCTAGCGTGCTGGCATATTCAAACAGACTGTCTTGTAGCGAATTGCCGTAGGCCGTCATCACGGCAGTGCCTAGCAAAAACGCGCCAATGTACAAAAAGATAAACAGTGCCACCTGACGAATCTGATTAGATTTAAGGAATTGACGCTGTTCGCCTTGCCAGACCTTAGTTTCATTGACTGCGCCTGTAGGTAAAAGCATGCCCTTCATTTCAGTCAGCAAGGCGCGATACAAAATATAGATCCGCAGCTGCTTGATGCCACCAGCTGTAGAGCCTGCGCCGCCGCCAATGAGCATTAAAATCAGCATGACTAGCCAAGGTAGGCTATTCCAATCACCATAGCCAACGGTAGAAAATCCTGTTGTGGTCAGCGCGGTTACCGATTCAAAAATGGAGACGCGGATTGCTTTGCTAAGTGTGGGGTAGAGGGCGAAGGCTGAGCCGAAGAAGATAGCGATCGCAGCTAAGGGAATAACCAGCGCCTGCAAACGAATCTGTCCGTTCTGAATCACCGACTTGAATTTGCCTGTAAGCAGTAGATAAATAGTGACAAAGTTCAGGCCGCCAAAGATCATCAGAACAATTGTCACTGCTTCAACAAAAGGGCTATCCCAGTACCCGATGGAGTCGGTGCGAGTAGAGAAGCCGCCAGTAGAAAGCGCGGCAAAAGAGTGATTGACCGCATCGAACCAGCCGACGCCAGAGATGCGCAGGGCAACGGTCCCAAAGGCGCACAGGCCGCTGTAGATAATCAGCACGAGCTTGGCAGAACGCCTGATGTTGGGCGCGAGCTGTTCGCTACGGCCTTCGGCGCTGCTGAGGCTAGCGCCTACTGGCCCAGCGATCGCACTCAGCGTAATAATGGCTAATCCGGCCCCGCCAAACAGCTCCATAATGCTGCGATACAGCAAGATCAGCTGAGAGGTTTGAGTCACATCGACGACCGAAAGGCCCGTAGTCGTCCAGCCGCTTGTAGACTCAAACATTGCCTGTGTAAACGTTAGCTTGTCCAATAGCAGAAAAGGAACGGTGCCAAATACAATCGCTGCTAGCCAAGCGAGCACCACAATGATAGAGCCTTCTGCAAGTGAGAGCGTAGCGTCCTCCTTGGGCGCAAGTCCTTTCCACAGCGCTAAACCCAGCAAGCTGAGCGTTAATCCTGGCAGTAAGAAGCCCCAGGCCAAATTGGCCTCATTCGGATAGGCAAATAATGCAATTAGCGGCGATAGAATAGCCAACCCGGCGATCGCGATAATCAGCCCGGTGTAGCCTAGCACCGCCCGGTAGCGCTGCCGTAAAAAACTTTGATAGCGCATGCCTATGCTCCCTCGCCTGTGAGCGCTCGCTGAGCCTGGCCGTAGTGGTCGTCTTTACTGATGAGAAGAACGCGATCGCCCGCCATCAAATGAGTTCGCCGATTTGCCGTAATGACATGCCCTCGTCGCACTACGCAGGCTACGACAGCCTCAGACAGCGCAATATCTTTTATGGCCTTGCCCACTGCGGGAGCGCTCTCTTCTAACAACACTTCGGTGATAGTCACGCCGCTTCCGGTAACGGGTACTAGATTGAGCACATCTGTGCTGGTTGTTTGCTGCTCAATCATCGAAGCTAAAATTTCGGTTGCTGAGAATGCAACAGATACCCCTAGCTCTTCAAAAATTTCGCGGTTGTCTGGATCGTTCACTAGCGCTACCGTGCGCGGTACGCCGTATCTATCTTTGGCTACCTGACAGGCGATTAAGTTGTCTTGGTCCTTGTCTGTGAGCGCTAGCAATACATCTGCTTCGTAAGCGCCCGCTGCCTGTAAAACTTTTGGATCGCTGCCGTCGCCTGTAATGATGGTTGCTTTTAGCCGCCGAGAGAGATCTACGGAAATGGCTTCATCTGGCGTGATGATGGTGATGAAGTAGCCCTTACTCGTAAAGCGCCGACCCAAGAAGTAGGTCAGCTTGTCGGTCCCGATTAAAATGACTCTCATTTAGCTGGCCACCCGCTCGAATCGAGCCGCTAAGGTTTGCAAGAAGACATCAGCGGAAAGCTGAGTTGGGCTGATTGTGTCAATCTCAAACTCTTTGTACATTGCTTCTCTAGCCGGGTCAAATACTCTTGCTAACACGGTTGGAATCTCGAAGGTGACGTTGCCGATTTGCGCCACCATGAGATTGACGTTGTCTTCGCGAGTGACAGCAAGCAGGCAGTCTGCTTTGTCTGCCTTTGCTCTGCGCAGCGTGTCGAGTTCGGCGGCATCGCCCACTACTTGGAAGCCGCTAAATTCGGCAGAAAGTGTTGTAAAAGCAGATTCGTCTTGGTCGATGACGACGACGCTGTGACCTTGAGCGCTAAGGCCAGAGGCCAGTAAGGAACCGAGGCGACCGCAGCCAATCACGATGATGTACTGCGAGTCTTTGGCGTTGCCGCCGAAGAGATTGGAGACCATGGGAACGGTATATAGGGTTTAGTTTTTAGAAGCTAGGACGAGATTTTGGATCCATTGCGGCTCGACTGAGGTTGTCGCTTGCGGCTTTAAGCGTAGGGTCAAGATCTAGGGCAACTCGGTAGTTTTTTAGTGCCTTGGCCTGATTTCCTCCCGCTTCTAGCAGTTCACCTAGCAGGTTGAAGCCAGCAGCATTCTCAGGATGATTGCCGATGCACGTCTTCGCAAGTGCGATCGCATCTTCGTACTTTCCCTCGCTTGCCAGATTACGCGCCGTCGCAATCTGCGTATCGTAATCGTCGGAAGGCATTGCCTCCTGATTTAATACCCGGTTTACCAGCTCTCGCAGCTCGCTCGGTGTGAAGGGTTTTTGCAAGTAATCAACCGCGCCGAGCTTCATCGCTTCTACGGCGTTGTCAACTGAGCCGTGAGCTGAAACCATGACTACTTTAAGCGACGGCTGCTGCGTCATCGCCTTTTGTAATACCTCAATGCCATCCATACCTGGCATCTGAATGTCTAGCAGCAGCAGATCAGCAGCAGAAGTCTGAAGCTGCTCTAATGCGGTGTTACCGTCTACTGCCGTTGTGACCTCATATCCCTGAGACGATAGTGCTTGACTAACGGTCAGCCGAATACTCTTCTCATCATCGGCAACCAATATTTTGGCATTAGCCATACGCGATTCCTCTTATGTATGTATATAAATAAAATGATACTTTTAAGGCGATTATTTGAGGCAACCGTTAGGCGCTGCTTTTCTAATCGGCTTTAACGGCTTTTGATGGTGTTTTCAGCTGGCAGTGTGAACGTGAATGTACTGCCTTTGCCGGTATCAGAATCGACCCAAATTGTACCGCCGTGAGCTTTGACAATTTCTCTACAAATAGACAGACCCAATCCGCTGCCACCTACGTCCTTTGAGGTATTGACTTGTACGAACTTATCAAAAATTTTGCTTTGGTACGCCGGGTCGATACCTGGACCGTCATCTTTGACGGCAATCGAAATCCAGGTGCCGTGAGAGCGAGCGCTGACCTCTATTGTGCTCTTCGCATAGCGAATGGCATTGGCAATTAGATTAGTCAGTACCCAGGTGATTTTGTTAGCGTCTACGCTGACGTCCTTTAGCGGGCTGCTGACTTGGCTCGTGAGCTGAAGCTTGCTTTCCTTTGCTTGAATATTGAGTAGGTCGATGGCTTTGTTGATGAGTTTCTCAGGTGCGATCGCATCCATCTTCATTTCTAGCTTCCCGGACTCTATCTTCGACAAATCCAGCAGATCGTTCACCAGCTCTCGCAGCCGCTGGACGTCTTCTTTTGCTGTCTTTAGCAGCTCCTGTTCATTCTCTGATAGCTTCGCTTGCGCCGTTTCTTCTAACAGGTCAATACTCATTGCCATACCTGTTAGCGGTGTGCGCAGCTCATGAGACGCTGTCATGACAAACTCACTCTTGAGCTGATCTATCTGTTTGAGACTGGTGATATTTTGCAGCAGCAGCACAACGCCTAGCTGGCGACCGTCTTCAGTTGTTACAGGTGTTGTTAAATACTGATAGTGCTCTGTGCTGCCCCGCTCAATTGTCAGCTCAGCTATTTTAGGGCGATCGCTTTGAACCTCGCCTTCTTCTCCTTCAGGCGTACCGCCCGCCATTACCGAGCGCATTTGATCATACAGCGTCCGATTATCAATAGCTTCTAGATAGTGACGGCCCTGTGCAAACTCAGGGCGCGTTCCAAAAAGGGTAGCTGCCGCTGGATTGATAGCTACGATTTGCATTTGGTCATCCACGACAATAATGCCATCGGTGAGGCTTTGAATAATTGCTTCGCTACGCTGCTTTTCAGCTACGATCTTGTCTAAGTTCAGCGCCTTAAACGCCTGTAGGCGGCGGCTCATAGTGTTAATCTCTTCAGCTAGCTGACCTAGCTCATCTTTAGAAGTGACGTTTAGCTGTACGTCGTAGTCGCCGTCGGCAATTCGCTCTGTCGCTTTCTGCATAGCGACAACAGGCCGTGTCAGATTGCGAGAAAGAATCCAGCTAATGACGAAACCGATAGCGGCAGCGCTGATGCCCGCAATGGTCACCCAAATAATTGCCTGCTGAGACGTTCTACTCGCGCGTACTGAAGCCGCACTCATGGCTTCTTGGTTTAGCTCTCTTAGCTGCGCCGCGCTGTCTCTTACGGTTTGAAAAGCAGGGCGCACTATCTGCTCATAAGTCACTGTGTCTGTCTCAAGCCTGTTGCTCCGCTCTGCTATCAGTCGATCTACGCTCAACAGATAATCTTGATAGGCAGTCTCTAGCGCCGCTAATGTTTGCGCTTCACTCTCTAGCGTAATGTTGTCCTTAGCGCGGCCCAGCCGCTGTAAGAACAGCACCTGTGACTCACGAAATAGAGGCAAACCAGAGGTTGCCTTCTCTGTGTCGGTCGCTGCACCATCCTCGCCCAGCAGTAAGATCAAAGTGGCGCTATCCTGACGCTCTAGTGCATCAATCATGCCATCGGCAGCGCGAATGCTGCGGTAGTTCTCCTGCAAGATATCTTCACTGGCCTGGCCTAGTCGCCACAGGTTGAACACGCCCCACAGCCCTACGAGCACGACTAACCCCAGGCTTGTGGCGTATCCCGATAGAACTTTTTGCTGTAGCTTCATATCCTTTGGGGCGCTGAGGAAGTCGTTCGCAGGCGATCGCCTGTGAATTGATTTGATTATGCGGCAGAAAGTCCCGATAGCGACTACTTTGTTATAGATATCTTTGGTCGCAACACTGACCATCCAATTGCAAAGAAAAACAGCCTTAGGCTTACATCTTGCTTGCGTCTTGTAATGCGTAGATCTGCGACTCTAAAAATCCGCTTTGGCGCACCGCTTCCGATAAGCTTTGGGTGTCGTCCTTGTCATCTGACGGAAGACTTTTGTCAGATGAGTTTGATTTGCAAAACCGCAGTCTAGAGCAATGTCGCTAATTGACATGGTTTGTTGTTTCAGTAGCTGCTTGGCTCGTTCTACACGCTGTTGCATCAAATAACGATAGGGCGCAGTTCCCGCTGATTGCTTAAAGGACCGGCTGAAGTGAGATGCGCTCATGCCAATCAGGGTCGCTAAATCCAAAATCGACACATCTTGTGTCAAATTTGCCTTCATATAGTCAACCACTTGCTCTAGCTGTGATTGGGATAAACCGTTGGTTTTGAACTCAAGCGAAGGCTTTCTGACTGCATAGTTTTGCACTAGGCGAGCGGCAAGCGCTGTTCCTAATAACTCGCCATATAGCCTGCCAGACAGACAGCCCGTTTGTATCTCTGTTTTGAGTGCGATCGCTAACTGCCCAATTACCGGATCGTCGATAGAAAACTGCGGCATCAGCTCTACCTCACGCGGCATCAGTTCCTGAGTGGTTTGAGCTAGTAAGGTTGGACAAATCGCAATGACCGAAAACTCGATTTCCTGATCCCAGTTTGTCCAGTGGTCTACAAAGGCTGGGATAATGTCCACGCGACCGTTGCCGTGAGCGTAGTGCTTAAGTTTGCCGTCCAAACGCCGCTCTGCTTGAAAGCAACTTTTAGGATCTGTAATTACCAGCGAATGCTGTAGAAGGCTGTGCTCTACCGTTTTATGCGGAGGATGGCGGTAGTGGGTGAAGGTCAACCCTCTCCATCCCGTATGGTAGCTAGCGACTAGAGGCAAATGTGGAAGCACTCGCGCAGCTTCCTGTTGGTTTGTGAGATCAAGTGGGAAGGTTGTACGATTCATGATTGGCTCTAACCCAGTCAAAATTCTACAGCCCAAGCAGGATTAGGCTAATTTTAGCAGAATTGGATGAGACGGCAGGCTCAGGCTAAGACTACTGTATGCGTGTCTCCGTCTTTATCTCCTCTACTTCCTCATGACAGATCAATTTGCAACAGAAATCAAACTGCTTCGCGGGGCCTACACAGCATTCAACGCACGCGACCTTGATGCTGCCCTTGCCCTTATGACTCCCGACGTTCATTGGCCAAGAGCGTTCAAAGGTGGGTTTGTGCGTGGGCCTGAAGAAGTCCGCGCTTACTGGACGGCGCAGGGGAGCGAGATCGATGCGCACGTGGAGCCGGTGGCCTTCTACCCGGAGGACGCCCGTATCTTAGTCGATGTGCATCAGGTTGTGCGCGACCTAGATGGAGCTGTGCTTGCCGATGAGCACGTTGGCCACCGTTATACCATTGAGAATGGTCTGATTAAAGCGATGGAAGTCTGCCTACTGCCATCGTAGGGCCTCGATATATCTTATCTAGTGCCTAATTGGCGCTTAATTTTTTTGGAAGAAGGTGTGCTATTAGTGCACTGATTAATAGCAGCGGTGTCAGCCAATCTCCCCAACGAACGTAGGGTGTGCGGCTCTCTCTTCGATATACGGTGTGCTGGTGGGTAACTCGCTTACCTGCTCTAGATATCCATAGCGATCGCCCATGCGGATCTACCACACCCGAAATCCCCGTATTGGTCACTCTCACCTCCCAGCGGTCATTCTCAACAGCACGCATTACGTCTTGCGCATGGTGCTGCATCATTTGTCTGGGCGGGTATGGATCGTTATTAGAAGCGGTGAAAATGAGCTGCCCGCCCCGGTTTACCTGCTGACGAAAGATGGTGGTAAAAGCTGACTCGTAGCAAATACCGGCGGCGACAGGGCCAAAGGGGGTGTTCAGCTGCTGTGAAAAGTCTCCTGGCGATAGGCTGGCCCACGGCAGCAGCGAACCCATCACAGCTCGCATAGCTTTTTCGAAGGGCAAATACTCGCCGAGCGGCACCAGCTTGATTTTGTTGTAGCGACCGACGACTTTCTCTTCTGGTGAAAGTATCAGCAGGCTTTGCGTTAGCGGACCTCGATTACTCTCTATATCAGTATGCGCAAAAGTTCCCAGCATCAAAGGCACCCTGTTCTTGACCACTGTTCTCATAAAAGGGTTGCTGTCCTGGGTGAATGAGTTCCACGTTTGGGAAATAGAGCCCTCTGGCGTAATTACTAGCTCAGCACCTTGAGCTACGAGTGCTTCGTAGCCATCTAGATATATCTGTTGGGAATTTTGAAGCCCTTCGAGGGTGGATTTTTCACTGGTTGGAATGTTGCCCTGAATAAGACCCACGCTCAAGGCTTGCTCAGGAACATCTGCTAGGGGCCGAGCGTACAGCCCAAGTCCAACAAGATGGAAGCAAAGAAAGAGTGCGATGCTCCAGAAGAAAGGACTGGTATGGATTCGCCGCAGCGGACTCTTGAGCATCCTTTCATTCGATTTCCTTGGCGGTCTTCCTTCTAGCTTCCTATCCGATTTCTCGTTCGATTTCCATATAGCCTCGGCTAGCAGCCCGTTGACGGCCACAATGCCTGCGGTAATTGCAATGGGACCAGCGAGCTGAGAAAGCTGTAGCCCAATTAAGTTGTGCGGGCTCTGCGTGTAGCTCAGAGATGTCCAGTACAGTGGGCCTTTGCTCCATACCCATTCCACCGCACACCAGAACGCTGTGCCGACTAGCACTCGCCGCCATCCTACTAAGGGCTGCCACCGGTTAGCTGCAAGCATGAGCGCCACCCAGGTCATGCCGATGGCTGCGCCCCATAGTGTAATGAAAGCCCAGGCAAAAAATGCGATCGCAACGCCACCTAGCCAGGGCAACCCCATTCCTAACAAAGGTTTTAGCCACCACACAATCCAGGACAGCGCCGTTCCGTGGTAGGCCACGCCCCAAAGCGCCGCACCACCCAAAACGCGACGAAACGCCCTACGGGTAGACGGCTGCGGTCTGTGCAGCAGTCCCCACATGGGAATGAGTGCTACCCAAGCCAGGGGCCAGGCGTTTACAGGTGCAATTCCCATTAGCAAGCCGCCAAGCAGTAGACCGACTGCTGGCTTTACGTGTTTAAACCGAACGGAACCGTCTCCAAAACGGTTTTCCAGTGGCGGCTCGGTAGTCTTGGAAGGAGCGGACATTTGGTTCATCAACTTCTTTTGTGTTTAGGATCATAGCCCTTCTGAGTCAGACGTCTAATCAGCTTGGTATAATCCTGTCTCCATACCCTTCCGCTTCTAGACGACGACACGCAAACAGACAGCTAACTCAACTAACTACAGTAGAAAACGATCATGACAAATTGGCAGGTGATTGCAGGCGGCGTTACGGCACCCAAAGGATTTCGAGCGGCAGGAATTGCCGCAGGGCTCAAGCCTTCTGGGTCTCCTGATTTGGCTTTGATTGTGTCCGACAGTGAGGCGATCGCAGCGGGCGTATTCACTACTAGCCAGGTACGTGCGGCCTGCGTGGAGTACTGTCAGGATTTACTAGAGAGCAAGACCTCCGCTCGGGCAATTTTGTGTAATGCGGGGCAGGCCAATGCCTGTACAGGCCAGCAGGGTATGGAAGATGCGATCGCCAGTGCCAAAGCGGCGGCGGCGGCGCTGAACTTCCCACCCGAGAGCATCATGATCGCGTCTACAGGCGTCATCGGTCAGCGAATTAAGATGGACGCGCTACTAGCGGGTATTCCTAACTTGGTGAGTGAGCTGTCTTCCGATGGTGGCGATCGCGCGGCTCGAGCGATTGTGACGACCGATCTGGTCACCAAGTCGATTGCTTTGGAAACGCAAATAGGCGATCGCCCCGTTCGCGTTGGTGGCATTGCCAAAGGATCTGGCATGATCCACCCCAACATGGCGACGATGTTGGGCTTCATTACCTGTGACGCAGCCGTGTCTCCCCAGCTTTGGCAGGACATGCTGCGCCGAGCAACGACTAAGAGCTTCAATCAAATAACAGTTGACGGCGATACCAGTACTAATGACTGCTTGCTAGCCCTTGCCAATGGTGAATCGCGTACGCCCGCGATTACAGCTGCTGGCCCCGAAGCCGATAAGCTCGAAGCGATGCTTACAGAAGTCTGCATTCACCTGGCTAAGTCAATTGCGAGAGACGGTGAAGGTGCAACCTGTTTGCTAGAAGTAGCGGTTGCTGGGGCGATGAGCGATCGCGCTGCCGAGCAGGTTGCTCGAACGGTAGCAGGCTCTTCTCTGGTGAAGTCTGCGATTTTTGGCCGCGATCCCAACTGGGGTCGAATTGCCGGGGCAGCAGGACGGGCCGGTACGCCTTTCGACCAGCAAGAACTCAGCATCTCACTTGGTGACTTCGTGCTCATGCGCCAGGGCACGCCCCAGACTTTTGACCGTAGCGCCGCGAGCGCCTATCTGACTCAGCAGTCTGAGCGTAGCACCGTCGCAATGTCGAAAATTTTACTCAAAAGCACCGATCAGGCGAACGATTTGTGCTTAGCAGAAGACCAAGCCCCCTTCATCCGACAAAGTCAAGAGATAGAGGCTTTATCTCACCCTATTTTGATCTCTATCAAAATAGGCGATGGCCCTGGCGCTGGTAAAGCATGGGGCTGCGACTTGAGCTACGACTATGTCAAAATCAACGCCGAGTACACCACTTAAGCTCAGGTTCTATTCAGTTCAACGAAGCCCGCCTGTGAGCGAATCGTCACATCGTAGTCTCTTAAAAAGTCGTTACCCAGCAGTCCGATATGGACGGCATCGCCGATGCTAACACGCGCGTTTTCTAAGACGATACCGCCCATTGAAATGGTATCCACCTGCCCAACGTCGAAGCTAACTTCTGCCTGGCTAGCAGTGGTCGCAATCATTCGCTCTGTGGTAACAACCCCCAAGTCTCGCGCCATTTGCCTTGTAATCAGCGTGCGGCTAGCTCCTGTGTCTAAGATCATTTCGTAGGTTTGGCTACCGTTGAACGTCACCCGTACGATGGGCGTGCCATGCAGCCGCCGTAAGATGGGTATTTGTGTGCTCTGAGAGAAAGGTGCTTGAGCTGTTCCTGCTGTTGTGAGTGTGCCGGTTGGCGCGCTTGGGGTGTGAGGGGCGCTTTGTGATTCGGTCGCTTGCGCCCTGATACTGGAAGGTCTAGCAGCAGGTAAAGGTACGTATATAGGAGACTGTAGCTGGGCAATCCGCTCGTTCGCTGCTTTAGCGTTGAGCCTGTACTCCTCGGCCTTCTGCTGTGCCTGCTCGTAGTTTGAATCTTGCTGGCTCACCTTTTCGAGCTGGTCAGCAGCTCTTTGCCATCGGCTAGCGATTAGACCCCAGTCATCGGGTGATAGAGCCGATTGGCTAAGTACGTGTGCGCTAGAAGCCAGGTTGATGCCCGCTTGATACGCTGATTGTGAGGCAGAAGTGCCGTTTGCCGGTTGCGTTTGTGCTGCCGGTAAGGAGAGTGACTTGTCTGTGCTCTCTGCGTTTGTGCGGTTTGCTTCTGTAGTCGATATTTCTGTGAGCGGCGCTTCTACAGTGGTTATTAATGCTGCGTTGCCGGTAGGTCTACAGGCGCAGCACGCTAATGCGGCAAAACTAGGTAATAATATTAAGCGATAAGAAAAGCGAAGCCAGCCCATATATAGATGTCGTGTGTTGCCGTACTCTTAAACTGCCCCGACTGTTGGCCTACCTGTCTTACGTCTTATACGGATCTTTTCTATATAGATCTCTAATTTTTTCTTTGCTCATATATCAACGAGCCGGTCACTATGTTTGATCCCGCTGCTAAGCCTGCAATTCTCGTTTTAGAAGACGGTACGCTCTACCGAGGCTGGTCCTTCGGTGCGAGTGGCACCACCCTAGGAGAGGTCGTGTTCAATACGGGCATGACGGGCTATCAAGAAGTGCTGACCGACCCTAGCTACTGTGGGCAAATGGTGGTGTTCACCTATCCTGAGCTGGGTAATACGGGCGTCAATGCTGAAGATGAAGAGTCGCAGCGACCTTATGTAAAAGGGGCGATCGCTAAAAATATCTGCGCTCAACCTAGCAACTGGCGCTCTACTCAATCGCTAGGTGACTATCTCAAGGCGCACGATATCCCCGGCATTTACGGTATTGATACTCGCGCGCTGACCCGGCAGCTGCGCAGCGTAGGAGCCATGAACGGTGCTATCTCTAGTGAAGTGCTCGATCCAGACGAGCTGCTGAGCCAGCTGCGATCGCTCCCACCCATGGAAGGGCTCAACCTGGTGAAAGAAGTCACGACTGACAAGGTCTACGAGTGGCAGGCAAGCACTGAAGACAACTGGGCTTTTAGCGCACTGCCAACGGGCCTGACGCCCGCCGCTGACAATGTGGCCGATAGCGGAGAGCAGTTGACGGTAGTGGCTATCGACTTTGGCATCAAGCGCAACATTCTCAAGCGCTTGGCTAGCTATGGCTGCAAGGTCATTGTGGTACCTGCTGATACTTCCGCCGAAGAGATTCTGAGCT
Source organism: uncultured cyanobacterium (assembly GCA_963836895.1). Classification (GTDB taxonomy): domain Bacteria; phylum Cyanobacteriota; class Cyanobacteriia; order Phormidesmidales; family Phormidesmidaceae; genus Phormidesmis. Next base: position 426,555 of record CAWILA010000007.1, on the reverse strand, counting down.
ATCAGCCCGACGGCATTTTCCTTTCCAACGGTCCTGGCGATCCGGCAGCGGTAACGGGTGCGCCAAAAGTCACGCAAGATTTGCTCAAAAGCGAGATCCCAACTTTCGGTATCTGCATGGGCCATCAAATCTTAGGACTTTCTCTGGGCGCAGAGACTTTTAAGCTCAAGTTTGGCCATCGTGGGCTAAATCAGCCTTGCGGTATTAGTGAACAGGTCGAAATTACTAGCCAAAATCATGGCTTTGCCCTGGAAGCAGGCTCTATTGATTCGCAGCAGGTTGAGGTAACTCACCTCAATCTCAACGACCAAACAGTGGCGGGCATTCGGCATAAGCAGCTGCCGGTCTTTTCTGTTCAATATCACCCTGAGGCTAGTCCTGGTCCTCACGATGCCGATTACCTGTTTGCTAACTTTGTACAGTCTATGCGCGCTCAGTCTGCTGCCAAAAGCTAACGGTTATTGCTGCCCCGCTGCAACTTCTAGGGCAGTTTTTACGAAAGGTTCAATAAAAGACCAAAAAAACTTGCTGCGATTGACAGATGATGACCGCAATAGGGCATGATATCTATGACCTAAGTCAAAGCGAGCAAAACGACCTGTAATTGCCATTGCGGTCTATAGTATCTTGCCCTATACTTAATCGTCATATTGTCGTTGAATGCTAAGCATATCAGGAGGATCCTATCGCTGAGTCGCTTACCCTAACCGTTAGTCTAAGAGGCACCCGCGAAGTTAGGGGGAAATGTCAAATATTTCGCCTTACAGGGCTCCTAGATGCTTTCTCGGAGCCTACTTTCCTCAAGGTTCTCAATAAATACATTGAAGACGGTCCAACGCATATCATTTTAGATTTATCTACCATTGACTTTGTCGATAGCTCTGGTCTGGGCGCGCTTGTTCGGTTGGTCAAAAAGGCCAAAGGCGAGAGTGGCAGTGTTCAGGTTGTCAGCAATCCTCGAGTGACTCAAACGGTTAAGCTGGTCCGATTGGAGCAGTTCTTGTCGTTGCAGCCAAGTGTAGATGCCGCTCTAGAGAATCTTAAGAAATAGTCTATTCAAAGCGATGCGTTTTTTTAGGCGACGCGCTTTGGTTTGCTGATATAGCTGTATTAGCAGGTTAGCCTTCTGGCAAACGTTTGGAATACCGCTGTGGCGCTGCCGCTCAATGCTCACTGTGACCAATTTCCTGAAAACGAAACGTCTGGAAATGTTAATTCTGAAACCGTTGTCGAAGATGTGCAGAAGCTGTCCTCAGCAGAACCACCTTTAGGCTGCTCTAATGCGCAGGCTGTTGACACTAGTTTTTCTACGCTGATGGGCTTGCCTATAGCGTCAGCTATTACTCAAAAACAGTTGGCTGCACTAGCACCGCTTTCTCTGGCATACATTGGAGATGCGGTGTTTGAGCTGTATGTGCGATCGCGCCTACTTATGCCATCCAAACGCATTCGCGACTATCACCAGCAGGTTGTCAATCAGGTAAAGGCTGAGCAGCAGTCCTGCTATGTCGATACGCTGCTGCCGTACCTGAACGAAGCTGAAAGAGATGTTGTAAGGCGAGGCCGTAACGCCACTACAGGCCGCAACCGCCGCGCAAAAGGGCAAGATTACCAAAAGGCAACCGGTTTGGAGGCTTTGGTTGGCTTTCTGTATTTAAGCGACCCTGACAGGCTCATGACTTTACTGAATCAGCTACAGATCTCCTAGCAGGTCTAGCAGCAGTACTATGTTGCTTTATTTATATAGTTTATTGATCGCCCTAAGTCCTTCTAAACTGGATAGGATATCGACTGCTTTGCCGATACTGCAACTTTGCCAACACATCTAGAGGAAGCGCGTGTGAGCGGCCCAGAGAATTCGTCTAACCCTTCAGAGCGCTCTTTTCAGTCGCCTCGCAAAAAGAATACTTCAGGTCCAAAGAAAAGCGTCTGGAGCGGTAGTGGACCAAAGTCTGGTCGGCCCAGTTCTGGCAAGTCTGGTTCTAGTCGTCTCGGCTCTAGCCGTCCTGGTTCTAGTCGTCCAAATATTCAATCTGGGTCTCAGGCTGGAGATAAGCCTAAGCTGCGCTCTGGCGAGAGCAAACCTGTCGGCCCCGGCAATGGCCCTACCGGCGGAGTCCGACGTTCAAAGTTTAGTGCTTCGGGTGGCCGTAAGCCTTTTGTTAAGGGCGGTGGGAAGGGTCGGCCTCGCATAGAGCGGAGTGAAAGGAGAGGTGAGCGGACTTATCGCGATGATCGCAGCCGTGATCGCAGTGACCGCGATGACCGTCGTCGTGAGGCTCCTCCAGAAGATACTAAGCCCGATCTTATCTATGGCCGCCACCCAGTAGAAGCGGCCATTACCTCCGGGCGATCGCTTAACCGCATCTGGGTAATCGCCAAGGTCCACTACGATTCGCAGTTTCGACCTTTGCTTCAAGAGGCCAAGGCCAACGGCGCGGTGATCGACGAAGTCGACAACTTGCGGCTCAATCAGATGACCCAAGGCGCTAACCACCAAGGCATTGTCGCTCAGGTGTCTGCTCACGAGTACGTTGAGCTAGAAGATATGGTCACCAAGGCTAAAGCTGCTGCTCGTCGCCCTGTGATTATCGCGGCTGATGGCATTACTGATCCTCACAATCTAGGCGCTATTATCCGCTCAGCAGAAGCTATTGGTGCTCAAGGCATTGTAATTCCTCAAAGAAGAGCCGTTGGTGTAACCTCTACTGTCGCTAAAGTTGCCGCTGGTGCTTTGGAAAGCCTACCCATTGCGAGAGTTGTCAATTTGGGACGCGCTCTAGAGTATATGAAGACTCAGGGTTTCTGGATTTACGGACTAGCTGCTGAGGCTTCTGCGCCAATGCATACGACAGATTTTTCTGAGCCAGTTGTGCTGGTAGTCGGTTCAGAAGGAAGTGGACTGAGTCTTTCGGTGCAGACGATGTGCGACGTTTTAGTCTCCATTGAGCTAACCGGTAAGACGCCTAGTCTTAACGCGTCTGTCGCCACGGGCATGGCGCTCTATGAGATCTATAGACAGGCTTGGGTGAAAAAGCTGCCAGCGCTAACGATTGTAGAGAAGAAAGGTGAAGACGCTCCTTCTGCTGGCGAGCTATCGGACACTACCGCGAGTAGTGAATTATCAGGCGGTGCGTTAGAGATATGAACCGTAGAATATCTAAGGCTGTGAACTTCGCAATCAGTGCTGCGCGTTTGGCCTAATTTCACTGACGAAAGGATTTTGTGTAAAGCGAGATACCGATCCATTCACGACCAAGCGCTAGCATTTAATCTATATCAGCGCTGTGGAACTGCTTCTGTGAACGGTTTGCTGGCTTCATCTAAGTCTTTTCTCTGAGAGAAAGGTGCTAGATTAATACGAAGCTATGCCCATGACTTGTGAGCTGTTCTACAATAAGATTACGGTTCATAAGTGGTTGTGTCATCGTCTGCGAGAGAAGCGACCAAACAAAGGTTGTCAGCTTTTTGCTTCTATGCAGACAGTAACGCCACTTACACGTTTGATGACTTCGCCTAGTAGCCTGGTTCTGTTGGGCTTGTAGAACTTCAAGCATTCTGACACAATCATTCAAATGGCTCTTGACCAGCACTCGATCAGGTAAAGCTTCCCTTATACCTTCAAAAGTAATAAACATTCGTCAGTGCCTGTAGGGCTTAACGATTCCAAAGATAGAGCCTTTTGGTACTATCTTTGACGACAATTCTTATCCGAAGCTCCCAGCAGATAGCCTTATCAATAACTCACAAGGCTATCTATCAACACCAATAAATTTATTCGCCCAATACTGTAATGAAAAACTTTTTTAGTGGTTTGTTTGGCTTCTTCTCCAATGACTGGTGGGTAAAAATTACGACTTCAGAACCTAACTGCGTCTACTATTTCGGCCCCTTCAAAAACGAGCTTGAAGCAGCGCAGGCAAAACCTGGATTCGTAGAAGACCTGCAGCAGGAGGGAGCGCTACAAATCCAAACCAGCCTGCAAAATATCAAGAAGCCTAAAGAGCTCACCGTTGAGTTTGACGATGCTGTTCAGCCTGCTGCGATGATCCCAGTAGGGTAGGGTCGGAAATTGAGTCTGCTCCCCACGCCTTGTGTCAATGTCTTCAATCTAGGCATTGTATAGAATCTAGGCGTTGTACTAGGTATTCTCTGAGAGCTGATCGATATGAGAGAACTCTGGTTTCCATCTATAGTACTTCAGGTCTAGCTTGCCTTTTTTAAAGGTGATCCCTTCTTCTTCTAGCAAGAACTGCTGAAGGTCATCGTTGCCGTCTCGCAGAGACGACCTAGAAACTTCTCCCTTGGCGTTGATAACTCTGTGCCAGGGAATTTCGTCTTGGTTAGTGACCCTGTAAAGGGCATAGCCAACGACTCTGGGCTTTCCAATAAGGCCTGCGAGTTCGGCTACTTGGCCGTAGGTTGCTACCTTTCCGTAGGGGATCAGCTTAACAACATCGTAGATTTTGGGATAGCAAGACATATTGTGACTAGTTGACGCTAGCGAGACTAAAGCAGTGCGGACAGTCGAGTACGGCGAGCGACCTAGCCGCGACCGGTACGGGCTGATCTCGCTTATAAATTTTACCGCCTTCTACAAATCCGCTCTGTTGAGCTGTGTCAACAACGACCTGCCATTCTTTAGTCTCAATTGATTCTGGAATGGTGAATTCTATCGGTGCGTTCGATGGGTTGAACAACAGCAGAAAGCTGTCGTCTAAGATGCGCTTGCCCTGGCTATTGAGATTGGGAATCTCTGCGCCGTTAAGGAAGATACTGATAGCCTGCGTTGAATTGTCGTACCATTCGGTGTCGTTAATTTCGGCTCCATCTGGACGAAACCAGCCAATGTCTACAACGCCAGAGCCGTGAATTTCGCGGCCAAAGAACCACTGGTGACGGCTGAATATAGGATGGTCCTGACGGAATTTGATCAGCTTACGGGTAAAGGTGAGTAGTGCCTGCTCTTCCTCTTGAAGCTGCCAGTCGAACCATGAGAGTTCGTTGTCCTGGCAGTAGGTGTTGTTGTTGCCTTTGGTGCTGCGTCCCATTTCATCGCCGCCTAATATCATCGGTACGCCTTGAGAAAGCATTAGCGTCGCTAGGTAGTTACGCCGCTGTCTGGCCCGTAGCTTCAGTATTTTGGCATCGTTCGTTTCTCCTTCTGCGCCACAGTTCCATGAGCGGTTGTAGCTCTCGCCGTCACGATTGCCTTCACCGTTGGCTTCGTTGTGCTTTTCGTTGTAGCTCACCAGGTCGTTTATGGTGAAGCCATCGTGGGCTGTAATGAAGTTAATGCTGGCGTGAGGCAATCGCCCGTCGTCTTTGTACAGATCGGAGCTACCTGTGAAGCGTGAGGCGAAGTCTCCCAGGGTGTAGCGCTCCCCAAGCCAGAAGTCGCGAATGGTATCGCGGTATTTACCGTTCCACTCAGACCACAGCAGTGGGAAGTTGCCAACCTGATAGCCGCCTTCTCCTAAGTCCCAAGGCTCGGCGATCAGCTTGGTGGTAGAGAGCACCGGGTCTTGATGGATGATGTCAAAAAATGATGACAGTCTGTCAACTTCGTATAGCTCACGGGCGAGAGCTGAAGCGAGGTCAAAGCGGAACCCGTCGACGTGCATTTCGAGTACCCAGTAGCGCAGGCTGTCCATGATCAGCTTGAGTACCTGCGGATGCCGGACGTTTAGTGAGTTGCCGCAGCCGGTGAAGTCCATGTAGTAGCGAGGGTTGGTTTCGACTAGCCGGTAGTAAGCTGCGTTGTCGATACCGCGCAAGGAGAACGTAGGCCCTAGATGGTTGCCTTCTCCGGTGTGGTTGTACACCACGTCTAAGATGACTTCTATGCCTGCTGCGTGCAGGGCTTTGACCATGGTCTTAAATTCTTTGACCTGCTGGCCGCCCTGAGAGCTGTAGTCGGCCTGAGGAGCGAAGTAGGCAAGTGAGTCGTAACCCCAATAGTTGTGCAAGCCGGTGGTGACGAGGTGACTAGGGTATTTGTTGTAGTGGTGTACGGGGAGGAGTTCTACAGCGGTGATTCCAAGGCTTTTGAGGTGTGCGATCGCTTCTGGATGTGCCATTCCTGCGTAGGTGCCTCGCAGTTCGGCGGGGATTTTCTCATTCTGCTTTGTGAAGCCACGAACGTGCACTTCATAGATAATGGTTTGATCCCAGGAGACATCGGGATGGCGATCGCCCTGCCAATCAAAGTCCGGTTCTACAACAACGGCTTTAGGCATGATGGCGGCGCTGTCGGTTTCAGAGAATTCTATATCGCGATCGCGATTTTCAAACTGCTCCATCGGAAAGCTAAACAGCTCTGGCCCAAAGTGAATGTTGCCGGTTAGGGTCTTCGCGTATGGATCGATCAGCAGCTTATTGACGTTAAATCTGTGGCCTTCCTGCGGTTTGTAGGGACCTTCCACGCGAAATCCGTACTGCTGCCCGGGCGATATTCCTGGCAAAAAGCCATGCCAAACGTAGTTGGTCACTTGAGGGAGCCGGACCTGCGTTTCTATACCTGCTTCATCAAATAAGCAGAGCAGCACTCCAGTTGCATTTTCGGAAAACAGCGCGAAGTTGGTTCCCTCGCCGTTCCAAGTTGCACCGAGAGGATGAGACCGGCCTGGCCAAACTTCTACCGTCATAGATGTCACGCTTCCGATTTTGTCCTTTTTTGAACAGGATTTGAGTAGCTATATAGATAGCGAACTGTTGATAAACAGATCCTTAGCAACCGTACCAAAAATTGCCCTGCCGTACGATTCAAAAAAAGGCGACGCTTCGGAATATACCTAAATAAATTGTGATAACTATCACGAGCGATCGCTCGTGATCATCACAGCCGTTGCATTTAATACTCAGTATCTTGAGTAAAAGTGTGTTTACAGTTTGGAAGAATGCAAAAGCCAAGTCGCCCTTTGCTCAAGCCCAATCCCTTTATTTCTCTGCGCGATTCCGAGACGGGTAAGTGGCGAGTGATTTTCACGTTCCCACGAGATACGCGCCCAGAAGCCATCGACGGTAGGTCGACCGTACGAGCTACCGTCAGCGCAGGTTGAATATTCCCGCTAGCTGCAAACAGCGGCTTCGTACATCTGCTGACACAATGAGTAAGTCATAGCAGTCACTGATAATTCTCAGCTGCCTTTCACTCAACCTATTGTTTGCCTAAGTATGCGTCAGCTATATCCAGCAATTCAGCCATATCACCAGAGCACCCTGTCGGTTTCACCGCTGCATACGCTCTACTACGAAGAAGCGGGCAACCCTGAGGGTAAGCCCGTTGTTTTTTTGCACGGTGGTCCTGGTGGTGGCATCGTCGATATATATCGTCAGTTCTTTGATCCGGCTCAATGGCGAATTGTTTTATTTGACCAGCGAGGCTGTGGGCGCAGTACGCCGCATGCAGAGCTCACAGAGAACACGACCTGGGATTTGGTGGCTGATATTGAAAAGCTGCGGCTACATCTGTCTATTGAGATGTGGACTGTCTTTGGCGGTAGCTGGGGCAGTACCCTGGCACTGGCCTATGCGCAAACCCACCCTAACCGGTGCGACGGTTTGATTCTGCGCGGCATTTTTATGCTTCGGCCTGCGGAAATTCAGTGGTTTTATCAGTCTGGTGCGAGCGCTATTTTTCCCGATGCGTGGGAAGGCTACTTAGCACCTATTCCTGAAGCAGAGCGGGGTGATCTGGTGGCGGCTTATTATCAGCGGCTGACTAGCCAGGATGCTACTACCCGACAAATGGCAGCGAAGGCTTGGTCTGTGTGGGAAGCAAGCACTAGCAAACTCATCCCAGATGCCGATTTGATGGAACGTTTTGGAGAGGGCAGCTTCGCCGATGCGTTTGCTCGTATTGAATGTCATTATTTTGCTAACGGCGGCTTCTTTGAGCGTCCCAATCAGCTGCTTGAAAACGTTGACACGGTTCGCCATATTCCAACTGTGATTGTGCAGGGGCGCTATGACGTTGTGTGCCCAATGGCGTCAGCTTGGGCCCTACACCGCGCTTGGCCAGAGGCTGAGCTGATTGTAGTCGCCGATGCTGGACACTCTGCGACTGAGCCAGGTATCACCAGTGCGCTAGTTGAAGCAACTGACCGATTTGCGACGTTAGGTTGATGTGATTGTGAGAACTGACCTTACCAAAAAAGACCACCTGTAGACCGACTAATCGATCTACAGGTGGTCTTTCTAGTAATTTATTTAGTAGTGGTCTCTAATCTCTACGGTGAATAGCTCTATCTATCGCTGCCAGAAGCGCTTTTTTTGTTCGTTTGGAATAGGTAGACCCAGCGAAGTATGAAACTCTTGCTGAACTTTACGGGTGAGTCGTTTGGAAACCTGACGGACAATTTGGTTTAGTAGCTTATCCCCAGAGGCTTTAACCAGGTTGTCGGGCAATACCTGAACAAATCTTGGGACTTCTACCCAGGTTGATAGGTTTAGCTCCCATTCGACATGGGTTATTGTATCGATGCCGATAGCGTCGGACAGGTCGGTGGCTGCGTTCTCACAGAGAGTCATAGACGCATTGAAGTCGACGTCGTAGCCTTCTGGCTCGTAGCCAGGAACAGGAATGGTTTCTATGCGGTAAATGCCTTCTTCTTGAGGCAAGAGATTGAGCCCAATTTTAGGCTCTACGACGTGATTTAAGCTTTTGAACTTGCCTACTGTCAGGCCATAGCCATTTTCACCGATGGGCTCTACAGCCATCGGATGCGCGCATCGGTGAAACCAGTCTGGATGAGCATCGAGATACTGCGCTACGCGGGCGGCATCTGCATACATCTCCATATGGCCTATGTAGTTGCCTTGAAAGTGCAATGTTTCTTTTAAGGACGAATTGACGTTTGTTTGTGAAGTTTTTTGTCCTTCAATAAGACTAGCACTCGCCCTAAGAAATTGGGAGCCTACCTGTTGAGATGATGTGTCGGAAGGAATTTGCATAAGGCAATTAGAAATGTGTGTAGCAAGAAGTGCGCGGTTTGCTTAGGATGGCGCGCTCTAGATTAGGTTGAGATCTCTATGAGCGATGATGGCGTCCGAGCGATGATGGCGTCCGTATAAACTGTCGTTGACAAGGCACAAAAGATACGCGTCTATTTAACGATAGCTACTGGTACTCATCAAAGTCCTTCGTTAATTTACGGATTAATATGCCAGTTGTTGCCTCTTTGGATAGTGTCTGTCGCTACGCTTGGGTGTCTATACTGCACTTTGTTTGGTTAAGAAAATGCAAATAGCTGTACAGCAAAACGTTACGGAGAATGAAAGATGAGGGTGCTAGTCGCAGGTGCAACCGGGCAAACCGGTAGACGGGTAGTTGAGCAGCTGCTGATGCAGGACGGTATTAAGGTGAGGGCGCTGGTGCGCGATCGCGAGAAGGCAATCTCGCAGATAGGCAATGCGGCTGAGATGATTGTAGGCGATGTGCTAGAGCCTGAAACGCTTCGAGCCGCGCTGGCTGATTGTCAGATGCTTATCAGCGCAACTGGTGCCGCGCCTAGTCTGGATCCTACGGGGCCTTACAAAGTGGACTATGAAGGTAATAAAAATCTGGTGGATGCCGCAAAAGATGCTGGTGTAGAGCAGTTTGTGATGGTGTCCTCTCTATGCGTTTCTAAAATCTTTCATCCGTTAAATTTGTTCTGGGGCATTTTGTACTGGAAGCGGCAGGCCGAAGAATATCTCAAGCAGAGCGGCGTTCCCTACACTATTGTTCGACCCGGTGGACTTAAGAACGAGGACAGTACACAGCCAATCGTAATGTCATCAGCCGATACGCTCTTTGATGGGAGCATTCCTCGTCAGAAGGTTGCTCAGGTGTGCGTAGAAGCTTTGAGCCAGCCAACGGCTAAGAATAAAGTGGTTGAAATTATTACCAGTGAGAGTGCCTCACCTCAACCTATTCCTGCTTTATTCGCCAGCGTTGGGTAGCAGTGTTTCAACGCGCTAGACGTTGGGTAACAGCATATCGAAACGCTTTTGGCTGAGAACTGCTTAAAAGAACCAGCCGTAGCTATGCAGCCCTTTACCTAAGATGTTGACACCCAGATAGCAGATCCAAACAACAACGAAACCAGAGGCGGCTAGGATAGCTGGACGTCTGCCCTGCCAACCTTTGGTGATACGGGCATGTAAGTAGGCTGCAAATACTAGCCACGTGATGAGTGCCCAGGTCTCTTTAGGATCCCAGCTCCAGTAGGAACCCCAGGCTTCATTGGCCCATACTGCACCTGCGATGATGCCGATGGTTAGCAGCGGAAAGCCCAGGCCGATGATGCGGTAGCTGATGTTGTCTAACGTGTCTGCGAGGGTGAGTCGTTGTAGTGACAGGGGAGCGGCTACAGGCTTTACAGCAGCGGGGGCTTCTAGCACTGCTGTTCCTCCTCCTGAGAGTGTGAGCGTTTCTGAGGCGCCGTTTTCTATTGCCATTGCTGTGTTAGCGCGCTTTAGGTCGTATTTGCGATCGCGAAATCCGCCTGTCCCTACAGAGCTGCCTTTGAGTTCTACCTGCTGACCTCTGGTGACGATGAGAAATGCGATCGCTATTAAAGATCCCACCATTAGGGCTGAGTAGCTGATGAGCATAACGCTCACATGCATCATCAGCCAGTTGGACTTGAGAGCAGGAACCAGTGGCTCGGAGAGCTGCATTTTGTCTGGAAGGGTAAGGGCGGCAAAAGCTGTGATCGCCATGGCAACTGGGGAGGTGACTGCGCCTACCCAGCGGCTGCCGCTCATTCGCTCTGCTGCGAAGTGCACAGCTGTGATGCCCCAGGCGATGAAAAACAGTGATTCATATAGGTTGCTGAGCGGAAAGTATCCGCCCTCAATCCATCTAGCTGTGAGTAGCGCAGCCATACAGAGATTGCCAGCAGCCATGCATACGCCGCCGATTAAGGGCAGGACCTTAACGTTTGAGAATGCCAGAGCGATCCAGTAGGCCAGCATTGCTAAGAACAAGACGGCAAAAGCGGCGTTGTCTAGCCAACCTTCTAAACCTGATAGGGTTAGGCCACTGCTCTGCAAACTCAGACTCTGTAAGCTCAGTAGCCTCAAACTTAAGAGGGGAGCTGATGGAAGGGCTAGAAACATAGGGACGCTTTATAACTTAAATATCTTGCTATCTGACGGCGGTTTAATCGCTGCAATCTGGATTCTTGATGCCTAATTTTTTTGGAGCTTCAAGCTCGCATCTACTATTCTACCGATAGGCGATGCGTAGTGCTATGACGGCTTGTCACATCTGTGAAGCCACCTATAGCAATACTGCCGAAGCTGATTGTGGTGAAATTCTCTACGGTTTTGTCTTTTATGCGAAGCGCATGTGGCATCAAAAATGTTAAATTCCTACGCGCTTCGGTGATGAAGCGACCAGCGTTAGATACATTGTTTGAGGACAATCGCTTCTAGCGCGCTGTTGCCTTCGTCACGGTTAACGGAGTCAAAGTCTAGTAAAGATTTACCTATATAAATTCAGTGAGAGAATATATGGACGCGGCTGCACTCTGGAAAAGGTATCAAGATTGGCTTTACTACCACGACGGGCTAGGACTGTATGTAGACGTGAGCCGCATGCGTTTCGACGATGCTTTTGTAGAGCAGCTTACGCCTCGCTTTGAAGTGGCTTTTAAGGCGGTAGATGAGCTAGAAGCAGGTGCGATCGCCAACCCCGATGAAGGCAGAATGGTTGGCCACTACTGGCTGCGTGCGCCTGAGCTAGCTCCATCAGAAGAGCTGAAGAACCACATCGTTGATGATCTTGACGCTGTTAAGACGTTTGCTAAGAAGGTTCTAGAAGGAGAAATCAAGCCGCCGGAAGAGCAGCGGTTTACTGACATTTTGTCTGTGGGAATTGGGGGATCGGCTCTAGGGCCTCAGTTTGTGTCAAAGGCGTTGGCTCCTTCTCAGCCGCCTATTGAGATCCACTTTATTGACAATACAGACCCGATTGGGATTGACCATACGTTTGAAGAGATTGGCGATCGCCTTAAGAGCACGCTCGTTCTTGTGATCTCAAAATCTGGCGGCACGCCTGAAACGCGCAACGGCATGGTAGAAGCCAAATTCGCTTTTGAGCAGGCCGGTCTAGACTTTTCTAAACATGCTGTTGCGGTCACTGGCACTGACAGTAAGTTAGATAAGGTTGCCAAATCGGAAGGCTGGTTAGACACCTTTCCAATGTACGACTGGATTGGTGGCCGTACCTCTGAGCTGTCTGCTGTGGGCCTGCTGCCTGCCGCCCTTCAAGGCATTGACGTTCAGGCGATGCTAGACGGCGCGAAGGAAATGGACGAAGCCACTCGCGTGCACGATATTCGTAAGAATCCAGCGGCTCTTTTGGCGCTCTCCTGGCACTTCGCTGGCAATGGCAAAGGCGAAAAAGATATGGTTGTGCTGCCCTACAAGGATTCTCTATTGCTTTTCAGCCGCTATTTGCAGCAGCTCGTGATGGAGTCGCTGGGTAAGGAAGAAGACCTTGATGGCAACACTGTCTATCAGGGGATTGCTGTTTACGGTAATAAGGGCTCAACTGACCAACATGCCTATGTGCAGCAGCTAAGAGAAGGGGTGCCTAACTTTTTTGCAACGTTGATCGAAGTATTGCAAGACCGCGAAGGCGAATCACCAGAAGTAGAGCCCGGTGTGACTGCTGGCGACTACCTTTCGGGTTTATTGCAGGGCACTCGCCGCGCGCTGTATGACAATGAGCGCGACTCTATCACCATTACGATTCCTGACGTGAATCCGAAAATGGTGGGGGCGCTAATCGCGCTGTACGAACGAGCTGTCAGTATCTATGCCTACTTAGTAAATATCAATGCCTATCATCAGCCGGGTGTAGAAGCGGGTAAAAAAGCGGCGGCTGACGTACTAGGTGTTCAGACAAAAGTGAGAGAAGTTTTAGAGGAAGCGGACGGCGCACTCTCTCTGAGTGAAGTGGCTGACAAGGCCGGGCTTTCTGACAAAATTGAGAACATCTATAAAATTATTCGTCACTTAGATGCGAATGGGAAAGGTGTCAAGATTGAGGGCGATCCCAGTAAGCCGGATGCGTTTAAGGTATCAGCGTGCTGATGGGTTGATGTAAAGCTATGGATGGTGCCGGTTCAGGCGCTAGAATTATCACTTTATAAAGAAAGCGGGAGAGGGGAGAGTGCGCGTGAGCTTTCTCCCCTTCTTTTTGATGCTGCACTAAAATATATAACTATTGTTTGGGCTGGGTTGCCCCGAAAAATCAGCAGAGAATTTCATGGCGTTTTCTTCGATTACTCGTGCGATCGCACGCTCAGGTCTCGGTCAAGAACTGGTCACTAAGCTAGGAAAACAGTCTCTACAGCTCAGCGGTGCGCCGAGGCTGCCAAAAGGATTAGTTGCTTCAGCGCTGGCACAGGCTCAGAAGCGTCCTTTGCTCGTTGTTGCCGCAACACTAGAAGAAGCTGGCCGATGGGCTGCGCAGCTAGAAGCAATGGGTTGGGGCACGGTTGCTTTTTACCCCACGTCAGAGTCCTCGCCCTACGATACGTTTGACCCTGAGTCTGAGCTGATTTGGGGTCAGCTTCAGGTGCTTTCTGATCTGATCAATGGCAAAGCGGATACTGAGAAACTGCCGCCGGGCTCTAAGCATTTGGGCGCGATGGCGATTGTGGCAACTGAGCGAGCTTTGCAGCCTCATCTGCCGCCAATCGAGGCGTTTCGACCCTACTGCCTAGAGATCAATCTGGGCATGGATTTGAACTTGAAGGATCTGAGCCTTAGTCTGGCGAAGCTGGGATATGAAAAGGTTTCGACGGTGGAATCTGAAGGGCAGTGGAGCCAGCGGGGTGACATTGTTGATGTGTTTCCGGTGGCGGCGGAGCTACCTGTGCGTTTGGAGCTATTTGGCGACGAGCTAGAACGGCTGAGGGAGTTTGATCCGGCAAATCAGCGATCGCTCGACAAAATCGAAACGCTGCTACTCACGACTACCGACTACGGCCCCATCATTTCAGAGAACCTAGAAAGCAAAGGACTGCTCAAAACTTTGCTCTCTGAGGAATTGCAGGAAGCTTTTGCAACTACAAACAAAATCGAAGGCGTTCGTCGGTTTCTGGGTTTTGCGTTCGATCAACCTGCTTCTCTGCTGGACTATTTGCCTGAAAGCACCGTTGTTGCAGTTGATGAACCGGAGCAGTGTCGAGCCCATGCCGACCGCTGGCTAGAGTCGGTAGAAGACCGCTGGAAAGAGGCTGCGGCTGCATTTGCCTCTGATAAAATTGAGCTGCCGAAGGGTGGATTGCCAAAGCTACATCGACCTTTGGACGCGGGGTTTGAAAAGATTGATTTATTCCAGCGAATGGATCTTTCGGAAATCGCTGAAGAGGGTGAGGGGCTGAATTTAGCGAGTCGTCCGGTGCCGACGCTGCCGCACCAGTTTGGTAAGCTAGCGGAGATTTTGCAGGCTGAGCGCGATCGCAAATTTTCCCCTTGGCTCGTCTCTGCTCAGCCCTCCCGCTCTGTCGCTCTTCTCCAAGAGCACGACTGCCCTGCGCAGTTCATTCCAAACCCCAAAGACTATCCCGCAATTGACAAGCTTCAGAATCAACGGATTCCGGTGGCGGTGAAATACTCAGGCCTAGCTGAGCTAGAAGGGTTTATCCTGCCTACGTTCCGCATTGTGCTGGTAACTGACCGTGAGTTCTTTGGTCAGCATACGCTCGCGACCCCTAGCTACGTGCGTAAGCGGCGGCGCGCAGCTTCCAAGAAGGTAGACCCTAACAAGCTACGGCCCAACGATTATGTAGTGCACCGTAACCATGGCATCGGTCAGTTTTTGCGTCTTGATAGCCTTACGGTTGATCGCGAGACGCGTGAATATTTGGTTATTCAATACGCCGACGGTTTGCTCCGCGTTGCTGTTGACCAAATGGCGGCGCTTTCTCGCTATCGCACGTCGGTAGATCAGCGGCCTCAGCTGAATAAGATGACGGGCAAAACCTGGGAGAAAACGAAGGGTAAGGCTCGCAAAGCTATTAAGAAAGTGGCTGTCGATTTGCTTAAGCTTTACGCTAAGCGAGCACAGATGCAGGGCTTTCCATACCCGACTGATATGCCCTGGCAGCAGGAGCTAGAAGATTCTTTTCCCTATCAGCCGACACCGGATCAGCTGAAGGCGACGCAGGATGTGAAGCGGGATATGGAGAGCGATCGCCCAATGGATCGTCTGGTCTGTGGCGACGTTGGCTTCGGTAAAACAGAAGTTGCCCTGCGGGCCATGTTTAAGGCGGTAACTGCTGGCAAACAAGTTGCACTGCTTGCGCCGACGACAATCCTGACGCAGCAGCACTATCACACGCTTAAGGAACGTTTTGCGCCCTATCCCATCCAGATAGGTCTGCTCAATCGGTTTAGAACGGCGAGTGAGCGCAAGGCGATTATGCAGCGCTTAGTGACAGGCGAGCTAGATGTGGTGGTGGGTACTCATCAGCTGCTGAGCAAGACTGTGCAATTTCAAGATCTAGGACTGCTGGTTGTAGACGAAGAGCAGCGCTTTGGTGTGAACCAGAAAGAGAAAATCAAAGCGATGAAGGCTCAAGTAGACGTGCTGACGCTGAGCGCAACCCCGATTCCACGAACGCTATACATGGCGCTTTCAGGCGTGCGAGAGATGAGCCTAATTACTACGCCGCCGCCGTCTCGTCGACCTATCAAGACGCATCTTTCTCCCTACGATCCCGAAAAAGTACGTACAGCGATTCGTCAGGAGCTAGATCGCGGCGGGCAGATCTTTTACGTCGTGCCTCGGGTGGAAGGGATAGAAGAGGTGGCAGGGCGAATTCGGGAGGCGGTACCCGGAATTCGGCTGGGGATCGCTCATGGGCAGATGCCCGAAGGTGAGCTAGAAGCCACTATGCTCACCTTTGGTAATGGCGATGCCGATTTGATGGTGTGCACAACCATTATTGAGTCGGGGCTAGATATTCCTCGTGTGAATACCATTATTATTGAGGACGCTCAAAAGTTTGGCCTTTCTCAGCTCTATCAGCTGCGGGGCCGAGTCGGTCGCTCAGGCATTCAGGCTCACGCCTGGCTGCTGTTCCCCAAGCAGAATAAGCTTTCGGACAAAGCGCGTAAGCGACTGCGGGCAATTCAAGAGTTTACCCAGCTTGGCTCTGGCTATCAGCTCGCAATGCGCGATATGGAAATTCGTGGGATTGGTAATCTGCTCGGCGCGCAGCAGTCTGGCCAGATGGAAGTGATTGGCTTTGATCTCTACATGGACATGCTTGAAGAGTCGATTGCCGAAATTCGCGGGCAGGAAATTCCTCAGGTCGATGAAACGCAGGTCGACTTGAAGGTGACAGCCTTTATCCCAGCGGATTACATTCCTGATTTGGACCAAAAGATGAGCGCCTACCGCTCGCTGGTCGCTTCTTCGACCAAGCAGGAACTGATGGAGATTGTGACGGATCTAAATGATCGCTATGGGGGCTTGCCGCCTGCGGTAGGTCAGCTGGTAAAAGTGCTGGAGCTGAAGCAAATTGCGAAACCTTTGGGCTTCTCTCGTATTAAGCCTGAAGGGAAGCAGAATATATTGCTAGAAACGCCGATGGAGAAACCGGCCTGGAATATGTTGGCAGAGAAGTTGCCAGGACATTTGCGATCGCGCTTTGTCTTCGCGCCTGGCAAAGTCACCGTCCGAGGCCTTGGCGTTCTTAAACCCGACAAGCAGATTGAAAACCTGATTGAGTGGCTAGGCTACATGCAAACCGCGCTCGAAGCACCAGCCGCGATCGCTGAGAGTGTAGCCTAGCGAGACGCTAACAACGTCTAAAACTCGTCGTCGTTGCCGCCGTATGCCATCGGCGCTTCGTTATCGCGCTTAGAGCCCAGTAAGTCCAACTGAGTTACACGAATGATGGGACTTGTACGGGTTGCGCCTGTGCTGCGGTCCTGCCAGCTGTCTAGCTTGAGCTGACCGGTTACCCCAATTAGGCTACCTTTACGTACATAGTTCGCTGCAATCTCAGCCGTTTTACCCCAAATTTCTATATTGAACCAGTCAGGCTGATCGCTGTTTTTGGTACGGCGATTGACCGCAAGCCCGCACTTGGCCAACACATTGCCCGACTCAAAATAACGAACTTCGGGATCGCGACCTACTCGGCCAACCAAAGTAACGATGTTCACACTCATAACACTTAAAAACCCTGTGAGTTAGTTCCTAAAACCTAAACGCTTTCCAACAGTCCCTACACAGTAAAACCGATAGCGGCTAAAAACACTATAGATATCGGCTGCTAATACGGATAGGTAAAGAGCCGTCACACTTGTAACATAAGCAGCCCTTACCTCTGTACACTTAATAGTGAAGTTGAGAAGAGAAGTACATACATTCTAGTATGTTAGCTAACTAGCTCTTCCCTAAGGAAAATTATTTAGGTTTTTTGCGATTCGGCCTCTGGTACAGTGCAGCAGCCTTGTTCTCTACTAGACGGCTTGATATGAAACGTAATAGAATCCATTCGAATCGTCAGAAATACTAGTATTAACGCTATTACGGACCTTTAGATTGTGGCCTTATTCAATCGCTTATCCCTCTCCCGTGACATGGGTATCGACCTCGGAACAGCAAATACCCTCGTTTACGTGTCGGGACGCGGGGTTGTTTTGCAAGAACCCTCAGTAGTGGCCATTGACGAAAAAACGGGCAATCCTCTAGCTGTGGGCGAAGAAGCTAAGCAAATGCTGGGCCGTACCCCTGGCAATATTAGAGCTGTTCGCCCGCTGCGCGACGGCGTCATTGCTGATTTTGATATTGCTGAAGTGATGCTTAAGCACTTCATTCGGCGTGTTCATGAGAACAAAGCATTGGTATCCCCTCGTGTTGTGATTGGTATTCCTAGCGGCGTTACGGGCGTAGAAAGGCGGGCCGTGATGGACGCGGCTTTGCAGGCAGGTGCGCGTATGGTGTACTTGATAGATGAACCTGTTGCAGCGGCTATTGGTGCGGGGCTGCCGGTCGATGAGCCGACTGGCAATATGATTGTAGATATTGGCGGCGGTACGACAGAAGTAGCCGTATTGAGCTTGCAGGGGACTGTGCGCAGTGAATCTGTGCGAGTGGCTGGCGATGAGCTGACCGACTCAATTAAGCAGTACATGAAAAAGGTGAATAACCTCGATATTGGTGAGCGTACGGCTGAAGAGATCAAGGTGAAAATTGGTTCTGCTTACCCCAGTGAAGCAGACGACGAAGCGGCGTTGGAGGTACGTGGTGTGCACATGCTTTCTGGCCTGCCGAGAACAGTTACAGTGAAGTCGCCAGAAATCCGTGAAAGTATGGCTGAGCCACTTTCGGTGATTGTGGAAGCGGTGAAACGCACGCTAGAAGATACGCCGCCGGAGCTGGCTGCTGATATCATTGATCGCGGTATTATGCTGGCTGGTGGTGGTGCGCTGCTCAAAGGGCTCGACACTTTGATCTCTCACGAAACGGGCATCGTTGTTCATGTGGCGGCAGATCCGTTGAGCTGCGTCGTGTTAGGAACGGGCCGAGTGTTAGAAAACTTCAGCCAGATGGAGCGGGTGTTCAGCGCTAGGTCGCGCGATCTATAGCTTCATTTGGGTATAGCTTCATTTGGAAGCTTTGCTCGAAAAAAGACACTTCAAAAAGAGACAGTCCAGAAAGATCCGTAGGAACGACAATCATCGGATAATACTGGTCATGAAGAAGTAGTTGCATGCAGTGGCTTAGATGTTCGCCTTGAGACGATGGTGGGATAAAAACGCGCTGAAATCCGGACTGGCACTATTGGCAGTGGGGACAGCCTTCGGCGTCTATCAAACGAACGGTGCGCCCATTAATGAGTTCTTCCAGCTTCTGGCTAAGCCTTTTCACTTAGGGGATGCACCTCAGCAGTTGGAAAATGCCTACATTCTTGACTTGCAGCAGAGAGTCGTTGAGTTAGAGAACCAAAATCAGAAGCTTAGAGAGCTGATTGACTACGAAGAAAGCAGTGGCTTAGATGTGACGACACCTGCTGCGGTGATTGGCCGTAGTGCTGACAACTGGTGGCAGCAGCTCACGCTCAACAAAGGGACTAGCGACGACGTAAAAGAGGGTGACTTTGTGACTGGACCAGGTGGACTGGTCGGTCGCATTACGTCTGTAACGCCTCGTAGCGCCAGGGTTCTTTTGTTGAGTGATCCCAGCAGTCAGGTAGGCGCTAAGATCAGCCGTAGCCGTTCTATGGGCTACATTCGTGGCGAGGCGGGTAGCCAGGCGACGATGCAGTTCTTTGAAAAATTTCCCGATGCGAAGGTAGGTGATGTGATTGTCACGTCTTCTTTTAGTCGGCTGTTTCCGCAGGGTGTGCCGATAGGTCGGATTGCGTCGATTGATTCGGAGAAGAGCCCGGCGCCAGAAGCGACTATTCAGCTATCGGTGCCGGTCAGCAGTTTGGAGTGGGTGGATGTTCACCCTTATACGCCTAAGCGTGATGTGGATGCGGCGCCTGCCAAGATTGTCACAGACGATAATCCGTAGACACTTACCAGTAGGCGTTTGTTGACGCACATTCAGTGAGATATTTAACGACGGACATTTAATCTCGTTCCTATGGCCTCTTACCGATCGCGGCGATCTAGCAGTAACACTCTGCCAATCTGGAACTGGGTGGTGACGATTGGTTCTGTTTTGCTGTGTTTGGTGATTTTGCCGGTTCGGCTGCCGGGTATGGATATTGTGGGTGTAGGGCCCAACTGGCTGCTGATTTGGGTGGTGGCGTGGAGTATCGGGCGTACGCCTGGAGAGGGTGCGATCGCTGGTATCACCCTTGGCCTTCTGCAAGATAGCCTTACCGCTCCTTTTCCTAGCCATGTTCTAGGACTCGTAATTGCAGGCTTCCTTACGGCCAGGCTGTACCAGCGTCGTATATTACAAGGCGATCTGATTTCAGCTGCGCTGGTCGTGTTTGGCCTGGCAATTGTCACTGAAACGGCTATTGCTCTTCAGCTCACTGCGCAGCACATGTTTGGAGAAGATCCGCTATACGTTAGCCTGGGTGCTATCTGGCTCTATCATCAGCGGGTGGCGCTCAGCTCAGCGATTTTGAGCAGCCTGTGGGCTCCGGTTTTGTACTATCCGCTTAAGCGCTGGTGGGAGAAGTATAGAACTCGGGACTAGTCACTCTAAGCTGCCTGCAATTGCTTTGTTGCCACAACAGCTCGCGCGGCTGTTAGCAGCTCGTCATAAATTTCTGTAGGTTCTAGTGTTTCGAGATAGTCTTTGCTTCGGACGCCGCAAGAGAGCGCTGCTGACGGGATGCCAACTGCCTGCGCGGCCAGTACATCGGCCTCGGTATCACCCACCATCCAACTGTCTTGAGTGCAGTACCCCTGACTCTTTTGCTGAATGATGGCCTGCTCTAGCAAAGTGCGTTTTTGCTCAACTCGATTGAGATGCGCGGCCGCTAGGGTCGATGCGCCGTAGATACCATCTATAAAGTGGGCTAACCCCTTTGATTTTAAGAACGCTTTGACCTGACGAGGATGTCGCAACGTAACTAAAACTAGTCTCACATTGGCCTGTCGTAAGTACATCAGCGCTGCTTTTGCAGAAGGCTGAATCTCATCCCAGCATAGTAGACTAGCGTGATTGACCAGGTTTTCTACCTGCTGCATGTAGATTTCAAACCAGCCTTCGGGTATGCCTGAGCGCATGGCAATATCAAGATCGGCCACTCGATTTCGCTTTTGGTACCAAAACTGCTGCTTTGATAATGGCGTTATCGTAAGCTCAGCGCAGTGCGCCTGCCGGTACATCAAGGTTATTTCTGTCAGGCCGCGTCGGTAGGTGCGATAGTACCGCTCTGATACGTCAACGATAGGCCCATCGAAGTCACAGAAGATAACTCGTTGCGCAGCGGGGGCTAAACGGTTGGCCACAGAGGCAGTCTTTGGTGAGAGATCCCAAACGGTCATATTGCACAACTGTACTTTTTCACAAGAACTTAACTTTTGTTAACTCTAACAGCGCTAACTGAAAATAGGCAGTAGGAAACACCACTGTTTTGATTAGAACTGCTAATACCAATGAAATAGTTTGCTCTATTTTTGCTGGTGCGGTGTTGATCTGGTGCTTAATGTATCTACGATCTTTTTCGCCACGCAGTCGTTACGCTGTGCTTAAAAACGTTCGTCTGTAAATTGACTTAAAGCCGGTGAAGATTCAGCAGTTCTTTCGGGTGAGCCAGAAGGTGACAGGGCCGTCATTTTCAATGGAGACCCTCATATCTGCACCGAATTTACCGGTCTCTACCTTCAGTCCACTTTCTCTGAGTATCTCTATGAACTCTTCGTACCGCTGCTCAGCGACATCTGGCGGTGCTGCCATGGCAAAGGAAGGTCGCCTGCCTCTGTTGGTTCCGCCATATAGTGTGAACTGGCTGACAACGATCAGCTCTCCGCCGATGTCGGTAACAGACTGATCGAATCGTCCGTCGTCTCCTTTTGGGAAAAGTTTCAGGTTGAGACATTTTTTTGCCATCCACCTCAGTTCGGCTTTGGTATCTGTGGATGCGATCGCAATTAACAGATTCAATCCCTTCCCAATAGCGCCGACTACACTTCCATCGACCGTCACCTGCGACGAACTAACCCGCTGAATAAGTACCCTCATTACATTCACATAAAAATAGATAGATAGGTTAAGCGTCCAACTGCCATACGCCAAAGACAGACGGTCCAACGCTTGTGGACAGGCACGTTCGAAACACCACCGCATCCTATCTGCTCAATCTACCGATTCAGCCTGCTCAGAGCGATCTACCTGCGGCCCAGTCTAGCGGCCAAAGCCTTTACCTCTATCGGCAGTTTCAATGCAAAAGCACTTTTCAATCTGCTCTTTTAGACCCTCTTCGTCCAAGTTTTGGCCGATGAGCACCAGCTGGTTCTTTTTAGGACGGCCTGCCCACTCTTCATCTTCTAGCGAAAACCGCTTGCCGCTCAGATGAAAGACATGACGTTTTGGGCTTTCATCGAACCACAAAATACCTTTTGCTCTAAAGACAGAGGCTGGCAGCTGATTGTCTAAAAAATGCTGAAACTTTCGAATAGCTAGCGGCTGCTTTCGATCAAAAGAGATGGAGGTAAAGCCATCTACTTCCAGATGCGCATGCGTGCTGTGGTCGTGATCATGCTCGCACTCACTGTGATCGTGGTCGCAGTTGGAATGGTCGTGTTCGTCCTGGTTGTGAGCTGAGTGGTCATGAACCGCGTGACCATGGTCTAGATGATCGTGGGCTGCGTGGTCGTGCTCCGAGTGATTATGGTCTGAGTGGTCGTGCTCTTTGCTGGCAGCCGCTTCCTTTTCACCGAAATACTTGTCGGATTCGAATAAACCTACGCTTAAAATTAGTGGTAGCGGCACATTGGAATGATCGGTGCGCAAGATGCGGGCGTCTGCTTTAATGTCGCGCAGCTTCACTTCAAGCAGGTCAGCGTCAGCATCGTCGATGAGGTCCATCTTATTGAGCAAGATGATGTCGCCGTAAGCAATCTGGTTGTAGGCAGCCTGCGAGTTGAAGAGATCGAGGCTGTAGTTCTCGGCGTCAACGACGGTCACGATGGAGTCGAGCCGGGTAAGATCGCGTAGCTCGGTGCCTAGGAAAGTCAAGGCTACAGGCAGGGGATCTGCAAGGCCGGTAGTTTCTACAACTAAATAATCGATCTTGTCTGAGCGCTCTAGAACTTTGTAAACGGCTTCGAGCAGGTCGTTGTTGATGGTGCAGCAAATGCAGCCGTTGCTTAGCTCCACCATGTTGTCGTCGCTAGTGGCAATCAGTAGGTCGTTGTCGATGCCCACTTCGCCAAACTCGTTTACCAGCACTGCTGTCTTAAGACCTTCTTGGTTGGTCAAAATATGGTTGAGCAGGGTTGTTTTTCCGCTGCCTAAGAAGCCAGTGATAATCGTGACGGGCAGGCCATGCTTAGAAGCGTCCATGGACTGAGTAGGGGCAAGCGTGGTAGCAGTCATATCTTCGGGCGATTGGATAATGTTGGCTCAATTATCACGTATTTGTTAAGAGATGCGCTGTTAAGTTTACTTCAATTAAAGGATCGCGAAGCAAAACGCCTCCCGTCTGCGGAGGTTTCCATCTACTATTGAGTTTGCCTGACGTTATTTTTATCTGCCCTCATGAGCGTAGCTATTTACAACACGCTTTCTCGCCAGAAGGAAGCCTTTGAAACCCTCGCCGAAAATCAGGTGAAGATGTACTGCTGTGGGGTAACTGTCTATGACTACTGCCATTTGGGTCATGCTCGTTCATATATCGTATGGGATACGATTCGTCGCTATCTTGCCTGGCGCGGCTATGACGTCCGCTATGTGCAAAATTTCACTGATATTGACGACAAAATTCTCAACCGGGCTCGTAAAGAAAGCTCGTCGATGGCAGCGATCGCCAAGGAATATACGGCTGCTTACTTCGAGGATATGGCGCGGCTCAATATTCTAGAAGCCGATGAGTATACTTACGCCACACACACGATTGATGGGATTAAGCGCTTAATTCATGAGCTAGAGCAGAAGGGCTATGCCTATCCGGCTGAAGGCGATGTGTATTATTCGGTGCGTAAGTTTGACGGCTACGGCAAGCTATCAGGTCGTAAGCTAGACGATATGGAGGCCGGTCGTAGCGGACGAGTCGATGCAGAAGAGAAATCGATTAAGCAAGACCCGTTTGATTTTGCGCTGTGGAAATCGGCTAAGCCGGATGAGCCGTCTTGGGATTCGCCCTGGGGTATGGGTAGGCCGGGCTGGCACATCGAGTGTTCGGCGATGGTGCGCGATCGCCTTGGAGACACCATCGACATTCACGTCGGCGGCGCAGACCTTCAGTTTCCTCACCATGAAAACGAAATTGCCCAGTCGGAAGCGGCTACGGGCAAGCCGCTTGCAACCTACTGGATGCACAACGGTATGGTGAATGTAGACGGTACCAAAATGTCGAAGTCGCTGGGGAACTTCACTACGATTCGTAATTTGTTAGATGCGCCGGAAGGCCCGAGCCCGATGGCAGTGCGGATGTTTGTGATGCAGTCGCAGTACCGGATGCCCTTAGACTTTACTGAAACTGCGATCTTAGCGGCTAAGAATGGATGGGCGACGCTGAATGAGGGTTTGAACTTTGGGGCGGCGCACGGTAAGACGCTAAGGTGGGGCAATCAAGATGTGGAACTGGTGTCGGAAGCTGTGGAGCAGTTTCGGGCTTCTATGGACGATGACTTTAATACGCCAGGTGCGATCGCAGTTCTTTTTGGCCTGGCCAAAGAACTTCAGCGTCAGGGCAACCTCATTGTCCACGAGGGCAAGCCCGATGCTGATGCTATAAAGCTTCAGCAGCAGTGGCAAACCTTGGTTCAGCTAGCAAGTGTTCTAGGGTTGGAGGCTCAGACAACTGAGTCAGCGGTGACGGATGGTTTGAGCGATAGTGACATAGAATCTTTGATTGCCCAGCGTACGACTGCAAAACAGAGTAAAGACTATGCTGAGTCAGATCGCATTCGAAACGAGCTAGGTGAGCAGGGTATCACGCTAATTGACAAACCGGGCGGCGTTACGGCCTGGCATCGTTAGATTTTCTAGAGGATTTTATGCTGGAATTTATCAATCTTCCCGAAGGCGAGCTGCCACCTGTCGCACCTTATTCTCACGCGGTGCGAGCAGGCGATTTTCTGTTTGTGACAGGTCAGCTCTCTGAAGATTCTATAACGGGCGAAGTACTTAAAGAGAGCATTGAAGCGCAGACTGAGCGAGTAATGAACAATTTAGAGCGTGTATTAGCTCATGCAAACAGCGGCTTTGAAAAGGTTGTGATGTCACGCATTTTTGTGACAGATTTCCGTTACTACGAAGTGGTCAACAAAATTTATGCCAGTCGCTTTACGGCTGGGCGTTACCCTGGACGCACGACTGTTGGGGTTACTGCTCTTGCTGGCTTCGGCGATGTTGAGATTGATTTGATTGCCTACTGCGGCGAGTGATAAAGCTCACAGGCCGAGATCTTCAAGGTCTTCGAGGTCTTCAAGGTCTTCGACAGCTGAAAGATCTAGGCAAAGTTCTTGAAACGCCTGATTACGGGTCTTCCGCGATGTTCTACGATATTTTTTAGCCTCTAGCATAGGCTCGTGTAGCACCTTGCCATCTTCCAGCATTTTTACTTTCTCAGTTGCTTCCGCATCCGGCTGCTGCGATAAATTATGCTGCTGCTTTGTGATTTCATCGAGCAACGCTAAGTAATGCCCGTAGCGCTCCCACCTATCTTCTTCTGAGCCACGCACGACGCACCCGGGCTCATCTCTGTGAATGCAGTTGCTAAACTGACAGCGCGATGCGGCACGACGCTGACGAATCTCTGGAAAGTAACCGCTCAGCTGTTCTACCGTTGCGACAATATCTGGCTGGTTGAATCCTGGGGTATCCGCCAAGAACCCACCTTCTGGTAGCTCAAAGAGTTCTACGTGCCTAGTGGTATGTCTGCCTCTACCCAGTTTCCCCGATACCGCACTTACTCTTAAGTCTTGCTTGGGAATTAAACGATTGGTAAGGCTCGATTTTCCAACGCCCGAAGGTCCTGCTACTACTGTGATTTTGCCTTGAAGAGCGGCAACGAGGTCTTCAGGCAGTGCAGCGTCGTGCTGAATGCTGGTCATCAGTGGCCGATAGCCCCAGCTTGCTAGGCGCGATCGCCACTCGTCCGCTCTTTCATCGCTGATAAGGTCTCTTTTGTTGAGACATAGCGTGATCGATAGACCGGTCAGCTCTGCTTTGACTAAAAAACGGCTGAGCTGATGCGGATCTAAGTTGGGTTCGGCCAGGGCGAAGACTAAGAGAATTTGGTCTACGTTGGCGACGGGTGGGCGATCTAGGAATTTTTTCCGAGCTTGGATAGCGGCGATCGCACCTCGCATTCCCTGCCAGTCAGGTTCTTCTACCGTGACGCGATCGCCTACCATAATCTGCTGATTCAGCTTCTTGAGTAGCCCACGACGAATGCACAGTAAAACAGGCTTGTCACCAATTCCACTAATGCCTACCGCTTCCTTAGACGCTGTCAGCTGCACAGAGTAATAATTAGCCTGAATCGCAATCACCGTTCCGTGCCACGACCCAGGTGATTGAGTCGCTTTCGCTGAATCAATCGCCGTCAGACTCATGAACTTGCTAGTGAACTGGGCAATGAACTGTGTGGCGAACTGGCCAGCTGTTCTGCCGAATCTTCTCCAGGGCGACGCACTTTGAGCGCGAAATACTCCGTGCGATCTTCAATGGCTTCTATACCGTATCCATCCATCTTCAGGCTATCAGGCACCTGCTCAATAGGCTCTCCAGGATCAAGCCACACTTCTAGTAGCGACCCGGCGGGCATTTTTTCTAGCTTGAGCTTCGTGCGTACAAAGTTTAGCGGACAGGGCGTTCCTCTAAGATCTAGCTGCTCATTGGCTGCTGAGTTGATCGCTGCATCACCCATTGAAAAGGCCTCCCAAAAAGCCTTCTTTCTTGCCCTTACCGACTGTCTCACCTCGAAGCTCAGCCAGCTTAGAAAGCAATTCCTTTTCCTCAGTCTTAACCCGAGTTGGAATATCTACCTTCACCGTAATTAAATGCTTTCCTCGGCTCACTGGATTACCCAACCTGGGCACCCCACGTCCATCCAAAGACAGCACTGTATTGGGCTGCGTCCCAGCTGGCACCTGCATTGTCACCGGACCATCTACCGTTTCAATTTCCAGCTCGCAGCCCAGTATGGCCTGCAAATAGCTCACCTTTAAGTCGGAGAGAATATCGATGCCATCGCGCTTGAACTGCTCGTCCTCACTGACGACCAAATACACATATAGGTCGCCTGCCGGGCCGTTGCGCTTACCAGCATCGCCTTCGCTAGAAACTCTTAGCCTCGTCCCATTCTCAACGCCCGCAGGCACTGTGATTTTTAGCTTTTTGTTTGTTTGCTTTTGGCCACTGCCGCCGCAGGTTTCGCAGCGGTCTTCCACAACTTCTCCGCTGCCATTACAGGTTGGGCAGGCAGAAACCTGATTGAAGATTCCAAACGGTGTGCGGGTTGCTCTGCGAACTTGACCAGCACCGCTGCACGTTGAACAAGTCCGTGGACGCGTTCCAGGCTTTGCGCCTGAGCCTGTACAGGTCGTACAAGTTTCTAAATGACTAATTCTAATTTCCTTTTCGCCGCCAAAGATGGCTTCTTTGAAGTCGAGCTTAAGGTTGAGCCGCAGATCGTCGCCGCGCATGGGTCCACGACGGCGCTGCTGGCCTGGCTGTCCCGAAAAGCCATTGAAGAAGCTTTCAAAAATATCGGCAAATCCGCCCATATCCTGAAAATCTTGAAATCCGCCGCCGCCTGCGGTCGCTGCGCCACCGACACCCGCTTCGCCAAATCGATCGTAGCGAGCACGAATCTCAGGTTCTGAAAGGACTTCGTAGGCTCTGCTGACTTCTTTGAATGTCTCTTCGGCACCTTCGTCTTTATTGACGTCCGGGTGATACTTGCGCGCTAGCTTACGATAAGCGCGCTTGATTTCATCTTGCTCGGCATTGCGCGAAACACCCAGGGTTTCGTAGTAATCACGGGCCATAAAACGTCAGTCAAGAGAGAGAACTAAAACTATGCATCAATACACATTGACCCATTGTATAGCAAACATTCGGATGCATCGGGCGGCTTTTGCGCATTCCTTCTACTCACCTTTACTCAATCGCTTCGTAATCGGCCGCAACGGTGCTATCGATATCAAATTCTTCTTCTGCGGATCGGCTGAACTCGGTGTCAGCAGCAATAACGGTGGCCGCTGACGCACTGGCCGCTGGTGAACTATCTGGTGAACTGTGTGAGACGGCGGCTACCGGTTGAGAGACGACTGCTTGAGGCTCAGGCGACGGCTCTGCGCTCATTTTATCAGTCATTTCACTGGCCGACTCATTGGCCGACTCATTGGCCGACTCATTGGCCTGGGCGACGATGTCTACACTGGCACTAGCGCTGCTGTTGGCACCGTGATTAGCCGTCTCAGCCGACGATGCGACCGCTTGTCCCAAGCTCGCACCTGGCATCTCGTTGTTGATACTGCCGCCCATACTATCGTCACTGGCCGCCTGACGATATATCCCAGCTCCAATGTTGAAGATCGTTTGTTGCAGCGCGTCTAGCTTTTGCGCCAAGTCTGCTGGCTGAGCGTTTTTGTCGGCAACGGCTTCTCTGAGTACTTCGGCCTCAGTTTCGGCCTGGGCTCTAAGCTCCTCGGATACGGTGCCAGCACTGTCGCGCAGGGCCGACTCGTAGCTGTAAAACAGGGAATCTGCCTTGTTTTGCAGCTCGGCGACAATCTTACGCTGTTCGTCTTCACCCGCGTAGATTTCGGCTTCTTCCTTCATCCGAGCGATTTCTGCGGGAGAGAGACCTCCTCGGTTTGTGATTTTGATACTTTGAGCGCGGTTGGTTCCTCTATCTTTAGCTGATACTTGCAAGATGCCGTCAGCGTTAATTTCAAAAGAAACCTCGATTTGAGGGACGCTTCTGGGCGCAGGTGGAATGCCTGTGAGCTCGAAGCGACCCAGGCTTTTGTTGTCTCGGGCCATGGCTCTTTCGCCCTGGAGCGCATGCACTTCTACAGAGGTTTGGCCGTCGGTTGCGGTTGAGAAAATTTGGGTTTTGCTGGTCGGAATGGTGGTGTTGCGCTCGATAATTTTGGTGAACACATCGCCCAGGGTTTCGATACCCAGTGAGAGCGGCGTTACGTCTAGCAGCAGCAGGTCTTTGACTTCGCCGCCTAGCACGCCCGCTTGGATAGAGGCACCTAGTGCAACGGCTTCGTCAGGGTTGACAGAGCGATCAGGGGTTTGGCCGTTGAAGAAGTTTGTAATTGCCGTTTGTACGGCGGGAATGCGGGTAGAGCCGCCGACGAGCAAGATTCGGTCAATGTCTTGAGGTTCTAGCTCGGCGTCTTTGAGGGCTTGCTTTACCGGCTCTAAGGTACTTTGTACGAGGGGGGTAGCTAGTTCTTCAAACTGCGATCGCGACAACGACATCTCCAAATGCTTTGGCCCGGTTTCATCTGCTGCGATAAACGGCAGGTTAATTGAGGTTTTCGCCATTGTCGATAGCTCAACTTTGGCCTTCTCGGCAGCCTCACGAATGCGCTGCAGGGCCATTCGATCATTTCTCAGGTCCATGTTTTCTCGCTGCTGGAAATCCTCTGTCATCCAGCTGACGATGCAGTTATCGAAGTCATCGCCGCCAAGCTGGTTGTTGCCTGAAGTGGCTTTGACTTCAAACACACCGTCGCCTAGCTGCAAGATAGAGACGTCAAAGGTGCCACCGCCTAAGTCAAAGACTAAGACGGTCTGGTCTTGGTCTTGCTTGTCAAGGCCATAGGAGAGGGCGGCGGCGGTGGGCTCGTTGATGATACGTAAGACTTCTAGGCCAGCGATCGCACCCGCGTCTTTAGTTGCCTGCCTTTGCGCATCGGTAAAGTAGGCAGGCACCGTGATTACTGCCTGTGAAATAGGCTCACCTAGATAGGCTTCCGCATCGCCTTTTAGCTTTTGCAGCGTCATGGCGGAGACTTCTTGCGGCGTGAAGCTTTTAGCCCGAATCATGACATCGACGGTGTCGTCTTTGCCGCGAGCGCATTTGTAGGGGACGCGCGATCGCTCAGACTCTGTATCATCCCAGCGCCTGCCGATAAACCGCTTGATGCTGTAAACCGTGTTTTCTGCATTCGTAACCGCTTGCCGCTTGGCCAGCTGCCCTACTAAGCGCTCACCGCCCTTAGCAAACCCTACGATGCTTGGGGTAGTGCGGCCTCCTTCCGTGTTTGGAATCACTACCGGCTTACCGCCTTCCAGCACAGCCACACAGCTGTTTGTTGTTCCTAGGTCGATACCGATAACTTTTCCCATAATCTGCTCGAACAGTTCCATGAAGGTCGTGCCGGGCTTACGTGAACCTACCGACCTCTCCTGTGACTGCTCGCAGCGCAAAGGGTAAATTCGGTTCTAACCCTCAGCGGATGGATCGCTAGGTTCGGCTGATGGATCGAGTGGCGTCGCCACTTTGACCATTGCATGACGTAAGACACGCTCCCCTAAAACATACCCACGGACGAACTCATCAATAACAGTTCCCTCTGGATATTTGTCCGTTGGTTCACGCATAACAGCTTCATGCAAATTTGGATCAAACTCCTGTCCTTCACAGCGCATTGGCGACACACCCAGCTTCTTTAACGCCTCAATTAGCTGCTTGTAAACGCCTTGATAGCTTTTATGAATAGCCATCTCTCCGTCGTTTTGAGGTTTGATTTGGTCGCGCGCGCGCTGAAAGTTATCTACCACTTCTAGCAAAGAGCCAATGGTGTTGCACTTCACCTGAACTTCGAGATCCTCGCGCTGCTTCTCTGTACGCTTACGGAAATTATCAAAGTCAGCTGTTAGACGAGTAAACTGGCCAGTTCTATCGTCTAGCTGGGCCTGTAAGTTGTTAACCTGCTGCTGCAGCGCAACTCGCGCACCGGCTTCTTGTGCAAAGGCGTCTTCTGCCGAAATATCGTCGGGCGTGTCATCTGCCTGACTTTCTTCATCGCTGGTGGCGAAGGCCTGTTCAAAGTCAATATCTGCCGAAGCATCTTCTAGTCGCAGCTCCTCGATATTCTCTGCGCTGCTTCCTGCGCCCGGCTTGCCATCACCTGGCTGATTTTCGTTTGTATCCGGATCTATCATGTAAACCTCTTCATTCCCAGTCGCTCAGAACGACTTAAAAATACTACCTGAGCTTTATTTACCCTGTCTATATTAAGAGCGTGCGGCACACTTGTGTAACGGTTTTCCGTACCAGGTTATCCCTATATCCTCCGAACGACCGACTGCGCCACCTATCAATATGAGCAGGTCTTCACGCTTTGCACATATTTCTCTAGAAGTTACGTACTAGCACAGACACTGCGCTGAGTATTGGTTTTAGCTTTGTGGGCACACTGATGGGAGATTTTTTCGCATCGGCCATGACAAATTCTTCATCTACGCGGAAGGCACTCGTTTTACAAAAGAGCTTTTCGCCTTTCAGCAGTAAGCTTATCCAAACTGGCTTTGTAGACGGCTCTCAGATGCAACAGGCCCTGGTGGAGAGTCGCCAATCGGGCCGGGCTCTTACCGAAGTCCTAGAGTCGATTGCCGGACAGCAGCTCACCCCCGAACTGCTTCGGCAGTACAAAAAGCAGCAGCTGTTCGAGCTAAAGATTCTCTACGGTGTTGAATCTCTTGATCCTGAGGTCGAAGAGATATCAGAAGAGCAGGTGACTGAGCTTATCGGTAGCCTCATTCCTGTGGACGTTTGCCGCCGCCACCGGCTTGTTCCTCTTTCTATGAGCGCAGAGGGTGAGCGAAAGTCTGTGCTGGTGGCGATGGTTGATCCTGAAAACTTGGAAGCGCAAGACGACCTCAACCGCGTCCTGCGTGCCAAGCAAATCACGCTACGGCGTATGGTCATTACCATTGAAGACTATCAGCGGCTGATCGCCAAGTTCTTGGATGCGCAAGTCGCGAAAGAAAAAACTGAGAAAAAGAACAAAGCTGCTGGCAAAAAGAAACCCGTTGTGCCGGTTGAAGTCAGCACTAATTTGGAAGATCTTGACCTGGGCGAGTCAGATGGTCTAGAAGATGTTGAAGATGGCGACGCTGACTTAGGCGAAGCTCTACAGGATGCGGGCGCTGCGCCTGTTATTGCGCTAGTCAACAAGATTCTGGTGAAGGCGCTTCAAGAAGAGGTTTCGGATATCCACGTAGAGCCTCAAGAGGAATTTTTGCGAATTCGCTTCCGTAAAGACGGTGTCTTAAAAGAGGCCTTTCCCCACCTTCCTAAAAAGATTATTCCGGCAGTCACAGCCAGATTCAAAATTATCGCCGAGCTTGATATTGCGGAGCGACGCCTTCCTCAAGACGGTCGTATTCGCCGCGTATTTCAAGATCGAAAGGTAGATTTTCGAGTAAGTACGTTGCCCAGTCGATATGGCGAGAAAGTTGTACTACGAATTTTGGACAACTCATCTACCCAGCTTGGCCTGGGGGCGTTGATTACCGATGAAGAAACGCTGCACATTGTTCAAGATATGGCAAAGCGACCGTTCGGCCTAATCCTCGTAACAGGCCCTACAGGTTCGGGTAAAACCACTAGCCTCTATTCTGTGCTCTCTGAGCGTAACGATCCGGGTGTGAACATTAGTACAGCGGAAGACCCGATTGAATACGCTTTGCCCGGTATCACCCAAGTACAGGTCATTCGCGAGAAAGGGATGAACTTCGCCGCTATCTTGAGATCTTTTTTGCGACAAGACCCTGACGTAATCTTGGTTGGTGAAACGCGCGACCCTGAAACAGCAAAGACTGCGATTGAAGCTGCCTTGACGGGTCACCTGGTACTCACCACGCTGCATACAAACGATGCTGCGGGTGCGGTTGCTCGACTAGGAGAGATGGGCGTTGAGCCTTTTCAGGTGGCTAACTCCTTGATTGGTGTGCTGGCGCAGAGACTGGTGCGTCGCGTGTGCGGTGAGTGCAAGGTGGCCTATCAGCCTACTGCGGAAGAGCTGGCTCGATATGGCATAACGGCTTCTAAGGACGTTGAGATGACTTTGTACAAAGCGAACACCATTCCTTCTGACGAGATTAGTGCGCTGAAAGAATCTGGTCAGCTGTGCGGTAAGTGTGGCGGTGGCGGCTACAAAGGCCGAGTCGGTGTATACGAAGTGATGCGCGTTACCGAGCGGCTACAGGAATATATCTCGGAGGGTGCACCGTCTGAACAAATTAAGGAGATTGCCGTTGAGGAAGGTATGCATACGCTGCTGGCCTACAGCTTGAACCTTGTGAAAGACGGCCATACCACTTTGGAGGAAGTAGAACGTGTGACCTTTACCGACAAGGGCTTAGAAGCTGAACTGAAGGCCAAGCGAAAGAGTGTGCTCTCTTGCAGCTGCTGCGCGGCGGCGCTTCATCACGAGTGGCTAGATTGCCCTTACTGTCTCACCCCTCGATACAAGGACTAGGCCGCGTATACCTGCGATACACCACCTATTAGAAGTAAAAAGCAACAGAAGTAACAAACAGAGGAATGTTTCATGGAATTGATGATTGAAGACCTGATGGAAGAAGTCGTTGAGCGCGGTGGGTCTGACCTTCACCTATCGACGGGGCTTCCTCCCTACATCCGCATCAGTGGCCACCTTACGCCGACGGATCATCCCCCAATGTCGGCAGATCAGTGCCAACGACTGATTTTTAGTATGTTGAACAACTCACAGCGCAAAATTTTAGAGCAGACCTGGGAACTAGACTGTTCTTACGGTGTCCGTGGCCTGGCTCGCTTCCGCGTCAACGTATACAAAGACAGAGGTACGTATGCTGCCTGTTTGAGAGCTTTGAGTTCTAAAATTCCGAGTTTGGATGTGCTGGGTCTGCCGCCGATTGTGACTGAGCTATCCGAAAAGCCAAGAGGCCTGGTACTGGTAACAGGCCCTACGGGATCTGGTAAGACGACGACGCTCGCTTCTATGATCAACAACATTAACGTGACTAGAGCTGAGCATATCTTGACGGTGGAAGACCCGATTGAGTTTATCTATGAGCCAATTAAGAGTTTGATTCACCAGCGTCAGGTGGGTGAAGATACTAAGAGCTTCTCGAATGCACTCAAAGGTGCATTGCGTGAAGATCCAGATGTGATTCTGGTCGGTGAGATGCGCGACCTGGAGACCATTTCGCTGGCGATTTCGGCGGCGGAAACGGGTCACCTTGTATTTGGTACGCTGCACACTAGCTCGGCGGCGCAGACGGTAGATAGAATTGTAGATGTGTTTCCGCCTGCGCAGCACCAGCAGGTGAGGGTACAGCTTTCTAACTCTCTGGTGGCTGTCTTGAGTCAGTGCCTGGTCTCTAAGCACAATCCTAAGCCAGGTGAGTTCGGCCGGGTGATGGCTCAGGAGATTATGGTAGTAACGCCAGGTATTTCTAATATGATTCGCGAAGGTAAGACCGCGCAGATCTACGGTGCGATTCAAACCGGTGGTAGGCTGTCGATGCAGACGTTGGAGATGGCCTTGGCTGATCTGTATAAGAACAAGGTGATTAGCTTTGAGTCGGCGATGTCGAAGACTTCTCGTCCTGAAGAGATTCAGAGATTGATTGGTGGACCGCCAAGCGGTGCGAAGACGCCTGCTAAGTCTGGTCGTCGTTAGGCATCGCTGCTAGTGCAGAATGCCGAATGGGATTAATTGTTTCAGTCACTTTGGTCAGAACAACTGACAAGAACACTCATGCCAACCTATGTTGCTACAGGCCGAGATACGGCGGGGAAACCCGCTCGCCGTAAAGTAGAGGCTGATTCGCCTTCTGACGCGCGTACGCTGATTAGAAGTCAGGGTATGCATATTCAAGATCTGAAAGAGCAGAAGGGTATTAGCTTTAATTTTTCAGATTTTCAGACGTCGATGACGAAGGTGACCGTAAAAGATAAGGCGGTCTTTTCTAGACAGTTTGCGGCGCTTGTATCTTCAGGTGTTGCTCTGGTAAGAGGAATTGGCATTTTGTCTGACCAGTGCCCGAATCCTAAGCTGAAGGTGGCGCTGACGCAGATTAACGCTGACGTGCAGCAGGGAACGAGCCTATCTGAGTCGATGGGGAAGCATCCTGATAGCTTCGACAATCTGTACGTGAGTATGGTGCAGGCGGGTGAGGTTGGTGGTGTGCTTGATGAAGTACTAAACCGCTTAGCTAAGCTGCTAGAAGATCTTAACCGGTTGCAGAACCAGATTAAGTCGGCGATGGCTTATCCGGTGACGGTGGGCTTTTTGGCGGTGACTATTTTTGTGGGCTTGACGGTTTTCTTGCTGCCAATTTTTGCAGATATTTTTACTGATCTGGGTGCTGAGCTGCCGCTGTTTACTAAGGTGCTAATGGCCATTAGTAAGATGCTGCGAACGTGGTATCTGGTGGTGGGCTTAATCGGGACGATTATGGTTCTGGTGTTTGCCTACAAGCAGTATTACAAAACGCCTGTGGGCAGAGTGACGATGGATGGCTTCTTTTTGAAGATGCCGCTGTTTGGAGATTTGTCGCAGAAGTCGGCGACGGCTAGATTTTGTCGGACGTTTGGCTCGCTGTCGCGTTCGGGGGTGCCGATTTTGACGGCGCTAGAAATTGTGCGCGATACCTCGGGTAATCAGGTGATTGCGAATGCGATTGATGCGGCGCAAACGGAGATTCAGGGCGGGGGAATGATCAGCCCGGCGTTAGAAGAGCATGGGGTGTTTCCGGTGATGGCGATTCAGATGATTGCGATTGGTGAGGAAACAGGTGAGCTTGATCAGATGCTGATGAAGGTGGCGGACTTCTATGAGGATGAGGTGGAGCAGGCGGTGAAGGCGCTCACCAGTATTATGGAGCCGATTATGATTGTGGTACTCGGTGGCATGGTGGGTTCGATTCTAGTCGCGATGTATTTGCCGATGTTTAAGGTGATGGATCACCTGGGCTAATTGATAAAAATCAGTCGAAATAAAAAGAGAGACCAGGGAGTATAAATCCTTGGTCTCTCTTTGTTTTGATTTGCGGCTATTGTAGGACTTCTTTGAGTTTGTGCTGATTCCAGAGGTCCTGGTAGAGGCCGGGCTGGCTGACAAGCTCATTGTGGGTGCCGGACTGAGCAATGCGGCCCTGGTCCATGACGAGAATGCGATCGCACGAAGCTGCTGCCGACATTTGATGCGATACGAAAATCACTGTTTTCCGCTGATTTTCGCTGGAAAGATTCGACAAGATCTGTGTTGCTGTCTGGTTATCTACACTCGCTAGCGCGTCGTCTAATACGAGAATCGGTGCGTTGACGAGTAGGGCGCGCGATAGCGCTGAGCGCTGACGCTGGCCCCCTGATAGGGTGATGCCGCGTTCGCCAACGAGGGTTTTGTACTGCTGTGGAAAGTTGAGGATTTCGCTGTGGAGCTGGGCTTCTTTGGCGGCGTGCTGCACTTCTGGCTGTTCGGCCATGGGGTCGCCGTAGCGGATGTTGTTTTGGACGGTGGTGCTGAAGAGAAAGCTGTCTTGAGGGACGAAGGCAATTGCACCTCGCAAGTCACTTAGTTCTATCTCAGTGACGTCGTGACCATCTAAAAAGA
Organism: uncultured cyanobacterium; assembly: GCA_963836895.1. Classification (GTDB taxonomy): domain Bacteria; phylum Cyanobacteriota; class Cyanobacteriia; order Phormidesmidales; family Phormidesmidaceae; genus Phormidesmis. Next base: position 390,318 of record CAWILA010000007.1, on the reverse strand, counting down.
GCTGCTGCCTGTCGAGTTCTAGTAAGCGTGGAAGTGCCATCGCTAAGGTGGATTTGCCAGAGCCGATAGGACCCACGACCGCGACAGTTTGCCCTGGTTCGATGGAGAAGCTGACGCGGTCGAGGGCGGGGACTTTTGCGCCTGGGTAGGTGAAGGTGAGGTTGTTGGCTTTGAGATGGCCAATGGGGTGGGGAAGTGCGATCGCCTTGATGCTGTCTTGAATTTTGGGCTGAGCCTCGAAAATAGCTTCGATACGGTCTAAGCTGACTTCGCCTCGTTGATAGGCGGTAATCGTGAAGCCCAGCAGCGCGGTAGGGAAGACAAGCTGCTGAATGTAGAGAATAATAGCGACAAAATTGCCCGGAGAAAGTCGCCCGGCGATAATGGCCTGGGAACCGATTCCTAGCGCGATGACTAAGCTGAGGCTAGCAAAACCACCGAGTAAAGGAAATAACGTGTTGCGAGTTTTGGCCAGTGCGAGATTGGCGGTGAGTAATCCCTGGTTGCGACCGGCAAAGGCACGGCGTTCGTTTTCTTCTTGAGCGTAGATTTTGACTAGAGAAATACCGCCCATGTCTTCTTGAATGAGATCGCTGAGACTGGATATTTCTTCTTGTACGTCGAGTTGCTGCTTGCGCAAGCGGTTGCCAAAGACGGCAACAACGCCGAACATCAGCGGATAAACTGCCAGGGAAAAGAGCGCTACGCTGCCGTTGAGCCCCACCATGGTCGGCACAATCATGATGTAGGCAAAGAAGGTGTTAGCCATACTGAGAACCGCAAACCCTAGCAGCCGACGAATATTGTCAACGTCGCTAGTTGCCCGGTTGATCAAATCGCCGATGGTATTACGGCCAAAGTAGGCGGGCTCTAGCGTGAGCAAATGCTGAAAAATTCGCTGCTTAAGATCGAATTCAACCTGGCGACCTACGCCAAAGAGGAAAATGCGCGAGCTCATACGGATGACCCACATGATGCTAGCTAGTACTAGGACCAGGATGACGTAGAGCAGCAGCCGACGGAAGGTGAATGCAACGGTCAGCTCGTCGACGATGTAGCTAATGATCAGCGGAATCGTTACTCCCAAGGCATTGACCACTAGGAGCGAGACGAGCCCTAGTGAAACTTGCTTCCAGTGAGGCCTGAGGTAGGATGTCAGTCGATTGAGTTTGGATTGGGCCATGAGAAGGGGAGGAGGGAGAAAACCGCAGCAATCGCAAAGGGGCTGACGTGATGCTCACGACCAGCCCCTATTTATGTTACACAGGTTACCGATAATTGGCGGCTGACAGCGATCGCCACCTACTGTGTGTGGCTAAAGTCGATAGCTAAATCTACTGGCTAAATCTCGATGGTAGAATTCCAGCCGAAGTTGAAGTTGGGCAGCCATCCTCTGAGGAAGTAATAGAGCGATGTAAGCAACTCGTTCCAGTAGCGGGTGGTGATCTGTAGCGCGTCTACGCTGGGGAGAAGATCGGGCAAGCGTCTGAGTAGGCCGCCGTCTGTACTGAATCGGGCGGTGTAGAAGTCGGTGGGTTTGGCGACAACCTGTAGGTTTATCCTCTCAAAAGAGAGGGCTGCACGCGACATGACGATAGCGGGTGCTACGAGGACAACACGCGGGTCGTCGTTGGTACTGCCAGGCGCTCTGCGCTGATCGGCGGCGGCGATAATCCTCTGCTCTACCAGTAGGGTTTCAACGTCTCGAGCGGTTTCGCGAATATCGAATCCAGTGCTCTCGATGCGAATGTCTGAAGTGGCAACACCGTTGGCTGTGAGAATACTATTGATCACTCTTCGTTGGTCGGATGGTGGGTCGGACTCGTTTCTACCTGCGCCTGCTGTGACGATGACGAAGGGCCTAGCGCCTCTGGCTCTAGCCTGCTGGTAAAGGTTGGCTGCGTAGATGAGGCGCGGAGCAAGTGCGGTATTAATAGAAACTTCGTCAGCGTTGGTAGTGTTGGAGACAGATAGCGCTTTGTCGATGTCGTCTCTATCGCCAAAGACAACAATAGCTGCGGCCTCACCCAAGTTTCCTTGCTGTGGAACGCCGCCGCCAGCCCTGCATACCTCGTCGCAGACGGCTGCTCTTTGTTGATAGGCAGTTCTTACAGCGCTTTCTGCATCGCTAACTAGCCACTGAGCCGAGAGCGGAATGCTGAAAAAGATGAGAATGCCAAGTGCGATCGCCGCAGGGGTTCCTCTAATTTTTCCGACCCCGTCGCTAAGGGACGCGCCTAGGAAGACGATGGCAGCGCCTAGCGGCGTGAGAGGAAACGACAAGATCCGCCAGATGATTTGAATGGTGCCATCGTCTGGTGCGGCAAAAGAGGCGACTAGCAAGAGCACCAAAATGACGCCCCCTAGCCAAGTCAGGTACTTCTGATCGATGATTTTGGTGAGGACGTACCAAAGCAGAAGCCCGACTGAGGCCCAGAGGAGGATACGGGTGAGCAATACCAGCATTTGCGTTTCTCTTGATGGACAGGCCGCACTTGGCGACGACCGATGTTATTTAAGCACTTTGTTGAAGAGTTAAGCATACTCAGTCCGTTTCGGCCAATAAAAAACCGGAAGGGGGCTTCCGGTTTTGAAGGGACTTTTGGGGGTGGGAATGGGGAAGTAGGGGATAGGGGATGGGGAAATTGCATAATACTGCTTTCTCATTCCCTATTCCCCATACGAACTACACCAGTTTAAGATTCGGATACTCAGCGATTAGCTCGTCGGCAGTCAACGTCTCTCCTGACTTCTGCGGTGTCCATAGGACTTCGACGGCCATCAGCTGTTCGCTGGAGATTGCGCCGATTTGGTTGATAGCGCGGCGGACGTCTTCGGGGGAGTTGGCGTTTTGAGGAAGGCTGAGCTTGTTTTGAGCGGCGACGAGTACCGTTGCGACGATGTATTCACCGGGTGCGTCGGGGACGCCGAGTTCGCCACTGCTGCCGAGTGCGGCTTTAGCCTTTGCCTGGGTGATCTGCGCGTTTACGTTGGAGAGGGTTTCTCCAGTGAATTTGCTGCGTTCGGAGAGGGCGAGCTGGTTGAAGGCTTGCTCGGCGGCGAGAAGACGGGTTTGGTCGGCTTCGATGTCGGCGTAGGCCCAGTATTCGGGATGGCGGAGTAGGGAGAGGGTGGTTTCTTGAAGGATTTTGGTGAGGCCAGCGGAGGTGCCGGTGTCGGCGGTAGATGCTAGCTGGTTGAGATCTTCCTGGAGGCCGCGAGCTTGGGCTAGTAGACCAATCTGAAGGCGAGCGACTGAAACCGTAGGGTTGCTGCTAGTGGTTTCTAGGCCGTCGCTACCGACGCCTGCGTTGCGGAAGCTGCTGATAAGGAAGTTGGCAACTGCGATCGCAATGAAAATGCCAAACAGACCGCCCGCGCCGCCGCCGAATCCGAAGAAAGGCAGGATGAACGGAAACCCGAACCCACCGCCGGGATAGTAGCCGCCGCCGATGCCTCTGCCGCCGCTGTAGCTGGAAGGTCCTCTGCTATAAGACCGGCTAGGCGAAGAATAAGAGCGACTGGGTGCGCGGAAGCTGCCGCCTCCCATACGACCGCCGCCTCGTGCGGCTAGGGCACCGTCGGCGTGTGAAAAGATTAAAGTAGCCGCGAGGGCAAACACGAAGCTGACTTTCAGGATTGCTTTGATATGCGACTTTAGTTTTTGACTCAGTTTTTGACTCAGTGCGGTAGGTAGTGGGGCTTTTTTGTCTTCAACCATGATTCTTCTATCGGCTGTCTATTTGCTATTTACTGTAACGCTTTTTAATTGGTGACTGATGGGCTATGCGCCTACCAAAAGGAGGGGATTTCCGTACCTGTCTTTACTGCGAGCACTGGCTTTAGCCGCCGCCAACGATGGTGACAATCTCCAGGCGATCATTCGACTGTAGCGGGGTAGATTCCCAGAGCGATCGCATTAAAATCTCGCCGTTGTACTCGATGGCAATGAGCTGAGGGTTGAGTCCTACCTGCTGCAAAAAGCTGAGTAGGCTGGTGCCTTCTATGCATGTTTTGGTTTCGCCGTTTACCTGGAGGGAAATGGCACTAAGGGAGGTGTCCATAGGTTTAAGGATTTCATTTTGATGATTCGTTTTAGCTGCTGACTACTTATCTAAGATGACGTTGGCTGAAAAGACGTTGTTTTTTGCCCGGTTTGGTGGACGAGGGATTGTGCGATCGCCGCTGGATCGCTCGCCTCCATTAGGGCTCGAACGACGGCAACTCGGGTTGCACCAGCTGCCAGGGTAGGACCCAAGTTATCAGCATTTAGCCCACCAATCGTGAACCAGGGCATCGGCGCGTGTTCGGCGGCGTAGCGAACGTATTCATTCCCAGAGGCGGCTTTGCCTGGCTTTGTGGGCGTTTCGTGAACGGGCCCTACGCCGATGTAGTCTGCTTTTTCGTCTACTGCACGCGCAAGCTCCTCGGGACTAGTGGTAGAACGGCCCACAATTTTGCCCGGAGCGAGCATCTTACGGGCAGCTTCCATAGGTAGATCATGCTGTCCTAGATGGACCCCATCGGCATCAGCAGCGGCGGCAATATCGACTCGATCATTGACGATAAAGAGCGCTCCGTATTGATGACACAGGCCTTTCATTTTCTGAGCGATGTGTAAACGAGTCTCATCGTCCGCTGTTTTTTCGCGGTACTGAACGATAGCGATTCCGCCTTTGAGCGCTGCTTCTACCACGCCCAAGATATCGGGTACAGGTGAGGTGACAAGATAGGTGCGTGCCTGGTCGAGCTGGTGATATCTGGCTTTTGTCTGTTGGGTTAGGTTTGCTGCGATGCGAAGTAGCGGATCGGTGATTTGACTATCTAGCGTGTATAGCTGATAGCGCATCTGCTTGCAGCCAGCGGACATTTCAGGGCTGTAGAGCTTGCCATATTCCTCTAGCACGCGCAATGCCTCTTGGGTACGAGCCAGATTCGTCTGTAGAACGTCTGCAAGACTAGCTCGGGTGGCCTCCTGCGGATGGGTGAGCGCAGTCCCTAGATCTCCAGGGGTATCTCTGGCGGCGCGAATTTTAGGGGTGTGCCACTGGGCGATGGACTGCCGCAAGTGTTTGATGTGCGCTGTTTTTTCCGGGTCGTTCAGTCCAAAGCGGCACCATTCTTCAACGATGCGAAGACCTTCTCTGGCTCTGTCTAAATTGGCGTCCAGGATACGAAACAGCGCGGTATTACTTGATATGACTGTAGAGAGGCTTTGTAAGTCTATGTCGGTAGCTGTGTGAGGTGAAGAAGAGGACGCAGAAGGCGGTGAAGAAGCGTGTGATGGTGAGATGGCAGTTTGGTCTGCGAGCGGGGAAGACTCTATATGTGAAAAGTTTGATGAATCATCACTGGAAGACATGTTGAGCTCTGATGGTGAGTAAGACTTTGTAGATATCCTATCGGTCTTTTTAGAGGCTCGTAACGCAAGTCTGTAATTGTGACACTTTCTACAGGTTTTATAAACTGCCTTGAATCCTTGACTGACAGTGGTTTTAGGATAAAGAAATGGTTCTTCTTGACTTGACAAATCAGGCCATAAATCGCATATTTCAAAGGCATCTGTCTACTAATTTTCATTGATTTGTCCGGTCAAAAATGGGCAAAAATCCAGCTGAAAATTGGCTCGGGTCGCACTACATTTCAGTCACGTTTTAGAGCTACATAACAGGGTTTATTCGCGAAAGCGGGGAAGATATGTTGAGCACAATGCTGGGAAGATATTCTCATTTTGCGGCGGTTGTAACGGTAGGTGGGCTACTCTTGGGCCCGGCGGCGCAGTCAGCACAGGCGCAGTCAGCGCAGTCGATGGGGTCGGCTCAGTCGTCGCAGGTGGTTGTGGCGCAATCAACAACAGATAGACCGACGCTCGGACCGACACGCAGAACGGTGGCTAATAGACCTGCGGCGCTGCAATCGGCAAGCTACCAGACTCTATATGTAGATTCTGCTGTGGGTAGTGATAGCGCTGATGGCCTAGAAGCGCAGCCGCTGCGGACGGTGACTAGGGCCCTAGAAGTGGCTCCGCCTAATACGGTAATTGTGCTGGCACCCGGTCGGTACACTCAGAGTTCGGGAGAGGTGTTTCCGCTACAGCTAAAGCCAGGTGTGACGATTCAAGGGACGCCAGGATCTAGTGAGCGGACGGCCATTATTGAGGGGGGCGGTAGCTTTGATAGCCCAACGCGATCGCGCCAAAACGCAGCCATTATCGCCGCTGACAGAGCAGGTATAGCTCAAATTGCAGTTTCTAACCCCGATGGGTACGGCGTGTGGATTGAATCGGCGAGTCCGACGATTTTAGAAAGTGCTTTTGTTGGCAATCGTCAGACCGGCATTTACGTTGCAGGCGGTTCGCCGCGCGTACAGGGCAGCTACTTCTCGGGCAATTTGGTGGCTGGGCTAATCGTTTTTGGTGATTCAAACGCTAACATCCAGCGCAATATATTTGATGCGACAGGCGATGCTATTCGGGTGCTAGAAGATGCGACGCCTGAAATTGTCGGCAACCGAATTACGAACAATAATGCTGGCCTGGTGCTGGTTGGTAACGCTCGTCCGGTGATACGGGACAATCAGCTGGTTGGCAATCGCCAAGATGAGATTTTGGAGACGGCTGCGCTGCGCCAAACTAGAGGTGCTTCGGCAGATGCGGTTTTTCCTAGAAGGGACTCTGATATCGAGGCTGATGCACAGCTTGCACCCGTCGAAACGATTGCCGTTCGCGCTGAGACTGAGCAGCGTGTAACCGAGCAGACTGTCACGCAGGTTCCTGTCACGCAGCTGCCAGTTGCACAACCGCCTATCGCACAATCTTTGCCGCCTAGTGCTGGTACGGCCACGTCAACTCGCGTACCTGACGGTGCGCCAGGTGCGGCCTTGCAGGCGTTGCAATCGGGATTGGCTCTAGGTCCTAGAGCTGTGACTGAAGATGATCCGGAGGCGGGAGCGGCTATTCGCAACCGCCGTCCGCGTATAGAGCGGCCTACGCTTGCGCCCGCAGTGCGTCCATCGGCTCCGATAAACAACAATCGCCTAGCGGTGCCAAGCACGTCTATTCCGATAGGGAGCGGTGGATCTAGTACCGTATTCTCTCCGCCTAATGGAGGGGCTGGTGCGCCACCTGCACCCCCTTCAAGGGCGCAAGCATTGGGGCTTTACTACCGCGTTTTTGTCGAGGCGAGCGATCCGTTTGAGCAAGACAGCGTCAAGAATGTGATTCCCGATGCCTTCCGAACTCGATTTGAAGGACGTACGGTGATGCAGGTAGGTGCTTTCCCGACGGAAGATGAGGCCGAAGATCGGCGGCGACTGCTAGAGCGTAACAACTTTAACGTGCGGGTGGAGTATATTCGCTAGGCTCAGCTGAGTGGATACGCTAGAAAATGATGCCAAGATCAAGCGCTGAGATGTCTGCTACGAGCAGAGACAAGATGCGCTCAGTCTCAGTATTTTGATGTGCGTTTTGAACGGTCGAGCTTACTGCTGTTGACGCTCTGGCTGTAGCTAGCAGAATTTTTTGATGACTGAGGGATGCGATCGCAGGTCCGTTCGCGCCGGACATCGCGCTGCCTGCGGGTAGTCCTGTCACCGAACCCGCTATTTGAGCTAAGCGGTCAAGCAATAGCGCTTTTTGTTTGTAGCTAATTAGGTAGCCCCAAGGAAACGCGCTGACTTGTTCTGGCAGGATGGGTAAATGAATACGTCTGATTTGAAAGGGTTTGAGGGTGATGAGGAAGACAGCAGCGGGTGATTGGTGAGTGGGCGCGCTGAGCGCTATGAGCTGATAGGGGTGCGCGGTGGGTGCTACTTGAGTGAGCCGTAGATTGAGCGTATATTCTCCTATGAACTGTCCGCGACGAGTGAAGTATTCAAAGTAGGTGAGGTGCTCGGTGGTGCTCACTCGTAACAGATAGCGGCTGTTGAGTGCAATGACTTGTAGCACATGGGCACAAAGGGTCGTAAGCAGTGGCCCTGCAAGTGTAATCGCTCGACGCCAGCGATGTCCGGAGTGGTTGCCAAGATCACCCAGCATACCTCTACTGTATCTGCGCGTAGATTTAGCTACTGGTTGATTGTTTTCTTTGACGTCTTCCTGTTTCCTCTTTTCGCGTTCGTTCTGTTTATCTTTTTGTTGTTTGGTTTGTTCTGTAGTGTTGTTTTGTTGTTTTGCAATTGCAGTGAACCATTTGCCGCTTGGAGAGACGGAAATCCAGCAGGGCTGAGAAAATCGAGCTATGGAGAGGAGTTTGTGCTTGGGTGTGAGAAGGTGTAGCGATCGCTCTGTAACAATGCAGCATCCTTGAGGGACTGTCAGGAGTGCCTGTATGGGCCCTGTGATACCGTTTGAAGGAACGGATGTGATGGATTTGCTAGCGTGCTATGAGAGAGATGGCTGAGCGTTGCAGGTGGCTGAGCTGAGGTTGTTGCTGAGGTTAGGTTTTGCAGTGCTCTCAGCATGTGGTCTGCTGTTGGAAAGCGATGCTCTGGATGCTTGTGCAGCGCGATTTTTAGCAGATGACGAGCGGCGAAGGTGAGTGTTGGCGGTAGGGGAACAGGCCGAGTTTGGTGGGCCCGTTTGAGGGTATCTGGGTTGCCGGAGAAGGGCCGATTGCCTACCAACAGTTCATATAGGATGACGCCTGCTGAGTACAGGTCTGATGCTTGAGAGGTGTGCCCTTCAAAGCGCTCGGGGGCGGCGTAAGTAGGCGAGCCAATCTCGCGGCGAGAGTAGCTAGGTGAACTGATGAATCTTGCGCTGCCAAAGTCTCCTATCTTGAGCGTGAGTTGCGATCGCGATGCTGATTCGAGATTTTGCTGGCTTGTTGAACGGTGAGATTGATAGGTGAGAAAGATGTTTTCGGGCTTGAGATCGCCGTGGACAATGCCCTGGCTATGTATGTGGCTAAGGCCTCTGAGAATATTTCCGATGAGATGTCTGACTTCGGTGAGTGGCAGGGTGTGAGGGAGATCGAGGGTGCTAGCGAGGTGCGATCGCAATGTGCCGCCTTCGCAGTATTCCAGCACTAGCTGATAGCCCAGTTCTGTTTTAGAGGCTGCTTGGACTTGCACAACGTTAGGATGATCTAGCCTTGCCATCACCTGCGGTTCTTGAGATACGCTTTCTCTGGTGTGGCGCGTTTGTTTTATGGCCACTAGCCTTCCTGTGTGCCTGTGAGTCGCAGCGTAAACCTGCGCGTATTGTCCCTGGCCAACTAGCGCTACTAAGCGGTAGTCGCCTACTACGGTTGATCTAAATTGAAGCTGCTTTTCTGACCTGGCACCTGACGCGACCACGGGTTTGTTCACCTCTTTTAGTGAAGGGTTACTAGTGCTTATTCGCTAGTAGAGAGGGTTTAGTAGAGAGGAACGGTGGCGTCGATACGGCGGCTGTAGGCATCTATACCGCCTGAAAGATTTTTGACATTGGTGAACCCTTGGCCAATTAGCCACTGACACATCTGGGCGGATCGCATTCCTAGATGGCACATGACGATGGTCTCGGCTTCGTTGTCAAACTGGGTGTGAATGGAGCCGGACCAGGCTGGGAATTGGCTTAGCGGTAGGTTCACAAAGTGAGGAACGCTGGCTACCTCTATTTCGTGCGGTTCGCGTACGTCGATAAGCTGAATGGCGCTAGGGTTGGCGGTGAGCTTTTCGGCGAGGGTCTCTACATCGGTTTCGGGTAGAGCTGAAGATGCATTAGTCATGGATTAGCAAGCTTTTTTGATATGTCAATTATGGCATTTAGAAGGTTTGGCCGGACGTGAATCCTTTGTGCGAAGCGCTATGAACAATCCGACTGCTCTAGCTGCTGTTGAACGGTTTGTGTAGGTAGACCCAGGCTGCTAGCAATTTGCTCTATAGGTAGTCCGAGGTTGTTTAGAGCTGCGATCGCAGCTCTCTGAGTGGTATCAGCTCTTTCCTTTTCCTGCTCAGCTCTTTCCTTTTCCTGCTCGGCTCTTTCCTTTTCCTGCTCAACCCGTTCTGCGCCCCAGAGCAGAATTTGGTCGTTTTCATCCCACCAACGTAGCCACAGTCCAGCGCGATCTTGGCGAGCACCTTCCCATACGCCTACGGATAAATTCGCTTCTGGTAGCCAGTATCGTCCTTCTTCATTGGGTTCTTGAGGTTCGTAGCTTCCCTTGTCTGATAACCGGTAATAGTCGATCTCGCCTGTTTTAAGAGAGAAGATGATGTAGTTTTCTACTTTGAGAATTTGCTCGTAGAAAAATAGTTTGCCAGGTGGATAGCTAGATTTTATTGAGTATTCGCCGCCTTCTGTTTCGGATAGGAACTCCATGACAACCAGCGGCAAATCACCTTCCAGCACGGGCGTGTAGCTACGCTCGACTTCCGCCTTTGGAACTGAGATAGACGGTACCCAGCACCAGTCGGGGGCTTTGACAACCGTTTTACCTTTGTACTTGACGCAGATACCGTAGTTCGTTGTCGTGATAGCTGTTTCTGACAGGTAGCCTGCTAGGCTGAGACTTTCTGTAAGCGCCGCAGCGATCGCGGGCTGGTTGATATTGTCCACAGGATCGTCGGGGAGTATGAAGTCTTCAGGCAGCTTTTCCCAAACGATGTCTGGTTCAGAAGCAGGCTGAATGATGGGACGATTACTTTTTCGGGTTGGTGTAGAGACCATGATTGGGCCCAAAGTAAGTACATTTGTTTGCCTATTGTAAGGCTATACCGGTTTGTGTGAATAGGGCTAGCTACGCCGACAGGTCGACTCCTAGCTCGTGGGCTAGAAAGGCCCATTTGTCTGTGGCTTCTTCAATCTGCTTGGTGGTGGGCTTGCCTGCGCCGTGGCCTGCTTTGGTTTCGATGCGGATGAGGACGGGGTTATCGCCCGTGTGGGCGGTTTGGAGAGCTGCGGCAAATTTGAAGCTGTGGGCTGGGACGACGCGATCATCGTGGTCGGCGGTGGTGATCATAGTGGGTGGATATTCGGTGCCGGGTTTGAGGTTGTGGAGGGGTGAGTAGGCGTAGAGAGCTTTGAATTCTGCTTCGTTTTCGGGGGAGCCGTAGTCGGACTCCCAGGCCCAGCCGATGGTGAATTTGTTGAAGCGGAGCATGTCGAGGACGCCGACGGCAGGAAGGGCCGCGCCGAAGAGGTCGGGGCGCTGGGTGATGCATGCGCCGACGAGGAGACCGCCGTTGCTGCCACCTGCGATCGCCAACTTCTCACTCTTCGTATACTTCTGTTCTATCAGCCATTCACCCGCACTAATAAAGTCGTCAAATACAGTCTGCTTCGACGTTTTGATGCCTTGCTGATGCCAGGCTTCGCCATATTCGCCACCGCCTCGCAAGTTTGCGACAGCGTAAACGCCACCCATCTCTAGCCAGACTAGATTGCTGACAGAAAAAGACGGAGAAAGAGAGATACTGAACCCACCGTAGCCATACAGCAAAACCGGATTCTCTCCATTCAGCTTCAATCCCTTTTTGGCTGTGATGAACATTGGAATATTAGTACCGTCTTTACTGGGATAGAAGACTTGCTGCGTCTCGTAGGCGTCTGGGTTAAACGGGATGTTCGGCTCGCGGAATAAGGTACTTTCGCCCGTCCTAAGATCGTAGCGGTAGATGCGGCTGGGTACGGTGTAGCTGGTGAAGCTGTAGAAGGTTTCTGTGTCCATGCGTTTTCCGTTGAAGCCACCTGCGGAGCCGATACCGGGCAGCGCTACATCGCGAACGGGTGTGCCGGAAAGCTCGAAGATTTTGATTTGGGTGTAGGCGTCTTTGAGGTAGTCGACGATAAATTGGTTATTGAGAATGCCGACAGATTCTAGGGTTTCTTCAGCTTCAGGGATGAGCGTTTTCCAGCTGGACTTATTAGGGTTGGCAATGTCGATAGCGATGACTTTGCCTTTGGGGGCGTCGAGGTCGGTGCGGAACCAGAAGGCGTTGCCTTCGTTGTCGATGAGGCTGTACTGCGCTTCAAACTCGGAGATAAGTTCGATAACTTCGGCGTTATTATCTCGGAGATCTTTGTAGAACAACAGATTTTTAGGCTCGGTGCCACGCCATATGGAGATGATGAGATAACAGCCGTCTTCAGTAACGCTGCCGGAGAAGCCCCATTCTTTTTGATCGGGGCGTTCATAGATGAGAGTGTCTTCTTCTTGAGAGGTGCCAAGGCGGTGGTAGTAGAGCTTTTGATAATAGTTAACGTCTTCTAGCTTGCTGTTTTCGTTGGGTTCGTCGTAGCGGCTGTAGAAGAATCCTTGATGATCGTGGGTCCAGGATGCGCCGGAGAATTTAACCCATTTGATCAGGTCGTCGGTGTCTTTGCCGGTTGCGATGTCGCGGACGTGCCATTCTACCCAGTCTGAACCGGCGGTAGAGAGGCCGTAGGCGATGTATTGACCGTTTTCGCTGATGGCGGTGCCGGATAGGGCGACGGTGCCGTCATCGGAGAGGGTGTTGGGATCGAGGAGGACGGTGGGTTCGGCGTCTAGGTCTGGCAGGGTGTAGAGGACGGATTGGTTTTGGAGACCGTCGTTTTTGTAGTAGAAGTAGCGGTTGGCTTTTTTGAAGGGAGTGCCGTAGCGTTCGTAGTTCCAGAGTTCGGTGAGGCGGGCGTTGAGCTGGTTGCGGCCAGGGAGGTTACCCAGGTAGTTGAAGGTGACTTTGTTTTGGGCGTGGACCCAGGCGGCGGTTTCATCTGTATTGGGGTCTTCGAGCCAGCGGTAGGGGTCGGGGACGGTGATGCCGTGGTAGGTGTCGGTGGTGTCGGTGGTGCGGGTGGTGGGGTAGGGGAGCATGGGCGGTGGGGGATGAGGGATGGGGAATGAGGGATGAGGGATGGGTCTTTGTTTGTGAGGCTTGTTTATTTAGGATAGTTGACGGTTTTTAGTATGAGGTCGGCCATTTTTCTGGCGGCTCCGGCGGGGCCTCGGAGGGTGCGGAGGGTTTGGCGCATGGTGTCTAGCTTTGTTGGGTGGTTGAGGTAGGTGAGGGCGAGGGTGGTGACGTCTTGGGCGGTGATGGGGCCGAAGAGTTCGGGGACGACTTCGCGTTTGGCCCAGATGTTTGGCCAGGCGAAGTGTTTGCCGGAGCGGGTGACTGTTTTGATGATGAGGGGGTTGATGAGGGTGCGGGCGATCGCGCCCACTCCAGGCACCCGTGCCAAAAAGCCAAATATCCCGTCAGAGAGCGTTAGAGGATCTAAGCCTTGGGTCGGTACGATGACAATCATAGGTGTGGCTAGAGCGCCAAGTTGGGCGGTGTTAGCACCTACGGTGGTGAAGCACAGTGTGCATTGGGAGAATAAGTCTAGAGCCGGAAATCGCTGCCATAAGGTGATTCTCGCGCCTTGGTTAGCACCTAGATGCACTTGCAAGTAGGGCAGCTCTGTTTCTGGCTCTACTAGGGTAACTGGTGGGCACTGCATCTGCTCGACCATTGGATTGTTGGCTGGGTCGGCGTAGTGTAGAAGGTCGGCTGGGGCAAGGTTTGGGGCAACGCCGATGACGTATTGAGTATGGTTGGCGGGTGGCCTTTCGGTGTGGAGGTTCTGAATGATGGCGAGCAGAAGGGGCATACCGACTTTGAGCTTGGCGGGTTTGGACCCCGGGAGGAAGCCGACGATGTCGGCGTCTGGTGGGCAGCCGAGGGCGGTGGTGATTTCGGTGCGATCGCTCGTAGTTTGTACGTCGGCCATGAGGTCGCCGACTACCGTAAACTTTTCTCTGTGAGCGTCAGGCGCTTTTTCAGCGAGGCTAGGCTGCATGATGCCAAAGCTATCGATGAGACCAGGCCAGCGGGCGTCCCATTCGGCGTAAGTGACGGTGCGATAGCCAAGGCGCTTGGCGACGAGGACGGTGTAGAGCTGGTCGCCGCCAAGGAAGACGACAATGCCCTTTGGGTACCAGTCCCAGCTGTCGGCAGTTTTGCCAGTAAGGAGGAATTTGAAGAAGTGGGGGGCACTTTGGACGCGGGCGACTTCGGGGTAGCTGGCGAGGATAAGGGGTTCTTGGCCTGAGGCATGAGGACAGGGTGAGAGGATGACGGAGATGCGGTGTGGGGTGTTTGAGTTGACCGTTTTGTTCTCAAGAGCTTGGACGACGGGTTTTACCCAGGTGGAGACTTCGCCGGGGCCGTTGGCGAGGATGACGATGTCGATGGGCTCGGTGGTGGTGAGCTGACCTGTGGAGTCGATCGTCGTCGGGGCGGCGGACATGGGGCGAATCTGCAAATAAATTACTTTGCTACGTTAGCCTATTACAGTTGTTTTACTGTGGTTAAAGATTGTGCTTGTGAGCGAGTCGAAGTCTGTGCTTGAGGTGATGAAAGCAGTTGCTAGGGGAGAAGTGAGCCCAGAAAGTGCGGCTGAGAAAATTCAGCAATACGAAGCGGTAAGTAACTTTGCCAAGATTGATCGTAACCGAGCAGAGCGCACTGGGTTCCCGGAGGTGATTTGGGGACAGGATAAGACGGCGGCGCAGATTGTTGAAATTATGAAGGTGATGGCACCGCAGCAGTCTGTTGTGATGGCGACTCGGGTGAGTGTAGACAAGGCTGAAGCGATTCGGGCGATGTTGCCGCAGGTGACTTATTTTGAGATGGCGAGGATTTGTGCGATCGCGCCTTCGACCTTACAGGTCACTCAGCCGGGGCGATTGAGCATTTTGACGGCGGGGACGGCGGATTTGCCGGTGGCGGAGGAGGCGGCGATGACGGCTCAGCTGTGTGGGTTTGCGGTGACGCGGCTATGGGATGTGGGAGTAGCGGGCATTCATCGGCTGCTGAGTAATCGGCAGGTGATTGATGAGTCGGATGTGCTGATTGTGGCGGCGGGAATGGAGGGGGCTTTGCCGAGTGTGGTGGCCGGGCTAGCGAGCTGTCCGGTGATTGCGGTGCCGACGAGTGTGGGGTATGGGGCGAGCTTTCAGGGGTTAGCGCCGCTGCTGACGATGCTGAATAGCTGTGCAACCGGGATTGGGGTGGTGAATATTGACAATGGGTTTGGGGCGGCGATTTTGGCGGGGCAGATTTTACGGACTGCGCGTAAAATTTCTGCTTCTACCCAGGCTTATTGACATAGCAGCTTAGCTCTGATGGTCAGCAGCTTACTTTTTGGGGCGGGTGAATTTTAGGGTGATGCCGCCGGAGCCACCGAGTTCGGCTTTGTAAGCCTCGTTCTTGAGCGCTTGTACATCTTCTAGTCGGGCCCGCTTAGGCAGCAGAATTAAGTAGCTTTTTGCTAACGGCGCTACGGCTGTACAGGGTGTTTGTGCCTGTTTTTGATACTGCTGATTGATTTTAGGTACCTGAATTTGCAGATACTGATCGATGCGCTGTACGGTGGCGCAGCTGTTTGCCCCTTGCTGCCGAAACCCTTCTAGCAGGGCGTAGGTGAATGACCCATGTTGCAATTCGTCAATTTCATAGGCTGACTGACCGGGACTACATGAGTTGATGGTGATGATACCCGGCTGCTTTTCGTTGCCGAACCCGTCTCCGCGCTGCCCTTCTTTCCGGCAGGCATCGAGCAGCAGCACTG
The DNA here is from genome assembly GCA_963836895.1 of uncultured cyanobacterium. Classification (GTDB taxonomy): domain Bacteria; phylum Cyanobacteriota; class Cyanobacteriia; order Phormidesmidales; family Phormidesmidaceae; genus Phormidesmis. Next base: position 374,798 of record CAWILA010000007.1, on the reverse strand, counting down.
TATTATCTGCGCCAGAGTCTCGCAATATCGCGGTAATGTCGCTAATTTTTAGCGCCGTCTTGTCCAAATTGTCTGAGTCTACGTCAATTGGCATCAGGTAGTCGTGACCGCCTTCTACCTGTCCGTGCCCGGCAAAGAAAAACCAAAAGTTATCACCGACGTTCAATACCTGATGCTGAAATAGGTTTTGCAGTTGGCCAAAAAAGTTGATCAGGTTGGCGTAGGTAGGCAAAGACCTCATCTGTCCGTTGGCTGTCTCGATCGGCGGTGCGTCGTCGGCAAATTGACTACTTCCCGGCCTGAAGGCGCGGGGATTCCCTGGTCAGTGACATAACTTTCAGATCCAACGTTGCCGCCAAACCTAAAGAGGTCGTATCTCACAGGGCGTTTTCCTTGTCTAGCAAGGTGGTTCCGACGTGCCCCGTCGTACCGAGTCCTTTGTTCAGGATATTAATAGCTGCATTCTCGTCTTTATCTAACCGGCACCCACACTGGCAAGCATGAGTGCGCGTAGATAAAGACTTTTTCACTATCGTTCCGCAGCTAGAACATTCTTGCGATGTATAGGCAGGATTGACGGCAACCGTCACCCGCCCAAATATACCGCCGTAGCGCTCTAGCCACGTTCTGAACTGATACCAACCTGCATCAGCAATCGACTTAGCCAAGTTGTGATTCTTGACCATATTTCGTATTCTCAAATCTTCGTACGCTACGAGGTCGTTAGATCTCATCACGGACAACGCTAATTTAACAGCGTGGTCTTTTCGCTTGCGTGAAGTAGTGAGGTCGAATCGTGCTAGTCGATTTATCGCTTTTTTGCGGTTGGCCGATCCTTTCTTCTTTCGAGAAACGCGCCTAGCTAGCTTTTTACGCTTAGCCTCACGCTTCCGGTAGAAACGGGGATTGTCTACTTTCTCACCATTGGAATCAGTGTAGAAGTCAGCTAGGCCAACGTCTAATCCGATTGTGTTGCCTGATGGTTCTAGCGTTTCTTTTCTATCCACAGCAACGCAGAACTGGCAGTAGTAGCCATCAGCGCGGCGAATCAGTCTCACCCGCTTAATTAGCTTTTCAGCATAGTTAGCTAGGTCGTGAGTGCCCACTAACTTCAAAAGGCCGATGCCTTTCTTATCGGTGAACTTGATTCGCTTAGGTGCCGTCAGCTTCCATCCAGAAGTCTTGTACTCGACTGAACGAGCAAACTTTTTGAACTTGGGGAAACCAACCGGCATAGCACCTTTCTTGCAGTTGTCGTAGAAACGGCTAATGGCGAACCAAGCGCGTTCAGCGCTGGCTTGCCTAGCCATACTGTTGAGTTCATTAGCAAAAGGAAACTCCTTAGCTAGACCTTTGCACAGCTTGCTTAAGTCGTATTTGGACGTGCCCCTAACATCCATCCACAAACGCAAAGCCTTGTTCTGCACGAATTGGCCCGTGCGGATGGCTTCATCTATTGCGGCAAACTGTTGAGGCTTTGCCTTGACCTTGTACTCTAAGATCAGCATGTTCTTACGCTAACACACTGAGCGTAAACTTTTGGTTGGGTGCCTGTGAATACTGGATGTTCCCTACGATCACCTGGGAGACTCGCGAGCTACATCCCCGTGCTGAAGCACCGGGCTTTGCCTGCGTTCTCCCAAACCCTCTTAGGTTCGGTAAAACACCCGCTCGAAGTTGACTTCGTTGCGAAAGAATTCTTTAACGGCGTGGGCATCGCGTACTGCGTATTGGAGCTTGGCAAGGCGGTTGTAGTAGTCGTTGATGCCGATGCAGATGGCCCAGTTCTTGCTCATGTAGCCGAGATTTGCGGAGTATCTGCGTATAGTTTACCGTTTAGGCCCTACAAGCCGAGAGTGAAAGGATGTGGATTTCTTGAAGAGGGTGACTTTTGCCTGTGAGAACAAAGCTTAGCTTCCACTGATTTCGACTAGCCGTTCACCTGAGTTTAGGCGTGCAATTGACTCCGCTAGGGCAGTCCTCAAAATTTCTTTGAGTCTTGCATTAGAGGTGTTGCCGCAGGTGAGCTAGATAATTTGAGACGGAGGGCTAAGCCTTTCTACTAGGTCTACAAAGTCACTGTCTTTTGTAATCAAGATTGCATTTTGAGCTTTAGCAGCTTCAAAAATCTCTACATCTTCTGCATCGCGAAGACCATGCCGGGACGGCCACCGCATTGCTTAGGATTTATAGTGATGCGCTCAAGTAAGTCTGGCACGGTATGAGTAGCCGCGTGTAGGTACCGATATTTTACAGTCTTGCTGTTTTGGTTGGCGCTGTTCACACAGCGTGATGTTGTCTCGTACGACTGGGACTTATTTCTTTTTGTAGCGCACGAATATGCCTGATTCTTTGCGGCACGTTTCAAATAGGTCAATTGCTTCAAACAGGCCGCTGAGCCTAGCGTAGCCGTAGCTGCGAGCGTCAAATGATGATTGCTTTCTGATGTGGGAGCCTATAGAGGATAGCGGTGCCCACTGGTCGGTGGTTTGGTTGTGAGCGATCGCATCTCTCAAAAGCCCTATCAGCTTAGTATCTTGCTTTAGTACCTTACCTGACTTCCGCTGACTCGAAGCCGCTTTGGCATCAGCTTTTGCCTTGCTCTTTTCCAAATACAAAAACGTAGAACAAGCATTCACGAAAGGCGCAGGCGTTTTTCTCTCACCAAACCCATACGCCTTCAGCCCATTGGTCAAAATTCGCATCACCAAGGGCGTAAAGTCGCAGTCGCTAGAGACAATTGCAAACGCATCAAGATCGCGCGTATACAGCAAATCCATCGCGTCGATAATTAAAGCGGCGTCTGTGGCATTTTTGCCTTTTGTGTAGTCAAACTGCTGCATGGGACGGATGGCATACTCGTGTAGGCAATCTTGCCAGGGCTGCAAGTTTGGCTTGGTCCAGTTGCCGTAGGCCCGGCGAATATTGGCCACACCGTGCTTGGCAATTTCTGCCAGGATGGATTCTATTTTGTCGGCGGGGGCATTGTCTGCGTCAATTAGCAGGGCAATGTTTGCGGTGGCTGGCTGCATAGCGATCGCGCGGCCTTTCTAAAGGAAGCGCAGAGGATACGTTATCAGGATGCCCAAAGCACTTACAGGTAAGCTTTTGCCTACAGGTTTCCTTTTTGCTTCTATGGCGATGCTCAACCGTCAACGCTTTATGCTTTAGTAGGTAGCTGCGACTTATGATTGAAGGATGCAAAAGCTTACTCTTACTCGACCCGATGACTGGCATCTGCACTTGCGCGATGGCGAAGCGCTCAAAGCGGTGCTGCCGTATACGGTGCGTCAGTTTGCCCGTGCTATTGTGATGCCAAATTTGAAGCCGCCAGTACGGACGGTGGCGGACGCTGAGGCCTATCGCGATCGCATTCTTTCAGCCATTCCAGCTGGCGCACAGTTTGAGCCGCTGATGACGCTTTACCTTACCGACAATACGAGCCCAGAAGATATTATTGCTGCTAAGGCATCTGGGTTTGTTAAAGCGGTGAAGTACTATCCTGCTGGGGCAACGACTAATTCAGAGTTTGGGGTGACGGATATTCGTAACTGTGACTCGGTTTTTGAAGCGATGCAACAGATCGATATGCCTTTGTTGCTGCACGGTGAAGTGACTGATAGCACGGTTGATGTATTTGATCGTGAGAAAGTGTTTATTGCGCAACAGTTGGTCCCCTTCAAACAACGATTTCCTCAGCTACGCGTTGTGATGGAACATATAACAACATCAGACGCGGTAGAGTTTGTGCTGGCAACAGATAATCTCGCAGCGACAATCACGCCTCAGCACCTGTTGTTTAATCGCAACATGCTATTTAAAGGAGGAATTCAACCTCATTTTTATTGTCTGCCGATTTTGAAGCGAGAAAAGCATCGTAAAGCGCTTGTGCAAGCGGCAACTTCTGGTGATCCGAAGTTTTTCCTGGGGACGGATAGTGCGCCTCATACTCGCGATAGTAAAGAGAGTTCATGCGGCTGCGCGGGCTGTTTTTCGGCTTTGCATGCTGTGGAGCTGTATGCAGAGGTGTTTGAAGGTGCGAATGCCCTAGATAAGCTGGAAGCGTTTGCTAGCTTCTACGGGCCTGACTTTTATCGGCTGCCGCGAAACACTGAACAGATGACGCTGACTAAAACAACCTGGCGTATTCCTGATGAAGTGCCTTTTACAGAATCCGGGCTTGTGCCCTTGGGTGCTGGTAATGAGATGACGTGGCAAATGACGAGCGATCGCTGACTTTAAAACAACAGCATCCTCGAATGCGCTTCTGAGTGATCTCCTTTACTTGATAAAAGACTGCTTGAAGTGTTGAATGAATAAAAGTCTTGCCCCTTTTACTCGTTCAATCAAACTCCCAATTGTCTAGCGTTAGGAATGTTCAGCGTGCAGTGTGGATGCTGTTGTTTTTTGATGCGAGACAGATTCATTAGAAACAGTCGTCATTAAGCCTCCATTGTGGAACAACGTAGAACTGTGGCACAACGTAGAACCGATGAAACAGCTGGTAGCCTTCGCTTACCTTGATGTAGTTGGCTGTTTGGATCTGTCAGGAGAAGCTCTTTTGCTTCTGTATTTAATGTACTCCTCTCATCAAACAATGCGAGTGCATCGGTAACAAAGTTTACAATTGTTTGAAAGAGACTTTTGCTCTTCGTAATTGGTTAGTTGTCTTGGCCGCGCAAGCGTCTTAGTAAGTCTCTAGCGGCGTCGCGACCGAGTCCCTGTCGGTTTTCGCTGTGCTTCCAGAACTCTTCCCACCAGTCTTCTGGCTCTTGGTGGTTGCCGTTGTACTCAGTGGGGCGACGGGTACGGCCATCGGTGACTAGGCTGCCGACATAGTCAGCGTCGTCGTAGATGCGTTTGATTTGTTCATCAATTTCAGCAAGGTCTGCGGCGGAGACGATGCCGTTGTCTGTAGCTTTGTAGAACTGTATGGTGGCGCGGATGGGGAAGTTGGGGTCGCGTTCGATGTCGAGGCTGTCGATTTCGGTGAAGGGGCCTTCAACTTCGCCATGGCCGATGACGGCGGCTTCTACGTTGCTTTGGCGGGCGACAGGTGCAGGCATTGCAGCCGATTCTAAGGCCATGTCGCTAGCAGCACCGAAGTTGCCGAAGGGCTCCTTTTGCTTGAGCGGAACTTGAATGAGCATCACCATGTTGAGACCTTCTTCTGCTGAGACTTCGACAGGGGGAAGTTCTACGCTACCGTTGCCTTCGCTTTGCTCGGCTCGGAAGTCGCTGATGCGTTTTCCTGTGAGGCTGGCGCGTTCTCCATTTTGGTTGAAGAATAGGCGCTGGCCCCAGGTGCGTCCGGCGTCGAAGCCGTCACGCTGGTTGTCGATGATGGTGGTGCTGGTGCCTTCGCGGGTGGCAAGGATGGTGAGGACGGCAGGGTCGCCAGGGTAGGACTGGTAGTTGAAGAGGACGGGGTTGAAGGTGGCTTCGCCGCTTTCGGGGATGGGGAGAAAGGCGGCTTGAGCGCTGACGAGGACGTGGGAGTCGCGTTCGGCGAGGAGAGAACTTTTATCGCCTGTCCAAGAGTCGGGTTCTGAGAGATAGGTGCGCAGGTCTTCTAGGACGTCTGCGAGGAGAGTGGGCGCTGTGTCTTCACCTTTTTCGTTGCCAGTGAGGACGGAGAGGCGCTGCATGGGGACGTCGGCGGTAAGGTCGGAGAAGTTTGGGTAGCGGATGACGGGCATGAGGTGGAGGCTGGCCTCGCCGGAGCGAGGGTCGCGGTGCTCTACCTGGATGGTCATGTCGCTAATGTTGGGGCCGACGCTGGAGTTGTCGTAGCGACCGGTGTCTTCCCAGGTGATGTCCATGATTTGCAGGTTGCGCTCGGCGGCGAGGCGCTGAGCTTCGGGGTCGCGCAGCATGGATTTGGTGCGCTCTATAATCTGGCCGTATTGTTGGTATTCGGTGATGTCGGCGATCAAGGGGGCAGGCTCGCGGGTGGAGGATGGGGAGGTGGGGGATTGGGGATTGAGGGATTGGGGATTGAGAATTGGGGATTCGGTGGAGCTATTGCTGTTGATGCCCCAGGATTGGGCGAGGACGGTGCGACCGGAGCCTGTGGTGAAGCTGGCTAGGCCGCTGACTATGAGCGTCAGGGCTGTGAGTTTACCGAAGGTGGTCTTTTTCATGTTGGGTTTGGCGTGGCTGAATGTTATTAGTCCTAGGTTAGGAGGTGATTGTGAGGTGGTAGGGGTGGTTGCGAAAATTGAAACCGGCTGGATGTTGTTTTGTTTATCCTTTTGTGCTGCTGTCTATGAGTTCTGAAGCGGTAGGTGGGTTGGGTAGTTTTAGCGTGATGAGTTCGGCGAGTAGGACGAAGAAGGTGGAAACCCAGAGGCAGCCGATTAGTCCGTAGAGCTGAAACACTAGGCCGGAGAGGATGGTGCCGATGAGGCGGCCGCCGGAGTTGGCCATGTAGTAGAAGCCGACGTTGAGGGCGACTTTATCGTCTTCGGTGTAGGCGAGTACCAGGTAGGAGTGGACGGCGGAGTTGAAGGCGAAGATGACGCCGAAGATGAGGAGGCCGATGATGATGGTGTGGCCAGCGGGGAGGCTGGTGCCTAGGGTGAGTGCGATCGCACCTGGCACTCCAATCAATAGCCCTGTCCAAAAGCGGATGGTAGTCGCCTGCGGTGGCTTGCCTGAACCAAACTGTCGCAGTAGCGTTGGTGCGAGCGACTGTACCAAGCCGTAGCCAATGACCCAAATTGCGAGAAAGCCACCGACCTGCTCAAAGGACCAGTTCAAGATACTGTAGAGAAAGACGGGTAGGCCAACGACAAACCATACGTCGCGTGCGCCGAAGAGGAAGAAACGTGCGCCAGAAAGTATGTTGATCTCTGGACTTTTGGAGAATAGCTGACGAAATTTTATTTTGGCTTTGAGCTTTCCCATTCCTGAGGGCAACCAGCGGCTAGAGAGCAGCACTACAAAGAGACCTGCTGCCATAATTAGCAGTGCGTTGACGTAGCCAAAGGCTGATAACAACAGTCCGCCGAGGAAAAATCCTACGCCTTTGAGGGCATTTTTTGAGCCGGTAAGGATGGCGACCCATTTGAAAAGAGAAGACTGCGCTTCTTTGGGGATGACGATTCGGATGGCAGTTTTGGCGCTCATTTTGGTGAGGTCTTTGGCGATGCCGGAGAGGGCCTGGGCAAACATGACGTAGGGGACGGCAAGTGCGATCGCCCACGATTCGTTGACAGGGGTAAGCAGCAGCAAAGCAACAATTTGAAGGGCAATGCCGCTGTAGAGGGTGAGCTTTACCCCAAAGCGAGCGCCTATCCAGCCGCCGAATAAGTTGGTGACGATGCCGAATATCTCGTAGAACAAGAACAGCATGGCGACTTCTAGCGGGGTGTAACCGAGGGTGTGGAAGTACAGCAGTACGAGCATTCGCAGTGCGCCGTCGGTCACGGTGAAGCCCCAGTAGGCTGCGGTGACGAGAGCATAGTTACGGACCTCAGTTTTGTAGAGGAGAGAAGAGGTGTCCATAGTTCGAGGATGCTTTGCGAGTGGTAAAAGACTGTTGCTTGTGCGGCTAGGAGAGTAATCGGGCGACTTTTTGGGTGAGTTCGGCCATGCGACTGGAGTAGCCCCATTCGTTGTCGTACCAAGCGAGGACTTTTATCTGAGTGCCGTCGACGACCATGGTGGAGAGGGCGTCGACAATGGCGGAGCGGGGGTCGTCTTTGTAGTCGATGGAGACGAGGGGCCGCGTTTCGTAGCCGAGGATGTGGCTGAGGGGACCTTCGGCGGCGGTTTTAAAAAGTTGATTGATGGCTTCGACGGTGGTGGGTTCGGGGACTTCGAAGACGCAGTCGACGAGTGAGGCGTTTAGCAGGGGGACGCGGACGGCGAGGCCGTTGAGTTTGCCGGTGAGTTCGGGGAAGATGCCAGTGATGGCGGTGGCGGATCCTGTTGTAGTAGGGATGAGGGAGAGGCTGTTGGCGCGGGCGCGACGCAGGTCTGTGTGGGGAGCGTCAACGATGGTTTGGGTGTTGGTGATGTCGTGGATGGTGGTGATGAGGCCGTGGCGAATGCCGATACCTTCGTTGATGACTTTGACGATGGGGGCGAGGCAGTTGGTGGTGCAGGAGGCGGCGGTGAGGAGGTGGTGTACGCCGGGTTCGTAGAGGTGGTCATTGATGCCCATAACGATGTTGAGGGCGTCTTTTTTGACGGGAGCGGCGACGATGACTTTTTTGACGCTGCGTTTAAAGTAAGGCTCTAGCAGTTCTGGGGTGCGGAATTGGCCGGAGCATTCTAAGACGATGTCGATACCGAGCTTGTCCCATGGGACTTCGCCGGGGGTAGGGTAGCTGCTGAAGCTGAGAGGCCAGTCGTTGATAGTGAAGTGGGTGTCGTTGGTTCTTTCGACTTTGGGTGGCCATTGACCGTGGACGGAGTCGAACTTGAGCAGGTGGGCGGCAGCGGCGGTGTCACCTTTGGTTTCGTTGATGTGGACGAATTCTAGATTTGGGGTGTCCCAGGCGGCACGGAGGACCAGGCGACCGATGCGGCCAAACCCGTTGATTGCAATTCTTGCCATGGAGATCCCTTGATGCTTTGAGCTGCGCTTTTAAGTCGGCGGTTTGAGGGGACCGGCTGCTTAAAGAGCACAGCTTTATTATTTCAATTTGAGTTGAAATGTCAAGGTGTAGAAGGTGATTTGTATTGCGGGATGCATTGGGTGATTTTTAGTCTAGGCAGGGCTGGGCTGGGAGGATGGCGCTGAGGCGCCGGAATTCGGCGATGTATTCTTCTAGGGCGATGAATTGCTGAAGGTTCAGCCGGTAGTAAATCCAGCGGCCTTCCTGTCTGCCTTGAATTAGGTGGGCCGCTTTGAGGGTTTTGAGATGGAAGGAGAGTTTTGAGGGGGTGATGCTGAGAGCGGTGGCTAGATCGCAGGCGCAGAGCTCTTGGTGACGGAGGGTTTCGATGATTTTGAGGCGGTGGGAATCGCTGAGGGCTTGGAAGAGGGGGAGAAGGGTGAACTGGGTGTTGTTTTTCATTTCGAGTTTGGCTGAAGTGTTCCTCTTTTATTAGGAGACTCTACGTTATCTGCTTATGCTGCCTGTGTTGTTAAGCTGGGTGTCCAGCTGCCGTGGAGGCCATGCGATAGGTGGTGGGTGAACCAGAGTCGGCAGACTGGACCTTTGGCAAGGTGGGTGGCGTCGAAAATGTTGAGAGCGGTGCGTTGTTTGGTGTGGTCGTACATGAGGCAGAGGAGATAGCCGTGGTCTTCTGCGTTTGGGTTTGGGGCGGGGACGAAGATGGGTTCTTCGGCGAAGTTGAGGGGATGGCTGTGCCAGGTTTCGATTTGGTGGGTTTGGGTGTTGAGTTTTAGGTAGCCGGTGGGGGGGGAGGACTGGCCGATGTTGTTGCAGTGGGCCATGTAGAGGTAGTGGCTGGGTTGGGTTTCGAGGGTTGGGTTGGTGTGGGGGTGGGCGATGCAGCGGTCGGTCATGCCGGGGGCGATGCGGTGGGTGACGGTTTTGGCGGTGGGCTGGATGTGGGTTTGCCAGAGGTAGGTGGGAGCGATCGCATCAAAATCCGGCGCGGTCCCCTCCCAGCTGGTCAAAAATCCGCCTTCTGTCGCAGGCCAACCAGAGCTATACACTTCTACGCTACCGTCACCGTTTTCCCAGGCGCAGGCTTGATGAATGGAGAACCACTGAGCGGTACTGAGAATCAGAGGCGCAGTGTGGGCTTTTTCTCCATCGGGACGGGGAATGAGATGCACTTTGGTAGGGCGTGGTTCTAGGGTAAGGCAGTGGGCAGGGGCTTTTTGGCCGAGGAGGTAGGGGAGAATGTCGAGGCTGAAGGCGTTTTCAAAGAAGATGTAGTAGTTAGGGGTGAGGGCGAAGTCGTGGGGGTTGACGGCTGCGCCTGGCATTTTGTGGGTGGTGGTGCACAGGGGTTGCCAGTCGGGGTCGTATTCTGTGAGTTGAATGACGAGGCTGTTGGGTTTGTTGAGATGGACGTCGATGCCCCAGGTCCAGGTGATGAGGCGATCGCGCACCGGATCTATATGGGGATGGGCTGTCATTGCCTGCTGACCTTTGGCCCGGCGTTTGAGTGCCTGAAGGCGCGAGGCCGGTTTGGGGTTTGGGTTTAGGTTGCCGCCGAGGTCTTCTACGCCAACAGTTTCAAGTGTGTGTGGGTCGATCCGGTAGGGTGCGCCTGCTTCGTAGAGAGCGAGAAGCTTTTTTCCCCAGGGGACGATGTGGGTGTTGGCGGGGTTTTTGAGATGGAGGTTGAGAAGATGGCTGAGGGGGCGGTTGGCCTTTGGATTGCCGAAGGTGGTACGGAAGGAGAGAATATTTGTGCTGGCTTCGACTTCGTGCTCTGCGGTGGCGATGAATTTGGAGGTGAAGTGGGCTGTGCCGTAGGGCGTGAAGGTGATTTTGGCGAGGTAGCCGTCGCCGTCTAGATAGTGGGAGACGCGCTGCATGCTACCTCCGGTGCCGCGTTCAAATCGGCTGGGGCCGTTGCGAAATAGAGTGGAGCCTTTTAGAGCGTCTGGGACAGTGCCTTCTATGTCGGTGATTTCGTAGTCAAATTCTTGTAGCTGGGAGCGGAAGGCGGCGCTCCAGGCTGCTTTTTGTATCTGTTTTAGGGTGTCTCCTTCGCCTTGTTTGCCCCAGGCGATACTGTTGGGCGAGTGGGTTTCGGTGGTGAGAGGAGAAGTCATAGGATGACCGTGCTAGGTTACAAGGCGTAGTAAAGAGGCTTATGCTTTAGCATATAGTCACGATTCGCAAAAGTTGCTATGGCTACTCAAAACACCCAAAAACAAATTAAGGTGGGCGCAACGGTGCTAGTACTGGGTGCGCTATTACTTCTTGTGCTACAGGGACTGGTAGCGTTACCTCTATGGCTTCAGGGGCTCGCTGATGTTACGAAGGTGGTTCTAGCTATTCATATGGTAGAAGGGCTAGTGGCGGCGGTGTTGATTTTTCGCTACAAGCTGCGCTTCTCCTATGAAGAGGCTTCTGGAGAGGCTTCGCGATCGCAAGACCGCTCATCTGGTGAAGCGAGTTCTTTACTGATGGACCATCTACCGAAGAGTTTGCCTTTGGCGGTGCTGAAGGCAGGTCTGTACGTCTTTTTTGTAGGGACGGTTGGGCTTTTTGAGATCATCAAGGAGATGAAGCAAACGGTAGGCGAAGGTCAATTGGTGAAGTAGATGACTTCGCAGAAGAGAGCTTTTCCCAAGGTTTTGGTTTGTCAGAATACGACTTGTCAGCAGCAAGGCTCAGAAAAGGTGCTGACCGCTTTCGAGCGCTGTGCGCCTGATGATGTATCTGTAGAGATTTCAGGTTGCTTAGGTCAGTGTGGTAAGGGACCGATGGTTGTTGTTTTGAGTGAGAATGCCGAAGTTGAAAAGGTTGAGTTTGACGAGGAAATAGGCAAAGAGAGAGCGTTTTCGCTTTCCACAGCTGAGAAGGAAGGAGGAGAGAATCAGAAGCCTCAGAAGACCTGGTATTCGGCGGTGAAGCCAGTGGATGCTTTTGCCATTGCATCTCAACACTTCAAAGACGCCCCGCCTCCTGTTCGTAAGCAGTCTGTGCAGCTACAGACAAAGAACAGTTTTCTTTGGATTTGGCTGGTAGGCGCAGCTCTGTTCCTTGCGATGTGCGGACTTCTGGCACTGGTATTGGGAGGACCTAGCCACTATGGTTGAACCCAGTTCCCCCGCGATTCGCACAACGATTCACAAAATTATTCATATCGACATGGATGCGTTCTACCGTGCTGGGATTCCATCCAAGCGATATGAGAGAGCATTCCGACTACGCAACTGGTTAGGCCAGTAAGCAAGCTTCTTTCTTGTCACAGCAGGATGCTAGCGATGCAGGCTGTAATGAAGCAGGCGATTGTGCCCGCGACCATAGCTCTAAATCCAATGCGGGCTAAGTCGGCCTGACGGCTCGGTGCAATGCCGCCAATGCCACCGATTTGAATGCCGATAGATCCGATGTTTGCAAAGCCGCAGAGGGCGTAGGTGGAAATGATGGCCGCTCGCTCTGAAATGGCGTCTGATTTTATGAGTGCCTGTAAGTCTAGGTAGGCGATGAATTCGTTGGTGATGGTCTTTTTGCCGAGCAGCGCACCGACGGCGTTGCAGTCGGCGACGGGGATGCCCATGAGCCAGGCGACGGGTGCGAGTAAGGCCGAGAGAATTGCTTCTAGGGAAAGGGTTGGGTAGCCGAAAAGTCCGCCAAGAAAGCCGATAAAAGCGTTGAGCCCGGCTAGGATGCCAAGGAACGCAATGATGATTGCGCCGACGTTGAGAGCGAGTCGAAGGCCGTCGAGTGCGCCGCTGGTGATCGCATCAATTCCATTCGCACTCGTTCTCTCTACTTCAATCTCCACTGTGCCTTTTGTCGGAGAGATCTCAGTTTCAGGAAACATAATCTTTGACACTGCCAGCGCTGCTGGGGCTGACATTACCGAGGCGGCAATTAGATGCTCTGCCGGAATGCCAAATGAAACGTAGGCAGCGAGTACGCCTCCAGCGACTGTGGCAAAGCCACCTGTCATCACCGCGTGTAGCTCAGACATGGTCATGCTTTCTACATAGGGCTTGATTAAGAGCGGAGCTTCGGTTTGGCCGACGAAGATGTTGCCAGCAGCAGAAAGGGTTTCGGAGCCAGAGGTTTTCATGGTGCGCATCATGACATGAGCGATCGCACCCACAATCCGCTGCAAAACGCCGTAGTGATACAGCACGCTAATGACCGCTGAGAAAAAGATAATCGTGGGCAGGACTTTGAACGCAAAGAAGAAGTCCTGAAAATTCTCCCCAAAGACGAAGAGCGCACCGGCATCTGAAAAGTTTAAAAAAGCGCCTACGCCGCTGCCCAACCAGCTAAATACCCTGAAACCTACAGCGGTTCGCAAAATGATTAGAGCAAAGGCGAGCTGGAGAGCAAATCCCCAAAGTACAGGCTGCCAGCGAACCGCTTTCCGATCTACTGAAGTGAGATAGGCAAAGCCAATAAATATACCTAAACCTAACAGCGCACTCAGCCGTTCCATATACCTATGTCCAAGCGGTAGATCTTTTTCAAGATACTATCCTTCTGGCCTGGATACTGATGGTCTAGATACTGGAGCGATAGGATTTGGCTGCGATCGCATCAAGCCTCGACGCGCGTTTTCCCATGCTGAGTAAGCTGCTATTTAGCAGCACACTACATGCTTTTTCCGAAGGACTTCTTCTACTTGGTCAACCAAATAGTCGATATCGAAAGGCTTGCGAATAAAGCCATCTGCGCCTGCTTCTAGTGCCTGACGCTGGTCAATTTCTTCGTGAGCAGTCACCAAAAGAATAGGAATATGGCGAAGATTCGGATTTTGGCGGACTCTACGAGTGACTTCATACCCGGTCATCTCAGGCATCATGACATCAAGCAGTATGAGGTCGGGCGGCGAGTTTTCTATTGCTTCTAGCGCTGCCTGTCCGCTGTCTACGCAGTCCACTTTGTAACCGTTGTCTTCGTTTAGTATTGCCTGTACCAAAAACAGATTATCTGGCAAATCATCTACAGCTAGCAACCTATGCAATTGAGGCGATGAAGATTCACGAGTGAACATGATTATTAGCAGTCACGCAGGGCGCTAGAGTCAACAACAGCAGTTTGAGTTGGAAAAATCTCTGTATCAACAGTTGCCTGTCCTTGTATTCTTCCTGGCTTTCAGAGTATCAGAACTAAAGCGGCAAACTCCTCCCGCATAAGGCGGAGTATAGAAACTGGGAGCGCTGTCGAATGGAGTATGCGATCGCACTGTGCGTGAAAGTATAAAATGTGTCCAATGCGCCTTCAGATACTGAGATTGTGGTCCGTCTTGTCGGCGGCTTCTCAGACTCGAACACTGAAGCTATGTTTTGTTCACAGGTAAGAAACGGCCACACGACGAAAATATTTCTACAGTGGCTCATCTGCTGAATGACATAAACTTCAACTAGAACCCATTTCTAGCGGTAGAGATCATAGAGATATGAAGACTGCTATTGTCTCTTCAGGAAAAATCATTTGATCGATTAAGTGTGGGTTCATGGGCGAAAATATTTCACTATCGGCCGCTACAGATAAAATAGCAGGGATGATTACTGGCGCGATCGCGCTGCTACCCAACCTGATTATCGGCACTATCGTTTTTGCCATCTTTTGGGTGCTGGGCAAATTTATTCGCGGGTTTGTAAAAAAACAAACGCGCGATCGCGATACCCGCAATGTGGGTTTGGTCTTTGGTCGCCTGATTCAAGGTGGCATGGTGATCTTAGGTTTCTTGATTGCTGCAACCATTATCTTCCCTAGCTTCAACCCGGCTGATGCGCTAGCAACGTTGGGAATTGGTGGTGTCGCCATTGGTTTTGCCTTCAAAGACATCCTTCAAAACTTTTTGGCAGGTATTCTTATCCTGCTAACAGAGCCTTTCACGCTAGACGATCAGATTATCTTCAACGATTACGAAGGCACCGTTGAGCACATCGAAACGCGGGCGACAACTATTCGCACTTACGATGGCCGCCGGGTAGTGATTCCCAACGCTGAACTCTTTACTAACGCGGTCATGGTAAATACAGCCTATGATCGCCGCCGCTTGCAGTATGACATTGGTATTGGCTACGGCGACGATATTGCCAAGGCTAAGAAGGTGATTATGGAGGTGCTAAATGAGCACGCTGAAAGTCTGAGCGATCCACAGCCAGAAGCCCTGGTGGTGGAATTAGCCGATAGCACTATAAATATTCGCGCCCGCTGGTGGATTGAGCCTCCCCGCCGCGCTGACTTTATGAAGTCTCAAGACTGGGTATTAGAGAACATTTGTAATCGACTGGTGGCCGCAGGTATTGACCTGCCCTTTCCGACGCAGCAGGTTTTGTTCCACGACCAAACTGAAGAAACAGACGGTGATAGAGCTAATCAGAGAGAAGGTTGGCCGGTTCAGCCAGATGGTAGCCCACCGCGATCGCTCAATCTGTCCCGCTCGGTGCTCACTATGGTAAAGAACCAGCGCGACCAAAATGGTCAGTAAACATAGACAATGGCAAACAGGCTCAAGAATTTCGGCCGATGGATTAAAAAGAAGCGACCTTTTAGAGTAGAGTGGTTTGCCAAAGATCCTCAGCAGAAGCTAGCGCCAGAAGAAGCGCTGTTCAACATGCCTGAGCCGATGAGCGAAAAACTCATCGAAGCGGCTAACCGTTTGCCGATTCCTGCTAAGGCGAAGAAGGTGGTGATGGATGAGCTGCAAGATGCGCTCAATGACTGGCGATCGCGTCCTCATGCGTCTGCAAACTCTCTGGTGATCATGGCGGATCCGGTTTCTTCAGTCTCTAGGATATTAACGAGTAGCCTGAATGAGCTAAGAGCCAAAAGTGAGAAAGCGTCTCTTGATGTCAGTATTCTCGATTGGGTAGAGCGACCTGCCAAAGTAAATACTATTAAACAACAGATTAAAAACAAGCTGAAATTGTCAGAAGAAGATTTGGAGCCGACTGCCGACTCTTCTGATAGCCAGGACTCTGAGGCTCAAACAGGCGAGGTTTACTCCGGTGAAGATGAGCCATTCAACAGCAGCTTACTAGAAGAAGACCCGTCTGGGCGACGCAACTTGATAGTGGTTCCAAACCTGTGCTGGTGCTTTTTGCGCAGCGCCGATGGGCTAGATGGATTGGACTATATGCAAGAGTTATTGCCACGCGATCGCGCTCAATTTTGGGCAATTGGAACAGGTATAGTGGGCTGGGAGTACCTCAAGTCGACCTTGAAGTTTCACGCCTATTGTGGCAAAACTGTGCATCTGCCTGCTCTATCTGGTGAAGATCTACAGGCGTGGTTGACGCCACTAATCGAGGAATTCGATATTCGCTTCTCTAATGCAGCGCTGCACAAGCGCTTGCAGGATCAAAACCATCTGTTTGATCTCGATTTTGACGGTCAAGAGCCTTTAGAGATGCTGTCTGAAATTACGCAAGAAGTGAGTGCTTCTGTGCAGTCTTCTGTGCGATCGCTCAAAGACGAGGTGCTGCAACACGACGCCTCTCTAGAAGAAGACACGCCAAAACGCGATTTCTTTGAGCGCCTAACGGTTGTTTCTGATGGGGTTAGTGAGGTTGCCTTACAGCTGTTTATCAAGTCTTTACGCTACCGTGAGGTGAATCAAGTCGTTGAAGATCCTACTACCGAAGATGACCGCAAAGGGGTGGTCCTAGAGGAGGTTTCTGCCTCTGACTCCAAGAAGGAGCGTACGGTGGACGCTGAAGAACCCGAGGAAAATAGCTCAGAAAGCGCGGATACTCAGAAGGCACATCGACTGATTGCGACGACACCTAAACTGCCTTTTCTGCCTGAGCTTAGCCAAAGTGATCTGTATCTTTTGTACTCGCTGATGCTACACGGTGACATGACGGTAACTGCTCTAGCTGAGAGCTTAGGCGATTCTCCTAACGTAGTGACCAATCAGGTTCAGGTTCTTCGTAATCAAGGCATTATCGAACAAAGAGAGCGAGTGCTTAAAGTCAATGCGATTCACTATCCGAAAGTGCGCCGAGAGCTAGCCAAAAACAACTTTATTATCGAGGTTCCTTAACGGTGATGATGTTTAGACAGTCTCTGCTCGATCTGTTGTGCGATCGCTCAGTTCTCACACCGGTAATCAATCCAACGCTAAAAGCGAATGCAACTTGGCTAGCGCAGTCTGCTGGGGAGGCAGCCAAAGACGCGGCCAAAGATGCGGCTGAGGGAGCCGGGAAAGCAGCTAGCGATACCGCCGACCAGACAAAGGAACTGCTTTCGAAAATCACTGGCCCAAAGATACTACAGGCGCTGTTGATTTTAGCGATCGCCTACAGCATTATCAAAACCGTTGACTGGCTGGTAATTACGCTTTCGGAGCGCGTTGCCCGCCACAATCGACTGAGAATAAAACAGTTTCAGCCTTTTATCCGTACTTTGGTAATGACGGTAACTATCGTCATGCTGATGAATCTGTTTCTGAATTTGTCTCGAGACAATGTGCTGGCAGTGACCGGAACAGTCGCGGTGGCGTTAGGTTTTGCCTTTAAGGACTACGCTAGCTCGATTATTGCAGGAATTGTAGGACTGTTCGAAGCGCCTTATCGGGTGGGCGATCGCGTTGCTATTGCAGACGAATACGGCGAAGTGATCAGCTATGGGCTTAGGGGTATTCGCCTGCGGACGCCAGGTGATAACATTGTCACGGTGCCGCACAGCCATATGTGGACCAACAGTGTCTCGAATGCTAACATGGGCGAGCTAGAAGCGCAGGTGGTAACAAAGTTCTACTTAGCGCATGAAGCCAACCCGGAAGCCGTTGAAAATATCTTGTATCGGATTGCCTACACCAGCAAGTACACCCATCTCAAGCTGCCGATTATAGTCGTGATGGCAGATCACAGCTGGGGTAGTTTGTTCAAGCTGCGCTCATACCCGCTGGATGCCCGCGATGAGTTCGCATACGCGACAGACCTCACGGTGCGGGCGAAGAAAGAGTTTGAAAAGCAGGGACTTCCCTACCCAAAGCGGTTTGATTTAAGTGAAGTAGAAGCGTGAGTCCTGAGCAGTGATGCAGCAACACATTGCGCAATCGCGTCGCGTGCTGAGTCTCTTGCATTGATAGGCTACGTGTTCGTGGCGTCCTTGTAGCGAATCTCTAGGTTTGGCAGGCCTTCTAGCTTTTCTAATGGATCAAATTTACCGCCGTCTTTAGGCGTCATGAGGGTAACGCCTTTTTCCATGCAGTGAATCTCGACGGGGGTGTCGCCGACAATCTCGCCATCGACGACGACCTTTTGCACCGGATCGGTCGTGATTTTGACTGAAGAAGCACGAAAGTAGCCAACGTCTTGTCGCTTAGTGGAGCGCTTGTTGAGTGCGGATTGGAAGAGACTGTAGGAAGCGGCGATCGCACCGCCTGTTCCTTCGGGCGCAAAGATTGTGATGTCTAGCAGGCCATCGTAGGGCAGTACGTCCGATGGACCTTGAGCGAGTACAGAAGTGGCCGGTGCTACGTTAGCGACCGTAATTCCAGAGGCTTCTACCGAGATGATCTTGTCGGACGTTTCTAGCTCTACTTTAAAGAAGCTAAGCTCTCGTACCTGACGGAAGGCAGAGAGAATGTAGGCCGCTGAGCCAATCTTGTTTTTTAGCTGGCGGTTGGCCTGGGAAATGACGTCGGCCTCTAGCCCTATGCCTGCTAGCAGCATCAGCGGCGCGCCGTTGCAGCTTGCCATGTCAATTTTTCTAGGAATGCCGTTGAGGATAGTTTGACATGCCGAGCGAACGTCTGTGTCGATACCGAAGGCAGCTGCGATCGCATTTGCCGTCCCTCTTGGGACAATTCCCAAGCAAATGTCAGTGTCGATCAACGCGCCTGCCGCAGCCGACACTGTGCCATCACCCCCAGATGCAATAATACAGTCAGCTCCCGCTCTAACTGCCTCCTCTGCTAGCTGTTGAGCTTCTATTTCCGGTGTCGTTTCCAGAACAGTTAGCTCACTAACTGCTTCAATTTCCTGCCGAATGATTGCGAGCTCTTCTTCCGAATTGCCCTGGCCTGAAACTGGATTGAAAATGAGATAGACGTTCTTAAACACAGAGAATATATCCTTAAAAGAAGGGAGATGGAAAAAAGGCGCTGCAATTAGTTGCTGGCAGATTCAATAGCAATATTATCTCTGTACTTTTCCTGGTCGAACGTGTAAGTTGTGCGAATAGGGTAGGGGATGACAATGTCTGCGCGATCGCAAGCTTGCTTAAGCGCTACCATCATCTGAGTTTTAACTCGGCGGACGCTCTTTTGTTCTGAATGGGTCCAGTAGCGCACAACTAAGTCTATCGAGCTATCGCCAAATCCTGTCACATCTACCTCTACCGCAGGTGAGTGTTTCACTTCTTCTACCGTGCTAGCGGCCTCGTACAGCGTCTTTATCGCCATAGGAAGCGGTGTGTTGTAGTCAACTCCAATAGCTAGATCTGTTCTACGCTGAGGCCTTCCGGTCATGACCTGTACAGGACTGGTAAATACGATAGAATTTGGCATAACGACCATCTCACCTTGGTAAGTTCTAATTTGAGTTGAGCGCAGTGCGATCTCTGCGACGGTTCCCTCATAGTCTCCTACGATGATCTGATCGCCTAGCGAGAAAGGCTCTTGCAGCAGCAGCAGAATGCCCGATAAAAAGTTTTTGAAGATATCCTGGAACGCAAAACCAATCGCGACCGACCCTAGTCCCAGTAATGAAATTAGGTCCGTTACCTGCAAATCTGATGCGATCAAACAGGCTAATAAAATGCCAGCTGCCCAGGCCGCTGCGTAGCTAAGCTGCACAAGCAGGGTTTGCAAAGAAAGGCTCTTGACCGCTCTAGAGGCGATTTTGCCTGTGCCCTGACGCACTAGGCTAGCAAACGTTCGCGTCAACAGCAAGACAACAATCGCTAGTACAATCGCAGGTAGTGCAATGACAGCATCGCTTGTAAATTCGACCAGCTTTCCTTGAACTTCTCTTAGAAGCGCATTTCCTCCTTGAGCTTCTTGTAGCAGCAGTGCGTTCATATAGCGTTCTCCATAATCTACAGCCAATATCCACCATTTGAGCGGTCAAGTCAGTATAGGATTCATTAGGACGATTTACCGCGAGATACCTATACAAAATAGCCACTGCATAGAATTTCATCCATACAATGGCTAAATTGCTTTATTAGCAGCACTAAGACTGTCTTATTCGATACACAGCGACTGTTTTACATAAACGCTCTGGCTAATGCCGCTTTTAGTTAACGCCAGGTGCGCTCGCCGTCTTCGTTCACACGTGCTTCTCGGATAACGTCAGAGATTTTTTCTGCGTCTTTCACGTGGTGGAGCGCTTCTTTTTCACCGTCTTCACCTTCAACGGTGAAGTAGGTAGGTACTTCTATAGGGTTACCTAGTGCGTCTTCGTAGGCGACTGCCGTTTTCTCGCCTTTTTCTTCTACAGAAGTACCTGGCGGTGCCTCTTTGTCACCTGGGTTGATATTGGAAGTGCCCGCTTCATTTGGCTCTCTTGGATCTGTATTGTCGGTAGTCATTATGCTTCTTCCCATAGTACGCGTACTTTTCCAGGCATAAACTCTGCAATCTCAGCAATGCGTTCTGCTGATAGCTCGTCTTTAGTTGCGCTGAATACGGCCTTGACGACAGTGTTGGGGCCAGTCACTTTTGGCAAGCCGCCTTCTTTTTCAATGCGAAATAGAAAGGTGTCATCGTCAAACTTCAGCTTTGGACGAATCTGGCTCAATAGCCTTACCAAGGGGTTAGAGTCTTTCCACAGCTCAGCAATCTCTTCTTGAGCTGCTTTTTTATCTGTATGAATTGCTTCGGTATGGAGCTCAGAAGCGACGTGCTCAGTTGCTTCTGTCGTCATCAGGTCGCGCATTGTTCTAAACACGACCTCCGTCAGGTCTCGTGCATCATAGATGCTAGAGATGTTGCCCCTTAGCATGACCTTCTTGAGAAAGTCCATGTCTTTTGTTGCAATCTCAACGCTAGGCCCAGTTTGCATTTCTTCCGGTGGGTTCTCGCTCATCTTTTTGAGCAGGTCTTTACCACTTTCGGTAAGCTCAATGGCTCTAATTGCAACAGAGTCAGGTAGAGGATTTGGACCGCTGTCAGCGTAAGCATCGCCTTCGAAGTCGGCGTTGATGTAGCCTTTTTGGTTGAGATAGTCGAGGTGCGCTAAGATTTCGGTGCGGTCGGTGCCGCGTCCGGTGAAGTCTGTAGCAGTGAAGCTAATAGGCTTAGATTGCTCCTCGGCAGGGCGATCGCCCATTTTCTTAAGCAAAATATACGCGACGTCTTCTTTCAACTCTATAGTCATAAAACCTCCAAAAATTTTTAAGCTGTCAGCAACTCGACTTCAGTTACCTCTTTAAAATGGCTTTTATAATGTTTTAGCAGAGCCATTTTCAATTGTAAGCTACTCACTGTGCAATTACTCACCGTGCAAGCAGAGCGCAAGTAGAGCGTTCAACCTTGTAAGGAAATACTAAGGGGTAGCGATGAGCCTAACGCTCATCCGTAAGATGGAAAGTTGTTTTGAAAACTACGACGTTTGACGTGGTTTCCTATGCCGAAAGAAGTGCTACAGCCTAACCCGACAGGGTAACAGTCTATGGCAGCTATAGGCGAGATTTGAGTTGACTTCTTTGTAACTTGCCTTGCTTGCGCCTACTTCTTTGACTTTGGTAGGGCTTCTGGGTTTCGGACGCTAGGCGTGCTCGATAAGACGACGATAATACCCGTACGAGCAGTATCTATAGCTGCGTCGCTGAGTAAATCTAGAACTTTGACATTCAACAGATCTTCAATCAACGCCTTTACCTGTGGCTTTATGGCCTGATTGAGATCGCTGCGCACTTTCTCTGCAATCTCTACTTTGCCTTCTTCTATCAAAAGCCGCTCTGGCTGTGTAATCGAGTTCTCTAGGACAATGGCCATTTTGCTATCAAACAGCTGACAGGTAACTTTGCTGGGCTGATGTCCTAGATGCTGTTTGTAGAGCGCTTGAACTTTTTGTGAGATGGTTCTCTCTAGCTGCCCAACCGTCTGTAAGTCGTTATTTGGTTCCTTCTCAGGCTCCTTCGCTGACTCCTCGGCTGAACTCTCTTGAACGGTGTCTTTCATTAATGCCATTTTTTGCTGGTGGATTGGAGAGAGAAACTCAAAATCTACTATATGCTACGCAGGTCTTAAGTCATTACAAATAACTATGAATACTAAAAGAGAGTGGCCCGATAGCAAAGAACATTTCTTCCGCATAGGCAAGCTGTTAAGTGAATTCTGATATAGCCGATAATTTATTTTTCCGAGATCAGCGCCATAGTTGCAGGTAAGCAGCTTTTTGTCTGTGATCCACAAGGGGGAAGTTCTTGAAAACTATCTATACACATTGGTACATATACATATAAGTAGAGGCGTATCTGCTGCCGAGAGAAGAGTTGAGAAAAATGAAGTGGGCTGCTCTCTCTAAAGATGCATATGAATCTGTCACTAGATGGATTTGTCACTGCGTCTCAGTACGCTTTTATGATGGAGCAATTTTATGTAAGACAGAACTTGCAGAGAGGAAGCTTCATGACCTTGTTTCAAAAGTACCGTCAGCAGTTTAAACGTTTTGCCATGCGCACTGTGTGCCTACTGTGGGTTGCGATCGCACTCTGGGGAACCGTCTGGGTACCTCAAGCAGCTGCCGACTCTGTAGGTGTTGGCTCCGAAAAGGCTGCGGCTATCTTGCGCGAGCGCGCTGCTAATGAGCTAGACCGGATGGCTGGCGGCGACAATAAGGCTTTTGTTGAAAGCGCTGCTGATGGCTCTATGGGCAAGACGAAGAGCGGCATAGGGCGGCTAGTAGACGACGCCGATGCTTCTTTGGACGCTGCTGGCAATCAGCTTGAAGGCAAGACGAAGCGCGGTCTAGGTCAACTCAAGGGAAAGGCTGAAGGCATCGGTAGCGACATTGGAGATGCTGCTGAAGATGCGGTAGATGCCGTGAAGGATCTCTTCGACTAGAAGCGATCTGATTTTGTTCATTCCATCCGTTTATTTATTCTCTACAGGAGAGAAACCCATGAAACAATTTAAAAATAAAGTATCCAATTTTATATCTAGCTTGCGCCCCGTGATAATCGCCGCTGCTTGCGCACTTGTTCTCTTTGCAAATGCAACCCCTGCTTTTGCTTTTGGCGGCAGCAGCTCTAGTCCTGATAAAGGCCTAAAGCAGCTAGACAGCATTCAAGAGAAGTCTGAGAGCGCTATCTCTAACGAAGGCAAAAACGGTACTAGCAACGTCATCAAGAATTCGGAGGAAGGCTTGAACGGCGTACAGGGTGCTGCAAATAAGAAAGACATGATCAGTACTGAAGAGGCTTCCGGTACTACCATTGAAAGCAATATCGAAGAAGCATTAGAAGAAATTACGCCGTAGTCTTTAATTGTCTTTGGATAATTTTTTCAGAGCGTTCTTGATCGAACCTCGCTTCCGTTACTATTCTCGCTTGTTGAGATAGTAACAAGGGTGGCCAACACATTATGTTGGCCACCTTTTGTATATTTTGGTAAGTATATTATTCGCAGGAGTTAACCGATGGCGGAGCAGTGGACAGTTCAGCATCCGGAGAGAATTCAGCTGTATTCACTAGGCACCCCAAATGGTCAAAAGGTGTCGGTCGCTTTGGAGGAGATGTCTCTTCCCTACGAGACGCATAAGGTGAACATCATGGAAGGTGACCAGTTTAAAGAAGCGTTTGTTGCAATCAATCCAAATTCAAAAATTCCAGCTATCGTAGACCCCGATGGCCCAAACGGAGCCTCTTTTTCTGTGTTTGAGTCGGGTGCGATTTTGCTGTATTTGGCAGAGAAGTCTGGTGTCGGCTTACCTTCTGACCCGGCTGCTCGCAGTGAGTGTATGCAGTGGCTGTTCTTTCAGATGGGCGGTGTAGGGCCGATGTTTGGTCAGTTTGGTCACTTCTACAAATATGCGAAGGAGAACATTCCCTACGCCGTCGAACGCTACCAGAAAGAGGCTTACAGATTGCTAGGTGTGTTGGAAGGCCGCTTAAAGGGGAGAGACTTTTTAATTGGTGATGACTACACTATTGCCGATATGGCAACTTTCCCCTGGGTTGGCTGCCTAGACTGGGGCTACAAGGCGGCGGATGTGTTGCCGCTTAGCGATTTTCCAACGGTGATGGCCTGGTGCGATCGCTGTTCACAAAGGCCCGCCACCGCCCGTGGACTGAAAGTCTTAAAAATGTAGCACTGGCTATTTATCTGGTCGATTGCCGTAGTGAAACCGGGTGAGGGTAGCGATCGCGTCTCTCACCTGTGGGCTCTCCTCGCCATACAGGTCAATCCATTCGTAGAAGGTCAGCTCTGGGGCTAAGTGCGCCTCTGGGTTTTTCGCGCCGTCCATCATAGTGGTGGCAATGGCTTCGTAAGCTTCTATCCACGCATTAGCGGCTTCTGGTGTCCAGTCAGTGTGTAGATAAGCGGCAAAGGTATCTAGCAGTGCCTGGCCCACCATAGGGTAGTGCGTGCTGATAGTACCTACCTGGGAATGCCTTGCGCCTAGGCTTTGTAGAGCGGGCTGTAGAACCTCTGGATTGCGCAAGTTCTCGATGATAGCGGCTAAAGAGAAGATAAGCTTTTTCTCCTGGGCCTGCTGAGTAGTTTCTTTGAACAGCGGCTCTAGTTCGGGGTGGTGGCGAAAAAGGTTTTCGTAGAAGCTGGCAGAAAATGCGATCGCTTGAGGAGACACCTGCCCAAAAGTCTTTTCTAGAAGTTTGACGTCCATAAGCTGCCGTAATTTTCTACCGATAGGAGATTAGCTTCAACCTACAGGAGGCCAAGACGCGTAGAATGTCGCTTTTGATACGGAAGGAGCGCGACTATTCGTACGCAATGCAATTCGAGGATAGTGAATATGCTCAAAGTGCAATCGCATTTGGGCTAGCGATCGCGGATAGTTGCCAGAATAGTAAGCCCTTCAATCCGCACAAATTCTACTGAGACGGCCCCGAGACTGCTGCTACTTCACCTGCGCCTATTTTGCCTTCGCAGGTAGCTTCCCAAAAAATCCGGTCATCAGCTGCAATATCAACCGCTTGAGCGGTCTGATACTATCAATCACCCAAATCCCAGCGCGACGAGCGATTAGCAAGGGCAAAAAGCGATTAGAAAACGAGCGGTTCAGAAAGTCCGTAAGGCTAAGCGTGAACCAGTTCTCGGTTTTTCTCCAACGCTCGTAGCGCTTCAGCACAGCTAAGCTCCCAATCGGCTCACCTTTCGCAGCGGCCTGCTGAAGAACTTCTGCAAGGGCCGTTGCGTCTCGAATTCCCATATTTAGTCCCTGCCCACCGACCGGATGACAGCAGTGAGCCGCGTCGCCAACTAGCGCTACACCGGGACGTACATAGTGCTTACTTTGCATTAGCTGTACCGGGAACATCATCGGCTCACTTACCAGCGTCAGCGCGCCCATGTCGTCGCCATAGCGGCTAGAGAGCTCCTGTAAAAACTGTTCTTTGCCTAGTGCGAGCATCTCTTTCGCCTCCTGATGCGGCGCGGTCCACACCACCTGACAGCGGTTGTTCGGCAGCGGCAAAATGGCAAAGGGACCGCTAGGCCAAAACTTCTCGTAGGCGGTATTGGCATGAGAGTGCTCAGGCTCTAGCACAGCGGTAATGCAAGACTGCCAGTACTTCCAGCCAAAGGTGCGGATGTTTGCGCGATCGCGCACTCCAGATCTTGCTCCATCCGCTCCTACCACTAGCTGCGCATAAAACGTCTGCCGTTCACGTCTGCCTTCAATCTCACAGTCCACCGTTAGCGTCGTACTATTTTGCGCACCTAGCACCTGCGCCTCACACCAGTAGTCAATATTTTTGGCCGCTGCTACTGCCCCTTGCAGCGCCTTCATCAGCACCGTATGCTCCGCCGAAAAATACACCGCATCGCCGCGCCCATCTTCTGGCCGAAACATCAGCGCCTTACGATAGTCCGCATCCGAAAGCTTCACCCGCGCAAAGTGCGTCAGCTGCGGCCCCACCTCATCCCACAGCCCTAGCCCATCTAAAATCCTGGCGGACACAGGCGAAAAGGCATAGGCCCTGGGTCTACCCGCTGCTCTCTGCGCCGTCTGCGACTCAATCACCGCCACGCGCAAACCCGTATCTCGCAGACCGCAGGCCAAAGTCAATCCCACAATCCCGCCGCCAACGATCACAACATCGTACTGACATGCGCTACTGGCAAACTCAAAAGGAGCGTCGCGGTAAGAAAGGTCAACAGACATAAATAGTGAGGACAAATCGCCTCTATTAAACGCTCTTCATCTATTGTTACGTGCCCACCAGAATTCATCAACCCAGACACCTCACTCCCAACTCCCATCTCCCATCCCCCAAAGGCACCTCAATCCATCGCCGCTTCCATCACTTCCTCCGACATCTCAAAATTCGCCGTCACCGACTGCACATCGTCCGACTCTTCTAGCGCATCCATCATCTTCAGCAACGCCGCCGCTAGCTCAGCGTCTTCGACCTGCACTATATTGTCTGGAATCCACCGGAGATCCACGCTCTGGACGCTGTAGTCCTTTTGCTTGAGCGCGTTGCTCACGCTTTCTAGGCTAGGCACCTCACAGAAAACCTCTGCGCCAGGCGTGTTTTCTTCAATTTCATCTACGAGTTCGTACGCGTCTGCGCTGGCTTCTAGTGCGTCTTCAAGCAGGGCGTCTTCATCTATCTTTCCGATGAGTGTTACTACGCCCTTTTGCGCAAACATCCAGCCGACACAGCCCGTTTCGCCCAGGTTTCCGCCGTTTTTGCCAAAGGCCGATCTCAGCTCAGCTGCCGCTCTGTTCCGATTGTCTGTAAGTGCTTCTATGAGAACGGCTACACCGCCAGGGCCGTAGCCCTCATAGCGGATAGCTTCAAAGTCGCCTTCGCCCGCGAGGTTGCCACAGCCTTTGGCGATCGCCCGATCAATATTGTCATTTGGAAAGCCTGCAACCTTAGCCTTATCTATCGCCGTACGCAGCTGAAAGTTACCGTCCGGGTCGCCCCCTCCCTGCCTGGCTGCCACAATAATCTCTCTAGAAAATTTGGCAAAGGCCTTCCCTCGCACTGCATCTACCCTTGCCTTCTGACGTTTGATATTGGCCCATTTACTGTGTCCTGCCATTGCTGCCGATAAGTACTGTATGTGTGGTCAAAAGTTTGCGCCCATCCATTAATCTAGCTGATGACCTGACTGATAAATGGCGCAATAGCCAGTGCTAGTCAGACAGCTCGGTGCCGTCTTCCCAGATGTGCTCTTTGTAGTTTCTCGATGCTTTGAGCGTTGCGCCAATGAGCCCCACCGATTGATTGGTGACGACGCGCACCGGCACTTTGTCGAGCAGAGGACTGACACGGCCCTTGCTGCTAAAGGCATTCATGAATTCTCCCGTTCTCATCAGCGGCAGGTTCTTCGCGGTGACTCCGCCTGCGATGTACAGCCCACCTCTTGGCAGAAACTTGAGCGAGATATTCCCCGCTTCTGAGCCATAGGCCCGAATGAAAATCTCCATTGTTTTTTGGGAGAGGAGGTCTGTCTTCTCGGTAGCGGCCTTAGAGATGATTGAAGCCGGGTCTTTGAGCCTACTGCGCTGACCGGCCTGACGTTCCCAGGCGTCCATTGCCTGACCTATTTCATTTGACTCGCTCGCATACTGGCGATCGCGTAAAAACTGATAAATCGATATGATGCCCATGCCCGAAACCACCCGCTCTTCTGACACCCGAGAGATGCTGTGCTTCTCAAGCAGGTACTTGCGCAGCTGAAACTCCAGCTCTGACTGGGGCGCAAAGTCAACGTGGCCACCTTCGGATGGAAATACCTGATACTCGCCGTTGCAGGGCAGCAAAAAGCCCTGACCGAGCCCGGTACCTGCGCCTAGTACGGCCTTCGGCGCACTGTCTAAAGGCTCTCCTTTCTGTAGTTCGTAGATATCTCCGGGGCTAAGGCCAAGGACGCCGTAGCCGATGGCTTCAAAATCGTTGATGAGCTGAACGGTTTTAATTTCTAGCGCGCCGCTTAAAAATTCGCTGCGCAAAAACCAGGAAAGATTTGTCAGCTGGCAGGTATTGTCGACGATGGGGCCAGCGATCGCAAAGCAGGCTGAATCTGGCTTTACTTCTGGCACCGTTCGCATCGCCGCTGCCAAAAACCACTTCACCATTGGCACAAACTCTGGATAGTCCTGGCTAGGAAAGCGCTCCTCGTACAGTGTTTCTAGCGGTAGCTCGTGACTAGCATACTTTTGAACGTCGTTGTCGTTTGTCTGCGAAAGGCGTAGCGTTGTTTTGGTGCCGCCAATATCGCCAGCGAGTAGTTGTGCCATAGGGTTTAACGCACTTATGCAAATCAACTCCACAGTAAGCAAAGATCACGAAATCAAACCATCAGACGTAAAAACTATTTATATTTTGTAGACTGCGTCGTTTGCCGTACCTGCGCAATTAATCTTTTGCAGAAGAGCCTCGTATCTATATAATGGGGAACTTCTAAAAAACAGGTAACCGTCGTGACTGTAACGCCTCTTTCTAAACCTGCCACTCAAGCGCTTTCTATCAACGACAAATCGCTCTCGCTAGAAGCGCGCCCCGACGCACTAGGCCGCTTTGGCCGTTTTGGCGGTAAGTACGTCCCCGAAACGCTTATGCCCGCGCTAAAGGAACTAGAAGAAGCCTACTACCGTCACCGCGAAACGGCCGACTTTAAATCTGAACTCAACGGCCTCCTCAAAGACTACGTAGGTCGCGCCAACCCACTGTATTTTGCCGAGCGTCTCACGCAGCACTACGCTCGCCCCGATGGCAGCGGCCCTCAAATTTATCTCAAGCGTGAAGATCTTAACCACACGGGTGCTCACAAGATCAACAACGCGCTAGGTCAGGTTTTGCTGGCAAAGCGGATGGGTAAGCAAAGGGTGAT
Source organism: uncultured cyanobacterium (assembly GCA_963836895.1). Taxonomy (GTDB): domain Bacteria; phylum Cyanobacteriota; class Cyanobacteriia; order Phormidesmidales; family Phormidesmidaceae; genus Phormidesmis. The sequence goes on along the minus strand of CAWILA010000007.1, from coordinate 346,232 downwards.
TGCTGAGACTGGCGCAGGACAGCACGGTGTTGCGACTGCAACAGTCTGTGCTCGTTTTGGCCTAGATTGCGTTATCTACATGGGCGTAGAAGATATGCAGCGGCAGGCGCTGAATGTGTTCCGGATGAAGCTGATGGGTGCGACGGTAAGCCCGGTAAGTGCGGGTAGCGGCACGCTGAAGGACGCGACTTCTGAGGCAATTCGCGACTGGGTTACGAATGTAGAGGATACGCACTACATTTTGGGCTCTGTGGCAGGTCCGCATCCTTATCCAATGATGGTGCGCGACTTTCACGGTGTGATTGGCAAAGAGACGCGATCGCAGTGCCTAGAGAAGTGGAACGGTACGCCAGACCTGCTGCTTGCCTGTGTGGGCGGTGGCTCGAATGCGATGGGGCTATTTCATGAGTTTGTTCAGGATACGTCGATTCGGATGATTGGCATTGAGGCGGCGGGCGAAGGTGCGGAGACTGACAAACATGCGGCAACGCTGACGAAAGGTAGACCTGGCGTACTGCACGGTGCGATGAGCTATCTGCTACAAGACGGTGAAGGTCAAGTCATCGAGGCGCATTCGGTGAGTGCGGGTTTGGACTATCCAGGTGTAGGGCCTGAGCACAGCTACTTTAAGGATCTAGGTCGAGCGGAGTATTACAGTGTGACGGATGCGGATGCGCTAGAGGCGTTTCAGCGGGTATCTCGTTTGGAGGGGATTATTCCGGCGTTGGAGACGGCACATGCGTTTGCGTATTTAGAAACACTTTGCCCCACTTTGACCAATGAGAAGATTGTGATCAACTGTTCTGGGCGGGGAGATAAAGATGTGCAGACGGTCGCAAAAGTGTTGAAGTTTGACTGAGGCTCTTTCCAGTTTTCCTCTTGCTGCGGGGAATTGAAGGGAGGTTGTCGAGATGCTATGGCATTAGGATCTCGACAGTTCCTTTTGCTAGGAGGTTTTTGATTGTTGTGAGTAGAGGAGAGTTTGGGTGGAGAATTTTGAGGTTTGCGATCGCGATATCACACCGCAGCTATTAGAGCGATATATGAAGGCGGATGCGATCGCAGTTGATACCGAAACAATGGGGCTAAATCCGCTGCGCGATCGCCTCTGTCTCATCCAACTTGCAGACTCTGACGGCTATGTCTCGGCTGTCCGCATAGATCGCGGCCAAACCGAAGCTCCCAATCTCAAACAGCTGCTAGAAGCCGAAGGCATCACCAAGATCTTTCACTTCGCCCGCTTCGATCTTGCTACCTTGCAGCATCACCTCGATATCGTGACTGCGCCGGTATTCTGCACAAAAATTGCCAGTAAAATTGCTCGCACTTACAGTCCTAGCCACGGTTTGAAGGCTTTAGTAAGAGAACTCGCTGGCGTTGAGCTTGATAAGTCTCAGCAAAGCTCTGACTGGGGCAATGCGGCCGCCCTTAGCGAGGAGCAGTTGAGCTATGCGGCTAATGACGTTCGCTACCTGCACGACCTGCGAAGCAAGCTAATAGAGATGCTGAAGAGAGAAGATCGCTGGGATCTATTGCAGCAGTGCCTGACTTGCCTCCCTACGTTTGTAGAATTGGACCTAAGGCAGTACGGCAGTGTTTTTGAGCACTAGAACAGCGTAGCGTCAGCCGCACAGTTCGATTGACCAATCCTGCGAGCCTCGGTTGGGATAGCATCGTACCTGACGCCCGGCCCATACCATCTCCCATGCGCCCTCCTCACCGGTAAATTCTAGCCAGTAGCGCATTCCTTCAACCGAATCATCGAGTAACCCGGTTTGGGTCAGGGTAACGGTCGCCATCGTCGAAGTCTGTTCTACCGTAGTCACCTCCTGGGTAAAATTGCCTTCCATAGGCTCTTCTATGATGCCAAAGGCATTGAGCGCAATCTGTTCTAGATCGGCTCCAGACTGTTGGGTCTCGGCAGGTAGAGGTACTTCGCTGTAGGCAGAACGGGCTGCTTGAGGTTCCGTCACCGAGTCAGTTCCAATCTCTGGCCCAATCTCTGGCCCAATCTCTGGCCCAATCTCCGGGCTTAGAGATGAATCACAAGCGGCTGTGACGCTAGTAAGGGCAATTGCGATCGCGCAGCCCAGCAGTCGCATAAACCTAAAAGAATTTGAGGAAGTCATTGGAATAACGGCACTATCACCGGACGCAGTAGGGTTTTATGAATTACTGATTGCTTCACCTTCTGGTGTATCGGAATTGCCAGGCATCATTTTGGTCGGCTCCATGGGTGTTGTCGAGCTTCATAGACTATCTCTTGGGCCTCTTCTAGTGAGATATCGTAGCGATCGCATAAGATCTGGGGAATGCGATCGCAGTCTCGATTAGGGTTTACATCTAGCCGACTAGAGTAAGAAGGCAGCGCGGCATTACAGATAAAAGGCGAAGGTTTCGCTTCTAGCTGAAGCGGTTCGAGATTTTGAACTTCTCGTGAATTTACGAAGAATAACAGTGCGCCACTGAGGTTGGCGTCGCTGAGATTAGCATATCTGAGTAATGTACAGTTAAGATTGGCGTCGCTAAGATTGGCATGTCTAAGATCAGCGCCACTGAGGTTGGTGTGCCGGAGATCAGCGCCACTGAGGTTGGCATACCTTAGCCCGGCGCAGTTGATGTTGGCACCGCTGAGATCGGCGCCGCTAAGATCGGCATATTTAAGGTCGGCGCTGCTGAGGTCAGCGCCGCTAAGGTCGGCGCCGCTAAGGTTGACACCGCTAAGGTCGGCGCCGCTAAGGTTGACACCGCCGAGGTTGGTACCACTAAGATCGATACTGCTGAAGTCGACTGTCTCTGCGTTTTTGTTAACAGCGCGAAAATTGAGAAGCACAAAGATCCCGCCAGCAGCTGCCACGACCATCCCAACATTAGTAATGAGAGATTTACGATGTTGGGAAGTAAGGGTTGCTCTTTCGCGGGGCGATAGGCGGCTGTAGTCAGGCTGAAGCTTACGACTAGGGAGTAACCAAAGCCACCACACCATACAGAGAAAGACTGAAGTAGAGAGCGCTCCAATCATCCACCGCTGGTTGATTTTGCTTTTTGACTGCCACTGCCTGAATCGCTCCCGCATTTCTGAGACTCCCTCAACGCTAAGCCCATTATCGCTCTCCTGATTCGGGAATACTTCAATCTTTATTATTATCTTGGAAGAAAGCGGTAAAGAACGTATGGCCCTTTTGAGAGTACGATGCACTTACGTAGCTCTGCGCAACTTTATATAGGCTTATGCGATTCGCTTCTAGCGGCACCTTCTATCAGCATTGCTTCTTTTTCTGATTTCTCGTGAGGTGTATCTTGCATCTGTAGCAGGTAGTTGCTGAGCGCAATCAGTAAAATTGCCAGGGCTACATAAACAATATCGCTAACTTGAGTAACCTCTATACTGAGCGCTTTTTTAAACAAGTTGACGATGAGCGCAACGACGATCACCTTCACGAGTTTGCTTTTGAGGTCTTCTAGAGATTCGCTTTGTAAAATATCAACCTCTTGCTCAAATCGCACGTCAATCTGTGAGATGAACAGTTCGTAGATGCCGAAGCTAAAAATGAGCAAGACGATACCGATCAGGTAAAAGTCTACGCCGCCAATGATGTTTGAGATGATCTGGTTGGTGATTTCTCCTTCGGGGTTGGCGCTGTCGAAGGTGAGACGAAAGCCTGCCCAAATGTCGAGCGTGCCAATGATGAAGAGCTTAACGGCGCTGAGAAGGCCAAATATGACGGGTAGCAGGGCGAAGAAACGAAAGCTCCAGATGATTGTCTCGAAGATACGTTCTACTCTTTTGATGTATCGTTTCATGGGCTGCGCTGGCAAGGATTCTCCCTTAGGGTATCGCTATACTGACGCTTTCAAAGGCGATCTTCAATTGAACAACTTAGAAGAGGACTCAAGAAGAGTCTTTGGGTACTACCCGGGTTGATCGCAAAATTTCTCAAAAGAGAAGTGCACCTGCATAAGCGATAAGGCCTGTCTTCGTTCAAGCGAAGCTATGGGCAACAGCATGTGAAGCCTATGTGTGCAGCCAGTTTAGTTTTTGGCCACCATCAAATTTAGCCGGTAGAATAAATCCGATAGGATAAAAGCATCTACGCTGTAATGTTTTGCTGGGATTGCTGTGGATACGTCACAAAAAATTACGCATGTGCTAGACCGACTGACGCTGGGCGCGAGGCCGGGCGATCGCACTCAGGTGGAGCGTAGCGGTGTCGATGCCTACATTCAAGCGCAGCTAAGTCCTGCTAGCTCAGTAGAGCCTGCTACACTGGCCCGTCACCTCAAGACCTACAGCACGCTTTCTCTGACACCTGTAGACCTATTCAAGGAATATACGCCGGGGCGAAACTCGACGCCTGAAAGTCGCGCGGCTGCTAGAGCTAAGCAGGCGCAGGTTACGCAGGAGGCGCTACAGGCTAGAGTGCGCAGCGCACTTGAAAACGAGCATCAGCTACAAGAAGTGATGGCCGACTTTTGGTTCAATCATTTCAACGTATATTTGGGAAAAGGGCTGACAAAGCTATGGGTAGGTGTGTACGAGAAAGATGCTATTCGCCTCAATGCGCTGGGTAAGTTTCGAGATTTGCTCGGCGCTACCGCTAAGCACCCGGCAATGTCCTTTTACTTGGATAACTGGCTCAATACCGATCCGAACAGCCGCCGTGCAAGAGGCCGCTACAAAGGACTCAACGAGAACTATGCCCGTGAGCTGATGGAGCTGCACACACTGGGCGTAGAGGGCGGATACACTCAAGCAGATGTCGAGAGCCTCACGCGAATTTTGACCGGCTGGGGCCTGGCGCAAGATAGTGAACAGAGTCCTGATGGTAGTGGCTTTTTCTTTGAGCCTGCGCGTCATGACGCGAGTGACAAAACGCTGCTGGGTCAGTCTATCTCGGGTGGGGGCCAAGACGAAGGTGAGCGAGCGCTTGATTTGCTAGCGCAGCATCCGTCTACTGCGAGACACATCAGCTACAAATTAGCAGAGTATTTTGTCAGCGATACGCCCCCGGAGGCTTTGGTGAGCCGTCTGAGCGATCGCTTTCTATCGACAGACGGTGACATTCGCGCGGTGCTTTTGTCACTGTTTGAAAGCAATGAGTTTTGGGACGACGCTTACTATCAGCGCAAGTTCAAAACGCCCTATCAGTATTTGATTTCGATGGTGCGGGCGACGGGGCTTTCTGCCCCAGACGACAATACGGTACGGCGAATAATGGGCGCGATGGCTCAGCTAGGAATGCCGCTGTACCGGTGTCGCACGCCGAATGGCTATGCGCAGGTAGAGTCTGCCTGGCTGAACGCGGATGCCATGCTGCAACGGGTGGATTTGGCTCAAATGGCGGCGAATTTAGACAGGGAAAATAAGCCAAGTGTCGATGCGCTCAAAGAGACGCTCGGCAGCTTCTCGGCCCAGACCCTCTCAGTCGTGGAAGATTCACCGCCTCCCTTGCAGCCAGCGCTGCTGCTGGGCAGTCCAGAAATGATGTATCGCTAAGTAAAACAAAGGAACCGTAGGAAACACTAGAGGCAATACTCATGAAAAGACGTAGACTTCTTCAACAAACTGCTTTGATCGGTGTGTCTAGTGTGGCTGCGGCAGGTGTGCATAGCTGGCTGTGGCGGAGTAATGTCACAGCGGCTAACAGTATGACAATGGCTAACGCCGCTACAGCTGCGAGTAAGGCAGGCGGCATTCCCCGGCTGATTGTGGTGATGCTACGCGGCGCGGCAGATGGGCTCAATATTGTGGTGCCCTACCGTGAAAATGAGTATTACGAGTCGAGACCTTCGATTGCGATTCCTCGTCCCGGTGAAAATGACGGTGTTCTCGATCTGGACGGTCGTTTTGGGCTTCACCCTGCGCTAGAGGCGCTGATGCCAGCGTGGGAAGCGGGCAACTTAGCTTTTGTGCACGCCTCAGGCTCAACGACTGCAACGCGATCGCACTTCCAGGCTCAGGACTATTTAGAGACGGCAACCCCAGGCGAAACCACAACGCGCGACGGTTGGCTCAATCGGCTACTTTCTGTGCTGCCAGACGGAACGCCCGTCCAGGGACTCAACATGAGTAGCGGCGGCGTTCTCCCGCTGATCTTTTCGGGCTCTGAGCCCGTTTCGAATGTCGCTGTCAACGCGGCTGGCAACGTTAGAACATCTCGTGAGCAGCGGGCTGCGCAGGCTGCTTTTGATCAGCTGTATGCTCGCAATGACCGCCTGGGTGAAACTTACCAGGAGGGCCGCGTCGCGCGCGATGTGGTGATGCGTGAGTTTGAAGCGGAAGGCGAGCAAGCTTCTCGGGGTGCGCCGACACCTGAGCGATTTGCCAATACGGCCCGCTCTGTCGCTCAGCTGATGAGAGGCGATGCCAGTACGCAGGTGGCCTTTATGGAGCTGGGTGGCTGGGATACGCATGTGAGCGAGCGAGGCGTGCTACAGCGGCAGCTGGCACCGCTGGGTAATGGCCTAGCTGCGCTAGCCGAGGCGTTGGGTCCTATCTATCAAGATACGACTGTGGTTGTAATGTCTGAGTTTGGCCGGACGATTGCTGAAAATGGCAATGGTGGCACAGACCATGGGTATGGCAACGCGATGTGGATTATGGGCGGCAGCGTGCGCGGGCGGCAGGTGTACGGTGAGTGGCCAGGGCTCGCCGAAGCCAGTCAGCACGATTCGAGAGATTTAGCGATTACAACAGACTTTCGCGATGTGCTCAGTTCGGTGCTAACGCAGCAGTTTGGGCTAGATAATCGGGCGATCGCACAGGTATTTCCAGGCTACCGAGCGGCGCGATCGCTCAGACTTCTATAAGCACCTACTGCTTCCTTTTCCTCGATCAAAATCTCTTTCTGCTAGCTCTGTTATTGCTATACTACCGCGACCCAGTCGCCTTCATTTGCCTGCGCATAGTTTTTGGTGAGCTTTGTTAGCGCAGCGTCTAAATATTCTCCCATTCGGTTAATCTCCTCGCGAGCATAGCCGGGCAGGTCTCCCTGCGCGTCGTGATACAGCTGGTTTAGCCGAGCTTCGACAGCTTTGAAGGCCCCGTCGATATCGCCGACGAGCGCTGTGACAAATTCTTTGGGTCCGTAGGCGACGTAAAGCTGATCGTCGAACAGTACGAGCCAGCTAGGCGCGCTTCGATCACCGCCGCCGTAAAGCGCAAAATTGATAACGCCGCAGGACGTTCCGCGCAGTTCGTCGAGACCTTCAAAAATCATTGGTACGCTATAGCAGTGCTGCTCTTCTGCGTTGTATAGGCCAATAGCAGTCATGGGCGCTTGCCCAGTTGTGCTGGCGGCGTCAAAGATTTTTTGAACAATTTCTTGAGTAAGCGTGCCTTTGTGCATTACTGGGGCAACGACGGCTTCTGGGCGTTTGCGCAAGGCAATATCGGGCGAGCCATCTTCACTAGAGGTAATCGTAACCAGCTGATTTAGCTGAGCTATAGCCGTTTGCGCGTCAGCGCCTTCAAGGACTTGTATATGGTTCAAGATGCATCACTCCTTTATTTGGATATCAGCCTACCGCTAAGCCGAAAGTTCTAGTAGCGTAGATCACATTACTAGCGCTGTAAGCTTTCGCTCACGAGCCTGTGCCAGTATAAAAATGGTGCATTTAGATGCGCTGATATTGGCTGATGGCCTACGACAGCGCTATGCGAACGATAGTCTTTTATCCAGCCTACCGAAGAGCAGCGATCGCATCATTGAACGCATCGCTAGGCCGCATGGCCTTTGCCGCTTTTTCCATATCCGGCAGGTAGTAGCCTCCAATATCTACCGCGCTCCCCTGTGCGGCGTTGAGTTCTTCTACAATTGAGTCTGCTTTTTCTTTCAACGTGTCTGCTAGTGGCTTAAATGCGCTTTTAAGTTCTGCGCTGTCGTTCTGCTTAGCCAACGCCTCTGCCCAGTACAAAGTCAAATAGAAGTGACTGCCTCGGTTGTCTAGCTCGCCCGCTTTACGAGACGGAGACTTGTCTTTGTCCAACAGTTTGCCGGTGGCTTGATTGAGCGCGCCTGCTAACACAATTGCTTTGTTATTTTGAGTCTTTTTCCCAAGTTCTTCTAGGGTGACTGCCAGTGCCAAAAACTCTCCTAAAGAATCCCAGCGCAGATGTCCTTCGTTTACGAACTGCTGTACGTGCTTGGGCGCGGAGCCGCCAGCGCCTGTTTCAAACAGCCCTCCGCCCGCAAGCAGCGGCACAATCGAGAGCATCTTCGCACTGGTTCCCAGCTCTAGAATTGGGAACAAATCGGTTAAATAGTCTCTCAGCACATTGCCTGTTACCGAAATGACGTCTTTTCCAGACTTAATCTGCTTACAGGTAAATTCCATCGCTTCTACCGGCGGCAGTATTTGGATATCGAGACCGACAGTATTCTGATTAGCTAAGTACTGTTGTACCTTTTGGATAATGTTGGCATCGTGAGCCCGGTTAGCGTCTAGCCAGAAAATAGCCGGTGAGCAGGTCGCGCCAGCTCTGTTCACCGCCAGCTTCACCCAGTCTTGCACGGCAATGTCTTTGGTTTGGCACATCCGCCAAATGTCTCCTTTCTCCACCGTGTGCTCCATCAGCACGCTGCCCGATTCATCTACGACGCGCACGGTGCCGTCTGTTGGAATCTCAAAGGTTTTATCGTGAGAGCCGTATTCTTCTGCCTTTTTTGCCATGAGGCCCACGTTCGCTACGCTGCCCATGCTGCTCACTTTGAAGGCACCTTTTTGCTTGCAGAAGTCTATGCAGGCCTGGTACATAGTGGCGTAGCAGCGGTCGGGAATGAGCGCTTTGGTGTCGTGCGCTTCGCCGTCTGCGCCCCACATTTGGCCGGAGGTGCGGATGGCAGCGGCCATGGATGCGTCGATGATGACGTCGCTCGGCACGTGCAGATTGGTGATGCCTTTGTCAGAGTTCACCATGGCCAGGCGAGGCCTGGCGTCGTGGACGGCCTGTAGGTCTGTCTCAATGGCACTGCGCTGATCGTCTGGGAGGGTTTGGATTTTGGCGTACACATCGCCAATGCCGTTGTTGGGATTGACGCCTATGGCCGCGAAGGTGTCCGCATACTTCTCGAAGACCACTTTGTAGTACACAGTGACTGCGTGACCAAAGATGACGGGGTCGGACACTTTCATCATGGTGGCTTTTACATGCAGTGAGAGCAATATGTCTTCTGCTTTAGCAGCGGTGATCTCTTTTTCGTAAAAGTCTCTTAGCGCCTTGACGCTCATTACAGCGGCGTCGATAATTTCTTTTTCAAGTACAGGCGTACGTTCTTTGAGGACGGTGACGCTACCGTCTGGCGTAACGAGTTCAATTTTGACGCTGCCTGTTTGCTCGATGATGACAGACTGCTCACTGCCGTAGAAGTCGCCTGTGTCCATATGGGCAACGTGAGATTTTGACTTGGCGGTCCATGCGCCCACTTTGTGGGGATGCTTTTGAGCATATTGTTTTACGGCGGCGGCGACTCGACGGTCGGAGTTACCTTCTCGCAGAACGGGATTCACAGCGCTGCCGAGGACCTTGGCGTAGCGTTGTTTGATGGTGGCTTCGGCTTCGTTTTTGGGATCGGCGGGGTAATCGGGGACACTGTAGCCTTTGGACTGGAGTTCTGCGATCGCACTTACTAGCTGCGGCACCGACGCACTGATATTTGGCAGCTTAATGATGCTGGCTTCTGGCGTCTTTGCCAGTGCTCCTAGCTGATCGAGCGCATTTGGCTTTTTTTGCGCCTCGGTTAAGTTCTCAGGAAAATTCGCTAAAATCCGCCCTGCCAGTGAAATATCGCTCAGCTCTACTGCTACATCCGCCGCCCCAGCGAACGCCTGCACAATCGGCAGAAAAGAAGCCGTTGCCAAAGCAGGTGCTTCATCTGTAAACGTGTAGATGATTTTAGAGGCGTTGGTCATGTAGGTCCCTCACAGCGGCAGGCTGAATCTATAGGTGTATCTGTGATGGAGTATATCAGCTGTCAATTGTGGCGTCATCTAATCGCCCAACTCTATCGCCTGCCGGAGTCATTAACCGGGTGAGATGCCAGACCAGATAAGAGATAGAGCGCCGCAAGCAGTCCCCAAGAAAATACATTGAGTCTGGCGTCGTAGAACACCACATCAAAGAGTGCGAACATTAGGCAGGCAGAAAATGAGAGTAAATAGCTTAGTAGAACGGCTTTGTCGCCTGCGGATAAGCTGTTGCTTTTGCCCTGTCTGAGGTAAGTGCGAACTGCCTGGTAGGTAAGGGTACCAACAATAGCGCAGAAGCCGACTGTTACAGGAATGCCTGTTTCGCTAGCAAGAAACAGCCAAATATTGTGCGCATGAAAAATACCCTCGTAGCCTGGGACGCTTCCCGGTAAGTAGTGTTCTCTAAACCCGGACAGTCCCCAGCCGGTCCAGGGGCGCTGCTGGATCATGTCGATGGCCAGGTTCCAAACGCCGATACGTGGATCGTCTGTAAAAATGGCAAAGGAGAGCGATCGCCCCCCAATACCAAAGCTGAGTACAGCCGAGGTGATTGCCCCTATACCTACCGCGCCCAGTAGCCAGGCCCACCTACACCGGCGAGCGCTGTACAAGCAGACGCCTACCAGCACCAGTGCTATCAAAACGCCGTTGCGCGATCCGGTGCAAAAAATAGCGGCTAGGCAAAGCGCTACCGAGCTGGCGATCCACCCCACTGACCAAGCGCGATTGGTTTCTCGGACTAACAAATCTTTCAGCAGCAGTCCTAGCCCTAGCCCCAATATCATCACCAGATAAGCGCTCAGCGCATTGGGATGATCGAACAGGCTGCGAGCGCGATGACCAAAGTAGGGCTCCTCGTACAGCCAGCCCAACAGCCACTTGGGCAGAGGCGATGCCTTTACAGGTACGATCCAGCTTTCAACCTTGAGGAGATACTCTGCTAGGGCGATCGCACACAGCGGCATTGCGCTCACTACTAGCCACCGAGCCACCGTCTCTAGCGTTGCAAAGGGCCTTGCTACAGCGCCAGGGTTTGTTGCAAATACGCCCCACAGTACGAAAAACGGCAGGAAATGAACCAGCTGTAGAAAGGCGTCACCTCTGCTGATTCCAAAGCTGGCGCTTAGCAGCAGCCCGATGCTGAGCCAGCCAAACCCCCATCGGCCACAGAGCTGCCAGACGCTGCGCCCCCGCACCCACATCGCAGACACCATCAGACAGAGCATCACTAGCAGTGCGCCATACATTGCATAGGGCAGTGCGACAAAGCTGACTAACCATATTTGCTGCCGAGATGGAAGGCGATAGCCAGAAGCTATTTTGCTTACACGCATGAAAAGCTCCTCAGCGGATGGTCTGCTTCAGCACCAAAGCTCAAAAACAGGTTAAAAAATATGACTATATAGAGAAGACAGAGAAACCTTTCGCCTTGACCCAAAAGCATCCTAGTAAGCGCCATCACCAGCTAAAACTACCTTGATCGTACGGATGAGGATATAAATATCTAGCCATACTGACCAGTTTCTGACATAGTAAGTGTCAAAATTTACGCGCTCATCGTAAGTGATATTGTTGCGCCCTGATACCTGCCATAAACCAGTGATGCCCGGCAGCACCTGCAAATACAGCTCAAATTTATCGCCATAGCGCCGTCTCTCTTCTTGGATGATAGGCCTTGGGCCTACCATACTCATCTCACCTTGCAGCACATTCCAGAGCTGTGGCATTTCGTCTAGGCTAGTTTGCCGCAGAAACCTGCCGACTCGAGTGATGCGAGGGTCGGCCTTCAGTTTTTGGTCTTGCTCCCAGTCCATTCTCATCTGAGGAGAGCGCTCAAAGTACTGTTCTAAAACCCTATCGGCATTCAACACCATAGAGCGAAACTTCACTATCTTGAACAGCTTTCCGTTTCGGCCGATGCGGGTTTGTCGATAAAAAATTGGCCCTGGAGAATCGATCGTAATCAGCAAACTAATCAGGCCGATTAGCGGTAGGCAAGCGAGACCGACCAGGACGACTAGCGCTTTGTCTAACAGTGACTTTAGTAGCCTGGGTCCCGGTAGAAATAGCTGCTGGCGCACTTCTAAACCCAATACCCCGCCTAAGTCTTTAGCCGCCACCCATAGGCTAGCCATGCCAAAGAGATCGGGAATAATCATGAGATGGGGAAACAGCTGTCCATAGCGTTCTATCAGGGGTAGCAGCTGGTGGTAGGCAACGCCTGGCATTGCCACGATGGCATACGGAATTTTTAGGTTCTTGGCGATCGCAGGTGCTATCGACAGCTGTCCCACTACCGGTACGCCGTCAATATCCCTGTGCTTTTCAATATCGTCATCAAGCAGGGCAACAGGCTTTAGCCCCAAAGTTGGATGTCTCTTTAGCGTGCGGACCACCATCTCACCAGTTTTGCCTGCGCCTAGCACTACGACCGGATAGCCCCACCAGGCTTTGCGAGCGCACACGCCTCTGAGCCCATAGCGACCCACAATAACAAACAGTAGCGACAGCAGCCACGCACTCAAGAAAGCAGCGCGTGAGTACAGCTCTACTTCACGAAATAGAAAAATTGCCGCACCTAGCAGCAAATACATCAGCGTTGTTGTCAGCGTCAGGCGGCGCAGCTCTTCTACTGGGCTAATGGCAATACCGGGATACAGCCCGGCTAGCCCATAGGTCAAGATAAAGATGCCGGTAATTGGCCACAGCCGCCAGTACAACGAAGGATGAAACTGACCGTTGAAGGCGAGCCGTAGCCATACGCTGATAAAACCGGCTAGGCTCAAGCACAAGACGTCAATAACAATCAGCACCGCTAGGGTGAGCCAAGGCCGATGGGGAACAGGAATGACGGTACGGAGATAGTCGATGTGGTTTTCCTTCGGAAGGGCATCGCCATCGCGCTTTAAGTCAGAGGGTGAATAGGTGGTCACTGTATCAGTCTTAACTTCCGAAAAACATCTGCCTGATAAACCAGCCAAAAGCATCTCTGTAGGTAACTTTTGCTCATAGGATACAGATGCCTCCCTACGCACAGTCTATCAATTGAACTGGATAGAATTGAACTAGATAGAATGTAGTTCATCTTATAGCTACAGCGGGACACTCTATATATCAGGAAATCGTGGAGAGCGGAAAATCATGAAGGGAACCGTTTTTAGTAGGTGATAGTCAAATTTAGATGTCTGACTTGAAGGCTGCCCAGGTCTGCTCGACGAAGCGCTCAAAACGCTGCTGAAAGCTTTCTACTGAGAACTGCTCAGCGTGCGATCGCAGCACATTCGGGTCAAACTGTACACTGCCAGCGTCCAGCTCTCTGACAGACTCTACCAAACTTTCTACCGTCTGCTGAGCAAAGAGTAGACCAGTTTTCCCAGCTATCACGGTCTCTGCCTGCCCACCTTTGGCGTAGGCCACTACAGGAGACCCAGCCGCCTGCGCCTCTACTGGCGTAATGCCGAAATCTTCCTCTGGCGGAAAAATAAACCCTCGGCAGCGCTGCATGTAGTCCTCTACCACGCTATCGGGCTGCCGACCCAAAAACTGAATGTTGTTTTTTCCGCTCGCTCGCGCCATCTGCTGTAGGGCCGGGCGGCCATCTCCATCTCCAATGACGACTAGAGGCAGTCCTAGCTGATTGAAGGCTGCGATTGTTAAGTCCACTCTTTTGTACGGGACAAACCGGGACACGGTCAGATAGAAGTTCTCCCGCTGCTTGTTGGCTACAAACCGCTGCGTATCTACCGGCGGGTAGATGACTTCTGCTGGGCGGCGATAGGTTTTCTCTATTCGTCTGGCGATGTAGCGCGAGTTTGCCAGGTAGCTATCGACTCGGTTAGCGCTGGCGACATCCCAAAGCCGCAGGTAGTGAAGCGTGAGGCGGGCAATTAGGCTTTTGATGCCTTTGGATAGGCCTGCCTGGCTCAAGTACTGATGCTGTAATTCCCACCCATAGCGTGAAGGCGTATGCACATAGCTAAGGTGGAGCTGATCGGGGCGGGTGATGACGCCTTTTGCTACCGCGTGATGACTAGAGATGATCAGGTCGTAGCTGGATAAGTCGAACTGCTCTATGGCTATAGGCATTAAGGGCAGGTAGTTGCGGAAAGATTTGGCGGCGAAGGGCAGCTGCTGAATGAATGAGGTGGTGACAGGTTTGTGTTGTAGGAAGGTGCGATCGCTCGCTGGTAAAAAGTCGACCAGGCTGTATAAATCTGCCTGAGGGTAAACATTAAGCATTTGCTCAACGACTTTTTCGGAACCTGCGTGGCTAGTAAACCATTCGTGAACGATGGCAATTTTCTTCATATCTCGTTTGCTACCTTACTTTCGCCACATTGCTAATAGCATCTCACTTACAATACAGCCCCGTGCTCACGGTCAAGCCATGCAAGTTAGGGGCCTTACGTAAATATTTTCTCGTAGGTATTGCTCTATAAGCGAGGTATCGAAAAAAGAAACAACAACAAAGAATATATGTATGAATAGTTTGTTCTAAAGGGGAATAATTTAGGCACACAAACGTATATACGAATTTATGCATTCTGATTTTACGCATAGAAGCTTTGCGGCACAAGATCAAGCGATCGCTATTGTTGCCGCCGACCTTAATCCAGCTATGATGAACCCAGATATTTTGCGCTACAGCGGCGTTATTCCGGCTGAGTGGGAGATAAAAGGAACACCCGTCTATACGCCCAGGCAAGTACATATTGCATTTACCAACGGGGTCAATATTCTGGCAGAAGGTCATCAGGTAATGTTTGCTGAGCCTTTTGAAGCAGATACTAAAATCGTCACGCTCGCTCAGCAGTTCATTCGCGCCTTTCCAAACCTACAGTACAAGGGCAGTACGCTTAATCTACGAGGCTACCTGCCAACAGAGTATCCGCCTGGTCGCTACGTTGCTGATACGTGGCTCGCTAGAGGCCTCTGGCAAGATGACTGCGTGAGAGCGGCGCTTAATTTGGTTTATAAGCGATCGCTGACTGACGCTGACACTCATCCGCCCCTAGAGCTAGCGCTTACAGAGGCGATGATGAAAACAAAAGCAGAGAAAGATACCTCTATTGTGCTGTTTACCGGGCGCTATGGCTACGCGGCGAAGGGCGAAACTAGCAAAGAGATTGGTGCCTACCTCGCTGCGAAGTTTGAAGGCGTTCAAACAGATATTGAGCACTACCTCAGTATTGTGAATCAAAAGTTTGTTTCTCTGAATGCAGGCTTGCCAGCGAAAGAGCTTGCGCTGAGCGGCGTTAGCTAGAAGCAGCGTATTTACCTAAACATCAATCTAGAACAGGATGGTTGCGATACATCCTGTTCTACTTGCGCGCGTCTACTTTCTGTTATCTCTTTCACATTCTTTCATATATTTTTATTGGACTTAGCACACTATGAGTCAGTCTATTGCGTTTATTGATGCTTCACTTGCCCAGAGCAGTCTCACTTTGAAGGACTTTGATGGACAAGTTTACGTCATTCCTGCTGAGGAAGATGGTTTACGGTACATGAGTAAGGTGCTAGAAAAGCATCAGGATTTAAGCGCGGTACACCTTTTTTCTCACGGCACAAGTGCGGCTCTTCAGCTAGGTAATTATTCTCTAACTTCGGAGATGAGCAAGGCCAACGCCGAACTCTTGAAGAGTTGGAAGGCAACGCTTGCACCTAATGCTGACTTTTTGATCTATGGCTGCAATGTAGGTGCAGGTGAGGCCGGTCGAGCATTTGTAGAAGAACTCTCTGAGTTGACAGGCGCTGACGTAGCGGCCTCAGACGACCTGACTGGTACCGAGACGGAGGCAAACTGGCAGCTTGAAGTTGCTAGCGGCGACATTCAAGCGGACACGGCAACTTTGATCAGTAAGTCTGGAGAAACGTTTTCTCTAGCAACTGTCAATGAAGCCAATCCTGGACGTATTGAAGTTATCGATAACGACAGAGGTCCTTTTCAAGACAACGAAGACGACTGGGAAATCACCGCGCCAGGTAACTACGACGATAGATTTGACGGTGATCCCGATGTAGATGAGCTACGGAATGTTCCTGAGTCATTCATTGTTCAGCTTAGCGGGAATACCTATGGTTTGGGTAATCACGGATGGCAAGGTGCTGATATTGGCGGTGGCACTATCTCCGTATTTTGGAATGTCGGTAGTGGTAACGATGTCTGGATTGGTTCAAATGCTGGAGCTGTTAATGCGCCGTTCTGGAACGATGGTAATACTCGAACGCTAAACGGCATTCATGTTTTTGGTGGCAATGACACGGTGTATGCCAACGGAGGGAACGACACTGTTTATGGCGGTGATGGCGATGACACTATCTATGGTGGCGATGGCAACGATACGCTACACGGCGATAGCGGTGATGACACGCTATACGGCAATAGCGGTAGCGATAGGCTATACGGCGGAGAAGGCAACAACAAGCTCTACGCGGGTGACGGAGCCTACGCAGATAGCGATACTGGCACTCACACTATTACAGGCGGCTCTGGAAACGATATTGTTCACGGCAGTGAAGGGACGGACAACGTTACTCTTTCAGGCGGCACTAATACGATTAGTACCTACGGCGGCAGCGATAAGGTTGTAGGCGGCTGGGGCCGTGACACCGTTTACGCTGGGAGTGGCAACGACAATGTCCGGGCTGGTAGCGGCAATGACACTGTATTTGCGGGAGCAGGAGACGATAAGGTTTATGGTGGCACAGGCAACGACACGCTGCATGGCGAAGATGGTAACGATTATTTAGAAAGCGGTAATGGTGACGACGCTCTGTTTGGTGGTACAGGCGACGATACGCTGGTATATGGTCATGTTTCTAATAGCGACCTGACGCCCGGCTCTCAACCCAATCTCAATGCAAAAAACGAGCAAGAGCAGTTAGTCTCAAACGGTGTGTGGGGATCGGCGTCGGGAACTGCTACGGTAGATGGCGGGGATGGTATCGACACGCTGCGAGTGGTCGGTGAGTATGCTGACTTTAATGTTGATGCTGAGACGCTAGCAGGCGGCGGTACGCGAATTGTAGTGAGCGATCGCGCTAACCCCAACAACAAAGTTACCGCTACTAACGTCGAGAAGCTTGAGTTCTGGAACAACTACACCGCTTTCGGACGAGATATTCACAACCGTAACGGTATCATTCTACCGATTCGCTATGAGCTAGAAGTGCTACAGCACGCCACTGAGCAGCTGTATGAGACTAAAGCAGAAGTCACTGATAACAGCAAATTTGGTAAGGTCAAAATCCAGCTAAAAGACTGGCAAGACACTAGCAAAGATTACGTTGTAGAAGGATCTGAGACGGAGCCTGGTACCAAGCGAGATGAATACTTAAAGGGCAATGGCCTCGCCATACGCTACGAGATTGTCGTTACTGGCAACTTTGGCCCAAATGAAACTGAATTTTTGAGCGATAAGCTTCGATTCAAGCGAGTCAACCTGGAAACAGGACGCTCCCTAGATGCTAACGGCAACGGTCTAGAATATGTCACTGAAAACTTTGTGGTGGTGCAGCCTGGAGAAAGCAGCGCCACTATCAACATTTTGCCGATTGTTGACGAAATTCAAGAGGGCCTAGAGTCTGTTGAAGTTCGCGTAGTGGCGATGGATCAGGTCAATATTGGTGCGAGCACAGGAACCAGTGCTTATGTTTATCAGGAAGGCTTTTTGTATCCGGGCATTACAACCATTGATGGCCGGATGCCTCAAGGTGCGAATAATGCCGAAAACGGTGTGCAAGACGGTATCAACAAAGGCTATGCGCTGCTGCCTGTTGCGCAAGGTGGCGATAAAGTCACGGTCGATATTACAGATTCTGGTCTGTTCAAAGCAGGCATTCGCCTGGTAGATGAGTATGGCTTTCAGGTGGGCGAAGAGGCGCTGTTACAGGGTGGTAGCGCAAAGGTATTTGTAGGGCTCACCAGCCGCCCGGCGGAAGAGGTGACAGTGACAATTGGGGGGAATGGCTATGTGTTTGGGAGCGATCGCGCCACCTGGAATCAAACGCAAGCTGTTACCCTCTCTGGTGCTCCTGACTCTACCGTCACTATCGGTGTTAGCTCCACCGATACCTTCTACAACAGCTTAGCGACCCGTACGCTCAAGCTAGTCACCGAGCAGTCCGTTCTCCAAGTCCCCGAACCTGTTGCGCTACAAATCGGTGACGGCAACTACATCCAGCTACCAGGAACAACTCTCTCTGGCGACTACGCCGTTGAGCTTTGGCTCCAGCCAACGGCTGAAAGTGGCACTCTGCTACAAACCAGTCAGGGCAGCCTTTCAATTGTTGAGGGCAAGCTTCAGGGCAGCAACGCCTTCAGCTTTATCAGCAACAGCCAGAACGACCTCAGCGCTCAGCAGTGGCATCGCATTACGCTACTTTCTGTAGAAAATCGCCTAGACGTTTATATTGATGGAGAACAGGCTGGAAGTGCTACAACAGCTGGCAACAGCAGCTTGAGCTTGCAGTCTGTTGGCGCAGCCACAAATGGCGTCAACGGCTTGGTCAGCAATCTACGCTTTTGGGACCAGCTGGTAAAAGATGGCGATGTATATGTTGGTACGTTGCAGGCTAAGTACAACGTAGATGAAGGGTCGGGCGCGCTGCTGAACAATCAGGCACCTGCGATCGCAAACGGCGACGCCACTATTGTCTTCAACAACCCAGATGCGCTCCTCTGGCGGCCTGGTGTTCCTCTGGCAGACCCTACCTTACAGGAGATTCTGTCAGAAGAAGCGAGCGCCTTTGGTCTGGTCAACCGTAACTTCGACTTTCCTGCTGTTTCTGTCAGCGTACCGAGCGATCAACAGCAGACCGTTGAAGGCAGCGATCAGTTTGCCGCCTTTGAACTTCTGCTTAGCAAACCCGCTCCTAAAGGTGGCATTACCGTCGGCTTCGACCTGACGAACCTATCGCTTAGCGAAGCCGGTCGCTTACAGCCTACAGGCAACAGTGGAGACGCCTGGACAGACAGCGACTTTCAAATCACCACCGTTGTCGATGTTAACGGCACTACCGAAACCAACACTATTGACTTTGGTAACGGTCTTAGCAGCGCTATCTACATTCCAGAAGGTGCGCGCAAAGGCATCGTGTACCTGAGTGCGCCCGACGACCGCCGAGCAGAAGGTAATCAAACCATTCAGCTGTCTTTGAGCGGTGTGGCTGATGCTGACGATAGCCGCTATCAGGTTGCAGCTGGCTCAGGCAGCGTGTCTATCATCGACACCGACCGCCCAGGGGTGGAAATCCTTAAACTACAGAGCGCCTACACCTATAACGAAGCGGCTCAGCGAGCAGAAGAAACAAACCAGCTAGTTACCGCTGAACGCGTAGTGACTCGAGAGCTAGACGATGGTGCTCTCACCCTGCGCTTTAACGTTGATGATTTGCCGTGGGATGAGGCTAGCAGACAAACTGCGCAGATTAACATCACTGATGCAGCAGGCCTAACGCTTAGCGAAACTAATCTTTCTCTTTCGAGCGAGCTGCGCTTTGCTACGACAACTGTTACAGGTGACTATGCGGGTAAAACGCTCAACGGCATTTTGAGCGTTGACGGTGTAGAACAGTCTTTCTCAGTAGAGCTAGTCGAAAATAGAGAACTCGCCGACGCTGTGCAGCTTCGCCTCGACCCTGAAAGCGAAAACCTGCAAAAGATCTTTGCTCAAGGCCATGTCCTCAACACACCGGGCGGCGATGGTCTTCCTATTCGAGTCCGGCAGTCCGGCTGGAATGAGTATGTGTATGTGCAGCTCACGTCAGCGCCGATTGACGACGGACAAAGTGTTGTAGTCGACCTGGCTGCTACAAACAGTATTGTAGGCAGCCAAGAGGTGGAGCTGTCTGCGAGCAAACTCACCTTTACCGCACAGAACTGGGACCAGCCTCAGCTTGTGGGCATTCGCGGTATCAACGATGGTTTGCTAGACGGCAATCAGGTTGGCCAGATAACCGCCGCAATTTCAGTCGACCCTAGCGAAACGACCGACCGAGCCTATCAGTTTGGTGGTAACCAGGCTAATCTGCTGTATTTGAACGTTGCTGTTCCGGCAGAAACCGTAGAGGTTACCAATGCGGAGCTGGTGCGTGCGGCGCGGCCTGAAGATCCGGCGAATCCTAGCTATCGGTTTGATACTGACCTATCTACGCGGAAGCTGACTATCACAGAAGGAGAAACTGCCGAGGTTAATATCACTGCCGATGCTAACGGCCAAACCAACAGCCTCAAAGGGCGCTATAAAGTTGTAGAAACTGGTTTGGAACGGTCTCTCGTTCTCACAGGCGGCGAGTCTCGAATAGATTTCCAAGAGACTGCTTCTTTAGGAAACACCTTTACCTTACAGCTTGCTTTTCGCTGGGACGGTACCCGCGATCAGGGGCAGCCTATTCAGCTCGTACAGGCCAACAATGGCCATGGCGATGTCTTTATCAATAGCGATGGCCGCCTAGAAGTTCACTTTAAAGGTGCTCAAGGACAGCTGCTCAAAACTACAAGCGATGTTCCGCTTTTGGCCGCTGAAGCCTACATCATCAATGTAGTCGCTGAGAGCAACACGACCAAAATCTACGCAGATGGCCAGCTCGTTGGCTCGTCTGCTTTTGGCGCTGCTAGCCCGGTTGAAATTACGTCTGCGTTTGGTGCTACCGATGTTAGCCAGGTCGATAACTTCAAAGGCATTGTGTACGGTGCGCGCTTTTGGGATACGGCGATGGACCAGCGCCAAATTCGCCGGTTCTCGCAGTCGGTACTGACGCCATCGTCTGTTGTTTTCACACTCGATGAAACCAATAACAGCGTTTCTGTTGCACTCAACCCGGAGGTGGTTACCGAGACGCTCACCGCACCAGTTGACCTTACTTTCCGCCGCTATACCTATACCGGTAATGCCGAGCCAGAAGTCTCGGAAGTCACTATTATCTTCGATACCAACAACGCGCAGTCTTCACTGGCGCTACCGTTTGACTTTACTGGCAGTCAGTCTCTCCAAGCCGATATTGAGTCTATTACTGTACAGATTGACAGTGACAGCCCGCAGCTGCAAAATTCTATTCTCAATGTAGGCGATACGCATACGTTGGAAGTGCTGCGATCGCAGCACCTCGTCGAAGAAATTACCCCTGGCAACCTGGATCGCTTTGGCCTACGCGCTAACTTTATTGAGAACGGCGCGACTCAAGGTGTGGACTTTGAAGCCTTGGAAGGTGTTGTTGTTCGTAAGGGCGAAGCCGCCGGGCTGCCGCTCTCTGGCGACCGTCATCTGGGCGATCGCCCTGCTCTTGTCACGGGCGACCTTACAGGCGACGGCAAGGCCGATCTGCTATTGCTTTCTGAGCAAGCGGGCACACAGTTCTATGAAAATGTTTCTACCGAAGACGAACTTAAGTTTTTGCCTCAAGACGATCTATCGAAAGTGGCAACCAACGTTGCTGCTCAGGGCTTCAGTGGCTCTGAAGGTCGCTTAGTAGATGCTGACAATGACGGTGACCTTGATCTTGTCTGGAGCGAAAATGGCGGTCTCAAGATTCAGCTGAACACGCCAGAAAGTGGCGTTGCCTTTGCTGGGTCTACCGCTGCTGGCAACCTTACTGACCAAGCAGGATCGGTGCTGGGCTCTGGGCAACTGGGCACCCTTGTCGGCTTTGATTTTGCTGATATCAACCAGGACGGCGCGCTCGATGCGGTCGTGCTCGATGAAAACAATCAGCTGCAAACCTATCTCGGTAATAGCGCTTTCGACCTTACCGAAGGACTTGTCCGGCTCAGCGCAGAGCAAAATCCTTTCCGCAATGTGACGCTGCCTACAGGCAAAGCACTCTCGCTTAAGTTTGGCGACGTGATTGCCGATGGTGTACCTGAGCTGTATGTGTATGAGAGAAACAGCGGCAACGAGAGCTACTGGCGTTTCTTGATGCCAGAGACCGCTATTGCGGGAGACGGCGCGCAAGCTGTTGTTTATCGCGATCGCACTTTCCTCGATCCGCTCACTGCCCGCGCTGGCCAGATCGGCAACCTCGAAAGTCTCGCATTTCTGGACAGTGACGGCGCTGACAGTCTCTTCCTCAGCAAAAACAACGGTCACTACGAGTTTGGCACTATTACCGAAAAGTCGAACGAAATTGTGTTTGACTATAGCGATCCGAGCGCGGGCGCTCAAGCACTGCTGAAGGTGAAGAGTCTTCAAGACGATACGGTAGAAGTCAATGAGCGGGTGCGTTTGCAGCTGTTGTCTACGGATGAACTGACGGCAAATCAAGGCAGCGATCGCACCGTTGATGTGATTATTCAAGACGACGATCGCCCCGGTGTCACCCTTGGCTATGTCAGCGGTGATGGCGCTGCGACACAGGTGGTGGCTAGCCATGCTGCCGCGTCTGAGAGCCCTGACCAAACGCGCTTGGAAGGTCAGCAGAGTGAGGGCTTTTATGTCCTTAAGCTTGAGTCTAAGCCCGAAGATAAGGTCAGTTTGATCGTGCGCAACAGTGATGCCGAGCGCCTTCAGTTCGAGCGCATTCATCCGCTGAGCGTCGCTATTAACGCTGATGGTAGCCTCACGGTAGATTCTCGCTTAGCCAGTAATGATTACAGTCTGCGAATCAACTCTGCGCTGGTAGAGTCTGCTGTTCGTGACGAACAGGGGCGCTATCAGGTGGCGATGAAGGCAGCGGCGGCGGCGACGCTTCAAGGCGCGATCGCCAACCAATCTGTCGGTCAAATTCAACAGTCTGCCACCGTTCAAAACATCCTCAAGCAAGTTGGTATTCAGGTCGATAGCAACAGCACCACCTACCGAGTGAGTCCTGCTCTCAACGCCAACGATCTGCTGCAAGAGCGTATCAGCATCACGCCTTCAGCTCAGATGAAGCTCACCTTTATGCCTAGCAGCTGGGACCAGCAGGTTCTCCTGCGCCCTGTTGTTCCTGAAAACCTGATCGACAACAAACAGAGTGCCAATCCTAAATTCTCTGTTTCTATCGACACCAGCGACGCCGTCTACAGCACGCTGCCATCGCTGATTACAGAGATTCCTATTACCGATAACGATACGGCTGGCATTGTTATCAATCAGCTAGACGATATTCGTGAAGGGGTGGACGGCGGCCAGTTTCAAGTCAGCCTCAACAGCAAGCCCGAAGGGACCGTACTGGTCACGCTACGCCCCGAAGATTTGGCGGGTGAAGAGAACGGCGCGCTCGCGCTTAACAGCAAATACTACGGCGATGCTATCGATCTTGAATTTACCGAGTACAACTGGAACGCACCACAAACTGTCAAAGTGCGCGCTCAAGATGACAACGCAGTTACGGGTGACTTGCAGCGGCTGGTAACCGCCGCCGTCCGCTCAGACGATGCGAACTATGCGGGCATTGAAGTTTCTCCTGTTAACGTCACCATTCGCGATAATGACCTGCCTTCGGTGAGCACCTATACCGTGCTCGACGCCGCAGAACCCGGCCAGATTGGCTTCTTTGGCCTACGGCTAAATACCGATCAGCTCCGCAATCCTGAAGGGCTAAAGATTCACTACCGCGTCAGAGGCTGGGCCAGTGCGCCTGCTTCTGCTGACGACTATCAGTCGTATACCGACCTGACGCCTGACGGTGAGAACTTTATTACCATCGCGCCTGGTCAGGATTTGGGCAACGTGGCGATTTTCCCGATTGATGACTATATCGCTGAAGGTTTTGATATTACTTTTAAGCCGAATGGCGTGGATTTGGCGAGCGATCGCATCACTATCGCCGAACATCGACTGATCCAGGGCGCTAAAGTTGTCTTCACCACCGAAAGTAGCGACGGTACCCTGCCAGACGGCCTCGCAGAGGATAGCTTCTACTACGTCAACGTCATTAATGACAATGTTGTTGAACTTTACGAATATGCTAATCTCACTCAGAAGGTAAATCTCACTTCGGGTGGAACCGGTGAAACTCGCCTGCTCGACGCTACAGGTAAAGCCACTGTAGAAGAAGCTAAAGAGAATACCAAACGCTTTGAAGCCGTTGAGCTAGAGCTGCTGAGCGATCCTAACGGCACTAACCCTGGCTATCAGCTCTCTCCGATTGAGACGACTGCCTCCGTTCGTATTTACGACAACGAAGAAGTGGGTTTCCGCTTCATCTTGCCTGGTCAGCAGGTGCTCAATACCGATAGCCCTGCTGACAAAGGCTATCTCACTATTGCCGAGCATCCAGAAATTGATAATTCGGAGGAGTTCTCAGCCGCTACCTTCCTGGTGCGTCCGCTTTCTGATCCAGGTACGGTGCAGACGGGTGCGAATGCGGGAGACGACAACTGGGTCTCATTGCGCTTCAACCCTCGCTGGGACCAAAATGCCGCTCAAGAAATGCAGGTTCACCTGGCAGAGGAGCCTGAGTTTGAAGACGGCAAGCAAACCGTCACAATTGCGGTGTACGACCAGTACGGACGCAAGATCAAGTTTTATCAGCGAGATCCGGCTAAGGACGGCGGTGCTACCGATGAACTTACCGATCAGCTAGAAATTGAAGTGACCAAGGACAACTGGGCCGAGCCAATTCGCCTTAAGAGCAGCGTGTTCTTTGACCGGAACGGTAACAACGAGTGGGATGCCGGTGAGCATCGCGGTGTGACGCTCAGCGATGGTCGCTATGACTTTGGCGGCGGCCTTGAGACAAAGAGTATCGGCAAAGATCAGGTGAATGCCGATATCACACTGGCCAGCTTCGATACGAATCAAGACGGCAAGCTGACGATGTTTGAAACCACCGCTAGGGGCGATCAGCCGGTGGGCTGGGGGCTGGTTTCTGATCTGGCAAATGCAAGTGCGATCGCCGTTCAAGTTGGCGAGAGCGTTGGCAAGGTTGCCATCAAAGGCAAGACGGATGTCTCTGTTGATCGCTGGAACCGTTTCGCCGTATTCACCTCTTTTGCTACTGACGTTCCGGATACTGAAATCAAGCTTGTTGCAGAAGATGGTGTTCCCGGTGATAAAACTCTCCCAAGCGACTACCTTGGCGATCCTTACTACACCGGCAATCTCTGGAAGCAAAACTCCGCCTACTTCGACAGCAACAACTGGACTCGCTTCCAAAGCGTAAAACTCACCGCCCTTGACGACAAAACCTACGACATCGACCGCATTTTACCTTTGGAGATGAAGGTGTATGAAGCCGAAGGTAACAATGGCTTCTATTCTAAAAAGTTCAGCAATGTTCAGTCTCCTCTTGTCCTCACGGTGAAAGACCGCCGCCTAGACAATGAAACCGTTACTGGGTCTCTTTCCAAAGGCTTCTCTCAGCTAGAGAAAATCATCCACAACTATGAGCTGCCTCTCGTCGGCTCTCTCTCTGGTAAGCTGCCCACCTTCCTTACGGACTTTATCCGCACTTTCTCTCGCAACCTAGAGCAGCAGCGCTACATTACTAGCCCTTCTTTAGCAGCAGCGTTAACCGACGCGCTTAATGAACTGCTCGATGGTAGTGGCGTTAGCATCAGCATCGACTACAATGCGATCGCACAAACCATCGCTCTCGATATTGCCTTTGGCAAAGACTACGACCTGTTCGAGATTGGCTTAGATAGTGACCTCGGCTTGCCCGCTCTCGGACTAGAAACTGAAGGCTCTCTATCCTCTATATTCCACTTCGATCTACGTGTCGGTATTGACCTTGACCTTAGATCGCGCAGCTTTAAGCTCAACGTCTCAGAAGATGAGAATGGAAAATCTAAGACAGGTGCAGATGCGAAAGTCTTTCTCGATCTCAACAATTTCAAAGCAACCGGAAACATTGCTTTCCTCAAGGCCGAACTTCAGCAGATTCCGCTAGACGACTTTATTAACGGTCATCTACCGCAGCTGGTTATTCGTCTAGATGAAGCAAGCGGTGCTAGCACCATAGCTCAGACAGTCACAGTAAAAGCCTATGACGTACTGGGCAACGTTGTTGATTTAGACTCAACATCAAGCGCTACTGCCGCTACCTACCAAAAAGACAGTAGTAACTGGAAGCAGCCTATTGTCCTCAAAGGCCGTACCTATGACCGGATCGATGAAATTTCAGTGGAGTTCAGCGGCCAGACTCGTCGCTTCCGAGTCGCCAAACTCGGACTACAAACGGTCGGAGACATAACGGTTGACTCTCAACTGAGAAGCAAAGAAGCTCACCAGCTGTTTAGCGCATACGATGACGACAAAAATCTACTGCTTAACCTAGAGAAGAACGCAGAATCAAAAGGCTTGCTAGCCGCAGGAGACACGCATAGTGAAGCAGCCTTGGCCGTTGAACTTGGACTGTTGAAAAAGAGTAACCTCGATGTTGATGTCAAGCGAAAATATACTTTTGATGTCTCAACAACAACAGAAGAGAAAGCCATTCCAACGCTTTATAAAGGCGATAAGGAATCAGGAGAGAAGGCGGTTACAGCCTTCTTAGATAATCAAGGCCCCCAAGACGGCGAAGTCTTTATCGACCTAAGGAAAGTCGACAATAATTCAGAAGAGATTGACTACTTTGAAGTTGAACTATTTAAGCTTGTGGACCCAGCTAGAGAGGACGGTACCACTGGCTCAATTACGGACAAAGAGTTCTTCAAGGGCTTCAGACTAGACCCGGTTAACTACACACTAGGCCAGGCTACAGTTAACCCTGATGAGCTAGATCCTACTAATCCGCGTTTGCCCTTCCATCGACAGTTGATAGCTGGCGGCAATAACAACAAGGTAAAGCTGAGCGAGTTCGATGGCAACATCGTTAATTTTTCAACCGGCACAGAAGCAGAAGACTTAGCTCAAGGTAGTGACCTTGTCTTCAGGGTAAGAAAGTCTAGCCTTTTGGATGGTTTGCCGGCTAGTACCGTTTACTACATTCAGCCATTTAACAAACAAAAAAGCATTCATCAGGTAGCGAACTACCTAGAAGTAAAAGGACCCAAAACGGCGAGTACGCCGCTAGGCATCTCTATTAAGAAAGATCCAACGGCGGCGACTCAAGATGGATATGGACTGAGTGATATCTACATCGTGGGCGATAGAAATGTCAGCATTGAGAGAGCTACTGCTGCCCGGCTAGTGATTAAAGATGCGAACGGTTTTGTGGTAACAGAAACTGGCAGCAATTCTAGCGGTACGCTCAAAGACACCTACGTGCTAGATACCGTTGGGACGCCTGTACGTCAATCGACAGTAAACGCGACGCAGCTAGTGAGTCAGGCAAAAGACCTGTTTGACTACACGCTCAGTGGATCGGTTGGAGCCGCGTTCAATCTTGTCACTAGCGTTGCTGGTAATACCTCTTTTCCGTCACTTACTCTAGATTTGGGCCTTGCTGCTTTAGCTGAGAAATCTAAAGGTAAATCGGTTGATCTCTCGTTAACGCTTGGATTGAAAGATCTAGGTCTTGACTTGGGCAGCTTTATCACAAAGTTTGCAGCGCCTGTGATTGAAGCTATTGACAGCATTTTTGAGCCGATCAAACCCTTTATTGAGACGCTTAACAAAGACACTGAATTTCTAGAATTCATTGGGTTAGAATCGACCTTCGACAGAAACGCCAACGGTGAAGCCTCTGTCCTTGAAATTGCATTGACCCTTTCTGAGCTGTCTAAAAGGAGTGGAAATGTTCAATACGCTCAGTTCTTTGAGACTATCGTCAACGTCTTTGAGTTCATAAAAACAATCGAAACGCTAAGCGCCAAGATTGAGAAGGGTGACAACTTGATCATCCCACTGATCGATCAGTACGGTCTTACGCTCAACAACGGCGACGATACTAAAAAACCTGCCGATACTGCCCTACCAGAGAAGAAAACTGATACCTCTACGATTCAGCACCAAGCCGACAAGCCAAAACTATCGGGCACTAAAGGACTGTCCGACAAAGTTGCAACCTCAGGAAATAAGGACGCTTCTAGCTTCCAAAAGCTACTTAAAGGTATCCAAAGTATAGAAGGATTGCGCTTTCCAATTTTGGAAGATCCCGTCAGCCTGGTGAACTTGCTGTTCGGTAAAGATGTCAATTTGGTGCTCTACGACGTACCTAATCTCAATCTTGAACTCAATCCTAGAGTATCGTTCTACCCCTTGCCGCCCTATCCAATCAAAGGGGTACTTTCAGGTAAGTTCGAAATTGGAGCTAATCTCGGCTTCGGCTACGATACCTATGGCTTCCGCCAGTGGTCTGAAGCCAATTTTGATCTGGAAGAGAGCTATCAGGTCTTCGATGGATTTTTCTTAACCGACTGGACACAAAACAGCTATTTCTCTAGCGATCGCTCTGGGGTTGTCGATAAGCCAGAGCTATATGCAACTGCTGAGATTGAGGGCGGCGCTGAGATCGGTGTAGGGCTTACGGGCTATGCTGGCGTCGGCGTCGGTGCTAACGTCAACTTTGACCTAGAAGATACCGGTGAGTTTGGCAGTGATTTGGGAAGCAGTGACGGTAAGGTTCGCGGCTCCGAGATCATTGCGGGCATCAGCGATCCGCTCTCACTGTTTGAGCTGTATGGCCGCATTTATGCCTTCTTTAGGGCCGTTGTTGAACTAGATTTAGGTCTCTTTAGTGCCACCCTGTTTGAGAAGAAGTGGGAAGTTGATCTGTTCAAGTTTCAGCTAGGCGGTGCTAAGCAAAGCGGCTCTGCTGTGCAGTCTGAAGTGGTAGGTGCTACCGTTTTCTTCGATGCGAATGCGAACTTAAAGTTTGATGAGGGTGAGCCCTGGGGCATTACCGCAGGCGACGGCAGCTATAGCTTTGGTATTGATGTCACTGACTTCGATAAAGATGGCGACGGTGAACTGACTATTAAAGATGGCCAGATCATCGTTATTGGCGGTTTAGATAAAGAGAGCGGCCTGCCGATTGTTAACCCGATGATTGCTGCTCCGGACAGCGACATTGTGTCGCCGCTAACAACGCTGGCGAATCAAATTGCCGTTAACAATGGCGGTGACTTGGCTATGAGTTCGCAAACGGTGAAAGATTTCTTCAATTTGCCTGATGAGCTAGATATAAGCACATTCCATCCTATCAATGCGATTCGCAACGGCTCAGCAGAAGAGGCGGCTCTAGGTCTAGAGGTATATAAGAGCCACATTGCGGTAGATTCGCTGATCTACAACCTCAGCCGGGTCGCTGGCAGCTACACAGAAGCGGGAATTACGGCAGATATTGTGATCGAGGCCGTCAACTTTATCGCTGCCAAGCTGAACGAATCTGTTCAAGCGCTCGATGGGGCTGAGCCTGGAGATAATCATCTCTCGAACTTTGCTGAGGAGACTGTCAGCGCTTTCTATCAGGAGAATATTCTGCCAGCGTTGACTGGAGATGAAAGGGCAGAAGCGGTTATAGAACAAGCAAATGTCGCCAAAATTCTGTCGGATACTTACGCCAAACTGGAAAACGCAACTAACAGTACAGGAGAATCCACCACAGATATTCAGCAGGCTTTTGAAAATCTCACTCCACTCAAAACCACGCTCAAAACAGACATTCCCGGCCTGCTCGATCAGTACATTCAAGAAACTATCACCCTTGAAGAAGCTCAGCAGAAGTCGAACACAACGCTTACTGCCTCTGGCAATAAAGCTCCTATTGCTGATGGTGCTCAGCTCTTTACCGACTTCGACTCGTACGAAGGCGCGACTGTTGAGCAGGTCTTTGGACCTAGCTTTACCGACGATACTGGCGACAGCTTCTATGGCGTCGTGGTGGTAAACCATACACCTCAAATCAATTTGGGTTATTGGGCATACTACGACACGAACAGAGAGCTTTGGATGAGCCTCAAAGAACCGATTACGCCAGACAATTCGCTTGTTTTGACGGCGGATACTCGTCTTCGCTTTATCCCTAGATTTGACGCTTCTAATGTCGCCACGCCAGATCTTAGTGTTCGACTGATCGATGCGCAGGGGCAGGCGACAAGTGCTGCGCTCAGCACGGGTGATCGCATTGCATTTACCGGCGCAAACGCCCGGCCTACAGGCGGCATCTCACCTTATAGCAGCGCCATTCTCACTTTTAATACCACCATTACTATTCCAGACTTCAGCATGAACCAACCACCTAGCTTGACTCAAACCGTTGCCGACGTTGAGAACAACATATCGATATTAGAAGATGCAATGCCTGATCCTACAGGCGCAACTGTTGCGTCAATCTTTGGATCGTACTTAGCTCCAGATAGCGAGAATCCAACAGCGCTCTATGGTGTTGCCATTAGAGACTATCAGCGCAGCACCAGCGAAGGTAGGTGGCAGTACTCTACCAGCAGCGGTGAGAACTGGATCAACATTCCAGATATCAACCCGGCTGCGGCTAACGGAGACCCGTTTTTGCTCAGAGCTGAGAGCCTGCTACGCTTCTTGCCGCAGGCCAACTACACCGGTAAGGCAACCGAGCTGTCGGTTCACCTGTTTGACGATAGAGTCGGCGCTATTGGCTTTGAGTCAGGCGATCGCGAGAACATCGATATCGAGTTCCTCAACAGTTTTAGTGAAGCGCTTAGCTTTCAAACAGAGATATATAGCGTTAATGACGCGCCGGTTAGCCAACTGAAGGTGACCTTTGCTCAGCCGGAAGCGATTCGGATTAGCGATCGCGCTGGCACCACTACCGCCAATCCCAAACCAGAAGCTGGAAAGGGTAACCCGTTCGCATCTGTTCTCAATGTTCAGGGACTGCTAGGCAACATCCAAGATGTCTCTGTCAAGCTAAAAGGTCTTAATATTAGTAGTGACAACAATCTGGATATTTGGCTAGAAGCCCCCAACGGTGCGCGCGTCATCTTACTTTCGGATGCTGGTAACGGCAATGCGCTTGAAGACTTTACCATCACCTTCAATGACAAAGGCATTGCGGCGCTAGCTGGTAATTCTGGTCCTCTTGTTGCAAATACCCTCTACAAGCCCACCAATAACACAACAAGTTCAACCGATCTTGATCCGAGCGCGTTTGCTTCGGCTGCTACCTCTTTTGAACAATTCATTGGCCTTTCGGGGGCAGATCTTAACGGTGAGTGGAAGCTCTATGTGCAAGACGATACCGACAGCGGCGTAGATTCTCAGCACTTCGGTAGCCTCGCAGGCGGCTGGGAGCTATCGTTTGAGCGAACAGAAGGCAGCTTCTCTGCTATCAACGAAGATAGCCTCATCCCTCAAGAACTCACTGTTGCCGAGCTGTACGGTGCTCACTTTAGCGACGTGGACGGCGACGAACTCAAAGGTGTTGCCATCGTTAAAAACCTGGCGACAACAACGCAAGGGGTGTGGCAGTATCAGGTAGGTGGTAACTGGAGCGCCATTCCTACAGATCTCAAAGAAGGTGCCGCGCTACTGCTTAGCGCCCAAACTCGAGTTCGCTTTCTCCCTGCGGACAATTTCAACGGTAAGCCCGGTGCTATTACCGCCCGACTCATCGATAGCTCCGCTCCTAACTTCAGCGCGGGCGACATGCGAGATGCGCAGTTCACTACTTCCGGTAGCCCCTTCAGCCGAAAGCTCGTTACCAAAACGCTGACTATCAATCCACTCAATGACGCTCCAACTGTCGTGAGTGACGCTACTCTGATGTTTCCTAGCTTTGTAGAAGATAAGCCTTTCACCAGTGGCGATGCTCCTACGGTTGCCCAGGTGTTTAGCAGCGCTTTCCAGGACGCTGTAGATAGCCAGAACAGCAATCAGAACCAGTTTATTGGTATTGCCATTGTTCAAAATTTTGCGTCTGTAAGTGGCGATCGCGCTGCTGATTTGGCCTTCGCTGCCGAAAAAGGACAGTGGGAAGTCTACGACGCTGGAAGCGGCTGGGTTTCACTACCGAACGATCTCAGCACAGACAACGCTTACCTGGTTCCTAAAAACACCAAAATTCGCTTTAACCCCGGCAGCAACTACAACGGCGATCTGCCGCCGCTGACTGCTCACCTGGTAGACAGCGGCGCAGGCCAATCGATTGGTCTAGGACAGCTCGTCTCGCTCGATCAAAGAGGCGTCGGCGGTACGACTCCTTACACCGCAACTACCGTCACTTTGAATGGAGATATTGAAGCGATTAACGAATTTAGGCCTACGATTGTAGGGACTAATGGCGATCGCATTATGCTCACTCCCGGCGGGCAGGTAGAAGACACCGCCGAGACGCCTGCTAAAACTGTTGCTGAGATCTTCGGCGCTTACTTCTCAGATAGCGACACGGCAGGCTATGACCAAGCGACCCATAGCCCCTTTGCCGACGCTCAGCTCTGGGGTGTCCTCATCCAAAACATTCAAAACGGCATTGGTGGCCAGTGGGAATATAGCAGTAACGGCGATACCTGGGAAGCGCTACCAGTTTCTAACAGCCAAGGTGAGGGGCTTTATGTGCCTGCTGGCTATCTGCTGCGCTTCAATCAAACCGTTGAGCACTACAACGACGGGATGAGCGATTACTACTACGACTATCGAGAGATAGCACCGCGAATGCAGGCACTAGGTGCTGAACACATGCTAGAAGCCTATTTAGTGGATAGCAGTGTTACAGATACAAATATTGCCGGTCTTTTGCAAGATGAGGGCGGACCGGTAGCAGCGATCGCAGCTAGCATGCCTACTGCAAACCAACTGGGCGAAGCTAGTCCCGTTAGCGCTAATAGCCTCACTCTCACCCAAACCATCACTGCTCTTAATGACGCACCTATCGCTACTAGCGATCAACTTGTTCTCACACTCGAACCCGATAACAGTGATATTGTTGACGACACCGTAAGCAATATCTTTGGACAGCTTTTCAACGACAGCGCAGACAGCTGGCTAGGGGAAATGTATCTTGGGATGGAAGAGTTCTCGTTTATCTCTGGGATTGCGATTGTTTCTAACGACGCAGACGCAGAAACAGAAGGCATCTGGCAGTACGCTGTCGAAGGCGAATCTGAAGTCACCCTTTGGCGCAACTTGCCTACAGACACGCTCTCAGAACAGAATGCTATCGTACTCGACGCCTATTCTCGTCTGCGCTTTTTACCTGCCGAAGGCTCAATTGGCACGCCCACTGACCTGCGAGTCGCCCTAATAGATAACACCGCGATAATTCCATTAGGAGAATCTGGCTTTGATTTAATGCAAAGAGGCGGCACTACTCCCTTCAGTGAGACATTAGTCACACTCAGCGCGCAGAGGACGATAGAAGACAAGGGCAGTGTTGAGCTAACAGCCACTCACACTCAAGTAAGAACAACAGAAGCAGCTGTTACGTTCAACGGTACTGATATCAACATAAACCAGTTCCCTGGCTGGGAGCTAGTGTCCGCTGAAAGCGTTGAAGGTCAAAACCAACTCCTCTGGCATCATGAGCAAAATAAGGAGTTCGGGGTCTGGATTTTGGATGAAAACTGGGCATTCCTCTCCGCCAGAGCCGTCGCATTCGATGCGCCCGAAGCTTTAGCACTGATTGATCGCTTTGAACTCGACAGCGATCATATCGAACAAGGTGGTGATATCAACTTACTGCAAAACGCTATCAACAAGCTACTTATAAAAGCAAATGGTGGCAACGAGAGTACTCCAACCTTCATTAAGCTCAATGGAGTAGTCGTAGGTGCCGAGCAGTTTCCTGGTTGGGAGGTAATAGCAGCTGAAACTATTGGAGGCGCGAACCAGCTGCTCTGGAGCAACATAGAAACACAGCAGCTCGGCCTTTGGACTTTAGACGAAAACTGGAACTATGATTCGGCTCAAGCTTTCGCTATCAAGAGCGAAGAAGCAGCCGCTCTACTTGATCAGTTTAAGGTAGACTCGGTGACTTTCATAGAGCAAGAGGGCGAAGTCGACTTGCTGAAAGACTTTGTAGAGCAGCTCTTGATTAACGATGGAGAACAAAAGATCGTCACCCTCAATAAAGCTGCTGTCGGCGTAGGGCAATTCCTCGACTGGGAAATTCTGGCAGCTGAAACTATTGAAGGCCAAAATCAACTGCTGTGGAAAAACACAGAAATTCAACAGTTAGGTGTTTGGACCCTGGATCTTAACTGGGAATACCAGTCTGCAAGAGCTGTCGATATGAACTCAACCGAAGCAGCCACGTTGATGGAAGAGTTTGGCGTTGGGATAAATGATACATCCGAGACGTCAGGAGATATGGTCTCCGTCGAAGAAGTGGGCGACGTCTCACTCATTAAAAAGGCTGATGGTCAGATGTGGGTTGGAGAAGCAGAACCAACCGCCATTAAATTCAATGACAGCCCAATCTACGAAGGCCAGTTCACTGGATGGAAGCTAATTGCGGCCGATAATGTCGATGGACAGAACCAACTTCTCTGGCAGAACAAAGACATTCAGCAGCTTGGCCTTTGGAGCCTAGATGATGATTGGAACTATGAGTCAGCGAAAAGCATTGATATGAATTCCGAGGAGGCTTCGGTTCTAGCAGCGCAGTTTAATGTCTCTCTGCTAGAAAGTGGAGCTGTTTACTTCAGTAGCCATACAATTTATGGTGACGACAGGGATAACTTCATCGTAGGCAACAAGGGCAATGACCGACTCATTGGCTACGGAGGCAATGACACGCTCATAGGCGGTGCGGGCGACGACACTCTAACCGGTATATTCGGTAACAACATGCTCACAGGTGGAAGTGGCTCAGATACGTTCGTACTGAGCCTGCGGCCCGAGTACGTAGGAGGCCCATCTACAGGAAAAGATGTCATCACAGACTTTACCGTGGGTCAAGATATTCTTGAAATAGACTTTTACTCACTTGGTATGTACTCAGAGGGTCTGTTTGATGAGAACGGCGCTCTGATAGCAGAAGCCTTCAATATTGAATCTGCTGCAACGACTGCTGCTCATCGCATTTTGTACAACAGTGGTTCAGGTGCACTTGTGTTCGACCCGGATGGAACAGGGGAGCTGGTTCAAACGCGGATCGCCACTCTCTCACCGGGCCTATCGCTTACCCATCAAAGCATCTCCTCAAGTGGTTTACCGTTTTTAGATTGACCTGCTGTTTACTGACGGCAGTCATATAATGAGGAAAGCTTGTCGAGTGCGTAACTAATACCTAACCCAATAGCTAATACCTTCAAGTCGACAGACTCAAGGTGAACGCACACGGCGACATCACTAAAGCAGAAACTGCACTAGCAAGATTACACTGTAGAAATGGACAGCTATCATAGTCACGCTGTATCTCTAAGTATAGATAGTCCTATATCGTACTAACTCATACAGCTCTCTATATGTATCCAGGTAAAAGTCCTAAATGCTATATTTTCTATCGGTCAACTATCATTCTACTGAGCTCTTACACCACCTTTTGCAGTCTGTAGCGACGCTTTCTTTTGTGGAGCCCTACGAAGTCATTATCGTTAACAACTCTCCTAATGATGATTCCGTCTATATCTTGGAACAAGAATTCGACCACATAAGAATCCTGAATGCAGACAACAATTTGGGATTTGGCGGCGGCTGCAATTTGGGATTGTTCTATGCTCATCAACGCAATCCAAAGTCCTTTGTTTGGCTGATTAACCCTGATGCTACTTTAGTGGTAGGCGCGGCTAAGTACGTCAAGGAATGCTTTCACAGCAACCCTGGAATCAGTATTTTAGGAACTCGCATTCGAGCCGGTAAAGCGGATATCTGGTTTGCTCAAGGACGTTTCAATCGTTGGACGGGCTCTTTAAAGCATCGATTGTCTGGAGCTTGTACAGCAGAACATTCACCCGATCAGCCTGCTACTGTGCTACCCAGCCGATGGGTATCAGGATGCAGCATGATTTTTAATTTGTGTCAATTCAACGACTGCCCCGAGTTCGACACCAATTTCTTCTTAGACTACGAGGACGCTGAGATCTGCGAACGTTATTTTCGTCAGGGCTATGAAATAAGGGTTACCCAAGCGGTATTGGTTGATCATGCTGTGTCTGCGATCACAGGCCGCAACCGTCGTGCCAAGTTTCGACATGCGACTTTTAGTAAACTGTATTTTCTCTACAAACACGCCTCGTGGTTTGCTATCGGTCTGAATCTCTCCTACATGTTATCTTGCGGCCTGAAGCTCATGATTTCTGACAAAGAAACCGGGATTGGGCGGATTCAGGGCTGTGCGGACTTTGTCAACTGGTGGCAAAAATCGGTCACGCGCCAGTTACCGCGAGTTCCCTTCCGTCCTGTGACGGCCTTTACCCAATCGCAGCAAACGCACAAGTAGGTAGTAAAGTGTTTGAGGATAGGCATACCAGGGACAGTAGCGGAGAAAGATGTATGCGATCGCAGGTACGAATAAATGAGATTTGGGAGAAAGAAAGGCGAAACTCAACCCTGCAATATCTTTGAAGTTCTGTTCTTTTTGATCGTCAGAAAAATCATCTCGTAAAACCACATACGGCGCAACATAGGCTTGAAACCCTTTGCGACCGGCTCGCAAGATAAGCTCAGAATCAGCGTGATAATGTGGTAAATAGCGACTCTGATAAAGACCCACTTGCTCAAAGACACCGTAATGGATCAAGACACCGTTTCCTGGCAGCGTATCTACAGCTAAAATCTCTCTACTAGTAATCTCGACGGGTAGACTATCGACACGGTCACCATGATGTAATAAGCGAAGAAAATGAGGTGTCCCCCAGTTCATTTGGGTGCCTAAAGCCCATATCTCACCGGGTGAACTTAAGTAATCGATTCTATTTCCCAGTATCGGTAGGTTATGTCGTTGAGCCAAATCAACTAGCTGTTCTACATGTTTGTAGCCAATCATGGCATCGTCATTGATAGTTAAGACATAATCGCAGTTGCAGCTTAGCGCGTACCGAACGCCCGCATTGGTTGCTCCAGCCCAATATTGAGACGAATCAACTGAAAGCACAACAGCATTAGAGTATTGATTCTTCACCTTGTTTGCTGTGTTGTCTGGAGAGTGAGCATCTACAATGACTACAGTCAAATTACGATAGGTTTGCTTCGAAAAACGCTGTAGGAATCGTTGAGTTTTTGACCAGCGGTTATAAGTAGGAACGACAGCGACAACTTTTAACATTTGAGAAGATTCTTTTTACCTATTGAGCATGTATCGATTGATAACCCGCTTAATTCGAGAAGTCGGTCGTCCCAGATACGCTATCCATCTTTCATAGCTATTTAATTCAAGGTGCCACTCAAGAAACTGCGCAGGCGTTGTTTCTACTTTTAGTGCTTGATGCTTCTCTACCGCTTTCTGGTAAAACCCATCCATAATCTGCTGACGGGACAGCCTTTGAGACAGATTATAGGGCGTGCGATAAAGAGACGTTGTCTTATCCACAAAATAGAAATCGTTGGACAATGAATATCGAATCCATAGGTTCCAATCCTCTAAGGCGTCCAAAGAAGCATCAAGACCGCCATTCTCTTCGTACAACGCTCTCTTAAAAAGGATAGACTGGATTGGAATATAGTTGTGATGCCACAGCAATGCCTTAGAGAAAGGCTGTCTTAACGTAATCTCGCGAGTTTTTTCTTCGTACCTTAGAGGACTCAAAGATTTTATGTCTGTTCTGACTTCAAAGGCACTTGAATAAGCAGCGGCAATATCACTTTGAGTAAGCATCTCTAGGAGCAGTGTCTCAATATGATCCGAGAAAAACAGATCATCATCATCTAAAAAGATTAAATATGAGCCCGTTGATATCTCTAGCGCGGCATTACCAGCATGACATCTACCCACTTTCGGCAAGGCACGGTATTTGAACTGAAAGCTTCTTCTCTGAGATTGTTCAAGTGATTCAACGTAGCCTTTTGAGTGGTCAGAGCCATCTTCAACAACGCAAATTTCTATATTTGAATACGTTTGATTTAAGACGGAAGCGATAGCTTCTTTTAAGAATGAGATTCTTTCTCCATAAGTTCTAATCATGACACTAACTAGCGGAGCCTGCTCAGCAAGTAAAGTCTGTTCAGGCTTTTGATAGAAAGCACCATCACGGACGATGGAATAATCCCATCCATAGAACTGAAATAAAGTCTGACTTTGCTTTCGAGTCAGTAGAAAATAAGGCGCGTTTAGAAAAATTCTCAGTATGTTGATTGATAGATAGAAGCGCTGATGCCGAATGGCTGCGGGCGCTAAAAGTAACTTAAGATACAGAAGCACTATTCCGAAAACGTTGCGTATGCTTCCATATCTCAATCGAATAAAAGCATTTGCTAGGGTGCTGCCTATAAATTGATTGCGCTTAACTTGTGCTGGCGATTCATAGGTGTGGTGATAGCATACTGCCCGAGGACAATACCGCAGGACAAAACCTTTGTCGCGAAGGCGGTAAGAAAGTTCTACATCCTCACCATAGAGAAAAATTTTTTCGTCGTAGCCACCTACTGATTCTAGAACGGTCCTTTTAAACAAAATACAAGCGCTAGAAGACCAAGAGGTTTCTAATGTCGCAGGATTGTAGTCTTTGGGGTGTTCAAAAGGCTGCTGCCTAAATTCCCAAGACGCAGTGTGTGCTTCGTCGCATACTGCCTGTTCAACGATTCTT
The DNA here is from genome assembly GCA_963836895.1 of uncultured cyanobacterium. Classification (GTDB taxonomy): domain Bacteria; phylum Cyanobacteriota; class Cyanobacteriia; order Phormidesmidales; family Phormidesmidaceae; genus Phormidesmis. The sequence goes on along the minus strand of CAWILA010000007.1, from coordinate 307,795 downwards.
AACAAGGAAGTCGATTCAAACTCAAGGTCAACGTTGCTGACTAAAAAATAAGGAGAAGAGGACCGCTTCAAATTGAAGTTATGGCCTGTCCCAAACCCCCGATTCGGACAGTTGGAAACAACAAAATCTCTAAAGACTTTTTCGTATTGGTCTCTATGAAAAACTAATTTCTCTAAAGAATCGTCTTTAGAAGAATTATCTACAGCGTACATAGTAATCAAGTGTTTGGGGTAGTCTTGAAGTAGTAAGCTTCTAAAGAAAGAATCCAACCACTGCGAAGAATTAAAAGTAACTATTGAGATATCAAGAAAAGGAAGCTCGACAACTGCTTTTTTCATAATCAGAAGAGAAAGACCAGCTATACATTGTCAGACAATATCTGCTATTCTGCAAATGAGAACATGTTCTCATCTTTATTGAACCGGATGATAACGATAGAAAGCTGACCTGTCTAATAGACCATAGGAAATAAACGAAACTCTATCAGGTATGATGGGTTTAGAAACTAGACAGGTTGCGAAATTCTACGGTCGTCAAGAGAATATGATAGAAGCAGTTCCTGCGAAAGAAAAGACAAGTCGCACTACTCTATATGTAGAGGACAATCGCGAACGGCTAGTTTGCAGTTATATTGGGCAGTCCTATATCATAGGCCCATCAGTCCATTAATAAGGATCTCAAATACCGCTAAGACAGTGTACAATCAGGGCTATTTTATGTCCAGCAAAGTAAGGTAGAGTTGAGCACCCAGCTTTTTTGTCGGAGTGCGCGTGAGTTCGTTTATAGCAGTGGTGTCTGCGACCAATCAACCCACTTTAGAGTCTGAACCAATAGAGATTCTAGCTGCCTTTCCAGAGATACCTGATGACCGTCATAGCTTAGGCAAACGGGGGTGGTTCAAAATCGGCTAATTTAAGGTCACACTTCCACCCCAAAATAGACCATCATTGGCGATGGCCTGTCTGGCTAATTGCATTAGTCGCTATGCTCTCTGGAAGCGCTCAAAGCCTAGCAGTTCTAGCCAATGCGAATGGGGCTCAGTCAGCAGTTGTTTGGGGCTCTTTCCGACCCGCTCAGGCACCCGAGACCTGATAAAACAGCGGTGGTTACAGAAGAATTGCAGCAAGCTGAGATAGGCATCGCCGAGGCGCTTGCGCAGAAAAAAGTAATTGCGTAACCGTGAGTTGAGATTCTCCACCATCGAGCTGGCTCTGGGTGTTGCTTTCAAGGCTTCGCCGACCGCGCCCATCAGCCCATGGAACTTTCCTGAAAGCTGAGTGTGCAATTGATTCCACCGCATCCAGTAGGCATCAGAAGTCGGCTGTTTCCGATGCAGTAGACAGACCGCTCGGATGGTGGGTAAGGGTAGCTCAAAGTCTTGGGCAATCGCTACGAGCTTTTGGTCGAGAACACCTGCAAAAGCCAGCAGTTGTTCGCGTCGATTGTGCAGTGCCGTTGCGAGCTTCCGAATGGTCGGATACGATTTTCCACCGCGCTGTTTGATTTCTGTTGCGATGAAGTCGAACAACTCTTGACGAACGCTCAGCTCACTCTCCAGCGAGCATGAGTACATCATGTGAGAACCAATGCAACAATGTTCTGATATCTTCTACACGAGCCAGCAATCCGGCTTCTCGGCGGGTGGTCTTCACCTGCTGAATACGTAGTTTGCGAGTGGTCGCGGGTGTCAGGTTCGCTTTGGCCATCTGTTGTTCGACTTTGATACGACGGGCAGTGGCTCCTTGTGCTTGGCGGACTAGACCACTGAGAACTTGGCCAAACTGGCGCTGAATATGGAAGACATCGCCGTGACAGGGGATTGCTGGCATGACGGCCTTCTGACCCGCCCGCAAGCCGCTACCGCCATCGGCAATCGTGTACTTCGGCTTGAAGCCTTGCGCCATCACGTCCAGCAGATGACAGCCCCAGGTCTCTTCGTCCCGATGTTCGACGCCTTTCAATAGATAGCAGTAGGTCGAAGCCGCATCCACACCGACGAGCACAGGCTTATCGGCTTGAAAAATCTCATCTAATAATCCCACCTCAATACCAGAAAGGTCTTGGCTTTGATTCATTTTAGTGGCCGTCACGGCTGCTGATTCGAGCCGATTATGGACGGTGCCAATACTAATCGGCAGGTCAAACAGATCGCGAAACAGCTCGATAACACCGCGATACGAGCTGTGGCAGATCAACACTAAGCCTAAAATCAGTTGGTACAGCCAATCTTTGGTCACCGGCAAATGAAATAGAACCTCGTCATCGCCTTTAGACGGTGCAAACGACTCATCCAAGGCTTGCTGTGCCTTATTGCCTTGCTGGTAGACGAATTTGCGGCTCACCTGATGCTTGTCTGCCAAGTGACTGATAGGCTGCGATCTCGAAAGCACCTGAACACCGATGTCTTGGAGAACTTCGGGAGATAGACGGGCCGCGACGGAAAGGGCTGAACTCATATTTTGGCGATCGACCAGGTAGGAGCAGCCATTTAGCCTACCTGAGTGCGGCGAAAGTGTAACCTGTATCTGAACCACGCCGAAGATGCCAATTGCATTGAAAACTCTGAGCGATTCGTTTATAATCACTCAGAGCGAACGAGACTAAAATTCTCTCGATAGCGCCCTAGGTAGTGTTGCTAACCGCGAATGACATAATCATTCGTAGTACCCACAAGTTTTAAGCTTCTCGATTTGAAGCTATATTTATCTCTTTGCAGCATGAATAAACCTATTCATAATCTTGGTGCTCTGCCTTTTCAGGCTATGATAATCTGCCTTTCTCTTCAAGACAGTTTTTTCTACAAAATGCCACGACACAATTGCCAGTGCAAGCGTAAGAAACCAAGATAAAGTAAACATCTTTAACATTGATACATTGTCAGTGAACTTTGCAACGAGTTGCTGCATTGGAAAAGCGTAGATATACAGACCGTATGAATAATCTCCGAGCTGATTAAACAATCGAATTCTTCCTGCTGGAACATAAGCGATATATAAGGTTAATAGCGGAGCAACCAAACAGTAGCAGATACAAAACAGTTTTAGATTTAGTAGACTTACGGCAAGTATCACCAGGCAACTAATTGCAACATCGTGATGAAGCAGTACTCTATGTCGGCACACAAAAAACGCACCTCCTAAGAAGAAAAGTGATGTAAATCTAATTGCGTAGTGCATTTCGGTAGGTGTAGATAAGTAGCTTATTATGTATAGTGCCGTTGAAAGCGCAGCTATCAGAACAATGACCTTTGGTAAATACCTTTCCTTTATCAGCTTAACTGGCGTAAAAGAAAACATTCCTAATATCGCTAAAAGTGCATACATTCTTATTTCCCATGGCAACGTCCAGAGGGAACCATTGACTGCTGTAGGATATGGATTAGATTCAAATACACCTGGTAGTGAATAGTGTATCGGCCCTAGGATGAGTACTGAATTATAGAACAAGAAATTATAAATCTGACTATTGGAAAGATATTCTCCAATACTTAGCGATGTTTGGCTAAGACCTACGATAAATACACAGAAGATATTTGCAACAATAAGCGCTGGGTAAATTCTGATAATTCTGCGGTATATAAAGAATCCAATATCTGCTTTTAAAAAGCTCTGAGTAATAAGTAGTCCGCTAATGACGAAAAAGATGTCAACAGCGACGTACCCAAAAGAAGGCCCCCACGGATAAAGTGGCTCTACTGGATTACCTGAAAGCGGATAACTATGGCTAAATGTTACTAGAGATGCAGCTGCAAACCTTAGTAAGTTGAGGTTGTTGTCCTTTCCAATCATATAATCTGAAAGATAGTTGCTCATTATGATATACGACAGTTAAAGTAAGCGTTATGGCACAAACAGAGGTTACGAACGGAGCAAGACACGGCAAGTTTTAACTGACAAACAAAAAGCTAAACCGATGAGCCCGCAGCGCGTCCGCAACTGACCGTGGTACACTGAGAAATTGAAGTAGAGAGGCGGCAGCCTAATCTGCTAGATATCGCCAGTGATGCTAGCTACTGGGAAGTGAAAGAAAAGACAGGACAGCTAAGCGCGACACCGACCTATATGAGTCAGAAGATAGCGCAATTTGAATATGGGCAGAATAATCGAGACATCAACAGCTTCTATCGAAAATACAGTAAGTTAGAATGATTCACTCTTATGAGTAGTATTCTTTTGCCCAAACCTAGAGATAATCCTTGAGTAAGCTTGACGGGCCTTCCAGAACTTACTATTTGTCATAGACTCAATAACACTTTGCGAGTGCCATAAGTCTTGCTGAGTTCGATGTAGCTCTTTCTCAAGCCTGTGAGTATGCATCTTTAGTTCTTCGTACTCTATCTCAAGCTCTCCGTACTCTACTTGAAGCTTTTCGTGCTCTACTTGAAGCTCAAAATGGTCAACATCCTTTGAATAAGGATACGCCCGAACGATAAACTGTAGAATGTCGGAATTTTTGTCTCGAAGAACTTTGTTAACTAATTCAGCCGATATCTCGCCTTTATCAATGTTAGGCGTGTATGGTGTATTATTGAACACTGCACACTGCACAGATTCTTCTGCTTGTACACAGTAGCCAGTGTCTTTGAACAGTTGAATAACAGAACTATGTGTGAAAAATCTCAGATGTGTATTATCTAATAAGCCCATATCTTGGTATTCAAACTTTCCTTCCAGCAGGGCCAACCGAACCGAACCATGGGCAATATTTGGGATAGACGCTACGATGAAGCCATCTGGATTAAGAATGTCTTTGATAGATTTCAATAGACTCCATGGGTCCTTTAAATGCTCTAAGATATCGCCAAACGTAGCAACATCAAACTTTTGAGAGCCCAAAATATCTTCAACCTTTTCACGGTCGAGATCAGCCACAATTACATCTTCACAGTATTTGTTTGCGACCTTCGCTGCCTCTGAGTTCAGCTCAACACCCACAACCTCACATTCCTGTTCAGCTAAGAGCTTAGCAAAGTAACCAGTAGCGCAGCCAAAGTCAACAACGCGCTTACCGCTTCCCACAAATGAAAGCATCTTCGCCAAGCTGCTGTTGGCATCCAAGCTACTTTTCGTGATGTGTGTAGAATCCGGATAGTCTTTGACCACTTGGGTGTTCATCTTCAAAGTATTATTTCACTAACAGCTGTACATTGTTTCAACGTTTCAATCTCACATCATTTTTTCTCTCTACGATAGTTTTCCTGAAAACCATTCTTTGATAGGAAGTAGCTTTTTTCTCATCTTCCAAAAATTACTAGCTACGATGGCGTCTTTGAACGCTTTTGAGTCTTGAGATTCTACCTCTAAGCTTTGAAATTCGGTTCTCAAAGCCCGTATATCTACTTCTGCTTGTTGTAACTTCTTTCTCAGGTTTAGCCCATCATGCCGCAGTTGAGATAGCTCATCACTAGCATCTATAGTATCTTGGCTTGCTAAAACACCAGACTCTATAGACCTTTCATCAGTCGCAAACTCAGTCAAAATATCTGGATTGTCTTTATATGGTAGCTTGTTGCTATTAATATTGTCAGGCTTTTTAGCGATCAAAACCGTGTCTTTCCACTGATTACTGCCATCACTATATCTATCTTCATTCCAACAGGTAAACACATCTTGTACTTCGAACCCAACGTGCTTAGCAAGGGCATGAAATCCGTCAGGATAAAAACGCCAGCAGTCAACGGGATAGCGATGCTCAGGCCCTGAAGACGGTGCAACTATACAGCATAGGCCACCTGGTTTTAATACCCGTGCAATCTCTTCCATTGTCAGCCAAAAAAATTCTATATGCTCGAAGGCCTGACCGGAAACTAAGACATCAGCAGATTGGGAAGCTAACTCTAGCCAATGGTAGGGATTGGCTAGAACGATATCAACGTTGTCTCCGGGTACTAAATCGACGCCCTTATAAACCCAGTTCTTAGTAGAGAAAAAATCTCGATAGGATCCTCCAATATTCTGGCTGCCCAAATCTAAAATCAGTAGACTTTCCCCTTCTTTCTCCGATAGATACTTATCTCTAAAGGCACTCATTTTATCTAAAGAACTTTGATGCATTTTTATTAGAGGAATGACGATTACAGTAAAAAATAGTTGAGATCATAGCTTCCTAGCTCAAGCTTGCCTAGAAACGTTAACATCTATCGGAATCGAAACCATCCCGCATATTTTTCTGTTATCTTCGGGCGGCTGTAATCGAAAAACAAGGGCATTGTCTATCCAATCAGACATGACAGATGTTTGGTCTTCCGTGACAGCAATTGTTACACTGTAAGTGCCCGAACGTAGGGGAAGTCTGAAGAGAAAGTCAACGTGAAATCGGCTATCCTGTGCTATGTTTTTGATAGACAGGCCTTCTTCTTCTGTGTTCGTTCCGATAACTTCGTTGCCATTTTTATCACAAATGAAATAGCCAACAATGCAGTTGTGCAATCTGGTATACGAAGCAATGTATATTCTCAATTTGACTTCTTGGTCAAAAGGGATGACTATCTCACCGTCGAAATTGGTACTTGAATTAAACAGTTTAACTTTCTCAATCTCGATCCGTCTATCGCCTCTTCTGGTCATAGAAGAGGATTCGTTCTCGTTGAAGTGATAGTTCTCTTTATTTGTGACAATCTCCACTGGTAGATCGAGAGAACTTTCTTGAGGGGACTTTTCCGCCAATTCAAGCTCGGTTAGCATTCTGGCGTATTTTGATAAAATTAAGCTAGGCGTGTCCAACGATTGAATTTTGCCATCGTGTAGTAGAGCCGCCCAGTTGCACAAGGATTTAACAGCACCGCCATCATGAGAGACAAATAAGGTGGTGACGCCTGTGTCCATCAGTTGTTGAATTTTTCTCATACAGCGATGCTGAAAAAACATATCACCAACAGCCAAAGCTTCGTCAATGATAAAGACTTCTGGATCAACATGAACAGCGACTGCGAAGCCTAACCGGACGAACATACCGCTTGAATAAGTCTTTACAGGCTGGTTTATGAATGTTCCGATGTCTGCAAATGCGGCAATTTGGTCGAATTTTGATTCAATTTCTGCTTGGGTGAGTCCTAGAATTCGTCCGTTGAAGAAAATATTTTGAGTGCCCGTAAACTCTGGATTAAATCCACTTCCTAACTCTAGTAAGGCAGACACGCGACCTCGAACAGCGATACTGCCTATAGTAGGCTTCAGTGTCCCAGCTATGATTTGCAGTAGGGTACTTTTCCCAGAGCCGTTGCGACCGATAATTCCGACAGTGTCTCCTTTATTAATCTCCAGATTAATATCTTGCAGTGCCCAAAATTCTTCTGATCTTGGCTTTCCAGGCAAAAGCAACTCTTTTAAGCGATCGCTTGGACGGTGATATCGCTTAAATACTTTGGAGATGTTCGTCAGCGAGATCGCAATATCGTCAGCCATAGAAAACGGAAAGCTAGTGCAGACATAGAGCAGTATTCTACACCCTACAACACATCTGCAAACGCGGGACGTAGTTTTTTGTAGCATGAGAAGCCCGCAACGAACACGACTAGCGATACTGCTACCGAAACCCCCCACTCACCCCAGTGGGTTACACTGCCGACCAAAATCACATCGCGGTACATCTCACCAATAGCTGCCATCGGGTTTAGCCAAAACACCCACTTTTGAAATGAAGCAGGAATCATCTCTGCCGGATAGATTAAGGGCGTTGCATAAAACCATAGATTAAGCAGCACTCCTAGCGTTTGTGGAATGTCACGGATAAACACTGTTAGTCCTGCTGTGAGGTAACCTAGTCCTGCTGTTATGAGCAATTGCGGTATCCACACCAACGGTAGGAGTAATAGTGTTGGATGCACCGAATTAGTTAGAAAGGCTACAAAGACGATCAGTGCCATTAGACCGAAGGTACTTTCTAAGAAGCTCGATACTATGGGTACTAGCGGTAGCAGGCTTAACGGAAACACAACCTTTTTGACGAGATTAGGCTGCCCTATTACCGCCCCAGAGGCCTGTGCTAATCCGCTGCTAAAAGCAATCCACGGGACTAACCCGGCAAACAACCACAGCCCGAATACGAACGAATTATCTGTAGCGATGCCTTTTAGGCTTAGTTTCACTTGCAGCACAATCGCAAACACATAAGTGTAGATCAAAAGCTGCGACAGCTGATTTAGCAACGGCCAAAGGTTACCTAGCACGGAACCCTTGTATCGGGCGCTCATGTCTCGCTGCACCAGCGTCCTTAGCAGACTTAGCTTGCTCCACTGCGGTTCGCTCAAAGGGACTATTGACTTCAGTTTGATTGTCTGCCGCCAGATCCGGCGAGCGATCGCTTTAGTTGACGCTTTGACAGGTCTGAGTAGTGCCGCCATAGATTCTAGCGTAACCATTTGAGCTGAGTGCAGTGACACTATATCAAAGAATTGCGATCACCTGACAATATCTGAGCTATACATGATTGACCTGCGCCTTGCTCATTTGTGCTCAGCATGGACAGGTCTTCGCTGTCTGAGATCGTAGGGGTGCTGCTCTGTCAATGACCAGCATGATGTGGATGCGATCGCAGCTGCCATGATTCAGGTCGCCCGAGACAGCCTACTTTGCGAACAGCTCAGTAGCGCTGGCTTAGCGAGAGCAAGGCAGTTCAGCTGGAAAGCAACAGGGAAAGCAACCGTTGAAGTGCTAAAGAGATACTTGTAGTATGCATTTACGTAGACCTAATAGCCCTCTTTTTGATTGGCTGTGCAGGGTTGCCTGTATAGACCATCCATGCTGCTAGAGGTCGGCTCGCTACGCTATTGACAGTGAGTACTGCGCCAGCGCCTATATTTACACCGGGGCACACCACTGCCTTCGCACCTATCCAGGTGCTGTGCTCTATGTTGATAGGTCCTAGCTTTAGGTCAAACGCTTCTGCGCTCCAGTCGTGATTGCCTGTACATAAGTACGCGCCTTGAGATAAGCAGACGTCGTGTGCGATCGCTACAGGTGCTAGGTTGTCAATCCAAACCTGCTCGCCTATCCAGCAGCTATCGCCCACGCTCAGTCGCCATGGAAACTTTACCCTTACCCCTGGTTTGATACGCACTCGGCTGCCTATAGATGCGCCAAACAGCCTAAGAATAGCTACTTTGAACGCGGAGAATGGCAGAAAATAACTGACTACCAAAGGTGCACCAATGTAAAACCAAAGCAGTTGTTTTGGGAAAGATACGCCCGAACTATACTCGCTTGTGGGTACGGCGTACTTCGCTAGTTTTATGGAGTTAGCATTCATTGCTCATTACTGGCAAACGCATGACTTTATATGTGCTCAGCAGAATTAGCACTGACCTTAAATTTTGACGCCCAGTGCTTTGAACTGAGGCGCTAATTTAACTCGGTTTTTAAAGTAGTCTACGTTGTTGACAAAGAGAGCGTTGCCACCAGTAAGTATAGTGCCTTGTACAGGCGTGAGGGTGCGCTCAAAAGGGTGATAAGATACCCTGCTAAAGCCAAAGTCTAGAATCTTGCTGTAGAGTTCTTTTTCGTTGAAGCCATATCTTTTTCCCAGGCCAAACTCCATGATGAGAGCAAGCGGACTTTCTTGTGAGAGAATGTTTTTTGCACCAGCAACAACATTGGCTTCCCATCCCTCAACGTCCATTTTGATGACAGTGGGTACTCTTTCTCTCACCACATCATCCAAAGATTTAACCTCGACTTCGATGCAGCGCTGGCAATCTTCCGATTCGGCGATAACATGATTCATTGTGTCTTTGTCTGTACTAAACCGAAGTTTTCCGGGAGTCTCTCCGAGCGCAATGTTTAAGTGATCAACTCTGTCATTAATGCTATTTAGCTCGATATTCTCTACAAGGTGAGTGAATGTAGACGGAACGGGCTCTATAGAGATACAGCTCGCTCCGACAGCGCTTCCAGCAAGCACGGTGTAAGACCCTACATTCGCGCCAATATCTATAAAAGTGTCACTGTCTCTTAGAGCATGCATAACAAATCCCATATCGTAGAATTCGTGTATGCCAGCGTACACATTGCCGGTTGCTCCTGTCATGCCAGGATATACTAAAAGCCGACTCTGATTGACAAAGCTATATGCTACGGGCTTCTTTATCAGCCGACTTCTTATCTGCCAAGAAAAAAAACGGTAGAATGCTCTCAGTATGTTTTTTCTGCTGAGAGGATGTTCCAACAGAAATTTAATAGTTCTTAAGTTCACTGTATGCTACTCTATTCAACCGACGGACTTTGTCTTGTGGTGAGTGTACCCAATGAACAAGAAAAATTGATATTTATTCTTTGATTTGTAGCTCAAGAAGCCTGATTGCTAATAAAATTTCAGCAAACATACGCTGTAGAGCGTAGTACCAGCCTCTCCAACCGTCTAAAATGCCGCCTTTTAGCAATAGGCAGTACATCAGCACGGCAAAAGGTGCGATAACCTTTCCTTTTCGTAGGCGATCGCCAAGGCTGAGTTTTGTATCTGGGCTTTTCGATAGCTTTTTGGCTTCGGCAATCATGTAGCGATCTTGTGCCCAAAGCCATCGACTTAGCGATTTCCGGTCGTCGTGTAGAACGCTGCCTGCTAGTTTAGATGAGTCTCCTTTCACGCAGAGTCGCTGTGTGTGCCCATCGTCAATATAGGTCGCTTGTTCTGTACGAAAAAGCAGCTGTCTTGGGGGCAGTATCGTACCTCTTAGCGGTTTGCTAAACACACAGTATCGAAAGTCTGCAAAATAGCCGTCAACGTTCTGAGGCGGAAGAAGATGCTCTATCTCTTCTAATAAGCTATTAGACAGGATATAATCTGCATCTAGAGACAAAATCCAATCTGTTGTAACTTGCTCTATTCCGAAATTCCATTGGCTTGCGTGAGTATCGAACGTGCGCTGAAAGACTTCGATTTGAGGGTGAGCGGCGACTATATCAAGCGTGTTGTCTGTACTGTAGCTATCGACGATTACAATACGGTTGGCCCAGGTTAGCTTTTGGAGCGATCGCGCGATATTAGGCGCTTCATTGTATGTGAGAATAACTGGCGTGATTTCTTCAAGCATCTTTTTGCACAGGAGCGCGAGCAACTTGCCTATAAAGCTCTATCAGACGCTCTGCCATTTTACTTGCGCTAAACCGCTGAACGTTCTGATAGCCTAGTTCGATCATCTGTTCTGCGTAGCCGGGCTCATATAGCAGCGTTCTACAATGGCTTGCCAGCTGCTCATAGTCGTCTGGCGGCGCAGTTAATGCCGCTTTACCAACAACTTCTGGTAGAGAACCAGCACTAGAGCAGACAACTGGACAGCCAAACGCCATAGCTTCTAGGGGCGGCCAGCCAAAACCTTCGTAATAGCTAGGAAATAACAGAAGCGAAGCCTGTTTATATAGCTGGGCTAGGGCTTCGTCGCTAGGATTGATGACGAATTGAACTTGATTGAGACCTATGTTGAGCGATCGCATCCGATCTACCGTTGCTTCCTCGGGTGCGGCACCAGCGATAATTAGCTGAAGCGAAGAGCCGCTCATCAATCGGCTAAAAACTTCTATAACGGCCTTTCTATTTTTGTAGAAGCTAGCATTGCCAATATGTAAGATTGTTCTTGTCCGGTCACCTGTGATTCTCTCTGCCCACGGCGCTGCTGCCTTAGGTATGTGCTGTAGAATGCTTTCACGCAGCGATAGCGGTATCACGGTGACGCGCTTATCTTTACTCACGTATTTTCCGATATCGTCTTTTGTCGCGTCACTATCTGTGCAGAAGTATTGGCGCTGCCTCAAAGCTTGAAGATTTCTCTCAATTAGCCAGTTTGCTAGTTTGCCCGGAGGTGCTACATCAAATTCGCCTTTTGACTGAAGAACGGGAATAAGGTCGTGCACCGTAACCACAACGCTTGAACGTTGAAAACTGTGTAATGCATGGGCGAAACTACCGTCAACCATGTGATAGACATCAGCCGACACCTGTGTTAGGCAGCTACTAGACTGAGCCATCAACCATAGCAGCTGTAGCCGATGCAAGATTCTAGGTGGTAACCAGCTGAGTTTTGGAAAGCCTTCTAGCAAATTGATTCGAGTGAAGCAAACGTTACTTGAGAATTGAGCTATGGCGTGCTCAATCATGTCAGCATACACAACCATGCTGCTGTACCTACCTGTTGGAACAGTTGTTACCAGCGCGACTTTTATAGGTCTAGGCATGATTGTTAAGACTGCTTGGATGACGATGCTGAAGGGGAGCCGCATTGATTGAGGTGATCGTTTGCAGATATTGTGCAGTTTGCTCTGAGATAGGTGCAAAGCGAACTGTTGATAAGACTAGCCCTATTGAGATTCCTAAAAAAGATGCGATGAATGGGTCGGCTAAGATTTGGCCTGAGACTACCAGGCTGCAAACGTTGGCAAAGAAGAATGCGAACATGCCAGCGGCGTAGTAGCCTATAGGCGATCGCGCTCGAATATGCGGCTTCACCTGTGTCCAAGCTGTTGTAATCAATCCAGCAACTACGGCTAACATGGCACAAAACCCAGGTACTCCCAGCTCAACCATGATTCGGCTGGGTCCGCTTTCTTGCCATACTCTGGGTCGAGCAACCTGCAAATGGTGGGAGCCGGGCGCGGCTACGCCTAGTCCGCTACCGAAAAAGCCAGACTGTCTTACGGTAGTCATCAGTGCTCGAAAACCATGGCTTTCGAGCTGACTATAGGTATCGGCGGCATGGTCGGTATAGTAGCTAACAAAAGCGGATTCTGGGCTTAGCCAATCGCCAAACGCGATAATGCCGATTAGCGGTATAGCCATGAGTCCGACAATTGTGATCGCCTTCGATTTCCTGTTCGCCTGCCAAAACATCCATATCAGCGAAACAGCAAATACGGGCAGCATGTAAAACATCTTACGACGTCCACAAAAGAACAGAGCTGCAATACCCACTGCACAAATGCCGAGCCAACCCCAACGCCGACTTCCTCTCGCTGCAAGAGAAAGCGTGAAAGAGAAAAGGACAGTCGCTGCCGCGTGCCATCCCATAATATCTGGACTGCGATAAAAACCAGCAATCAGGTCAACGACATAGTCATCGCTATAGCGAATCCAGTTAAAATCTAAGGCTGCTGTACCTACTAAAACAGAGCCCGGCATAAGGTCAAAATATTGAATAAAAGCGCCCGTCAAAAGAAGAACTGTGATCAAACAATAGCTAGCCATGAGCCGTTGAATGTCGTCAACAGAACGTGGGAAGTAAAAACCAATCAGAATAGCTAAGAATATAATTCCATAGGAAAAGACACCAAATAGAGTAAGCAGCCATGAACCCGGTCCGTAGGTTGCTGAGAGCATAGCAGCGGGAATCAGCGTTAGGAACAACAGGTTCAATCGTTTATCTATCTGCGGAAAAATATGCTTGAAGTCCTGCCACCATCTTTTTTGTGAACTTATTAGCCCGATAGTAATAGCCAGCAGTACAGGCACTACGGCTAACGTGAGTGCGCCCGAAGCACTCGGCGTTAGCTTACGAACGGGATCTTGAATAGCAACAATTAGGATCATTGCATAGAGGCCGTTTCGCCAGTTCATTAAGCTCATAAATGTGGAAACGGCAACTATTCCTAAGAATATATAGAACATGGTGTTGGTTAGAGCTATAGCTTATGAGTGTGCAGATGGGGATTTAAAACTTCGGCTGAGCGTTCTCTCAGAGAAGTGTCTTGATAGCCATTGTGATTTAAGGCTTTTTGAATGCCTGCTACAACTTTTTGATAGCTGTAATGCTGTAAAACTTGGCGGCGAGCGTTCTCTCCTAGCCTCTGAGCCTCTGCTACGCCTGCCTTGGCTAGGTACGCTAAGTAACTAGCCAGTTGGTGAACGTCACCTGTGGGATATACATATCCTGTTTCACCCGGCTGAATTAGATCCAAATGGCAGCCGACCTGGTCGCTTACAATTGCTGGTACTCCGCAGGCCATAGCTTCGTTGACGACCAGTCCCCAAGTTTCGCCATGATCCGATGGCAACAGCAAGCAATCGGATACTGCATAGGCTCCAATGATTTCTTTTTGGTTTAAGAAACCGCTGAATTTTACCGGAAGATCTTCTTTTATCACGAGCGCTTCGCAGGCAGATCGAAGTTCGCCATCGCCAACCATGAGTAGCTGTACGTCGGTCCCCCCAGCTTTTCTTACCTCTACCAATGCATGTAGCAAGTCTAAAGGCCTTTTTTTGGCAACAAACTTGCCACAGTATAAAAAGGTGAAGATGTCTGTTGATAATCCAAACTTGCTACGAAGCTGAGAGCGCTGAGGCGTGATACGCTCCGCTTGCGCTAAGAAACGTTCGTTTTCAACGCAGTAAGGCGTATTGAAAATACGCTCAGCATGCACGCCATACCGCCGATAAAAGGCTTCATTCGCCTTACCAATACTCAAGAAAGCCGTGTACTGATGTACTAATGTTCTCTGTATAAGCTGTTTCCAGAGTTCTCTAGTTCGTAGGAGATTTGCCTCTCCGCGCACAATACAGGGAACACGATAGAGACGACACGCCGCTAAAAGCTGTAGGCAGCTCTTAGCAACCCACCCGTTGACAATGAAAGCGTCCCAAGATTCGTCGCGAACAATCCTAAAGATGCTGGGGGTATCGCAACCACCGAATTGAGTAACTGAAGGGTGAGAAGAAACATTCTCCAGTACTCGATAGCTGTATCCGTCCAACAGTGGGATATCCCACGTGAATTCAACCCCAAACCCCTCTCCCTGCTGTGCTGCATCTGGCATTACACAGTACAACACTTCAACATCAATATCCGGTTGTGCGCTTAGAAGGCGAAACCAGGGAACCTGATACTGAATAGGGTGCGTTGTCAGAATGCCGATGCGAAGAGTCATTTCACTTAACCTAACGGTAGCTGATGGTAGAAAGCAACTAATACAGGTGCCTGATAAGCTTAGTTTGTTGAGAAACATTCATAACGAAATATGCTTCAAGCTTCACTTCAGAACTAAATCGCTTAAAAATTGGCTCAAAGGTGCTGAGACTCTGTCCCAGCGGAATCTCTCTGAATTTTTCAATGCGCGCGCTGAGTACTCTGCCCATGTCTTTGATTGGGTGAGCATTGCTTGAAGCGCATCTGCGGCCAAATCGACTCTATCTGGAGGTACAATCTCGCCGCCCGGACCAGCAACCTCCGGTGGCGCGCAAATATCAGCAACGACGGAAGGTGTTCCAAACGCCTGCGCTTCCACTGCTGGAATGCCAAATGACTCACATCGACTCAGCAAACAGAAGACCCGTGCTCGCCGATAGTACTCATGTAGAGCAGCGTTAGAGACTTTTCCTGTCAAGGTAACATGAGTACTCAGACCCAGTTGCCTTATCAATGCTGTTATCTCGGTACGGTAGGCGCTATCGTTCCAAGGGCCAACCAGTGTTAGGTGAGCGGGCACTGCTCGCTCGTGTAGTATGGCTACTGCCTTGACAACATCTTCAACAGATTTATGTCTTGCCATTGCAGATACTGTGAGCACTTCTAGCGATCGCTCGTCAAACGATAGGCGATGGCTGGCCGCTGCTAAGAATGTTGATTCGTCGATGCCTACGTAGAGAATATCGCCTGCGGCAGGCTGACAATCTGCATCTGCTTTATAAATCTCAGCGACATAATCCGATAAGTAAAATAAACCCTTTGCGCGTCGCTGAGCCGCCCTGTAACCTATGCGCTGTAGCGAAGCTTTTATTCGATCAGCGATAGAGCGATGAAACTGAGGAAAATAGCACCAGGGGTTTTGAGCAAGAACAATCTGTGGAAGACGGATGCCCGGAACGAGGGCCCCTGATGTTGAGATAATCCAGTCGGCGTCTATCTTTTGTAACAGCTGCTGCAAGCAAGTTGACTGCCAAAAAAGTCGCTGAACCCAATTTGAGCCAATACCGGCACATTCAACCCAGGTGACATGAGCACCCAAATCGCGACAGATGTCACGATTTTCGCGATGATGCAACACAATAAACTCATGTTTCCCAATGTGATCAGCTGCTAATTTGGACAGATGCCCTAGCAGAACATGCCTTCCGGACAAATTATTGATCGGTAGCGCGTCGACTGCAATTCGCATAGCTGTTTTTATATCGGTTTCAAGTAAGTTTTCAGTGACGTAGAATCAGAACAACTAGCTAACCTTTGAGGTGTCGATATATTGAGGTCCTTCAATCAATCGCTCTACAGCCAAACAAAAGCCCATTAATTCTGCAAATAGAGAAAGTGGAATCCACCAAGGCTGTTGGAAGTGATGACGAGTACGTACAGCTCGAAAGGGACGCCACGCAGCTTGCCACCACCATCCGCTTGGACGAGACTTTAGGAGGTAGTAATAAGCACCTGAAGTATGGGTTGGCTTAGCTGTACGGAGATGGTGACCATGGGCGCGCGTACCACCACGTTGAATCATCAGGTGATGAATAATGGCCTCCGGCTGATACGAGATGTTTCCATGGGTTTGCACATAGCGATTAGCAAACTCTGCCTCAAAGCAAAAAGCTGCGCCACTAAAGTTTTCATCGAATCCGCCGAGTGATATAGCCACCTCTCGCTCAATAGAAAAGTTGCCACCCATAAAGTCTAAAATCTCGCACGAATCGGTACTGTTGAAGCGAAACTTTTCGCCTAGAGCGAGAGGTGTTGACTCTTCGTTGGGTTGTAAAACCTGACCGGCAACCAAGTTAGCACTTTGCTGCGCTTCTAGGTGCGCTAATATAAGTTTCTCATCGGGCACTATATCGTCATCTAGAAACAATAAAATATCTCCTTCTGCCGCGTTTAAGGCCGCATTCATAGCAGCTGGAATAGAAGGTTCGAGTAGTTTTATCCAGCGAATAACCCCTTTCTCGTGCAGTTCCTTTAATTTTGTCTCAATATCTAAAGGATGCTCCTCAGTTTGATCGACAATCAGTATCTCATGTGCTTTTGGGTTCAAGTTATTTAATAGCTCGATAGTATTTAGAATAATCGAACTACGCTGATACGTAGGAACGACTAGGCTTAAGCTAGATTTGCGATTGTGCTTCATCTATGAGTTCCTGAGCGTCTGTTATTCACGGTTGCGTATGAATTTGGCCGGTACGCCTGCGACAACCGTCATCGGTGCAACGTTCTTTGTGACAACAGCGCCAGCTGCAACAACAGCGCCGTCGCCTACTATCACACCTGGAAGAATGATTGATCGAGCGCCCAACCAAACATCTGAGCCAATAGTCACTGAAGACTGAGAGCACGGCTGAGTCCATATCATCTCGTTGGCATTAATTCCATGGTTGTGGTCGGTCACGAAGCAACCAGGTGCCAGAAGCGTTCCCTTTCCTATCGTTAAGCCACCAGAAATATCAAACAAGCAGCCCCTTCCGATGAATACGTGCTCTTCTAGAACAACCCTAGCTTCCTCGCTTACTAGCTTAAAGGCGCTATCGGGCTCTATCACAACCCGGTGGCCCATTTTTATCTGGCTAGCGGCTGTAAAGCTACATCTTTGCGATATTCGCACTTTGGGCGCAACTTGAGCGCCTCTAAGCTTAAGCAAGACGGAGCGGGCATAGTCTGCAATAACTTCGAATTTTGAGAACATCTTTTTACCAGTGAGTCAACAAAATGACGCTCTACTCGATTTTCTATACAGTCCCTTTCTGCCCGACTTGAGAAAGCAGGTGTAAGCAGTAATAGAGATAGTGCTTAACAGATTGAACATAGTAGGAAACTGCGCTCGAAGAGCGAATCTTCCTCAGACAGGAGGCTACGAAATAGTAAAATGCTGCTTTCTCTTTGTAAGCGCTTTCTTTACTAGTTATCTGCTCAAGAGGACTGTAAGACTCAATTATTTCCTTATCGCTATTGCCAGAGCGTCTACACTTGGCGCACGTTATAGCTAACGCTGCTAGGCTGTATTGCTCATCTCTGCGCAGAGAACTTATACCGCTAGCCGATAGCTTTGCCTGGTAGAGAATATCGGCTAGCCCTTCACATTTTCCTACTTCAGATAAGCGTAGCCATAGGTCAATATCTTGGGCTACGGGAAATATAGGTCTGTAGCCACCTACCTTTTCGTAGGCATCTTTTCGAAACATCGTACTGCCGTGATGAGGTGGACCTTCAATCTCGTGAACATTTAACTTGCCTAGCCCTAGTTCTATCTCTATACCCTCTTTTATGACGTCAAAAAGCCATTCGTCGCTTGGGCCAACAAAACGTGCTGACCCCGAAACCATAACAGTATCAGGATTATTGAGAAGGTATCTATACTGCTGAGCAATTCGGCCTGGTAAAGAGATATCACCTGCATCTTGACGCGCAATGTACCGACCTCTTGCCTGCCTGCACCCTTGAATTAATGCCTCTGTTAGACCTGAGTTCTTTTGATGAACAACCTTTAGTCGTGAATCTTTCGCAGCCCAGCGTTCGAGTATGTCCCCCGAATTATCTGTAGAACCGTCGTTGATAGCAACAACTTCAAAACAGCTGTTCTCTTGATTTAGAACGCTCGAAAGAGTTTCTGATAGATGATTTTCTTCGTTGTAAACAGATATCACAATAGAAACATCAATTCTTGCATCTCTTTTTTCCATGAAACTATATCAGTTGAGAGGAGCTTAAGTTTCTGTGCTATTAAACGGTGGCATTATTTTTTTACTATTTCAAAGCAAATACTTCCTGCTCGATAGAGCGCATCAAGATCTTTCTCCTGCTGGGACCATCTCATCTTTCTAGGTGCAAGGATTGGCATAGCCCGATGAACCCAATCAACTTGAGATAGTATCTTTCTAACAACACGCGGGTATCTGCCCATACGTGAAAGCGCTTTGATAGTGTCCATTGAGCCCCACAGCCGGACTATCTCGAGATTAGGAACTGTAGAAACTAAAGAAATCAGTCCCCATGGCGTGAAATGATAGAAAGACTCGTGATAAGGCTCTCCTTGGGATACTGTGCCGACGAAGGTGCTCTTAGGCTTCAATACTCTGTTAATCTCGCTGAGGGCTACGAAAGGATCGTGCAAGTGTTCAAGAACTGCATAGGATAAAACGCAGTCGAATGTATTATCGGCAAAAGGGATAGCATGAGCATCAGCAAGAAAATCCGCTGAGGGGTGGCTGTAATCGCAGCCTACGTAAGAGTGGCCTAAGTGACTGATAGGTATTGATTGATCACGTGGTCCGCATCCCAAATCGAGCACTCTACCGTTCGGTTTGACTCGCTCGTTGATAACAGACATCAGCTCGCG
Source organism: uncultured cyanobacterium (assembly GCA_963836895.1). GTDB lineage: Bacteria > Cyanobacteriota > Cyanobacteriia > Phormidesmidales > Phormidesmidaceae > Phormidesmis. Next base: position 288,569 of record CAWILA010000007.1, on the reverse strand, counting down.
AGAGTCACGAATTGCGCTAGGCCTACAGTACGTTATTTCCGGTCTAGCTAACTCAATTTTCTTGAGCGCATTATCTATGTTAATTCTAGGTGTTCTAGAGTGCTCAATAGACACAGGTCGCGACCGCTCTCCTCTAAGATCACAACCTGTAGATTCTCTAAATTCGCATCTCGTACAGATGATACCGACATTAGTCTCTACAGCGCTGCCGCAGTTAGGACAGGCGAGAAAACGAGCGTACCATTCTTTGCCTAGTGTTTGAGTCGCTATCATAGTGATGTCTCTTCGGTTGAAAGAACGTCAGTTCAAATGTTTTTGAGAAGAATAAGCTGTTATCGTGCGTTGTAGGGTTGAAGCTTCTTATTCGAGATCTATCTTTCAGTGAGTAGCAAAAGACTGTGTTAGCGTTCTAGAACTAGGAGAATTCTTGAATTGAGTAATCCTTTGTGACAGTTGGCCTGCGATTTTATATCCAACAACTTGAGACACCCACTTATATGCTCCGAGGTCAAAATGACTCATTCCACCTGAACTCGCAGCGGCCTCTGCTAGCGATAAACAATTTTTGGCTTCGTTGATGAGTTCTGCTGCGGCACACTGCCGGGCGATCGCGAATGCCCATCGAGAAAAATGCTGACACTCCGGTAAGTTAGCGCGCACCTGAGCTTGTTCAGCGTTGAACCAAAGCGCAGACAACAGATTAACGCGGTTACGAAGCCGCTCCGGATCGCTCTTCCAGTCGGCCTGAGACGTTTGTCGAATGCCAGCGTGGTGACAGTGCTCACTTACGTATTTGTTACAGCTTATCAAACGCACTCCTGTTGCCCCGGCTCTAGCATCATATTCCCAATCTTGAGACCAGCGAAGGTTGCACCAAGGACCGATAGCGTCTGTGATAGTTCGCCGGTAGAGCGGTGTATGCGTGCACCACCATCGATCTACTAGCAGTTCAGGAAACAGAAAAGGAATGTCTCGACCTGTCCACTTGAAGGGTGCCGCTAGCAATCGTCCATTCTCGTTGATTAAACGCGTGTAGCCGTATGCTATGCCGCAGTCAGGATGCGATCGCAGCGTCTGGATTTGAGACTTGAACTTATCTGGTAACAGGCGGTCATCGCTATCAAGATACTGGATAAACTCTCCGCGAGCTGCCTGTCTTCCGGCCTCACGAGCCGCTCCTGGACCGCTATTGTCTATTTGAATAAAAGTGATGCAGTCAGGATGTTGATCTCTTAACGAACGAGCAACCTCTGATGTTCTATCGGTAGAGCCGTCATCGACGATAATGATCTCAAACGCGCGGTGAGTCTGTTGTAAGACGCTCTCTACTGCACGTAACAGCAGCGTAGGCCGATTGTAGACAGGAACGATCGTTGATACTAGGTTTTCAACAACTTCGTTGCGCTTAGGAGACAGTAAGGACATCGCTTGAGTTCAGATTCTGTTGAATAGTTTGAGCGTAGGAGATATAGGGATCTGGTAACGCCATGCTGCCAAACTGGCGCTGCTGTAGCTCAGCGCATCGTTTGGTAGCCTCGATAGTTAAACGCTCTGGTAAGACGTGGGAAATGTTTAAATTGGTCTGAGCTTTGCGATCGCGCTGTGGTCGATGCCATAGATGAATGAAAGGCAGATAGCCAAAAGTCAAATGCTTCAATGTACTACATCGGCTAAAAAACTCGTTGTCTTCTCCGCCCCAATCGACAAAGCCTTCATCAAAGCCGCCGATCTCAAAAAAAGCGTCACGGCGAACCGCAATTGTGCCGCCTAGCCAGTTCTGAAGAACAGAGTCAGCGACCGTTGCCCGTACGGTCTGTCGATGGAAAAGTGTTTGTGTATCAGTCTGTGACAGATAGAAGAGAAACCGTTGAATGGAGGCCGCCTGATAGTTGCTTTCTACTAGCCAGCGGTGCAGCTCAAGCGCATAGCTGTAGGGCGCACAAATATCACCATCGTGAAATACCAATACCTCACCAGAGGCATGCCGCGCGCCGATATTGTAGGCCCAAGACTTACGCCACCCAGGTGAGATATGTTCTGTCGGAACGTGAATATAGTTCACATCTTTTGGCAGCCTAGTCTGTACAGGCTGATGACTCAGGTCTACTACTATGCATTCGATCGGAATGATCTCTTGTGCGAACAAGCTTTTTAGAACTTGCACCAGCTGAGGTACACGTTCTTGGCCTTTGTGAGCAAACACAAATGAGATAACTGGCGTCTCTTTCACACAGAGCGAATCAGCGAACTGGATAGGCCAATCACCAAAAGCTTGAGTCATTAACCGTTGATTCCAACTGGGTATAATCTCGCAAGCATGTAGCCGACTCGTATACTGCCAAACGCACCGAACGCCTGGGCCATCACCATTTTGCAGCAAAGTTTCTTGCCGATTGCATAGGCTGGGCCAGTCTGAAGATGATGTCTGGGCTATTTGAGGTAGATAAAGGGCCTGTAGATATCTAGGAGAATCCTTAATCAAAACGCCTAGGACTTCTTTTCTCGAGATGGGGCGATCGCGCTGAAAATGTGCCATACCTACCTTTAGTTCTGCTATTGGTTAACTGCTAGAAGAAGGTAAGCCTACTCGCTTATGTAAGTGCAACACTCGCTGTTTAAACAACGACAGCAGCCGACGGATAGGCAACAGTGTAAAATATCCGACTCTAGGCAGATTACGAACAGGGGGATGAATTAACCCGGCTATCAACTGATTCCAGGCGGACATCAGGTCAGATCCCGAGGCATTGTAGCGGATTCGCTTTAGGTACTTTCCTGCCACTGCCGCACGGCGCAAATTTGGTGACGCGTTGGCTATATCAGCTGATTGATCAATCATCCGCGCGTAGTCTTTGGCTATTCTGGCAGATTGAGTATCTCGTTGAGAGCTATGCACTCGTCTTAAAGACAAGTAAGTATCGATCTTCTTTACCTTAGTTCTAAAGGCCATTCGCAGCCATAAGTCAGTATCAGCAGCGTACGGGACTTGACTGTCCCACCCACCGCAAATATCTAATATCTCGCGTCGAAAGAAGGCCGAGGGCTGAGGAATCCAGGTTCGACCTAGCAGAAAATTCTCTAACGTGTATGGTGCAACTTTTTGCCTAAGAATCTCCTTTCCATCAGCATCAACTTTAATCGTATCACCATAAACTAGTCCTAAATCTTTGTCTTCATTGAAGTTTTGAACAATACGCGTAATCGAACCTGGTAGATACATATCATCCGAGCTCTGTATAGCGACAATGTCACCCTTTATCTTGGCGAAACCTTTATTCACTGCGTCTACAACACCTTCATCAGGCTCAGAAGTCCAGCTAAGTTCAGCATGCTCTTGGTAAGTATGTAAAACAGCGAGCGTTTCATCGGTTGATCCGCCATCAACGACACAAATCTCGATGGGGCGATAGTCCTGCGAAAGAATAGAATCTATTGTTGCTTGTATAAACTGCCCCTGGTTGTAGCTAGGGACAACAATAGAAACTAGTAAATTGTGTAGATTCTTCTGAGGACGTTTCATTTTTCCTATATATTGATTGGTTGACTATGTAAGTCTTCTATCCAGGCTTCTACTAGATCTAGCTCCTTGGCAGGAAAGAAGCCGTGCTGCACCAAAGCCTCATAGCACAGCAACAGATTGGCGATCGCTGCTTCCACCCCCGAAGTCAACTCGATTTTCTCAAGAACCTCTACTATTTGAACGTTGCTTTGATAACCTGGTATTTCATCTTCAAAGTCCTTCATTAGATTGTGAATGTTGCGGTCTTGCTGAACTTCAGGTGCATGGAAAATTATTCCCTTGTCCATAGCCCAGAGACATCTTTGCGCAATGAAGCTACGCCAGATGTCAGTCATTCTAAAAGTGCAATAGCTCGGTAAATAGAGCAGCGGGTAAGCTGTAGGCCACCACCACGTGCTTTGACTATTAAAGGGACACCAGGCCCCTTCAGGTAGGTATATACTTTTCTTTTCTTCAAAGCAAAAAGGCTCGTCGAGAACTAGTCGCCAAATGGCATCTACATCTGGAGAACCATTCGCTAAGCCCTGCTGGATAGGCGCACTAACCGAATGTGCCCGTGCTTCTACACCTACTCCATGAAGAAAAGAATCCATGATGGCGTCTAGAGGAAAGCCCCGTGGCCAAATTCGTTTTTCACTGAAGTAGCGATACGTGTTGATCCATCCTGTTCCATTAACAGGAATTGCTGTTGCTATCTCTTCCCTTGGTGCCCAAGAAGGAAGTGGTGCATTGTCATCATCTGTTTCGTAAATGCATGTCGCACCTTGCCGAATAGCTTCTAGATAGCCAATATTTTTTCGAGTGTAGTGCCCTACCGGTAGCCTTTTAGCAAGCTGAAAAGACGAATTTAGCTGTTTTTCTAAGCTGAGAAAGATGGTCCCCGGTAGGTCATACCGTATGGGTCCCTTTTTATCACCAACGATTAGCAAAGGCGCATAGTATAACTGTAGCTGCTTTGTGAGCTGCCGAACGGATTGTGTAGGAGACTGAATAGTTGTAATAACGCTGATGAAAGTATTCACTAGAGTTGCCTAGATGTACAGAAGCTTGAGACAGAGCTACAGTCAAATTCTCCTATCAGCTGTTGATAGATAGCGAGACATTTTTGTGTATGCATCGTAAGACTAAATTCACGATGTGCTCGGTTCTTAGCTGTAGAACCCAACTTCAGCCGTGTCTTGTCTTCCTTGAGAAGGTGTTGTAAGGCCCTAGCCATCGCAGAGACATCTCCGCTCGGTACTAGTATGCCACCTTCATCTTCGCCTAAGACATCTATAAGGCCGCCGGATGCAAACGCGATAACTGGCGTACCACAGGCCATCGCTTCTGCAGCAACCATTCCGAAAGTTTCGCATCGTGAAGGCATTAGAAAGATATCTGCTGCTCTGTAAAAATCTGCAAGAGCAGCCGGATCTTCCTGATAAGGTATGGCTTTTCCAGGCACTTGGCACTGCTGCAATGTCTCTTTAGCCTGACTGCCAACAGCCATGATAAACAGCGCGGAATTGGTGAGGCAATTGATAGCGGCAATACCTTCTGAGACACCTTTATATGTGTTAGATAGATGCTGAGCAACTAGCAGAATAATCTTCTTTTCTGCTGGTAAACCTAGTCGCTGGCGAGCAAGCTGTTTATCTGAAGGGAAAAATATGGACGTATCAAGTGGGTTATAAACTAAGCTGGTGGATAGGTGGCTCAAAATTGGACTTTGCTCAATCTGACGAATAACCCATCTAGAAGGCGCAATGAGATGTATATTAGCTCTTTCAAAGATATGATGCTTATCGAACCAGTTAGCACGTGTGCCATCACAGGAAATAGACGGGTAGCGATCTAGGTCAGGACATTGGCCGCAGCCTATTTTCCAACGACCACACTCTAGTGGATAGGCACAGTGTCCAGTCAATAGCCATAGATCGTGAACTGTTATTACTACGGGCACTTGCTTCGATAGCCAAGCTAGTTGGGAAATATCGGCATAGCCTTCTGCGCCATGCAAACTATGGATATGAATGATATCTGCATAGCTCGGCAAGTCTCTCAGAAACTTTCTGAAGGAAGGAGAATAGATATACTGCCGGCCTGTTAGCTGTTCTCGCCAGTGAGCAATTCGTCGAAAACCTTTGGGACCTCTTATATACTTGATCTGTTTGATTGCTTCACTGTTGCACTGCTTCCGGGCAACGGCAAGCAAGCTATCGTGTCCTTGTCGGCGCATCTCCTGATGATGCATCCGAACGACCGCTTCCGCACCACCGCCTCGATCGGCAGAATGCACTTGCACAATTTTCTGATGAGTAGAGAGCTTCTCTACAGAAGCTCTATGGCGGGGACGAACAGACTTCATACGTTGAAAGTACATTTGAGTGTGTTTAAGCCAGCGTTAGTAGGTGAGAGGCCAGCAAATAAAGTCTTGATTCTCTGCTGACAGAGCTCTTCACTAAACGCATTTTGAGCTATCTCTTGCAGTTGACCTTCTATTTTCTGTCTTTGCTTGTGATCACAAGCAAAGACAGATAGCCGCGCCAGTATTGACTCCTTGTCTAATGTGTTACATACAATAGGTAGGTTGTGCTCATTAAAGAACAAAGATAGAGTTGAATTTTTCGGTGCGAGTACAAAGATGGGTCGCTTTGCCGCTAGATATGTGACCGTCTTGGTAGGAAAAGAGTACTGCGAGAAAGCCTGTAGCGACTGACTAAAAGGCTGGGGCAAGAAAAGAATATGGCAAGAAGCTAGCTCGGCGACGACCTGTCGTGTTGTAGGTAGATAGCCACAGTACTCAATTCGCTGAGCATTACTAGATTGAAAAACAAATCGCAAGCCCGACACTTTCAACCTCACAGGATGCCCTTCAAGACACCAGTTGATCGAGTCAAGCGCGTACAACAACGCATGCATCTCTTGTTTGGCAGTGACGCTACCGGCATAGCCGATCACAATTTCATTTTCGTTGCGTGTACCAGTTTGTTGCAAGTCGTCTGACAACTGCCAGCTAGAAGAAATCGGTTGGTGAAGTATAGTCGGGTCAACACCATAGGTTTGTTGAAGGCAGCACTGCATGTTTCTACTCATAACCGCTACACGTGTGCTATGTTGAATAGCCTGTCTAAAACTCCTGTAAATAGCGTTGAATCCAGCATCTATATAGCCTAACTTTGGTAAAAGATACTCTGGCATATCCCATACAAGCGTAAATAGTGGTAGACCTAGTTGCCTGGCCAGCAAATATGTCATGAGTATCGAAGTTGGACATTCTAAAACAGAGAAGATAGCTGACGCTTTATATTGACGAGCGAAAGCAACCACCTTTCTTCTCAAGGTTTGAACATGGGATTTGAGCAGTGTTTCGATAGCTACACTTGAAGTGAAGATTCCAAGACTATTACCCAAAGGTTTGAAAGCTGTTTCGTAACGACGTTCTAGTTTTATTAGAGGAGAATCGGATAAGTAATGGGGAAGGCTATACTCCTCATTTCTCTGAAGGAGAGCAGCAATTCCATAAGTATGGCCAGACATCTGACAGATGCTGTCTAAAAACAGTTGACCAACGCCCATCTCTCCTGGAGGGCTAGCTGTTAAGAGAAGAATGCGATCGGAGTTCATAAACAATAAATTCCGGGTAGTTATAAAATTATTCTGCTACATCGTAACCATTGTCTATACGACTATGTGATCGCATCGTTTAATCGATAGAATCGCTCTTACTTGTCGGTGTAGCACAGGAGGATTACTTAGAGCATAAACTTAAGCGGAGATCTTCATGTTCTCGAAAATAGCATCAGCAAAAAGTATCTTGTGATGCTTTTTGCTGTAATGCTGTTCAATATTTCCACGATAGATGAAGCCTAAATCGCGGAGTGCATCGTGAATATCTTCAAAAAGCGGCTGCTGCTCGTAGAGCTCATAAAAGGATACTTCGATGACTATCAAGCGTGATCGCCTGAGCGTTTCCACACCACCTTTGATTACACCTAATTCATGTCCCTGCACGTCGATTTTGACTAGACAATTTTCTTTTATCGCCACCTCGTTTTCCTGAACCCATTCATCTAGCCGAATCACTCGAACGTCCACCATTGATTGACGGTCAGATTCAGGCCATTCCGAACGGTGAAGCGCTCCCATTGGCAGCAGAGAAGAGCTTGGAGAGAAAGCGCTACAGAACATTTGAACTTGGGTTGAGCGATCGCTCAACCCAAGATTAACCGGTGTAATATTTTGATCCCCCTTCTTATTTTTGACTAGCTCTCTGTAGACGCCAGGCAAAGGCTCGAATGCATATATATGACCTTCGGGAAAAAGGCTGCGAGCAACTGAAGCAAACTGCCCAGTGTTTGCGCCAATGTCAAATATTGTTTGGATGTTAAACTGTTTTAGCTGTTGCCAAGGTGCGAGCTGTGCTTTCTCTCTCTCATGATTTTTCACAGCTTGAAGATTCCTTGTCAGCCGTACTTCAATACCACAGCGGTTCAACAAGCCGTGAACTGTCTGACTCATATCTTCTCTGTTCATGCAATTTTAAGGCTGGTAAGTAACAACTATGTGGTCTCGAACATGAAAAGTCCACGGTACGCTCGTCCGGTGCCGTAAGTGCTGCCAGTCAGGTACTAGATGAATTAATCGCTGTAGAATTCGCCACAGGCCCCCTCTTCTGCGCGCTCCAAAATATAGGGCTTCTACGCGGTCTTGCCAACATAATTCCGCTGTCCCTAACTGATGAGGTATAGCTTTGTGTTGAATGACCTTCCAATCATTTGTCTTTGCAACGTAGTTAAAGAAACGTTGACTGGCAAAGGATAGATGTAGCGGCGTTTGTAGGTACCAGTGGCTGCCTCTAAACCAGCGCCAGGTCCAAGCGTCCATATCTCCAGTACTGACAATTAATATCCCACCGGGTCTTAAAAGCTCAGCAGCCTGGCGCAATCCTTCTGCCGGATTAGTTAAATGTTCTACGACGTCAAACAGAGTGACAGCGTGGAAATACCCCTTCCATTTTGAGTTAACAGACTGTAGGCGATCCGCAATGATATCAATATCATGCTTTTTAGCATTGATAGCGGGTTCTTCACCGCCTTCAATACCATAGCGACGCCAGCCTGCTGGTAGATTTCGTAGAAAATCGCCCTCATTACATCCGATATCTAGAACCGAAATACTATCGCTTTCTACCCATCGCTTAGTAAGTTGCGCTTTCGCCTCTGTCCATCCAGCATTGTTAGCAAACTCGTACTTCATAGTGCCAGGTGGTGCCTGGCGATAAATCTCTACTAGCTGATCGTTACTGGGGCAAGGCAAGCGCTGACCTAAGCCACACCGCTGACAACGTGCGAGCTGTCCTGGCTCTATCCCCGCTGCACAAAGATTATCTATCAGTTGATTAGGGAAAGTATCGCACTTACATAAGTACTGTAATTGGCTAGCACCGCAGGCACGACATGTAGGAAAATCAGTCATTCGTATTTAGTGATAGAAGGTCCTAACGCAACAAAATGGGTCCACTGCTGAACTATCAATAGCTTGTTGTCAGTAGTTCAGTGCGAGACTGTAGCTGCCAGTAATGGGCATAAGCACCGTTTAGTTTAATGAGCATCTCATGAGTTCCCTGTTCAACAATTTTTCCCTGCTGTAAAACAACAATTTGGTCAGCTTCTACAATAGTAGAAAGACGATGCGCAATCACTACAACAGTACGATCCTGTCCAAATTTCTCCAGTGCCTGCTGCACTAATCGCTCCGACTGAGTATCTAGCGCACTGGTTGCTTCATCTAAAATAAGCAGCTCCGGATTGCGTAAAATTGCTCTAGCTAGCGCTAGTCGCTGCCGTTGGCCGCCAGATAGCCGATAGCCCCGTTCTCCGACAACAGTGCTATACCCTTCGGATAGTGCCTGTATGAAGTGATGTGCCTGCGCCGCTCGGGCCGCTGCCAGTACTTCGTCGTCACTAGCCGCCGCACGGCCTAGACGGATGTTCTCTAAAATGCTTTCGTTGAATATAAAGGTATCTTGGCTGACTACGCCTAAACACTCCCGCCAGCTGGTCGGATCGAATTCTTTCAAGTCGCGGTCATTGACACGGATGCTGCCCTCACTGGGCTCGTACAGGCCAATAAGTAAGTCTGCTAGGCTAGATTTACCTGCTCCAGATTCTCCTACGAAAGCAGTCACCTTTCCTTTTGGAATAACTAGCTGAATTTGTTTCAGTACCCGGGGCTGGTTGGGTTGATAACACAAGGTAACGTCATGCAGTTCGATATCAGTGTAGAGACCCGGAAAAACTTGCCCACCACAGCGAGCAAATTCTTTGCCTGCCGGTCTGAGCACTTCTCTGAGGCGCTGCATACGTCCACTGTTGTCTGCTAGGAGATTTCTAGCTGTCGCAATACCCTGTAGCCTCACGTTGAAGCGCTGAAGAGCAATAACGAATGTAGCTAAGCTGGGCAAGACACCTGAGCTATTGTTCTGAAAAATTAGGAACGCCGTGCCAGTCAACAGCGCCAGCATGATAGTTGGCAGAGATTGAGTGATAGGCTCTAGTAGACTAAGCAGTCTAACCTGTTGTTTGAGTCCAGGCAGTAACTGTTGCAGTGCCTGTTCAGTCTTACGGTTAGTGCTTTGCTGGTATGCGTAAGTGTGTAGGAAGCGTAAGCCTTGCATATGTTCGACTACTTGCTTAGCGAACTCTACTTGATGCGTTTGGTTAGCTGCTGCTGTACTGCGGATACTTGGCAGTAGGCGCTTCTGAATAAGGTAGAGTAAGCTCGCCATGACGACAGCTGCGACTAGTAGCCAGGGAGAGATGAGCACCATAACGCTCAGATAGGTCAATAGCAGGAAGCTACTAACTATTAGATTGTTAGACTGTTCAATCTGAGATTTGACTGTGCTGCTTGCGGCTACGATGTAATCGATCAGATCGCCGACCTTGTAGCGACTGGCGTGAGCAAAGCTAAACTTCATCACCTGCTGGTGAATTTCGCTGGTGATCTGCACCCGCAAAGCAGCTGCTAAATAGCCAAGCGACAGCGTATTCAGATACTTGCTTAAGCTTGCCAAGATTTGAGCAATAACTGCAAATAGCAGTAATCCCAGAAAGAATATCTCCTTATCTAGAACGTTTAGCCAACCACTTAATTCAGGGAGGGTACTGAAGATGCCGTACTGGCTCCAGTCAATTTGATCTGTATGCGTTAATAGGGTGATAGCCAAAAAGACAATACCAAGCGTTCCGCCTTCTAGGAAAGCCCCTAGAATGCCAGTAGTAGCGTTTACTGCTAGTAGCTGCCAGTTTCTTATATACGCGGAGAAAATAAGAGCGTCCGCTTCTGTTTTTAGAAAAGCTTTATTCCATTTTGTATGAGAGGAAATAATCACTTGGTTTGGATTCTCTAAGGTTGGCGCAGCGGCAGTAGAACATTGACGTTAGGTGAGCTTCTTCCGTCGTTAAGTAGAAAGCAGTGCCCTGAAAGAGATCAAAAAGCGGTGAGAGAATACCAAAATAACTTTAGTTTGCAACTGGCAAACAGAACTGAAGATAGATTTTGAAGGTGAAGTGAGCACAGTCAATCAAATCACTTCTGAGTTATAGTTCGCAGCATATGAAGATGACTTGAAACAACCGGCTTTAACGCAGCTAATTTAGTGGTAGCCTGTTCTTTCCTCTAGCTCTCTACAAAAGCTGTCAGATAGTACTGTCGAGTCGTAAGAGCGCAGTGCGGTCTCGGTGATATGGTACCAACGCTTTGTTTCACATTCGGGACACCAAAAAGCTTCTATCCAAGTTGTTTGAATATCTTCACTGCCTTGCTCTATAGAAAGCGAAAGGAGAAACTCACCGAGCTTCTCCTTATCTTGCGTACTTCTGGTTTCTAAATCGATGAGTCTATACTTTGGACTCTCACTTTTGAGATGGCAGCTATGTATTTTACAGAAGATGGAACGTTTTTGGGATCGCTTCTGGTTTCTAGTAGAGCACTTTGTTGCTTTAGATAACTGATTTTGGGTAGATTTATCCTGCATCCGCCTCCATTCAGGATTTTGAAGGCTAAGTGCGGAGAGACTGAGATCCGAAGACCGTCAAAGCCCAAACTCCAACTGAACAAAAATAATTGATTTATCACTAACAGGATGCCTTGGCCTCCTGGCTTCTAAAACAGTGTGATTACCTAAAGTTTTTGTTGGCACAGTTTTGTGATGGTACGGTGTTTACTGAGCGGTGCTCATAAAGCTTACTGAGTAGGTCTTCTCGCCTATCGGAATTCAGAAAAGTCTTTCATTCCTCTATAGGTTGTTTGCCTGGAGTGCCTTCTGGTAAATTGGCTAACCGTAGGATTTCCATCTGCTAATATCACGCCCTGAGCGCGTTCCCACAGGTCGGCAGGGATTGACGTTAGCTCATAGTGGCCTTCTGCTGAGCGCTTCACCCAGTACCATTCGTTTTGCTGGCACTCTTCGCACCAAAAGGCTTCTAGCCATTCGCCTGTCAAGGTAACTGTTGTCCGGTTTGCGATGAGCATCGAAGCGTTTCTGCGGCTTATTCCTCGCTCTCTTAGCTGTTCTGCTTTGTTGGCATACAGTGGATGCTTTTGGCTCACGCTGTCTATATAGCAGCCGTGAATAGGACAGAATATCGAGCGCCTTTTAGACCGATTGCGGTTGCGTCGTTTTCGATTTTGCATCAGAGTTTCCTTGCAGGGGCTAAAACCAGTCTGAAGGGCTGAAATGCCTTGCAGGTGTTTATTAAACCGTGGTCTCTCGGATACACCAACCGTAGCTATCTACGTATGCGTCGTCTGTTTCGACACGCTAACTTGCTTAAGTGCATGCCGAAGGACTTCTAGATACTGCTGAGAGATAATGCGGGGCGTAAAGTTGGCCTGCATGTATTGTCTGCCAGCGTTACCTAGCTGCTTTGCTTCATCTCTGTGGCAAGAGAGGTAGCGAATGTAGTGCGCAAGTGCTTCGGCGTCTCCATTGTCAAAAGTAGCTCCGCCTCTAGCGTCTGCTATGAGCGATCGCAAATAAGAGTTCCGAGGGCAAATAGCGGCAATTGGCCTACCTGTCGCCATCGCCGGGTAGAGCTTACTAGGCGCTACTAGGTTCTCCATGCCGTCGGCGACACTGACTAGCGATACGTCTCCGGCTGTGAGAGAGTAAGGCAGTACGGCCTTCTCCTGATAGGGCAAAAAGCGGAAGTTGTTGAGCTTTTGAGCTTCGACCGATCTTATTAGGGCTGCGCGTTTGGCCCCGCCACCTATACATACGAACAAAATGGGCTCATCTTTGAGCTGACACGCTGCTTTGAACATCGTGTCGATGTCGTGGCAGCGTCCCATGTTGCCTGAATAGAGAACGACAAATTTATCAACTAGCTCGTGTTCTCTCGCAAACCAGTTGTTGGCTTTCTCAATCGGCGTAATTTTGTGATCGTCTGACCAGCTGTGAATAACAGATATTTTGGAATGGGTTGTAGGGCAGTGGGCTACGATGCGTTCTTTCATTGAATCGCTAAGAACAATGATTCCGGCTGACCGCTGCCAAATCTTACGATTGAGCGATCGCCAAAGTTTAGCAACGGGATGATTCGCCTGGACAACGCCTAGCTCTACGGCAATATCTGGATACAGGTCGTACAGCAGACAAACGTAGGGAAGCTTAAAAAAGACATTGGCCAAGTAGGCGATAACAGAAAGGAACGGCGGGGCGGTTGTGACGAGCAGTACCTGATACTGATTAGCGTTGCGGGCTAAGTGTGCGATCGCCCGCAGGGTATACAGCAATCCATTGATTGCCTTACCGCGAATTCGACCGGCAAACAGCTGGCTAATGCGCGATCGCTTGACAGAAATATTTCCCTTCTGCTCCAGCGCTGGCGCACGCCCTTTAACAAACGCATAGCCTGGCTGTCCAGTAAATACGCTAGCCTCCACATTCTGCTGTCCCAACTGCCCAACGAGCTCTTCAATCAGCTGACCGGTTGCCGCAAAGTCTGGAGGAAAGAACTGTGTTAGCACCAGTAGTTTTAGCGCGCTAGCTTTGAGGTTAGCCTGAGTACTTTCAGGATGTCTTTCTCTTTTTCCAGCTACCCGAAAGTTCCGAGATAGAGGATTCTCGAGTATCATTTTTTTTCCTAAATATAGGTATTTGAATGTCGCTTCAACAGGTAGAAGGACAGTCAAACCACTAGATGTCTGAGGTCTCTATGTGAGCAATCTTCGGTGAATAAGCGCACATCAGAGATTTTATGTACGTACTTACTTTTCCCTCTGAGGCATCAAAGATAATCAGTGCAATTGAAATTGAAGAGAGATGACTAACTTACACTGAGTGCATTTCGTGTTGTGGAGCAGCGCCGGCCCGGCCCGTTGTCAGTGGTGGAAGAGGCTTGGTTGTCCACTGGTTGTCCATTCTGCTGACAATAAACGGACAGACAGTCATTTTTTGAGAACTGTTCGGTTGAATATGGACTCGAATAAAGCTATGAAAGCTCTTTGCTTTGTGCCCATAACCGTGTCGTCCTACAAAGCGCTGCGATCGCGCGACAACCTGCGTCTGCTGACGTCCTTGCGACCTGACGCTTTCTAAGATGTCAGGTTCTCCTTTGCGCTGACGACGTATCTCAGCGCCACCCCCACCGCAAACAACCCAGTCGATTCCTTGCTCTCCTACATTCGAGCCGCTGCTCTTAAGATGCTCCAAACAGTGCGCGTGCCCGCTGAGTACTAAGTCGACCGTGGGCGTGAAGTGCTGCTCGCGGGCTGCATTTTCCAGGCCGACAGCGATCGCTACGTTGTTGAATACGGTTCGCAAATGTCTGCGGACCCATGTCGTTTCAGGTTTTTGCCAATGACAGGCTTCTGTGGTGTAGGGAGAATGGTGTAAGTAGACAATTCTGCCAACTGTGTCAGGTGTTTGCCAAGACCTGATAAGCCCATCTTCTAGCCAGGTGAGCTGAGCTTGATCGAACCTAGCGTGATGAGGGTCTGTATTCCAAGTGTTTGAGTCGAGGGCAAAGAAGTCTATGCCGCCGTATCGAAAGCTGTAGTAGCGGTTGGGTAGGCGGGTAAAGGTTCCAGGACGATAGGAGAGACAGCAGCGCTCAAGAGGTGTTCTGTGAGAGCTGTCTTTAGCACTGTAATGTGTGGCTAAATGCGCTGTCAGCTGCGCTGCGGAAAGGTCGGACAGGCTGTCTAGAAAGGTTTGAGCGTAGGCTTCGCCACATTCGCCGCCATAGTGACCTAGGTCTATACCGGTGGTTTTTCGCAGGCGATCGCATAGCTGTCGCAACAGATAATTCCAGGCTCGAAACCCGGTTGCATCACAGCTGTAGTCGTGATTGCCAGGCACGCTTAGCAGTGCCTTGTTGAATGTGATGTCTTGAGCGGTATAGGCAGGGCTATCAGGCAATTGTACGAGTAACGCCCGGTAGGGGTGTAAAAAGTGAGTGAAATAGTTTCGGTAGCTGCCAATGGGATAGGCCACATCACCCGTATGAATCAGAAAACGACTCTCTTGAAGCTGAGTCATTACCTGGTCAGCAAACGGGTGTGAAAACGACTGGTTGTCTTTGGCGCTCTCGCCTGCGTCAGTATCGCCTACGACTAAAAAAGAGAAAGCCGTGCTGCTGTCGGTCGGTGCATCTGCCATCACCAGGCGCGTGCGGTCGATATCTCCTTTCACAACCGTAGGGTACTGCCCGTTCACTCGCTGCGACTGTAGGCTGTTGCTTTCCTGCTGTGGTTTAAAAGGTGGAATCATTCTTTAGACCGTTTGCCTTTACCGCTTCTTCTACAAAAGGAGACGGCTCATCGTCAACCGGTACCGCATCTGCTTCTGCCGATGTGCCGTAACCATAGCTGTAGTATCGGTAACCGTCAAATCCACTCGCTTTGACACCGTTGGCAACAATGCCTAACGTTGGAATTTGAGCTAGTTTTAGCGTTTCAATTGTTTGGGTCAGCACAGTTTTATCTGTTTCGCCCATGCGTGTAATGAGCACCAGTCCGTCAGTCCGCTGACCGATTAGGCTAACGTCAGCGAGCCCTGTTGTCGGCGGTGCGTCGTAAATCACCAGGTCAAAGCAGCGCTCGAAAGTTCCCATCAGCTGCTGCATCTTCTGTGATGCCAGTAGCTTAGTCGGATCGGGCGGAATTTTTCCGGCAGTGAGTACAAACAGCTGCCCAGACGGCGTGAGCTGCTGAATAGCAGATTTGAGCGGCAAGTCGTCGGCAATGAGGTTAGATAGGCCGACCGCGTTGGACATATCAAGACGCTCGTGCACCTGTGGCTTACGCAGATCTACATCGACAATGAGAACCCGCTGGCCCATCGCAGTCGCAACCTGGGCCAGGTTGGCACACACTGTAGATTTACCATCGCCTGGTAGCGCTGAGCTGACGATAATAGAACGAATCGGATGATCTGAACCTAGCATGCGAATGTTGGTGTGGAGCACACGTAGGGCTTCTAAAAAGCTGGCTTCGCTGTTGTCACTGTAGTAGGCACTTTTCCTACTGCCGAGTTGGATTTGAGAGAGATTACTAAAGAGGTTGCTAATAGCGCCTTTTTGATGGGTTTGGCTATCTTGCAGTGAGCGGTTGTAAGGCAAGGTACCTAGCATAGGGAGTTTGGTCCCTGCTTTTAGCTCGTCGATAGAGTGATAGACATTATCGAGCTTTTCGAGCAGCAGTGCTATGCCCAAGCCTGCTAGTACGCTAGCGACAAGGCCTAGCAGCAAGCTTCTTTGCAGATTGGGTGAGATGGGGCTAGTCGGCTGTACGGGCACCTCAATGAGCTGCCAGGGGATTTCTGTTTGGGCGGCTTCAATCTCTAGCGTTTCGCGGGTGGTGCGAAAGCGGGTGAGCGCCTGGGTTGAGATTTCTAGCTCGCGCTGGAGATCTGTGTACTGGCGAATAAGGGTAGGCAGTTGACTCAGGCCCTGACTGGCCTGCTGTTCAGCAGCGGCGAGTGTGTCGCTTTGCACCGCTATGGTTTGAAAGTTGTTGTTGGCCATCGCCTGGTGAGTGCCGACTACGCGCTGCGCCTCTTGCTGTAGCAAGGGTAGTAAGTTCTCTCGTCGTTCTTCCAGCACGCGAATCTGTAAGCTGCTAGGTGTAAATCGGGTAAGCTCTTGAGCGATTTCGCTTTCTACCGATCGCAGCTCGCCAAGCAGCTGTTCGTAAATGGGTGCTCCGTTGAGCGCGCTTAGGGTGCCGGACTGCTGCTGTAGGTTGGCGAATATCTGCTTGACCTCAGCGAGCTCGCGGTCGAGCGTTAGCCGCTGTTCGGTGAGGCTGGTAACCTGCTGTGAGAGCTGTGAGGACTGAATATCGGGGGTGATGAAGTTGTACTGGCGGCGGAAGGCCTCTAGCTGGTCTTGAATCTGATCAACTTCGTTTTGAAGGTCGGGTAGCTGATTTTCAACAAAGTTGATGCCCTGTCTTAAGTTGGTTTGTCGTTCTTCTAGCGAATACTTTAAGTAGGTTTTAGAGAGCTGATCGAGAATAATTTGAATTTGCGTTGGATCGGGGCCTGCGTAGCTGACTTCTAGGATCTTGGTTTCACCGAGTCGAGCAATTCTCAGGTTGTTTAGCAGCGTGAGATAGTTTAGCTCAGGGTAGGTTTTCTGCAGTTGTTCTGCCACTGGCTCAATGAGCTCTGGGCTACGTAGAACCTGTACTTGCGTATCGTAGTCTAGGCCAGATTTCCCCAGGCTCTGCTCTCCTAAAACGGAGGTCAGGCCAGAGAGATCATCTTCAGCGTTGACGGGTTCTACAAGCACCTGAAACTGGCCTCTATAGACTTTTTCTTGCCTGAGGGCGTGACCGGTTACCAGCGCCATAGCAACAGTGGCTACGCCAGTAATGACCCAGGCTCGGCGGCGAACTACTGATAGTAGGTTTCTAAGATCGCTTTCTTCTTCTTGTTGGGCGCTAAGCTGCCAGGCAGAAAGTAGTGACGGTGCGGTATCTATTGGTGTGAGGGCAGTCGCTGCTGAATGCTGGCTGCCGGAAAGATTGTTTTGGCTAGTGCTGCGGCTGTGGTTGTTGAAGGTGGCCGGGGTGAGGGAGGTAGGAAGCGTTTCCATGCGATGTACAAAATAAGAGTTTTTGAGAGAAACAGTAAATTTAATTGGAGCGGTGGGGCCTATCAGAGAGACCGATATGGTCACGCTTGAAACAGCGGGCTAAAAGAGGAAACCGAAGGGAGAGAGCAGCTGTAAAATCGGTTGAAAGATACCGCCAACAGAATCGTTCAACCGGGCTCTACCGTTACGGCCTACTAGCACAACGTCGTTGTTTAAGATCAGGGGGTTGCGCTCTGGGTCTATGCCTTCGGTAAGGTCTACGGTGATTTCTCGCTGGGTGACGCTGCCGTTGGGGTTGAGCCTTACGAGCTCAACGGTTTCGGTAGAGCGGTTGGTAAAGCCTCCGGCTGCTAATACGGCCTGGTTGAGTGTGGTATCCGGTGGAACGGCTAACGTTCCTGGGCTGGCGACTTCGCCGACTACATTGACTCGCACTTCGTCGGGCGAGAAGTTTGCAGCGGTGATCTGAGCAATTTCGCCGGGTGTCGTGTTTGTTGCGACTGGGATGATGACGGTATCGCCCTGCTGCAGTACCAGGTCTTGACTCAAATCACCCGCTTGCAGTAGCTGCCAAAAGTCTAGCTCAATTAATTGTTCTGACCCGTTGCGCGTAAGTCTGCGAACCTGAATGTTGCGGATATCGGCGGAAGGGCGAATGCCACCAGCGGTTTGCACAACTTGGGTAACGGTTGTTCTTCCTTTGTTGCTACTACCTTCAAATTCGTAAGCGCCTGGTCGAAAAACTTCTCCTACAACGGCTACGACCATGTCTTGCTCAGCGCTCGCTGCCAGGTTAGAGGCTGAGAGCTGATTGGTTTGAACAATGTTGACTGTGTCGGTTTCACCGATCACAATAGCGTCGCCGTCACGTAGCGCTAAGTCCTGGCTAATGTCGCCGTTGTTTAGGAGCTGCCACAGGTCTAGCAGGGCGATTTGCTCGGGCCGGTTGCCGTTCGCTCGTCGGAGCTGTACCTGCTGCAAGTCTGCGGCCTGAGTGACGCCGCCCGCCATTTGCAGGGCTTGGGAAACGGTGGGAAACTGGGTGTTGCCTGCGGCGGTGAGGGTGTAAAGTCCGGGCTGGGCGACTTCGCCTGCGATCGCAATTCTCAAGGGCCTAGGTGCTTCAAGCACTACCGTAATCTGAGGATAGCGCAACTCTTGACTGTAGGCAGATGCGATCGCCTGCTCTGCTTCTTGAGGCGTCATGCCGCTGATGTTGACCGGTGCGATCGCTGCTAAGTTTACCGAGCCATCGGCTAGCACCTGCTGAGAGCCGCTGTACTCAGGTACGTTAAAAATCTCTACTTGAATAGTGTCACCTGCGCCCAACGTGTAGTCATCGTCCATTTGTGGTGGGGCGACAGGCCGACGAGAAACTGCGGCAGGCAAGCTTATAGAGCGTGACGGTAGAAGACTTCCACCGTTGGGCAGCTGAGGTAGTAGCTCAGATAAAGCGGTTCCACCAGGCAGCGTTTGGGCGGTAACAGCTTTAACAGTGCTAGCTTCTAGCGTGCCAAGCGCAAGCCCCGTCCATAGGCCTACAGAGCACAGCTTAAGCTTCAAATTGCTTACCATTGAGTCAGTCCCGAATACTTGCGTTTTTTTAATCTTGTTGATTGGGTAGTCGATGAATATATCAAGAAAACTTGCTATCAAAGAGTACCCAAAGACAACGCGAACTAAGAAGGTAGGGAATCTTCTATTTGTACGCTTGCTTGCGAGCCTGCTAGCTCTGTGGTGTCTGTGAATTCACCCAAGGCTCAGGCGAATGACTGCCTTATAGTAGGCGCTGCTCAGTAACATTCTTTCAGTAAAATCTCTGATTTTTGCAGGTTCTACTGAAAGAATCGCTGTTTTTTGGTCTGTCTATTGCAGCATACTGAAAAAACTTCTGTAAATGTACTGAAAAACAGGACGCTAATTGTTGTTTCTGTACTGTTGCTTATACAGATATGTATGTAACTACGGTCACACCACTGGTCCGATCTGCCTATGCCAACGCTAGCGCGATTTGCCTATGCCAACACTAGCGCGAACGCACGTCCAATGCATCTCTTAACCCATCACCTACATAGTTCACGCTCAGTACCGTTAAGAAGATAGCCAGCCCTGGAAAAATAACCAGGTGGGGCGCTGTTGCAATATAGTTTTGCGCGTCGAACAGCATGCGTCCCCACGTGGGCACGTCCGGCGGAAAGCCGATGCCTAGAAAGCTTAGCGTTGATTCGGTGATGATAGCATTGCCTACTCCAAGCGTTGCCGCCACAATCACCGGGCCAATCACGTTCGGCAAAATATGCCGCCAGACAATGCGACTTGGCTTGGCCCCAAGGGACTTGGCCGCCTGTACAAACTCTCTTTCTTTGGTTGCCAAAAAGCCCGCTCGAACAAGTCTGGCTGTAGACATCCAGGTCAGGCCGCCTACTACCAGAATAATCAGTATGAAAATGCCAAGCTCTGGCCCTACCTGCTGCCGCATCGTATCGCGAAATAGATAGATGATCAAAAGCAGCAGCGGCAGCTGAGGTAGCGATAGAAATAGATCGGTTAGTCGCATGAGCGCGTTGTCTACCAGGCCACCGCAAAAGCCTGCGATGGTGCCGACTAATGTACCGATAGAGATAGACACCAGCATCGCGGTGACGCCGACTGCTATGCTAATACGCCCACCCCAAAGCATCCGTGCTAGCTGATCTTGACCAAGATCGTTTGTGCCTAGCGGATGCTGAGGGCTCGGTGGGGTGAGTGTGCGAGCAAAGTCAATTTCGCTATATGAAACGCTGTAGAGTAACGGCCCAAGAAGGACAGCCGTTATGAGTAGCAGTAGGGTCGTGGCACCGATGATGGCCATGCGATCGCGCTTAAACCGTGCCCAGGCTCTATTTCTATTCTTCGGCGGCTGGTTTACCGGTTCCTCTAGCAGCGCTAAGCCTGACAGGTCTACAGACAGCTGACTATTGATATCTTTTGTCATGACTGCTTAGCCGACTGCCACCTGATAAATTTTTTGGTACCAGATCGCCTGGCTATGGGTACTGATGCTGCCACGTGGTGGGAATGAAGCATATTTTAGTCGTTTGTCGAAGCGGATGTGGAGCCAGGGAACGCCGTGGCCGTGCGTGTTGCACCATATTGGGGTTCTCTGTGCGATCGCTTCAGCACACAGCACGCCGACTCTCTCCCAAAGTGCTTGCATTGCCGCATCGGGAGCCGTCCGACAAAAGGCGGCAATATGGCTATATTCTCCGGTCTCTCGGGGAATCAAAAGATGTGCATCTCCCGAAAAGTTGGGAAAGCAGGCTGTTAGGCTCTCTCTTTTCATCCCATTCAAATAGTTTTGGAAGTCCGATGAGTCGGCAGCGCGAAACTCGGATGGAAAAACAATCACAAAGAAAGGATGGGTTTTAGCCGTGTAGTCATGAATCGGTATGGGCTTCCACTCAAAGTCGAAAGGTAGATCTGCCCAGATTGTATTCCACCACTGGCGAAAGTCTGCGCTATTGATAAGTGCATGCGCTATCTGCTCCCAGCTGAACGGTTTACCTTGCTCATCTACAATCCTAATAAGCTGCGCGTCCTTATGCGCAACATCAACGCTCACTTGCTGAGCGCTCACCTGCTCGATAGGTATTTCGCTAAGCTGCTGCGGCGATATGTCGATGGTAGCTTCATTCAAAGTAGTTAGATGTGCTGAAGGTTCTCAGCAAGATTGTATATTGTTTTAGAAAATAGCATCTTGTGCAGGTGACTGACTTACTGAAGGTGTGTCGTCCCAAAGATTGCGATTGGCATGTGGGCTAAGTGATGTTTGGCCAGGTGATATCTGACTAAGTGATGTCTGGTCTTTCAGAATATTTTCGGCAGCCTGCACCCCGCTCAGCATGCAGTAGTCTAGCGGTGCGCAAGTGTGTAAGCCGCTGCGACCTACCGTTTGCAGATTCTCGAAGCCTTCTAGATAGTTTTGAACGATCGCCCGGTGCTGTAGCGTTTCGGCGGTGTGGATTGGATATGCGTGCGGCTGACGTATGACCGTTCCAGAGTCGATCAGATCAAGGCTTTCAATAAGCCCTAGATCCAGTAGTTCCTGGCTGGCTAGCCGAACCAGGTAGGCCTCATTTTTGTGCCAGAGTGCGTCGCTCTCGTCGCAAAAATACGTCAGGCCTAGACAGGTTTTATGGGGAGATGGCACCATCGCGGCGCTCCAGCTTTTGAAGTTCTGTATGCGGCCAACTGCGACATCTGCGCTGTTGATGTGGATCAACTGTTCGCAGAAAAGTTTGGCGACATCTAGAACCAGCGCAACCTGGATCAGGTGGCGATGCTTAAGACGTTGTGCAGATTCTTGCACGGTATACGGTGCGTCTAGATGCGTGACCAGTTCTGCGAGCGGTAGGCTAGAGACCAGCTGCTCTACAGGAATGGTCTGAATATTATCTCCTGCTATGACGATAGCTTGCGTTACCCGGTTGTCAGCGTGCACTAGCTTAATGATTTGAGTGCTATGCGCGATCGCACCGCCAGCTTGCTCAATGCGCTCTTTGCATTTCACCCAGGGCTGACCGGCTCCAAGCTTTGGGTAGGTAACTGTTTGAGGTGACGCATTAATAACAGCGTCTGTGGTGGCTCGTATCAGGCTGTGGTCTTCGCCGCTAGGCCGGATGAGCGATCGCTTAGCCATATCGGGCGCAAGCTGCTGCCCAGGAATGCCCCACACTTTCTCAAAATAGGGCTCAAAGAAAATGCGGTTCAGGTGATTTCCAAATCGCCTGTTTACCCATTCCTTAGCGGTGTGTTCCTCTACTAAGGGCGTTTGCTGAGCCGCTAGCCAGTTCTTGAGATAGCTGATACCTGTAAGCGCGGTGTCTATTGGCCCGAGATGCTTTATGGCGTTGGTGACAGAAAGCGGATATTTGAAGAGGCGGTTGTGGAAGTGAATAAGCGATCGCACCTCCGTCTCCGTAACATCCTCACCCGCAAGCTCATCCCAAATCTGCCGCGCAGACTCAACGCACGTACTAAACCCACCCGCACCAAAGTCAACGCAGCAGCCTCGATACTGCTCAGTACGAAACAACCCACCAACGGTGTCACTCGCTTCTAGAACCGTAACCTCATGTCCATGCTTAGAAAGCGTATAGGCCGTAGTCAACCCTGCTGGACCTGCACCAATGACAACGGTATTAGGCATAGATACACTGGTCCCTGCAAGTCTTTTCTAGAAGTTCTTTTACAAGAGACGTCAGTGTGATTACTGATGCCTCAGAAAAGGTTGCAGGTTGCTCAAGTGTTTACAGACAGGGCCACAAATGTGAAAGAGCATGTTGACTTGATGGTTCAGATGCCGTCTATATATTCCGCTTACAATGAGAGGCAGGCGCCTTGTTTGAGCTATGTTTACGCCTCCTAGCTTCCCAGGCATGAATCCCTACAACTATCAGAAACCGTACGACAGAGACGCAACACAGCGATCGCAGATAGTCGGATCTTCTGCCGATTCCCCTACGTGCGTTGAGTAGTTCCAGCAGCGATCGCACTTCTGGCCATCCGCATCAACAGCTGCAATCTCTACGTCACCTGTTTCGCCGCGATACTTGGCCCCTTTCAGCGCATCATCGCTCTCAACCAATTCCACCTGAGAAACCAGAAATAGATACCGCAGCTCATCTACCTGATTAGAATCAGTCGCCATACTTTCTGCTGGATTCATCGCCGCTAGCTGTTCGGTTAGTTCGGCGTTTGCCACATTTAGCTTTAGCTTTGCCTGCAAGGAAGAACCAATCGACTTATCAGAACGCGCCTGCTCTAGCACCGTGTTTGCTTCGTCTCGCAGTGTGCGTAGCTGATTCCACTTCTCGGTGAGTTCAGGCCTTTGCCATTGCTCATCTATCTGCACCCAGCCGGATTCAAATACTGACTCGGTAGAGGTTTCGTACGGCAGAGATTGCCAGATATCTTCGGCCATGTGAACGAGTACAGGTGCGATCGCCTTTGCCAAACTCTCAATCGCTACTGCCAACACGGTCTGACAGCTACGCCTACGGGCCGAATCTGCTGAGCTGATGTATAAACGGTCTTTAGCGATATCGAGATAGAAGTTCGACAGATCCACCACACAGAAATTCTGCACCGTCTGGAAAAACTGGAAGAACTGGTACGACTCAAACGCTGTTTTTACCTCAGAAAAGACTTCTGTCATTCGATGCAGCATGTACCGATCTAGCTCAGGCAGCTGCTCGTAAGGCACCGCATCTTTCGCCGGGTCAAAGTCATACAAGTTCCCCAGCAGAAAGCGCGCCGTATTGCGAATCTTACGATACACATCCGACATCTGCTTCACATTACGCATTCCCAGCCGCATATCGCCCGAGTAATCAACCGAAGACACCCACAGCCGCAGCACATCCGCGCCGTAGGGTGGTTCCTGCTTTTGGTTGTTCCCACCGTTGATAATCACGTTGGGATCAACGCCGTTACCCAACGACTTACTCATCTTTCGCCCGTTCTCGTCAAGCACATAGCCGTGAGTCAGCACCTGCCGATACGGCGCATGCCCGTTAGAAGCCACACTTGTCAGCAAGCTAGATTGAAACCAGCCTCGATGCTGGTCAGATCCTTCTAAATAAATTTCTGCTGGATACTCTAGTTCCTCACGCTGCTGCACGACAGAAGCCCAAGAAGATCCCGAATCGAACCACACGTCCATCGTGTCGGTTCCCTTAATGTAGGTTTTTCCATTGCTGCTGTAGGGTTCTGGCAATAGCTCAGCTACGCTCATCTCCCACCAGGCATCGGCCCCTTTCTCGGCTACAATCGCCTGCACATGAGCAATCGTTTCCTGTGTCATCAGCGGCTCACCCGTTTCCTCTTCATAGAAGACAGGAATAGGTACCCCCCAACTCCGCTGCCGCGAAATGCACCAGTCTGAACGCTCACTCACCATTGAAGTGATCCGATTTTTGCCCGTCGCCGGAATCCAGGTCACTTCATCAATGGCCTCTAGCGCCTCTCCTACAAAACCCTTGACCGATGCAAACCACTGCTCTGTAGCCCGATAGATGACTGGCTTTTTCGTCCGCCAGTCATAAGGATACTTGTGCGCATAGGGCTCGTGCTTCAGCAGCACCTTTTCCTCTGTAAGTGCTTCGATGATGGCGTCATTCGCCGTCTTCAGCACGTTCAAGCCTTCAAAGGAACCCGCCTCAGCGGTGAAATTGCCCCTTGCATCTACCGGACACAGAATCGGCAAATTCTCACGTTGCCCAACCAGGAAGTCTTCCTGACCGTGTCCTGGTGCGGTGTGCACTAGACCTGTACCCGACTCAGTCGTTACATAGTCACCGCCTACGACAATCGGACTCACCCGATCAAAAGTGCTGTCTTTTTTCGCGAGCGGATGACGGTAGGTAGAACCTGCTAGCGCATCACCTTTTAGCTCAGCGACAACCGTCAAGCCAGTGCCAAAGGTCTCTGAAAGCTTTTCAGCCAACTCCTTCGCTATAACTAAATACTTAAATGGCTCACCGGACTTACTCTCTACGACTGCGTAAGTCAGCTCAGCATTCACCGATACGGCTACGTTGGCTGGAATAGTCCAGGGCGTTGTGGTCCAAATCGCCACACCCAGACTATCTATATAAGGAGAGAGCGCTTCCTTTGCGGCTTCAGAAGCCTCTTCCATTGGGAAGGCGATGTAAATACTGGGCGAAACATGATCTTCGGGATATTCTAGCTCTGCTTCGGCTAGCGCTGTTTGCGATGAAGGGCTCCAGTGCACGGTGCGCAGGCCCCGATAGATGTGACCGTTTTCGACCATCTTGCCGAATACGCCAAGCTGCGCCGCTTCGTACTCAGGCTGAAGCGTCATGTAAGGATGTTCCCAGTCGCCCCAAACGCCGTAGCGCTGAAAGCCTTCGCTCTGCTTGGAAACCGTATCTAGAGCGAATGCTTTTGCTTTTTGTCGCAGTGAAATCGGTGTGAGCTCACGGCGTACAGAAGATTTAAGCTTTTGTAGTACCTTGAGCTCGATTGGCAGACCGTGACAGTCCCATCCTGGGATGTAGCACACCTTACGACCTTGGAGCGTCTGATACTTATTGATGATGTCTTTGAGAATTTTGTTTAGTGCGTGGCCCATATGCAGGTCCCCGTTGGCATAGGGTGGCCCATCGTGAAGGATAAAGGGTTCGCCAGGGTTCTCTTTGGAGAGTTTTTCGTAGAGCTTTTTTTCCTGCCAGTAGGCTTGTAGCTCAGGCTCGCGCTTAACGGCATTGGCCCTCATACTGAAGTCTGTTTGAGGAAGGAGGACGGTCTCTTTGTAGCTTTTAGGTTCACTCACGGTGGGTCACGTTGCTTATGGAAGAATGGGGGCGTCGAAAATGGAAGGTCGAAGGCGGGTGTCGAAAGTGGAGTGTTGGCACTAGACGGATTAGGCCATTCTGCCTTGAAGTTCACTTTGCTTCAAGTCAATCGTCCCAATTGCTATCTTTCCAGTCGTTGTTGTCGTCAAAATTATCAGAATTATCGAGTGCTGGCGGTTGATCAAGGTCGAACGGTTCAGCGGTGGATTCAGTATCGGTAATGGGCCTAGCGTCAGCAATAGGTTCGGTGTCGGCAATAGGTTCAGAGGTACCTTTGCTTATGGGAGTCTGGCTTGGAGGTGTTTGGTTCGCTGATGCGGTAGGCGGCTGCGTGTCTCGGCGAGGGATCTCAATGACGGGTTTCGACGGTTTGGGTTTTGTCATTGAACCGATGACATCTTTGACCCAGCCTAGCAAGATGATGGGTGTGGCGATTAGAGAAGGCTTTTGCCGAGTCGTGAGTCCGTCGCTGTCCTCGTTTTGAATTCGATCTGCTTTCGAAGACGGATTTTGATTTTCCTCATCTTGCCAGTCGCCGTTTGACTCGAAGCCCCAGTCATCCGCTTCTGCTTTAGATGCAGGCGAAGATAGCGGCGTTGTCTTTGCTGGTTCTGTCTGAGAGATTACGGCTGACGTCTGTAATTCGCTCTCTATCTGGCTTTCTTCGGCTAAGATTTCTGGTTCTGCTACTGGCGCAGCCTCTAGCGTCTGAGGCACCTGGGACGCAATCTCTTCTAGAATCTCAGCTTCTATTGTCTCGGCGGACGACTGAGGTAGGATTTCTTCTAAAACTTCAGCTTCTGCCGACGGTGGAACAATGTCGCTCGCATCGAGATCGCTCAACGATTTTGTGCTTTGGACCTCTAATTCAGCGAGGCCGTCTTCTACAAATTCGTAGTCGTATATAGGGCGGCGACGGGGATCGGTATCTTGCCGAAACCGTTCTGCTGCTGTGGCGCTTAGCGAACGATTCTGTGTGGGTAAAGGCCGCAGCGTATCGTCGGGCGCAATGCGCAGTTGATTTATCTTATTCTTGGTCCAGCTGCCTACTACTTCTGGTGTTAGCACAATAGGCGTTTGCTGATAGATGGGTGTTTTCTCGCGGCGCACGGTAAGCGTCTGCCACCCTAGGCCCAACAGCAGCACCACTGATATTACTTGGCCTAGCAACCCTGTGATTGTCATCTGCCCAGCGCAAAACCACAGTACAAGGGCGTAAAACACTCCCAAACCGCTCCACACAATGTCTGAGCGACGATGTACCTCTGGATAAAAGAAGGCCGCTATATAGAAAATGACGCTGCTGAAGCCGAGCAGCACAGCCAGGACGTGTGCGAGCATTACCAACCGTTGACGAGCCCTACCCATTGTGTCGGATCAAGGCGCGGTTGTGGACACAAATTTTATGTCACATCGCCCCAGAATCCTTTGAAAACAAGACCAGCACAGTCTTGACGATTAGCTTGATGTCGTACATCAGGCTCCACTTCCGCTGATACTGCAAGTCTAGCCGGATAACGTCTTCAAAGTTGGTGACGCTAGAGCGGCCGTTTACCTGCCATTCACCGGTCATGCCTGGCTTTACGTTTAGCCGCTGCCACTGAGATACTTCGTACTGCTCAATCTCGTCGGGTGTGGGTGGGCGTGTTCCTACGAGACTCATGTCGCCTTTGAGTACGTTCCAGAACTGAGGAAACTCATCGAGGCTGGTACGGCGTAAGAAACGACCAATTTTTGTGATGCGAGGGTCGTTGTCGTTTTTGAACAGGGGCCCTTCGACTTTGTTGACGACTTCATGCTTGCGCGCTTCTGCGTCTAGCACCATAGAGCGAAACTTCCAAATTTTGAAGCGTTTGCCCATCCAGGAGCAGCGGGTCTGCACAAAGAAAATAGGACCGCCATCGTCTAGCTTGATGATGATCCCCACTATGACAAACAGTACGGCTGTAATCGCGAGCCCTACGAGCGCGCCTAGAATGTCTAGCGATCGCTTTGCCTTTGAGCGAACGGACGGGTGGGTCTCGGGTAGGTTTTCCAAAGAGCTGCCGTTGCTAGCAGGCAGGCTTGAAGGCGCGGCTTGCTCGATTGAAAATACTTTGTCTAGCTCGGTGAGCGAGAGTGCCATCATTACCTGAGGCGGCACGTTAATCAGGCGCAGCTGGGCCGATTTGGATTTGCATAGCTTGTGACAAATGACCAGCGCACCGATGCCGCTACTGTCAATAAATTGAGTGTCGACAAAATCTAGGATCACTTCTTTGAGCCCTGGATTTTGCTTGAAGGCTTCTTGGCAGCTACGTTTGAAGGCGACCGCTTCGAGGACTGTAAAAGCTTTGCTTAGGTGAATCGTACCCATTGATTCTCTGATTGCGGCCTTGAAGCTGGCTTTGGTGCCTGCGGTTTTAACGCTGTTGGGGCTAGTCATAGCAAAGTTATGGTGAATCGGTTACAGCGGCCTAGCCCAGTATTAGCTTTCCCAAAAGCTATCCTAGAAGGCTTTTTTGCTTCGCTAGTATGAGAGCGCAAGCAACGGTTGGGTACTAGATAGTCAGGAGAAATGCTCTATACCGGTCGAAAGGGCAAAAATGCGACGATAGATTTCTCTTAAGGGAGAGTGCTATGTCTTCATCGATCTATTACATTTGTCTAGCTCAATAGATATTTCTGCTGAGTAATGCTGGTTGACTGATGTAACTGAAGACTTGGCTTAGGCTGTAGATGCAAAAATACATCTAGCTTTCCACCATAGTTGACACTATCCCGGAAAATGACGGCAATAAACCGATATTGAACATGCTTTTTGGAAGCTTATGCTAAGTAACTCGGATTGATTTTTTTTTGGCTTTACTTGTTGACAAAATGCACTTACTCCTGAATTTAAGAGCTGATACTAGCACTGACTTATCCGTATTCTTGACGACTAAGTGTGCCAGTAATCTATCCCATGCTGCATGAGGAGTCTACGTGTGGCTACGAGTTATTTTCTGTAGGATTGGTAGCTTGAGTTTGTGATTCTTTCATAGAGAAATATTGAGCGATTCTATTAGGACTGTTCTGCGTTTACGCATCAAAGTAAAGTGATATTTTGTAGTGCACAATCAAGACCACATCCAATGTGAATAGGTACCTATAAATAGGTAGATATAGACAGATAGATATAGGTAAATAGATAGACGGATGTAGATAAATAGATAGATATAGACAAATAGACACATCTAAACAGATCTAAGTAGACGGAATCTAAACGAACAGAGCAAACTATGGCGAAAGATCAGCAGTCCTTTCTGCTTTCTGATTCAGCTATGAGAGCGGCGAGCTATTCTACCTACGAAAATTTTCAGACTAAGCGTACGGTTGGTCTATCTGAGCTGAAAGCTTGGAAAGCTCAGATAGTTCGTTTTCAAGCTCAGCTTGCGCCAGCAGCGGCGCAGGGCAGCCTGTTTGAGATGACAGCAGAAGCGTCTGCTAGTAGTGCGGCAGATGAGATTGAGCCTTTTGTGCTGCGTCGGCAGAATACGGAGTTTTGGCGCTGGCGGTTTGAGGATGTGGGCGTGGCTGCAATGTACTTTGTGATTGACTACGCCGCGACGAAAGATGCTCCGCTGCTGCTATACGTAGGGGAGACTATAAAGTCTAATCAGCGGTGGAAGGGAGAACACGACTGTAAACGCTACTTGCTCAACTACCGTCAGGCCCACTATGACAGTGGCCTTAAAAGTGAGCTAGGCATTGCTTTTTGGCCGGAAGCACCCGGTGATCGCAAGGCCCGTCAGCAGCTAGAGTCTGATTTAATATTGCGCTGGCGATCGCCTTTCAATAGGGAGAACTGGCGTTTCTGGAACACGCCTTTTGTAGAGGGTAAACGTTGAAGAAGTCTCTCGCATATATTGTTCTAATTGGCCTGTTAATTTACGTACGATTCGCCGTTTTGCAGGCTGACATTCCGTTGGATGTAGGGGGTTACGGCATGGCCTACACCGACGAGGGCTGGTGGTCGCGCAATGCGATCGCCTGGGTACGAGAAGGCGACTGGTATATCGACGATGGCTACAATACCATCACCAATTTGCCAGTGCTGCCAGTCATTCAAGTTGTGTGGTTTAAGCTGTTTGGCGCTGGTCTGGCCTCGGCGAGGGCTATCACGGTGATATGTTCTTTACTGGTGAGCGTAGAGGTCTATTGGTTTGCTCGGCGTGAGGCATCAGCCAATTTCGCCTGGATAGCACCTTTTATAGTGCTCACAAACTACCCTACATTCGCCTATAGTCGATTGGCTCTGTTAGAGATGCCTATGCTGGTGTTTTTGTTGGCAAGTCTGTGGCTAGCCTCAAATCCGCAGAAGCGATCGCCTGCCGGTACAGTTACTTCGGGACTCTTTTTCGCGCTGGCTGTTATGACTAAAACAACAGCGCTATTTGCCTTTCCTGTTGTTGCGATCGCGCTTCTTGAGCAAGGTTTTTTAGTCAGCTCAGTCCGCAAAGGCACGCTCTACAAAGGGGAAATTCAACATCGCTCTATTTTCCCCAAAGTCCGCTCTTTGTTTATCTGGCTGCTTACTGTCGGCAGCTCAGTGGGGCTTTGCTATCTCATATTGAATCAAGCCGGGGATGCTCAAAGTCAAACCTACTTTTCTGATTACAATGTTGCTGGCAAGGTTCCTAAAACACTTTTTGCTTTTTTGGAAGCGCCTGTCCGAGTGATTAAGCGTAGCCTGTCGCTATTTCCCTTGCTATTTCCTGGCCTGCTGAGCGCTATTTTTCTCTTATTCAAAGCTGGAAAAATTAAATCTAGTCCGC
The DNA here is from genome assembly GCA_963836895.1 of uncultured cyanobacterium. Lineage (GTDB taxonomy): Bacteria > Cyanobacteriota > Cyanobacteriia > Phormidesmidales > Phormidesmidaceae > Phormidesmis. The sequence goes on along the minus strand of CAWILA010000007.1, from coordinate 257,809 downwards.
TGCTTAGAATGATTATTCTTTGGACAGGCGCGGCACTATGCGCGTTCTCTCTAAGCGACTATGCCGCGCCGAGATACTTTTTGGTTTTGATTGTGCCAATAGCGCTAGTGATGCCGCTGTGGTTAGAGAGTCTGCTGACCAGTGAGCAGCTTAATGGAAGCGTCAGACCCTCTCTTTTTCCAAGAAGCGTTTCGAGTGTCAGCGCTCTTATGGTGCTAGTTTTTATATTGTCTACGGGCATAAGTCTCTTTCGAACTGGCAATTACCTACGGCAGCCGCAGTTTAGTCTGGTAGAAACTGCGGCTGCTATAGACCAGCACATAGCGGCAGAAGGATCACCCTCCGATGCGGTGGTTTTAGGTTCTTTTGCTGATAGCCTTGCGCTGGCTTCTGATAACATCAAGGCTGTCAATGACCGGCTGGGATTTCGTTCCCTGTCGTACAGAATAAAAACCTTTGACCCTGACTATTATGTTTCTATTGGACCAGCAGGCTCGCTTGAGGAACAGTATGTAGAAATAAAGGCAACGCTTGAAGAAAACTATCGGCTGGTTTTGGTTAATAAGTTTAACCTCTATCAAAAACGAGACTATGGAGAGCCTATCTTTTTCTATCGGCTAGAGCCGCTCGACGACGCAACAGACTTGAGTATGGTCAAGCTAGCCCTATGAAGAGGCTACTACTGAGCTCTTCCCGCTTTTTTTATTTTGCGATCGCTCCCAAAAGAAGCCTGCTACGGTAGCGACTTGAGATAGAAAGAATAGGCTAGATACTTTGAGTGGCGATGGAACTTCTTCTTGTCTGACAGGATAGCTCAGCAGGTTTGTGTAAAATTTGATGGGCTCTACCTCCATAGGCTGTTCGGTTCGCTTGGACCGGACTTGATGAAAGCAGTAGGCTCCTCGTCCGTAGCCGAAGTGCTGCCGCCAGAATGACTTTAACGATAGGGCGTGGGCATGCTGAATGGTTGCTGTGGGTACGTATTTCATGGGATAGCCCGCCTGCTGCCAGCAGTCGCACAGGTTTCTATCTTCGGCGGCAGCTAGCGGGAAGGAAATGTCAAAGCCACCAATCTCTATGAAGTGTGATCTGGCCATAGCAATATTGTTAGAGGCGAAAAAGATACCTTGCGTTGCGCAGCTGTAGTAGCTGTACAGATAGTCGATTAGCGCCTGCGAAGCCGATGAGTAAAGATTGTTGGGAAGCGCGTTTATGGTGCGTCCACCTACCATAACGTCGGGATGAGCTTGAAGCGCGGTGGCAAACTGTGAGAGCCAATCAGTGCTAGGCATACAGTCATCGTCTGTAAAAGCGATGTAGTCTTTTGTTGATCGCTCAGCGCCCGCGTTGCGAGCAGCCGCCGGACCGGCATTCTCTTGCCGTAGCAAGGTGATGGCTACGTCTTTCTCAAAAGGCGCAACGGTTGAGTCAAGCGGTGTTTGGCTACCGTCGTCTACTACGATCACCTCGTAGTGCGCCTGCGGATAGTCGAGCTGTGCTAACGCTTCTAGGCACCGTTTAAGCTGCCGAGGACGGTTGTATGTAGGGACAATGACGGAAAAAGCAGGTAGCGACATTTAGGAACTTTAAAACAAATGCTAGGAGTCAGATATGGATATTATCTACTGTTTGTCTCGCAAATGAGCGGTGCCAGTGGCAACGGCGGATATGGCTTTCTGTCTGTCAGCAGATATAACAGTAATCTTATCAATTTTTATTTTGTCAGTAGCTTCTGTCACCAAAATAATAGCAGTCCAAGCAAAATAGGTAAGCCATACGAATATAGCTATGAGCTTTGTGCCATCTTCTAGCAGATGGAAAATATTGTTATTAGTTGTGGCACCAAGAATTGGGTCTAAGGGTACAATGTCCGATAGTACAGACACAGAAAACAGAATCAAGCTTACTCCAAAAGCAGCCGGTCGATGGTTGAGTAAAATTTTGCGAAAGCGGCATAGACAGATTAGTAGAATGATTGCATAGCCGAGTAGAACAGACGACTGAGAGACCCGTAGTAAGAAGGGAAAGGCTCGTTCGTGCAGCAAAAAGAGATCGTCTAAGCCTAAAACCGTACTGAGGCTGCCAAAAGCACTCAAAAAGCGAATAGATTCTGAGCGCGCTTTTAGCGTACTGAGCAAAGCGGCACTAAACAAACAAATGGCGGCGCTGGCTATCCAAAAAAGAACGCCGATATTAGAGAGCGCTCCAAAGTAAAAAGGTTGACCAGAGAGCGCCGCTGGATCGCCGGTCAAATATTCAAGCGGAATGTAAGGCTGTAAGCCCAGTATCAAAAGAACGCAGAGTAGACAGATGAATCCAAAGCTAGCTAGCCGTTGATAGGTGGTGAATGCTGTTGAGGAACGCGGCATGAATCAGACAAAATCGCAACGATAGATGAAGTTCAAAAGCATATTTTCGATTATCTAGAGATAAACTCTTTTTAATTAAACCATAGCCTTCTCTTAACCTTATCTGTATGATAGTGCGTTTCAGGAGTCTAAACTCACAGATGATGAATACGAGCTTGTTTTTGAGGAGTCTTCTAATTCACTGAGGAAGTATCTGGCTCAAACTGCATCTGATGATACTTCCACAGCTTGCCACGACGTGATATCAGGTCTTGATATTTACCTTGTTCAACAATGCGACCTTGCTCCAACACTACGACTTTATCAGCATCGGCAATAGTAGATAGGCGATGGGCGATTACAACTACAGTCCGCCCTTTCGACAACTTCTCTAACGAGTCTTGAATGAGCTTTTCTGTCATAGAATCTAGAGCGCTTGTGGCTTCATCGAGAATTAGAATGTCTGGATTGCGCAGCATCGCTCTAGCGATCGCAATTCTCTGCCGCTGCCCTCCCGATAAACGCACTCCGCGTTCTCCCAACACCGTGTCAAAACCCTGCGGCATATCGAGAATAAAGTCCAGCGCATTAGCCATTTGCGCAACTTTGTATACCTTTTGGTCAGTATCGCTAGCTTCATCTACGCCGTAGACAATATTCTCTTTTACCGTTGTGTTAAAAATGAAGGTGTCTTGACTCACGATTGCCATTCGTTGCCTGAGCGTGTTGATTTTGAATGATCGCAAGTCCACTCCATCAACCAAAATCCGGCCCTGCGTAGGGTCGTAGAACCTTGGCAGCAAATCTGCCAGCGTTGTTTTACCCGCTCCCGAAGCACCTACTAGCGCAATCGTTTTACCTCGCTCAATAGACACTGTAATGCCGTGCAAGATCGGTTCACCCGGACTATAGGCGAAGTCTACCGACTCAAACCTAATCGACCGCTGTAAGCCGGTAAACGCCTGCTTACCATCTTCAAAGTACGGCTTGTCTTCTCGGCGCAGCAGGTCGGACACCGAACTCATGGACCCTTGCGAGGCCATAAAACCGACTAGCGTGCCGTTGAGCGCAGAAAAGAGCGGGGTTGTTCTAATCAAAACGAATAGAAAAGTCAGCAGTTCAGCGGCTGTCATTTGCCCTGTGGAGATCAGCAAGCTGTAAGAGACAATGACCATACCGACTAGCAGCGTCGCTCCGGCCCCTTCAATAATTGGCTGAACCAGTTCCGATAGCTGAATTACGCCTACTTGAGCTTTATAAATTTCTCTAGTCGCCCTGCTGTAACGTGCTGTTTCCAAATCCTGCGTGCAGGAGGCATGTACCGTACGAATTCCACTAACAAATGCGAGCGCGCTAGATGTAAAGGTTTTATTTGCCTTGGGGACCGCAAAGCTAGCTTCTCGTACACGCCCTGTAAGCGCTGTAAGCCCTACACCCATAAGACCAAACACCAGCACAGCTGTCAAAAACAGCTGCCAGGATAGCACCAGCATAGCGACCATATAGGCCAGCAATTTGAGACCAAATACGAAGACGTTAGAAAGCAAGTCAAAAGCTTGCTGTAGCTGCTTTACTTCTCCTCTAAGTGTGTTGATAAGTTCGCCAGGATTGGCGTTGGTATAGTAGCTGAGACTAAAACTTTTCAGCTGTTCAAAGATGCGGCGACGAAGAGCATCTATTAAGCCGAGCGAGGCCTTTTTGGCGTAGATACTGCCCAAGTAATCGAAGCTAGCTCTTAGCCACACGCCAATCAGTAACAGTCCAGAGAGCCGATAAACTCGCTCTATCGCCTGAGCTTCTGTCGCCAAGACAAAGGTATCAAACCAAGCCAGTCCAGAACGAATAGGGGGCTCTTCAGGATTGGTCAAGCCTTGAAGAAAAGAAGCGATAAAGCCGACAGTGATGCCTTCTAAAAAGGCACCTATCAGAGAGAAAAGGATGGCTAAGAATACGATTTTTCGAAAGTGTTTGAACTCGCGCAAGATGAAGCGGTGCTCTCGCCAGAAGCTCGTAGCTCTGATAAATCTTTCAAGGCCTGTGGGCAGCGCTATTTTCATACGAGCTTAGAAATTTAGGAATTCAAATATTTTTCTGATACAGCAAAGTGCGGAAAGTTATAGAAGATCGACGCTAGTGGAGGAGTCCAAGCTGTCGCTTGTACAGGCGGTTGTTGAGTATCAGATAGGGAATGAGCCCGAAGTATTTATCGGGAGGATTCATTGGGTGCTGAAGCAAATCAGGTAGGGTCATCTTTATAATCTGGTTAATCCACAGCGCTTTTCGTTTGGACTCTGCGCTCAGGTGACCGATGAGGGTGAAGATATGAGACGAGTTGAGCGGGGCTACGCGCTCGACCGGGAAGAGATCGAATATTTGTTCTTTAGCTCCCTTGCGCCCGGCGGTTCGCTGCTCTAAGAAGAAGTAGTCGCAAAGGTCTAAGCAGGTGTCAGGATCTTCTTTTCTTAGAGCGATCCAGGCGTCAAATGCAGCAGCTAAGTCCGCTGTATTCTTTAGATCTGTTGCTTTTCCTTCGGTCTGTTTTTTCTGCTGAAAGTGGTTCGCGATGAGCTCACCGGTTGCGGCTCGCGCAGCGGTGACCGGAATGAGGCGATCGCGTCCTAGCTCTGCACAAAATCCCGCCAGCGCAATTCCTTTGAGCGGGTCGCTTCCCCCACGCAAAAACTCTTCTGACGACAGCCAGGAAACGTTGTACCCAGCGTGCTCCAGAATCGCCTGTCGTCGTCCTGGCACTTCTTTGCGCTGATAGTGTCGGCTGTGGCCGTAGCCAGCTATGTGGGCTAGCTTTTGAGGCAGTAGCCGGTCGGCGAGAGATGCTCGCCGATGAACCCTGGTGTAGGTTTCAACTGAGACCCCTGCTGCCGCTGCAATTCCTATTAGCAGCCGAGAATCGCGTCCGCCAGACAGTAGCAGAGTGGGCGCTTTGGGCTGATTTATTTTGGCTAGGCGCTGTATGACAGTAGCGATCGCCTGCTGTAAGTCTTCACAGATACTGGTATCTGTATAGGGCCCTTCCATTCGGCTTACCAGCAGCCTATAACGGCAAACTCCCTTACGCAGATCTAAAATCTGGCTAGGCAGCAGCCGAAATACGCCTGGAACAGGTGAATGAGGCGGTGGATACCAGGAGATATTTTTGATATTGGCTTGCGGTGCAGGTTGCCAGCTAGACGGGTCTCGCTCATGACTTCTCCTAGCGCTATCTGGGCGCTTCGACGCCATGGCCTGTTCAACCAACACCGGACTGCTGCTAACCCAAAGTGCGTCTTCAGCACTTTTTCCGTAGTAGCAGCCCAGCATAGCCGCGCCGTCTGGGTGCAGACTATCGGCACCTACCAACACCCATCGTCCGGCCCAGTATCTGTAAAGGCCAGGAATTTCTTCAGTCGTGCGCTGTGCGATTACTTCTATCGGTGCGTCAAAGTCCGAACGAGTATCAACCGCTAGCCCTAGCAAAAGCCATCTCACGCCACTTTTATCAGTTGCGCTATTGATTCGTAGCTCAGGATCTGCTGATAATGCGAGATTTGGCCCTATTTCAAACGTCTGCCAGTCGGAGCGAGCGAGAAACTTGTGTGGGCCAATGACAAACTGTCGGCGGTGAACGCGAGCAATAGGGTCGGCGGTAGAAGGAGCGGTCATAGTGATTGCTGAGTTCGAGCGTGGCGGCGGGTGAGAAACCGATTGAAGGGATGATCGAGCTTGGCAAACGCCCGCAGCAGAAAGCGATTATCGCGTCCAAAGCTCAACGCTCGCACTAAGGGCGTAAATATCGTGGCGTGGCGTCGCCAGCCCAAATGCTTGTATTTGGCGGTGAAATAGCCGTCCTCCGCCAGGTTCCACTTGTCTCGGAAATGGTGCAAACTCTTGAGGGTCCACTCATCGCTCCAGCGCAGCATGTAAAAGGTGAGATCGCTGCGCTCTAACGGTGGGCCAGGAACGTAGGTAACGATTGAAGCGGGCTCAAAATAAACCGCTTCTCCCAGGTCTGCCACGCTCATACAAAAGTCTAGGTGCTCTTTGGTGTTCAGCATCCCCTCATCTAGTGGGCCTAATTTGTCGGTAATCTCTCGACGAATTAGGGCGCAGTGGAACTCGGATAGCTCTGTAGGCGTCCGCTCTAGGGTGGGCAGTACGTCATCGACCCGCTTACCTTGGGCCATCATTTTCTCTCGAATTCGCCGCCGACCAAGCTTATCTACCCATATGTGAGATTCTCCGCCCGCGAAGTGCACTACCTCATGCACAGGTTCGTCTTGACACATCAGCGGGCCTACGACTGCGGCCTGAGTTTCTTCTGCGCACTTCAACAACGCTTCCAACCAGCCTGGAGAAACGATAATGTCGTTGTCTACAAAAGTGAGATAAGGCGTTTTTACCTTCGCTAAGCCGATGTTTCTTGCCTGATTGGGAAACAGATAGTAGTCTGTTCGAACTAGCTCAAAGTCACGCGCGATCGCCTGCTTTTCAATGTACTTTTGAATATGCGGTGGAGAATTGCCATCGACGTAGATGAGTTTAAAAGGGACTCGCGTGTTCTCGTATAGGCTCTCTAGCGATTGAACGGTGCAGCTAAATCGCTCACGAGGCACCACAATAATGGTGACCTTGGCAGAAGTCTCTGATTCAACGGATGAAGTGACAAGATAGGCTGTTGTGGGATTGGTTTGCATAAGAGTAGTTGGAGAAAACGGCAGCTAGATAGGATGGAAAAATAGCGATCATCAATAGATGTTAGAAGAAGATATTAGAAGATGTTAGAAGTTGCTATGTTTGTAAAACAGACACTTGAGGCATAGATGTTCTGTCGGTACTTTCACCACCGTTTGGAGTTCCACAGAGGAGCGCTTCGTATAGCGCTAGCAAACGGTCGTTCAGCCCGCTGAGATCGTAGTGATTTTTGACGTAGGCATGGCCTGCTTTTCCCATTGCTGGCCAGCGTTTGGGCTGTTGAATTAGGGTATAGATAGCGGCTGCGATCGCACCTGCGTCCCGCTCGGGCACTAGCAAACCGCTCACTCCATCTTCTACTAGCTCTGGAATCCCCCCGTGGTGTGTGCTGACTACGGGCAAGCCGATGGCCATTGCCTCTTTCAAAGTGTTAATTGGCGCATCTTGGTTACCATCTGCTGAGGTGACACTAGGCGCTACGAAAAGGTGAGCTTGCTTGAGCACGTCAATAATCTCTGCTTCATCGCACCAGCCGAGCAGACGAACGTTGTTAGCAAGATCTAGCGAGTCGATGAGATCTGTTAGCTGCGCCTTTAGCGGACCATCGCCCATGATGCTGTAGGTGATGTCCGGGTAGTGTTTTTTGAGCTGTGCGATCGCGCGAATACTATACTCAAATCCCTTCTTCTCCACCAGTCGCCCCGTAGCCGCAATTTGAATCGGCTCGCTAGAACCAGGCTCGTACAATCGCGGCTGTAGCGGAAACTTAGCACAGTCTAGGCCGGAGTAATGCACTCGCACCTGCTCAGGTGGGCAGCCAAGGGCTAGCAGCCGCCGCCGAAAGAAGTCGCAGTTGGTTAAAAAGTAGTCGGCCTGCTTGAACAGCTTGGCATAGAGGCGACTGCCCTCTGTGTGTAGCTGTTGACTAATGTCGAACCCACGAAACATCACCACTAGCTTGGCCTTGGGGCTAAAGTCTCGCAGCAGCTGACCGTGAAACCCTAAGTTGCCAAACTGACAGTGAATGATGTCGTAGGTTGGCCAACCGGTAGCGGGAACCGCGCTGAATAATGACCAGAGCGAGGCAGCTCTTATGCCTCGAGCAAGCGGATTAAGCGATCGCAAAATCATCCTGGGATAGCGCCAGCCACTGCGGGCAATAATTCCAGCGCCTTGCAATACTCTTACAGCGTAGTTCTGTGGCACCGAAGTCAGCACCCGCGTTCGCGAAAGCAAATCGTAGCGGTCTACGTCTGGATGTACCTTCGAGACATCGCCTAGCCGTGTTGTGTAAATATCTACCTCGCAGCCTCGATCTAGCAGCCCAATCGCTTGATTTACGACAAAAGTCTCCGACAGTATCGGGAACTCGTGCACAACAAAGGCAACTCTCATGCTTTCCCCCGTAGACCCTCTGAAATTACCCACGACTCGGCACTCCCCCTAATCGCAATCGAACTTTTTCGGTCGCACTGATGGCTCTTACCCACATCAGCACTATCGGCACCGTCAATTTTTCTTGCAGCCCTTGCAGCCGCTGGTCGCTCAGCGCAGAGAGCGCAAAGTTCACAGGCGGCGTCAAATCTTCTAACAGCAGCCTGGCAAACCTCAAATTCTGACGCAGCCTGTTCGGTTCCGATTGAACTAATCGCCCAAAAGCACCTCCTGCTAATCGCACCGTGCGCTTACGAAGTTGTTTGAAGGTATGCCTGGCAGGGTGGGCTACACAAACGTCGTGTGCATACACCTGCTGATAGCCCGCTGCAAATACTCGCTGCCCCCACTCCAGATCGCCTTGCGATCGCAGCTCCGAATTGAAAGTCCCCACTTTGTCTATGACGGTGCGAAAGGTGAAGACATTGGCCGTCGCCGCACCGTGCGCCTGGGCTAGCAACCGCTCTTGGGGAAAAGCGGTTACGCTCTCGTATAGCTCGATAGGGTTGGCGCGATCACCTTTAAAGAACAAATCAATCCGCCCGGCTACTAAGCCGCAGCTCGGCTCAGCTATTAGCCGGGCTACACCTTTTTCTAGCCAATCTGCCGCTGGAATACAGTCAGCATCTGTAAACGCCAAAATACTTCCCTTCGCTACACTCAATCCTTTGTTTCGAGCGACATAGGCCCCTGGCAAAGCTTCAAATGCGTACACCGCAAAATCAGAAAATTCGGCAATCGTTTCAGGAATTTGCGCACTGGGCGCGGATCCGTTATTCACGACAATCACCTCGTAGCTATCGGCGTCGTAAGTCTGCTGCCCTAGCGCTGCTAAACATAGCCGCAAACGCGGCGCGTCGTTGAATACAGGCACAATCACAGACACAAATTGAGGGCTCATAGCTCAGATAATATCAGCAGATAATATCGGCAGACAATTGGCGCTTAGCTCACGTACGCTTCGATGGGCTCTTTCAGCTGAGCTCTCGCTTTCTCCCACTGCTCTGGCGTAAAGTCCTCATGATACGAACGCTCTACGTTGACATTCCAGAGGTCGTGCTTTTCACCCAAAATGTTTTTGGCGGCTAGCAGACCTGTCAGCATAGAGTGGTCCTGATTGTTGTATCTGTGCATGCCATTTCGGCCTACGGTCTGCAGATTTTCAAACTGCTGGAGGTAGCGCTGAATGACATCTAGGTGCTTGCGGTAGTCGCCATCGTACACAGGATAGGCTTTCTTCTGCCGAATGACCGTACCATCTTCTACGAATTTAAGACTCGGTACCAGGCCTAGCTCAACAATCTCTTGACTTGCCAGAGCTATTAGTTCTTCGTTAGACATCTCCCACAGGCTGTCGCCCTCACTACAGAAAAACTCCATACCAACGCAGGTTTTACTAAGATCTGGCACCATGGCTTTACTCCAATTTTTAAAGTTTTGGATGCGGCCTACCTTAAACTCAGGGCTATGGATGTAGATCCAGTTATCGGGGAAGATATCTTTGAGATTAATGACCAGCGGTACAATCAAAAAGTCACGGTATTTCAGCCCGTTGGCGGCCTCCAAAACGGCCTGCGGCGGCGCGGGTTTTAGGGCTTTGACAAGTGCGGTAATTGGAATGCTAGAGACATAGCTATCACTCGATAGCTCTAGCGTTTTGTCGCCGCGCTGGGCAATGACTTTGCGCACATTCTTACCGTCGTGTTCTACGCTGGTGACGCGAGTGCGTAGGTGTACCGGCGAGTCTTTGTTATTTAAGATTTGCTGGCAGCGTTCCCACATCATGCCAGGGCCGTAGATAGGGTAGTCAAACTCTTTGATCAGGGTTTTGGTGTCGTTACTGCCAAAGGCTGCGTTGATAACCGCTTTCTTGAGAGAGAGTCCCTTAATGCGCTGTGCGGCCCACTCCGCTTGAATTTTGTTGCAGGGAATGCCCCATACCTTTTCTGTGTATGACTTAAAGAACGTGCGATAGAGACGATCTCCAAAGCGCTCTACAACCCAATCCTCCAAGTTTTCGGCCTCTGGGCCAGGGTTGAGCTTACCATTTATTTTGGATTTTAAGTAGCTTGCAACACAAAGGGTGCTATCTACTATGCCAAGGTTTTTGAGCGTACTGCCTATAGACAGCGGGTAGTCAAAAAACTTTCCACGATAGTAAATGCGTGATAGCCGGGGCACCTGGATAAATTCGTCGCCTAAGATCTCTTTCCAGATCTCTTGGACTTCGCCAACTTTGGTGAAGAAGCGATGCCCGCCGATATCGAACCGGTACCCTTTGTACATTTCTGTGCGAGAGATACCGCCTACCTTATCGGCCTGCTCTAGCACGACTGAGTCTTTACCGTGTTTGGCTAACTCGTAGGCAGCTGTTAGCCCCGCGGGGCCGCCACCCATTACTACTACATCAACCATTTTCTTTCCTTCTAAATCGCCCTAAAGGTTAACTGTAGCGACTGCCAAACAACTGTGTTGCATCCTGTTGTTCTTTGCGATCGCACTTTTCTCTACGTATCTATCTCTACATATCTCTATCTCTACATATTCAGTTCGCCATATCTAGTTCGCCATATTTGCATTCGGTGTCGCAACGTCCCGATAACAAAGGCGAGTCCGCTGTAAAAGTAGTAGAGCCAATGCCAGGGTAATACGCACGCTGCAAACCAAACACCCCGCTTACGGTAGAAAAAACGATAAACAGGTAGATTAATTACGAAGAGTGTGATCGCGCTAGCGGCTGCGGCCCAAAGTACCACGGGCCAAAAGATAGACAAGACCAGCTCGACGGATATGCCATAGATTAAAACAACGCTCAATCGGCTAGACCATTTCAAGTTGAGGTCGCTAGAAAACTGACGATACTGCTCTGGATGGGTTCGCTTTAGCTTTAGCAGCAGGGCCATCCAAGGCAGCGCCCGGTAAAATACCTCTGCGCGCAGCAAAGAGAACCCGGTCCAGTGCTTGAGATGCTTGATCTGAATGTTTTTACACAGCCGAATTTTATAGCCCGCCTGCCGCAGCCGGTAGCCTAGTTCAATGTCTTCCACACAAGGCCGACGATAGCTAGCATCAAAGCCACCAATCTCCAAAAAGGTCTCCTTACGTATAGCACCGCAGGCTCCCCAAAAAGTAGAGGCTTCCTCTCTTGCTTGCTGATGAGTATAGTGATGAAACAGGTTCTTGTACTGCGATAAAAAGTTCGGCGCTCCTGGCATATCGTCGTATGAGCCGATTAGCGCGGTCAATTCAGGCTCTGACTGGAAGGCTTCGTATACCTGCTTTACCGTCGTTGGATGAACGGTAACATCGGCATCGATGAATAAGAGAATATCGCTTGAAGCGGCCTCAGCGCCCAGGTTGCGTGCGTTCGCAGGGCCCTTCGACTCCAGAAGCCTAATGGTTTTAGCGCCATGCTCTTTCGCAACCTTCCAACTTCCATCCGACTCGCCGTCTGCAACAACGACTACTTCAGCTTCAGCGGCCCATTTGTCAAGACTTTCTAAACAGCTAGAAAAGCTCTTACCGCCGTTATAAACAGGGACGATAATAGACACGAGTGGTAGGCTATCGGATTGATCTATCGGCTTATTTAGCATAGAAACGTGAGGACGTTTTTAGAGAAGCGTATTTGCATAGCACTGTCGGAGATAATTGGGTCTATCTTTTTAATTCTTGGGAGAATTTTAGTTCTTTGAGACTTCTTTGAAGACTATTAAGCGACGATATTCCAATAGGAGTAACTGTTAGAGTGGAGCGGCCAAAAATCGCCTGCAAAAACGACAGAGACTCTTTCATCAGAAACCTGGCCACCATCTTTCGAGGTATGGCTGTTCCAGTTTTTAGGAGTGCCGTATCGTGCTCGCTATGTCGTTTGCAATAAAGCCAAAACAACATATAGCAGATCTCTTAGCGAAGGCTTATAACCCCTTGGTTATAATAAAAATGGGATCTTATTGTGATTGTTGCGCAGACATTCTCACTAGGCTCGGATGAATGATCTCTCAATAGAAGATGCGATCATGCCGATGGCTAATGACAAGTATGTACGAATTGTGATGGTAGCCAAGCACGGTAGTGATGACGCTATATAGCTTCAATCAGAGACTGTGTGACCTTCATGTACTTATTAGCTTACTAGCTATACCTCAATCCATAAACTACAGCTGAACTCTATTCATGCCTAGTTTACTTTGCTTTATTGGTAAGATGAAAACTTTACTAGTTTTGTGCATATTATCTGTGTCTATGGTAATGAGTATTAGCGATATTGAGTGCTAGCGACCGTATCCGCATGCTACGGTCGATTGATTGGCCTTTGCACAAAGAAGATGTACTCTCTCGATAGAAACTTCGGTATAGTCTGTTTCAACAACGCTGGAATCCGGTTCTGGCGATCGCAAAAGGAAAGCCCGCTATATGCGCCTTAGAAAGTTCACTCGCCACCCGCTCACCCTGGCGGCGCTCGCCGCACTAAGTATGGGACTGCTCACTGCCTGCAATCCTCAGAGCGCTCCAAACAGCAGCGGCAGTGGTGACTCTTCAGGCGATTCTGTCACTGCTGATACCCTTAAACTACTTTACTGGCAAGCGCCGACAACGCTAAACCCTCACCTGTCTCCTGGCTCCAAAGACCGCGAAGCTGCAAGCCCCGTCTTGGAACCGTTGGCGGCCTATAACGAAGCTGAAACGCTAGAGCCAATTTTAGCCGCAGAAATTCCGACGGTAGACAATGGTGGCATCGGTGCTGATCGCAAAACGGTTACCTGGAAGCTCAAAGACGGTGTGCTGTGGTCTGATGGTGAGCCCTTCACGGCTGAAGATGTTGTTTTCACCTATAGCTTCATCACGACGCCAGAAGTGGGTGCTACCTCTGGTGAATTCTACGGCGATGTGGAGAGTGTAGAAGCAGTAGACGACCTGACGGTTAAGATCACGTTTAAGCAGCCTACGCCTGCGCCGATGTCTCCTTTTGTGGGGGGTAGCGGCATGATTTTGCCTGAGCACGTTTTTAAAGATTACCTAGGTGCCAGTGCGCGCTCAGCGCCAGGCAATACAGCTCCGATCGGGACCAATGCCTTTCAGGTAAGAGAGTTTAAGCCGGGCGATACTATTGTTTATGAACCCAATCCCAACTTTCGAGGTGAGGCTCCTGCTTTTAGTCGCGTTGAGATGAAGGGGGGCGGAGATGCTGTCTCAGCTGCTAGGGCTGTGCTACAAACCGGTGAGTCTGACTATGCGTGGAACGTGCAGGCTGAGCCAGCAGTGCTTACAAGCTTAGAATCTGGCGGAAAAGGAGAGATGATTTATGTTCCTAAGCCTGCTATGGAACGAATCTATATCAATTTCTCCGATCCTAATAAGGAGGTAGACGGAGAGAAGTCGCAAAAAGATACGCCACATCCTTTTCTTTCTGAAAAGCCGGTTCGTGAAGCGATTAGCCTAGCGATTGATCGCGAAACAATTACCGATCAGCTCTATGGCGAAGCGGGTACGGTGGCTACGAATTTCCTGGTTTCTCCTGAAAAGTATGCGTCTGCGAATACTGAGTACGAGTTTAATTTGGAGAAAGCTGCTGAACTGTTGGATCAAGCAGGGTGGAAAGATACTAACAGTGACGGTATTCGAGATAAAAACGGAGTAGAGATGAACATTCTCTTCACAAGCTCTGTCAACCCGGTGCGACAGAAAACGCAGGAGATTATTAAGCAGAGCCTTGAGTCTATCGGGATGTCTGTAGAGCTCAAAAGTGTGGAGGCAGGTGTGTACTTTGGCGATGCTACCAGTCCTGATTCGGTTAATCAGTTCAATTCAGATTTGCAGCTGTTTACCTTTGATAGTGAAACGCCAGAGCCCGACTCGTATATGGAGCTATATGCCTGCGATCAAATCTCGCAGAGAGAAAATCAGTGGTCCAAAGAGAATTCTTCTCGCTATTGCAACCCTGAGTATGACGCTCTGCTAGATCAGCTGGCCGGAGAAGTCGATCCACAGAAGCGGGTCGATCTGTTTGTTGCGATGAACGATCTTTTGATTGAAGATGTGGCCCTGATTCCGCTGGTACAGAGAAGCGAGGGGTATGCGATCGCTTCTTCTCTCACAGATCTAGAATTTACCCCATGGGCCGCGAGCACCTGGAAAATCGACAGCTGGGGCAAACAGTAAGGAGGGCTACACATGGGCAAGTACCTTATCAAGCGTGTTCTGATTGCAGTGCCTACCCTTGTAGCTATTAGCGCAGTGATCTACCTAGTGCTGGCGCTTGCACCAGGTGACCCGTTAGGTGAACTGGCCAACAGTCCTTCTATTACGCCTGAAATCCGCGAAAATATCCGCCGTGCATTAGGTCTAGATCAGCCTATATACATCCGCTATTTCAAATGGGCTGCTGCTTTCCTCACAGGAAACATGGGCTACTCTTTTATAAACCCGGTGCCTGTCAGTGAGCTCATCCTACAGCGCTTGCCTACGACGCTGTGGGTGGTAGGTCTTGCCTATGCGCTTTCTGTTTTGATTGCGTTCCCGCTGGGCATTCTCTCCGCGCTCACACGCTATACCTGGTTGGATCAACTCATTACCACATTCGCCTTCGCAGGCTTTTCTATTCCGCCTTTCTTCACAGGTCTGTTGTTCATATTGTTGTTTAGCATAACGTTAGGCTGGCTGCCGTTTATTTACGACAGCACGCTCATTGTGAATGACATGGGTAGTTTTTTGACTCAGCTCAAGCAGTCTGTAATGCCGATTGCTGTGCTGACCCTGTTTCAGACGGCAGTGCTAATGCGATACATCCGTGCGGCAGTCATTGAGCAGCTGGGAATGGACTATGTGCGAACTGCGTATGCGAAGGGTCTCAGCGGCTGGCAGGTGATGAGCCGACATGTGCTGCGCAACGCGCTGATTCCTGTTGTGACCCTCATTGCGCTAGATATTCCGACGGTGTTTACAGGCGCGCTGGTGACAGAGCAGGTGTTTCGGGTGCCTGGCATTGGCTCACTGCTGATCGACTCTATTATTCGCAGCGATACGCCCGTTGTGATGTCGATTACCTTTATCTACGCCATTTTGATTGTGGCGTTTAACCTGGTTGCCGATATTTTATATGGTTTTCTAGATCCAAGAATTCGCTATTGATAGCATATAGCTTGGCGCGTTTTGCTCGCTATATGAGTAACCACCGCAACTGCCACGCTAAGTTTTAGCATTGAATGGGATGGCTTCGCCTTCGCAGGCTACGTATGCGCACGTGTTTTCTACAAGCTCTATTTCGTAGCCGCCGGTAAATTCGCCAAAGGAGGGCAGTGTGAGCCGTTTGGCATTTCGTTCTATGAAGAAGCAGGGAAGGCGAAGGCTGTCGGTGTGCGATCGCAGCCTTATCACCGGATGGATATGTCCGCAGATATTCAAGACTGAGCCGTGCTGCATTTCCGGCTCATGGCTGAGCAAAAACGGCCCTACTTCTACCGCGTCTATTTGAGTTTCCATAGGCATAGGCGGCAAAGCGGATACCAATCGCCGATCGTGATTACCTACGATTAAGGTGACGGTTGCTGCTATCTCTTTGACAAATTTATCCCAGCTAATTAGCACTTCTGGAACAAGAGACTCTCTAGAATGAAAGAGATCGCCTAAGATGAACAGTTTCTCGGGTTTGACCTGCCGGTAGAGCGATCGCAGTCTTTCCAAATTCTCTTCATTCATCTTATTGGAAATAGGAATCCCAAAGGACTGGAAAGTCTCTGCTTTACCTAAGTGTATATCCGAAACCAACAAAGTTTGCACTTCCGGTAGATACAGCGCTTTGTCGTCTAGCAGCTGCAATCGCTGACCAAATAGTTCAATCTCGTTTGCTAGAAGAGTGTTTTTGTTCATTACGTTGTCAGCGTGCGTCTTAGCAGACTGCCATGACTCAACACCGAACTCATCAGACCCCACCGCACTGGATTTGATGTGCGTCCAAACAGAACCAGCATCGCCTGTACAATTTCTGGCAGGGTAGAAGTGTCTGCCAAGAAGCCCGACCACTGGTGCTGTTCTAACCCGAAGAACGTAGTGAAGAACTGCTGTAGGTCTTTGGTTTTGAAGTCCATCATGTTTTCTAGACCAAAGCTATAGAGGTAGTGTTTGCGCAATCTGTCTTCCGGCCAGAGGGTTTGCCAGGCTTCCTTGGCAACTTTTTCGGGGGAGGTGCTGTGGCCCTCGAGCGCGTGTGCGATCGCCCTTGCCAAATCTGGCCCTCTTCTCAACAGTGCTCCTTGCATATACCCTGTCGCTGGATGCCCCATGCTTGCCGATCCCCCAAAGCCTACTACGGCCTGTGTAAAATCTGGCAGCGGCATATTCATTGGAAACAAGCAGCGTTCTACATGATGCTTTTCAACAACTTTAACGCCTCTGTGTGCTAGCCGCTGATGCAATCGCCGCTCAAGCGTATCCGTTGGGATAGCAGGGACATGTGCCACAGAAGTCTCTTCTACAAAATAAAGATCGTTGCCTAAATCCATCGCATACAAAAACGTGGGCGGCAGCTTACGTTCTGGGGCAGGCAAATAATCGTCTCGATAGTCCATCAGCACCATTTGCTCAGCTTCTACCGGTGGCGCAGAGAACTTGCCTACAATGCCGTAAGCCGCCTGATAAGCAATCGGTTTCATTATCGGCAGTCGCTTTACGAGCGCCGGATTGTGCCCGCTGGTATCAACGACTAGCCGAGCGCTATAGGTTTTTCCGGTTTCGTCAGTCACTTCAGAGCGTTTAGAGCTATGGGTGACACCTACTGCCTTGCCCAAGTGCCAATTCACGCCGTGGCGCTGGTTTTGCTGCAGCCAGTGCCCCTGCATTTTCTCGCGGTCTATCAGCCCGTAGTCTCGGTTGAGTGGGATTGCGCTATTGCCCATATAGGCGGTGGTCTTTTGCCAGCGCTTCCACAAAAATTCTTCCATCCCAAGCGCTTCTAGCTCATCAGCCCAGATGCCGTAGGTATTTGGCCAGGGCGCGTCGGGCGCGGCTGGGCTTAGTCCTTCTACCTTGAGCCCGCGCTGCTCTAGTGCGTTAGCTATCAGGAGTCCTGCGGGCCCTGAGCCAATTACCAATACATCTGCCATGTGGTCTTCTGCGCCATTTGATTGCTATTGACTATTTTACCGCTACAGCTGAACGCAGTAGGTCTTCAGCAGCTTCTTTGCCGCTTTTATTCGATAAGTTTCGCCAATCATGATGCACTCTGCCAGGAGTTAGCGACTTAGAATAGACGGAGATGGAATGACGCTGCGATCTACCTTCTCGTAGCTATCCGGCTGGAGGTGATACATATCTAAAACATCGTCTTCCCAAAACCATACTTCATCAACATCCAGGGCTTTGTAGCGAGCGAGCTTGTCGATATCGCCGCTAGTGAAATTAACTTTAATCGAGAGCCTAAGTCCTTCAATTTCATAAGACTCATCAGCTGCAACAGAGGCAACTTCTGCTTTCTCTTGAGTCGTTGAACCTGTAGGTTCAAACTCTACTTCGATGTGAAACAAAAAGGTCTCTACTAAAAAGCCGATGACGCTTTTAGACAGCTCGTGCGCTGTACCCGGCATAAGAATCTCAATCGTCTCATCAAAGTAAAAGAGCCGAATCCCACGACTGTTCTCAAACCCCTTCTGTAAGTGCTTGAACTGTTCCCAAGTTTTGTTTCTATGAATTGTGCGAACGTCGCCTCTTGCTGTCTCTATACGAGTGGATGAGGATCTAGCAGCTGCTATCATTGGTCAGACCTCTGAGAATCGACTACTCACGTTCCTACGAATTCTAGCACTTGTATAAGTTATCGTATGGACTAGAATGACTAACTGTCCCACTGCTGTTTAAGGCGGACGATGCGATCGCGCAAACTCTCATTCGTTAACCTCGAACTTAGTCTCTCTACTAGCAGCGGAAACCCTAACGGAGTCGGCCTTTTTACGTTCATCCACACCAGCTCCAAATCCTGAATTCGTTTTAGCGCGGCGGTCAGTCTAGGCTCTTCCATCTGGCCTTCTATCACCTCTCGCTCGGCCTGTTGTAGGAGCAAATTGTCGGGCTCGTATTTGTTGAAGACTTGGTAAATCAGCGATGAGCTGATTTGTACCTGGTTGGTTGTTTTTTTGGAACCTGGATAACCCTTGAATACAAGCCCCGACACCTGCGAGATGCTTCTAAAACGTCGCTGAGTCAGTTCAGAGATATTCAAACTCTCTTTTATCTCCTCGTATAGGTTTCGCGTTGAGAAAAAGCGATCGCTAAAGAGGGCTTGAAACGGATAATCTTCTGGCGCTAAAATCTCGAAGCCGTAATCATTGGCTGATACTGTAAATGTTGCTTTTTGTAGCTGCGAGAAACGATATGCCCATAAAAAGCCGAGTCCCTCGTGTACGTTTCGCCCTTCAAATGGATAGGCGTATAGGTGCTGACCTTCTCTTGTATGGCAGCACTCAATCAAAAACTGGTCTGCCCCTGGCAAGTGAGAAATGCTATCCTGCGCAGCGAGAATAGGCATGATGCATTCTACCTCGGCGCTAACGTTGCCTTCTTTTGCCTGAGTGATCTCTTCTCGAAGGTATTGGCTTAGGCAGTCTGAAATAGCCATATAGCCGCCGCTCCATACCGGCACCACGCTCGACTTCTTCTTCGCGTTTTTCACGTACAGCGTCATATCTTTCATCTGAAAGTACTCCAGCTGTCTCCCAGCAAAAAAGAATACATCTCCTTTCTTCAGCCGCGACACAAAGCTTTCTTGCACCGTCCCAATTGATTTTCCCTTGGCGTAGGTGATTCTTACCTGCTGGTTGCCGGTAATCGTGCCGATGCCCATTTTATGCATCCGCGAAATGCGACCATCCTCAACGCGATACACACCGCTTTCTTCGTCTAACACAATCTTTTTGTAGCGCGGATACGCTTGCAGGCACTTTCCCCCTTTCTCTAAGAAGTCCACCATCCAGTCGAACTCTTCTGTCAACAGGTCTCGATAGGAGAACGCCTTACGAACGGTGTCAAACGTCTCTTTTGGTGCAAAGCCGTCTCCGCAGGCCAGTGTCACTAAGTGCTGGAGTAATACGTCGTAAGGTTTTTCTAGCGTATGTCGAGACTCTATCTGGCCTGCGGCTAGTCCGCGCCGAAAGGCTGAAATTTCTAAAAGCTCTAGCGCATTTGTTGGTAAGAAGAACACTTCTGACGTGCCACCGGGCAAGTGGGCAGATCGTCCCGCTCGCTGGAGCAACCTCGCTATATTCTTGGCGCTGCCGATTTGTACGACCCGCTCTACCGGCTGAAAGTCTACGCCTAAATCGAGTGAAGATGTGCATACGACCCATTTGATGTTGCCAGTTTTAAGACCAGCTTCAATGGATAGGCGGGTATCAAAGTCGATGGAGCCATGGTGCAAGGCAATTCTATGCCCGTCATCTGGCATAGAGAAGGTGAGTGCCTGGTACCATCGCTCGGCCTGAGACCTGGTATTTGTAAATATCAGCGTAGAGCGCTCAATGTCGAGCACTGACACCAGCGACTCAAACATGTGCAGGCCGAGGTGCCCCGCCCACGGAAAGCTATCTACAGACGTAGGCATCACGCTGGTGATGACTGTTTTTCGCTTGATTTTCGACTGTATAATAACGGGCTCGCTATCTACTCCAATCGCGGCTTGCGCAGCTTCTTGCAAGTTGCCTAGCGTCGCTGAGATGGCCCAGGTTTGCACGGCTGGATTTAGCTGTCTGAGCTGCGACATGCACAGCTCGGTCTGTGTGCCTCGCTTGGAGGCCATTAGCTCGTGCCATTCATCTAGGATTACGCAGCGTAAAGTGCCAAATCGCTTGGCTGAACTTTTGTACGATAGTAAAACCGATAGAGACTCTGGAGTGGTGATTAAGATATTCGGCATTTTTTTGATCTGCCGACTTTTTACCGAGGATTTGGTATCACCCGTGCGCGACTCTACTGTCATCGGCCAGCCCATTTCTTCGATAGGTCGGCGAATGGACGCCTCAATATCGCGCGATAGGGCGCGTAGCGGTGTGATGTATAGAAGCTGTAGCCCCTTGAGTGCCTCAGCTTCACTGAGCATTTGAGCGAGCGGACCCATTACCGCGCCGTAGGTTTTGCCCGACCCTGTAGGCACTTGAATGATGCCGCTTTTTCCTGCTAGGTAGGCTTTCCAGGTTTGCTTTTGAAAGGGGATTGGTTTCCAGCCCTGCTGCGAAAACCAGTCGTTGATAGGGGTAAGGATGGCCACGAAGTAAGGTGATAAAAAGGTGAGTTACTCGTGGATGCGGCCATTTGGCATGATGGTGCCGGTAAGGCGCGCGCCGAGAAGTTTTACCATGATCTTATCGCCGTAGCCTACTTTTGCGCCGCTAAGGTCTGCGCCTGTGAGGTCTGCGCCGCTAAGGTCCGCGCCGATGAGATCTGCGCCACTAAGATCCGCGTGGCTAAGGTCTGCCTGAAGGAGGTTGGCTCGAAAGAGTCGGGCTTTGCGCAGGTTGGCGCGGTTGAGGATGACCTTGTGCATGAAGGTGTCACTAAGATCTGCGCCGCTGAGGTTGGCACCGCTAAGGTTGCGACCCGAGAAGTCTTTTTCTTTGAGGTTGGCACCGCTCATGTCTACGCCGCTGAGGTCAGGGTCGCGTTTGGATGTACTCTGACTGGTGGTTTTTTGAAGAGATTTTTCTTTGGCAGCTTCTTCTCTGGCCAGTCTGTCGCTGGCGGCTTTCTCCTTGGCGGCCTGCTCTCTGGCTTTTCGCTCTGCGATCGCTTTTTCTCTAGCCGCCTTTTCTCTGGCCTTTCGCTCTGCGATCGCCTGTTCCCTAGCCGCTCTATCGCTCGCCTTTCGCTCTGCGGTTTCCTTCGCTCTTGCTTCGGCCTTGGCTGCTCTTTCCCTAGCGGCTCGCTCCTGAGCTGCCCTATCAGCACTACGCGTGTCGCTAGCGCCATTCGCTGAATTTTTAGCCGCTGAGTCAGCACCGGTTGATTCAGCGCCGCGAGGCCAGGTGCTGCTAGGATAGCGAGCCCGATAGGTCGCATCGTATTCGCTAGAGGCGGCTCTCCGGTAGGCGTCGTAAGGTGGGCGATAGCCACCGGCTCTGCTATTGGCGTCGCTACTGGTATCTCCTGCTGCCGAGCGATTTGAGGCGGAGTAGGTACGAGCACTGCCGTAAGGCCGGTAGGTAGAGTCGTCGCCAGGCCGGTAGGTAGAGGTGTAGTTGCGGGCGGTGGCTCTCGTGCGCGCAGCGCTGCGGCTTCCATTCGTGCGGCTAGTTTCAGTCCCGGCTGCTTCTACAGCAGGAACTCTGCCGTTCTCGGCATGAGCTTTCATCAAAGCCCGAGCTTCGTTGAGCACTTTGAGCTTGGCTTCTGCTTTTTCACGCAGGCGATCGCGATCGCTTGGAATGCGATCCGGATGCCATATAAATACGAGGTCTTTGTAGGCTTGGTTTACTTCCTTGATAGAAGTTTGCTGTCCCAACTCTAGTTCTAAGACTCTGTAAGCTTGCTCAAGATGATCCATACGCGCCGGTAAGCGTGGTTTTCGTCAGATAAAAAGGCGTCTATTGTGATTCGGCTAAGGTCTTCGATTGTAATTATGACGGATAGTGTGGCTCCTCTGCTTTTATCCACAGCAAACTTTAAGAAGCTGGCTCCGGCTCCGGCAAACTCCATATGTCGTTTGCCGTAATCGTTAACACAGCGTGAGGCTTCCATTCCTGTCAAGTAGCATAGGTTAGCAATCCATCAACCTCTAATTCTCCTCAATCTTCAGCTCACTGATATTCCACAGCACGCCGCCGAGTGAGGTGTACTCCACGTTTTGAATTTTATTGCGAACGGCGCTCATAGAATACTGGCCGACAAGGTGAATAAACGGCAGATTCTCCTGAACTAGCCTTTGAGTTTCAAAGTAAAGTGCCTTGCGTTTTTCCTCATCTAGCTCTTGAGCTGCTTGAATGTAAAGATCGCTAATCTCCTGCTCCCAATCATAGATTTGTCTATTCGTAAGGTTTACATCGTTTTGCGGCTGCTGATTGAAAAAGTGCAGGCCGCCTTCGGTAAGCCAGAGGTTGGCGCTGCTGTTGGGCTCTACCCCTGCGCCAAAGCCCAGTACGATCGCATCCCATTTGAGCGTGTCGCCAATATTGGTGACGAGCTTATTGAAGTCAATTGGCTGAAAGTCGATAGTAATGCCAATAAGCGACAGGTTTTGCTTGATTTGCGCGCCCGCTGATTCTCTGATTTTATTGCCGACGTTAGTTTGCAGCGTGAAGCGGACCCGGTTGCCGTCAGCGTCCACTAGCTGATCTCCTTGATACTCAAATCCAGCGGAGAGCAGTAGCTCTTTGGCTTTCTCGATGTTGTAGTCATACACTGGTAGGCCACTCTCTGCAAAGTACGGGCTTTGAGGCGCAATTTGAGAGTTTTGCAGCTCGCCAAGTCCTTTGAAGATATTATTCAGCATGGTCTCGCGATCAATCGCGTAGGCGACTGCCTGCCGGAACTCCACCGTGCTAAACCAGGCCGACTTAATAGGATCAACGACCGGAGTGCCGTCAATAGAGCCTTTATTGAGATTGAAGGTCATAAACAGACGAGTCGTCGTAGGACCGCCGTTGTAGACGGTATAGTTGCCTTGCTCTTCGTCTTGCTTGATAAGGGAAAAATTGTCTGGCGTGACGGACATTAAATCTGCGTCGCCCGAACGAAAGCTGACAAATTCTGCGTCTTGAGAGCTGACAACAGGCCAGATGACTTCTTCGATGTAGGGCTGCTGCTCGCCTTTGGGCCCTTTCTCCCAATAGTAGGGATTACGCTCAAAAACGATGCGTTCACCTGGAATAAACCGCTTGATGATATAAGGACCGTTGCCGACAACTTCTCGGGGATCGGTATCGGTGCCCCAGGTACTCATGAACTCAGGAACACCGTTTTCATCTAGGGTGTCGACGGTTTCTTGCAGAATATGCTGTGGCAAAATCCCGATGCCGGTAACGCGCAAAAAGGGCGCAAAGGGCTCCGGAATCTTAAACTCTACTCGGCGACTGTCAAGCTTCGTGACGACGGGAAGTTTGCCTTCTACGCCGATGCGTAAAACGTCGCGGGTGTCGGTAGTAATCTTCTCATTGAAGATGAGGTCGTTGTAGGTAAATACGACGTCGTCCACGGTGAGGGGTTCTCCGTCAGACCATTTGAGGCCGTCTTTGAGAATGTAGGTAATGGTTTGACCGTCGTCGGAGATGGTCCAAGATTCGGCCAGCGCCGGGATGATCTCACTCGTGGTTTGGTCTATCCCAATGAGCCCTTCGTACATCAAGCCAAGGACGTCGGAACTAGTGGCTTCCTGGGTGAGCAGGTAGTTGAAGGTTTTGGGCTCACCGATCACCGTGCTAATGAGCGTAGGGATATCAGCACTTTCTACGCGAAAGTTTTCGAGTCTGAGGCGATCTAGGCTGCTACAGCTAGGAGCGAGTACGGCTAGGCCGAACACTGTGAGGCCCAGGAAAAGAAATTTCCAGATCCGGGCGCTTTTTAGTTGGTTGCTTAGCCTGTGCCAATCCATAGCGTCTTACGATTACTAACGTTGGTTTGCATCTAAATATATATATCAATCGCTCTAGATAGCAAACGATAGCTATGTACCAAAAGTGTGTCGCTAGAGCTTACTTTTGAGCACCACAAGGCTGCGGGCTGCGACGGTGATCTTGTCTTTCTTTTTATAATTTTTGGTCCGTTTAACGAAGCCTTCTGACTTGGTATCGATTAGCAAACGCCACTTGCGCTCTGACCAGTCTGTATTTTCGCTGCTGCGAAAGCGGGTGGGTAGGGCGAACTCTATTGTTTCGTAGTGCGCGTTGAACATAAGCAAGAAGCTGTCGTCCCATACTTGCTCGCCCTGCTTATTGAGTGTGGCAATTTCTTCGCCGTTGAGAAATACGGTAAGGGTCTTAACGTAGCCTGCGGTCCATTCTTCGTGCATCGGCTGACCGTCTACGTTGAACCAGCCGATGTCGCGAATGCCAGAACCGTGGATTTCACGGCCATAGAACCAGTCTTTGCGGCGAAAGACAGGGTGGTCTTTGACCAGTTTGACCAGCTTTTGGGTGTAGCGCAGCAGCTCTTTTTCCTCTTCGGTCAGTTCCCAGCCGAGCCAAGATAGCTCGTTGTCATGGCAGTATGTGTTGTTGTTCCCGTACTGCGATCGCCCCATCTCATCCCCCGCTAGTAGCATGGGAACCCCTTGCGAAATCATCAGGGTCGCCAGGTAGTTTCGCTGCTGCTGGAGCCTCAGCTGAAGGATCTCGGAATCGTCGGTCTCGCCTTCTGCGCCACAGTTCCAGGCGCGGTTATGGCTTTCCCCGTCGCGATTGTCTTCTCCGTTGGCGTCGTTGTGCTTGTCGTTGTAGCTCACCAGGTCGCGTAGGGTGAATCCATCGTGAGCGGTAATGAAGTTAATGCTAGCGTGCGGCCTGCGTCCGGTGTGCTCGTAGAGATCCGAACTGCCGGTAAGTCGCAGCGCGAATTCTCCGAGCGTACTGTTCTCTCCTCGCCAAAAGTCACGCACCGTATCGCGATACTTGCCGTTCCACTCCGACCACAGCAGCGGAAACTTACCGACTTGATAGCCGCCGTCGCCTACGTCCCACGGCTCCGCGATTAACTTCACTTTAGAGATCACAGGATCTTGATGGATGATATCGAAGAAAGTCGCTAGCGTACCCACCTCAAAGAGTTCGCGCGCTAGGGCTGAAGCCAGATCGAACCGGAAGCCGTCTACGTGCATTTCCTGCACCCAATAGCGCAAGCTGTCCATAATGAGCTTTAGCACCTGAGGGTGACTCATTCGGAGGGAGTTACCACAGCCGGTGTAGTCCATGTAGTAGCGTTCATTGTCATGCACGAGGCGATAGTAGGCAGCGTTGTCGATGCCGCGAAAGCAGAGGGTTGGGCCCATGTGGTTGCCTTCGCCCGTGTGGTTGTACACCACATCTAGAATCACCTCAATGCCCGCTGTGTGTAGAGCGCGGACCATAGCTTTGAATTCTTTAACCTGTCCGCCGTCCATGCCGCTAGCACTGTAGCCAGAGAACGGCGCGAAATAGTTCAGCGAGTCGTAGCCCCAGTAGTTGCTAAGTCCTTTGCTCTTGAGGTAGCTAGGCGTTTTGTGAAAGTGGTGTGTGGGCATCAGCTCTACAGCCGTGATCCCCAGCGATTTTAAATGCTTGATTGCAGCGGGATGCGCGAGCCCTGCGTAGGTGCCGCGCAGGGCTTCGGGCACCTTTGAGTGCTGCATCGTAAAGCCCTTGACATGCATCTCGTAGATGATGGTTCCATTCCAGGGCGTGTTGGGTGACTCGTCGCCTTTCCAGTCGAAGGTGGGATCGACGACGATGCATTTAGGCATGGCGTCGGCACTGTTTTCGATGTTGCAGCCGAGGTCTTCTTCGGGCTCAAGCCAGTTGTAGCCAAAAATGGATTGACCGGGAGTGACGTTGCCTGCGATCGCCAGCGCATAGGGATCAATCAGCAGCTTATTGGGATTGAACCGGTGGCCGTTCTCGGGATCAAACGGTCCGTGAACGCGGAATCCATAGCGCTGGCCGGGTTTCACCGAAGGGAAGTAGCCGTGCCATACAAAGTTATAGACGTTTTCAAGCTTGCATCGAGTCTCTTTGCCCTTCTCGTCAAATAGGCAAAGCTCTACACTTGTAGCGTTTTCGGAAAAAATTGCGAAGTTTGTTCCATTGCCATCCCAGGTCGCTCCTAAGTCATTGGCGTTACCTGGAAGCTGTTGAATACTCATAAAAGAACAATCTCAAAAAAGATACACTCTGTTTCTAGAAAGAAGGCCGGTTAAGTCGTATGCGAGTGCGCTGAAAAGGACTCGCAACGAGTGATAGTGACGATTCTGCGGCTGGCTAAAACGAATGGTAGTGCAGTTGACTGGGTAGTACGATCAAGGTAGTACGACTAAGGTGGTGCGATTAAGGTAGTGCAATCAAGTAGTCTACAAGAAATCATATTATCTCGAAGGATACCGCGACTTTTCAGAATAGGCTACATAAGTTTGTAGATTGTGTTTGATTTTAATAGATGCGTACCTACTCAACATGAAAGCTACCATCCGTCAACTACACTACGGCTCGTATCTTTGACTAGACTGTCTTGAAGCGATCAAAGTGCTCTACAGGCTACCACATTGGTCAGAAAGAAAACTGTTGTATTAGGGCTATTGGCTGTCATTAGCCGACGCTGTTAGCTACAGAGCTATGCAAAAAGTCTGTTATGCAGAAAGGCTGCTCTCTAGAGAGCAGCCTTTCTGCATTTTTGAATATTAGCGCGTTGAGTTCTATGCCGCTTACCCTACGTGCTTATTGAGTATCTGCGCGACTTCTGGTACGGCGGCGGCGACGTCGGATTTGATGGATTTGCGAAGCTTGTTGTAGGTGCCGGTGATAAGTCCGTTGCCATTTTTGGCGATGCGAGCGTCGGTAGCCGCTAGGATAAGATCGGCGGTGCGATCGCTCTGCTGGCTCATATTTGCTACTGGATCACCTTGCGCCACACCTTCTGCCCACACGGGCTCAACTGCCGCGCATGTCTCGGGCAGCAGCCGCTTGACTGCGCCTGGTACATAGTTGCTGCCAATGTTTTTGATAACGCCGTAGGCTGTCTTGAGCGCAATACCAGATAGGCCGCTCTTGGCCGAGACCTGGCGATCTATCAGCTGGGCACAGTCGTTGGCGATCGCGCTTTTTACAGCTGGGTCTTCAATCTTTTGAGTAAGCGTCATATCGAATATAAATAGATTTGAGGGTGTATGTAGAGGCTATGTTATAGGCTAAACGCGCGCTATTGATTAAAGAGTTCCCGTAGATATGAACAGCTTTTTGATAGCCTACGGCCTTTTTTCCAGATTCTGCTGAATTGCTACTGTAGAAGTTGGATTTATAACCGCAGGATAGAGCTCAAACAAGGCCCTATGTATATGGCATTGCATATTTAGCCCCTAGCAATTTATGGATTTCAATTCTAAAAGCGCTAGTCAGCTAGCTGAACGATGCAGCTAAACGGCATAGTCGATTTTGAAGATATCTTCGGCGGGTTTGGCCGCCGATAGCTTGTGCCAGTTAATCTCTTCTAAAAAATCATCCGGATCGCGTGTTTCGACGACGTCTACTCCCCATTCTCCTGTTTGTAGTGAAGGTGCAGGGCTGGTGGCGGGCGTATTCTTCACACCGCCTAATGCCATGATAGTAAAGTCTTTTTTACTGTGCGCTTTGCGATAGGTGGCAAGCGTGTTGATACACTGCTGGCCGACTTCTGTCGGTGTATATTCTTCTGTGTCGTAGCTGACTTCGACAATCCAGTGTGGGTTGTCAATTAGCGCACAGTTGATGCCTGCTGTGCTATCTAGCCCCTCAGTAAAGACTTCAGCAAATTCTTCTCGGTTGAGCGGATGCACTTCGCCTTCTAGCAGCGCAAAATTATGAGAGAGAAGCATTCTTCCCTTTGAGTTATCTGTCATAGTGAGGGCCGAGGATTGCAATTCGGATCAAGTCGGTAAAATTCTATCCGCTTTTGTCAGTCTTGGCATCTACCTTGGTTTATACCTGGTTAGGTTTATGATTTGCTCTCCTATCGAGAACGCATCTGCTGAATGAAACGCTCTATCTTCCGCCCAGACTTTCCTTTCTCTCCGGCTGCGTTTCCAATTTTCTATGGCTGGGTAATTGTCGTCGCTAGCGTGCTGGGTGTGCTGACAAGCATTCCAGGGCAGACGATTGGTGTGAGCGTGTTTACCGACCACCTGATTGCAGCTACTGGGCTATCCAGATTAGATCTGGCGAATGCTTACTTGGTGGGGACGCTGACGAGCGGGTGTTTGCTGCCGTTTGGCGGAAAGCTGCTAGACCAATTGGGCGCGCGCCGAGTGGTGGTGGTGGCCGCAGTAGGACTGGGGCTAACGCTGTGCTATTTGGCTGCGTGCGATCGCATCTCCCTATTTCTCAGTACCTACTTACCTTTTACTACACCGACTATTGCGGCGGCTGTGCTGATTTTAGGCTTCGTGAGCTTGCGCTTTTGTGGGCAGGGCATGCTGACGATGACGAGCCGTACCACGCTGGGCAAATGGTTTGACAAGCGGCGCGGTCAGGTGTCGGGAATCGAGGGTGTTTTTATTGCGTCCGGGTTTTCGATTGCGCCTTATTTCTTTAGTCAGGCGATCGCTGTTCTGGGCTGGCGCGGCACCTGGCTGGTGCTAGGTGCGGTAATTGGCCTGGGAATGAGTACGCTTGGTTGGCTGTTGTTTCGCGATACGCCTGAAGTATGTGGCCTGCGAATGGACGGTACGGCAGCAGCTGAGGTCACTGCTAGCGGCAGGAAAGATGGCGTAAAGCTAGGTGCTGCAGAGACAGACATTTGGGGCGTGACTCGAATACAGGCAGTCAGCACGCTGGCGTTTTGGGCGGTGACGCTGGCGTTTATGTCTCAGGCGCTTTCGATTACGGGAATTACGTTCAATATTGTCAGCATCGGTGCAGAAATGGGGATTGCCGAGGCGAATATGGTGCGGATTTTTGTGCCAATTGCGGTGGTGTCAACGGCGGTGGGCTACGGCGTGGGCGTGGCGTGCGATCGCGTTCGCATTCAGTATTTGTTTATGTTCATGATGGTGTTTCAGGCGGTGGGAATTGCGGCGATCGCAAACCTGGATACGGCGTGGATGATTGTGCCAGCGGTGGTGGGGTTGGGTATTAGCGGGGGCTGTTTTGGCACGCTCTCGACGGTGGTGCTGCCGAGATTTTTTGGCCGGAAGCATTTGGGTGCGATCGCAGGCGTGCAGATGATGGCAATTGTTATCGCCAGTGCGTTGGGACCAGCGCTGCTGGCTGGTTTTAAGTCGGAGACCGGCTCTTATGTCGGCGGGCTCTACGCCTGCTGTTTGTTCGCACCAGCTGTTGTTCTTCTAATGCTATTTATCCCGGCTTCTCCGTTTGAGAGAGAAAAGTAAGCAAAGAACAAGATTTTACTCACTTAAAAACGACTGGCTAGTGCTTTCGCCCAAAGACGTTGGGAGACTAAGTACGTTCAAAGCTATGCCGTAGCTCAAGCTAGCAATAAAGCCAGGAAGCGTGGCTATTAGAACAGGTTTTAAGCTATCCATAATGAATCAAGAAAACATGCTATGTCTATAACATTCCCAATTCATTAGCGGCTTTCCTGATAGATTGTCGCCTGGCTTTGATCAATTTTCTATCAATGCCATTGAAGTCTGGTCGTTGAATCTTGGTCATTGAATCTTGAGTCAGCAAATAGATGTTAAACCTGCGTTTGGCTCGCCAATAACTCATCGCTGTCTTGCTTATAATTGTGGGAACTATTGATCTGATACGCTGGTTCGATCTGATACGTTGGTTCGACCTGGTACGTTGGTTCCTATCAGCGCTAATCTTTGCACCTTTTTGCTGCTAGGTCAGGGCTTGTTTTTTCCCTATGACTCCATTTACTGCTTCTTCCGCTACGAATGCCTATATCGCCTTAGAAAATGCTGATTCAGCACTGGCTATGGAGCAACTGCCACAGTTTGAGCAGATGACTCAGGCGTTGCTCAGCGATGTTGTGGCGAGCGTCGCTCAGCTACAGCAAGACGATGCCAACAGTGAGGCGCTAAAAACCCTACAGTCGCAAGTTCAGCGACTAGAAGGCGTTTTTACTCAGCTACCCGATATTACGCAGAAGCTAAACAGGGCACACGCGCTGCTGCTGGCTCAGCGAGAAGCTTCTATGGACGGCATTCTAGTCGTGGATGAGTGCGATCGCATTATCTCTATCAACCAAAAATTCTGCGAGTTTTGGGGCATTCCATCCGAACTTACCGAAACCCGCGACGACCGAAAGATGCTCGGCTATGCAGTCAGCCAAACTGCGAACCCAGAACAGTTTTTATCGAAGGTAGAGTATCTCTACAGCCATCCTACTGAGAGCAGCCGAGATGAGCTGCTCTTAAAAGATGGCCGCTATGGCGATCGCTACTCTGCTCCGGTCATTTCTCGTGACGGTGAGTACATTGGACGAGTATGGTACTTTCGTGATATTACTGCCCGCAAGCAAAATGAACTAGCGCTTCAACGGTTGAACGAAGATCTCGAAACGCGAGTAGACGAACGCACCGCCGCGCTACAGACCGGACTTGAGGAGCTCCAAAGTACCCAAACTCAGCTGGTTCAAAATGAAAAAATGGCCACGCTTGGTAACTTAGTCTCGGGCGTAGCCCACGAAGTGAACAATCCTGTCGGGTTCATTGCCGGTAACATCAAACCGGCGCTAGCTTATATAGAAGATCTCTTCGACCTATTAGATACCTACGAAGAACAGTTCCCAGACTCCAATCCTGTTATTCAGGATAAAATAGAAGAGATTGATTTGCACTACATTCGAGAAGACTTGCCCAAGCTAGTGGGCTCTATTCGCTCGGGCGCGGAGCGAATCGCCTCTATCAGCAACAGTTTGAGGACGTTCTCTCGGGCCGATACTGATACCCCCGTCGCGTTCAACCTTCACGACGGCTTGGAAAGTACGCTGCTTATTCTCAAGCATAGACTTAAAGCCAATGACAGTCGGCCTGAAATCATCATTCGCAAGCGTTATGGCGATCTGCCCGCTATTGAATGCTACGCTGGGCAGCTCAATCAGGTATTTATGAATCTGCTGGCCAATGCGGTCGATGCGTTAGAAGAAGGTGAAATTACCGCTGAGAATCCGGCCTATATCGAGATTGGTACCCGGCTGCTGGCAGAGGGGTCATCGCCTCAAGTTGAGATTACTATTCGAGACAATGGTGTCGGTATGAGCGCTGAAGTGCAAGAGAAAGTATTCGATCACTTATTTACAACAAAGCCGGTAGGTCAAGGGACTGGATTGGGGCTGGCGATCGCCCGTCAAATCATCATCGAAAAACACAGAGGCAATATAGCAGTTAGCTCTGCTCCGAATGAAGGCACTTGCTTTGTGATTACGCTGCCAGTTAATGCTTCCTAAACGGTCAAATGGTGAGGATAATGGCATACATGGCCGCGCCGAGGGCGAACCCTCCGAAGTGACTGTCTGGGTTTTCGGGCAAGCCCAACATGCCGTTGTATAGCGCAAAAAATGTAATGTGCATCCAGAAGATGCCGGGTTCTGTCGTATTTTCGCCGGTCATTTTTTGGTTGCGCTGACGCGATCGCACTGCTAACCTCTCTAGCCCATAGAACGTTGCTAGCCCTATGAGCGACAGTAAACATACACGATGCTCGAAGTAATCTACCAGTAAAATACCGCTCTTGTCTACTGGCTTTTAGTCTACTGGAATGCCTGTATCTTTATCTGGATTGTAAGCCAGTGAAGAAAAACAAAGTCAGAAAAATTAGGGCAAAAGCAAAGCGGTAGGATTCGTAAAGAATCCTACCGCTTCTTGATGGCTGTTGCCAATAAACATATTGTCAAGTAGCCTCTGGTTTGTTAGGTAGCCTCTATGCTGCCTTCTGGCTGCTGTGTCTCTTGGCTGCGGCAAGGCCGAAACCTGCTAGCGCCGTGAGCAAAACGCCTGTAGAAGAACTCTCAGGAATGTCAACTTTA
Organism: uncultured cyanobacterium; assembly: GCA_963836895.1. Taxonomy (GTDB): domain Bacteria; phylum Cyanobacteriota; class Cyanobacteriia; order Phormidesmidales; family Phormidesmidaceae; genus Phormidesmis. Next base: position 225,710 of record CAWILA010000007.1, on the reverse strand, counting down.
TCAAAATCGTAGGCGTGATACCTAAACCCTTCTGAAAGGTTAACTTTCCCCTGGCTACTCTGATACACAAGGTTCACAAAAGAGAACTCTCGCTGGCCGACTTTGGCGTTGTTAAACACCTTGAAGCCAACTGCGTCCAGCTCTCTATGGTCTTTAGAACCTGCCGCTAGTGAGGCAAAGCCACCATCTAGCGTCATTCTGCCAAATGAAAGGCCCTTGGGATCAAAATCTAGCAAGTTGCCTGTGTTATCAGTCAACGATACTGATTCTAGCGAGCTGACTTTAACCATATTGCCATTCTCTGCAAGGTCGCCTTCGAGCATTGCTGAAAGCGCAGTGCCGTTTCTGAACTTGTAGGAAAAGCTGAAAGTGGCCGCGTCTGCCGCAATACCAGAAAGCGCAAGCAAAACTGTAGAGGTGAAGCCAATGGCTGTCAGCCTATAGATAGCTTTACGTAAGGACATATCAGATTAAGGTCCAAAAGTTAAACAAATGTAAGACTCACGATTAGGTAAGTCTGATAACGCACCTCTGGTAGCTTGAAGCTGATAGTTGGCAAGTCAATCCTCAGTCGGCAAACCGAATATCGACTAGCGCTACCATCGACTTAAACTGCTACAGCACCATAATCGTCGATTCCACCGACAGGATCGAACTAGACGGCCAAACTTCACTATAGGTTTATAAAATAGTGGCGAATCACTTAGATACGATCATGAAGCATAGTCAGATGTATCGGTAGATACCCGTAATGCCTAATGTAATTTTGCAAGATTCTCTAAGTATGTACTTAGATGATTTCTCTTTTCGGACACCTTCTTAAGCATTTACAGCTTTCGTAAATTCGAAGAAATTCTGTTGTATCGAAGAGTTACTTATGTTGCTACCGGCTAAGTACACTATTCTAGGCGGCATTTATTGGACGCCGTTTGTTTGCTGCGCGACGAACCAATCAATGAGTTTACGCGCAATGCTGAGTTCTCCTGGTACGGGCGGTAGGCTACTTGCTGAGAACCAGTCAGCAGCTTCAATCTCTACTGGATCGGGTGTGATGGTGCCGCTGGCGTATTCGGCAATAAACCCTATCATCAGCGATTTGGGGAAAGGCCACGGCTGCGAACCAAAGTAGCGAATGTTTTTAATTTCTACGCCTACTTCTTCCCTTACTTCGCGAGCGACAGTTTCTTCCAATGATTCTCCTGGCTCTACGAAGCCAGCGAGCACGCTGTACATTCCTGCTCGGAATCGCGGCGCTCTAGCCAGCAGGATGTCGCTGCCACGATGAATCAGCATGATGACCGCAGGCGATAGCTTGGGATATTGGCGTAGCTGGCAGCGAGGGCAGCGTTTGGCGCGTTCTGTGGGGAGCTGAGTGGTGGGTGTGGCGCAGTGGCCGCAAAACTGATGGGTGCGGTCCCACTCTACGATTTGAACAGCGCGCGCTGCGATCGCAAATAGATCTTCGGGGAGTTTGCCGTAGAGCGATCGCAAGTTCTGTGCTGACAGGCCATCGGGTAGCGCTTCTGTGTCAGTCAATTCAGTAGCGATGCAGGGCTGCCCGTCTAGGTAGCCCAGAAACTGTGTTCGCCCAATTGCAATACCAAGTGCCTCTATCGTCTTTGACTGTGGCACTGTGCGAATATTCTCTGCTGCGATCGCTGTGGCAGTCGTGGTGACAATCATGGAGCCTTTGCAGATAAACCACCAGGTGTTGCCTGTTGCTTCGTGGATAGGCGCAGTGGCTATCAGGAATCGCTCAGAAATAGCAAAAGGGTTTTGAGGCTGCAACGGTTTAGGGACTTAGGTATTAGATATTAATCATACTCATATGGCTGCAAACGCTGATAGAGTAACTTCCCACACCAGCCTGGGCTGTACGTAGCTCAGCAGATACGAGCGCGCGCGCTCTAGGGCGGCTAGCTCTGCTGCTTGACTCAAGCCCTGCTGCCAGTATCGGTGCTGCAAATAATCGAGCAGCCAAAGCTGAGCTTCTGTGTCCAACGTCTGATTGATGGTGCGAGCGGCTTCGAGTGCGTCTATTAGTGTCGTTGGCGGCGTTTTAATTTGCGCCAATAGTTCGGGTGGCATGGCCTGGAGCTGCTGCCAGCTGCTGATTGCTCGACCGGGTGATCCCTGTGCGATCGCCATTACTTCTGTCGATTGCAAAATCTCGCTGTGACCTGCCTGGCTCAGCACTTGCGCCATATGCTCACTGCTAAGCCGCCGAAAAGGAATGGTTTGGCAGCGTGAAATTAAAGTAGGCAGCAGTACCTGCTGGTCAGGAGCCATCAGAATAACAGTGGCTCGGCCTGGCTCCTCTAACGTTTTGAGCAAGGCATTCGCTGGACCTTCGGCCATGCGCTCCGCCTGCTCTACGACGACGACGGCCCGCGTGGACTCTAGCGCCGGGCGACTTAAAAAGCGAGCAATCTCTCGAACCTGCGGTAGGCGAATACGCGGCGGGCTTTTGCGCTTGAGCCCAGCTTCAGCCGCCTGGCTAGGGGTCAGCAGCTGTCCTTGATGCTGGTAGGTGGGCTCTACCCACAGCAAATCAGGATGGTTTCGCGCTTGAATTCTGCGCATGAGGACAACGGCTTGCTCATCGGTGATATGTGGCCCTGGCTGTAATAGCAGGCGAGCGAAGCCGTTTGCTGCCAAAGATTTACCGGTGCCATTCGGCCCGACGAATAGGTAACCTGGCGCGACGCGCTGAAGGTCGATTGCGCGCTGTAGGAGGGTGACAGCTTGAGTTTGGCCAATGAGGTTGGCAAAAGGGGAGGGGGACATGGCTATTTTTTCTCCGGATACCACCGCTGAATGTGGTCTTGAATAACCCGCTGAACACACGCAGCAACGGCCTCTATAGATTGGTCTCCATCGATCTCAACAGTAGGACCACTGCTAAAAACAGCGCTATGGGAAGCGGAATCAGCGATCGCTAGGCCGGTGAAGCCTGCATTTACGCGCTGGTGAAAGTCCTTGTTAGCTTGCTCTATACGGTCGGCTTCTCCCCTTGCCGCCGCTCTGGTCAGGCCGATGTCAGGTGGGACGTTGAGCCAAAGGGTAAGGTCGCTTTTGAGACCGCCTGTGGCGATTTGGCTGAGAGTGTTGATGAGGTCGAGATCGAGCTGGCGGCCATAGCCCTGGTAAGCAACGGTGGAGTCGGTGTAGCGATCGCACAGCACCCAGTACCCTTGCGCTAGCCAGGGGCGCAGCTTTTCTTCTACGTGCTGAGCCCGGTCTGCCGCATACAGCAACAGCTCTGTTTTGCTCAAGAGCGGAGCGTCTTCTGGGTTTTGCTGAGCGAGCAGCAGCTGACGAATCTTTGTTCCAAGCTCAGTGCCCCCCGGCTCGCGAGTGAGCTTTATGCCGGAAACGATGTTCTGAGTCTGCAACAGTTGCAGCGATTTCTCCTCAAGCAGCCAACGGTGTAAACGCTGAATTTGGGTGGTTTTTCCACAACCCTCCCCACCCTCAAAGACAATGAGTTTTCCCTGCATAGCGTGCGTGTTCTCCGAATTTCTACGAGCTGCCTACTAGAAATTTATACTGCACTTTATGCTGGCACTATTTCCTATTCTGAGAAACAGCGGTATCCTATCAACTATCTTCGTTGCGACCTGGCACGGCGCGTGTAGCCGTTGCCTTACTATCATCTCGCACTTTTTACCTATGGCACGCTACACCAATTTCTTCATGACCAGCGCCCCTCAAGCAGAGGTCCACAAAGGTTTGGTTAGCGCTCTGGAAGGGTGTGGCCTCGATCTGGTCTATCAGGACCCTGTTTATATTGTCGCTAAAGAAAAGCCCGGTCAGGTTTCGTTTGCACAGCTTACCACCATAGAGCTGCTGCTCAATCCACCGACGATAGAGATGGGTGGGGCGAAAATTGACTTGGTTGTGAAAAACGAAGAGCTGCCGCTACGTCAGCAGAACCATTGCCGTGAAGTGTTTACTCAGGTGAACCAGGCTATCTCAGAAGCGAATGCTCAGGCTCCTTCAGAGTCGAACGCTTCAACGTCTGTTAGCTGAAGTTTTCTGCACCATTTACTGAAGCGCTAGAACTGAATAAATAGACCAATAGGTAGAACCTTTGCGCCGAGCGTCAATTTTTTCGAGATCGCGATAGGCTAGCTAAAGAACGCGGCTAGGTTTCCTAAGGGGTTCAGAGATGGGGTTTGAGACATGACTAAAACGGACGCATCACCCCATTCGCATGCACATGCTCACGATTCTCTTAAAGGGTTTAAGACCTATCGGGCGGAGGTGCGGCGGGTACTGCTGATTACGCTAGTGCTGAACGTGGTGGTGGTGGTGCTCAAGGTGATGGTGAGCTGGTGGACGGGCTCACTTAGTCTGATGGCTGATGCGTTGCACAGTGTGACCGATAGCGCGAACAACGTGCTGGGTCTGGTGACCAATCAGCTGGCTTCTCCTGAGCCGGACCGCGATCATCCTTACGGGCACCAAAAGTTTGAGGCGGTGGGTGCGCTGGGCATTGCGGCCTTTTTGGGCATTGCCTGCTTTGAGATTTTGAAGGGGGCGGGCGATCGCATCTTACTCGGCGGTGGCTCTGTCACTATGGATCCGCTTTCGCTGTGGATCATGCTGATTGTGCTTGGCGTCAATATTTTTGTGGCTTTTTACGAACGGGGCGTTGGCCGTCGGCTCGGCAGCAATATTTTGACTGCGGATGCAGAGCACACTATGAGTGATATTTGGATCACGATTGCGGTGCTCGGCGGACTGATTGGCGTATGGGCCGGTGTGCAGTGGCTAGACGTTGCGCTGGCTTTTCCTGTGGCGATTTTGGTGGTGCGCAGTGGGTGGGTGGTGCTGTCGGCCAACTTGCCCTGGCTGGTAGATGAAATGGCGATCGCGCCTGAAGCTATTCATACGGTCGTGATGCAAGTGCCTGGCGTGTTGAACTGTCACAACATCGCCTCTCGTGGCCTTTTGGGTCGTCAGGTCTTCATCGATATGCACCTAATCGTGGTGCCACCCGATGTGATTAGTGCGCACAATATTACAGAGCAAATTGAGCAGAAGATTGCAGAAGAGTTTGGCCCAACTCGGGTCACTATCCACGTAGAGCCGCCGAGCTATGTAGAGCCTGAGATTTCCTTTGGTCCTGGTGAGCACCACAAGCGTAAAGATAAGCACACGGAGCCTCACAAGAGCCATCACCACTAGCTGCTTCTTATGACAGCCTGTAAAAGGCCGCCCAACACTCATGATGAAAATAAACATACCTACCTGGATCACCTGCTCTCGCCTGTTAGGTGTTCCGATTGTGCTGATTGCCCTGCTAAATCCTACGGCTGCGCACCGATGGGTTAGCGTTGTGGCCTTTGTCATCTTTGCCGGGACAGACTGGCTTGATGGCTACCTGGCTCGCAAGCTCGATCAAGTTACTGAGCTAGGTAAGTTCCTCGATCCGCTGGTAGATAAGCTGCTGGTAATGGCTCCTTTGATGGCGCTAGTAGGCATGGGGCTGGTGCCTGCCTGGGGTGTGTTTTTGATTTTGGCACGGGAGCTGACGATTTCTGGCTGGCGAGTGAATCCGTCGTTTCAAAAAGATGCGGTGCCCGGCGCGGGAATATGGGGGAAGGTGAAGACAGTGGTGCAGATTGTTGCGATCGCAATTCTCCTCGCGCCTTTATCAGACCCTTGGCCTCTAGTCGGTGTTGTTCTTTTCTGGGTAGCGGTTGCACTTACCTGGATCTCAGGTCTGTTGTATTTGCGACCATTGGAAGCTGCGTAGATATACTTTAAATCATTCACCCGAGAAGAAATGAAAACTTGAGTAAGTCTGCACTTTCTCCTTAACTGGAAATTGTAATATGGGAGCCGCTTTCATCTTTAAAGACATCTATCCGGGTCTGAAAGGCTTCGCGGAAGTGAGGCATATGTGTGATTGTAAGAATGCAGGCGAAGTCGGGTGCGATCGCTTCAATCGCCGCAATCAGCCGATCGCATCCTTCCCGGTCCTGCGTCCCAAATCCTTCATCTACAATCAACATCTGCAATGCTGTTCCTGAGCGCATAGCTAGTAGACGCGCGATCGCAAGCCGAATCGCAAAATTCACCCGGAACGCCTCCCCGCCAGAGTACGTTTCGTAGGGCCGCGTTCCTCTCACATCCGCAATCAAAATATCTAGCGTATCGATCAGCTTCTTCTTTCGCCCCGTTCGCTGCGTTACAAACTGCACGTGCAGCTGATGATTGCTCAATCGTCCCAGTATCTGGTTTGTCATGGCCTCTAGCTGCGGCAGCAGGTTTTCAATCATCAGCGCCTGAATGCCATTGCGACCAAAGGCATCTGCAAGTGAGCGATACACCTGATATTTGTGTTTGATGTTTTCTAGCTGAATCTGTTGCTTTTCCTGCTGAGCTTCCACCGTTTCTAGCTGCGAAAGCTGTTGCTGCAACCGGCCTAGCTGCGATAGGGTGTGATCGCGCCCTTCCAAACACTGAGCTAATGCCGCCTCTACTTTCTCTATTTCAGCATCGTAGCTGCAATGCGAATCCCCCTTTTCTGTCAGACTCTTTTGCAGCTGTTCCATCTGCTGTGTAAGCATTTCTGCCTCAGCGGTTTGGGCTTCACACAAGGCTTCTAACTTGTCTACTTTCCCGGCAGAGGCTGCTTTTTGTATCTGTGCCTGCTGTAGTTCCTGGTAGCGGTCTTGCCATATACGCGCTTCTTTTAGCTGCTCGCGGAGCTGGTTGTGTTTCTCTAGACTGTAGTCTATCTCTTCAATCTGTTGTTCTATTCGCTGAAGCTCTTGCGCCTCAGGGTTTTCCTGGGCTTCGGCAATCACAGCTTTGGCCTTTTCAATCTTGATTTCTATCTGCGGACGCTGCGCTTGAATTTGAGTTAGACGCTTTTCGGCCTGCTTTATTTCGGTGTGTTTTATCTCGCTCCAGCGGAGACGCTCTACTTGCGATCGCACCAAGGCATGGTCTTTATCGTCGTACTGCATGGCCGCTAGCTGCGCTTCAATCCGCTGAAGCTCATCGCGCAGGTCCTCTGCATAGTCGTGCTCTAGCAAGCAGCGCTCCAGCTGAGTTCGCTCTTCGTCCATCGCCTGTAGCTGACCTTTCAAGCCATCAGCAGAGGCTAGCTTCGCCTTCAGCTGACCGCGCTCTTCTAAAACGTGTGAGTACCTGGCCAACTCTTCTTCCAGGGCTCTGTATTCCTGACGCAGCACCTGTATTTCGCTGTCGGAGACGGCTAGCTGCTCGCGAATGGTCCAAATTTGATTTTGGACTTCGGTACGTTTATCGGCGGTGCGATCGCGCAATTCTTGCCACTTTTTACCTGCCAAAGCCTGCTCGCAGAGCGGACAATGGGCCTCATCCGGATCTTCTAGCAGCCGCAGCGTCTGATCTAGCTGTGCCAGCTCCACTTCGTGATTTAGCTGATTCGCCTGTAGTCGCTCCATGAAGCTTCGCCGCTCAATCCCTTTTTGCCGCACTGCCTCCTGGTATTCTCTACGATACTCTAAGTGCGCAATTCGGTGAGAGACTTCTTCTGCTTTTTCCAACAGCCGCGTAGACTGCTGCTGCTGTGTAGTGATTTGTGCCTGCTGTGAGTCTATAGCCTCTATCTGAGTGGCCAGTCGAGTTTCGGCCTGTTCTATCTGGCTTTGAATCTGACGAAACCGCTGCCGCAAGGGTGCGCTTTCAGCTTCTGTTTCATCGAGCTGCTTTAGCCTCTGTTTTGCCAGCTCTAGGGCGTCTAACTTTTCCGCAATCTTTTCTTTTTTTGTCAGCATTTTAGCGGCGTCTTGCTCTTGTTGAACCAGCTGTGTGAGCTGCGCTTCGTACTGGGCAAGGTGAATATGTTCCTGCTGATACTGCTGACTTAGCTGCTGCTGTAGCTGTAAGCGCTGTGCCTGCACCTGCTGGTAGGTATGGAACTGCTGCACCTGCTGCTCTTCTTGATTGCGCAGTTCTTCTAGTGCCTGATAGTGTTGCTCAATGTCTGTAGCCTGCTCAAGCGTCGCTTCTACTTTTTCGATCTGTTGCTTTGCTTCAGATAGCGAAGTTTGGTTTGAGTTTAAGGTTGTTTGTAGATGCTGTTGTTCTTGCTCTAGCAGCGCCGTCTTCTGCCGTATGTTTTGCTGCTGCTGTTGTTTTTTCTTAAGGGTTTGTATTTGCTTTCGATACTGGCACTGGGCTACTTTTTCGGATTCGACTGCGGTTTGAAGCTGCTCGTACTGCTGCTGAATCTCTTCACGCGACTGAATCTGGTGTGCTAGTCGGCTAAGTAAAGCTTCTAACGGCTGAATCTGCGCTTTGTAGTCGCGGGCCTGTTCTTTGGCTTGCTCAGCTAGCTGATCGTAGCGATCTAGCTTCAGTAAGTCTGCTAGCACCTGCTTGCGTTCGCTAGGCCGCTTCAGCATAAATTCGTCGGCGCGGCCCTGCCGGAGATAGGCTGAGTTGACGAATGTCTCGTAGTCGATTTTTATCTGCTGAAGAATGTATTGCTGGGTGGTCCGCACGCCCTTCTGGGTCAGGCTCTTGAAACGGTTTTCGTCTACCTGAATCTGAAACTCTAACGCGCTGGTTTGATTGCGGCGGCGCTTACGAATGATGCGATAGCACTGCCCGTCGTGGATGAAGCAAAAGCTGACCTGGGCTTCTTTTGCGCCCTGACGAATGACATCGTCCTCGCTGCTGACTCTGCTTTGGCCCCACACACACCAGGCGATCGCTTCTAGCAAAGAAGACTTTCCAGCACCGTTGGCCCCACAAACGCAGGCCACATGCAGCCCATCAAAATCTAGCACGACCTCTCGGTAGCTCAAAAAGTTCTGAAGCTTTAGCTGCTTAGGAATCATCCACTACTATTCTTGCCCCACCTCGATAGGACTCCACCTGTTCGCGCTGTAAGCGTATAGCTGCGAATGCTCGGGCGTAAGGCAGTAAGCAAGGACTCTATCCTAACAATACAAACGAACTTAAGTACGTTTGAACTTGAGTGATCGAGAATTTAAATAGGTGCGATCGCCATCAATCCAGCTAGCTTATGCGATCGCACCGACTGCGGCCAGTACTATACGACCGTTTGTACAGGCGCAGGCTTTGCACAGCTTACTCCGTTGCCACAGATGGTTTCAGCGAGTTGATAGGGGTCTACGCAGGTGCCAACCAGTTTAGCGCCTCGCAAACTAGCGCCTTTGAGCATTGCCCCTTTAAGGTTTGCACCGCTGAGATCGGCATCTTCTAGATTTGCAGATCGCAAATCAGTATAGATAAGGCACGCGCCAACTAAGCTCGCTCCTTTCAAGTTCGCCCCAATGAGATGTGCCTGCTGCAAATCAGCGCCGCTTAAATCACTGCCGATGAGTTCCGCGCCCGTTAGCACCGCCGATGCTAAGTTGGTCCGGCTCAGATCTGTATAGCTCAAGTCCACTCCGGTAAAGTCGCACCGGCTAAAGTCTGCGCCGCTCAAAAATGTTCTGGGAAAGGAGGCCGCTCGAAATGAATCGTCCGAAAAGTCGCGATCGCCTTGATTGTATTTGCGTAGTATCTGCTGAAGATTCATAAAAACCTACCTTTTGCGCCTAAGCAAAACAACGGTTCTGCTCAGCGCGTGTTCCTGACTAAAACAATCTTCTCTTCTCACCTATGCAGTCAGACTAAGCGAGAAGTGTGAGGAACCTATGAAGCTTGCAGTTTTTGCTACTACACGCGAGTCTGCTGGCTGCTCTAATTGTGAATACGCGCCATGAAAGGTACTGCACGAACTGTCAAAACACTTTAGAAATAAATCATCTCAATCTCAGTCGTCGTGCTGCCAACTACAAACACAGCCGTTTCGTAGAACTCGGGCGCACTCATCCGAATCACCGGATTTCGAGAGAACCCAAACCCTTCCATCGGAATTCCGAAAGTCCCTTGAGCGAGCCGCTCATCTCTGTCCTCATCGTGTAGTACAGAAACAGCATAGGTTCCTGAACTCAACTCTAGAAACGTAAAGGACGCCGCTGAACTAGTCTCAACGCACTGCTTTGCAATCACAGCTTCAGGCTCGTTGGGAAAGCCCTCGCTGTCGTCGTACAGGCTAACGCATACCTGCCCATCAGTACTTTTCAATCCGCTCACTTGTACTGTCAGGCTATTGCTCGTTGGTAGCTGAGCGTTTGCTGGTGCTTTACAAAAGGGTGCGATCGCTATCAGTGTCAGCAAACACGTCCCTGCCACACGTCCCGCCGAAAAGTTAGCCGTAGGAAAATTAGATAGATACATCTCTACAAACATTCGTAAAAAGTAAATCAAAAAAAAGCAGAGCACACAGCTCCGCTTTTTCTTATGACTTAATTGTAAACGCCTTAGCTAAACCACTCAGCCAAGAACATTACCCAAAAAGCGTTAAATGCTGAAGCGCGATTACTCATCGTCGTCATCGTCGTCATCGGAAGGATACTCAAAACTATTGGACTGGTTGGTCAGTACAGATTTACCGAGGGAAAGTGCGCGCTGCGCTTGAATAGCGGCTTTGCGATTCCAGGTAGCCCTGCGACTGTTCCGCTTGGATTTGGAGGTTTTCTTCTTAGGAGCCGCCATGAGCGTGGTGTCTTAATTAAAGTGCAATAACCTTGTAAGTGTAGTGCATTTTTGCCCCATACGAAAGTGCGCGCTCGACACGTTAATTCTAAAAAAGCTGACGCTTAAAAATGCTGATAGCTCTCATGAGTAATGGTCGTGCCAATTATGCTGCCTTCATCGTCCACCAGCGTAACAATGCCGCTATCTGTCGTGGTGCCAATCGCTGTCGCAAACCTCGTTTCGGTAAAGGCCCTGGCAAGCGTTGGCGGTAGGCAAAGCACTAGCTCAAAGTCTTCTCCACCGTATAAGGCCCACTTCAAAGCCGTATCCGGGCCAACGGCTTCGCTGAGTCCTACGGGCAACGGAATCGCTGAGCGCACAATACTCATGCCGATCTGACTGCTGCTGCTGATTTGCAGGAGGGCGTTGGCTAATCCATCGCTGCTATCCATACCGGTAACGGTGGGATAGGTTGCGTCTGCCTCATTCTGGATAATTCGGCGCAAGTCTTCAAGTGCGTCAAATCGAGGGACTGGCATCTGGTGCGCCTTGATCCAATCTTCGGCATAGCTGAGCACGCCATCTGGCTGTTTGCTTTCTAGCTCTAGTTCTTCAAGCAGCAGGGCGAGACCTGCTCGCGAGGCGCCATGAGGACCCGTCACCACAACTGTCATTCCTGTCGTGGCGCTATCGCGACGAATAATCTGATGAGGACGGACTTCGCCAAGTGCTGTAATTGATATTGTTCGCTGCACTGCTCGGCAGAGGTCTCCGCCAACAATTGCGCCCCCGTGCGTATTCAGGCAGTCTGCCATACCGCGATAGAGCGCTTCGACCCAGCTCAATTGCGTATGTCCGGGCAGGCCGAGCCCTACTGTGATGCCTATAGGCGTTGCGCCCATGGCCGCAATGTCTGCTAGGTTGGCAGCGATGGCTCGCCAACCAACTGTGTAGGGCGGTGTTGTTTGTCCGCTAAAGTGCACGTTCTCGGTCAACATATCGGTGGTCACGACCAGCCTGTGCTCAGGCCGCGTTTCTATGATTGCGGCGTCGTCACCAATTGCGTCTACCGCGCAGAAGGGTTTGAGCTTTTCAATGAGTGCTAGCTCACCTATGTCAGCAATAGTGCTAGATGACCGACTGGAAGCTGCTGGAGTGGTCAAATGGTTTAGCTTTTCCATAGTTGTGGATTGTCAGATGACGATTGCGTTGAAAATCGCAGCTTCAGTACCTGATATTGGCGTACGAGCTATTGTCGTACAGCCGAGAAGACTTAGTAGTGTCACAACTATTAAGCGCAAGGCGATTTGCCTACACTAGCCAGTCAATTATGAATACCGAAATTGCAAAGTTACATATATTGAGATGATGGTTCTGCCTGGAGTTAGGATCAATTCACTCTTTCCTAAGTCATGTGCGTATTGTTCACGACATTCTTCTGTTAGGAAAGTACAGAAAGAATGAGATTCGCACCTCAAATTTGGTAGAAGAATATAAGCGTTTGGCAAAATCTTGTTATGAAAAAACTTTGCCAGAACTGAGGTATCTCTCAATAGAAACCTTTATTGAAAAGGTTTCTAGAAGCTAACAGGTCTCTATTGTGCGTGGTTGTAATAGAGATTACTGTTAGCTTCGGTGTCTACAGAATTTCAGCTAATGCTGACTATGCTTGGGGCTCTACCAGGTTTTCAAGACCATCGACTACTTTCGCTGAGATGATTTTGTCTTCTTGGCTAAGCGATCGCAGCACTTCTTTGCCATCAATTGTGTAGCCAAACACCGCATACCGGCCATCTAGCATGTTCCGACCGGCTGGCGTAAGCTCTGCTTCAAAGAGAAAGAAGAAAAATTGAGAAGATCCGCCGTTGTTGTCCTCGCTAGGCCGAGCTAGCGCCAGACTGCCGTAGGAGTTGAAGGGCAAGATCGGCTCATCCATATATTGGCCGATTTCTTCTAGCGTGAAGCCGTAGATCGGCTCATCGTCACCTTTGACCAAGATCTCCATTGGAATGGCTCTGTATTCTTTGGTCTTAGGATCGATGTAGCCTTCTTCTGGTCCTTCAGGATCGCCCGTTTGCAGTACGTAGAAGTCTTCAGCGCGAATAAACGGCATGCCGTCGTAGAACTTCTTATCGACTAGGTCGATAAAGTTACCAGCGGTCACAGGTGCGCTATAGCCGTCGGCTACGACCGTCACATTTCCTCTAGTAGTCTCAAACTCAACGGTTGCTCGGCCTTTTAGCTGAGGTAAGCTGCTGTATTCTTCGGGTACCTCAAAAGGAAATCCGTCTACCATCAGTTCTTCTATAGAGCCCACTTGGTCGAGCAGCTTTTTGCGCTCCGTCCAAACGGCTTCCTTGTCTTGGTCTTCAGCCGCAGCCCGCAGCGGCTCTAGGCCTATTTGCAGGCTATCTATTAGGGCACCTGCCTCAGCCTGTCTGGCCTCAGGTACCGATGCCAAAATCGCATCGCGCTTACGATCTAGCTGCCTTTCTACCTTGGTGATGCTCTTTTTGATAGGCCCCCAACGCTTGCTGCGCAGCCACTCCGAAATGCCTTCTAAATCGCCTTGAACTTTCCGAATCTCTGGATTGTCAATCGGTAGCGAGTAGCGCAGCAGTGCGCTGCCGTCGGTAACTGCGTTGCCGGGGGGGAGTCCTGCTTGCGCTGGATGTGCGATCGCAAACAAGCAGGTTGCTGACAGTAAAAGGCTCAAGCAGGCTGTTTTAATAAAACTTTTAATCAAAGGAAGCAGACGAGTAGGCTCGCGCTTAGCGTCAATACAGATGGGCTTTCGCAAATTCATGGGTAGGCAGTTCAGCGTTTTTAAGAGGGCAGTTACCCCTGATCTTGCCACACATCTGTCCATCTCAGACCATGGGCAAGTGACCTTGGAGCTGTACAATAATGGCCGATTGCCTTAGCACTCTTCAGCTATCACCATGATTTCAAGCAATGATTTTCGCACCGGTACCAGCATCGAGATAGATGGCTCTGTATGGCGCGTTGTAGAGTTTTTGCATGTTAAGCCTGGCAAGGGCTCTGCTTTTGTAAGAACCAAGCTCAAAAATGCTGAAACAGGCAGTAACCTTGAGCGCACGTTCAGAGCGGGTGAAATGCTTCCCCAAGCAATTCTAGAAAAGAGAAACAAGCAATACACCTACCGCGACGGTGACGAATACGTTTTCATGGACATGGAAACCTACGAAGAAAGCCGCCTGCGAGAAGAGCAAATTGGCGCTTCGGTAAAGTATCTCAAAGAAGAGATGGAAGTCACTATTCTCACTTGGGATGAGAAGGTTTTGGAAGTAGAGCTGCCCAACTCAGTTACTTTAGAGGTCACTCAAACTGACCCTGGCGTGAAGGGTGATACCGCGACGGGTGGGACAAAGCCTGCCACCGTAGAAACAGGGGCTCAGGTCATGGTGCCACTGTTTATCTCTCAGGGTGAAATGATTAAGATCGACACTCGCAATGATACCTACCTTGGGCGCGAAACGTAACGTTCTCTCCTCTGTGGACTGTTCTTCTTCGACCTTTTCGACCACCGTTTTCCGCATCTTTAAATCTGGAGTTTTAATAGGTGAATTTCAACGAACTCCGCGAGTTAGTCGCTGCTCTTAGCCAGACTGATATCGCTGAGCTAACCCTCAAAACCGCTGAGTTTGATCTGACGCTGCGCAAGCCGTCTGCGCTTCAGCCGGATGTAGTTGTAAGTTCTGCTCCAGCGGTAGTGCCAGCCGCGCCTGCTGCGGGCACTCCTGAGATGCTCGCTCCTGCGCCCGCAGCGCCTACTGCTGCGCCTCCGGCTCCGGCTGTCGATACCTCGCTAGTTGAAATCACATCGCCGATGGTGGGCACTTTTTACCGTTCGCCCACGCCGGATGAGTCGGCGTTTGTGGAGGTGGGCGATCGCATTCAGTCTGGCCAAACGGTCTGCATTATTGAAGCGATGAAGCTGATGAATGAGCTAGAGACTGAAGTCTCCGGTGAAATTGTCGACATTCTAGTAGAGAATGCTGAGCCAATTGAATTTGGTCAGCCCCTCATGCGGGTTCGCCCTGCCAGGTAATGCGCTGCTTTGATGCTAAAAGCTCATCGTAGCGCTCACAGTGGATCGAGTATTTGCTATGTTGTATGAAATTCGGTGTGTCATAGACTGTAGCAGCGACGCTATTTTCTGAGTCGTCAGCTGTGAATGTACGGTTTTCTACAGTGAGATACCCGTTTTTAATGTAAGGAAAGCGCTAAGCTGCTAGCTGAAACATAAACAGCGCACAAACAGCGGAACGAAGTGTTGACCTACGCCAAAATACATGGCATCTATCACTCATTTGGGCTAAGGTACGACCGAATTTACTTAGGAGGAACGTTATGACAGAAGGCATGATGAAGAACACCGCCCGTCAGGAGCAGTCCAGCCCTACGCGATCAACTGCTTCTCCTTCTTCAACTTCCAGCCGACTGTATCACCGACTAGAAGAAGCCCTTCACGCCGGTAGTGAGGTGTGGTTTCGTATGCCCGGTACCCGGCTTGTGGGTATCCCTATTTTTCTCGACACCGAATATGTAGAAGTTGTCGATGTTGATGTCGCCGAGGGCTTTGAAGACGAGGAGCTGCCCGACGAACCCTATCAGCGCACCGTCTGGCTCATCCGTCTCGAAGAAATCAGCGCCATTTCCTACGCCACCGATCGCTGGAGCAAAGAACGCTTCGAAAGGCTGCTAGAAAAATCGCACCGGGATGACGGACCCGCTACCGAGCCACGCTAGAACTAAAGACCGAAAATGACAGCCCCGCCTTTTTGAGGTGGGGCTTCGTTGTGAATATGGCTGTAAGAGATAGATAGTACACTTACAGAAGCGAGCGTAAAGCCCACCTCTTTTAAGGGTGGGATATAAGCCGGTGAGCGTAGCGAACAATCTCAACCTAAGCTATACGGTAGATTCAGCTAATTCTTATACGCACTCAGCTAGAATAAGAACATGCTAGTACAAGAGTTCAAAGTCAAAGCAAAGCCCGCTCAGTTTGCCGCCATAGACGAAGCGATTCGCACCGCTCAGTTTGTGCAGAACAAAGCGTTGCGCTATTGGATGGACAATCAGAAGGTGAGCAAAGCTGACTTGAGCCACTTGTGCAAGCTGCTAGCAGCGGAGTTCCCGTTTGCAAAGCAGCTCAACAGCATGGCTAGGCAAGCCAGCGCAGAACGCGCTTGGTCTGCCATTAGCCGTTTCTACGACAACTGTAAAAAAGGCATCGGCATTTTGAAGTTAGTGGGCACTCACGACTTAGGGCACTATCGTGAATCGCTGATAAAGCGAGTCCGCTTAGTGCGCAGAGCAGATGGCTACTACTGCCAGTTCTGCATTCAGGTAGAGCGCTCTGAGCCGCTGGCGGCTACTGGTAAAACGGTTGGGCTTGATGTGGGCTTGGAGTCGTTCTATACCGATAGCAACGGCGAGAAAGCGCCTAACCCACGTTTCTACCGGAAGTCGCAGACTAAGCGCCGTCAGTTGCAGCGGCGGTTGTCGAAGAAGCAGAAAGGCAGTCGTAACCGGGCGAAGGCCAGAAACAAGCTAGCTCGGCATGATTTGAAAGTCAGTAGGCAGCGTCAAGACCACGCCGTAAAGTTGGCGCGGTGCGTAGTGAGATCTAACGACCTCATTGCCTACGAAGACTTGAGAATCCAGAATATGGTGAAGAACCATTGCCTAGCTAAGTCAATCAGCGATGCGGGCTGGTATCAGTTCAGGACATGGATAGAACGCTATGGTTCTATATTTGGCCGGGTCACCGTTGCGGTAAAGCCTGCCTATACGTCGCAGCAATGTTCAAGCTGTGGAACCATAGTGAAGAAGTCGCTTTCTACTCGAACTCACGCTTGCCAGTGTGGCTGTCGGCTAGATAGAGACGAGAATGCAGCGCTGAATATACTCAGTGCTGGAATACGTACCACAGGGCACGTGGGAACGACTCTGCTAGACAGAGTAAACGCTTCTGGAGAGATGACCGCTACTCAGCCCGACTTCGGCTTTGCTGAGCAAGTCGCCTCGGTGAAAGAAGAATCCCACTGGCTTTAGCCGTGGGAGTGTCAACTCTTACAATTGAAGTATCTGTTGTGCAGTAAGCCTGTGGTTACTCAATCTGTACGTTGGACAGTCCATGACCTTAGAGCTATGCCCGACGATGGTGGCTGGAGTGGAAGTGCTCTCGCTTAGCGAGTTGAACGAGCAAAGAGACAAAGAAATGAAGTAAAAATCTATGGAACTGAATGCGTTCTTCTATCTCGCTTCAGATGGTTTAGAGCTTGTGGAAGATGGAACTGTGATGTTCAAACTGCTGAAGTAGCGGCTACCTACGCCGACCAAGAAGGCTGTGTAAGCGAGAAGTTGCAACAGATAGATGTGGTCTCGGTAGCCGAGCATGGTTTTGAGTAGGATGCCTGGAAACTGCTTGTCCGGCAAGATGGCACTGGTGTCCCAGAGCTGTGGGCCTAGAATGCACGACTGTGTGCTGATGCATAGATCGAGTTCCGGCTTGATCACGCTGACGGCGGTGAAGGCGGCGTCCAGGTTTTTGAAGACAGAGACGACAAGACCGGCGACGATAAGCAGTAGGAAAACGCCCATGACCTGAAAGAAGCGTTTGAGGTTGATGCGGACGCCGAATTTGAAGAGGGCTACGCCAACGCCAACTGCGCCGATAAGACCAGCGATCGCACCCAACACCCCTTCCACGCTCTGCTGCAAATTGCTAAACAAAAACAGCACAGTTTCGAATCCTTCGCGCAGTACCGCAATGCACACGAGGCTGAAAATGCTAATGTTAGAGCTTTCTGAGTCGGCCAGTGCTTCTTTCAGCGAGCCCTCAACGCCGCTTTTCATGCTCTTTGCCTGCTGAGTCATCCAAATCAGCATCCAGCTAAGCATGACAATTGCAACACTGCCGAACAGCACACCTAGAAAGGGCTTTACTATGCCTTGAAGCGCAGGCATGACGTACTGCACCTGGCTAAGCGTTAGTCCTAAAAACAATCCAATTAGGACGCTACCTGCTACACCAGCGGCTACGCCTGCATATACCCATTTGTTCAGCTCGCTTCGGTTCGCTTTACTCAGGCATGCCAGTACAATTCCAACGACTAGCGCGGCTTCTACTCCTTCTCGTAGTGTGATCACGAAGGTGGGAACAGCTAGAGAGAAATTCATGAGTCGTTGATAGCTGAGGTGAAAGTATCTTAATTATCCCTGAAATCTCGGCGTTTTAACCTCAGCTTAAGCCGATCTCTTTAAGCCGCCTGTCAAGATATTCGCCAGCAGTTTGCTTGGAATAGATTTGACTGCCGCCAGTGCTTTGTATGCAATGGGGTAGTGGCGTGAGGTCAAATTCTGGACGGGGGTGGACGAAGAAAGGCATGGAGAAGCGACGCTCGCGGCTGTTGTTGGGGTTGACAACGCGGTGGGTGGTGCTGGTGAGCAGGCCGTTGCTGAGCGATTGCAGCATATCGCCTGTGTCAACGATAATTTGGCCGGGAAGGGTTTGTACGGGAAGCCATTCGCCGCTTTTGGTGAGCAGCTCTAGTCCGGGTGAGGTTGCCTCGCAGAGTAGTGTGATGAGGTTGATGTCTTCGTGCGGGGCGGCTCTTTGACTTTTTGGGGTGACGTCCTCGGGAATAGGCGGATAGTGTATGACCCGGAGAATGGTTTGTCCTTCGCTAATTTGGGTGGTGAAGAAGTCTTTGGGCTGATGCAAGTACTGAGCGCAAGCCTGCATGAGGGCGTCGGCGCAGGCTTCTAGCTGCTGAAAGAGGGTCGCCATGACGGGGCGAAACTGGGGAACTTCTCTGGGCCAAATGTTGTCTGGATAGCTGACAGGGTTGGCGGTGGCCTGCTCGCGGCCCAGGTGCCAGAATTCTTTAAGGTCTGGGGCGGTACTGTCTTTGGCGTGTTCTCTGCCGAAGTGGGTGAAGCCTCGCTGACCTTTTAGGGCGGCGATCGCATACTGATTTTTGGTTTCTTCGGGCAGGGCAAAAAAAGCTTCGGCAGCGCCATAGGCCGCGTTGATAATGCGCTGCTCTACGCCGTGATTTACGAGCGTAAAGAATCCGAATTCTGAGAGGGCCTGGCCCAGGTCTTCAACGAAAGCGTCTGAATTTTCTCCGCTGGTGAAATCTTTCAGGTCTAAGGTTGGAATAGTTTGGGGCAAGGTGGTCTGAGTCGTCATGGCCGGAGCACAATAAGGTGTTCGGGAGGCAGATAAACCGTCCAGGGGAGAGGATACGCTTTCAACTGGTGCCAGGCCTGTAGGCTGACGATGGCTTTGAGGTGATAGTCACGCGGACTATTCGCGGCGCTATGCAGCTTAATGCTAAGAACAACGGCCTGCGGCAGATGACTAACATTAGCTAGCCAGCCGGAAGCTCTGTTTTTGTCTATTAGCACTCCTGATTCAATCTCTTCAGAACCAGAAAAAGCTATGGTAACAGCTCTTTGAAGAGCGTGTTGCGGACTGTGATACATATCTTCTGTTACAAACAATACTGACTGAGGTCGAATGCCTACGGAGAGCGACTGCGAATCGGCTGCGGCGATGAGCCGTTTGGATAGACGTCCTGGTGGTAGCTGAAGGCGCATGTTCCAATCTGTCGCTCGAACGCATGCGGGCTCATTCTCGATTTGAATGAGCGATTGGTTTATGGGCCCTGTGAGCTGGGCGATCGCTTTCCTTTCCGGTTGCTCAAAAATCGTCTGTGGTGTTGCCTGCCTAACCGTTTGCCCTTGGTCTATGACAATCATCTGCGCTGCTCGGTACGCTTCTGTAAAGCTGTGTGTCACCAGCAGTGTGTTGCCCCGATATTGACCGATGCGCTCGAAAAGCTGCTGTGCGAGATGCGATCGCAAATGAGTATCCAACGCTGAAAACGGTTCATCTAGTAGCAGCAGCTGAGGCCGACTTGCTAACGCTCTAGCTAAGGCAACCCGCTGCTGCTGTCCGCCAGAAAGCTGATGCGGATAGTCATCTGCAAAGTGTTCTAGTTGGACAGCGGTAAGTTCTTGGTAAACGCGTTCTGCTCGTGATGGCTCCAGCCTTCTCAGTAATGCCAAAGGCTACATTTTCACGAACGGTGAGGTGCGGAAAGAGCGCGTAGTTTTGGAATAAGAGGGCGACGCGGCGATCGCAGCTCGGTAAGTCGATGCCTCTCTCACTGTCGTACAAGGTGCGATCGCCTAGCACAATACGCCCGTCGTCCGGTGTCTCTACACCTGCGAGACATCGTAGCAATAAACTTTTTCCCGCCCCGGAAGCGCCTAAAATTCCGGTCAAGCCATTTGCCGTTTGAAACTGAACCCGCAGCGTGAACCTGGGTAGGCGCTTTGTGATGTCAACGGTCAACTGTTGCGGCGTGCTACTGCCCCGGTCCGACAAGCACTCTGACAAATAAGCACTGCCGCGTTGTTGATTGGCGTGTGGCCGAGAACGAGTCTTTTTTGTATCTTCTTTCCGCTGCTGCTGACTAACCTGGTTAGAGAGTCCAACAACAAGCAGTGCGATTATCCCGGTTACAACAGACCACAGTGTTGCCTCACGCAGGTCGCCTCCTTCCACCGCGAAATACACGGCCATAGGCAGGGTCTGCGTTTTTCCTGGAATGTTGCCTGCCAGCATCAGGGTGGCTCCAAACTCGCCGAGCGCTCTTGCAAAGCTCAGCAGTACGCCAGCTGCTATGCCTGGAAGCGCCAGCGGAATTGCTATTTGACTAAAAACTCGCCACTCGGACGCACCGAGTGTACGGGCAACGCCTATCAGTGACGTATCGACCTGCTCAAAGGCAGCGAGGCTACTGCGGTACATCAGCGGAAAGGAGACAATTACAGCTGTGAGGACGGCGGCCCACCAGGTGAATATGATGTCTAAAGAGAGTACGGAGAAAGGGCCCTGATCGCCCAGCAGCCACAGCAGTCCGAAGCCAATGACCGTCGGTGGTAGAACCAGCGGTAGCAGAATCAGACTGTCGATCATGTTTTTGCCATGTCCTCTGCATTGAGCCATGCCGTAAGCGATGGGAACGGCAAGAGCTGTGGTGATGAGGGTGGCGATCGCAGCAACTTTCAGTGAAATCAGAAGGGGCATGGAGCGAAGCAGGGGAGACTAGTGCGGGTTGAATCCGTAGCGCTTGAAGATATCAATGGCTGCTGGCTCACTCAAAAAGTCAATGTATTGCTGAGCGGCTTGTGGGTGTTCGCTGCGCTGCAAGACGGCGACGGGATAGTGGATGGGTGAGTGGGAAGAGTTGGGTGCGATCGCGACTACCTTCACTTGGTTTGAAAGCTGCGCTTCTGTGCGATACACCAGTCCAGCCGCTGCATGACCACTTTCTACCGCAGCCAGTACGCCCCGCACGTTGTTAAAAAAAATCAGTTGGGACGACAGCTTGGGCAGTAGCTGAAAGTGATTGAGTGTCTCTTGCGCATATTGTCCGGCAGGCACACTGCGAAATTCTCCCACAGCTACGTGTTCAGAAGCTTTAAGCCTACTAAGATCGGCAAAACTTGTCAGTGGGCTGTCGGTGGGCGCAATCAGAACAAGCTGATTGGTGAGGATGACTTTGCTTGAGTGGGCCTGTAGTTTGCCTTTTTGGGCGAGCGCTGACATTTGCGCTGGGCTCGCAGAGAAAAAGATGTCGGCAGGTGCGCCCTGTTCAATTTGCCGCTGAAGCGTGCCGGAGCCACCCCAATTATAAAAAATATCGATCTCTGGGTAGCGCTGTTCAAATCGCGGTTCAATCTCGCTGAGCGCATTTTGCAGACTCGCCGCTGCCGAAATTGTCAGGTTAATCTGCTGGCGATTGGTTTGACGGGTAAATAATCCTTTTGATGAATCTCGCACTTCTCCGCCAGACTGGCCAATGGGCGGTGGTACCGACTGGCACCCTACTATTGCCGTACAGATTAGCGCCGTTAATGTTTGTGTGGTCAGTTTTGGAGCCATGTACTTTAGCGGTTGCGCTGTAGAATTTACATAGGTTTACACACCGTTAAATGCTTTTTTTAAAGTCTGTGATCGTCGATAAGTTTTTGTCTGTTTGGTGGGCTGTGGTGATTGTGTTACTAGCACTTCCCTTTGTCGTGTGGCTGTATACAGTAGCTGCTGCGCCTGCCGAGGCCGATTCGTGTCGTACGTTTACCGGACATGAGGTGTGTATCAGCAGCATTCGCCGCAGTGGTAAAAGCTATTGGGAGTATCGCACGGTCGTGAGTGTTGATGGGGTAAAGCAGCCTCTGGAGCTGTATAACTGTCGCGATCGCATTCGCACCCTTGCTAGCGATGGCTCTATTGTCCCTTTCCTCACGGGTAAAACAGGCGACTGGGTCTGTCAGCTCACAGTCCCTAAGCGATCAAAGCAGCTCATGGAGCGTGGGGAAATTACGATTCGGTAACCACTTCAATTCGGTAGTCATTTTGATTTGAGCAGTCATTTTGATTTGAGCAGTCATTTTGATTTGAGCAGGACGATCGCATTTTCTAGCGTATCTGCTTCTTCTATAGGTTTATCCGTTCGCCAACGCAGAATTCTGGGAAACCGCACGGCAATGCCCGACTTATGCCGTTTCGATTCGGCAATTCCTTCAAAGCCAATCTCAAATACGTGAATCGGTTCTACCGAGCGCACTGGCCCAAACTTTTCGCGGGTGTGGCGACGAATCCATCGGTCCAGCTTTTCAATTTCCGCATTGTCCAGCCCAGAATAGGCTTTGGTAAAGGGCACCAGCGTTTTGCCTTCTCCCTGGCCTTTCCACAGGGCAAAGGTGTAGTCGGTAAATAGGTTTGCCCGCTTGCCGCTGCCCGCCTGCGCGTAGATCATCACCGCATCTAGCGTCATAGGATCTACTTTGTGCTTCCACCAGTAGCCGCGCTTACGACCCACTAGGTAAGGACTGTCTTTTGCTTTTATCATCAGGCCTTCGGAGCCGTATTCTCGGGAGCGCGATCGCCATTCTTCTAGTCCTTCAAAAGCGTCAAATGGAAGCGGTTGGGCGTAGCTGATGAACTCATTAGGATGAGCGTCAATTATGTTGACGAGGGCTGTTCTGCGATCGCACAGCGGACTCTCCCGTATATCCACGCCATCTTTTTCTATCAGGTCGTAGGCAATGAAGTGCACCGGATACTCTGCCATTAGCTTCTTACCGACTTTTTTTCGCCCCAGTCGCTTCTGCAAAAAGTTGAAGTCCAGCGGTTTCTCACCGTCCCAGCACACGATTTCGCCATCGAGTACGGTTCCTTCTGGCAGTAAACCTACTGCCGCTTCAAACTCGGGAAACTGATGCGTAATCAGGTCCTCTCCTCGCGACCAGGTAAAGAGCTGCCCGTCTCGGTAAATTAGCTGCGCTCTGATGCCGTCCCATTTCCACTCCGCCTGCCAGTTTGACATCTCTTCAGCCGCAAATTTCTCCACGTCAATTGGCGCGGCCAAAAAGAACGGATAGGGTTGACTGGGGTTTGCATCTGCTTCATCGGGATTGACCAGCGATTCGTAAAACTCGCCGGTTGTTTCAATGTCGCCCATCAGCCGGTGCGCTAGCACGGCTTCGGTAATGCCATACTCAGCGGCGAGCCCTTTGATGACCAGCTTAGTACTTGCACCCACTCGAAAAGCGCCCGTCAGCACCTTGTTAAGCACAAAAATCTCATCGTCTGAGAGGTGAGCCCACCAGTCCACAACCAGATTTCGCAGCGTTTCTTCGTCTGTTTTCTCTAAATTCTTTACCTGCGGAATAATTGTTTCTAGCCATTCGTGCAAGGGGGTATCGCTACCTGCTTGCGAAGTTCCGGTTGGCTCAATTGGCGTATCGCGCAGCAGCAGGGCAATCGTTTCTGCCGTATCGCCTACGTGGGAGGCGCTCTCTTCAAACAGCCACTCAGGAATATCTGAAATCTGTAAAAAAATATCCCGCAGTACGCGCGATGTGATCAATCGCCTCCGCGTTTTACCCATGAGTAGATGCAAAGCCCAGACCGCATTCTTCGGTAGCTCATCGTGGAAATATTGCTGTAGAGCCTTGACTTTTTCGTTTGTCGATGTGGTTGCATCTATCGCTCGGAATAGTTCTGTGAATCGTCTCATGCTCTTTGGTATGGCTTGTCCTGGCTATTTGGCCATTCGTTAAATCATTTGCAAACATCTATCAATGCAGGTTATGTTCCCTTTAAGATGTTAAAGTTCGCAACATTTTGATATATCCAACATCCATTCTATCTACGGGGTAATTGAACCCTTCTCTAGCCCGGTCAAACCAGGTGAGACTTTAAAGTCTGCTATGAAAAAAACAAACAAGAAAGCTATCAGTCCTGTCAACCGACCACAAAGTCCTGAGGCAGAGACTACCTCTGCTGACGATGTGATTTTAGATACGGCTTCTGCTACAGGCGAGGCCGTTGAAAGTGTCGAAAATGCGGACGGTCTACTGGTTGAGAAAGTTACCAAAAAGCCAGTAAGTAAGTCTTTGGAGAAAAAGTCCAAACCTAAGTCAACGACAAAGCAAAGTGGACAAACCGTATCTAGACACAAGCCTGTAGCGCCTGCTGAGCCAGTACCATTGCCAGGAGACGACTCGCTTTTTTCGTCAGCTACCCCTAACTCTGTGAAAGAAATGGTTGATCAAAATGATTCACCGAATGTTTCTACTAAACCTGCTAAAAACTTCGCTTCTTCTTTTAGCCCGTCTCAAAATTACCAGTCTGTGAACCAAAGTAGCGATCGCATCGCCATCTTTATAGACGGCTCCAATCTGTTCTACGCCGCCTCCCATCTCAATATAGAAGTCGACTATCGCCGATTGCTATCCTCTTTAGTTAGAGGTCGCCGTCTGCTGCGCGCCTACTTTTACACAGGCGTAGATCCTCAGAACGAAAAGCAGCGCGGCTTCCTACTATGGCTCAATCGCCATGGTCACCGCGTAGTGAGCAAAGAACTTACCAATTTACCCGACGGCTCGCGCAAAGCGAACATGCACGTAGAAATGGCCGTCGACATGATGCGCATTGCAGAATACTGTCCGAACATCACCCTGCTCGGCGGTGACGGCAACCTTGCCTACGCCCTAGAAGTTCTCAGTCAGCGCGGCACCTTCATTGAAGTGGTCAGCCTTCAGTCAATGACTAGCGACAGCCTAATTGATTTGGCTGACTCTTATACAGACTTAGCCGACCTGCGAGATGACATTAAGCGCTAAGGCTCTCAATTCGCTCCTTCCGCGAGTCTTATCTAGTTTCCCAAGTGCTATCCAACACAGTTGCTTGGTGTCGGTAATCGTTACTGAACATAAAAATCCCCTGATTTGGATGTAACCAAATCAAGGGATTTTCGTAAGCTTATTACTGCTATTAAAACTACTCAGCTGACTTCTTATCGCCCATTCGTGCAAGCCCAACACAAGCAAGTGCAGCTGCAATACTACCTACGGCAACCCAAGGTGAAGAACCTGCGTAGTGAATGTCACTACCGCCCTGGTCAATGCCACTGCTGGCCATTAGATCTAGGTCGATGCCTTCTTCGGTGACGGGCACTGTCAAGATGTCTTGGTGTCCGGCTCGTTCTATGTTTACTTCCCAGTCGCCGTTGATTGCTTCGGTCGGCGCGAAGGTAAATCGGCCCTGGCTATCGGTGACGCCTGTGACGCGCGCCTGTAAGGGCTGGTCTGGCGAGTAGACGGTAACTTTCGCACCTTTGAGCGGCTGGCCATTGCTAAAGGTTGTGCGTAGCTCAATGCTCTCGTTATTAGCTTGATTGTTGATGAAGTAGTTGGTCTGTACCTGGTGCGCCATCGCTTTGGTTGGCAAGGCTGCTATGCCTAGAACAGCAGCAAACATTAAGACCTTTTTTGGAAAAGATATGTTGTGGAGGAGTGTCTGTTTCATAGAATTAGCCGTCCTGTAGACGCTGCAAAACACCAAAATCTGTGAGAAAGCCTGTTTGAGCTGACTGAATCAAAATAACCCAGATAGGCAAGCTAGCTTGGATAAGCTGACCCAGTTAGGTTTACCCAATCTTAGCGCTGAGTTAACAAGTTGTCTCAATATCTGTAGCTCAATCTATATTATGCACGGCGCTGGCATTCCAAGTGGACAGCAGGCTAATCATAGAACTGATCACAGCTAAAGATTTATAAAACCTCACGCACCTGTAACGGCAAAGCCGACGGCGCTTACTCTGTTGGTAGATCGGTTAGGTCTTTGGCGTCCCACTTGAGTACAGAGGCTTCTATGCCGTCAGTTTGCTTGCGCTTAGAGTCCGCTTCGAACCAGGCGATGATTTGCTCGTTGCTCAAGGCTTCTACGGTCGTGCCCAAATCTTTGGCGATGTATACCAGCAGTTTGCCAGTAGATAGCGTAAGCCGAGTGAGGAACTTCTCGGGCGTTGTTAGCAGGGCTCCGTCAACGGCGGCTGATTCTTCTTCGGTGAGGAACTGTAGCGACATGGAAGGCGTGGTGAATGTATTTACGGGTTTGACGGTGAAGCGTTTTTGGCGGTGACCAGGTAGCCGCACTGGTGTTCGCCATTTACGAGCCAGTGGGTGCGTTCGACAGAGCAGTCGGGAAGGGCGATCGCAAACATCGCTAGCTCGTGCCCGCAAACGGTGGGATAGGATTCGGCAATGTGGGCGATCGCACAGTTATATTCTGTAATCACAAACGCAGGCTGCGCTGGGGCGCTGTCTTCAAGCGCTTCAGCTGGATAGCACTCAGCCATGTAGCCTTCCGCCTGGCGCAGCTTGACAAGGGTCTGCATTCTGTCTTTGAGCGGCGCGTTCCCTAACTGGTTCCGGTACTCTTTCGCCTTGCTCTGCCACTGATGTTTTAGCAGCTTGCTGACGTGTTCGGGGCCCATTGTGTCGGCGACAGTATTAAGCAGCGAGAGCGCAAACTGATCGTATTGGTCAGGAAAATGCTCTCGACCTTTGCGACTGAGCTTATACACGTGGTTAGGCCGACCAATGCCTTCCTGGCTGGTCTGGTGCTCAATGAGCTCACTCGACTCTAAGTTTTTGAGGTGGCGGCGGATGCCCTGAGGCGTCACGTTGAGATGGTGAGCGATCGCGCTAGCAGTGGCCGTTCCCCGCTTGAGCAAAAAACGCAGAATATCTTCTTTCATCGACGTAGACTGATTGCCCGTGGTGGCAGTCGATTGGGACGTTTCTTTCTGTCGCACAGATCTCCTTGGTCTATGGCGGTCTACACTCTCAAGATGCCCTACAGCAAACGATGTCGGAAGTCTAGAACTCCGTTCACAATACTTTAGAAACACCTTTGTTGCTAAACCCCTGCAATTACAGTAACCTTATTTAACATAGTTAAACAACATACCTGTTGCTTTAATTATAGAGCGAACTATATCAAGCGCTCTCGTCGTACCCCTTCAGGACAATTAAGCAAATGAGCACAAGCAACCCCCTTCAAGGCTCCGATAAAAGTCTCGAAATTATGCGGAACTTTGCGCAGAGCTATGCCAAGCGCACAGGCACATACTTTTGTCAGGACTTGGGCGTCACTGCGGTTGTGATTGAAGGTCTTGCGAAGCATAAAGACGACCTGGGTGCGCCACTATGCCCTTGCCGCCATTACGAAGACAAAGAGGCCGAGGTCAAAGCGACTTACTGGAACTGCCCCTGTGTGCCCATGCAAGAGCGTCAAGAGTGCCATTGCATGCTTTTCCTTACTGAAGATAATCCCTTTTCTGGTACCGAAAGAGAGATCTCTTTTGAAAAAATCCGCGAAGAGACTAACGCTATTTAAGTCTTGAGCTGGGTGAGAGCGTTTTGCTTATGCCCAACATCTGTTTTGCTCATCTGTTTTCGACACCCTTATCTTCTTGCCTAGTATAGGTAGCCTGACATCCATGAGTTCTAGCGTTCAATCCGTCGTTAGTCAGCCTTATAAGTACGGCTTCGTCACAGACATTGAGTCTGACAGCTTGCCGCGTGGTCTGAGCGAAGATGTCGTTCGCGCGATTTCTACTAAGAAAAACGAGCCTCAGTTTATGCTCGACTTCCGGCTAAAGGCCTACCGCCGCTGGCTGAAGATGGAAGAGCCTAGCTGGCCAAACGTAAAGTATCCGCCTATCGACTACAACGATATCGTCTACTACTCAGCGCCTAAGCAGGCTGAGAAGAAGCTAGACAGTCTCGACGAAGTCGATCCTACTTTGCTTGAAACCTTTGATAAGCTCGGCATCTCTATTAACGAGCAGAAGCGCCTGGCAAATGTAGCTGTAGACGTCATTTTTGACAGCGTTTCTATCGCTACTACCTTCAAGGCGGATCTCGCTAAGCACGGCGTCATTTTTTGCTCTATCTCAGAAGCGATTCAAGACCACCCGGAGCTAATCAAAAAATACCTAGGTACGGTTATCCCGGCAGGTGACAACTACTTTGCCGCGCTGAACTCAGCCGTATTTTCGGACGGTTCTTTTGTCTACATTCCAAAGGGTGTCAAGTGTCCTATGGACCTTTCGACTTACTTCCGAATGAACAACGGAGATACGGGTCAGTTTGAGCGCACTTTGATTGTGGCAGAAGAGAGAAGCTCGGTAACCTATCTAGAAGGTTGTACTGCGCCTATGTACGACACTAATCAGCTGCACGCAGCGATTGTCGAGCTAGTCGCGCTAGACGATGCTGAGATTAAGTACTCGACGGTGCAAAACTGGTACGCAGGTGACGAGAACGGAAAAGGTGGCATCTATAACTTTGTAACCAAGCGTGGCTTGTGCAAAGGCGTCAATTCTAAAATCTCTTGGACTCAGGTAGAAACGGGCTCGGCAATCACCTGGAAATATCCTAGCTGTGTCTTGGTTGGTGATAACTCGGTTGGTGAGTTTTACTCGGTAGCACTCACCAATCACTACCAGCAGGCCGATACGGGCACTAAAATGGTGCATGTGGGCAAAAACACCCGTAGCACTATTATCTCGAAAGGTATTTCAGCCGGTAAGTCTAAGAACAGCTATCGCGGCCTAGTGCAGGTCAATCCCAACGCCGAAGGGGCTCGCAACTACTCTCAGTGCGACTCTATGCTGCTCGGCGATACTTCAAATGCTAATACCTTTCCTTACATTCAGGTGCAAAACAGCACTGCGCAGGTAGAGCACGAAGCCTCTACTTCCAAAATTGGTGAAGACCAGCTGTTTTATTTTGCCCAACGTGGAATTTCGCCTGAAGACGCTGTCTCCATGATCATCAGTGGTTTCTGCCGTGATGTATTCAATGAGCTACCGATGGAGTTTGCCGCTGAAGCTGACAAGCTTCTTAGCCTCAAGCTAGAAAATTCAGTCGGCTAAAACGCTTTCTTGAGTATCTATTCTCAACTTTCTCATTTAGACCTAACGCAACCTGCCCATTGCCCCTCGAAATGATCAACGAAAACGCTACGACTATCCTCTCTGTGCGCAACCTTCACGCCAGTGTTGAGGGAACAGAAATTCTCAAAGGTGTGAACTTTGAGGTAAAAGCCGGAGAAGTTCACGCCATTATGGGGTTGAACGGTTCTGGTAAAAGTACTTTCTCTAAAGTGCTGGCCGGTCATCCTGACTATGAGATTACACAGGGTGAGGTGCTCTTTAAAGGTGAGAATCTTCTAGATTTAGAGCCGCACGAGCGAGCAAACTCAGGTGTGTTCCTGGCATTTCAATATCCGCTGGAAATTCCGGGGGTTAGCAACCGAGACTTTTTGCGGGTTGCTTACAATGCTCACCGCAAGGCAAACGATGAAGAGGAAGTCGATGTATTTGACTTTGATGAGCTGGTAGAAGAGCGCTCTGAGATCGTCAAGATGGATGTGAGCTTCCTTGATCGCAGTGTGAATGAAGGCTTTTCTGGCGGCGAGAAAAAGCGCAATGAGATTTTGCAGATGGCTCTGCTAGAGCCGACGCTGGCGATTCTAGACGAGACCGATTCTGGACTGGACATTGACGCGCTCAAGATTGTTTCTAGCGGTGTGAATCAGCTGAGTACGCCAGACAATGCCTCGATACTGATTACCCACTATCAGCGGCTGCTGAACTATATTGTGCCGGACTATGTGCATGTGATGGCGCAAGGTTGCATTGTGAAGACGGGCGGCAAAGAGCTGGCGCAAAAGCTGGAGGAGCAAGGATACGACTGGCTCTCCGAAGAGAAGGTGGCTGAGGAGGCGATCGCATAACCCGTGACTAAAACAGTAAGCTCAGCAAATTCTTCTACCAAGACTATCAATCGTGAGACGTATCTCAAGCATTTACTGACTCAGGCGGCGGCAGCAGCAGATGAGTCTGGCCTGCCACTGAAAGATCTTCGCGATCGCGCCGTAGCGCTTGTGAGCGATCGCACCTTCCCCACTGGTCGTGACGAAGCCTGGCGGTTCACCGACCTGTCCAATCTGCTAGAGCATTCACTGCAAAGGGCCACAAAGCCTACCGCTCAGAGCACAAGTAAGTCTGAATTAAGCGCAGTTCTAAACTCTCTAGAAGATGCGCATCAGCTGGTTAGTATCAACGGCTATTACGCCAGGTCAGTGTCTAAGAAGACGTCTGCACCCGGTGTAACGATTGCGCCGCTCTCTCAGCTGCTGCAAAGGCCAGAATATGCGCAGCAGCTCGAATCGATTATTGCTGAGCGGTTGGCCAGAGTGAAAGGCGCTGAGGAAGTCTTTACCGCGCTTAATACAGCCGGTTTTACGGATGTGATGGTGGTGTGGGTAAAGGCCGATCAGGCTGTAGATGCGCCTGTGTGCATTGTGAGACAGGCTGAAGGAGGGGTGATTTCTCATCTGCGTACGCTAGTGATTGCAGAAGCTCACGCTAGCTTCACCGTTGTAGAAACCTTTTTGGGTGAAGGCGACGACACCCGCTGTAATACCAGCGTTACCGAACTGTGGCTTGCTGAAGGCGCGCAGGTCAATCACATTCGCATCCAAGACGAAAGCGCTGAGACTTTTCACCTAGCTAAAACCGCCGTTGATCAGGCTGCTAACAGCCGCTATCAATGTACGGCTATTGACTTAGGTGCCAAGCTGTCGCGGCATCATTTAGAGGTATATCAGTCTGGAGCGCAGACGGATACTCATTTGTACGGCCTTAGTGCTTTGCGCGATCGCCAGCTAGCCGACACGCACAGTCTACTGACGGTGACCTATCCTCACAGCACAGCCACTCAGGTCCAGAAAAACATTGTTGACGATAGAGCACACGCTGTTTTTAACGGCAGAGTCTTTGTCGCTCAGTCGGCGCAGCTTACCAACGCTTCTCAGCTCAACCGCAACCTGATGCTCTCAAGCAAGGCGCGGATAGATACCAAGCCTGAGTTGGATATTGTAGCCGACGATGTGAAATGCGCTCACGGTGCTACCGTCAGTCAGCTACAGGCAGACGAAGTCTTTTATCTGCAAAGCCGTGGTATCAACGCGGAGCAGGCTCAGCGTCTGCTGCTATACGGGTTTGCTATGGAAATTGTTGAAAAAATCTCTGTAGCGCCGCTTCGTGAGTCTCTTAGCGATCGCCTGACCGCGTGGGCTAATTAGAACTACGAGGATGCTTCAGCCGCCTATTTAATAGAATTTCTCTTTCAATCTCTCTTTACTGCTTGGTTAAGTTCCTTCCGTTCGCTCTCTTCTCCTGCGTGCTTTTATGATTGCAACGACTGCCCCCAAAACGCTTCCGCTGTTGGCTAACGAAGTCCGTGCTGACTTTCCTATTTTGGCCCAGCAGGTCAATGGCAAACCGCTGGTTTATCTGGACAACGCGGCGACTTCTCAGAAGCCGCAGGCCGTTTTAGACGCCATGCTGCACTACTACCAGGCGGACAATGCCAATGTGCACCGTGGGGTTCATACGCTGAGCGCCCGCGCAACCGAAGCGTACGAAGGTGCTCGCGACAAGGTGGCTGCTTTTGTGAACGCCGCTTCTCGCAATGAGATCGTCTTTACTCGCAATGCGAGCGAAGCGATCAATCTAGTAGCCTACGCCTGGGGATTGAGCAATCTACAAAAGGGTGACGAGATTTTGCTTTCTGTGATGGAGCATCACAGCAACCTAGTGCCCTGGCAGCTGATTGCTCAGCGTACGGGCGCGGTGCTTAAGCACGTTCCCTTGAATGCCTCTCAGTCGTTTGATCTAGAAGCGTTTAAGGATTTAGTGAGTGATAGAACAAAGCTAGTTGCTGTCAATCACATCTCGAATACGCTGGGCTGCATTAACCCTGTAAAAGAGATTGTGGAGACGGCTAAAAAGTACGGTGCTAAGGTGCTAATTGACGCTTGCCAAAGCGTGCCACACATGCCGGTAGATGTGCAGGCGATGGGCTGTGACTGGCTAGTTGCTTCGGGCCATAAGATGTGCGGCCCTACTGGCGCTGGTTTTCTGTACGGCAAGCTATCAGTGCTGCAAGCGATGCCGCCTTTCTTAGGTGGAGGTGAGATGATCCAGGACGTATCGCTCTCTAGCGCGACCTACGCAGATTTGCCGCATAAATTTGAGGCGGGGACGCCTGCGATCGCGGAAGCAGTCGTCCTCGGCGCAGCGGTAGACTATCTCAACTCTGTGGGAATGGACCGCATTGCTGACTATGAGCATATGCTGACGGCTTACCTGTATGAGCAAATCGCTCAGGTGCCGCAGGTAAGGCTCTATGGGCCAAAGCCTGAAGCTGATGGAACGGGGAGAGCTGCGATCGCTACATTTACCGTAGAAGGCGTTCACGCACAAGACCTTTCCACCTTTTTAGACCAGTCTGGGATTGCTATTCGCTCTGGGCACCACTGTACGCAGCCACTGCACCATATTTTAGGTGTCGATTCTACGGCTAGAGCCAGCTTGTACTTTTACAATACGCCCGCTGAGATTGACACTTTCATCACTGCGCTCAAAGAAACGATTGACTTTTTCGGCAATATCTTCGATTGACGATGGGTCTGACCTAAAGTACGCAGACCTGCATGAAGGTTTAGAAAGTACGCTGATGCTGTTAGCTAGTCGTCTCAAATTATGCTGCAAACTTTTTGAGATCTCGAGTTGAGGTTTCTGCGTAGGTTACCTAGCGTTGAACGTTTGTCACGTGCCACGGGAATCCTATCGCTATGGAATTAGCACTGGGTATGGTTGGGCGTTAAGTAAAAGAATGTCAATTCTCTCAGAGCAACCTTTGCACTATCTAAATCTCATAGTTCAGATGTGTCCTCTTCTAACTCAACGGTGTTTGAGCAAAGATCTTTGCCGACCCGGCCTTTTTTAGTAGGTACTACCTCGCACGTGGCTCAGCAGACTGTCGAGAATATCACTGGCTCACTGTTGATCGCTGAGCAACAGCGGCGCTTGCAGTATCTATCCCAGCATCCTTCTTTGCATAGTGGTGACCTGGCAGCGGCGGTGACTACCATCACTCAGGTGTCTGCCGAAGTCTTGGCTGTAGATCGTGTGAGCCTGTGGCTCCTTCGTTCGGACGAGTCTTTTCAGCTGTACGATCAATACGACCTCGCTTTGAAGAAGCACAGCAGCGGTTCGTACCTTGCGCGCTCAGACTATACGGACTACTTTGCAGCTTTGCATCAGCGAGATGGACTGACAATTGAAGGTAGAAATTTATCTGGCCGTCCCGAAGTGGATGACGGTGCCCTTACTGATGCTGAACTGACAGAACCCTCACCTGTAGATAGCTTGCTAAAGGCAGGTCTGGTATTGCCGGGTGCTTTTCTAGAGGTGCCTGTGCGATCGCAAGGTGTGCTGGTAGGTGTGCTGTGGTGCGAGCTAGGCAGAGCTCACCGTTGGACGGCTTTGCAGCAGGCGAGCGCGATGGCAATCTCGGTGCTAACAGCAACTGCTGTCGATATGCAGCAGCTGACGACGCTGTCGAGCACACTAACTCAGCAGCGTCGTCAGCTGAAGCGTGAGACCATTGAACGAGAACAGGCAGAACAGGCTTGGCAGGAGAGCCAGCGCTTTATTCAAGGCATTGTTGACGCTAGCACCAATATTCTGTACGTCGATAGTTTTGCGGACGGCAGCAACTTTTACATTAACCGCTGGGTTCAGAATGTCTTGGGATACACACCGGAAGATATTCGCAAGATGGGACCACGCTACTTAGATCGGTTAGTGCATGCTGACGAGAAAGCGCTGATGGCCACAGAGCGTAGAAAGCTTTTGGCGATTAATGATGGTGAAGTGGTTGAAAACGAGTATCAGTTTCGTCACCGACAGGGCAACTGGCGATGGCTGCTGTGCCGTGAAACGGTCTTTCAGCGGGATGAAAACGGGCTGCCAACGCAGATTTTTGGGACCGCTACCGATATCACTAAACGAAAGCGCGCCGAAGTTGCACTCAAGAAATTTAACAAAGAATTAGCGCGGCTTGCCCGCATGGACGGACTGACGCAGGTGGCTAATCGCCGCTCTTTTGATGAGTATTTAGCTCAGGAGTGGGCAAATGTAGGCTCGGGCCGGTCGGCGCTATCGCTAATTTTGTGCGATATCGACTACTTTAAGAGCTTTAATGATACCTATGGCCATCAGGCGGGTGACGTTTGCCTGAAGCAGGTGGCTCAGGCAATAGAAAAAGCAGCGAAGCGAAGTACCGACCTGGTAGCTCGCTATGGTGGCGAAGAGTTCGCTGTTATACTGCCAAATACTGATAAGGCGGGCGTAGAGCGAGTAGCTACAGAGATCCAACGTGAGATTAGAGCGCTGAGTATTCCCCATAGCCAGTCTGGTGTAAGCGATTACATTACGCTGAGTTTGGGCATCGCATCGATTGCGACTACTGAGAATGCTCATCCCGATATGCTGGTGGCCTGTGCGGATCAGAGTCTGTATCAGGCAAAGTATGAGGGGCGTGATCGCCATTCCTACGGCGAAATAGAATATCCGTAGTCGCTTTGGCTACTGCTGATGATAAGCGTCAGCACCTACTATTGTGGTCTAGACGCTCATAGGTGCTGGGCTGCCTCGCTATGAAAACTAACGCCGTTCGCCTGCTAGATACGCTGGGCATAGCGTACGAACTTCTTACCTACGAAGTTGATCCAGACGATTTGATGGCCACTTCAACGGCCCTAAAGCTAGGCTTGCCGGTTGATCAGGTCTTCAAAACGCTGGTCGTTCAGGGAAATCGACAGGGCGTGGGGCTAGCGGTGGTCCCCGGTAGCTACCAGCTGGATTTGAAGGCGCTGGCTCGGCTGAGCGGCGATCGCAAGATAGAAACTGTGCCGCTTAAGCGGGTGCAGCCACTCACTGGATATATTCGCGGTGGCGTGAGCGCGATCGCCTGCAAAAAGCCCTACCCCGTTTTCTTAGATGAGTGGGCGGAGGTATATGAGCGCATTACAGTTTCTGCTGGAGTGCGTGGCCTGATGATCAGGCTACAGACGGTGGACTATATTCGAGCAACGAAGGCGGTAGTGGGCATAATCAGCGCTGTACCAAAAACATATACCCCCGACCTCGGATCGTCACAATAAACTTGGGGTTTTGAGTGTTGTCGCCTAGCTTGATGCGTAGCCTGGAGATATGGACATCGACTGTTTTCGTATCGGCAGCGCTGCTTGCGTCGTAGCCCCATAGCGACTGAAGAATATCACCGCGCGAAAATATACGACCGGGTCTGCTAGCCAATAGTTCTAGTAGGCGAAATTCAATTTCGGTGAGCCGTAGATGCTGAGTGCCAATGAATGCTCTGCGGGCACCGGGGTCAATCTTGATCTGACCGAGTTCGATGAGTGACTTTGAAGGGGACTCCGCTTTCGGCTGGGAGGGGAGCTGCCATCTGGGCACTTCTCTAACAGAACGCTTTGGAACGCGGCGAAGAATAGAGCGGATACGAGCGATTAGCTCTTGGGTAGAGAATGGTTTGACGATGTAGTCATTAGCGCCCATCTCCAGTCCTGTTACCCGGTCAGAAGGGTTGCCGAGTACGGTCGCCATGATGACAGGTACATCCGATACTTCTCTGAGTGCCTGACAAACCTGAAATCCGTCTAGCTTGGGCATCAGTACGTCTAAAACAACTAAGTCTATGGTTTTGGCAGCT
Source organism: uncultured cyanobacterium (assembly GCA_963836895.1). Taxonomy (GTDB): domain Bacteria; phylum Cyanobacteriota; class Cyanobacteriia; order Phormidesmidales; family Phormidesmidaceae; genus Phormidesmis. The sequence goes on along the minus strand of CAWILA010000007.1, from coordinate 190,100 downwards.
GCGAGGAAGGTATCTAGCGCCTCCTGTCCATCCGCCGCTGCGATTACTTGATACCCTGCGGATTTTAGGCTGTTGGCTAGCGCGAGTCGGGTGCGGGTTTCGTCTTCGGCAATCAGAATGGTGTAGCTTGAGTTACTCACTATTCAAAGGTTTTTAATAAATTAATTTTGAACTGGTTAGTTTTAGGCTTGTTAGTTTTGGGCCCAGGTTTGAATTGAGATTTTGAATGGATTTTGAATCAGTTCAGTACTCAACATATGGTGCACTGGAAAAATCGCCAGCCCTTTTGAAGCTGGCGTCGGGCAGTTATCCAGCCTTTATTTACGCCTTGAGTGAATTTGCTGAATATCAAGAGATTCTCGATGTCAGCAAGTTTCCGCTGGTTTGCTAAAGCGTGGAGTTGACTAGCTTAAGTACTTTTCTCAGCAGAACCTTTCTGGAGCTGAGGTAGCTCCGTTGCTGTGCTCAAGGTGTCTTCGGGCTCTACTAGCCATGGCTAGTAAAGATAAGATGCTGTTGGCCTATGGCTGCAAGTTCCTATACAGCTATATAAATCTATAAGCGGTCATTAGAACAAGCGACTACAGCGGCTTATAGGTAAGCATGTATGCCGTAAAATGCTTCTTCGTTCGCTATATAGATAGATCTGACCCAATACTGCACGTTAACCAGATGACCACTGTTTCGGCCAAAATTTGAGGGGTTCAGACTGTGACTGTTTTGGCCAGGAAAAGATCCTAGTGCCTGAGAAAACTCTGAATTTACTTAACAATTAGATACAAAGTTAACGAAATATTATGGTTGCGCTGATTTATAACCTCTGACTATTTTGACTAGCCACGTGCTGACTACAGCGCATTTTTGGGTAGATCTATCGGCAAAATTAGCAGATAGGTCGGCGAACACGTCTGGCAGATGCGCTGGTGATGCAATCTATAGTGCGAATTGTGGTGCAGGCGCGTTTTGCGCGGTAAGTTTGCTTGCGGCCTGATTTTCTTCGTGCCCGATGCTCTAGACTTATTTGAAGATTGGCTAGCACTGCTGTCGCGGATATGGCGAGGTGTTTTTGTGACGGTGGTTTTACAACTGATGTCTGGCCAGTTTTAATATTCGTCTTTTAAAGGAACGTCCAGGCTTATGCGACTGTCTCAGATGCTGTTTGTCACGCTACGCGAAGACCCGGCAGAAGCGGAGATTCCTAGTCATAAGCTGCTATTGCGGGCAGGATATATGCGGCGCATCTCAAGCGGTTTGTATGCTTACTTGCCGCTGCTGCTACGGGTGCTTAATAAGGTTTCGGCGATTGTGCGCGATGAGATGGATGTAACGGGTGCGCAGGAGTGCTTATTGCCGCAGCTTCAGCCTGCTGCGCTGTGGCAGGAGTCTGGCCGCTGGGATACGTATACTAAGGCTGAGGGGATTATGTTTACTGTGGGCGATCGCAGAAATCAAGAGCTCGCCCTTGGCCCTACCCACGAAGAGGTGATCACAGCCGTCGCCCGCGACATGATTCGCTCTTACAAGCAGCTGCCGCTGCACCTGTACCAGATTCAGACTAAGTTCCGCGATGAGATTCGCCCTCGCTTTGGCTTGATGCGTGGCCGCGAGTTCATTATGAAAGATGGCTACTCTTTTCATGCGGATACAGAAAGCCTGAAGCAAACCTACGACGAGATGTATCAGGCTTACAGCAATATTTTGCGCCGCACGGGGCTGAAGTTTCGGGCGGTGGATGCGGACTCTGGTGCGATTGGGGGCTCTGGCTCGACTGAGTTTATGGTGCTGGCGGAAGCGGGTGAAGATGAGGTGCTGTATACCGAAGACGGTAAGTACGCGGCCAATGTGGAGAAGGCGGTTTCTTTGCCTGTGGATGCGGTGCCTTCGCCGTTCGATGCCTATGAAAAGCGAGAGACACCGGATACGGCTACGATCGCTAAAATGGCTGCCTTTCTCGACTGCTCGCCGACGCAGATTGTAAAAGATGTTTTGTATCAGGTGACTTACGGCAACGGGCGACGGGTGCTGGTGATTGTGAGCATTCGCGGCGATCAGGATGTGAATGAGACGAAGCTGCAAAACGCGCTGACGAATTTGGCGGGTGACTATGATGCTTCTACGGTGCTGGCGCTGGTGGTGCCGGATGAGGTGGTGCAGGGAATGTGGGCGACTAAGCCGCTGCCGCTGGGGTATATCGCGCCAAACTTACCGGATGACTATATTGGTGAGGTGAAGAATCTGGAGCCTAAGTTCTTGCGCCTTGTGGATGAAACGGCGGCGGGGCTAACAAATTTTGCGACGGGCTCGAATGAGAAGGGCTTTCATGTGGTGGGTGCGAACTGGGGTAAGGAGTTTGAGCTGCCGAAGCTGAAGGTGGATGTGCGGACGGCGGTGGCGGGCGATCGCGCCGTCCATGACTCAAGCCAAATCATCAAAACCGCACGGGGTATCGAAATCGGCCATATTTTCCAGCTGGGCAACAAGTATTCCACTGCGCTTGGGGCGACCTATACCAATGAAGACGGCAAGGAGGTGCCGCTAGAGATGGGATGCTATGGCGTGGGTGTGTCGCGGCTGGCGCAGGCGGCGGTGGAGCAGTCTTATGACAAGAATGGGATTATTTGGCCGGTTGCGATCGCGCCTTATCACGCCATTGTCGTTGTTCCTAACATCGGTGATGCCGACCAGATGGCGGCGGCTGAAAAGCTGTATGACGAGCTAAATGCGGCAGGGGTGGAAACGCTGCTAGACGATCGCAAAGAGCGGGCTGGGGTGAAGTTTAAAGATGCTGAGCTGGTGGGGATTCCGTTTCGGGTGGTGACGGGGCGATCGCTCAAAAATGGCAAGGTGGAAGTGGTGAAAAGAGCGGACGGTGAAGCGGAAGAGATGGCGCTAGAAGATGTGGTGAGTACGATTAAAGGCTGGGTGACGGCTGCATTGGAAGCGTAGGACTAGGAGCGTTGTGGTATGGAAGTTTTAACGGTTGTTCTCTCTAGTCTGCTGCTGCTGATTTCGCCGGTTGGCATTGTGGTCGATCAGGTGGCTGAGAATGCGATCCGCTCGCAGCTAGCTGGCGCTGAGAGTTTGGATATTCGGATTGATAATGGGCCTTCCTATCAGCTGCTGCAAGGCAAGGTGGATAGAATTCGCATTGCCGGGCGCGGCATTTCGCCGGTTGAAGGGCTTCGGTTTGAGGTGGCTGAGCTGGAGACGGACCCGATTGATTTGGCGTTTGGCAGCTTGCGTAATGGTGAAGTGGTGCTAGATGAGGCGCTTCAGGGGGCGCTGCGTCTGGTGCTTACTGAGGCCGATGTGAATGCGTTTTTGGCGTCGCCGATGGTGCAAGAGCGCTTGGCGAGTATCAGAATTGGGGGGCTAAATCCGGCGCAGGCGAGGGAGCGCGATCGCTACAGAATTGTGAACCCGACGGTTGATTTTTTGGATGGCGATCGCTTTAAGCTCAGCGTTGAGCTGGAGGATTTGGTGCAGGCAGGCAGTCTGATGATTGAGGCGGAATCTGGCCTGGATGCGGCGGCAGGTGATCGGCTGATGCTGGTAGCGCCGACGCTGACAGTGAATGGTCAGGTGCTAGACGAGCAGGTGGTGAATTTGCTGCTGGGTAATGTTGTCGATAGATTGAACCTGCAACAGCTAGAGCAGCGTGGGCTGAGTGCGCGAGTGCTGAATTTGGCTACGGTGCAAGACGCTGTGGATGTGGCGCTTTGGGTTCGCGTTGATCCGAGTGTGACGGCTCCTCGTGATGCGGCGACTGAGCCAGGCCGATAGAAAGAAAGTAAGGTATATACCGGTGACGAGCAGATTGAATGTGGTAACAGTTAACGACCTGCTGGTTCGGTGACACTGATTTGATCGACCTTGAGATTAACTTTGTATACCTGTCGACAAGCCTGATTCAATTTGGCCTTCGGCTTCGTGTGCGATCGCTCTCAACCCATCCACCATTTCCTCACTCACCCCTTCCCATAGCCCTCGCTGCCTCGCTTCTAGCAACCGCTCCGCCATATCTCGCAGCGCCCAAGGATTCGACTTTTCGACAAACGCTCGCACAGCCGGGTCAAAAATATAGGCTTCTGCAACGCCTGTGTACATATGGTCTTCTACGCAGTGAGTAGTCGCGTCGTAGGCAAAGAGATAGTCCACAGTAGCGGCCATTTCAAACGCGCCTTTGTAGCCGTGACGCATGACGCCTGCTATCCATTTAGGGTTGACGACGCGGGAGCGGTAGACGCGGGCGATTTCTGACTTGAGCGATCGCACTCTTGGCTTTTCCGGCACCGAATTATCCCCAAAATAAATCTTCGGCGCTTCCCCTCGCTTCGCTTTCACCGCCGCCGTCAGCCCCCCTTGAAACTGATAATAGTCGTCAGAATCGAGCAGGTCATGCTCACGGTTGTCCTGATTTTGCAGCACGACTTGCATATTCTCTAAGCGCTGAGAGAAAGACTCTGGCGCGCTGTGGCCATCTGGCTGACCGCTTTCGCCACCGACGTAGGCGTAGCTACTCCAGTTGATGTAGGCGCGCGCTAAGTCCGCGTCGCTCTCCCAGTTTTGAGCTTCGATCAGGCCCTGGAGACCTGCGCCGTATGCGCCGGGTTTGGAGCCGAAAATGCGGTAGCGCGATCGCTCTGCACTCTGCGACTCATCGAGCCCTTGCTGCTGCCAGTAGTCAAAATCTTTCTGCACCTGCGCAGCCAGCGGATTTTGTTCTGCGGGTTCGTCTAGCGCGGCGACGGCGATCACGGCCTGGTCGAACAGCGAAATGAGGTTGGGAAAGGCGTCGCGGAAGAAGCCTGAGATGCGTAGGGTGACATCGACTCGGGGCCGACCGAGTAGAGACAGTGGCAAAATCTCGAAGTCGGTAACCCGGCGGCTAGGGCCATCCCATACGGGACGCACGCCTAGTAGCGCCAGGGCTTCGGCCATGTCGTCGCCGCCTGTGCGCATGGCTGAAGTTCCCCACATCGACAGGCCGAGCGTTTTGGGATATTCGCCTTCTTCTTGGGCATAGTTTTCAATCAGAATTTCAGCGGCTTTGCGGCCTACGTCCCAGGCGCTTTCGGTGGGGATGGCGCGAATGTCGACGGAGTAAAAGTTTCGACCGGTGGGCAGCACTTCGGGGCGGTTTCGCGTGGGGGCGCCAGAAGGTCCGCTCGGGACGTAGCCGCCGTTTAATCCGTGGAGAAGGTAGGTGATTTCGTCGGTGGTGCGGTAGAGGTTGGGAAGAAGGGTGTCTGTTATCCAATGGACAACAGCATTCTGTAGAACAGGCGTCTCGCCCGCTCCCAGCTGCGCCGCCGAGATAATTTTCTCGACGAGGATAGCCGCGTAGCCTTCAATCTTTTCTATGACATCGCCGACGGTGCGGCAGCTTACGGTATTCGGATCGTCAGCTTTCCAGGGTGTTGCTGAGTTGTCGGTGAGCGGGTCTATGTCCAGGTTCCAGGCTTCGGCGATCGCACGACTCAGTCCCACATGCTGATTGTTAGGATGACGAGCGATCGCAACTACCAAATCTCTCAGCTGCTCGCCTTCAGGACACTGACCATATATATGGAGGCCATCGCGAATTTGAGCTTCTTTAAGTTCGCACAGGTAGCCATCTATCTGAGGGAGCCAGGTTTGTAGCTCAGACGATGTCTGCGGTTCCGTAAGGTTCAAGTCCTGCTGGAGGTTTGTGTTTTCTAGCAGGGCAACAATTTTGGGGCCGATGATCTTTAGCCGGGTGGGGTCCAGATTTTGAGCTTCGTAGTATTCGTCGACCAAACTCTCTAGCTGCTGCAAGGGGCCGTAGAGTTCGGCGCGGGTCATGGGTGGAGTGAGATGATCGAGAATGACGGCCTGCGATCGCCTTTTTGCCTGTGCGCCTTCTCCGGGATCATTCACGATAAAAGGATAAAAGTGGGGCATTGGGCCAAAGGCGGCTTCGGGGTAGCAGTTCTGTGAGAGGGCGATGCCTTTGCCGGGAAGCCATTCCAGGTTGCCGTGTTTGCCGATGTGGACGATGGCCTGGGCGTGGAAGTGCGATCGCAGCCAGTGATAGAAGCCTAGGTACGAGTGAGTGGGCTCTAGGTCCGGTGCGTGATAGTTCAAAGTGGGATCTAGGTCGTAGCCTCGGCTAGGCTGAATGCCGACAAACACATTGCCAAACTGAATGCCTGAAATCGGTAGCGCTATCGGCTCGTCATTCGACTGTGCTTCAGTGAATCGCTGCCATTCTTTTGCTGGGCTTTTCCACCTCTGCTCGATGCCTGCCTGGACCGCAGTCGGAAGCGTTTTGAAGAAAGCGTTATAGCTATCAGCTGAGAGCGTTTGATTAATTGGCTTGAGTCCGTAGCCTTCAGGGTCGTTTGTAATCCCTGCGGCGAGCTGTGCCATGAGTGCGTCACTCGTTTCGGGTAGGTCTGTGACGGTGTAGCCCTGTTGCTGAAGCGATCGCAATATGTTCAAACAGCTAGCGGGCGTATCGAGCCCTACGCCGTTGGCCATGCGACCATCTCGATTGGGATAGTTGGCCATGACGAGGGCTACTTTGCGATCGGCGGTGGGTGTATTGCGCAGCTGGAGCCATTTGCTAGCCAAGGCGGCGACAAATTCGATGCGATCGCGCTCCGGCTCATATATCACCACGTCTGTCTGTAGGCCCTTCGGATTGGCCGCCTCTTTTTGCGCTGCTTTAAAAGACACTGCTCTTGTGATAATGCGGCCATCGACTTCGGGCAGCGCTACGTTCATTGCAATGTCTCTAGGCGTGAGCCCCTGTGGATGGCTCTGCCACTGCTCGCGAGGACTGCCGCTGCAAATCACCTGCAAAACAGGTATGTCTAGTATTTGCCACAGGTTCTGATTATTTTTCTCGGTGGGGCTTTGGCTTAAGCTCGTGATAGCAAAGCTGGTGGTATTGATGATTAGCTCAATGGGTGGCTCAGCTTGGTTTGAGGTTTTATCGTCTGATTTATCGGGTCGGCAGTGGCTGATGAGCGCTTGCTGGACGTCTGCGGCTTTCAGCGATGAGACGTAGATTGCAACGGGTGTCAGGTTTTGAGCGGTGAGGGCAGCTGCGATCGCATCAATAACTTTGGTATTGCCCGCCAAGTAGTGCGCTCGGTAGAAGAGAATGCCTACTCGTCTATTGGCGAAATTGTTATTGGTTAATACTGTGCCAGTTTGCTCTTCTTGGAGAAATTCCTCCTCTATGTTCCCCACAGAAATCTCTTCTTTAGAGAGAACTAAGCGCCTTGTTTTTTGCTGCTCACAATTCTCTTCTATGTCTTTAGAAGGAGAGTCTATTTTAGAGATTGTTAAGCTATTTTTAGCGCTGTTTCCATTTGTATCTTTATGCAACAGAGAACTTACATCAAATGCTTGAACTTGTTCTATTGCTTGGATTTTTGGCTGAGTTTTAGAGCTAGATGTAATTGCCAACTGCGATAAAGAATCTAGACCTGTATAAATACCTATTCTAGGAATAATCTCAGGCGCAAATGTGGCGTATTTTGTCGATAGTGCAAAGTTGCTAGCGAACAGCAGAGCGTTACAAAGATTTTGAACCCCACCTTCATTAAAATATTGCCAGAGTCGGTTGACGATAGTTAGCGGCGCGGTGGAGTGGCCCATCAGCTCTAAATCCGGCCTATCATCGCCTGGAATGACAATTAAGGCCGCATCGGTTCGCTCTACGGTTTCCTTAACCACTTCCAACCCGTACGGCCAGTAGGCTCTGCCCCCTAGCACTCTTAGTATGATTAGTCGGGCGTGGCTTAGGACGTCTTCTGCGTAGGTATCAATGGTGAGCTGCTGCTGTAATTGCAGTAAGCTAACGCTGCGAATAGCGCTGAAATCTTTCGGTAGCTGTCCGATTGCCTGATTCAGCGCTGAGATGTCAGTGTCAGCAGCCGTTAATAAAATAATGGGAGCAGGGGTTTGATCGATAAACACGACCCCTTCCGACTGAGCATTCCAGCCGCCCGGCGTTGCTGCTAAACGATGCATAGAAAAAAATGGAAATCTAAAAGAACTATTGGGATAACGGCCTATTGAGAGAAACGGACGTTAGGATTTGGAGAACGAATTGAAAGCCCTATTACTACCTAATCCCGTCGATAGACTAGTAGAAATTTTAGGCCTACCCCTCTTCAGTGCTTTAATTCTGTTATGTGCCTATCTTGTTACAGTTTGTTCGCTAACAGTAACCATTTTTAAGAAATAAGCTATCCATTCATTGCGATACTCAACATTTTGAATCTAGGGTGTGCTGTTGCTATCCACCACACCCTACTTTAGAAGCTTTGAGAAGGTTCTGCTGGCTAGCTGCTGACGTTACTTATTGTGTAAAACGAGCTGTGTGCTGTGACGAATCTTAGTCCACATTCTGTTTGGATAGACTATTGCCCGGTGCTTGTCTAAGACTTTTCTGGTCTTCTCCCAGTCGGTTTCCTTTCTTGTCATCGCCTAACTAAATGCAAACGTTCCAATCCTTCGCCGCTACTCAACCTGTCTCTTTTGAGGGCTATCGGCGCCTGAAAGAGGCTTTGATGCAGCAGAGCGTCTTGTTTGATTCGGTGGTGACCGAGGCACAGTTTGAGCCGCAGCACCGATCTTGGCTGTCTGCAAGTGCTGCGGTCGGCACTACTTTGAACGGTGACTCGGCGGTTTGTTTTGTTTTGATGCGATCGCCCATGCTTAGCGTTTTACTCGTTGCAACCCCCTTACCCGCGTCAAAATCTACGTCAGAACGGGCTCCACTAAAGCTTCCTCGTAGTCACCACAGTATCGGCGAGTCCGTCAATCTTCTTGTCTCAGCGCAGGCCACGCAGAACGGTCAGTCCCCTTATCTACAGGTTGATATCGATTCAATAGACTCTCATCTCCCACCGTCAGAACAAGATTTGCGCTCTGCTGGCTCCACGCAGGCATCGGCATTTAATCAAACTAACAAAGGCAATGCCTCTCGCGTGCCCTATCAGCCAGACTGTGAAGTCAGTCTAAGCTTCGACGACCAGACGATACTGTCGTTCCTCAGTCAGCTCGTTCCTAAGAAGGCTGAGCACGCGGTGACGTCACAGTCGTCGACCTCTACGCCAACCAAGAAGACAGCCAGTAACCGTAAAGCTTTAAAGCGAGAAGATTTTGTTTTGGCTTGGGCTAAGCAGCTAGCCGTTTCTCCAGAAGGCCTGACTCAATCTGCGTCTGTCCCTTCTGCGTCTGCTGCTTCTGCGTCTGCTGCTTCTGCGTCTGATAGCAAGACTCAATCTACGCTCGACAATCAGCTACAGCAAAGCCTCTTGCTCAATCAGGTGATCACGCGCATCCGTCACGGCCTTGATCTACCTGCGATTTTAGAAACGACGGTGGCCCAAGCTAGAGAATTCTTATCAGTCGACCGACTGGTGCTATATCAGTTTGATCAAATCGAGCCGGTGGATTTGTCCTCTCCGTCTTCTACAGTGCCGTTCTCTTCGGCACAGGCAAAAGGCGACAAGCCCTCTTATAGTTCACCTACAGCTAGTTCACCTACAGCCGATCTTGGAAAAAGCAGCGACGCCATTATTGGCCGATGTACTCACGATGGCCGTATCACCTATGAGTCTCGTGTTTCTGAATCGATCCCGTCAGTGCTAAATATGTCGGAGAAGGCATGCTTTATGCCTTCCCTGTCGATTCGCTCTCGCTACATTACGGGTCAGCCTATTGCCATTGACGATGTGGACAAGCAGTATGCTTCTGTCGGTTGCCTGCTCGACTTTTTGCATCAGGCCGGTGTGAAGTCGAAAATTATCGCGCCTATCGTTGTGAAGGAGCAGCTTTGGGGGTTGCTCGTGGCTCATCAGTGCGATGACTATCGCCACTGGGAAGAAACGGAAGTTGTGTTTTTGCAGCATATTGCTGAGCATTTGGCAGTGGCTATTAGCCAGGCGGGACTGTATGAGCAGCTACAAAAGCAAAAGGTGAGCCTGGAGAGCTGTGTGGTAGAGCGTACGCAAAATCTTCACGACGCGCTGCTCGCTGCTGAGTCGGCCAATCTGACGAAAGGTGAGTTTCTGTCTACGATGAGCCACGAGCTGAGAACGCCGCTGACTTACATCATTGGCATGTCGGCAACGCTGCTGCGCTGGTCTTTTGGCGAGTTGAGCGATCGCCAAAGAAGCTATCTCAATACGATCAATCACAGCGGTGAGCAGCTGCTTGAAATCATCAATGACATTCTAGACTTTGCCAAAATATCTTCGGGGCGTACCTTTTTGGATGTCAGCGAGTTTTCGCTGCGATCGCTCGCCGACGAAATTGTGGACCACTTTCAGTCGATTGCCGATAAGCAAGAGGTCATACTGTCTCTTCAGTTTGATATCTCGCTTGAAGAAAACGCTTTTCATGCAGACGTTAGGCGACTGCGTCAAATTATCTCAAACCTAATGCACAACGCTATTAAGTTCACGCCAGCGGGCGGAAAAGTGTCTCTGCGAGTGTCAAGGGAGGGGCAATTTGGTGTGTTCCAAGTAGAAGATACCGGCATTGGTATTTCCGAGTCGCAAAGGGGGCTGCTGTTTGAAAAATTCAAGCAGCTGGAGTCGCCTTTTCAGCGTCAGTATTCGGGTACTGGGCTTGGCCTAGCGATGACTAAGCGACTGGTAGAGCTACACGGCGGGATGATTCAGGTGCGCTCAATAGTGGGCGAAGGATCGGTCTTTTCTGTGCGGCTGCCGATTCAGGCTCCGAAGATAGAGAGCGATCGCTACCAGGTGTCTTTGGCAATGTCTGATCGCTCCAAGCGCATACTGCTGCTCGAAGTTCAAGAAGACAGCGCAGCTATTATTTGCGACCTGCTAACAGCAGACGGCTACGAAGTGATTTGGCAAGAAGACGTAGACAAGATGCTTTCGCAGTTAGAATCTCTACGGCCCGCTATGCTGATTGCTGATCTGTCTTTGCTGAGCCACGACTTAGAAGAGATTAAAAAAATTCAGCTCTCGATTACAGATGTAGGGACTAAGGTGCTGGCTTTGCTCGGTCAGCCGATGTCTTACTCTTCCCACATTGCGCACCACGACACGCTTGAAAAACCTATCGATCCCAAAAAGCTGCTAGACAAGGTGCGACAGCTGACGTTCATAGCTACATAGGGCGGACTGCTACACGCATCTTCAAATCACTGCGCCGAGTTATTTCTGCTCTACGTAAATCTTCGGTAGGCATTCGTAACTTTTGACTTGAAAAGATTCTGTATTCTGAGCAACTGCAAAAAATAACGCTTGTAAACATTCGCTAATCAATCAAAGTTATTTTAATCAGGAATACTTATTTGGTGATGGGAACGTCTCATCTTCGCGAGTGTTTCAGGGTACATTACCTCAGACGCTCCGCTCGTATGACTAAGTTCTGTGGCTGACATAGAGGTGACATAACACTCTGAATTGCCAGAATTTATTCAGTAGAAATACGTAATTTCAGTTCCTACACTACAATTTTATCCTCTGTATGAAGCGAACATTTTTCCCCTCGCTACAGTTGTCTTGGAAGGCTTTTTCTCAGCGACGCCGCTTCTCGTATGGTGCACTGTTGCTCGCTGGCGGTTTACTCGCTTTTGGTCTTAGCGAAACTGTGCCATCGCACCTCCGGCAGTCTGCTGCTGCTATTCCCGACGCTCAGATAGCTAGAAGCAGTGAGCCCTGGATGGTGGCCTCTTTCCCCGTTGAAAATTTTCAGGCCTATACGTCGCCCTATGGCTATCGCGGTTCTGGCTTTCACTATGGCATTGATATTGCTGCGCCTACCGGTAGCTATATTCGTAGCTGGTGGGAAGGCCGGGTGATTGAGGTCTCTGATAATAGTGCGTGCGGTACGTCTGTGGTAATTCAATCTGGCGACTGGACGCATGTATATTGTCACATGCAGGGCTATGTCACAACTGATCGGGGTCGCAAGGTATTTGTAGATGGCTCTGGCGGTTTGAGAATTGTGGAGGGTCAAGATATTTATACGGGCGATCGCATTGGCCGAGTAGGTATGACGGGGCGTACCACAGGCCCTCACCTTCACTGGGGTATGCGCTACCAGGACGACTGGGTTGATCCTGGTTTGGTCTTGCAGGCTATGGCTGACGGTCAGCGTCGTGCTTCTTTGCCGCGCTAGTACAAGTTCAAAAAGAAAAAAGCCGCTGTAATCTCAGTGATATCACTGAGATTACAGCGGCTTTTTTCTTTTCTGATTTTGTGAGCTGCTGCAACAACGTTTAGGAGCGCGTTTCGATGTCAGAACATTCTTCAGAACCGCCTGAAAAAGATGCTGAGATAGATAAACTTTCAGTTGTTCGAGCTTGGGCGCTGGTGCTACTAGTGGAAGCCAGGTTTAGCTCCTGAGCTTGACACCGCCACTCTCACTCATTTTTAGCTCTTCTTTTTCTGGTAGCGCAGTGTACTCGCTGACGATGTCGCGAAACTCTTCGCCGTCGATGGTTTCTTTTTCGATCAGGGTGTCAACGAGCCGATCAACGAGGACGCGGTTTTCGCTGAGGATTGCGATGGCTTTGGCCAGGCTTTGTTCTGCGATCGCCCGCACCTTGTCATCAATTTTTGTAGCTAGCTCGTCAGAGTACTCATGACCGCCGCCCATCAGGTTGCTCTGGCCCAGGAATGGCTGAGAGTTCTCGCTTTCTAGGGCAAAAGAGCCCAGTTCTGACATGCCGTAGCGGGTAACCATCTGCCGCGCAATCCGGGTAACCTGCTCAATGTCGTTGCTAGCACCAACGGTCACCTCGTCGTGCCCAAAGATGACTTCTTCCGCTGCGCGTCCACCTAGGGCAACTACAAGGTAGTCGACAATCTCACTGTAGGAGAGCAGTCCGTCGTCTACCTGCTCCTCTTTGGGTAGGAAGCTCGCGAAGCCACCAACGCCGCCGGAGCGAGGAATGATGGTGACTTTGTTGAGCGGGTTAGCGTGTTTGCACATGGTGGCTGCGAGCGCGTGACCTACTTCGTGGTATGCCACGAGGCGCTTCTTTTTGCTGTCGAGCAGTGGGGTAAGGCTAAGGCCCATCGTGAGGCGGTCAATAGCATCGTTCACTTCTAGCATGGTGACGGCGTCTTTGCGACGACGAGCGGTGAGGATGGCGGCTTCGTTGAGTAAGTTGGCCAGCTGCGCACCAGAGAAGCCGGGGGTGCGACGGGCGATCGCATCCATCTTTACTTCTTCAGAGATTTTCTTGTCGCGAGCGTGCACTTCCAAAATGCCTAAGCGACCTTTGAAGCCAGGTAAATCTACCGCTACCTGTCGGTCGAAGCGTCCGGGGCGCAGCAGCGCCGAGTCCAGCACGTCGGGCCGGTTTGTAGCCGCAATGATGATGATGCCGCTGTTGCCTTCAAAGCCATCCATTTCGGTCAGCAGCTGGTTGAGCGTTTGCTCGCGTTCGTCGTTGCCGCCGCCGATTCCAGTTCCTCGCTGACGTCCTACTGCGTCAATCTCATCAATAAAGACAATACAAGGTGCGTTTTCTTTTGCCTTTTTGAACAGGTCGCGAACGCGAGAAGCACCGACACCGACGAACATTTCAACGAATTCGGAACCGGAGATGCTGAAAAATGGGGTGCCCGCTTCACCGGCGATCGCTTTGGCCAGCAGCGTCTTTCCCGTTCCTGGAGGCCCTACTAGCAATACGCCTTTCGGGATGCGCGCGCCAATCGCTGTGAATCGCTCAGGGTTCTTGAGGAATGTAACGACCTCCTGTAGCTCTTCTTTGGCCTCGTCGATACCGGCGACATCTTCAAACATCACGCCGGTTTTAGCTTCCATTTGAAAGCGCGCTTTAGAGCGGCCAAAGCTCATAGCACCACCGCCCGAGCTAGCAGAGCGGCGTACCAGCATCACCATTACAAAAACCGCCAGCATCACCAAAATACCGGTGGTAATCAGACTGGTGACTGCGCCTTTATCCGGGTTATTGCTGACATCCCAATTGACGTTGTTGTTGTTTAGTCGTTCTTGCAAGTCCGTATTGGGGTTTCGAGCAAAGACTTTGACATCACGAGGTTGGTCGGTTTCCGTGTCTGAAATGAGTTTTACTCTAGCGATGCCGTTCAGCTCATCGAGCTCTAGAGAGGCGACTTCACCTGCGTCTATCTTTTGCAGCAGCCAACCGTAGTCAAACGTTTCTTCTGTCTCTGCCTCGCTGCCCTCTTCTGCGGCAGGTGGCGTTTGAGCTATGGGCTCGCTAGTTTTTGAGGACGTAACTTGAGCAATGGTCGCTGGGCTGCCCTGAGCTGCGGCCGCAGGAGATTTTCCTAGCCATGCCTGAGTGAGCAACACTGCGGCGGCCAGCGTGCCCACAGAGGCTGTGCTGACGGTGCGTAAAAGGCTTCGCTTGATAGCTGAATGGGTCTGCAACTTTCTCGGTGCAAGCGCCTTTACAAAATGGGCCGTAGCGGGAGATGTTGGCTGTTGCATGGGAACGGTGTTAGAGAAAGGCTGGGTATAAGTAGGACGGGAAGATCGGTTGCTTGTCACAGATTTAATCACCAATGAGCGTGTCAACCTCAAAAACGACAAGAATAGTAGATACGATTGGTGCCTAGTCTAACCTTCTCGCTTGATAAGTGACTGAGACAATGAGCTTTTTAAGATAATTGGATTTAGCCTACCCGGTAGTCGTGCGGTTTGGTAAGGCCGACGATAGTTAACCGCTGACTATCGTACGCGGGCGGTGTTTATATGGATGATAAAGCGATATGCCTTCGCGGGCTATCTATGATTATCCATGTATTTTTTTGTTGTGTGTGAGTAGCTGTCGATTTATTTGAGGTTTCTGTTATGGTAGCGGTTTCTTTTAGTGTAGTAATTACAACCTATAACCGGCTGACGCTGCTAAAACGAGCGATTCGCAGTGCGCGATCACAAACACTACCCTGTCAGATTGTAGTCGTAGACAACGCCTCAACTGACGGGACTGAGGCCTACATGAACGCTTTGACCGCTGAGCATAGCGAGCAACTGGTGTACGTGCGCAACACCTCGAACGCACAGCACGCTGGTGCGGTGAACGCCGGGATAAAGGCCGCAAGCGGTGATTGGGTCAAGCTAGTTGACGATGATGACTACCTGGCTGAGAACTGCTTGGAAGTGATGGCTGAGGCAATTGGCCTACGGCCCTCTGCGGTGATTTGCTCTTGCCAGGCAGCGCAGGTAGATACTGAAGGTGTAGAGCTGAGCCAAACGCCGCCGACAGGACCGGGAAAAATGTTTTACATTCCTCAAGCCGATATTCACTATGGCATGTTGCTAGAAGTCGTTCCGTTTGGAACGCCCATACAAGTTGCTGTGCGCCGCGACGCCTTCTTAAAGTCTGGCGGTTGGGATCTGTCGATGACCAGCTGCGACGACATCGACTCCTGGATTCGAGTAGCTGAGCATGGAGACGCGCTCTTTATTAACCAGCGCCTGGCCTATCGCACCGTATGGCCCGGTGGATACGATCAAAAGATTGCGCTTCAGCAGCGGCTAGCAACGAATATGCTGATGAAAGAGCGCATTTACTCACGGGTAAACGCTAAGTATGAAGATGATTTACCGGCGCTAGCCACGATCAATCAATATCTACACCTGCACTGGGCGATAGTCGCGCTAAAGCAAAAGCAGATAACAACGGCAGCGTCCTTAGGATTCCCGGCGGCCCTATCTGCCTCGGCTTGGAAGCTATTGCAGCAAGCGATCGCCTTTAGAAAGCAGAAAGCGATCGCTCCCATCGAAAAAACAGTACTGGCCTAACATACCTCCCCATCCCCCATTCCCCACTCTTTCCCCAAACATGCCACAGACAAAGCGCGCTTCCCGTTAGACATCGCGCAAAGAATGCGCTAAATTAGCAGATCTGCAAAGCAATTTGCCAGCAGATTTTGACAGTTTAGATTGGAGAAATAATGTCTCGATATAGAGGTCCTCGCCTAAGAGTGGTGCGCCGCTTGGGCGACCTGCCGGGTTTAACCCGCAAATCGGCTCGGAAAGCGTATCCCCCTGGACAACATGGTCAGGCTCGGAAAAAGAAATCTGAGTACTGTATCCGTCTAGAAGAGAAGCAAAAGCTTCGTTTCAATTACGGCGTTACCGAGCGCCAGCTCCTCCGCTACGTGAAAAAAGCGCGTCGTGCGGGTGGTTCTACAGGACAAGTCATTTTACAACAGCTAGAGATGCGCCTTGACAACACCATCTTTCGCTTGGGCATGGGGCCGACTATTCCCGCTGCTCGCCAGGTTGTAAACCATGGCCACATCACGGTCAATGGTCGTGTCGTTAGCATTCCTAGCTATCAGTGCCGTCCTGGTGATGTAATTGGGGTACGCGGTAAAGACGCTTCTAAGAAGCTAGTAACTGCCAACATGGAGTTTCCAGGTTTGGCGAACGTTCCCACTCACCTAGAGTTCGATAAGGGCAAGCTAGAAGCTAAGGTCACAGGCGTGATTGAACGCGAATGGATTGCACTGAATGTCAATGAGCTACTGGTCGTCGAGTACTACTCGCGTCAGGCTTAAAGACGGAACGAAAGCAAAATAATTTTGCTTCCTGAATCTAAGTGCCTGCTAGCTCTTTAGTTAGTAGGCACTTTGCGTCTTAAGAAGCGTGTCGAGGCAGCGATGTTTGAACAGTGAAATAGCGAAAGTTGGTTGAAGCACGATTCTGACTCCTATGCTCTAGCCGCCAATTTGAGACATGGTGCGGCTATAGGCTCCGGTGACGCCGGACTCGCGCATTTTGAAGTTGATGTCTGGTTTTTGGCCCACGAGGGTAGCAACCTGCTGACGGATATCTGCGATCGCTGCCCCACCTCGTAAGCTGCTGCGCAAATCAATCTGCCCACTCTCATTGAGCAAGCACGGTCGCAAAAGCCCATCGGCGGACAGGCGCATACGGTTGCATCTGTCACAAAAGCATTCAGACATTTGGCTGATAAATCCTAGTGTGCCTTTTGCGCCCGGAATGCGAAATACGTCCGCAGGTCCGTTGCCAGTTACGCTTCCAGTTTCAATGCCCCAGCGTCCAGCAATTTGAGCGCGGATTGTTTCACTGTCTATCCAGCCTTTGTGCTCGAAGAGGGTGTCGTTGCCGATGGGCATGAATTCGATGAAGCGAATGTGCCAGGCTTTGTCGATGGAGAGGGCTGCGAGGTCTAGAACTTCGTGGTCGTTGATGTCGGGGATGACGACGACGTTGAGCTTAAGCGGGGAGAAGCCGACTTCGTAGGCGGCTTGGATGCCTTCCCAGACGTCTTGCCAGCGCGATTTTCCTTTTCCACCAATAATTGCTTTGAAGGTCTCAGCATTTAGCGAATCTAAGCTGATGTTGATGCGATTGAGTCCTGCGCTGTATAGCGGTTGGGCTAGCTCCTTGAGGCGGAAGCCGTTGGTGGTGAGGGCAAGATCTTGGGTTTGGGGGAGGTGGGCGATCGCATCCACCAGTTCTACAATGCCAGGTCGCAGCAGCGGTTCACCGCCTGTTAGCCGAAAGCGAGTAAACCCTACCGGGATAAAGACTTCCTTCAGCAGCAGCAAAATTTCGTCGTGCGTCAGCCAGTTCTCTTTGAGTGCGTACTGAAGGTCAGCGCCTTCAGGCATGCAGTACACGCACTGAAAGTTGCAGCGATCAATCAGGCTGATGCGCAGATAGTCGATGGGGTTGGGAGCGGATAACGATTCGCGAATGGCAACCATCTATTTCCTGAAATATGCTACAGATCACAGCTTGTCTCTATCCTCCATCATTCGTCGATAAATGACACGATAGAAGCGTAAGCCTTAAGAGAAGTTATGGGATGTCTGAGCTGATTAGCGGACCAAGACGCGGTTTCACACTGCCTGTGTTTGCCTGCGCGGGTGCGATCGCCGCCCTCCGCCATCTCAAACAACAAACCGTCTCAGATACTGTCTCCCTTTACCTCATCGACCCAGACGAAACTGTAGAAATTCACATAGAGCAGTCCTCTGTGCTGTCTGAAAACGAAGCGCTTGCCATTACGCGTAGCGATCCAGGCGACAATTTAGACCTGACGCGCTACACCCCAATCTGGTCAGTGGTGAGCTGGGCCGACGCGGAACAGTCCGAACAAGTTGAGCTAGTAGGCGGCGAAGGCATTGGACGGCACTCGGATGGAGACGCTATCTACGCGTATGCGCAGAAGCTGATGACGAGTGCGCTATCAGCTGAGCTAAGTGATAGGCAAAAGATCAAAGTGACCATTATTCTGCCGGAGGGCAGGCGTTTGGCCCTGCGGACCTCTAACGCCGCATTTGGTGTAGTGGACGGTCTTTCTCTACTGGGTACGAGTGGAATCGCTCAGCCGTTGAGCGCACCAGGACAGCTAGCGGCCTATCGTGAAACACTGAAGCAGAAGGCTAGTGAGTACAGGGATCTGGTATTTTGCCTGGGTGAAAATGGTTTGGATCTGGCGCTGAAGTCAGGAATTGAGCCAGACCGACGTTTGAAAACGGCGAATTGGCTAGGGCCTTTGCTGGTGGAAGCCGGAGAGTTAGGGGTTCGTTCTATTTTGTTGTTTGGCTATCACGGTAAGTTGATCAAGCTAGCAGGCGGCATTTTCCATACGCATCATCATGTGGCAGATGCTCGGCAGGAGATTATGGCGGCCTACTGCGCGCAAGCAGGCCTGAAGACGGCGGTGGTTCAGCAGGTGCTACAGAGCGCAACGACGGAAGCGGCCTTGCAGGTGCTGCGATCGCTAAATCAATCAGTCGGTGAAAACTGGACAGCGCGAGTGTATGGCATTTTAGCGGAGCGGATTGATGAGCGATCGCACGCTTACATCCAAACCCACACCGAAAAGACGGTTCAAGTGGGCAGCGTCTTATTTGATAGACAGCGCCAAATTATTGTGACTAGCAAGATGGGAAGCACTTTGCTCTCTTCTTAAGAATCTCGTGATGTTCTAAGCGGCAGCGGGTTTGCTACTGTAATTAGAAAGCAAATTAATAAATTAAAACGTCTCACCTACATACGTAATACCCCTATCGCTTCTAATTTATATCGCTAAAAGCTTATAGGTAGGCCACTAAGCGACTCTCGATTGGGAGCTCTAAATTGTCCAATTCAGTACGCCGTCTCCGACGACTCAACACTTCGACTCTTTGAGTTATATTCAGTTTTCCTACAGTTTCTGCCACAGGTAGATCGTGCCTTTAACGATCTAGCACATTCCCTTCGCAGACTACTTTGAAGGCCTTTAGCGGTGCTTCTACCACGAGACGCCAGCAACCCCTTCAGGAGTGTCGCCTCTTTTGACGCTCTCCACAATAGCAAACCAGAAAAAAGGATTATTGTGACTTCTCAAACTCCCACCTCACAACCCAAAACTGCTGATACTCCCACGCTGGGCGTCGCAGCAGGATCCTCCCCTTTAAACCGTCAGATGCTGGCGATCCTAGACTTTGGCTCACAGTATTCTGAGCTGATTGCCCGCCGAATTCGCGAAACGGAAGTGTACTCAGAGGTGCTTTCCTACCGCACTACGGCAGCGCAACTGCGTCAGCTCAATCCTAAAGGCATTATCCTCTCGGGGGGGCCTAGCTCTGTTTATGATGAAGGGGCACCTGCTTGCGATCCCGAAATCTGGAACTTAGGTATTCCGGTGCTAGGGGTTTGCTATGGCATGCAGCTGATGGTGAAACAGCTCGGCGGACAGGTCGAGCGGGCTGAGCGCGGTGAGTATGGTAAGGCCGCGCTGCTGATTGATGAGGTCGCTGGCTTGCTCAATGAGGTAGAAAACGCTGCGACGATGTGGATGAGTCACGGTGATTCGGTCACTCAGCTGCCAGATGGGTTTTCGGTGTTGGCCCATACGGAGAATACGCCGCAGGCTGCAATCGCCCACCCTCAAAAACGCTTCTACGGTGTCCAATTTCATCCTGAAGTGGTTCACTCCAAAGGCGGCAGCGCCCTTATTCGCAACTTCGTCTACAACGTATGTGAGTGCGAACCGACGTGGACCACTGAAGCTTTTGTCGAAGAAGCGATTCGCGAAGTGCGCGCTAAGGTTGGCGATCAGCGTGTGCTGCTAGCGCTTTCTGGCGGTGTAGATTCTTCTACCCTTGCTTTTCTTTTGCACAGAGCGATTGGCGATCAGCTGACCTGCATGTTTATCGATCAGGGATTTATGCGTAAGCGCGAGCCTGAGCGGCTGATCGAAATATTTGATCAGAGCTTTCACATCAACGTGGAATATATCAATGCGCGCGATCGCTTCCTCGAAAAAGTGAAAGGCGTCACCGATCCTGAGGAAAAACGTAAAATCATTGGCCACGAATTCATCCGCGTCTTCGAAGAAGAATCTACCCGCCTTGGTCCTTTTGACTACTTAGCTCAAGGCACGCTGTATCCCGACGTTATCGAGTCGGCAGATACCAATGTGGACCCGCAAACCGGTGAAAAGGTCGCTGTCAAGATCAAAAGCCATCACAACGTAGGCGGTTTGCCAAAAGATCTGCGCTTCAAACTAATTGAGCCGCTGCGTAAGCTGTTTAAAGATGAGGTGCGCAAGGTAGGAATAGCCGTGAACCTGCCAGATGACATCGTGAGGCGTCATCCTTTCCCGGGTCCAGGTTTGGCGATTCGTATTTTGGGCGAAGTGACCCCAGAGCGACTGCACATTCTGCGCGAGGCCGACTACATTATTCGTCAAGAAATTCGTCGCAGCGATAGCTACCACGATTTCTGGCAGGCCTTTGGTGTGCTGCTACCGGTCCGCAGCGTTGGCGTTATGGGCGACCAGCGTACGTATGCCTATCCAATTGTGCTACGCCTTGTGAGCAGTGAAGACGGCATGACGGCAGATTGGTCACGTGCGCCGTATGAGCTGCTAGAGAGCATCTCAAATCGGGTGGTAAACGAGGTAGAAGGTGTGAACCGGGTGGTGTATGACATTACTTCTAAGCCCCCTGGCACCATCGAGTGGGAGTAGGTGAGCGGGAGTAGAGTGACCGGGGTTCGGGAGATCAGCATCTATCCGCTGTTTCTATCCATAGTCCATAGCCACCTTTCAAGGTTTGCGGCACAATGGATCTAAATCAGCGGTATGCTATGCCGTCCCCTGCTTTTCTCCCATTCTCTTCCCCTCTTTTCCGCGATCAGAATCCTCAAATTAATTTAGTTCTCCCCCTGCTATGAACACTGACTCTTTGCTTGAACTCATTCAGAAAGGCTATCGCGTCACACTAGGTGCGGCTTCTACCGCTGTAGAAGCTGTGCAAGATCCCCAGCGTACGGCTGATGAATTTTCGGCAATCGGTACAGACTGGGATCGCCTGGCAGATAAGCTAGAAGTGCGTGGCGCCCTCACCGAGAAGGAAGCCCGCGACTTTGTAGAAGGCGTCACTAGCCAAATGCCAGAGCCTTTTCGCAGTGCATCGTCTCCTTTCAACCAGGGCAGTTCTTCTGAGCCGCCTACGGTGACAACAGTAGCTACTCCTGTCGTTGACACCGCGATACAAGCGGAAGTAACGTCTTTGACCGAAGAGCTGATCGCGATTCGTCAGGAGATTGAGGCGCTAAAGAATAAAGACGCCTAATTTTTATATGTTTGCTGCAGGCTGAATATGGCAATACGAAACAGACCTTAGTCACACGACAGAGGTCTGTTTTTTACTCCCCTACGCGATCGCACTTCCCATTCCACCTACAGGCGGCACATCTTGCCAGCGTCCTTGACCTACCGCGCGAATGGCCTGCTTAAGAGAAACATCGCCTGTGTAGAGGGCTTTACCAACAATAACGCCAGAAACACCGGACGGTACCAGCCCTAAGAGGCTTAGCAGATCTGTAACTGAGCTAACGCCGCCTGATGCGATGACGGGCGTATTGATGGCGGTAGCCAGCTCTCTAAGCGCTTCTAAGTTCGGCCCTTTCATCGTGCCATCGCGCTTGATATCGGTATAAACAATGGACGCTGCACCTTGGTCGCCCATACGCTTAGCCAGATCTATGGCCATTACTTCAGAAGTTTCGAGCCAGCCACGGGTAGCGACTTTTCCCTCGCGAGCGTCAATACCGACGATAATGCGACCTGGAAATTTGGCGCTTAGCTGACCGACCAGGTCTGGATTTTCAACGGCTGCTGTCCCTAGAATTGCGTACTGCACACCTAAGTCGAACAGCGCGCTGACTCGGTCTGCGTCGCGCAAGCCGCCACCAACTTGAACAGGTACATTAACGGCTTCTGTAATGGCCTGAATCGCCTGCCAGTTCTCCGGCCTGCCTGCCTTAGCACCGTCTAGATCTACCAAATGAAGACGGGTTGCGCCTTCGGCTTCCCACTGTTTGGCGACTTCCACAGGATTGTCGTTGAAGACTTGAGACTGTTCGTAGTCTCCCTGAAAAAGTCTTACGCAGCGGCCTTCTAGCAGGTCGATAGCCGGGATAACATCCATTCAATCAGTACTCGTTTCAGTGGGTAAGCGTCGCATCAAAGGCACTTTCAGCCGTTTGCGCTTGGCCTAGATTGTATCAAGAAAGGTCGGCGCTGATACTTTATGCGGACGCGCTAAGTCTGGGGAATACTTTCCAAGATTTGCTGGATTTGATCGCCGTCTGGAGGGCTAGGGTGCGATCGCAAATACCCTTTCAAATCATGCCGTGCTAGCTCATAGTTTTCCATCCGGTGATGCAAAAGGCCGCGATCGCGCATCTGCATTGTCTCTCCAGGCATGAGTATCATCAGCTTATCAATAACGCTCACCGCCTCAGCATCGGCCTCCTGCTGGATGTAAATCATCTTCAAGTTTGTCAGCATTCGCACTAGAAACGGCTTTGGCATGACGCCGCTCAAAAACTCTGGCTGCCACTGCGACTGCGGAAACAGCTGATGAAAACGCTGCTTACAGTCTTCTAGAAACAGCACTTCCCCTTGATGGAACGGATCGACAAATACTTCCATCTCTTCGATAACGGGCCGCACTAAAAAGTGACCCGGCATACCAATCCCAACCATCGGAAATTTCAGCCGATGAGCAATCTCCAAATACACCAGCGATAGCGAGATAGGAATGCCAATGCGTCTGTCGATGACACAGTTGAGATAGCTGTTGTCGGGGTTGTAATAGTCTGTGGTATTGCCTGTGAACTTGAGTTCGGTGAAGAGGTAATCGTTGATAGCCTGGATGACTTTGAGCGGATAGCGGCGAGTGGTAAGGCGTGATCGCACCACGGCTGCCATATCATCCAACGCTTTTATATAGCGGCTTGGGTCCATGTCCCAGTATTCTTCTTGAGCAATGTAAAGCGTTGCGGCGGCTAAGTTTATTCGTCCATCGGCTTTTTGAACTTCCTGGTAAAAACGTTGCCCAGCCGGAGAAAGTCTCATGGATTCTGATGGAATGAAAAAACACCCTCAAATTGTAGATTGGGTTGAGGTCTGCCGGAACCCAATGTTGGCAATTTAAGCCCGCAACCCAAAACCCAGCATTAGCAGTGAGGGAAATCACTGGATACCGGGTCGAAGCAGCGATTTTCTGAATATCGGGTCGAACGTCAGGTTCGACGGAGAAACTAGCCTACTACGGTCGGATCTTGAGGCAACGTCAAGTCTCTTTTTTTACGATCAGTCTCTTGTGCGCCACTGAACCCGTTGATTGCACCCGCCAAGTCTACACCTGACGTCTGTTTTAGCTGCGTCATAAACGCCGCTGCCTGTGTAGCCAAATTGCCAGATTGTGTGTCGATTACGGTCACATTCTGTACGGCGACATCTGGCACGGTTGCCGTTAACGTTTTCAGCAGCACTTCTAGCTTTTGCAATAGGAAAATATCACGTGCGCTACTACCTGCTGAAATCCAGGACTCAGCTAGGCTGCGGGTACCTTCGGCCTGCGCTTTACCTTCTTCAAGGATGGTGGATGCGTTACCTCTAGCCTGTGCGATCGCTCGCTTACACTCTGCCTCAGCTGGTGCAATCACATCTGCTTTTAGCTGCTCCATAATCTGCTTAATCCGCTCTTCCTGCACCGGCACATCTGCCTGAATCCGTGCTAAAGAAGCAGCAATATCTGCCTCTGCTTCTGCTACCACCGCTGCTCGCATAGTCAAAGCGTCCTGTGTTCTTTGCTCCGCTGCGGCCTGAGAGATGCCAATGTCCCGCTCTAGACGACGTATGGCAGTGATTCTTTGGTTTTCCGCAGTTTGTACAGCGGACTCAGCCTCAGCTTCTGCCTCAGCGATTCGCGCATCTCGCTGCAAGTCGGCCTGCTGCTTACGACCAATCGAATCGAGATAAAGGACATCGTCTGAGATGTTCTGAATTTGCAGTGTGTCTAGCACAAGACCTAGCTTTTCCAAATCTTCCTCTGCTTCATCTAGCAGGCTCTTTGCGAACGCTGTTTTATCTTCGTTTACCTGCTCAGGTGTCAGGCTAGCTAAGACGCCGCGCAGGTTTCCTTCCAAGGTTTCCTTCGCCATCTTTTCAATCTCTTTGCGAGGCTTACCCAGCAATCGCTCAATCGCGTTGTGAATAGTCGGCTCTTCGCCTGCAATTTTGATGTTGGCCACGCCATCTACATGTAGCGGAATGCCGCCCTTTGAGTAGGCGTTCGATACTTTTAGCTCGATGATCATGTTAGTGAGATTCATTTTCATCACTTTTTCGAGCAAGGGGGTGCGAATGCTGCTGCCGCCTTTCACCAGCCGATAGCCGACTTTGGTATCGCCCATTTTACGGCTACTGCCCGCAAAAATGAGGACTTCGTTGGGCTGGCAGATGTAGTAAAGGTTTTTGATAGTGAAGGTGCCAAGACCTCCTGCTAACAGCAAAATAATCAGTAAAGGCATGGTTCGATTCTCCGAATGTTCTCTGATGTGCTGAGGTTTATTGAGTTGAAATGTTTGCGTGTTCTAATTGGATGCGGATGCGCTAGAAGCTGCAATTGCTGGAGTGGAGCCATTTTTGCTGTTGACCGAGACTGTCTTTGCGCTCAGTGTGCCGACGACGTCGATGCCAAGCGTTGCTTCTACCTGGGCCAAAAACTGCCTGACAATCTCGGGATATACGTTGGCTAAAGATGCGATCGCCTTCCCATCGCCGTTGTCGATTACGTTCACATTCTCTAGCTTTACGCGGTGGGGAATCGCCGCCGCTTCCTGCAAAATCATCTCGACCTGCTGTAGCAGAAAGATTTGGCTAGCGTCTGTGCCGGTTTCTTTCCACACCTGCGCTAGCATCTCGTTTACTTGCGCTGCTGCCTTTGCATTTTCGGCAATGTTAGCTGCCGCTCCTTTCGCCTGTAGTGCTTGCGCTTCTCGTCGCGCTTCTGCGGGTAGCACTTCGTCTGCCTGTAGCCGTAGCCGCTCTAGCTTGGCCCTTGTCGTCTGAAGCTGCTGCTCGGCCCTTGCTCTAGCTTCTTTCGCTGCGGCTGACGTCCGCTCTTCCTCAGATTTTGAGCGCTGGTCTAGCTCGGCTCTAATCTTACGCAGCTCGTTGGTTTTTTCTTGAATGATAGTTAGCGCCTGAGACTTGAACATCTCAGCTCTTTTTTGACAGTCTGCTTCAATTCGCTCAGCCTCACCGAGGGCAACCGCTTCGGCAATCTCAGCGTCGCGGACGATTTTGGCGATTTGTCTGCGGCCGATGGAGCTGAGGTAGTCTACATCGTCGGTGACGCTTTGCACTTTAAGTGTGTCGAGCTGAAGACCTAGCTTGTTTAGGTCACGGGCGACGTCTTCAGCGATGCGCTCGGCAAAGTTGAGCCTGTCTTCGTTGACTTGCTCGGGGGTGAGGTTGGCGACGACGCCTCGCAGATTTCCTTCTAACGTTTCGCGCACAACCCGCTGAATTTCGGAGCGGTTGCGGCCTAGGAATCGTTCGATGGCGTTGCCGACAATGCTGCGATTGCTAGAGACTTTTACGTTTGCGATCGCCTGAATATTTAGCGGCGTTCCCCCTTTGGCGTAGGAGTTATTCACCTCCACTGGAATCGGCATGGTGGTCATATCCATTTTCTCCACCTGCTCAATCACTGGAATCACAAACGCTCTGCCACCGAAGACCACCCGGTAGCCGACTTCTCTACCGCTAGGCTGCTTGTACGTACGACCCGAGATAATCAAAATTTCGTTTGGCTTACAGATGCGTAGACAGATCTTGAGCAGCGCAATCACGCTGGCTAAAACAATCAGCGTGACGCCAATTGTCCCAACCCCGACTAGCCCAATATCAGTGTCTGTCTGACCCACCGCAGGCTGACTTGTCTGCGCCAGTAAAATGGGCGACTGCTCCGCCGCGAGGTTGTTCGATTCAAAAGATGTCTTGCTCATAATGCTTAGTTCCTTCAAAAGATGGTTGTTTAAGCGCTTCGTTAGATTTCGGTCTCATTAAGCGCGTGTTTGTCAGAAACGACCCAAAGTCGGTTTTGGCTACGCCCGACGACTAGAACGCGATCGCCCGCTTGAAAGTTCATTTCCTCGTCAGTGTGAGCAATTAAATGCAGCGTACTGCCACCCACTTCTAAGAAAACTTTGCCTTTGCTGCTCTGGTCAAAAGGCAGCTCTACTATTCCAGTCAGGCCCGAAAAGTCTTCGTTGCGAACCAGACTATCGACCTTACGATGCTTCAGGTAGCGCAGTGTGCTTACCAGTACGCCGCCGCAGACGATGCCCATAATGAGTGCGATCGCAAAGATTACGCCTACACCTAGTCCAGGCTCTAGCGCGTCCATTACCAGACCTGTCAGGCCAAAAAAGAAACCGCCAAATGTCCAAAACTTAAAGCTCGTCAGGATCGACAGCCAGGTGGGGAGGCGCTTACGCTTACGTGCCGAAGACCGCAGCAGTTCAACGTCCGTATCGATTTGCATATCGCCACCGACATCGCTATCTGCGTCGACATCAAAATCTGCATCGGCGTCGATATCAACGTCGGCATCGACATCAACGTCGAAATCTGCGTCGGCGTCGATATCCATATCATCGAGCAGGTCACCGCCGCCAACGAGAGATAAGGTGACAAAGGCACCGCCAATTGTCAAACAAAACCAATAAATTGACTGCACAGTGGTTGCTCTAGAAATAAACGATAAAGAATAAGCCTGGTCTCAAAACTAATGTCTGACTGAGACATATATTTGCTCAGAGACATCAAGGGCTTCTGCTATATCGTGCCTGTAGATACCTATAATCATGCACCGATTCCCGAAAATCTTCACAAGCTCTCCGTTCACCAGAACCCCAAAGAAAAAAGGAAACACCCTTTCGAAAGAGCATTCCCTATATAGCTAACCAAATTAAATTGATAGTGCCGCTACGTTCTGTAAAAAGCTGAACGTAACGACATATTCTGTCTTAGAGCTCTGAAATCAGGGACGGAGCCTTGGTAATCCCGTCTTCTGTTTAAGATGCTTATCCGGGCTTCTTCTCGGGCATCAAGCACTTGTCCGAATCGCAGCCCGCCGGACCTGCCTCTATCAGCTCACCCGCATCGTACTTCTCTAGCGCCGCATGAAAGTCGCCAGTCTTCCGCCGCTTCTGCACTGCCTTTAGCTCAGCCTCGTACTCCTCTTTGCTAATCGGCTCAAACGGCAGCCGTGGGAACATTTGCAAATCATCAAACCGAGCTAGCAGCGCCGCCGAGACATACCCCTCATCATTTTGAATCGCTTCTGTGATCCGCTGCGCCAGTGGCTCAATTTCATTTTCGCGCAGCTCAATAGTGGCTGAAGTATTATGCGCCGTGTAGTGCTTCTGCACCTGCATATAAAAGTCAAACTGAGCTAGCGCTGAGAATTGCTCAATGGGCACTTCATCTGCACCGGGCAAGTTGGCCCAATCCACTTCAACGGGTAGCTCTACTAGCCACTCAGTACAGCGTGAGTCAAACGGATCATTCAATAGATTGCCTTTCTCATCTTTATCAGACTGGGAAGGAATTACAGAGTAGCCGTAGTCCATACAAGCTAGCGCCACCGGGTCGTCCTTACGGAAGGTAATCCGGCGGATGAATCGCTGCGCTTTGGGGGGATGCCAGCCAGAAGATGCGCCTGTTAGCAGGCTTTTGGTGCCTGCAGGCTGAACGGTGGTGCAGCGGTTAGGACGGCGGATGTTATGGCGATCGCAATACTCCCAAACCGTCTCATGCACCACTTTCTTCCAGCGGCTCAAGTACGCCTCTTCCTGCCCCTTAAACTCAATGCCCTGCATCGTGTCAGGCCGACCTGCCGCAAACCACTCTAGCCACTCCACGCCGAACGCTTTCACGCAGAAGTCGAAGAAGCCTGTGAATGAGACACCCACAATCGGGTCCAGCTCACGAGAGTCCTGATACCGGGGTTCTGTGAACTGATGATTTAAGAGAGCGGCAACTGCGATCGCACCTGCTCGAAACGCATCATCCTGTACCTGCTCATCCTTCGGACTAATCTGATTCAGGTGAATCTCAGCCAAGTTACAGTGAAAATCTTGTCCAATAATCTCACCGCAAGGGTTCAAACCATAGCGACCCTTACCCTGTGCGCGCTTCTCAGCTTCGCCAGCCCACTGAATCGCACCTTCTCCAGAGTAAAACTGTTTCCGAACCGCAGTCTCAATCTCCTCAGGTGAAGGCTTCTCGTGAAACACCCGAGTATGGTTAGCCATCCGCAGTGCATCTTTGGTTGGGTCAATGCTCCAGTTGCCATCCTCATCTTGTCGCCACAGATTTTCTTTTGCCCCTGTTGCTACATCATCATTGCTATCGAACTGGCGCATCCCGGCACTGTTATGCGTTAGATAGCCGTCACAGTAGAAGCAATGCGCGTCCTCTACCTCAATATCGTAGGTCTGAACGTGATCGTAGCTCCCTAAGCCTTTAACTGTGACCGGGATATCCAAGTCCAGGTCAGCCTCAGCAACGTAGCGCTCATAGTTAGAATCGACGGCTCGGTTTCCTTGAAAACCCATACCGCGCATCTCGCTGTAAGAATAAGCCTCACGCATCATGGCACCGCTAAGCGTGAAGCCGTACATTTTGAGCCCTACCTTAATAGCACCTTTCGCCGAGTGAGGAGCTATTAGTGCGTTATACCGCTGTTTGAGCGCAGGCAGCTTGAGATTGTACTTTATCTGCCAACGCTCGTTGGTCGGCATCGTTGCAGAAATGCGTCCTACAATCCCAAGGCTAGAGAGAACAGCTGCTACTTGCCGTACAAAATCGCGATATACGCTAGTCAATAGATGAGGTGGCCTATTATTCGCAGCGCCGTCACTGTCCATTAGCCCAGCTAGATAGGCTGCCCTTACATCTATAGAGCTCTGTAGGATAAAGCTCGAAACCTGAAGCGGTTGGCTGGCCTGTTTGATGTGAGCGTGAAAGTATTCAGCCAAACGAATGCTAGAACAAACCGATTTAGCTGTATTCTCACCTTTTACGCTGCCATGTGTAGCTTCTAGTCCAAATTCAGCGAGCGCTAGGTCTATCTTTGAACGCAGTGCACTCAGCAGATTAGAGTCGTTATCTTGCTCCTTCATTGCCCATTCAACTCGACCGTAAGGCTTGTCGTGTTTGTTGCGCTCTAGTGCTACATACCCATCGCCATGCGTGAATCCAATTAGCCAGGCTACTGTTGGTGTCAACTCAGGGATGACAATATCTTTGGCTGTCCGACTTTGCTTTGGTCTATCAACAGTTGTATTTACAGGTAGATAGGTCTGCCTACCTGTAAGAATTTGGTTGCTGTGCATTAAGCGATCGCCTTCAGACAGTTCAACCAGTCGCTTCCACTCAATTCGACCACTCGCATCTGCAAACACAGCTACCCGGTGATTCAACGTGGCTCTAGGATGGGTTCCATTTGTCTCTATTTCGTAAACATCTTGCTGCCCCTGGTCAAATTTGTTTACGACCTTTCGATAGCCAAGCGGTGTCTGAACTCTGTCGCCTATCTGCACGTCTTTGATGGGAACAAGGCCATTCTCTGTATGTACCAGAGCATTTTCTGGTAGGCAGCGCCTGATATTTCCCGCCACCACACAAGCAGCAGCTTCATCAATCAGCAGACAACACTCAATCGAGTTAAGCTGACGTCCCTTCGCTGCATTCAAGATCCTGGCGCAGCGTTCGTATAGCTCAGGTAGTTTTACCGGATTGGCCATTCCGCCGAAGCCTTTTAGCTGTTCACCCGCTGGGCGAATATCACTAAGATCAACAATGGCTTCTACTTCACCATCGAATCGCTCATCGGTTGAAAGCTCTAGCAGCGTCTGATAAGACTTCACCCAGCCCTGGCGGCTATCGCCTGCGATAATCTCTACGCAATTATTCGCTTCATCTACCTTAATTTCAGCCTCTTCTCGGCGCTGACTCTCAGTGGTCATGCCTACACCGCCACGCATTGTCACCTTGATAGTGTTGCGAATTGCAGGCAGCTGATTGATGTACTTCGGCTCTAGCACCGCGCCCGTACCGCAGCCCATCATTGCCAAGTCCATCATCAGCCCAAAGGCACGCCAGTCGACTACGTTCGTACTCGTGCAGTTGTAAGCGCCCGAAAAGTTTTTAGGATTTTTACTCCATTCGGTGCCACCTACCCATAGCCACCGACCGGAGGGCATTGCTTTTAGCTCGCGCTGCATTTTAGAAACGAGGTCACGCTCTTCTTTGGTGAGGGTGCCAAGTTCTACTAGGCCGGTGAGGGTGCGATCGCACACATCCTGCCACGTCTCCCGCCTTCCCCCTGCAAATCGTCGGCTATACGTACGGTAAAACACCGGATAGGCCGCAGGCGCATTTTCTGGAAATGGACTTTTCGCACGAGTACGCTCGAGTTCTTGAACCATGGTGATTGTCAGAAAGTAGAAAGGATGAGAGTAAAAGCAGCAGAAATTGTCTTATATAGCGTTTTTCCCCAGAGGCCCAAAACGCATTTGGCTCTAGATATAGCTTTATAAGGATAGAGATTACCATGCTTTCTAGTGTTGTCGCTAGCTGTGAGACGCTACATGTAGCGAGGCTCATACCTAAGCGCGCTTGCGGAGCACGACTAATTCAAATTGTGTGCGCAGTTAAGCGGTGTAGCTAAACAAAAGAGACTGGTTTGGGCATACATAAACATAAGTTGCTCCAAACGATTTGTCATGCCTACCTTTGCGATCACTATTCCGGTGCGCAATCGAAAAAGCTTCACTAGCGCGATACTGCGACAGCTGACAGACCAGATTGCCCATCAGTCAGCCGCTTTAGAAAACGCAGCGACCAGAATTACGATTGTGGTGGTAGACGATGATTCGAATGATGGTACGCCAGCGCTAATTGAACAGTGCTACCCAGACGTTCATCTATTGCGGGGAGACGGTGACCTTTGGTGGACGGGCGCGATCGCCTGGGCCATGGCCTACGCTGCTGATACACTCAACCCCGACTACATCGTTTGGCTCAACGACGACATCACCCTAGCCGACGACTTCATCAGTCAGCTTATTCAATACGGACAATCAACCACTGGCAAAGTCTTATCTGGCGGCATTATTTGCGATCAACATTATCCAGACTGGATTGTCTTTGGCGGTGTCATCGCTGGTCAACTTATCAATGACGTGGATCAGTTTACCGAGCCCACACTTGAGGTAGATACCCTAAACGGCAACATCGCCATTTTGCCAGCTAGTATCATTGCTGATATTGGCCTACCCGACACCCGACGCTTTCGTCACTACGGCGGCGACTTTGAGTATATCTGCCGCGCCAAAGAAAATGGCTATACCGCCCAGCTATCAAGCCATTTGAGAGCCTCCACCGAATATCGCTCTGCTGATGTCAGGCGCTACATGCCGCCATGGATTCAATGGGCCACTAGCCCAAAGTGGACGCAAAAATGGCAGGTGCTGACAAGTCTTTCTAGTTTGCGATCGCCTCACAACGTTCAGCACATGGTCAATAGCATCCACCGCGCTCAGCCTTTCGTGCCGCGATGGAAATACGTTGTTTTCTACTGCCGCAAGCTGATCAAAATTGTTGGCAGTGAGCTTATTCCCTGGTCTATCAAGCAAAATCGCATTCAAAGCTACTTTCAAAAACAAAATATTCCAGCAGACATTGCTAAAGCTGTCCTGAATCAGATATGAAAGTACTCCATCTCAGCACCGCTGACGCTAACGGTGGCGCGGCCCGAGGCGCTTATTCAATGCACAAGGCATTGCGTGATGCAGGCGTTGACTCACACATGCTGGTGGCCGACAAATTCACTACCGATTTCACTGTTGTCGGGTCCACGGGTATCACTGGCTCGCAAAAAATCCGCAAAGGCGTTCGTCAGACGTTCGAGTACTGGCCCCTCAAGCGCTACAAACATAAGCAGCCAGGTGCCTTCTCTCCTGCTATCTATCCCAGCCAGATTGCTGCCAAAGTTGAGTCGATAGATCCAGATATTATCAACCTTCATTGGGTGGCAGGGGGCCTGCTACGGCCCCAGGACCTTCGCCAGTTTCAGCAAACCCGCTACCGGCACCTTGTTTGGACCCTCCGCGATATGTGGGCATTTACAGGAGGCTGTCACTATTCAGGTGATTGCGGTGCCTATCAGACTGGCTGCGGTCAGTGTCCAGCACTCGGCTCTAGCAAGCTGCGTGATTTGTCTTATAGAACTTGGCAGCGTAAGCATACGGCCTGGAAAGATCTAGATATTACTGTAGTACCTTTGAGCAATTGGCTAGCCGACTGTGCTCGGAAAAGCCAGCTATTTGCACATCAGCGAATTCAAGTTATTCCCAATGCGATTGATGCGGAAAAGTTTCGACCGATTGAAAAAGCGATCGCCCGCGACCTACTCAATCTTCCTCAAGACAAAAAGCTCATCCTCTTTGGCGCAATTAGATCCACCGCCGATCCTCGCAAAGGCTTCAATCATCTACGACAGGCGCTTCATCACATCGTGACTCAGCCTAACCACAGCCAGTACGAAGCCGTCATCTTTGGTGCCGATAAGCCTACAAACGACCTCGACTTGAGGCTACCCACAACCTTCCTTGGCCGTCTCTACGACGACACGACTCTTGCACTCGCTTACTCGGCTGCCGATGTCATGGTGATGCCCTCTATTCAAGACAACTTTGCCAAAACAACGATTGAAGCAATGGCCTGTGGCACGCCCGTTGTCGCATTCAACGCTACAGGTGCAAAAGACTCTGTGATTCATCAGCAAAATGGCTATGCTGCTGAGTGCTACGACCCGATCAATCTTGCTAATGGCGTGATGTGGATTGTGACAGATAGCGACCGGCAGCGTGTTCTATCAAAGAACGCACGTGAAACTGTTGAAGATAAGTTCACGCTTGTTCGGCAAGCCTCAGCCTACAGGCAGCTTTACCTTGAGTTGTTAAAAGATAGGCGCTAGCGGTAAATCTCGCTTCGTCATTTCTCAGAAGGGTGTAGCCAACAAGAAAGATCGCGCTCCAATAAGTCTTGCAATTTTAAGATGTCTGGCTCAAAGCTCGGCAGTAAATGATCTCGCAATGCGGCTGTTAACGGTTGACTAGATGCCACATTTTTACGATAGGCCTTTGCAGAAAGTGGTTTTCTGATGTGAGCGGGGATAATTTGCTTAAGCGCTGTCTTGAGGCCGTTCGACTCAGTCAGAAAGTGATGCACTAACCTGTTTTTTCGGAAAGTAGACGTGGTATTGTGCCTTGTCGATGTGTCTATTTCAACATCAGCCTCTACGCCAATAAACTCAAAGATCTCTCGATATATCTTTTGAGGCGTTCGAACGAAGTCATCGAACAGATAAATCCGCAGCTGCTCGAAATCAAACGTTTGTAAGTACGGCTTCAGCTGCTTGTGATATTGCCCAACGCTGCGATAGTGCCAAGCTGGCGACCAATTTTTCCGAATCCTTTCAGACTCTTGCTCAAGGGCACGCCGAAAGTCTGTCTCCCATTCTCGTCCTTCACGCCGTAGATGCGCATAGTGTGAGTAAGCTCGATCTAGTGGATGCCTCAAGATAGCAATTAGCTTTGTAGACGGCTGATGATAAGCAATATTCCGATGACTATTTTCTAAATAAAGATGCATCGTTGAAGCTTCTCCGCACTTTTGCTGTGCAGTAGCTTTCGTAAACAGAGCCTGATACTCGCTTAGTTCAGATACAGACGAAGTGTTGAGCCAAGCTCTGTCGTCGCCGGGCCCTTCAAAAGCGGGCGGACTCCCTTCAAATGCGAAAAAATGAGGTTCTTTATTTGGGCTCATAAAGACTTGAGGATGTTGCGCTAGGTAGTGATAAAGCGAAGTTGTCCCCGATTTCGGCGCACCAATAATCAAAAAATCCGGCAATGCTCGCGCCATCGTTAAATCCTCAAAGATCTTTAAAGAACTGTCATAGGTAGGGAAACCCGCACTCTCACACCACTCCTCACCCCCTTGTCAGCTCAGCGAAAGTTCGCAACATTAGGGAGTAGCACTTATCGCACTGCAAAAAGCAGCGTTTTAGTTATGACAGCAACGGTCTTGGAACAGGGAAATATCAGTATCCATACCGAGAATATTTTTCCCATTATTAAAAAGTGGTTGTACTCCGACCATGAAATTTTTATTCGCGAGCTGGTCTCAAACGGCGTCGATGCTATTAGCAAGCTCAATATGCTTTCTCGTACCGGTGAGTACAGCGGCGAGGTAGAGCCCCAAATTACAGTTGCTGTTGACAAAGATGCCAAAACGCTCAGCATCACCGATAACGGCATCGGCATGACCGCTGACGAAATAAAAAAATATATCAACCAGGTTGCCTTCTCTAGCGCCGAAGAATTTATCAACAAGTTCAAGGATGAGTCCGACCAGCAAATCATTGGTCACTTTGGTCTAGGCTTCTACTCTTCGTTCATGGTCGCGGACCGGGTAGATATTGATACGCTTTCCTGGCAAGAGGACGGGCAACCTGTGCATTGGACCTGTGACGGGAGTACTTCTTTTGAGTTGAGTGAGAGCGATCGCACCGAACGCGGCACCACCATCACCCTCCATCTCAACGATGACGAGCACGAGTACCTCGAAGACGCCCGCATCAAGCAGCTGATCAAAACCTACTGCGACTTCCTGCCCGTTCCCATCAAAATGGGCGAAGACGTCCTCAACAAGCAAGAGGCTCTCTGGAAGAAGTCCCCCAGCGATCTTACCGATGAAGACTACCTCAACCTTTACCGCTACCTGTACCCCTACGAAGAAGAGCCTCTTCTCTGGGTACACCTCAACACCGACTACCCCTTCGTCGTCAACGGCATTCTCTACTTCCCCAAGCTCAAGCCAGATGTAGAGCTAAACAAAGGTCAAATTAAGCTCTTTTGCAATCAGGTCTTTGTTAGCGATAACTGTGAGGAAATTATTCCTAAATTCCTCACGCCTTTGCGTGGTGTTATTGACAGTACGGACATACCGCTGAATGTCTCCCGTAGCTTCTTGCAGGCAGATAGAACCGTTCGCCGTATTTCTGACTACGTGGCGAAGAAGGTGGGCGATCGCCTCAAAGAGCTATACCGCGACGACATCTCCCAATACATCAACATCTGGCAAGATCTCGGCACCTTCGTCAAATTCGGCTCCCTCAACGACGACAAGTTCAAAAAGCAAGTTCAAAAATACGTCATTTTCCGTTCTACAGCCGACTTAGCTCCATCCGATGAACCCAAAGTCGAAGTCGAATCACCAGACGGTGATGCTTGGGAAGATGTGAAAAAGCCAGCCGTTGATGCTAACGGCGCTTCCTACACCACCATCCAGGAATACCTAGACCGTAACAAGGAAAAGCACGAGAACCGTATCTACTACGCCACTGATGAAGTCTCACAAGCTACCTACATCGGCCTTCTCAAAGGTCAAGATCTAGAAGTTCTCTTTATGGACTCCTTCATCGACACTCACTTTGTCTCTTTCCTGGAGCAAGAATACTCGGACGTAAAATTCTCCAGAGTAGACGCCGACCTTGATGACACCCTAATCGACAGTGAAAAGGAAACCGAAGTCGTCGATGCTAAAACCAACAAAACCCCCAGCGAGCAAATAAAAGCCGTTTTTGAAAAGGCCTTAAACCGCCCTAGCATCACCATCCGTACTGAAGCTCTTAAGTCAGCAGGCCAATCAGCCCCTCCGGCAATGGTCCTTGTCCCTGAGGAGCTACGACGAATGCAAGAGATGAGTGCCTTCCTCCAGCAGCAAGGCATGGAGTTCCCCGACTCGCACACCCTGCTAGTCAATACCTCCCACCCTCTCATCAAAAACGTCGCCAAACTCCAGCAAGGCAGCATCGTCCAAACCGACGACACTCCCTCGCCGTCAGCTCAGCTAGCCACCATGATTTGCGAGCAGGTCTATGACCTCGCCCTCATGGCCCAAAAAGGCTTTGACGCCGACGGCATGAAAGCCTTCACCGAACGCTCAACTAACTTACTCACTCAGCTTACAGAGCGATAACCCTCAAGGACATCTTGTCTTAGAGCGCCGAACTCAGGAGCCACACAAAAACTTGGCAAAGGCAGACAGTTAACGTCTGCCTTTGGCCTTTTGACCACAGCTGTCTATAATAAGTAACTCAGTTAGCGTAGAACCACCATGTCTAAAGTTTGCGATCTCACCGGCAAAAAAGCCAATAACGCCTTTTCCGTCTCCCACTCCCACCGTCGCACCAAGCGTCTGCAAGAAGCCAACCTTCAAGACAAGCGTATCTGGTGGCCCCAGGGCAAACGTTTCGTTCGCCTCCGCGTCTCTACTAAAGCACTCAAGACGCTAGAGAAAAAAGGTCTAGAAGCCATGGCTCGTGAAGCTGGCCTTGACCTTAACAAGTACTAGAGCTACACAGATAGCAATTCAAAGGCAAGAAGCTAACTCTTCTTGTAATCCAATAAATCCCTTGTAAAACTACAGGGGATTTATTTTTTAATCGATAAACGGCACTGCCACGCCGTATTTCCCCTGACGAAGACTCTTCCTGTTTTGTGAGCATCCATTCACTGTTCCAAGTTCGTATCAGAAGAAATAATGAATCTTTGAAACCTTCTCTATTATTGCTCTCTAGATGGGTAGACACACTGATTATGACGAGAGCATATGTTGGGTAACCTGAGCAAACAACATCGCTAAAAGTATCCGGATACTCTCCTCGGACTTTTGCATCTCCCAAATCAGTCAGGAAGCCCACCATGTCCGCCAGAAAGCAGACTCGCAATAGACCCCGTCGCAAATCCCGCTCAGATTTTCAGCGACTTTCTCGTCGCTTTATGAGTGGCCTATTGAGAAGTCTCTTTTTAATAAACAGATCTACTTCTCGTAGTAGAGCCGGTTTTGTTCTGCCAACGACAGTACTGCTGTTGTTAGTCATGACATTAACCGTCGGCGCATTAAGTTTTCGGACGGCTAGTCGTACTCAGTCGTCATTCCTCGCACGTGAACAACAGGTCATTGACAATGTTGCAGAACCTGCTGTTGGTAGGGCTAAAGCTAAATTGGAGTATCTCTTCTCAAGAGACACTCGTATACCAGGCACCACTACTCCATCTAGCAACGTTCTAGCAACGCTCATGCTAAATGTAGACAGCCTAGGCGATGACGGACTAGGTCTGACTGCGTTAGATACTGATCCGTATACCTTACCGGACGAAACACGTATCGACATCAATAACGATGGGACTGAAGACAACGCTTGGTCTTTCTCTTTTGATTTGGATGGAGATGGTGTTGTTGATAGCGAAGAGATAATCGCCTATTCGGTATTGATGGATGATGCTGTAGACCCAGCAGAAGTAGATGGAGACCCAGATACTGACCCTACACCAGCACGAGAAAACGATGTCAAACTAGAAGATACTGGCACTGCGAATACCATTGCTAAAGCGAACAACTTGGTAACCCGAAATGGGCCTATTAACACTAACAATTCACTATCGGACTGCGGCGGTGCCCGTGCCCCTGCACAAGGATGGCTAACCGTAAATCCTACTGCGTTAGAGAAGAACTTTCAGATCACTGCTTTTGTAAGCAATGGTAAAAGTCCGGGACGTGCCAACAGTGCTCTAGAGCTCCAACAAGTCCGCCTTGCTCAAAGAGGAAATACATGGGGGGCTTGGTTTAAGTACGATATGGAACTTCACCCTGGTCCTCGATTTAATTGGAATGGCGCTATTCATACCGATGGAAATCTATTCATTAACAATAACTTCCGGGCGCACATGATCAGCTCGCACAATTCCTGTTTATATAGTCAGCAGGCATCAGCCATAACAATGGCGCGGGTAGATAACAACAATGATGGTGTTTTTGACATGGGTCTGAACGGCCCAGATTTTGAAGGACAGGTCGCTGCGGGTATTCCCGGATTTAATTTGGACGCGGCAGATGCGATTCCGATATTTCATATCTTTACAGACCTAAGCAACGCACCAACTACTAACACACAGCTGACAAATACAACGGATTCTATCGCAGGTACCGACGTTGCAGCAGTAAACTCTATTGCAGTAGATCCCGTCTCTCTATTTACTGAAAATGTCTCACGTCATCGTGCAACAGATGGCTGGCAGAGAGATGCAAGCTGGACTACAAACCCACTGAGTGGGCGTATCAGTAACCAAAACCAAGACCAACCTTTCTTGGATGACTTCTATCGCGCCGATAATCGCTATGGTCCTCGACCAAACTACGCCAAATATAACTGGGTGACCTCCACAGACGATGGTTCTATCAACACGGCTAGAACTGACCTTGATTACGATAAACAAGTTGGCGATGAAATTATCAGTACCGATCCTAGATTTAGCAGTATCACTAACGCAAATGATGGGTCAGACGGATACTGGGAGAGAAAATCAATTGATAATGGAATGCGCATTGTTGTTGGTCAGCGCTTAGAACTAGGTAATCACCTAGGCTGGAACGCTTCAATGAACAGCGAGACTACTGACCCTTTGTATCCACCTAATGCTGATATAGGCAATAAACGAAGACAGCGTGTGGCACTCAGAGACAATTTAGCTGCAGTGCAGGGAATGGTAGTATACCACTACAATACTAGCGATGGTCAATTTCCATTGGCGTGTATTGCTAATACAGCTCATCCGGCAACGATAGAAACTCTTAGAAAAAGTAGAACGTTCAATCATTATCCTGAGACAGGTGTCGTAGTAACAGATTTCTTACGGGGCGATGGTACAAACGGCTGGGAGTTCTCATTCCCTGATGCTATCGATACAGAGACAGAATTTAGTGCTGCGTTAGAGACAGATCAACCCCTTGGGATTGCCTTACGCAACGCCGCCTATTTCGCTGGTGATCCTAATGGTGGTTCTCCCTCATTCACTCCTAGACAAAACGCTACTGTTCATCCTTTTCCCTACCAGGCAATGTGGGGAGACTTCTCTATCCTTCGCAGAATATTTGATGAGTACTTAGATGCAAGCGTTGCTACGGCTCAGACTACAAACACTCCTGCTATCCCAGCATGGAGAGCAAGTTCGGGTCCCGGTCTCCCTCCTGCTCTTACGTCCATGGCAGATCGCTATGCAGCGATAAGTCCAGCAGACAAATCTTCTCTGCACTCAGCCGCCTGCACTCTAGGACTACTTGCGCGCAACTTAGAGTCTGTAGAAATGGAAGCCAAAGCGATTTTGGAAAGTACGAGAACTGATATCAGTACCTTGGCTGCTGGTGTTATCGAAGCAATCGATAATATCGATGCTCGGTTAGATGCTGCTTATGCAAGTCCTCTAACGACCGAACAAAAAGCTACTCTACAGCTATATCGTCAGATTGAGCGAGACAGACAAGCCGGTTTTTTGAACGATAATGAACTCTCTACAGGTACAACTGTTTGCAACGCAGATGAGTTTGACGATGCAACTTCTCTAACAATAGACCAAGCGGCAACATTAGGGCGCGTATTTTGTACAGCTGCAACGGCTGAGACCTCAAAATATCCTTCGCTTTACTATTTATTTCCAAAGGCAAACCACAACCAGACTGGAGCTAGTACTACATTTGCGCAGACAGGACTAAGTGAAGAGTACATAGACCAGGCGTATCTCACCAACGCGACTAACGGGGTCAATCGTAATGTTACTTACGCAGTAGTGGGCGATACTGGTGGTATAGCAAACTTAGAAGAAACAGCAGATAGTGGCGTATCTTCTGTTGCATTTGCTCCTCGCGCTAGCGATGCCACAAACTGGTCCCTACCAGTAGGAGCACTCACAACAGGAGTTCTAAACCCTGAGTCGATGGAGATAAAGGTAATTGATGGATCTGATGATGTGAACGTTCCGCTATCTCTTATTGATAAAGTCATCTACAACGGTCGTGAAGAGATGGCTGTTAGGGTGCTTGATGTTGATTTAGGAAAGCTTACTAGCGAAACTAACGGATCAGACGACTACTGGATCTCTGATGCTAGAGATTCTGTCAATGGTGTGTTTTATGCTGTTCGAGAAGATGCGGCCAGAGAAGACTCAATTACTCGTCCTGTTGGTTTTGTTGACCCTAGCGGTAATGCTGTCGCCACTGGAGGCACCGCTGCTACTTGGGCTGATTGCGACTCATTTACTGACATTTTTACGCAAGCCTGCTGGATGCGTCCCAGTCGTTTGGCTGCTGACGGTGGTCCTACAGACCCCCCTCTTAGTGAACGTACTGACGGTAGCTTAGTAGGTATCAGTATCAAACCTGTTGATTATGCTCCCGATCCTGACCGCAGACCTTATGGGTTCCGGTTGAATGCGGCGCTAAACGGAAACAACGGCGATTTGAGCGATGGGAATGCTCGCACTTGGGGACTCACCTTTGTTACAGACAACACAGCTTACATTAAAGGTGAGTTCAATCCACATTCTTCTGACGGAAATGACACTATAGAAGAGTTTGGTGAGACTTTATATAACAACGCAGTTGGATTTGGAGGTCCTTTCTATAACGGGCGAACGAGCGTTAATAACAACTTTGCTTCTGGTAGTGTGGACCGTTGGCGCGTTGCCGAGGTCTTAGCTGATTCGGTTTCTCTTTTATCCAGTAACTTTGTCGACGGTGCGGTAGAGGAAGGTTTTATCAGATCGAGAACAGGAGTTTCTACAGATTTTGTCGTTCCGGGAACTACTACTGGCTCTAGAACTTCTTTCAGCAATCAACAAAAGCCTGTGCGAGATAACGGTCAAGCTTGGGCAAATGACAGCTCCTGGTACAGAATTGATGGAAAACGTGGTTCGGACGCTGGTGGTGACAGTACTATTCCTATCTGGATTGGCCGAAATGGAGAGACTGTAGCGTGGGGACCTCCAAACTTAAATGGTGGTACGCCTACAGTTTTCAATAGCGATACTGCAAACTTTGACTTGCCTGCTGAACGTACGGCTGGTGCTTTGATTGATGCGGCTACGCCAGAGCGAATGAATGCGACTATTATCTCTGGATTAGTTCCTTCTCGCCCCGGACAGGGCTATGGTGGTTTGCACAACTTCCCGAGATTTTTAGAAAACTGGAATGACAACAACTTGTTTATTCAAGGTGCCTTCCTTCAGCTGAATTTTAGTACGGCTTCAACAGGTCCTTTCGATATAGAGGCATGGAACCCTGGTGATGTTCCGACAGGAACAGAGCGAATTCTGTACTATACGCCACCTGCTAGACGCTGGGGGTATGATGTTGCTTTACAGTTTGCGCCTCCAGGACCTATCGCAGAAAGATTTGTTGCTATAGGGCGACCTCGTAGTGAGCACTACCGTGAGCTTCCAATAGATGATCCCTATGTTATGAGCTTACGTTGTTCAAAGTTTGATAGCGATTTGGACGACGATATTGATAATGATGATGATCGAATATTTCCGAATGACAATAGCTGTTCTCCATAATAGGTTTCTCTAGAAAGAGATTAATGTCGAAATTTAAACAAGCTGTTGAGAACAAACGGTGATGAAAAATAAGATTGACAAACCAGATAGATTTAGTACTTCTGAGGCTGGACTTACTCTTATAGAGTGTCTGGTTGCGATTGTTGTAATTGCGCTTACTTCTGCTTCGGTGGCACCAATGATGGTGTTCTCTGTCGCGACAAGGGTGCAAAACCAGAAAACGGAACAAGCACTACAGCTGGCGCA
Source organism: uncultured cyanobacterium (assembly GCA_963836895.1). Lineage (GTDB taxonomy): Bacteria > Cyanobacteriota > Cyanobacteriia > Phormidesmidales > Phormidesmidaceae > Phormidesmis. The sequence continues at coordinate 148,031 of CAWILA010000007.1, read as the reverse complement.
AGCAGAGGTTGACCAGATACGGTTAGTTGTAGAGCAAGGGGGAGACTATGGCGATCGCCTTAGTAATCTGTCACTGTTAAAGCTAAACCCAGCTGTAGCTCTGACAGCGTTCGATGCTCTACCACCGGTTGAGTTTATAGCTAGTACAGCAACACTAGATAGGGTTGTAGAAGCAAGAATGATTGATACCGACGGAGATGGAGATGATGACTTCGCAATCCAGCGGTTTAGAACTGAAGGTATAGAAGTTACGTCCCAAACGCCTGGCGTAGTGTCAAGCACACCCGTTGTTTTTGATTTAGGTGTCCGTGTTTACGATGCTCGCGCACAGAAGAATCTGGTTGGAGCATCGCCTGCTGGGCTGATTGCTAGTACGGCTGGACTGACTTTTACAAGCGGTGAGGGTGATAGAGGACGTCAGCCTTTGGCTGTTCTCTACACTCAGATTGCCCAAGGTGATAGAGATGGCTCTCTCTGTCAGTACTGGGAGTTTACAGGCTCTTCGCCAACAGACTTACAGTGCTAAACGAATTATCTGATATCCGTCCGAACTGTTTACAAATAACATAGTTCTAAGTTGCTCTTTATATTCTGCTATGCGTTCTCAACTTTCATTCTTACATAGGCAGCTACTCCTCATAAAGCAGCGTAAAAAGTCAAAAGGCTTTACGCTGTTAGAACTTTTGATTTCTCTTATTGTTGCCAGTATGGTGATTTCTGGGTTGCTCTATATGGTTGTAGAACTAACTACTATCGATAGACGAGAAGCAAACCTTGACCAGGTACAGCGCGATATGAACAGAGCTATGGAGTATATATCAGATGACTTGCAAGAAGCTGTCTATGTATATACAGGTACGAACTTAACAAATATAGTAGGCCAGCTGACTGCTGATACAACAGCTTTTCCAAGTGGACCCAATGATGTCCCAGTTCTTGCCTTCTGGCGAATAGATCCTATCGAAGATAATTTGCCAACATGCAATTCAGGGGACTCTAATTTCCTAGAATGTCAGCTATTACGCATCAGACAGGCTGCTTATACGCTTGTTGTTTATGTGCAAAGGGCCAATGATGGTAATTCAAACTGGCCCGGTCAGTCTAGAATTATCCGCTATGAATTATCTAAATATTCCGATCTTGCAACCCTGACAACAAGAAGTGGATATCGCGATCCCACTACTCCAGACGACAACCTAGCATCTTTCGAAGTTTGGCAGAATAGTGGAACACCAGCAGGAAGTTCGGCAGTTTTAGTTGATTATGTTCAAACGCCTACTCCACCACAGCCTTTGAATAGGTCGCCTTTGTCTGATGCGGGAGGAGTCTGTCGGAGTTATGGCTTGGATACAGATTCCAATCAGCTTTACTCAGTGGTTCCAGTCTCTGCAACACAAGCAGTCAATAACAGTTTTTTTGCCTGTGTTCGCAGTCCTGTAATTGGAGGTGCAGATCGAGGTAATCAAGACGTGTACGTTTTTCTAAGAGGAAATGTGCAATCGGTTTCAGGTGGTGTGCGCGGTTTTAGTGATGAAACCTCTCTGCCTATTTTAGAAACTCAGGTACTTGTGAAAGGCGTTATCAACAAGGGCTTCAGTCAACAATGACTATCTATTTAAGGTTCATACAACGAGTGTAGATATGTTTTATAAGCGACCGCAAGCTAACCATTTAGCGGCGGGCTTCACAATGATAGAGTTGCTAGTGGTTATTGCGATGGTAGGTATCATCGCGGCGATCGCAGCACCGAGTTGGCAGGGCTTTCTAGATAGGCAGCGTATGAACGCAGCACGCAGTGATCTGATTGGAGTGCTTAAAGGTGCACAGGACGAAGCTCAAGCCCGACAGCAGAGTCGACAAGTAACTTTTTTGCCTGCAACAGGCTCATCACCGCCTTCTGTAATGGTCGGCGGTGTTGCTTCATCAGATGGGGTAACCACCGTGCTGGGTAGTGGTGAGGTAAGTAGTAAGTTCAACTTGGTCGCATCGACTTCAATTGTTTTTGACCACGATGGTCGAGTGAATGTACCAACTCCTTTTGTCATAAAAATTGTCAATACTAGTGCTCCAGTCCCACCATCAGGTAGCCCGTCGCAGAATTGCGTGGTCTTTACGACAATATTGGGTGGTCTTAACTCCGCCAATAACGATGCGTGCGATAGTTTCTAAGATTGTCTGATATATCAGTAGAACAGCTATTGGAAAACAGAATTGTGCCTTCTATCCTCCTTGCTTTTGGAAGATCGGTGAGTTCTTCACTGTTGGTAGTGTTTCGACACAAAACGATGTTCGATACTAAAAAAGGCTTCACGCTGCTAGAAGTACTTATTGTTGTTTGTCTTTTAGGTATTCTGGCTGCAATCGCTGCTCCAGGATGGATTGGATTTACGGAGGGTAGGCGCCTGACGACAGCCATGGATAAGTTGTACTTAGGTATTCGAGAGGCTCAGACTGTTGCTCAGACTCGTCGTACTAGATGGCAATTCAGTCTTCGCGAGATAGATGGCTCTGTAGAGTGGAGCACTCATTCACAATCTATTACGCCTAGCGAATCGCAGTGGAATAGACTGGAGTCAAATTCTATACAGATAGACAGTGAAACTACTTTCGCAGCTGCTAGCGGAGTGTACTACGTTCGGTTTGATGCTAATGGAAATGTAACTTATAGACTAGGCCGTATAACGCTATCGAGTAAGAAGACGCCTACCGTGAAGAGATGCGTAGTGGTCTCTACACTTATTGGAGCGATGCGAAAATCCAAAGAACAAACAACCCCGCGTAACGGAAAAATGTGCTACTAAGATTTCTGTTCAGTCGCGGCTGCCCATGATGCCGTCGAAGAGGAGGTAGAGGCCGCCGAGGAGGATGGCGATCGCAGTGACAACCAGTATCCAGTCGAGTGAAGCTGTGGATTCCATGGGTTCGCTTTTTTTGTGTTGAATAAATTATAGAGCTTTACGGGCAGAGACAAAGCGGCTGATGCCAGAAAGGTCTGGGTGGATAGTGATTTGTGTGTAGGAGCCTTGCTGGCTAAGTAGGTTAGCAACGGTTTGGGCTTGACCGTCCATGAGTTCGGTGATCCAGATGCCACCAGATGCGAGAGCGTCGATACTATCGCTGATGAGCGTTTTGATACAGCCGAGTCCATCGCGTCCACCGTCTAATGCTATGTGTGGTTCGTGGTTTGTGACTTCGGGTTGAAGGGTGAGAACGGTGCGAGTGGGTATGTATGGCGGATTGGAGACGATGCCTGCTAGCTGATCTTTGAGCGTGGATAGTGGGGAGAGCCAGTTGCCGTGATGGAAGTGAATTTGGTGGGTAAGGTGGTTCTGCTGCGCGTTTTGTCGGGCGACTTTGAGGGCTGATTCGCTGATGTCTACAGCGTGAACTGTTGTTTTGGGAAAGGTGTGGGCAATGCCGAGGGCGATCGCACCACTTCCGGTCCCTAAATCAGCCCAGTGCCCTTGTTGAAGCTTTTCCTTGATCGGACTTTCTTCGACGAGGGACTTGACAATGTCGATAATGAGTTCGGTTTCGGGGCGGGGGATGAGGACGTCGGGCGTGACGGTGAGGGTGAAGTTACGCCAGGGAGTTTCGCCGACGAGGTATTGAACGGGGGTGCGATCGCTGATGCGCTGGTTCCACTTGGCTGTGAGGTCGCTAAGCGATGCTTTGAGGGGAATGGCTGACTGAGTTAGGTAGCTGTCTAGCTTGAGAGTGGTGCTAGTGAGCGGGGTAAGCCCTTGGAGGAGCCAGTCGACTTCGTAGGGATCGATGTTGTGGGTGTTGGCAAGCTGGAGGGCCCATTTTCTCCAGCTGTGAAGAGCTTGTCCTGTGGTAGTTTCGCTCATTTAGAGGACGTGGAGAAGACTGGGAATGTCGATGACTTCAGGAAACTGGCGAATCTCAGTAAGGGCCTGCTGAAAGGCGCTTTCGGGCACTTCGTGGGTGACAACGACAAGTTCGACCGTGCCGTCTTGGATGCCAATTTGGACGATGGATTCTAGGCTGACGTTGTGTTTACCAAAGCAGGTGCCTAGTTTGCCGATGACGCCGGAGGTGTCTTTTACTAAGAGGCGAATGTATAGGCGGGTGACGACTTCGGTATTAGGGACGATGCTGAGGGTGTGAGTGTGAGAGCAGCCCAGGAGAGGGTTGAGGGCTTGCGAGCTGGTAGGATTAGCGGCGATGGCTAGGAGGTCGGAGACGACAGCGCTGGCGGTGGGCCCTTCGCCTGCGCCGGGGCCGTAAAGCATGACTTGACCAAGGGGATCGCCTTCGATGAGGACGGCGTTGTTGACGCCGTTGACGCTGGCGAGAGGGTGATCTGTAGGGACTAAGGTGGGATGGACGCGGGCCTGGATACTGGCGGGGGTGTTGGCGGTTTGGGTTTGGGAGGTTTTTGCGATCGCCAGCAGCTTAATTACAAAGCCCAACTTCTCAGCGTAGGAAATGTCAGCAGCGCTCACATTACGAATGCCTTCGCAGTAGATATCTTCCCGATTTACTCGCCCACCAAAAGCGAGGGCTGCCAGAATAGAAATTTTATCGGCAGCGTCCAGCCCATCTACATCGGCGGTAGGGTCAGCTTCGGCGTAGCCAAGGGCCTGGGCATCGGCGAGGATGGGTTCGAAGTCGCCGCCCTCGTTTTGCATACGGGTAAGGATGTAGTTGGTCGTGCCGTTGATGATGCCCATCACGGCCTGGATGCGGTTGACGCTGAGGGCTTGCTTCAGCGGGGCAATGATGGGGATGCCGCCGCCGACTGCGGCTTCAATCATGACGAAGACGCCTGCGGTGGTGGCGGCTTCGTAGATCTCTTCGCCGTAGCGGGAGATGACGGCTTTGTTGGCTGTGACGATATGTTTGCCGTTATTGATAGCGTCGAGTATGAGTGTGCGAGCAGGTTCGAGGCCACCAATGACTTCGATGATGATGTCGATATCGGGATCTGAGACGATGCTGTCGAGGTCAGTGGTGTAGATGGTGTCGGGGAAAGGTACGTCTCGGGGTTTAAGCGATCGCACGCCGACTTTACTGATCTCTAGCGAATTGAGTAACGGATGACGGCCTTTGGTCTCTAGTAGAATTTTGGCGACACCCGTGCCAACGGTGCCCATGCCGAGTAATCCTACTTTTAGTGCCGCCTTTGAATTCAAGGTTCGTGATCTCTATGAAAATGACCCTCCAATTGTAAAGGAGGGACGCTCTTCTTGAGAACGTCCCTCCTTTTTGCCTGACTGACTATCTATTGACTATCTACCAAATAGCTGCGCTTAGTAGGTTTCTACATTCCAGCGGTGAGCTTTCTTGAGCGTGCGACGATACTCAGACCACTCGACGCCTGCTTTGGACGCTTCTACAGCCATAGCTTCGTCGATGCCATCTTCCATGCCCTTAAGACCACAGATGTAGACATAGGTGTTGTCATTTTGAACCATCTTCCACAGGCGCTCTGCATTTTCAGCGACGCGGTGCTGGATGTACATACGTCCACCCTCTGAGTTCTTCTGCTCACGGCTGATAGCGTAGGTGAGTTCGAAGTTGTCAGGATACTTGGACTGCATTTCTTCGAGTTCCTCCTTGTAGAGGATATTTTCGGTTTTAGGAATACCGAAGATGAGCCAGGCTTTGCCGTTGAACTGATAGTCGGGGTTGGCTTCGCGCTCATTGTCTTTGAACATGCGCCAGAGGTAGGCACGGAAGGGGGCGATGCCTGTCCCTGTGCCCATCATGACAATGTTGGCGTTGGGGTCGTCGGAGAGAAGCATTTCCTTACCAACGGGGCCAGTGATTTTTACTTTTTGGCCAGGGTCGAGGTTGCAGAGGAATGTTGAGCACACGCCTTTGACCTGCTCATCGGTTTCAGGATCTTTGTATTCCAGCTGACGGACACATAGGGAGACGGTTTTGTCGTCTACGTCGTCACCGTGCTGGGTGGAGGCGATGGAGTAAAGGCGGATCTTATGAGGCTTACCGTTTTCATCTTCGCCGTCGGGGATGATGCCAATGCTCTGGCCTTCGAGATAGTGAAGATCGCCTTCGGAAAGGTCGAATTTGAGATGCTTGACGGTGCCGATGCCGCCTTCAGCGACCAGTTCGTCGTTGGAGAGGCATTTGCCTAGATAGGGCGTTTTAGGTCTATAGATATTGACGGGGACTTTTTTCTTTTCTGTAGCTTGGGTCATTTTCTTCTCGGATGAATTAGAGGATGCGGTTTTTGCTGCGGGCGCGCCATCACCGTTAGACGATGATGCAGATGCACTAGCGGCTTCATCGGCAGGACGAACACTGACAATAGTGCCGCCTAGCTTCATGATGCGTTTGGTTTCTTGCTGCATGCGGCTGTAGGGCACAGTGAATGTCTTTGTACCGCTGCGGCGTATCGGAGCGTTCATATCGCTGGCTTGGCCGCTCTGCCCGAGACCTTCTACTTCGTAGATGTAGAGACGGTTGTCGGCTGAAGTGTTCACACTGCTGCCTGTGCTGCTGGGGTTATACATCCTTGGTAATCGCCTTAAGTGGCTTCATATATCTATATAGAGACTAGATTATCACTGTGAGTCGATGGATTTCATAGAAGGCGGTTAAACATTTATTCGTAAAGGGGTGAGTGGATGCTGTTAAGAGAGGTGCTGCTGAAGGTAGCAGAGCGTTTTTATTAGGGAGAAACGTGTTTGCCAAATTTTAGTGCGAAAACATTGGGTTAGGGTCAGCGTTCTATGAGATTTGACATGGCGATGACGTGGCACTGACGGTCGATGAATGCGATCGCTTTTGATCCCTGAGATGACTTTTAGGGTGTTTTCTGAGAAGGTGAAATGCGGCCTTAGTGGGGATCTGTAGAGAGAACGGCTTGTTTGGACGTCGTGGTCTCTGATAATATTCAGATTACGTAATCAAAAGTTTCAAATCATAAAGAAGCGTTTGTACAGGTTCGTATTGAGAGGATCGCTATAGGCGCTCAGCTCTTGAGAACTTTTCCTTTTTGGCCCACGACTACTGGCTAATAGGTGAAGGTTGCGTTCACTATTTGTGAGTCTTTGACTATCGCTGTGTGAGTCCTTGATTTATTGAGGTTGATACCGGTAGCTGCGGGCAAAACAGTGCTTTTGAGTGAATTGTCTGCTTTTGATGCTTAAAAAATGATTTTGACTTTGTTGTAGAGGACCCTATGACCAGTAACGAAGGCCAGGTAGTTTTAATCGGTGTTGCCGGAGATTCGGGATGCGGCAAATCGACTTTTTTACGTCGGTTAGCTGACCTCTTTGGCGAAGAGTTTATGACGGTTATCTGTTTGGATGATTATCACAGCTTGGACCGCAAGCAGCGCAAGGAGCAGAAGGTGACTGCGCTGAATCCGAAGGCGAATAATTTTGATCTGATGTATGAGCAGATCAAGGCGCTCAAGGAAGGCACCACTATCGATAAGCCTATCTACAACCACGAGACGGGTGAGCTAGATCCGCCGGAGAAGGTTGAGCCGAATAAGATTGTGGTGATTGAGGGGTTGCATCCGCTGTATGACGAGCGTGTGCGGGGTCTTTTAGACTTTAGTGTGTACCTTGATATTAGCGATGAAGTCAAGATTAATTGGAAGATTCAGCGCGATATGGCTGAGCGTGGCCATACGTACGAAGATGTGCTGGCGGCAATTAATTCGCGTAAGCCTGACTTTGAGGCTTACATTGATGTGCAAAAGCAGCATGCTGATGTGGTGATTCAGATTTTGCCGACGAACTTGATTGCTGACGACAAGGAAAATAAGATTTTGCGGGTGCGTTTGATTCAGCGTGAAGATGTTGAAGGGTTTGATCCGGTCTATTTGTTTGATGAGGGGTCGACGATTAACTGGATTCCCTGTGGACGGAAGCTGACGTGCTCTTACCCTGGTTTGCGAATGCAGTATGGCCCTGATAGCTACTATGGCCATGAGGTTTCGGTGCTAGAGCTAGACGGCGAGTTTGACCGTTTGGAAGAGGTGATTTATGTGGAGAGTCACTTAAGCAATACGTCTACTGAGCACTATGGAGAGATGACTGAGCTATTGCTGAAGCATCGTGACTATCCTGGTTCTAAGAACGGTAGCGGCTTGTTTCAGGTGCTGGTTGGCTTGAAGATGCGTGAGACATATCGAAAGCTGACAGAGGCTAAGGTGCCTGCTGGCTCAGTGGCTTAGCTATTCTGGTAGCCTTCTGGTTTTGAGACGATAGATTTAAGGGGTGATTCTACGGAATTGCCCCTTTTTGTTTTGTTTTCAGCGCGTGTGTATTGCTGCATGTGGTAGTTGCTGTAGCCAATGGGTGAACTATCAAATAGAGCGTCCGGAAAAATATGCGAAAAATTTATGTTGTGAAGGCTGATTTTATGCAGGCTATTGACGGGTAGTTGCCGGAGTTTCGCCAAAAGGGTTGTAGAGTGTTCTTGGTTGGCGGATGAGTTTCTAGTTCGCTAAGTATTTAGGTTTATAACTATTTCAGGATTAGCTATGTCTTCTGATTCTAGGCTCACCAGCATTCTGATTGTGGAAGATAGTCAGGGACGGCGTGAGATTTCTCTGGAGAGTTCGGTATATTCGTTGGGACGTGATCCGAAGTGTGATATTCGGCTGGCGTCTCAGTTTGTGTCGCGGCATCATGCGACGTTGGTGCAGCTGCCTCGGGATAATGAGACGGATTACTACCGGATTGTGGACGGTAATTTGAAGGGGAAGCCGAGTGCGAATGGGATGTTGATTAATGGGCGGAAGGTGCAGGCGCACGATCTTTGTAATGAGGATGAGATTGTTTTTGGACCGCAGGCGCGCGCGATTTTTTATCAGCTGGAGAGGGACACTTTCTCGGGTGTTGCGCCAGACGAGTTTGATATCACTTTGATTAGTCCGAATATGGTGGATGAGGACGACTAAGGGTTTGGCTTGAGGTCTATACATTGAAACCTATCTCTGCTGTGTAGGACTCCTCTCAAGAGATTTGCTTCGGGCTCTGTGTTGAGAGATTATCTATTCTTTTGCTCATGAAAAAGCCCCTCCAAGAATCTGGAGGGGCTTTTTCGGTTGGCTTTTTCGACTATGGGCGGATGGTGACTTCTGTGTCTGGGTCGAAGAGGTGAAGTTTTTCTGGGGGAAAGGTGATTTGGAGGGTTGTGCCGGTGGTGACGGGGTGTTCAGCGGGGAGGCGAATTTGGATCTTTGGGCTGTCTATTTGGGCTGAGGAGGAGAGGGTGGCCTGGGCGAAGGTTTCGCTGCCGAGGGCTTCGTATTGAGTGATGGTGGCCGGGAAGCTGTCGGGAGCGTGGCTAAGGGCGATGTGTTCGGGGCGGATGCCGAGGGTGAGGCGGCGATTGTTGTAGGCGGCGCTTTTCCCTTGAAAGTGTTTTGCAATCGCATTTCTCCACTGGGTTGGTAGGGAGATGCTGAAGGCAGGATGAATGAGTTTGTCTTCTTGGACGGTGATGGGGAGGAAGTTCATGGGTGGCGAGCCGATGAAGGCTGCGACAAAGCGGTTGGCGGGGTGGCGGTAGAGTTCTAGCGGAGGGGCGACCTGTTGGAGGATGCCCTGGCTCATGACGGCGATGCGATCGCCCATGGTCATGGCTTCGGTCTGGTCGTGGGTGACGTAGATGGTGGTGGTTTTGAGCTGCTTTTGGAGACTAACGATTTGGGTGCGGGTTTCGGTGCGGAGTTTGGCGTCAAGGTTGGAGAGGGGTTCGTCCATGAGGAAAACCTGGGGGGCGCGGGCCATGGCTCGGCCTAGAGCGACGCGCTGCTTTTGCCCGCCGGAGAGCTGCTTGGGTAGGCGGGTGAGGAGCTCTTCGATTTGCAGCATTTGAGCGACGCTGTGGACGCGTTTGGCGATATCTTTCTCGGCCTGGGACTGGTAGCGGAAGGCTGGGGGGAAGGTGCGGGTGAGGCCGACGAGGGTTCTTTCTAAGGGATTGGTAACGGCGGGACTATCTGTGCTGGTTGAGTTGGTGGGAACGGCGCGGCGGAGGCCAAAGGCAAGGTTGTTGTAGACGGTGAGATGGGGGTAGAGGGCATAGCTTTGGAACACCATGGCGATGTCGCGCTGCTTTGGGGGGAGATGGCTGACGGTGCGATCGCCGATTTGAATGTCTCCACTTGTTAGGGTTTCGAGGCCGGAGATGAGGCGCAGGAGGGTACTTTTACCACAGCCAGATGGGCCAACGAGAACCATGAATTCGCCGTCTGCAATGGTGAGATTTATGTTGTTGAGGACGGGGCGATCTTCCGGCTGTAGGGTGTCGCTGTCGGTAGGAGAGTCTTCGACGGCTTTGGTCGCCGCTGAGGAGAAGATTTTGGTGATGTTTCGAAGGAGGACGTTTGCCAAGAGAGTTTCGGTAGGTTCTGGCATTCGGCTACGCTCAGCCGCTAAGACTGCTGGCCCTCGAACCGTTGAGCGTAGTCGAATGGGTGGCTGGGTTTAGTCGTCGAGATCTATGGGAGTGGTGATGAGGGCTTCGGTGACAGTTTCGGTGCGGCTTGGTGTGATGAGGCGATCGCCCGGCTGGGGGCGACCTCGTAAGGAAATATTGGCGATGGACTTGGTAGCGCAGCGGCCTTCATCGGTAAGGACGGTGACTTGGGCTTTAGGAACAGCTATGACCATAGTGGCGAGGCTATCACTTTTGAGGCTGAATTTGAAGGACTGGGAGCCGATCCCGCCTCGGTTGGAGACTTTGAAGTTGCTGACAAGAATACGTTTGGCGTAGCCTTTGGTGGAGATGAGCAGGAGGGCGTCCTTGGAGCGGACGGGGACGCAGCCGACAAGGCGTTCTGTTTTGGGGAGCCGGATGCCCTGTGGGCCCTGGGCGGTGCGGCTCATTTCGGGAAGCTGATCTTCGTCGATGCGGAAGCGAAGCAGTCTGCCGCCAGAAGAAGCAAGTACTAGGTCGCTGCCTAGGCTAGCGGTGAAGGCATAGGTAAGGGTGTCTTCGTCTTTGAGCTTGACGGCGGTAAGACCGCGACCGGTGATGTTGGTCATTTCTCCGGTGGGGAGGCGTTTTACTTTGCCTTTGCTGGTAACCAGTATTAACTGCTGTGTGAGGTGCTCTTCGGTAAGGATGATTTGAGCGATAACGCTGTCTGGGTTGTCGACGGCGCTGGGTAGAAGGCTGATAAGCGGGACACCTTTGTTTTGTCTAGAGACGATGGGAATGTCGTTGACGCTGATGGTAAAGGCTTTGCCATCGCGTGTGAGGATGAGAATTTCGTGCGTGGGGTTGGTGACTTCGGTTTGAATGGTGAGGTCGTCAAACTCTTCTAGGGTTTTGCTGGTGGGTTCGCTTTTGTTTTTTCGACGGGCGTAGGCTTTGGCTGAAGACCTGCGGACGTAGCCTTTACGAGTGAACTCTAAAACGAACTCTTCTTCGCTCTCTTCGGCGGCAATGTCGGCAAGAATCTGTTCTTCTTTGTTTCGCTCAGCGGCAGTCTGAATGCGGGTACGGCGGTCGTCGCCGAACTGCTTTTTGAGGGCACGTAGCTCTTTTTTGAGCGACTTCATGAGTACGCTGCGATCTTCCACAAGATCTTGCAGTTGATTGATGCGCTCGGTAAGTTCGGTGCCTTCGTCACGAAGCTTTTGCTGCTCTAGCCCGGTGAGGCGACGCATAGGCATGGCTAAGATGCTGTCGGCCTGGCGATCGCTGAGGTTTAGCTGCTCTTGCATATGCACTTTGGCGGTGGTGCCATCCGGTGCGTTGCGCAGGATGTCGATGACGTCATCAAGATTACTAAGGGCGATGAGAAGGCCTTCGACAATATGCGCCCGGCCTTGCTTTTGTACCAGTTCGTGGCTGTACTGGCGGATGAGGGTTTCTTCGCGGAAGGTGAGAAAGGCTTCTAAAATTTCACGCAGAGAGAGCTGCTTGGGCTGACCGTCTTCGATAGCGAGCATAAGCGCGCCGAAGTTGGTTTGTAGCGGGGTCATTTTGTACAGGTCGTTCAAAATGAGGTGGGGCTGGGCTTCGCGCTTGAGCTCAATGACGACGCGCATACCGTCTCTGTCGCTTTCGTCACGGATGTCGATAATGCCTTCGATTCTGCCCTGGTTGACCAGGCTGGCGATTTTGGTAATCCAGCTGGCTTTGTTGACCTGGTAGGGGAGTTCGGTGACGATAATGGCTTGGCGCGATCGCTTCCCCTTTCCCGTTTTTACTTCTTCAAAATTGGCCACGCCACGGATGGGGATGCTGCCGCGCCCGGTGCGGTAGGCATCGTGAATTCCCTTTGTGTCAGTAATCTCAGCGCCTGTAGGGAAATCTGGCCCTGGAATCAGGTCAAACAGCTTATCGTTTGATAGGTTTGGCCGGTCAATCAGAGCGATGAGCCCGTCGATCACTTCTTTGAGATTGTGAGGCGGAATGTTGGTAGCCATGCCAACAGCGATGCCGGAGCTGCCATTGAGAATGAGGTTGGGTAGCTGAGCAGGAAGAACAACGGGCTCCTGCTGAGAGCTATCGAAGTTGTCGGTGAAATCTACCGTGGCTTCGCCGACTTCGCTGAGCAGTGCGGTATGACCAATTCCGGCTAGCCGCGTTTCGGTATAGCGCATAGCGGCGGGCGGGTCGTTGTCTACTGAGCCAAAGTTACCGTGGCCTGCTAGCAGCGGGTAGCGGCTAGAAAAGTCTTGGACCATCCGCACTAGCGCGTCGTAAACAGCCTGGTCGCCGTGGGGATGGTATTTGCCGAGCACGTCGCCAACCACACGGGCGCACTTACGAAAAGGCCGATCAGGGATGAGACCTAGCTCATGCATAGCGTAGAGAATGCGCCTATGAACGGGTTTGAGACCGTCGCGTATATCGGGCAGTGCGCGCCCGACGATGACGCTCATGGCATATTCCAAGTAGGAGCGCTGCACTTCGGTATGAAGGGCAATAGGAACAATTTGCTCTTTGGAAGATTTTAACTTTTTCGCCATGAATGGATGCCTGGATTAAATAAGCGCGGTTGAGAAAGAAGAGAAGGCGGCAGAAAGAAAGCGGTTGAAGAATGCGAAGCGGAGAAGGCAATACACGCAACCGCCAAAAAACTGTAATACTTTAGGTTGGTTTTAGCGATAGTTTGCCATACAGGTTGTAAATCTTGTCGTGCAGCTTCGTCAAACTCATCTAGGTTAGTTTCAAAATTAGTTTCAGGGTTGCTGGCCTTTTTTAGCTGACTGTTTTGATTGACTGTTTTGGTTGCTAGCTGTACGCTTTTGACGCTTGCTGCTGTGCTACTGGCAGATTATTCATTCTCGATTAAAGAATAAAGTCATGAAGACCGTTTTGATTGTGGAAGACGACATGGTGAACGCGCGCGTTTTCTCCAAGATTTTGACGAAGCGTGGTGGGCTAAACGTGAAGCACACTGAGAATGTGGACGAGGTTATTCACATCGCCAGGAACCGGGAAGCAGATGTCATTTTGATGGATGTTTCGCTCTCTCACAGCATGTACCAGGGTAAGCCAGTCGATGGTATCGAGATTACTCAGATTTTGAAGAGTAATCCGCAGACGGCTGATGTCCCGGTGATTTTGGTGACCGCACACGCGATGGACGGCGATAGAGAAAACTTTTTGAGCCAGAGTGGAGCAGATGGCTACATTTCTAAACCTGTGGTGGATCACCAGAAGTTTGTGGATGATATCGCTGCTATGATTCCCGCAGAGACTTAAAAAGACATGAAAAGTAAACTTGATAAATGCAGGATGAATTTAGTGTAGTTCATCTGTACCGTTCAATAGACGCTGATTATTTAACTTAACGGCTACAGCTCAATTAGCGCAAGCTTGAGGCGGTCTGCTACAGATGAAAGTTGCGAATTTGTTGACAATAAAAAGCGCTGACTTTCCTACAGATAGTCAGCGCTTTTCTTGTTTTTGCTAAAAGGTCAGCTTGTGATCGCCTGGAAGCCAGTGAGTTAAAGCTGGCGGATTAGTTCTTGCAGGCTGGGAGTGCGGAAGAAGGTCTGCGTGTCTGTGATGAGCTGTTCGCCCCAGAGATTTTCCTGTAGGAATTCGACGTCGACATAGCGAGGATCTCTCTCTAGACCAGCGATCGCAGCTGCCATATCGCTGGTGTTTTGCTGGCTTCGGCTGAACTGAGCGACTGCGATCGCTAGCTGAGGCTCTGTTTCTTCGTCGTCTGCAAGGGCGAGGGCTTCTTTCCACTTGGCGATCGCGCCGTCTATATTGCCAGCTTCGTACATCACCAGGCCAATGTTGTTGACCGCTGGCCAGAAGGCGCTATCGCTGCTGACAGCCTTTTCGTACTGGGCGATCGCTTCGTCATAGCGAGTGAGCTTGTAGTAAGCGTTGCCTAAGTCAAAGAGTGCGTTTGCATTGTCTGTCTCAATCTTGAGACCAGATTCAATAGAGCGAGCGGCGGCGGCGTAATCGCTCTGGCTGAAGTAGGCATTGCCCAATGCGAACATCACCAGCGCGTTTTCGGGTTGGAGAGCTTGGGCCCGTTCGAGGGCTGCGATCGCCTGCGCTGGCTGCGGTTCGTTGACCTGTAGGTAAAGGCTGCCGAGCAGCGACAGAACATCGGCATTGCCAGGCAGCAGCTGCGCGGCTAGCTGCGCTCGAGCTAGGGCTTCGTCAAACTGTTGGAACTGAGCGAGCTGCGCGGCGTCTCGTGCTAGGCTTTCACCGTCTGCCTGTAGACGCTCTTGGTCTAGCGGTAGGGTATAGGGCAGTAAAGCTTGTGCGTTGGCTGGCTTGGCCCCGCTCCATGCGCTGAGGAGAAGCAGTAGGGAAAGGGTGGTTCTTTTGAGCACGAGTTGGTAGGAGAAAGGACTGAATTCTTTATCTTTGTTCAAGGATGCGTGGCTGTTTCAGCACGACTCAGATGATTTTATCGTTTGAATGGACGCCTGTGATGCCGGAAAGTACTAGAATCTGAGCTCATATTCTAATAAAACCTGGTTTATATCGTCCAGGTTGGTGTTGGTGCGAATGCTGAGAGAGTCGGTAAGACGGTAGTTGATGCCAAATTCGGGATTGGTGCTGTCGGTGAGGACTTTGATGATACTGAGGGTGGCGTCTTCAGTGACGTCGAAGCCAACTTCTGCACCGATATCGAGGCCAGTACCGGTGTTGTTTCCGGAGGAGGCACGGCTAGCAGTGGTGACCGGGAAGAGGCGAAATTCGCTGAGGCTGAGCGCTTCGCCGACGAAGTCTTGCACGCTGGTGAGCAGCGTACTGCTGACGAGGTTGATGAGACCACCGAAGTCGTCACCGTTGCCCGATAAGCTACCGACGGTAGATTCGAGCGCGGTGATGAAGCCGCCACCGATGAGGCCGACCAGTTCGTTTTGCGATCGCGGCGGTGAGCTCGTCAGCTCTAAGTTTTCAAAAATGGCATTGGCTGGTCCCTGTACGTCTGCTCGGACACGGATAGTCCGCAGTGAACCGGTGTTCTCGAACCCGATGTCAGAATTATCGACAATATCGGCCTGAATAAAAGGCGTACTGGCAACTGGTCCAGCGCTATCGACCTCTGGCACGGATGCTCGAAGTGCAACATCCAAAAGAGGATTTTGTAGCCCTGACTCTGGTGTGAACTGAGCTGTGTTGTTGTTTCCTCTAAGCCGGAAGAGTGTGGTGAACAGGCTGACACGCCCGGAGCGAAGGCTGATGACGCCATCGGGCTCTAGCGCGGTAGGCGGACCGTTGAGCAGTAGCGTGCCATCTGCTACAAAGTTGAGTAAGTTGCCTTGCACAATGCGAATAGAGTCGCCTAACGTGAGCTGCAAATTACGGAAGATAGGTTGCACGCCTGTCGCCTCGGTTTCGGCTTCAGCTAGCAGTAGCTCCGGAACCGAGCCGCCTACAGTGCTGTCTCCAGTGTCAATAGCAAGTGCGGCTTCGATGTCTTCCTCGGTATTATTCCCGCTGGGCAACAGCACCTGCCCTTCTGACAAAACGACCTGTCCGCCGATTTGAGGCCCTTCTCCTAAGGCGTTACCGCCGACGACAACTTGGCCGTTGACGCTGCCGCCGTACAGATCTTGCAGTGTGAGATCTATGTTTTCTAAATTGACGGTTAGCGGTAGGTTTGCCGATAATACGCGCGGGAAAAGCGGGTTGGCTGTGGGGATATCGGTAGCTGACACCGCTGGCTCTATTTCTGCTTCAGCTGTGACTGGCTCTGTAATGTTTGATTCGGAAATGTTTGATTCGGCAATGTTTGATTCGGAAATGTTTGATTCGGAAATGTTTGGCTCGGCGGTAGAAATATCTTCTGCTAAGGGCAGCGTGGGCATACGTGACACGGCTGCGAGCTCGGCACCGCTGAGGACTGAGCGTCTGAGTGGAAAGATACCAGCGGCAGTGAGCTGGCCGTCGCTAAATCTGCCTTGCAGCGCTTCGACAATGATTTGATCGTTTGCGAAAGTGGCCTGGCCGTTGACGTTCGTTAGCGGCTCGGGCAAGACTTCTGCGCTGATAACCGCTTCGCTGAGGAAGGCGTTGCCCGCAATTTCTGGCGCAGATAGGGTGCCGCCTATGTTCAAATTGACTTCTCCTTCTCCGGAGCGCCAGGCTACCTGACGGCTAAAGAATATTGAGCAAGGCGAGGCCTTCGTTTCTGACGTTGATATCTATTTTGATATCTTCGGTGTCTGGTTTTACCTCCATAAAGTTAAAGGCGTAGGGAATTTGAGCGTCTAATCTTAGCGGTTCTTCGGGTGTGCTGGTTGTGAGGGTGCTAGACAAAATCAGCCGGGCATTGCGGTAGAGGAACTGAGCTTGGGCCGATTCGATTGGGGTGTCGTTGATAGCAGCAGCTTCGAGTTCGGCGGTGCCGCGCAGCTGTGGGTTTGCAAGGGTTCCACCTAGGGTGGCGAGGGCGTTGGCCCTACCGTCTACGTCGAGGGGAATTTGGAAGATGTCGCTGAAGGCTGTGATGTCGATGTTTTGTGCGGTGGCCTGCAAGTCGGAAGTGAGTTCGGTTTCGCGACCAAAGACAATTTGCCCAGCCAGGTTTACGGCAGCTTCGACCGTTACTAAGGCATCAGTCGCTTCGCTGAGCGCAAGGCCGCTGTCGGTAGTCGCTGTAGCGGTCCTATCGGGAGTGCTTTCGAGGCTAGTAGGCGTCGTATCTATATTATTTGTCAAAGCGACATCAGTTGGAACGCTGCTGGCTGGAACAAGGATGTTGGAGGCGAAGCGGACGGGCGCTAGGATGAGCACGTTGGGGGTGAGGCTACCTTTGGCGATGACTTCTTCGGCGCTGTAGTCTTCACCCCATTGCCACTGCTGGCCGGTGAGATCGAAGTCCACCTGGAAGTCGCCGCCGATGCCGCTGAGCTGAATGTCGCCTGCGAAGGGGCCGTTGAGCTCTCTCAAAGGGGGGAGCGGTTCGGCGGCTTCGGCGATCGCACTATCTACTTCTAGCTCTTCGAGTTCTGCCAGTCGACTGAGCTGTTCATTGAGGTTGTAAGGTCTTCCTGAGACGGTTTCTCCGGCACTGACAGCTGTTATCAGTGCATCTAAGTCTTCAGGTGAGAGCGGATCTTTTAGCCAGTCGGGTGGGGTAAGCCCTCGGCGAAAATCTTCTAGCCGGTAGATAGAAAGTGTCGTTAGTAGATTTTGAACATTGCCCCTTTGCGTATTGAGGCTGGCGCTATAAACCGGCTCTGGGCCATCTAGCGCAAGGCTTCCAGTGAGCGAATAGAGGTTTGCGTTGACCATGAGAGTGCCATTGGCGAGCGTCGCTAAGCTGTTGGCGTAGTTGATTTGCCCGGTGAGGCGGCCTGCGCCGATGTAGCCAACGCCAAGCTGGTCAATCGCAATGTCGCCGCTAAGGGTTTGGTTGGCAAGATTGGCGGTGAAGCTGTTGGAGCTAAGGGTGCCGCGCAGCTGGCCGATGTCGGCTGCGCCGTTGAGTGGGAAGTTGAGGGAGGCGAGCGGGAAGTTGCTAGCAGAGCCCGTGAGAATGTCGCCTTGCGTGCGCCCTTGGGCAATTGCGCCGCGCCAGCCGACGTTGAAGTCGAGAGCCGGAATGGCGTTGCTATTAGCATTAGTAGGACCGACGTTAAGCGCGATGCTGTCGGTACTGCCTGCAACGTCTAGCGCGAGGCCAGCGGTGGGCGAATAGGCAACACTGCCGATTAAGAAGGAATTGAACGGTAGGCTGTTGACAACGAGATCTGTGAGCCGAACGTTACCGGCAAAGCTGGGAGCAGAAGGGCTGCCGGTAAGTCTTCCACCAACGTCGCCGTTGCCTGAAAGCGCGATGATATCGGGGATTTCAAACGGAAGTTCGGTGAGTGCGTAGTCATCGGCCGCGACGTCTAGATCGAAGCTAGCTATCTCGAATCCTTGATCAAAGCTAGGGATCAAGATGCCGCTAGCGCTTACACGATTGGACCTGGCTTTGATGACTTGAATGGTGTCGCCGTTCCAGGCAACCTGGGCGGCTAGCGGGCTGTTGAAATTGCTAAGCTGGGAACTAAAGGCGGCTAGGCCACTAGAGAAAGTGATGTTGCCTTGGGCTGCGATCGCTTCAAGTCGAGTATCAGCGGTAGTGCCGCTAAGCTGAAACTGACCGTTCACATCGCCAAGCAGGTCTTCCGAAAAGGCGTTGAGCTGAACGTTTTGGAAATTGACATCAGCATCCCAGATGCCGTCGATTAAGCTACCTGTGCCGACAGCTGTACCGCCACCGACCGCAACGACTGTGTTGCGAAAGCCTAGATTAGTGCCATTGATGTCGATAGTGCCCGAGCCAGGATACTGCGCGTTTGGCGCGTCCCAGTCGACAACGGTGGTGACGCTGCCACTACTGCCAATGACGGTAGCGTTGGCGGAGACGAGCCCAATGGTGAAGTTTGGCCTGATGTCGTAGAGGTTGGCTAGCTGCCGGGCGGGTAGGCTGCGGCCTGCGAGCTGAAAGGTGAACGGTGCGCCTTCGGTGAGGCTGACCTGGCCGCTGCCTGTGATTGCGCCGCCGGTTGTAGGGGTAGCAACGATGTCATCTAGGTAGAGCTGAGCGCCTTGAAGAAGGAAGTTGCCAGCGGCGCTGTTGAAGGTGACTCTATCGACATCAACGGCGGTAGCGGCAGTGACGGTACCGGAGAATTCTGGCTGGGCGATGGGTCCGGTGACGAAGGCGATCGCATCAAATACCCCTTCTGTCGGCACCGGCAGTTCTAAATCAACCGTATTGGCAAAAGCCTTTACCGACACATTCGACTTAACGGCCTTTAGCTCATAGCCGCTGTCAAAATCAATTAGACCCGCTGCGACGATATTTTCAATGGCACCGTAGTCACCGCTGAGGCGATCTACCGTCCAAAGATTGCCTTGAAACTGAGTTTGCCCGGCGGCATTTTCTACTGGCAGTGGCAGCAGTGCGGTTTCAATCGTGGCATCTTCAGCGCTGATGATGCCAGAGTAGTCAATCTCTTCACCGGGCCGAAAAGCCATATCCATCGTGCCGCTTATCACACCCGACTCAACAACGACTTCATTGGTCGCTAAGTCGATAGTGGAGAGCGTGAACTGAAGCACATCGGCTAGCGGCGCTTTGTCTGCTCGTACAAGAAGGTTCGTGGCCCAGTCAATTTTAGTTCTTGAAACAGATGCTTCGCTATCAGATGTAAGAGATTCGCCTTCTACTAATAGTTCGTCGGCCTCATCTTGTGCCTTGTCTGTAGGAGGAACTGCCTCAACTGGCTGCACTTCCCCTTTTAGCGTAACTTCGCCGCCATCGACTGGCTCGCCGGTTACCTCAAAGCGAAAGTTGAGCGCGTCTCTATCGACAATGACGACTTTTTCGGTATTGACAGAGCCCCTTACCGCCGTCAGGAAAATGGGTTCAGGCGTTTCACCTTCGGGCGGCAGCGGCACCAGCGTGAGTTCGCCGTCTCGAAAGCGAACATCGTCTACGCTAATTTCGAATCGATTCGGTTCTTCTGGCGGCTCTTTCTCAGGAATATCAACATTCAGCCAGCCTTTCTCTGGGTCTTGCGCAAGATATCCTTCTGGCTCGATGACTGTAATGTCTAGCCCTATTTTTGACTTAAGAATAGTCTCAATCAGGTCGAACTCAACGACAACACCCTCTGCGGTAAGCGTTGTGGAGTCTGTATCGGATGCGCCGATATTAGAAGGGCCAAGCGTAACGGTGCCAAATGTCACCCCTTCAACATCGCCTAGATCAACCGGCCGCTCTAGATAATTGGTGAGGGTTTTAGAAAGCTGAGGGGACAGATCGTCTTGAATGTAGAGCCAGCCCCACATGGCCAGACCTAAACCGGCCGCACTAAAAACCGACCCTACAAATGTTCCTAGCCAAAACCAAGGAAACGAACGACTGCGCGCTACCTTTGGATGTTCGTCAGGATTATCTGGGGGTGGTGGAAGGCTTTCTGATGAATTATCAGGAAGATTGTCCGGTAAATCTTCTGGGGAGCGCTCAAAAGGGGAATTGGTCGGCACTTTGCTATGAGTCTTGAAGGCATCAAGGCCTGACTACCCAGATACTGTAGCAACTTTGCACTGCCGTTACGTTAAGATGTGGCACTTTCCGATCCGGGTTAAAGCCCACCTCTATAATTGAACTACTTCCAATAAGGACTCATGGCCAGGCCCGATCCACCTCTCAACCCACCTCCCAAATTATCTGAGGCATCGCCGAATCCATTTTTCAAGCTACAAAGCCGCTATCTCATTTTTGGTACTTATCTAATTGCCAGCTTTGCAGTGGGTCTGTTTTATGCCTATCTAGACCGATTTCGGCTGCTGCCCTGGTCTTTTGAAGATCCGATATCACAGCCTATTCTTTCGATCGCTATTTGGCTTGCGCTAGTTGCGGTAATTGTATGGGCAGGACGAGACGAGGGGCTGAAGTTTCGGCAGGTGTTTGGCACTGGCCTGCCTAAGATTTCACCGCTGTATGCGGGGCTACTGGTGTGTAGTTTGCTGCTGTTTTCGATGGGTAGCTTTTCGGTTGTTTTCTACCTTATCTCCTGGGTTTATCCAGAGCGAGCCGTCCAGATTTTGCAGACGGATTTGCTAGTAGGCGCCAATAGCAGCGAGTATCCGCAGCTGTATGACGCGCTGATGCTGTTTTTACCGGTTGTCTTTGCGCCGCTGGTAGAGGAGTTTGTGTTTCGAGGTATTTTGCTGCAGCGCTGGGGAATCACCTGGGGACTGCGCTGGGGCATTGTGGGCTCTTCTGTGCTGTTTGGTCTGCTGCACTTCAATAATCCGGTAGGGCTGACGCTGTTTGGCTTTGTGATGGGACTGCTATATGTGCAAACTCGCAGTCTGTGGGTGCCTATTGCCTGCCATAGCTTGAATAATTTGATTGTGGTGGGCGTTAGCCTACTCTCTCACTCGGCAGACGGTGGCACGGTAGAGCCTGCAACGGTAGAAGCCGTTCGGCAGAACTGGGGCTGGGGGCTGGTTTTGATGGTGATTTCTGCGCCGCTAGTGTGGCGGTTTGTCCGTCGTAGCTGGCCAGCGGCCAGTGAGGAGATTCCTTATATGGTGAATATAAGAGAGGATTGAGTAAGACTTCTGTCATTTTTCTACAACCTATACATGCCCCCTATCCGCCGCGTTCGTCAGCACGTTAACCCGCTGAGCGACAAGTATTCTAGACCTGCTACTGCGCCAGACTGGACCGAAGTATATACAGACCCACACCTACCGCTACATCTAGATGTGGGCTGCGCGAAAGGGGACTTCGTGCGGGATATGGCCGCGCAGGTGTCGGGATGGAATTTTTTGGGTTTGGAGATTCGGGCACCGCTGGTGGAGCGGAGTTTGATTCGGCGCGATCACGCTCTCACCGAAGGCGCTACCAAAAACCTTCATTTCATCTTCTGCAATGCAAACAACTCACTAAAGCCGGTATTGGAAACTTATCCGGGTCCTTTGCAGTGTGTGAGCATTCAGTTTCCTGATCCGTGGTTTAAGAAGCGGCACCAGAAGCGGCGGGTGGTACAGCCTGAGCTGGTGTCGGTGCTAGCTGAGCTGATGCCGGGAGAGGGAATGGTGTGGCTGCAGTCGGATATTGAGGAGGTGTGTGTGGAGATGTGCGATCGCTTCGACGAAAATCCAAGTTTCGAGCGCGATGGATCGACTTGGCTGAGTGAAAGCCCTTTTCCAGCACGGACAGATCGCGAACGGGTGACCGAAGAAAAAGGATTGGCCGTTTACCGGGCTCGGTATTTCCTTAAAAAGCTGTAAACTTTTATAAACGCATTTAAGTAGTCATCGAGTGAGCACTATGTCTGAGCCAGTAGGGTTTGGGAAAAAAACGCCGAAGAAGCCAAAGTCTGAACGTACGCAGAAGCGCGAGAAAGCGTCGCAACAGTATGACAAGATGAAGACAGATGGCTCGGTTGAGTACGAGGTATATATGCGATCAGCGGGGAATAAGCAGTGGTACCCGGTGGGTGCGATCGCGGTTCGTCGGTCGTCTCAAATTAGCCGCGCAATCTATCACAGTGAAGCGGACCTGCTGCAAGGTGCGTACCGAGCGTTTCCGGTGCTAAAGAAAAACAAAGGCAATTTAGAATACGGTTACCGGCTCAAAGGTGAGAAGGATGACGACATTGAGTTGGCTGTGAAGCCGCTCGACCGCAGTGAGCGCGGTCTGATGGGAGCGATTAATAGTATCAAGGGCTTGTTTGGTGGCAAAAAGGACGCTGGGTAAGCGGGTAGGTCCGACAATGCTAATGCTCGTACTGACACTCAAGACTGGTTTCTATGCCTAAATCGGATAAGCCTACGCTGACTTACTGGCACGTGTGGACAGATGATGATGGCATCAGCCGTCAGACGCAGTGCGAGCTAAAGGATTTTGAGCAGGAGAGTATGGGTGGCGATGCCGATCCGCAGTGGAATAACCGGCTGATGAGGGGCGATGCGGAGGTGCTGTTTGCTACGCTGCCGGTGGGGTGGGTAGGCGATTGGCACGAGAATCCGAGACCGCAGTGGATTGTGCCGATTAGTGGAACCTGGTACGTGGAGACGATGGACGGTACGCGCGTAGAGATGGGTCCGGGCGAAGTTTCCTTTGGGGCGGACCAGAAGACGGTGAAAGATGCAGATGGAAAAAAAGGCCACACTTCTGGCTGTGCGGGCAGTGAGCCAGCGAAGCTGATGGTGATCCAGCTAAAAGGTGATAAGTATTTGGCGGCTCGGCCCGGCGATTTGGAGCTGTGAAAGCGGTGATGGCGGTCCCATTGGATGTCGCTGAGATGACGCTAGCCGATTTGGATGAGTGGGTGGTGATGGCGCTGCTGCTATGGCCAGAAGAAGAGATGTCGGTGGAGCAGGCTGAGCTAGAGATGCGGGCGGAGCTTGAGGGCATTTTGCGATCGCCTCGCGATACGGCGTTTATTGTGAGAGATAGAGAGGGCGGTGCGATCGCTTTCATCAACCTCTCTATCTGTAACGAATATGTCCCCGGCGCAACTCATTTTCCGGTGGCCTATGTAGAAGGCATTTACGTTGCAGATACGGTAAGGCAAGGCGGTATAGGGAGCGCGCTCATTCGCAAGGCGGAGAAATGGGCGGTGGATAACGGCTGCACGCAGCTAGCTTCTGATGTGCTGATAGAAAATGAAAAGAGCTGTCAGTTTCATACCGGAGTAGGGTTTCAGGAGGTAGAGCGGGTTGTATGCTTTATCAAAGATGTGGAGACCAAATGAGCGCTCAAAAGACCAATCAGCAGCCGACTGATAAAAAGCCAACCCTAGAAGAGTTCAAGCTAGAAGAGTTTGATCTTAGAAGAAATCCTGATCTGGTCAATGAAGGTGATGGCGAGATTGCAATTCCCCCCGAGCAGTCGGGATGGGAGATGCTAGGGTCGCAGAAGTTTGATCCTAAGACGCTAGATACGGCGACAGTGGATCGCGTGATTGAGATGGCCTGGGAAGATCGCACGCCGTTTGGGGCAATTGAGGTGCAGTTTGGCCTGAAAGAGCAGGACGTAATTGAGGTGATGCGGCGGTATATGAAGCGCTCTAGCTTCAAGATGTGGCGTAAGCGGGTGAGCGATCGCGCTACGAAGCACGCAAAGAAAAGAGAGTTTGAAGTAGGCCGGTTTAAGTCAAGCAACCAGAAAAACTACTAAGCTTGAGAAAAGCTTGACGTTTCTGCAACAGGAAAAACGCTTCAACAATCAGTGGCCGAGCTGAAACCATTCATATGGTGCGGCTTCTACAGGAGACGTTTGGCAGTTTGGCCGATTCAATCGCGCCGAGAAAAAGATCGAACAAGACTTAACCCTTTACAGAATTCCGGCGGATATCGAAGACTTGCTCCAAGTACTACTAACTATTCTTACGGGTCAATTTTAGAGAGTCTTCCTGAACGCTTATTTCCTTCCAAGCAGAAG
The DNA here is from genome assembly GCA_963836895.1 of uncultured cyanobacterium. Classification (GTDB taxonomy): domain Bacteria; phylum Cyanobacteriota; class Cyanobacteriia; order Phormidesmidales; family Phormidesmidaceae; genus Phormidesmis. Next base: position 123,664 of record CAWILA010000007.1, on the reverse strand, counting down.
CCCTTCACCTAGATAAATTCTCTAAGCGAAGGGCTTCAAGGTAATTAGGATTTTCTGAGTTTGTTTATTGCATCGTCGCCTTTGCGGGTGGCATCACGACTTTCGTTGCCAGGCCGACAGACTTGAGACCTTTGATGATCCACCAGGTAGGATCGACTTCCCATTTCTTCAGGCCAGCTTTTGCCATTTTGGGATAAGTGTGGTGGTTGTTGTGCCAGCCTTCGCCGTAGGTGAGCAGCGCAACCCACCAGAGGTTGCGGGAGTTGTCGTCGCTATCGAAGTTGCGGTAGCCCCACATGTGGTTGGCGGAGTTGATGAGCCAGGTGCAGTGCCACAGCAGGACAGCGCGAACAAATATGCCGTAGATAACGAAGGACCAGCCGCCAAAGGCGTAGAGTACGAGTGCAAGAGGCACTTGCAGGGCTAAGAAGTACTTGTCTAGAAATGCGTAGTAAGGGTCGCGGGCAATGTCAGGTGCGTTTTTGGCATATACTTTGCGATCAAAAACTTCAGGCTTAAGGTAGAACATCCACGCCATGTGGCTCCACCAGAAGCCGCGAGCAGAGGAGTAAGGGTCTTTTTCGACGTGCTCTGTGAAGGCGTGGTGCTGACGGTGACCGGCTACCCAGAAAGTGGGGCCGCCCTGTAGTGCCAGGGCCCCAACGGTGGCGATAGTACGCTCTAGCCAGAGAGGAACGCGGAAGCTGCGGTGGCTGAGCAGACGGTGATAGCCAAGGCAAATGCCGACGCTGCCGCAGAGCCAGTGAAGCGCGATCGCAACGCCCAGAGCTGACCAGGAAAAGAACCAGGGTGCGAGCAGAGCCAATGCGTGAATCGCGGCGAAGAAGCCGACAGATACCCAGCTAACCTTGTGTGCTGTGGGCTCAGCGCTAGATCGGGATCGCTCTAAACGTTGTGAGGGTACGTTGCCAGTAGTCATAATCGTCCTAACACGCTAATGTGTGCAAGTGGTGCTTACATTTAAAATAATAGCGATCTTCTTGAAAAAGTGCAAGTAGCACTTGCAAATATACCTCTGAAGATGATCGCAAGCAGGTCAAATAGCCAGTGTAAAGATGTCTACGACCGTAGATATATTCAAGATATATTCATGGATTTTTAACTGACTGAAGATGGCTGAAAGAAAATTGTCTAGTCGTGAAAGGATTGTGCAGTCAGCGTTGAAGCTGTTTGCAGTGAAGGGATTGACGGCGACAACGACGAAGGAAATTGCGGAGAACGCGGGCGTAAATGAGGTGACGCTATTTCGTCAGTTTGGAAGTAAGCAGGGCTTGCTTTTAGCTGTATTACAGGAAGCGCCTATATTGGAAGCGATGCAAGTGGCGCTATCAGGTATTGAAGGCGCAAACGATCCGCTGGTAGCCTACGGATCGGCGGGCTGCGGCTTTTGGGTCGGGTGCCGGAGCTGGTGCGATCGCTTATCGGTGAAACGAGTCAATCTCCTCTAGAAAACCAACAGGCGCTCGGTCAGGCTCTGCGGCAGGCCAATCAGCAGACCGTAAGCTACCTTCGAAGCGCGCAGGTCGACCGCTCAGACTTATCTATCGAAGAGATAGCTAGCCTGCTAAACACGCTGATTGTGGGCTATTCGGTAATGGATTCTAGCAGCGGCGGACAGTCCATATGGCAAAGTCGAGCTGAGCTGTTGGCGGCTGTGAAGCGCTTGTTTTTGCCTCAAGCTCTGTCTCAGAGCAGTGATATGAGCGTTGGTTCGGCGGCGCAGGATGAGTCTGGATCTGAGGTGATGGACTTACCAGCGGAGATAGTGCGATCGCTTTTTCAAAACGCTAAGAAAAAAGGGCCTCAAGCCTACGCGCTAGTGTACGTTCTTTTTGGTGCCGGGCTGCGGGTGAAAGAAGCAGTGGACTTGATGCGATCGCAAGTATTCGCCAGCAAAGCCCAGCATCTGCTAAACCTCTCTGGCCCAACGGCTCGCCAAGTACCTGTTAATCGCTGGATTATGGGTAACCGCTACGGCACCTACCTCAAAAATCCACTCACGCAGTGGCTAAAAAGTCGTTCAGATGACCGCCCCAAAGTCTTTTTGAACGACTCAGATGAACCGATGACGGTAGAAGCTTTAACTGCGCTGTGGACCTCTGTATTGGAAGGCGTAGATCCGATTTTGGGCCAGCCAGTGCTACCCTTTCACGCTCGCCAAACCTGGTGCATAGAGCTGTTGACCAGAGGGATGAGCTTAGAGAATCTCAGCCTGTTATCGGGTTTGAGTCTAGATGAGCTAGCGCCATATGCCAAACGGACGAAAGAAAAGGCTGCTTTAGAACAAGCGCTAGCTATAGATCAAAAGAATGCGTAGAAGGCTAATGAAGCGTTTCCTCGCGAAGGTGCTGTCCTAGCTGTGTGGACTTTATGTTTTCAGGCGCGTTACATGCTGCGAACAGTTGCTTCGCCATCTTTCACTTCCCCAATCAACACTTCGCTAGTGAGCCCTACAAACAGTCCATTTTCTAGGACACCGGGAATGTTGTTGATGGTTTTTTCCATCTCGGCTGGGTTGTCGATGCCGTTGAAGTTAACGTCGAGTACCATGTTGCCTTGGTCGGTGATAACAGGACCGTCTTTGGCGACGCCCATGCGCATTTCTACTTTGCCACCGAGCTTTTCAAGGGTGCGAGTAACCGGCGCTACAGCCATTGGCAACACCTCTACGGGCAGTGCGAAGATAGTGCCGATTTTGTCGCTGAGTTTGGAACTATCAACAACAACGACAAATCGCTCTGCAAGGCCGTCGACGACTTTCTCGCGAGTGTGCGCTGCGCCGCCGCCTTTGATGAGGTTCATTTGTGGATCGACTTCGTCTGCGCCGTCGATGGCGATGTCGATGTGGTCGACTTCGTCAAGTGTGGTGAGAGGAATGCCGTGCTGCTTGGCAAGGACGGATGCCTGAAAGGAGGTGGGAATGCCTTTTATGTCTTTGAGTTCACCAGAGGCGATGCGCTCGCCAATAAACTGAATAGCGAAAGCGGTGGTTGAGCCTGTGCCTAGGCCTACAATGGTGCCAGATTTTACCTGGGCAGCAGCGGCGCGACCGACTTCTTGCTTCATCAGTTTGACAGGATCCATGAGTGGCTATCTCCAGAGTGCGGGTGTTTTATGTCTCGGTTTCTAGCATGAGCGATTGTGGGTAGGGAGTAAAGCGGAGTGGGGATAGGGAATGGGGAATGGGGTTAGGGTGTTTGGGGATGACAAGGCGGTGGTGATGGTGGATGTGGTTGGAGCTGGGGATGTGTTGGGTGAGCAGCGGGTTTGGATTTGGCGTGGGTGGCGGGTGCGGTACACGCATCTGATTGGTAGCGCTGATGTGAAAGGGAAAAGTCCGTTGCTTTTGATTCACGGGGCGGGGTCTAGTTTGGAGCAGTGGCGGGAGAATTTGGTGGCGTTTGCGAGAGAGAGGCCGGTGTATGCGATCGATTTGGTGGGATTTGGGGGGTCGCAGAAGGTGGCGAGTGCACTTAACAGTGATTTGTGGGTGGCGCAGGTAGCAGATTTTTGGCGGGCGTTTTTGGGGCGGCCTATGGTGTTGATGGGGCATTCGCTAGGGGCTTTGGTGGCGCTGCAAGTGGCGACGAGCTATCCGGGGCGGGTGGAGCGGCTGGTGATGCTGACGCTGCCAGCGGCGCGGCAGGAGATAGGCGGCGCGGCGGCGCAGGTGGGAGCGGTGGTAGAAGGATGGTTTGCGAGTCCGCTATTGATTCGGCCTTTGTTTCGGGTGGTGAGAAGGCGGGGGGTGATTCGGGCGGCGCTGCGGGCGATCGCACGTAAGCCTGAGCGAGTGGATGATGCTTTGATTGATGGATTTGTGCGACCGACTCAAGAAAGGGGGGCGGCGCGGACGTTTTGCTATTTGGTGAAGTCGCGGACGGGTGAGGACTTTAGCCCAATGACGCGATCGCTCATTCCGCTGCTACAGATGCCCACGCTGCTGCTATGGGGAAAGTGTGATCGGGTGATTCCAATTGCCTGGGGGCGCTATGTCAATACGTTAAGTCATCGTCTGACGTTTGTAGAAGTAGAGGAGGCGGGCCACTTTTTCTATGACGAGATGGCTGCTGAGCTGCACGGTTTGATGGCTCGATGGCTAGCCGGTCAACTTCCGGAGACAAATGAAAATTTGGCTTGAGGGTTAGTTATCTCTACTAAAAGACGCATCTCTTGCCCTCCTGACGAAACAACTCTACCTCTAACGGGATAGGTATATGTACTCATCGCATGAGACTATTCTCGTAGTGTTAAGTTTTGTTACTAATTATGTCTTATCAAGCGACTAAGTTGCCCTCTGGCCGTTGGGGTATCTACGTAGGAAAGCGGCTGATTGCAACTATAGGCAGTCAGCAAACGCTTAACCTTATTTTGGCGCAGCTACCAAATGCTCAAGTTTCAGCTGTTGAGTCGGCTGAGCGCGGGCGCGCTTGATCAGCCGGTTCTCTTGAATAATTGAGAACGCCGTTGAGTTTTGAACGGCCAGTTTACGACAGTGTTTGTTTGATACGGCTGCTAGTAGTGTTCATGACTTGGCTGTCCACGAATCGCACCAGTAGAATATTGCAGATTATGTGTAAGGCTGCCTGCTACGGTCATCAGTCCTAGGGATAGACGTAGCTTTTGAGATAGATTGTTCATTTTCTTGCTTTGTTCATAGTTCGTCCTTTCGCTGATGCGTTTGTAACTGAGTACGGCAGTCTGTTGGTTTTGGATTCATTCCACATTGTTTTTCTTGCGATTGCTGTGAAGAGTACTTTCGGCGAAAGTATTGTGGAATGCTGCGTTGAGCTGTTTGTGAATCCGTCTTCGTAATTATTTTGAAGACGTGAATCGAGTTCAGTCGCTTGAATAAGTAGTAGGATGATCTCTAAGCTTGTAAAGGTGCTCTACGCACTTTTCCCCCGTCTGCATGACTTTTGAGCGCGCCGATCAATCTACGCACAATGTGCCTGTACTTAGACCGCCTCTGCGTCATTGGTCTGATGTTGACCTATGGCATTCGCTACGTAAGGGCCAAAGGGAAGCGCTTGGTCATTTGTATGATCGTCATGTGTCTTTGGTTTATGGGTTGAGCTTAAAGGTATTGGGAAATCCGCAGGAGGCGGAGGACTTGACACAGGATATTTTTATTGGTTTGTCCGAGCGACCGTACGATCCAAGTCGGGGGTCTCTCAGGACGTTTCTGACGGTTTTGACGCGAAGCCGGGCGATTGATCGGCTGCGATCGCGTCAGTCTATGAGCCGTTCTAAGCGAGCGTGGCGGTTAGATGTGACGCCAGATACGCCTTCGCTTTCTACCGATGCAATGGTGAAGGCGGAGGAGTCGAGGGCGGTGAGTTCTGCGCTGGCTCAGCTGTCTAAGTCGGAGCAGCAGGTTTTACGGTTGGCTTACTATGAGGGGTTGACTCAAAGTGCGATCGCTCGGCATCTAGATGAGCCTTTGGGTACGGTTAAGTCGAGGGCTCGGCGTGGACTGCTGAAGCTGCGGCAGTTTTTACAAGCACAAGGAGAGGTGTAGGCCGATGGTAGAGGTGATTACGTCTGAACAAAAATCGCTGTTGTTGGCTGGCTATGTGCTGGGTGATTTGAGCGCTGAGGAGGGTCGTGCGGTGGTAGGTATGCTGGATGCGGAGCCCACTTTGCGCTCGGAGTTAGCTGATTTGCAGGCGTCTTTTAATGTGGTCTATGGAGCATCGGCTGTGCCGCCAGCAGGTCTTAAAGATTCTGTTTTGGCCGGGTTTGATCGTTCTTTCGAGCGGACTGAACGGTCGGTTGAGCGGCCTTTGTTGACTGGTTTAAATCGTCAGTGGACCTGGCGAGGGTTGGGTGCGGTTGCGGCTGGTCTGATTGTGGCGCTGACGGTTCAAAATCAGAATCTTCGTCAGACGGTGGAGGTGCTTCAGGCTCAAGATGTGAGTCGGTCTGCTGAGACGATTGATGTGTCGCTGTCTGCGACTGAGGTGGGTGCTGATGCTGGGCGGGTGAGTTTGGCGATTGATCCGACGAATTTGAATGCGGTGCTGGTGGCGGAGGGGTTGGAGCCGTTGGCGGGGAATGAGGTTTATGTGCTGTGGACGGTGGTGGAGCCGGGGGTGCCGGTGACGACGGATGAGAAAGGGGCGATTTTGACGGCTGTGTTTGCGGTGGATGATGGGGGTGGGCAGACGCAGGCGGTTGATTTGCCGGGGGTGTTTGGATCGGTGGATGATGTGAGGGCGATCGCGGTGACGGTTGAGGATGCGGATTCGCCGCAGGCGCATCGGTCGAGTCCGATTTTGATTCAGGAGCTGTAGCGGTAATTAGGCTTTTTGGGGAGGCAAGGCGCAAGGCTACAAGATTGGGGGAGTTCCTCCCCATTCCCCATCCTCCATTCCCGATGCCATCCTACGCTCTACGCCTGATAAAGAGAGGCAGTGGGTAACGAAAAGCTGAAGGTACTCCCTTTATTCTCCCGGCTGCTGACAGTAATTTGTCCGTTCTGCAATTCCACCAGGCGGCGGCAGATGGCAAGCCCTACGCCGGAGCCGCCGGAGGTGCGATCACGTGATCTGTCAGCGCGCCAAAATCGCTCGAATACGTGGGGAATGTCGGTTTCGGCGATACCTATGCCGGTGTCTGAGACGGCTATCCAGAGGATGTCTTTTCCGGCTTGGGTCTGTGTGTAGGCGCGGATGTTGACTTCTCCTGCGGCGGTATGGCGTAGAGCGTTGCTCAGCAGGTTTACAAGGATTTGCTCAATGCGAGCAGGATCGCCCCAGGCGAGGGGAAGATCTGGTGGGAGGGAGGTGGTGAGCTGGAGGTTTTCTGAGTTGATGAGCTGGTCGGCGAAGCGGTTGGCGACCTGGGTGATGAGGGGAGCTACCGCAACGGCTCTAGCTTCAATGGATAGGTAGCCCGACTCTAGCTTGGAGAGTTCTTGCAGGTCGTTGACGAGGCGCTGGAGGCGCTCGGTTTCGATGACGAGACGGCTGTAGGTTTCAGGGGTGGGTGCGATCGCGCCATCAGCTAAGCCTTCTAGATACCCTTTGACGATTGTCAGGGGCGTGCGTAGCTCGTGGGTTAGGTCGCCTACTAGCTCGCGTCTGCGGTGCTCTACGCCTTCTAGGTCGTTGGCCATACGGTTGAAGCTGTGACCAAGCCGATCAAATTCAGGAATTTCGAGCGGTGGCACTCTAGAAGAAAAGTCTCCGGCTGCAAACTGTTGGGTGACTGCTTCCATCCGTAGGAGGGGCTGAACGATGCGCCTCGATAGCCAGTAGCTGATACCGCCTGCGGTTGTGCCGCCCAGCACTAAAGACCACATCATGCCGCGAATCCAGGCGTCTTCGAAGCCTTCTAGCAGCTGCCCTTTTACCTGCTGTATGCGTACGCCCTGCCGCTCCATTCGCTCTAGGGTGACTACAAAGTAACGCGGGGTAGATAGGCGGCTGACGGCGGCTAAAGTGCTGACGGTGACGGCCAGTACAATGAGTTGCGATACTAGCAGGCGGCTGCGCAGGGTTGCTTTAGAGCGAGTTGGGTCTGCTTTTGGCGATGCCTCTGGCTGCGGGGGGTGAGTGTTATCAGTCTTCAAAGCGATAGCCCACTCCTACGACGGTTTTTACAAAGGCAGGAGCAGAGGGGTCGGGCTCTATTTTTTTGCGAAGGCGGGCGATGTGTGTGTCGACGACGCGCTCGTCTCCAAAGAACTCGCTGCCCCAAAGCTTTTCAATTAGCTGAGCGCGGTTCCAAACACGTCCTGGATAGCTCATGAATGTGGCGAGAAGATCAAACTCTAACGGTGTGAGCTCAAGATTGATTTTTTGGGCCGATTCTGGCGTGCTGTATGATTTCTCCTGACTTTGGGCATCCTCTGCGTCAAGTTCCAAATTATCTTGATGGGTATTTGTTCTATAGGTTGATTCCTTTGCTAGTTCATCACTAGGCAGCGTCTGCCTGGCGGTGCGCTGGTCGAGATCTACGGTGAAATGAGTGGTTTGATAGGTGGTGGTCGACTGCCGATTGTCTCTCAGGCTTCGTCTAAGAACGGCGCGAACTCGAGCGACAAGCTCCCTGGGGCTAAACGGTTTTACCATGTAGTCGTCTGCGCCAGTCGACAGGCCGATGATGCGATCTATTTCTTCGCCTCTGGCGGTAAGCATCATAATGTAGGGATCTTTGAGGGCCTTTTGCTGGCGAACTCTAGCGCACACTTCTAGGCCATCGAGTCCTGGCAGCATCAGATCTAGAATGATCAAATCTGGCTGAATTGCTTTAAATTGCGCTAGTGCGGTGCTACCATCCCGGCACACATGGCAGTCGAATCCTTCTTTGGACAGGTAAAGCTGGATGAGTTCGGCAATGTCGGCCTCGTCTTCCACAATTAAGATGTCCATCGTCAATTTCCCAATAGATAAATAAATAGACAAAATATATGAGATGAGTATGTTTAAGGCGATCGCCTAACTAACCCTGTACAGACCACTATCAACCAACTTTCGTCACTATTGAGTAAAGATAGCGATATTCGCGGCTTCATGGCTTGCACTCGCCAAGATTCGTAGCCTACATTTTTTAACCTTACCCCCTGGAAATATCAGCGTTCTGTACGAATGCTCTGATGCTATGTCTGCACTTACCTTTGAGACCCTCTCCGCAGAACTGACTCAGGCCCTCTCTGAGCGCGCTGCAACGCCACCTAAAACGACGGTTCGCTGTACGCTCGGCCGAGACAAGGTCATGGTGCTAGTAGAGTATCCGCTCGATAGCTCGCAGGCGGAGCCGTTTGCCCACCAAACGCTCGATTGGCTGGAGGAGCACGTGCGATCGCGCTTTGATACAACTGGCCTTCCTGACGAAGTGGCCGACCTGTCAGAGCGCGCTGAGGAAGTTTCGGTACAGCTGTATCTTAAGCACTTAAGCGAGTCTAAGCCTTTCACGATGCGTTCGTTCACCTGGAAGGTGGCCGATGGTTTTGATGATTTGTTTGGAGACGACAGCGCAGATTATCAGACGACGCATGAGCCAGATCCTGGATTTTTCTCGGTGTTGTCGGTGCCAAATGCCAGTCCCAATACCAGTGTGATGCTGCCGGATGGTGAAGAAGAGCGGGTGCTGCTAGAGCTAGAGGAAGATAGCCTACCGCTTGATTTGGAGTCCGATTTAGACGATGACTTAGACGCCGATACTGATGATGCGCTTAGTTCTAATATCGATACGGACTTAGGCGTAGTGTTTGGTTTGGACCCGCAGGACACTTTGTCTGCTACTGACGATTTTGATAGTGCAATCGGTAGCGCGGCAGATCTAGAGTCAGAGTTTGGCCTGGATCTATCTACGAATACTGGCTTATCTTTCGGGTCAGAGTCGTCGGATTTAGGTTCGGCACTAGAGCTAGAGTCAGCTGTTGGCTTTGTACCCGACCTATCGGTTAATAGTGGCGACGCGCTAGATGCGGATTTGTCTGAAGGGGTTGATTTTGCTGAGGTCTCAACCTACGCAGCGACAGACTTCGCGCTGCCAGGAGAAGCGCCTACGCTAGACTCTTCTGACTTGGATTTGCCCACGGTTGAGCTGCCGATCGCGAAGCCGACGGTGAGCCCATCTTCCGACTTTTTTAGCCTGACAGATGAGCTAGATCCTTTGGATGCGGACGCTGTGCCAACGGATGAAACGCTTCTTGAGCCGATTGCGCTGCTAGACGATGCGGTTGAGCTATATGAAGATGAGCCTTCTGAAGACAATGTGATCGCCTCCTTCACCGACGAGCTTGCGCTTAAGCAGATAGCGGCTGCACAAAGAGCTGAAGAACTGCTAGCTGCCGAGGAAGTAGTTGCGAAGAGAGATGCTGAAGCGGCGATGGATAAGGAAGAAGCCAATGAAGAAGCAACTACTGAAGATAATGCTCCTCTATTGCTAGGTGATATCGGTGTAGAACCCTCTCTAGAACAGCTGGAGGTAGAAGCGCCCACTGCTGATGCGTTGACAGAAACGGTTAATCCACTGGCTGCTGATGACTGGGTTCCCGACGACCTCGATGGTTTTAGTTTGAATGCTTCGCAGCTAGCTGCGAAAGATTTGGCAGATTCAGGCGCTACAGAGACAGCCGACACGTTGCTTCCCTCATATAGTGACGAACGCGAGCAAGCATTTGAACTATCTATGCCAGACGATTTATCGGACGATTCGCTAGAAGATACGTTAGATAATTTGGCAGATCGTCTGGAGCTAGCGGATGATTCTGCTTCGCCTGATGCGGATGTAGATGGCACACTCTTGATGGTTGACTCTGAGGTGATGGTTGACTCTGCTGAAGCCAAGTGGGTTGTCGAATCAGATATTGGGAGTGTGGAAGATGAGCAGCCTGATCTCTATACTGACGCGGATCTCCATACCGACCCGGATCTGTCCGACCCGGATCTGTATACCGATGCTGAGGACGATTACGAAGATTCAAACTCCGCTGAGTATGAGTATGAAGAAGCTGCTCAAGATGACGAAGCCTACGAGGAAGACTCTGCTTACTACTTGGAGGACAAAACCGCTGAGTCTGACGGTGAGTATGCAGAAGAAGACTATGAAGAGGTCGCTCCGGTAGATGAAACGGAAGTGCAAAGGCAGCGCGAGCTGTGGCAGCAGCAGACAAAGAGCGGCAGCAATCCGCTGGTGATTGTAGGTGCTGTGGGCTTTGTGTTTGCAGGTATTGTTGGCTTTCTCCTGACGCGGCCCTGTACGTTGGGAGGGTGCGATCGCATCGAAACCGCTCGTATCAAAGGTGAAGAAGCCATCGGTAATCTGCGTACAGAGAGCTCTCTTGATGCTGTTACAGCGTCCAAAAAAGAGCTTCAAGAATCTATTATGCTACTAGAACCGATTCCAGTATGGTCGAGCTACCACGACGATGCTCAAGCCATTTTGCCCGAGTACGAGCGTCAGCTAGTGGCGCTCGACCTGGTTACAGAAGCTCAAGGCAAGGCCTACAGCGCGGCTTTAGATTCTCAAAACCCGCCGCATCCTGCGTCTAAATGGCAAGACATCGCCAGCAAATGGCGCGAAGCGACATCGGCACTGTCTAAGGTGCCTGTAGAAAGCCCAGTGCGTGACTTGGCAGAGCGTAAGCTGGTGGAGTACAGGTCCAACCTATCGACTATCTTGGTGAGAATTGAAACGGAGTCGGGCGCGGAGACTAGCCTGCGTCAGGCACAGACAGCCGCTGGTCTGGCAACGCAGAAGATGCCAAAAGCTGAGTCTTCAGAAGATTGGGAAGCAGTTCTTTCAGACTGGGAAGCGGCTGTAGAGAGCCTGCGCCAAATCCCGCGAGGGACAAAAGCCTACGCTGAGGCGCAAAGTATTTTGCCGGAGTATGAGAAGACTTTGCAAGAGGTGCGCAGCCGCGCTGAGCAAGAGCGCAGCGCCAGCCGTCTGCTGCTTCGCGCTCAGCAGCTGGCTATCAATGCTCAGCAGGCCGAAGTGGGCAAGCAGTGGACAACAGCCGTGGAACAGTGGAATATGGCGGTTATCCAGCTCCGCGATATCCCAGACGGAACCTTTGCGCGTGCTACCTCGCAGCCGCTGCTGACAAACTACACCAAAGCACTGAGCACAGCTGAAAATAATATGGAGGTCTCTTTACGCTTTCAGCCGGTAGAGCCCAGCTTTTATCTGGTGTGCGGTGTGAGCGGCGCGCAAAAGTGCTCATACTCTATGGAAGCAGGCAAAGTGCGGCTAGATGTGGCACAGGGGTATGACCGGGTGATTGAAGAGTCGATTACGCCGCCACCGGAGCGGGGGGGCGTAGAGGCAGATGCTCAGCTGGTGAATCAGAGCAATCAGCTATTGCAGCAGATTACGCTGCTAAGTACGCAGGCTCAAATTCCGGTAGAGCTGTACGATTCAGACGGCGCGTTTTTGGCCAGGTATCAGCCCAACCTAGACGGCTTTGTTCGCCAGTAATTTTGACTTCTGTCTGTTCTTCTGTTTAGCCTCGTGGCTCTACTAGCTGCATGGCTGAGTTGAAGAACTGCCGAGCGATGCCGTAGCTCACAATCAGCGATGCGATCAGGGTTGCTAGGGCTAGCATGAACATAATTAAAATTTGGTAGACCGCTGCGACTAAGGGGTCTGCACCGCCTAAGAGCTGACCGGTGATAATCCCCGGCAAGGTGACTAGGCCAACGACCATCATGGCGTTAATAGTGGGGATGAGTCCGGCTTTGATGGCGGCCTGACGGTAGGCTGCGATCGCCTGCGTAGGCGTTGCTCCCAGGCTAAGATGCGTCTCAATTTCGGTGCGATTGTTTCGTAGCGCGCTCACCAGCCGCTCACCAGCAATAGAAGCCGCAGTCATAGCATTGCCAAGCACGATACCTGTGAGCGGAATCAGATAGCGCGGGTCGTACCAAGGGTCGAGCTGAATGACCAGCAGACTGACGTACAGCATGATGACAAGGCCGCTGGTAAAGATAGCGAGCCACACCCACTTCAGTAGCCTAGGTAAATCTTGGTCGATCCGGCTTCGAGCGACGATGGCGGCGATAGTCGTCATTGCTACCAGCAAAGCCAGAATGATCAGCGGCTGATTGCTCGCAAAAATGACGGTGAGGATAGACCCTACGAAGAGCAGCTGTAGAACGGTGCGCAAAGTTGCGATCGCTAGCGTTGTTGCCAGTCCTAGCCGCTGCCAGCTTGCCAGGCCGACCGCAATCACCATCAGACCCACCGCCCACAGCATCCCAATAGCATCGGGCTCTATTAAGTTTGAATTGCTCATGTCAACTCTTCTTCACCATCGTGGAAGAATACGAAAAACTGCCGCTTCTACGAGTAAATAAAAAAAACGCTAATAAAACGTCATCTCAAAATGCTCTCCCGCCCCTTATGCTCTCTCCTAGAGACCGATCAAGAGGCGGAAATCCGACCCATGGCCTAAAGTTTTTTGTATTTTTGTATACTACAATTAACATAAATACAGATAGCTGCATCTAAGTATTGCCATCCGTGTTGTCACCTAAGCGTTGTTCTTATGACTGACTTTACCGTGCCTGGTAACCTCCCCGGTGAGACCGCGAGCGGGGCTGGTAAAAATCGATATGACTGGCGGGCGATCGCGAAGTATTACCGCAGGCGTCCGCTTATCGTTCTGTGGCGTACGCTGTCCGTCTTTTGGATGCTAGGCACCTTTGCATTAGGCCTTTTGTTCGACCATCTTCTCGGTCGAACGGCGGCCAACCAAGAGCACCGTGCTATTCGGCTTCGCAAAATATTGACTCAGCTAGGCCCTACGTTTATCAAAGTGGGCCAGGCGCTCTCTACCCGCCCCGACCTGATCAAACCTAGCTTTTTAGAAGAGCTGGTGAAGCTACAAGATCAGCTGCCTTCCTTCTCCAATGAAGTGGCTCGTCAGATCATCTTCAATGACTTTGACCGTACGCCCGAAGAGATATTTAGTAGCTTTGCGGCGGAGCCTGTAGCAGCCGCTAGCCTGGGTCAGGTATACAAAGCTCGGCTGTATAGCGGTGAAGAAGTTGCTGTAAAGGTTCAGCGACCCAACCTGATGCCTATCATCTGCCGAGACCTTTATATTATGCGTTGGGCTGCGGGCTGGATTGCTCCTCTGCTGCCGCTAAACCTGGGCCACGAACTGTCGCTGATCGTCGATGAGTTTGGCAGCAAGCTCTTTGAAGAGGTGGACTACCTCAATGAAGGTCGCAACGCTGAGAAGTTTGCCGCGAACTTCCAAGATGAGCCGCTGGTGAAAGTCCCTTCTATTTACTGGCGCTATTGCAGCACCCACGTGCTCACCATGGAGTGGATCAATGGTTTCAAACTCACAGACACAGAGCGCGTGAGACAGGCGGGCCTTGCGACTAACGATCTTGTTGAGATCGGTGTTTCTTCCAGCTTGCGACAGCTGCTAGAGTTCGGCTTCTTCCATGCGGACCCTCATCCTGGCAACCTCTTTGCGATGGAAGATGGTCGTATGGCCTACATCGACTTTGGCATGACCGACCAGCTCGATCAGCAAACCAAAGAAACCATCGTAGATTCGGTTGCTCATCTGATTAACCGCGATTACGAAAATCTCGCAAATGATTTTGTAAAGCTAGGCTTCTTGACACCTAATACAGACGTCAGGCCGCTAGTTCCTGCTCTAGAAACCGTATTTCAAGATGCAATTGGTGCCAGTGTAGGCGACTTTAACTTCAAGTCCATCACCGACCGATTCTCTGAGGTGATGTACGAGTACCCGTTCCGAGTGCCTGCAAAGTTTGCGCTAATTATTCGCTCTCTAGTTACTCAAGAAGGTTTAGCGCTGAGCCTAGACCCTAACTTCAAAATCCTTGAAATCGCCTACCCTTACGTCGCTCGCCGTCTATTGACTGCTGAGACGCCTGCGCTGCGTCGTCGCTTGATTGACGTGCTCTTTAAGGACGGCAAATTCCAATGGCAAAGATTAGAGAATCTCCTCATGATTGCCCGCTCTGATCAGAGCTTCGATATTATTCCGACAGCGGGTATGGGGATTCAGTTCTTGATGACTGAGGAAGGCCAGTACTTGCGTAAGCAGGTTTTACTAGCGCTTACTGAGGACAATCGCCTGCATACTGAAGAGGTTGAGAGACTGTGGCGCTTAGTAAAAGACGACTTGCAGCCGAACCGTCTACTGGGCGCTGCCTGGAACGCACTGGCTGACTTCTCCCGTGAGCGCGCGGTTTCGATGGTGCCACCTGAGCTAGCGGGCGCTTTGCAGCTGACGAATAGCCGGTAACGCTAGTTAGCGACCTACCCAGTTCAGCCTATAATCAAGTTAATAATTGTTCACACGTATCGAGAGCGCGCTGCCCCTATGTACTATCCTCAAACGCCCCCATACTTCATGCTTGTGGCAGGTTTGTTCATTGCGATTACCTCTGGACTCGCCTTTGCAGCGGTGTTGAAAGAGTCGATTGGCGACTGGTACAAGAAGCGATCTACCCGTTCTATTTCCAAGATGCAGGGTTTGGCGATACAGCTGCCTTTTTTAGGTATTTGCTTGGGTAGCTGCGTGTTCTTAGGCTCTGGGATGTGTATCTTTGGCTTTACACCTAATATCGCCTATTTGATGGCTGGGCCAATGGTGTTGCTAAGTGCTGGTTTGGTATGGATTCAGCTGAAGAACAATCTGGCGCTGTTAGAAAGTGGTAACCCTCGCGCGTTTGAGCTGGATATTTAACTCGGGCTTAAGTCCTACCCCAAGCTGAATTGGGGTCTCTTTGCTTCTAGCGCTTACTGCTCAATCATCAGACTTTCGATCTGCGAAATCTGCGTTTGTGCGTTATTTGCCCACTGCGCGTTGCCCTGGGCAATATAGATATTCGCTGCCGACTGTAATTCTACTTGTGCTTCTTCGTACCGTTTCAGGTTTGCTAGCGCTAGCCCTTTTGCGTAGTGTGCATGGCCGAACATGGGCTGTAGTTCTGTTGCACGGGTGAAAGCGATGATAGCGGTTTCGGGGCTGTTTTGCTGAACGAGGGCAACGCCTAGGTTGTAGTGGGCTTCGGGGTAGCGGTCGTCTAGCGTGATCGCATTTTCAAAGGCACTCTGCGCCTGAGCGTACTGCTGCTGCTCCTGATAGATGAGTCCAATATGGTAATGAGATTCGGGAGCAGAGGGGCTGTAGGCGATCGCTCTTTAAAGGAGTCAAACGCTGCTTCCACATTTCCCTGTCGCCGCTGTAGCAGTCCCATGTTGTACTGCGCGATGCCTTCTTCCGGGTCGAGCTCTATCGCACGCGACAGATAGGACTGCGCCTGCTCAAGGTTGTTTCCTTCTAGCAACGCTGCGCCTAGGTTGACGTAGGCTAGTACAAACTGAGGGTCGGCCTGGGTAGATTGCCAAAAGGCGGTGGCCGCTGCTTGCAGCTGATTGTTCTGCCGGAGCGCAAGGCCAAGATTGTAGTGAGCACCAGCGGAGTTAGGATTGAGGCTGACGGCTTCCTCAAAAGCAGCGATCGCGGCGGTGATATTGCCCTGACGAATAAAGTTAATGCCGTTAGTAAGGGCTCTGTCTACCTGTAGGACTGTCTCGCTGTCGGCCTGTTTGCTTTGTGGTATTTCTATTAGCGCTACTGGC
Source organism: uncultured cyanobacterium (assembly GCA_963836895.1). Classification (GTDB taxonomy): domain Bacteria; phylum Cyanobacteriota; class Cyanobacteriia; order Phormidesmidales; family Phormidesmidaceae; genus Phormidesmis. The sequence goes on along the minus strand of CAWILA010000007.1, from coordinate 107,551 downwards.
GTACTTGGCACGCTCTGCGCTTTGGTAGGCTGCTCTTTCGCTGCGGCTGCCTGAGCAACCCTGTCGCTCTGTAGTAGTGAGCCAACGCTTATTCCCACTGAGACGATGAGAACAAGGTAGGCCCGATAGCGTTTTGAGCGTTTCATGAGGATAATTTTTCAGCTGTCATCACAATACTATTCGGTGTGAGCCAAATCACTGAAGCAGAATATGCCAGAAAGTGGATACATCAATAGAAATGTGAGAAATGTGGGTATGCTTTGGCCAGAATGCACGCGATCAGCCTAAGCGGGCTGATACCGGTTTTTTGACCCAAAATTTGAGCAGTTAATTGGTGAGCAAACGCAGGTCTGTAAGAGTTCGTAAGCGCATTTCGAAGAGTGCCCTGAAGGTAATAGGTATCGCTGTGCTGGCTATGGTTGCAGGGCTTAGCGCTTTGGGACTGGAGCGATATGGCGCGATCGCCTCTGAAGTACTACCCGCTTTTAATCTCAGTGCAAAAGATTTCAGTGCAAAAGATCTCAGTGCAGAAAGTCTCAGCACAGAAGTTGAACGTGACGCGTCTGTTATGCCGCATGTACATCATTTTGCCATGGCAGTTGTCGGTGGACGCTCTACGCTGCCGGAGCTAGCGCAGTATCAGCTAGTAGAAATGGAACTGCTTGCGAAAGGCGGCGAACCGAGCGTTGTATTAAGGCTTCAGCGCACCGGACGAGAACAGCCGGTTCAAGAATACGAGAGGGCGGTATCAGAAGCGTACTTCTCGGACGTCTGGCGGCGTTTGCAAGATTTGGAAGTGGCGCAGTTGACTAATCTATCTCCCTACACCGAGCAGATAACAACTTATAAAACAGTTTCTCGTCGTCTGGTCTCTGCAACCTATCGCTTTCAGTTCAAAGACGGGCTGTACGACTACCCCAACAGTTTTGAAGTGCATGCCCCAGAGCAGCTAGAAGACACTCGATATAGAGACGTACGCGACCTGAGCTTTGTGGTGCTGTCTCAAAACTTTGGAGATCTGTTTGGTCAATAGCTACTGTTGCTGGGGGATGAGGGCTGTGATCCGACTTGGATAGGACAGCGGCGCCCATTTTATCCGACTTGGATAGGACAGCTCATTTTATCCGACCGGTACTGCCGTAACGCTCGCCAAATCTGCCGGGTCTAAATGATGGTTCAGCACTTCACCATCGCGGAACCAAACGACTCTATTGGTTAGGCGAGCAACTTCGGGCTCGTGCGTCACCATGACGACGGTGATACCGCTTTTGTTTAGCTCTGAAAAAATATCGATGACGTCTTGAGTGGTTTGAGTATCGAGGGCTCCGGTAGGTTCGTCGGCAAGGATGAGGAGAGGTTCGTTGACGATTGCTCTGGCGATCGCAACCCTCTGCTGCTGCCCACCCGATAGCTGGTTCGGTCTGTTGTTCATTCTGTTGCCAAGTCCTACTCGCTCTAGTGCTTCTGTGGCGCGGCGCTTACGTTCTGCCGAGCGCACGCTGGCGTACATCATTGGCTGTTCTACGTTTTCTAGAGCCGTTAGGTGGGAAAGTAAATGGAACTGTTGAAAGACGAAGCCGATCTTACGATTGCGGATGTGAGCGAGCTCTGTTTCGGGTAGCTTGGCGACATCTTGCCCATCGAATAAGTACTCGCCGTCGGTGGGCTGGTCGAGGCAGCCAATCATGTTCATAGCGGTAGATTTGCCAGAACCGGAGGGGCCCATGATGGAGCAGTACTCACCACTGTTGATGGTCATGTTGACGTTCCAAAGTGCCCGGACCTCGGTGTTGCCAGTGCCGTAGAGTTTGTTGATTTTTTTGAACTGGATGAGGGGGGGCATTGTGGAGGGATGGGGGATAGGGAAATAGGGGATGGGGGATGGGGGAGTTTTTTGTAGGGTCGGCGTTTTGTCTGTTGAAGGTTTGGGGAAAGTGGCTCAAAGTAGTTTGAGAAGTTTAGGCAGTTCGAGAAGTTTAGGCGCTTCTCAGGGCTACGATTGGGTCTAGCCTTGCCGCCTGGCGTGCGGGAACAACGCCGAAAAACAGTCCGATGCTGCCAGAAACGCCAACGGCTACAAGCACAGCGCTAGCTGAGACGGCTGCTTCAAAAGGGCTGAAGGCGGCGATGAGGAAGATTCCGCCTGCACCTGCGGCGGTGCCAATGATGCCACCAAGGGCAGATAGGATAACGGCTTCTATTAAGAACTGAGTCAGAATGTCTTTTTGACTGGCACCGATGGCCTTGCGCAAGCCGATTTCTTGAGTGCGCTCTCGTACGGAGACGAGCATGATGTTCATGATGCCGATGCCGCCAACAAAAAGGGAGATAGATGCGATCGCAGCTAGCATCAGCGTTAGCGCTCCGGTCACCGTATCCGCGATATTCAGCAGCGTTTCCTGACTAGAGATATAAAAGTCATCGCTACCGGTTATGCCGTGGCGCAGCCGCAGCAGATTTGTCACCTGAAACTCAGCGGTTTCCATCGCTTCTGGGCTATCGGCTGAGATAGAGATAAAGCCCACGTCAATGCCATAGGGGGAGGTGCGCCCTACAATACGACTTGCCAGCGTGGTGATTGGCACCATCACCGAATCGTCATAGTCGAGTCCCAGATTAGACCCCTTTTTTTGCAGTACGCCGACCACTTCAAATGTGATGCCCTTAATGCGAACCTGTTTGCCAAGAGGGTTTTCATTTTCAAAGAGTTTGCCTGCGAGGGTATCGCCAACGACCACGACCGAACTATTTGAGCGCTGATCGAGATCGTTTAGGAAGCGGCCTTTGGCGACTTCAAAGCTGCGTACGGCTAAGAAGCCTTCGGTCGTACCGACAACGCTGGTGTTGGTATTGCGACTGCGATAGCTGACAAGGCCTTGGGTCGTTTTTTCGGCAGCGACGGCAGCGACAGAAGGTACCTGTGTCGCCAGGGCCTGAGCATCGGCTAAGACTAAATTACGTGGCACATCCAAATCGCCGAGCTGTCGGGCTTCCCGGTTGCCAGGCACGATGAAAAGCACGTTAGGTCCTAGACTTTGCAGCTGACCATTTACGTACTTTTGTGCCCCCTCACCAATGCCAATCATGGCAATCACCGATGCATTGCCAATGATGATGCCGAGCATGGTGAGTCCACTGCGCAGTTTGTTTGCACTTAGTGTTTTAGTTGCCATTTTCAGGCTTTCAGCGAAATCCATAGGTTCACGTGCGATTCTGCCTATAGGATAGCGACTTCGGAGGATAGCTGTGCGCAGGCCTACCGTCTGTACATATCTATATGGATGTAGACCTATATGGACAAGCCCCCATTGGCTAGCATATTGCCGTTGCGGTTGAAGCGGGTGCGAGCAAAGAACCGAGTTCGCTGTGGTGGGCTGTTTGCGGCGCGGCGTGCGATAGGTGGAGTAGAAGAGGCTTGGTACGAGGACGATGCTAGAGGATGGTACCTGCTTGGGCCTGCTGTTGTCAGGGTAGCGGCTGTGCAGGTCAGCGTCACACAAAAAGCGACGTAGGCCATACTCTTTTTACTGTTCGCGCCCATATTTACTTCTCAGTAGCCGATAAAATTCTGTCAAGGACAGTATGGCTAGTAGGGCCCCTATTTTGGGTATGTAAATACACCTTTCTTCTATACGTTTTTGAGCGTCTTAGAAGCGTAGCCTCTGCTGAGCCCGCTTTTTACAGCTAAAGACAGCGTAAATTTGCGTAAATTCATTAGAAGGGTACATCCATCCTGTAGAGTCAGCCTGTTATTGATACAAAACAGATTCTCACAGCGATTTTTAATGTCTACAGCTCTTACGTTCATTGCTTTTGTTGCGCTTTTTACGGTCGTTGGCCTATACTCCGCGACCCAAAAACAAGACACTACAGCAGATTATTTACTGGCAGGAAGAAGCGTTAATCCGTGGCTGGTCGCACTTTCTGCGCTCTCTACCGGGCAAAGCGGATTCTTATTTACAGCGCAGGTTGGCTACGCTTACACGATCGGCATTTCGTCGATTTGGCTAGCGATTGGCTGGGCAATAGGAGACTATCTCTCGTGGCTGCTTGTGTTTCGGCAGCTGAGAGAAGCGTCGGAGGCTTCGAATGCTGAAACGGTACCGGCTTTCCTGGCGCAAAAGCAGCCTGGTCACCGTTGGATTTCTGTGGTCTCGGCGCTGATTACGATTTGCTTTTTGGGTGCTTACGCGGCGGCGCAGCTGCTGGCCGGGAGCAAGGCGCTCAACAGTATTTTTGGCTGGAACTATGCCTGGGGTATCGTTATTGGCGCGGTGGTGGTGGTGGCCTACTGCTTTTCGGGCGGCATTCGCGCGTCGATTTGGACAGATGCGGTGCAGACGGTGGTGATGATAGGTGCTTTGCTACTGCTGCTAGTCGTTACGGTGGTTGCTGGCGGTGGTGCTGGCAATATTTTCTCGGCGCTAGGAGAGATTGATACGAGTTTGGTTGCTTTGTTTCCGGCTAATTTAGGCTGGGGATTTTTGCCGTTCTTTATTGGCTGGCTGGTGGCTGGTTTTGGCGCGGTAGGGCAGCCTCATATTCTAGTGCGGGCGATGGCTATCGATTCTGCTGACAACATGGGTAAGGCCCGAGATATTAGAACAGTTTGTGGACTTATTACCGCATTTGCCGCAATTTTTATTGGGCTGGCAGGGCGGGTGCTATTGCCAGAGTTGGCTGATTCGGAGCTGGCTTTGTTGGATCTTTCTGTTGATCTTTTACCAGGTGTTTTGGTGGGTGTAATGCTGGCGGGTTTGTTTTCTGCGACAATCTCTACGGCAGACTCCCAGATTCTCTCTTGTTCGGCGGCGCTGACACAGGATCTGTTCCCTGGCATGGCGCAATCCTATCGGTTGGCGAAGGTGGGAACGCTGATTGTGACTGCAATTGTGCTGGCGATCGCACTCGTGAATAATGACAGCGTGTTTAGCCTGATTACGTTTGCCTGGTCGATTCTGGCGTCGGGGCTGGGCGTACTGTTGGTGCTGAGGTCTTGGCAGAAGCCAGTGCCTACGGGCGTTGCGATCGCAATGATGCTAGTCGGTGTAGCTGTGGCAACCCTCTGGAGAACTAATGGACTTTCTGGCAACATGTATGAGGTGCTGCCAGGTATGGCTTCTGGTCTGTTGATTTATCTTGGATACAGAGCAATCTCGCCTATGCTCGATCAAAGCAAATCTACATCGACTTAATGCCTGGTTCATTATCTGCGAAAGAGGCTGGTCGGTACATATGGGTTTTCTGCGAGCGTCGGCGCTTCACAGTACAATTTTTTAGAGGGTTTCACCGTCTGTGTATTCGACGCTCTACCGACTCGCAAATTAGCAGAAGGCACTATGAAAAAGCTCAGAATCGTATGTTTAGCGTTGATTCTCACCGTTCTTACCAGCTGCGGCATACTGGCTCAAACGCCACCCGATAGGACCGTTTGGCTGGCGATTACTCAGCAGCAAACTGATATGCAGTCGGCAGTCGCAAAAGGGCTGAACCTATCTGCCGCTGCTCCGATTGCTGACTTTAAAGTGGGCAGAGTTGCTATAGAGAGTAGAGAAAAGCTACTAGATCCGGCCCTCAAAAAGCAGGCAGTCGCTAACGGTGCCTACATTGACGGCCTGTACAAAGTCGCTGGCACCTACGATGCTACCTTGACCAAAGGCGATGAAACTATTGAGCAGAGTAGCCCTTTTGAAGTGTATTTAGGTAACCGACCTAAAAGTATGCGCAGTACGGTATCTGCCGCTGAAGCTGCCGAAACGTGGTTTCTCCTTTCTCCTGAGTCGGCGAAGCCCCTCAAATAGAAACGGCTTTAAGTGACAAGAACGAGAGCAGGCCGCGATGACTACAGGAGAAGCAACATACTGCGACACATTCACGATTTTACGTAGTCAGTTGGAGAAATCAGCAGGTACATTATGGCTACGATTGTTGTTTACGGTAGCTTAATCAACCAAAATCAGCTTCAGAAGATGACAATACTCGCTGAGGCGTGTCCTGTGCTTGTCAAAGGCTATAAGCGCGTTTTTAACCAAGAGCCTTCTTGGAGGAAAGGGTACGGTGAGCATAGAGCTGTCTTGAGTGCTATGCTCTCCGCTGAAGATTGCTTCAACGGTTTACTGGTAGGTATTCAAGACGATAGAGACTTTCATATGCTTGACGAACGAGAAAGTGGCTATGATCGCACTGAGATTGCGCGATCACAGCTATCTTGTTTTATAGATACTTCCTGTTCTCTTCAGTCTGAACCCATCTATATTTACTTAGGGAAACCAAGCAAGCGAAACGACGACATCTTACCCAATAAAAGCTATTTAGATCTGTGTCTGCGCGGCGCAAAGCATTGGGGCGAGACGTTTTATGACCAGTTTTTGCAGACAACCCATGTTGGTACGCGTACTCTAAAGATGTATCTCTAGATCGAGAGTCAAACTCGCGCTGTTTTATTACTGACTGCCGCGACCAAAGGTAAGATTTTCTAGGCTTTGACCAGGAGGCAGATCGATGAAAACGCGATCGCCTACTTCCAACCCATCTGTTACCTGAATGCGATCGCCTACTGGGGCTCCTAGTATCACTGGCTCAAACTGCGCTTGCCCATCTTCTCCAGGCACAAGCACACCGCTCTCCCCACCCTGCGTAATAATTGACACGGCTGGCACTACTAGTGCGCCTTCTAGTTCATCCCCGATAAAAGTCGCATTTACGTTCATATTCGAGCGCAGTTGATCAACCCCTTCAAGCAGCTGAACGCGTATCTGAAAAACAGTCACGTTCTGTCGTTCAATCGCTTCGGGCGCAATCAATCGCACCTCTCCTTTAAAGGTTTCTTCTGGATATGCATCTGCTTGGATTTCAACAGATTGACCTATTTTGATGCTGCTAATATCTGCTTCGGGGACTTCGGCAATCACTTCTAGGCCACTAGCGATCGCCACAATCGCCGTAGAAGTTGCCGAGGTCACATCTGAAGCTGTTGCCGTTGGCGTTACAAACGCGCCTACTGATGCGAACCGCTGCGTCACAATTCCATCGAAAGGCGCACGCACCCGCGTATCGCTCAGCTGCACTTCTACCGCCTGAAGCTGACCTTGCGCTCTGCGTAATCGGGCCTCTGCCTGGGCAATTGTTTCTCGGTTGTTGCCGTCTTGTTGATCCGCGAGTCGCTGTTCCGCTTCGTTGAGACGAGCTAGCGCCTGGTCTATACCCGCAGCGGCACTACGATTTTCGTTGACGGCTCGATCCAAATCACTACGGGAGATTGCCCCTTGCTCAAAAAGTCTTTGCGACCGGTCTAGATCGCTATCAGAAAGGGAAAGACGAGCGCGGGTATCAGTCAGCTGGGCGCGAGCCGCAGCCACAGAGGCCTCTGCCTGTCCGATGTCAGTGCTAGAAGCGCCATTGAGCGCATCGTCTAGCTGAGCGCGAGCCTCGGCAATGCCTGCCTCATTTTGAACAACTTGAGCATTGAGCTGATCGTTGTCCATAAGGGCAATGAGTTCGCCTTGAGTAACGCGATCGCCCTGCTCTACAAACAGCTCTTGCACCACACCTGCTGACTTTGGACTCAGATTCACTGTACGAATAGGCTCTACTTCACCGCTGGCCGTAATTCTCACTGTGAGCTCGGTCGATTCTACTGCGACGGTGAGTGCTTCGAGGTCGTAGTTTGGCCCACGCCTGCTAGCGGAATATGCGATCGCACCTGCCGCAACTAGGCCCGCTGCTCCTATTCCAATTATCCAAGGTAGCGGTCTTTTGATACGGCGAGTAAGGGGCAGGCGCATGAAGAATGGAACGGAGAAACGGTAGAGCTTTCTCTAGGATAGTGAGTTTTGACAGAATCGCGCAGGGAAAAGCCCCAGGAGTCGGTGAGTGATCCCTGGGGCTTAGTTTAACTATCTTCGCCTATCGGTGAGAATGCTCCTCAACCTTCACACTCTTCTCCGCTTCGGGATGGTGCTCGTTCACATCGTGGCTGTGATGATCGTGGCTGTGACGCGCTTGCTTGTTATGGCTGTGCTCATTGGCGTGGGCGTGACTATCATGGCTGTGGCTGCCATGACTATGACTACCGTGGCTGTGGCTGCCGTGGCTGTGGTCGTGAGTATGCTCAGCGGTTGCGTCGCGTAGCTCGGGGTTTACAGTGACTGGCTCAGACTCTAGCAGTGCCTGAATGTGCGTGTCGGCCCAGTCGGCTACCATTTGCATAAACTCAGGATGCGAGTTTACACAGTCCATCTGCACATAGGTAACCTGAGGATTCTTCTTGCGCAGGCTGTGGATAATGTGGTCTACATCCAGCAGGGTCTCGTGGTTCTCGGTGGCAAAGCCGATGGGCATCATGACGAGTGCGGTTGCGCCAAGGTCGATGATGTTTTGCCCGGCAACGGACATGTTGGGCTGGGTCCAGTCGATTAGCGGCGTGTCGTGATTCATCCAGCCGATGGAGATCAGCGGATACTTGTAGATCAGCTTTTCGCGGACGGCTTCGTAGAGCTTTTGGCTTTCGTCAATGCCGGAGGTGAAGCCTTTAGCTTTGTGAGGACAGCCGTGGTTTAGCAAGATAATGCCGGTTTGCGAAGGCAGGTGGGCAACAGCGAGCTGGCTTTCAATTTTCTCTTCTACCATGCGAGCGAGCAAATCGATGTAGCGCTCTTGATTGTAGAAAGAAGGGATGTAGCGAGTGCCTTTTAGCCAGTGCTCGCCAGTGCCTGCTAGCTTGGTAAGGGCGTCGTTGACTTGCTCTACCGCGATGCCGCTGGTGAAGATGGAGTCGACGACCAGAAGTGGGTAGATAAGTAGCTTGGTGAAGCCTTCTGCCTTAACGGTTTCGAGGACTTGCTCGGGCAGGTGAGGCGCGCAGAAGTTGAAGGCTTTGAAGACCTTGACGCGATCGCCCCAGCGCTGCTGAAGACACGTCTCAATCCCCTCGCGCTGCTCTTCAAAAATAGCGTTGTGCGGTGAGACAAAGTTGCCGTGCTGATGGCTCCACTCGTGTAGGTCGAACATAGCCAACAGCTTGGCCAGCGGTGGATATATCCAGGTGGGAACGGGTGCAAACTTAGCGGTTAGCAGGTTCAGCGCCTGCTCGTTGTAGTTCGCAAAGTCTTCATAGCTCTCGACTTCGCCATAGCCCATAAGAAGCACGGCTACGCGGTCTTCAGTGGCAGTAGTGGTGGTGTCTGAGTGCTGATGTTGAATAGATGTCATACGGGTGGGGAATCCTTGTTTGGCTAGCGTTTTTGTTGTTTGTTACTGCGTTTAGTCTGGGCGTTTGGTCTGGTAAGAGATATCTTTTTCTCAACAGCAGTGATGACAGCAAAAAGCTGAATCAGACCTCGAAGTCTATGTAGCTGAATAGAAAGATTTTTATGGAGCTCTTAATTTTCATTCCTATTATCCTACCGGCAAGATCTAAAAGTAGTGGCTCACAAAGCGAAGAAAATCTTTAGCTTACAGATATGAGAGCCTTTGTTACGTAGGGTTTTGAGGTGTGAAGTAACATGACTAAATAGTCCTGAAACCTAGAACTGTGTTAATCCTTGTAAAGTTGTTTTGTGCTTTTTCTCATTGAAAAAACAAGTCTAAAGGTAGAGGGAATAACAATTTTTGAGCGCCTACTAGTCTTCCCATAGCCTCCTTCTAGCTTTTCCTTTCAGTCGCTGGTGTGTGTCTCTTAGCAGCGTTGGAATAGGCAAGTTTTCTGGACACCGTGGCAGGCAGTCACCGCAGTCAGTGCAGCGATCGCCTCTGCGCCCTGGGAACCAATGCCCAGCATTCTCAAACATGCCGTACCGGTACTGGCCAAAAGCCTGCATGTCATAAGCTACACTCAGGTTTCGGAGTCTCAGCACTTCTGGAATGTTGATGGTTTCGGGGCAAGGTAAGCATTTATAGCACTGGCTACAGCGATCGCTTCCTAGCTCGTCTGTCTGCGCTTTTTCTAATCTGTCTATGGCCTGTTGTTCTTTCTCGCTCAGCGGTCCGACGGTGTCGGCAGCTTGCATTGGCCAGTTAATTTCATCGGGGGTCGCTGGGCCGATGCTAAGCGTGGTGATGCGAGAATCGCTCAGCAGCCAGCGAAAGTTGAGCAAGAGGGGATCGAAGGGTGCGCAGAATGCTTCGAGCTTTTCGGGTGGGGTGTAGAGCAGTCCGGCTTTGTCGGCAGGGGAGATGATGAAGATGCCCATGTTGTGCTGGTGGGCTCGTTCTATCGCGGGCGCATTCCGCTGAAAAAAGAAGTTGTAGTGGAGGTTGATAAAGCTGAAGGACCGGATGGCGATCGCACTTTCAATCACGTCTAGCGGTCCATGGGTTGAAAAGCCCACATGATGAATCAGTCCCTGCCGCTGCGCCTGCTCTAACGCGCCAAGCATTTCAGTTTGGGTCCACACTAAGTGCGCCGCTGTATTGATGCCGTGAATAGCCAGGCAGTCTAGATACTCGAGCCCTAGCTGAGAAAGAGAGGCTTCGATAGCAGCCGAGATGTCGCAGCCTGCCAATGTTGGTGTGAGCTTACTGGTGATGACGAGGTGCGATCGCTGCGCCTTTCCTTCCGCAAAGAGTCCTCGAAGTGCCTGCCCGATGTAGCGTTCGCTCTCACCGTAGGCAGGCGCTGTTTCTATGTGAGTGATGCCCTGTGCGATCGCTTTTTCAATCACAGCCCGCGCGTCTGCCGCCGAGGCAAACCGCATCGTCCCCAAAGATAGTACAGAGATTCGCCTACCCGTTTTTCCGAAGAGGCGACTTTGCATAAATCAACAGGAAAACAACATATCTGCTAACGACACCGCCTGACACCACCGCTTGGCTTCATCGCCTGACGTAAATTCCCTAGGCCGAACGTCCGCGCTCTGCAAAGTCAGCTGGGCTAATACTCGATAAAAAGGCATGAAACGCCTCTTTCTCAGCCGCATCCGCATCCCTGTCTACCGGCATCGCTGCGTCTAGAATCACTTCTTCCATTACCCAGATTGGCGCGTTCGTTCTTAGTGCTACTGAAATAGCATCGCTGGGCCTAGCGTCTATTTCCTTTTTCTTGTCGCCCTTGCCAACGGTCATCACCGCGTAAAACGTATTGTCTCGCAGGGCGTGAATAACAACTCGCTGTAGTGACATATCCCAAGCGCTCATCATATTCACAATCAGGTCGTGAGTCATGGGTCTGCTGGTTCTTTCCCCTTCTAGCACAGCGCGAATCGCACGCGATTGCTCAGGCGATATGAAAATAGGTAGCTGCCGCCGCTGCGAGCTGTCTCGCAGCAAAATGACTGGATTTCGAGTACCTCCATCAACGGCAATCCCCGCAACCTGCATCTCAATCATCTTTTAGTTCCTTAGACTGGCTAGATAAACGTTCACTACTTAAAAAAACGAAGGTGCTTGTAAAATTTATCTGGTTAAAATTTATCTGGTTAGAACTTACCTAGGCAGAAGTGTTTCTACGCTAGATAGATGCTCAACATACACTCTAGGCTAAAGCGATTCTTGCTCGAACTTCGCTAAAGATTAAAAAACTTTATCGAAGCGACTGCAAAGGTAATGCTCACAAACGCTTTCCTCTATAGCGTCTATTTTTGCCAGGTTTTATGCTTGTTACTACTCATCAGTGAGTACTACCAGCTGATCCTCACCAGCAGTCAGCAGAATTACGCTAGAGTTGAGCGGTAATTATTGCGGCGTTTCAATATTGTGTTTACAGGGCTAGTTCAGAGTGTCGGTCAGCTACAGCACCTCAACCCGTACCAGCTCAAAATTACCTGCAAAACTACTCAAGACCCAGTGCTCAAAGAGATCGCACTGGGCGATAGTATCGCCGTCGACGGCGTTTGTCTTACCGTTGAGAAGATTTTGGCCCAGGGCTTTATCGCTACTGCCTCGCCCGAAACGCTGGCCAAATCAACGCTGGGCAATGTGGCTGAAAATGGTCCGGTAAATCTAGAGCCCTCTTTACGCGTAGGCAGCAAGATTGGTGGACACTTTGTGACCGGGCACGTGGACGGTACCGGTCATTTAGAGAGCACTGATCGAGTCGCTAACGCCTGGGAGATCCGCATTAAAGAGGTAAGCCCTCAGGTTGCTCACTACATCGTGAATAAAGGCAGTGTCGCTGTCAATGGCATCAGTCTGACTGTTGCCGAGTGCAGCGCGGCTGGTGACTGGTTTTGGGCAGCCGTGATTCCGGTGACTTATGCGGAGACGAACTTGCAATATTTGCAGCCTGGTGATCTGGTCAACTTGGAGGGTGACGTGCTGGGTAAATATGTCGAGAAATTTACTAGAGGCCGAGCAGATACTTCGTTTGATCAAGGGCTAGATACCGTAGCTAGTGGCTCTATCAATGATTTGTCGATGTCTTTTTTGGCTGAGCACGGCTACCTGTCGTAAGGGCTCGGTGTGACTGATCTCCTGCGATCTCTAAAAGCCAATCTATTCATAGCCTAGGGACAGTAAAGCGTCTCCCGTGTCTCTCTCCCAGTCACACTATTGGTTCCGCTTGCCATCTCACATAGCTTCTCGTTGTCTTTTGGATCTAGCAGAACGTCTGTGAAGTCTGCGCCTTCAATGTTGGCACCGCGAAAGTCGATGTTGATAGCGTAGGCACCCTCTAAGTTGGCGTCCTTGAGGTTAGCGCCTACGAGAGTGGCCCCATCTAGAGTTGCGCCCTTGAGGTTAGCGCCTTCCAAGTTCGCTCTAGTGAGTCGTGTGGTGAACAGCCGTACTAGCTCCAGATTCGTATGGCTGAGATCTGCTTCAGTTAAGTCGGCGCGGGTGTAGTCGTTGTCGGTAAGGTCTTGGCCAGAGAAGTCTTGCTGGCGTAGATTTTTGCGATCAAAGTTGGTGGCAGCAGCAGGCTGGCTCATGCCGAACACGCCTACGCTGAATACGGTGACGACCATAAGCAGTGCTAGCAGCGAAGAACCCAGGCGCTTGCGAAACGGTGTTTGGAGATGAGTTTGGAAAACCTGAGCCGCTCGCCAACTGCTGCTGAGAATATGTTGAATCTTTGCCACTGCTTTTATCACTGGTTTCACGGGCCTCTTCGATAGTGCTTCAAGCACCTGTCTACTTAGAATATTACCGTAAGGCCAATCCCTAGCCCTAATTGCGGTCTTCATCTAGCCGGGCACCGTTCCTGACAACGCCCGCTGCTAAGTTGTGGTTGCTCGGCAGCTCTCGAGGACGACTGATGGGATGGATGATGTGAAACTGATTGAAGTCGATGATGCGTCTGCCGTGATCGCCAGTCAGTAAGATATCAGCAAAGCGGTGGTTCCAGTGAATGTTTTCGGCATCGAATGTGTGGCGGGCGTGGATGGTTTGGGCGAGGGTCTCGTCTAGGCCGGTGAGGGTGACGATGATTTGGGCACGATCGCGATTCAAGGTCTCTACCGTATCGCCATCAAGCAGGCCGCCGGGCAGAATTTGATGCATGGCGGTCCAGGAGAGACTGAAGACGGGTGTATGCGATCGCACCAGCTGAATGTCATGAAAGCGCCGCATGAAGTCGCCCTCCATACTGTATTCATCGCGCACGAGTGTCACCCACAGCTGCGCTTCGAGAATGTAGTTTTTGCGCTTGTTCGCTGCGCGAAACATGAGAGTAGGCACGCCGTTGAAAGGTGCAATAACAGCAACATTACTAAAGAGAATACGCGCTGTCGGCAGCGAAAAGCGGGCGTAGACCAGTCCCGTTGTCGTTGCAATAAAGAACAATCCCACCAAAGATTCAATAACCACCAGCCAATGGGCAGACGTACTGGTTGGGTGCATCACCCCATAGCCAATCGAGGCCATGGTCTGCACGCTGAAGAAAAAGAGATCTAGGAAGTAGTACGGGTCTTCACCATCTACGGTAGCCACACCGCCACTCCAGCTGTAGGCAAACGCAAATATTGCATTGACCAGCAGGTACAGCAGGCTGGTGAGGCTGATGAAGGTGAGCCAGGGCATCGTCAGCAGCAGATGGTAAATGTCTCCCCAGTAGGAGTGAGGATCGCCAATCCGCTCAATTTCTGGATAGGCACTCTTGCCTATAAAGAATTTTTTTGACGCGCGCCGAAGCTGAGGCCGAAACATGGTCTTTCTCTTAAACAAATATCAAAATTTGTAGGTTAGAACGGGCTCTACGCCAGCAAGAATCTACGCTCTGTTCGTCAACGAAACCCCTAGAATAACTAGAATAGCGCCGATAGCGATGCTCGGCGTCAGGGGTTCTTGTAGCACTACTGCTGCTAGTAAAATTGCAGAGACAGGCACCAAATTAATAAAAGCGCTCGCCTGCGCCGGGCCAATGGCCTTTAGCCCGTCGTAGTACCAGCAAAAGCCGACGGCAGATCCCAATACGCCTAAGTACAAAACGCTGCTCAAAGCATCAGGGCCTATAGATCGCGTCGCTTTCCATAGACCTTCGTGCAAAGCGACGGGCAGTAGCAGAGCGCTACCGACCCAGCAAGCGTAGGCCGAAGCTACCAGAGGCGACAGGGTGCGCATCGCAGCTTTGCCGATCAGGGTGTAGCTCATCCAGCTAATGACGCAGCCTATTAGCATTAATTCACCCCAGCCGAAGGCTCCAGTCCCACTATCGCTGCCACCGCTTAAGCTACTGCTCAGCGCTTGCAAATTGCCTTTGCTAATGACCCAGAGTGCGCCCAATAAGGAGATAGAGATGCCGGTGATTTTTGTTCGGTTGAGTGGTTCTTTGAAAAGTAAGGATGCGCCGAGAGCGATCGCAACCGGATTGAGCGCGATAATTAGCGAAGCGCGTCCGGCTTCTACGGTTTGCAGTCCTCCAAAAAATAGTGCGTTGTACCCAAAGATGCCGGTGAGACCCAGGCACAGTACGGCCCAGCGCTGTGAGGGTTGTAGCCTAGGGATATGACCGTGAACACGCCAGACGACGAGAAAAAGGCAGAGGGAGGCAACGGCAAACCTTAAAAACGCGGCGGTAAAAGCGCCCAGCGTCTGTACTGCGATCCGGCCAGCGATGAAAGTGCCGCCCCAGATCAGGGCTGTGGCTATCAGCTTGAGATACGTAATGCGCAGATCTGCCGAAGAAGTTTGTGCCATTCAAATGCCGTTGCAGTTCAGCACTCATGCTATAGCAAACCACGTCTGCCGCCTTGCTCAGCGCTAAGCTTCTCCGTAAGATAACGGTTGAACGCTGATGCAATCGTCACCTTAAGATCTAAGTAAGCCCATCTTTGAATGGATAGCAGTGTATTGATAAGCTGTATGTTACTTTGCTGGCAGTACATGGTGGCTTTGGCCATCGGATACTTTTGATTGTGAATAGCCTAGCGAGCAAAGAAGTAAAGATAAATCGTCTGTACAATTATCACAACGTGGAGCCCTAGGGTCACTATGAAGCAGTTCGCAGTCCGCAGTTTGGGATTGGGTGTTACCTTGATGGCCCTGATCCAACTGCCTGTTTTGGCGAGTAGCCGAGTCACTAACTTAAGCGTAGACACGAGCGTTGAGAGCTCTCTAGGCCTGTCACTATCCGCCGACGAACCGCCGCAGCTACTAGCGCAAATTGGGCTAGCGAGCCGCTCGCTTAGACTGGGTGACGAGGGCGCGGATGTTCGTGCGTTGCAGCGATACCTTAGCCGCAACGGGCTGTATTCCTTCGGTATTGACGGTGTTTATGGTGAAAACACAGCTACCGCAGTAGCGATCTATCAGCGAAGGCGTGACTTGTCTGCTACGGGTATCGCCGACGAAGAGACTTTGCGCGATATGGAGTTTGAGTTTTTACCTGGTGCGCAGTCGTTCAATTCGGGGATTCCTCTGCCGCCTAGTCGCGCTGCTAACACGGTGCGCTCGGGAGGGCGTTTGGCTCCTGGTAGTGTGGGTAGCGATGTGATTGCTTTGCAGGAGCGCCTGAATGATGTGGGGATTCCTGTGCGTGTGGATGGAGACTACGGCAGAGAAACGGAGGAAGGCGTCAGAGATTACCAGTGGACGCGAGGTCTTAATGTGACCGGTACCGCTGATAGCGATACGCTGCGCGCGATGGGCTTTTCGTCTTCGTTTGCTACTTCGTCAACGGCATCACCTTACCCATACGTGGCCGCTGTTATTGGCGATAGCTTTCAGCTGGCGTCAGTACAGACGTTTTTCCCTGATGCCTATATAGATCGCGATCGCCGAGGCACCTTTATCAACATCGGCAACTTCGCTGAGCGGTTTCCGGCAGAAGCCAAGGTGAATGCTGCAAAAGCAAGAGGATTTAACACTCGCGTTCTCTACCGCCGCTGAAGACCGTCGCTAAGGACCGCTGCTGAGGACCGCTGCTGAGGGTTGTTCTAACGGCTTTTTATAGACGGGCTGGTAGATTGCGCATTGTCTGCCTTGCGGTAGCTATTTTCTACAGGTTGCGAACTTATAATAAAGGATGAGCCCTTTTTTCTCATTTTTCTATGGCACAGCCCGATCTTAGTCTTCTGTCTCAACAGCTAGAAACCGGTGATGTTAAAGACCGGAAGCTAGCGCTGGCTGCTCTGCGCCTTGTTCCGCCAGAGCAGGCCGTGCCGCTGATTAAGAAGGTTTTGGCTGACAAAAATGAGCAGGTGCGCTCCATGGCAGTTTTTGCACTGGGGCTGAAGCCAACTGAAGAATGCTATGGCCTGTTGGTGAATATCATGGAAGGTGATTCGGACTACGGGGTACGTGCTGACGCGGCAGGTGCGCTGGGCTATCTGGAAGATCCTAGAGCGTTTGATCCGTTGGTGCGAGCGCTAAATGAAGATGTGGACTGGCTGGTGCGCTTTAGTGCGGCGGTGTCGCTAGGGAATCTCAAGAATCCGAAGGCGCACGATGTGCTGGTGGCGGCTTTGGATAGTTCTGAGGTGGTGATTCAGCAGGCTGCGATCGCGGCTCTTGGCGAAATTCGCGATGTAGAAGCCGTTGACAACATCTTGAACTTTGCTCAGGCAGAAGACTGGCTAGTGCGTCAGCGTTTGGCTGAGGCGCTGGGGAACTTGCCGACCGAGAAAAGTATGTCGGCTCTGCGCTACCTGGTGAAAGATGACCATGCTCAGGTTTCAGAAGCCGCTCGGATCTCTATAGAACGACTTGAGTTGCTAAAGGACAAAGAATCTACGTAGCAGCTGGTATCAATAGGGTCTCCGTAGCATTAGAGAATGGCGCTGTTATCGGGCACATTAAGCCTACGACGTGCTTTTTGATACTGCTCTATGGAAAAATACTTGCTTTCTGAGCCGATTCCTATTCCTAAGCCATTCCGCTGGTCTTGGTTTGCGTTGGGATGCGGTTGTTTGCTGCTGGGGATAGCTTATTTGAGTGTTGTGGATTTGAGTGGAGGTGCAATCGCCCGCTCTTCCTTAAAAACGTTGGCTTCTGCTGAAGCTGACCGGTAGTTGCCTCAAGCTGAAAATGAAAAAAGCACTCTACTTTATAAAGTAGAGTGCTTTTTTAGTGGAGTATTTTCGGTGCTAGCAGTGTGCTTTCTTTGCTAACGCTCTACTGACCCCACTCAGTGTGGAAAATGCCGTCTTTATCGGTCCGCTCATAGGTGTGGGCACCGAAGTAGTCGCGCTGTGCCTGCGTTAGGTTCTGTGGGAGGCGATCGCGGCGATAGCTATCGAAGTAGTCGAGCGACGCGCTGAAGGCAGGCACCGGAATACCGACTTTGGCAGCGGTTGCAACTACCTCACGCCAAGCGTCTTGCCGGTCTAGGATAGTTTGCTTGAACTCAGGGGCTAGCAGCAGGTTTGGCAGCTTACCGTCCTGGTCGTAGGCCGCTTTAATCTTGTTGAGGAAGGCAGCGCGGATGATGCAGCCCCCTTTCCAGATGCGGGCTGTCTCACCCAGGTTGAGGTCGTAGCCGTTGAGCGCGGAAGCCTTGCTGAGCAGGTCCATGCCCTGAGCGTAGGAGCAAATTTTGGAGCAGTAGAGAGCGTCGCGAATTTTGCTGATGAACTCCTTTTTATCGCCGTCAAAAGTAGCGGTGGGGCCCGTGAGCTGTTCGGCGGCAATCACACGCTCTTCTTTGATTGCGGACATGATGCGAGCATTTACCGCTGCGGTGATAGTTGGGATGCTTACACCCAAATCCAGAGCACTGATGACTGTCCAGCGGCCTGTGCCTTTTTGACCGGCCTTGTCCATCACTAGCTCAACTAGGGGCTTGCCGGTCTCTTCGTCTGCTTTTTTGAAGATATCAGCGGTAATTTCAATGAGGAATGAGTCTAGCTCTTCGGTTTTGTTCCACTCGCTGAAGATTTCGTGCAGTTCTTCCTGGCTACAGCCAAGGGTGTTTTTTAGCAAGTCGTAGGCTTCTGCAATCAGCTGCATGTCGCCGTACTCGATGCCGTTGTGCACCATTTTCACAAAGTGACCGGACCCACCCTGGCCGATGTAGGTGACGCAAGGGCCGTCGTCTACTTGAGCGGCAATTTTAGTGACGATAGGCTCGATGGAGTCGTAGGCCGCTTTACTGCCACCGGGCATGAGGCTAGGACCGTTGAGCGCGCCTTCTTCACCGCCGCTCACGCCCATGCCAATGAAGTTGAACCCTGCGCCTTCGAGATCTTTTACGCGGCGCTCAGTGTCTTCAAAGAGGGAGTTGCCACCGTCGATGATCATGTCATCGGGATCGAGCAATGGTTTGAGGCTGTCGATTACCATGTCGACGGGTTTGCCTGCTTGAACCATGAGCAGGATGCGTCGGGGCCGCTCTAGTGCGCCGACAAAATCTTCGAGTGAGTAGGTGGCCACGACATTTTTGCCGCCAGCACGGTTTTTCATGAAGTCATCGGTTTTTGACCGAGAGCGGTTGTAGACCGCAATTGGAAAACCGTTACGCTCTACGTTGAGCGCAATATTTTCACCCATGACCGCTAGGCCAATTACACCAAAACTCTGTGCCATAAACTTTCCTTTGGTTATCTCGTATAGCTATGTGGGGGCGGCACGCAATCGCCTAGCAATCGATAGCGCCGGTTGCTTTGAAGTGCATCAAGTATTCTTAATGCTGAAATCACGCGCAATCTGTGTAGCTCTAAAGACTTTAAACAACGTTGTCGTTTTTTTCCATTAAGCAGAGAGAAAGTTTTTCTTAATCTCAAAGATCCCAGGAGAATTTAAGCACTTAGACAGAGGTTTTTACTGTCGTCCTCTTGGATATTCTGCTTCATTTGGGAAGATCTTCTGCAACGCTGCCTGCCGCTCCTGAACTGTGCCTTCCTCACTCAAGTTCCACAGGGTTTCGTAGAAGAAGAAGCTGACGCCAGAATAGCTGCGATCGCGCACCGCCTCAACCTGCTGGGCAATCTGGCTCATCGGCACCGACCGACCGCGCAATCCGCTCAAAATGCCCACACTCGTTGGGATATGCGCTCTGGCAAACTCAGCGGCTTCTTGACTCATCTCCCACACAAATCGGCCCAGGTCATTGCGATACAGCTGAATGATTAGCTCCTCGACATATCCCCTCTTCAGCCAGGTATCCCAGTCTTGCAGGTAGTACTCGTAGGCAAACACATGAGGGTTGGGCGATACAGACATGACTGCCTGGGATCGGTTGGCCTTGAGAGTAGTAAAGACTTCGCCCATAAAGTCGGTGATGCGATCAGCGCGCCAGCGGGTCCATTCGGCGTCTTTGGCGTCGAGAGGTGGCGATTGCCCCTCGTGCTCCTGCTTATAGAGTTCTACTGTGTAGGGGTCGTAGCCGTAGGCATAGGGGAGGCCCATGTGGTCGTCTACCTGGAAGCCGTCGATATCGTAGTTGCTGGATATCTCGTCGACGAGTCCGAGGATGAATGACTGGACTTCTGGATGGAAGGGGTTTAGCCAGACGCGCTCATGACTGCCTTCGGGTGTGGTGAGGGTGCCGTCTACTTTCTGGGTGAGCCAGTCGGGATGGCGGCGAGCGAGGGCGGAGTCTGCCGGGGCCATGAAGCCAAATTCAAACCAGGGGATCACTTTGAGATTGCGGCTGTGGGCGAGTTCGATGATTTCGCGAAGCATGTCGCGATCGCGCTGAGCGGCTTCCAACGCTTCTTGACGTCCGCTTTGGCCAAGATCAGGATAGAGCCCTTGTCTGTATCCAGTGGTGCGTTCTGCAACTTTACTGGGATACAGTGTGTAGCCCCAGTTCCAGACTGTGGGATAAACCGTGTTGAAGTTGAGGGTTGCTAGCTGGTCGAGCGCCGTTTCTAGATTGGAGCGGGAGAAGAGAACGTCGCTGTCGATGTTGGTCATCCAGACGCCGCGTAGTTCGCTCTGTGGAGCGGCGATCGCCTCTGGCGGCATAAAGGCAACAATCTGCGCTTCGCTAACCGTTGCTGAAACTTGCGAGTCGAGACTGGCCCGACAGATAAAAGAAGCGCCGTCGGCAATAGTCGTATTGCGCTGCGGCCTCAGCTGATGCTTACTGTCGGACGCGCTACCTTCTCGATCAACGATGTAGCCAGCAGCGAGCGCAGCGGCGACGCCTTCGCGAGTATTTTTAGGAATCAGCAGCGAATCGCGGAAGGTGGCACTTAGGCTACGGGTGGCATCGGCCTGATAAGCGGTTGCTGAGCCTGAAGTCAAAATTGCTAAGGCCTCGGCTCTGCCTACGTAGCGGTTGGAAGACGCACCTTCACCGAGCGCCGCCATGAGCAGTGCCTCAGCTTCGTTTTCGGCTTCGTCGAAGGTGAGGCCGAGGTATTCGTTGTTAGCAGCGAACGCTCCCGGAAATGCTGCGAGCACAGCGCTAGCAAATTCGCCCTGCCTTAGAGAGCTGTTAGGAAAGCGGTTCTCTAAGGTGTAAGTATCGAGCACGCCGCGAACGGAGAGGGCCTCCGCGCAGGGCTCAGCGGGGTGGCCCGACCAATAGGGTGAGACTTTGACAACCGGCGACGCCTGAACTGGGCCAAACCTAGTGTGGCCAAAGCTGCCGAGCAGTCCTGAGCAGAAAATCCCAATGATGAATGCTATGCCTATCTGCTTGAACCTGCGTTGCCATTTGTTCAACATGTGAGCGTGTTAACCTCCGCTAATTTTGGCTTTGTAGCCTTTGCTGGTGAGTAGGGATACGAGCTTGGGGGCGTGCTCTCCCTGAATTTCTATCGTGTTGTCTGCTACCGTACCACCGGAGCCGCAGCTAGCCTTGAGCGTTTTGGCCAGTGCGGCAAGTGTCTTGGAATTGTGAGTGAAACCGCTGATGACGGTGACGGTTTTACCCTTGCGACCCTTGCGCGAGACCTGTACGCGCAGGTCTTGCTGGTTTGGCAGCAGATCTGGGACGGGGCGCTCGGTGGCCTCTGAGGCGGTGCCAAATTCAGAATAGACTACTCGGTCGGTCGCTTTGTTGCCACCTGATTTGTCGTCGGAGCGCTTACGTTTTGCCATGGCTAGGAGCAGATCTCTGGATTTCATGGGAGCAATCTTATCGTTGATTCCCCTCTAGAGAGAGACCTCTAGGGATATGTTGCTCTAGTAAATTGACAGTAATACTATCTAGAAGAGGTTGCTGTGGTTCCTATTCGCGACGATAATCCTATTACAACAACGCCTTATGTTACCTATGCGTTTATTGCGCTGAACGTTCTGGTGTTTTTATATGAAGCGACATTGAGTGCGCCAAATCTAGAGGCTTTGTTCAATACTTTTGCGGTGGTGCCTAAGGATCTGAGCATGAGCTTTAATACGGGCTTGGGTGCGCCGCATGTTTCGGAGTGGGGGACGCTGCTGAGCGCAGAGTTTTTGCATGCGGGCTTTTTGCATGTAGGCGGCAATATGCTGTACCTATGGATTTTTGGTAACAACGTTGAAGATCAGCTAGGGCATCTGAAGTTCTTTTTGTTTTATCTGGTGTGTGGCGTGTTGGCATCGCTGTGTCAGTGGTATGTAGCGCCTAATTCGCCGATTCCTTCTTTGGGCGCAAGTGGTGCGATCGCTGGTGTCATGGGCGCATATATCTTCCGCTTTCCCAACGTACGAGTACTCACCTTTATCCCAATCTTTTTCGCATCTGTTCGTGTTCCAGCGCTTCTATTCCTTGGCTTTTGGTTTGTAGAGCAAGCTTTTTACGGTGTTACTAGCCTGGGCGCGGCGGCGGATGTTGGCATGGGTGGCGGCGTTGCTTACTGGGCGCATGCAGGTGGCTTTGTGTTTGGCGCAGTTTTGGGCTACTTACTCGGTCTGTTTGACAAGGCAGATGAAAGTGATCCTAGCTACGCAGTCGTGAAAGAAGTGGAGGATGCTTTGGGTGGGCCTTCGATAGATTGAGTTCCATTTAGGTATACTACAGCCACTCTCAAAACCTGTTTAAGTTGCCAGCATGGTTCTTCCCAATTTCTTGATTTTTGGTGTGCAGAAGGCGGGGACGACCTCTATTTATAGCTACTTACAGCAGCATCCGCAGGTGTTTGTAAGCCCGCGCAAGGAAACGGATTTCTTCTGTCGAGATCTGAGCAAGCCAGTTCCGGCGGATGAACCTCGGCAGACGAGAGGCGGGCGCAAGCGGATTTTAACGATTGAGGATTACGAATCGCTATTTGCGCAGGTGGGCGATGAAGTGGCGATTGGTGAAGCTTCGCCGAACTATCTATTTGCTCATGAGCGCTCGGTGTCGGGTATTCAAAAATATGTGCCGGACGCAAAGCTAATTGCGATATTACGTAATCCAGTGGAGCGGGCGTATTCGGACTATCTGATGCATGTGCGGCAGGTGGTGGGAAATCGTAAGCCGCTAGCTAAGCAGGTGAAGGAAAGCGCTGAGTCGTCGCATACGCTGCTGAAGGGACGCTACTACGAAGGGATAAAGCACTTTTTGGAAGCGTTTGATCCGGAGCAGGTAAAGATCTTTTTGTATGACGAGCTGCGGCAGGATTCGGCTGGGTTGATGCGGCAGATCTACGAGTTTATTGGGGTGGACCCAAGCTTTGAGGTTGACACGGGGCGACGGCAGCAGACCGCGCAGGTGCCAAAAAATCAGTCGATTCATCATCTGTTGCAGACGAATAATCCGGTGCGATCGCTTGCGGGTTCTCTTTTACGAAAGATGATGCCAGAAGAGCAGCGGCAAAAATTGCGATCGCGACTTATTGCTGCAAACTCTACCGGCAAAGAAGGTCTTCCTCTCTCGCTTGAAGATCGTCAGCTACTAGAAGACTATTACCGCGATGATGTTCGGTGTCTGCAAGACTTGTTGAGCCGCGACTTATCAAGCTGGTTTGACCTCAGCTAATGCTGTCTGGATGAAGGTTACGTGTGAGCGGATGGGTGCTCATCTCTAGCTTTGGCACTGAACTTTGGTACTGAACTTTGGCACTGGTTTTGATGCTGATGACGATATCTCGTGCCTTGAAGACAAAGGCCCTTGCACCAGGCTTATTGCGATTTCACTCGCTCTGCTACTCGGCGCTATTACTCGTTAGTGTGCGTGTGTCTGAATTGCTACATGAAGGTTCCTAGAAAACTCACTGGTGCGGGAACCATTTCTCCGCGAAAATCGAGCACCTGAACCAGTAATAGGTATGCGATCGCTAGCAGTACAGACAGCACTCCGGTGCTAATAGCGACAATTTTTGAGCGATCCATGTGTTTCTCTGGGTATTTTTCTTATGTTTACACCTATTGTCTAGTGTACTAGAGCTTAATCTTTAGCCCATTTACTGCTGTAGAGATATCTATTATGACTTCGGTTTCTACGCCCCAGCCTTTAGCTCAATCTTCGCTACCTCTACAAGATGGCGCTATGCTCAACGCATCGGCCTTAGCCCGTCAGCCCATCATTATCGAAACGCGAGATTTACGAAAGGTCTATCGCACCGGTTTTTGGCTGAAGCCTGCACCGCCTTCGCTCAAGCAGTGCTCTCTAGAAATATACAAAGGTGAGACTTTCGGCCTGCTGGGGCCAAATGGCGCAGGTAAAACAACGCTTCTGAAACTGTTGCTTGGAATTGTGCGCCCTACCGCTGGGGAAGCTACGCTAATGGGTCAGCCAGCGGGCGATAGCGAAACGAAGGCAAATATTGGCTATCTGCCTGAGAATCCTTATTTTTATGACTATTTGACGGGCTGGGAGTTTTTGAGCTATACCGCTGGTCTGTTTGGTATCAGAGGCAAAACGCAGAACCGACGCATTACAGAACTGTTGGAGCTAGTGCAGCTAGATACGCACTCGGCGAAGAAGAAGCAAATGCGCCGTTACTCCAAAGGTATGCTTCAGCGCGTAGGTATGGCGCAGGCACTGATTAATGATCCTGAAATTGTGTTTTTGGATGAGCCGATGTCTGGCTTGGATCCGACCGGGCGTTATCAGGTGCGAGAGATTATTCTGTCGCTGAAGGCGCAGGGCAAAACGCTGTTTTTCAACAGCCACGTGCTGTCGGATGTGGAGATGATTTGCGATCGCATTGCCATCCTCGACCAGGGCGAAATCGTCTGCGTGGGCGAAATAAAACAGCTGCTCGGTAGCCCCGACTATTACAAGGTAAAAGGCAAAGGCGGCAGTCTAGACATTTTAGATCAGTGGCTACAGAGCATTACCTTTGCCGACGGCTATTGGTACGGCATCCTCTACGAAGACCCATTTGAGTTTATGTCGACTGCTCGGCTGATGAATGCTCATATCGCTAAGCTAGAAGTAGCCAAGCCTACGCTAGAAGAATTCTTCATGGAACAGATTCGCTACCGGCGACAGCAGAGGACTCAAGCTGATCTAGAGAGAGCGGCGCAGCAAAAGTCTGCAAAGAAGAAGCGTTTCTATAAAAAGTCGCCAGCGTAGTGTAGCTGTGTTGGCATATGCATAATACGGCACAATAGAAAGTGAACTGCTAGAGCGACACCCATGAAGCTCAAAAATATAGACTTGCCGATGCTGGAAATAGAGCAGTTTTGTCAGAAGTGGAATCTGACAGAGTTTGCGCTGTTTGGCTCTGTGCTACGAGACGATTTTCGGCCAGCGGATAGTGATGTGGATGTGATGGTGCAGTTTCATACGGATGCTGTAGCTGCTTTCAAAGGATTTGACTACTACGGTGCGTCAGAGGAGATGGAAGTGGAACTGGGAGCTATCTCTAACAGAGATGTTGATGTTATCGTCCGTTCTGGCATTGAAAAGAGTCGTAACTATCTCCAGCATAAAAAAGATCGGCGGCGCTCGGTAGAAAGCGCTTGGCCGATCTTGAAAAGCATGTGCATACTCAGAAAAAGGTGGATTCCTGAGCAACGTTTAGCAGAGGTTGAAGACTATTTCTGCCCTACCAACCTGTGTCTGACTGGTCTTGAACGTAGGCAGCTACGTTAGCAATTTCGTCTTTGGAGAGGCGTGTGCCGAAGGCGGCCATGGCGTTCTTTCCGTAGGTAACCTGTTTGATGATGGCGTTGATGTCGTGCTCTGCGCCGTAGCCGCCTAGATGTTGTTCTAATGCGTCTACTTTCAATGTTTTTTGAGACATGATAGCGTTACCACCGCCGATGTGGCAGGCAGCGCAGTTAGCAGAAAATACCTGCGCACCTTGAGCAAGGTCAGCAGCGATCGCAGATGGTAATAAAGGCGAAATCGCACTCATCACAATCGCCAAGATAGAAGCGATAAAAAATCTCATAGATTAGAAACTCTCTTTGAAAAGCAATCGTCTTACAGCCTACGAGCCGACTTTGTTATAAGTCAAAAGACATACTGTCCTACTTCACAAAAGTACCCTACTTCACAAAAGTACTTTTTTATTCTTTAATTGACTAGACTGTACGGTTTGTATGCAGTTTTCAAGTTGCGGTAATTACGTGGGTCTGCCAAAACCTCTATATACAGGTTTTGCAGCGACATAAAGCGAACTGTTTTCCGCTCTTATTTAGTGAGATTGCCTTCCCCAATGACGAATTCTAGCTCTTTTCTCCAGTCTGCACTTTCCATAAGCCCGCGTAGGCGCTGTTTCGTTCGATGAGCTGTTCATGGGTGCCGCTTTCGATAAGTTCTCCGTGCTCCATGACGTAGATGCGGTGGGCATTGCGTACGGTGGAGAGGCGATGTGCGATCGCAATTACAGTCCTCTCCTGCGTAATTTTCTCTAGTGACTTTTGGATGGCTGCTTCTGTCTCATTGTCGACCGCAGAAGTGGCTTCATCGAGTATGAGAATGGGCGGATTTTTTAGCAGAGCGCGGGCGATTGCTAGGCGCTGCCGCTGACCGCCAGAAAGCTTTTGTCCGCGTTCTCCTACAACTGTGTCGTATCCACTTGGGAGACCCATAATAAAGTCGTGCGCTTCAGCAACATTTGCCGCTTTGGTAATTTCATCTATTGTGGCATTGAAGCTACCGTATGCAATGTTTTCGGCGACTGTGCCATGGAACAAGAAGACGTCTTGACTTACTAAGCCAATTGCTTTTCTTAAGTCTTTGAGTTCTAATGACTGTAAGTCCAAACCGTCTAATGTGATTTGTCCAGCGCTTACTTCGTAGAAGCGTAAGAGAAGTTTCACCAAGGTGCTTTTACCCGATCCGGTAGAGCCGACAATGGCTGTTGTTTTACCGGCTGGAATTCTTAAAGAGAGATTCTTTAAGATAGGCTGTCGCTCGTTATATGCAAAGGAGACATTCTCAAAAGAGACTTCACCGCTGACTTGGGTTGTCGGTAGTGCGGTGCCTCCTGGGCGAATGGCTATTGGGGTATCCAACAGATTCATGACGCGCTGAGTGGAGGCCATGGCGCGCTGGTACTGGTCGAGCGTTTCGCCGAGGCGGGTGAGGGGCCAGAGCAGGCGCTGGGTGAGGAATACAAGCACTGTATAGGTGCCAGCTTCTATATTGCCAGCGGCAGTGGCGAGACCACCATAGAACAGAATGCCGGTGAAGCCGATGAGGATAATAATGCGAATGAGAGGAATGAAGGCGGCGCTGAGGACGATGGCTTTTTTGTTGCTGTGGCGGTAGGCCTGGCTTTCGTGGCTAAGCTGGGCAAGCTCGTAGTCTTCAGCGGTGAAGCTTTTGATGGTGGCGATGCCAGTGAGATTGTTGATGAGCCGGGTGTTGATGAGGCCTGCTTTCTCTCGGACGTCGGCGTAGCGGGGAGCGAGGTATTTTTGAAAGGCGATCGCACCAAAGATAATGAAAGGCATGGGTACTACCGCCATCCACGCCAGGCTAGGGGCGAGTACGAAAAAGACGGTGCCGATGATCACTACGGTGGTGATCATTTGAATGATGCGGTTGGCACCGACGTCTAAGAACCGCTCTAGCTGATTGACGTCGTCATTGAGCATGGACATGAGTGCGCCTGTGCTACGCTCCTCGAAGTAGGCTAGCTCCAGGCTTTGCACGTGGCTGTAGGCGTTGATGCGCAGGTTGTTTTCGATAGACTGGGCGAGGTTGCGCCAGAGCAATTCGTAGGCGTATTGGAAGGCGGATTCGAGAACCCAGACGAGGAAGGTGAGGGCAGAGAGAACGATGAATTGCGATCGCAGCTCAACAATGCCCCACTGCGCCAGAATAGAATTTTGCTGGTCGACTACGATGTCGATGGCGACGCCAATTAATGCTGGGGGGGCCAGGTCAAATATGGTATTGAGAACAGAGCAGGCACCGGCCATCCAGGCTTGCGTACGATATTGACGTCCGTAGGCAATGAGGCGCTGAAACGGATGGGCGTGCGAAGAAGCCATGATGAACCTGCAATAGTCGTGGCGAAAGCTGACCGTGTGGAAGACGCTTTCGCTAAGGACTATAGCAAATTGCCTAGCCGTGCCGGATTGCTCAAGAGGAAGAGAGATGACGCCCAAGAAGAGCTTACAGGAGCACCTTCTTGGGCCGCTTGAGTCGTTATTCAATGAGCGTTGACTAGAGAGTGTTAGCTATGCGCCTACTACCTCTTTTCGCTGAGAGATCGCTGCGACTCCTTCATTACCTATATCGTTCAAAACCCAGCGGACAGCGCTGGCTGCGAAGGCATCTATCTCTTCTAGGGAGAGACGAACGGGGCCTAGGCTGCGCTGGTTTACTTCTTTTGCAAAGCGGACTTCGGTCTTATTATCGCTAATGATCTCTTTGAGTTCGCTAACCATACTCTCTGGTGCGGGTTCGCTTTTTAAGGATTGATTGGCCTGGCTATTGATAAATTGCGCGGCGGGTAAGCGCTCTGGTAGTCTCTCTGGCAGCCGCTCTGGACCGACGCCTGCTGCAAGCCAGTGTGGCCGCGCCATGTGGCTAAGGTGGCTCTGCGCATTTGCCATTAGATTTAGGGCCCCTGGTGTAGCTAGTGTGTGTCGTTGAACTGGTCTAGCGAGCTCCATTAGTTCTGTGAGCAGGTCTGGTGTTGTGGGATTACTGACGCGCTTTTTAAGGGCTTGAAGGTCGAAAGGATTTTGCTTTGGCCTAGGGGAGATTTCGAGCGAGAGAGCCGCCGATACGTCTCCGGCCCGGCGCTGAGTGGCGATGGCTAGAGATCCTGCGACGATGGCGATACTCAGCAGGGTTTTGCCAATGCTGCCTTCGGATAGCTGAGATTCGAGCGATCTGGCGGTGGCAAAGATAGAGGCGGTTTGGTTCTCGCTACCGGCTGTGTGGGTGACGGGCGTGTTGGCGATGAGGGTGGCGACTGAAGTGGCTTCGGCGGCGATACTGTCTCTCGACTGCTCGTATTGGGCTACGAGTGCTTTGGCAGCGGTAAGTTCGTGCTGTAAGACTTCGTATTTGCCGATGTTTTGCGCAAGTTCTCCGTGCCGGGCCTGTAGGGTTTGCTCAGCACCTTGAACGGTGTGATCGCGCAGCTGCTGGACGTCTTTTTGGTGGGTGGTTACTATGAGCGACTGCAGCAGGTCGAGCGCGGCAGGCTCAATATATATAGGTGGCTGATTTTCAGCTGAGAGCAGGTAGTTGCCCAGTACTGCTTGGGCCGACTGGTAAAGCTCCGTTTGTTGCTCCTCGTACTGAGCGCAGATTTTGTTGAGTACTGTGGCGTCTGTGTTGGCCTTTTCGAACTCTTCGAGCAGATGACGCTCTGTCTGCAGAAGCAGAAGCCACTGATTCTGGTATTGGGTATCGGCGCTGAGCAGCTGTTCAGACAGGTTGGGATCGACACCTACTGTGACAAGCTGCACCTCTAGCTGACTGATGTAGTGGTTGGTATCCGATAAGTCGATGGCGATCTGGGTTTTTTGTTTTGTCGCTTCTGCGATGCGCTCGGATAAGACCTGTTTATAGGCTGTAAGGTCGCTTTGGCCGTACTTTGTTTCAAAGTCAACGAGCTGCTGCTGAATGTTTTGTAGGTTTTGTTGGGCTGTGGGTAGTCGAGACTCAATATAGTCGAGACCGCGACAGGCTTGGCCTATGCAGCTTCGCTGATTGCGCTCCTGTGTGACTAGCTGGCTGATGAGAGTTTGGGTACGCGGCGTACGGGGATCGCTATCGTTGGGAGCGCTAGTGGGTTCGCTGTATGTGAGACTCCAGCTACCGTTTTCGTTTTGGATGAGCTCAGGGGTGCTGTCGGGCGTTGCCTGTGGTGGCTGGCTGAAGATGGCCTGTGCCTGGCCGACCGTCTGATTTACGGTAGGGGAAATAGCCTGCGCCTGGCTGAAGGCTACTGTTTGAGCCAGGTAGCTATTCTGGGAGGCGTTATCTATGAGGCCAGCGGCGGGTAAGTAGGCTTCACCTGTGGGTGTGCCGACGACGGGCTCGCCTGCGTAGGGCAGTACTAGCCCAGCTGAGATAGCAGCGGTGCCTGTGATGACGCCCCCGAGCTGCCACTGCCAGTAAGCGCTTTGGATTTGCCATCTGTCGGCAGGTTGGCTACTAGAATGCTGTCTGCCAGAACTCTGCGCTATGGCGTCGCTACTTAGCCACTGGTGGTGAGGCTTTCGCGCTGTGCCTGAAGAATCGAACGGGTGGACGGAGCCTGGATTAGTTCTATCTGTAGGGGTTTGCATAGGGGCCTGTCCGGATAGGAGAACAAGCAACTGTGTAGGAAATATGAACACGTTTGCTAAAAATCTCTACGAAGGTTTACAGTGCCATCCGGGAAAGAATCTAACCGGAATGCTGGAAAGGACTCTTTTGCAAGAAAATAAAACTGCGCGAAAAGATAGAAGCCCATTCCAACATTCCCAAGAATGCTAATCAACTAAACTTGTTCTGAAAATACAGCTATGTCTTTTGATGCTTCTGATCTAGCTACGCTTTATAAAGAGACGCTGCTGCAAAATGTGTTGCCTTTTTGGGAGACTCATTCTATTGATGCGCAATATGGTGGTTATTTTACCTGTTTGAATGCGGCGGGCGATCGCTACGACACTGACAAGTTTGTTTGGCTGCAAAACCGTCAGGTATGGACGTTTTCTATGCTGTGCAATCAGCCTGCTTTCGCGATAGATCTTGATCTAAGTTCTTCCTACTCACAAAAGCGTTCTGACTGGCTGGCGGTTGCTAAGGGCGGTGCGGACTTTCTGGCGGCGCACGGTCGAGATTCGGCGGGCAACTGGTACTTTTCGCTGAACCGGTCGGGTGAGCCGCTGACCCATCCCTACAATATTTTTTCAGACTGCTTTGCGGCGATGGCTTTTAGCCAATACGCGCTAGCGACAGCGGATGAGGCCGACAAACGGCAGGCGAAAGAGATCGCTCGGCAGGCCTATGGTAATGTGTTGCGTCGTCAGGCGGATCCTAAAGGGCGCTACAGCAAGGTTTATCCGGGTACCCGCCGGCTGAAGGCGCTGGCGGTGCCGATGATTTTGGCCAATCTGTCGCTGGAGATGGCGTGGCTGCTAGATGGTGGTGATTTGGACTCGGTGTTAGCTGAGACGGCGGGCGAGGTGATGGGGGATTTTTGGGATAGCGATCGCAATTTAATGTATGAGCATGTGGCTCCTGACGGTACGCCTGTGGACTGCTACGAGGGGCGGCTAATAAATCCTGGTCACGGGATTGAGGCGATGTGGTTCATGATGGCGATCGCTGAGCGACAGCGCGATCGCGCTTTAGTTGACCAAGCAATTGAAGTTGTGCTGAGTACGCTGCGCTATGCCTGGGATGAAACGTACGGCGGCATCTATTACTTTTTGGATAGAGAAGGTCATCCGCCTCAGCAGCTGGAGTGGGACCAAAAGCTGTGGTGGGTGCATTTGGAAACGCTGGTGGCTCTGGCGATGGCCTACCGACTGACCGGACGGGCGGACTGCTTTGAGTGGTATAAGAAAGTACATTCCTATACCTGGAGCCATTTTGCCGACGGTGAGCACGGTGAGTGGTATGGCTACTTGAATCGGCGAGGGGAGGTGCTGTTGCCGCTGAAGGGTGGGAAGTGGAAAGGGTGTTTTCATGTGCCGAGGGGGTTGTATTTGTGCTGGCGAGAGTTTGCGCGGATGGGGGATGAGGAATGGGGGGATGGGGGATGGGGGGGATGGGGGATGTGAGCTTTAGGTGTTTTTACTTATATTTTTGTCTGGAGCAGGCTATGGTTAGTAACACTGGGGCTGTGCCTATTTATCCGTACCATGCTGAAGATTTCAAACACTGTCTCTATTTCTGATAACGAGATTGAGATGAGTGCGATCCGTGCGCAGGGTGCGGGTGGCCAGAATGTGAATAAGGTGGCGAGTGCGGTGCATTTGCGTTTTGATGTCAGCGCGTCGTCACTGCCGCCTTTTTATAAGCGTAGGCTGCTGGCTATGAGCGATAAGCGGCTTACTAAGGACGGTGTGATTGTGATTA
This sequence comes from uncultured cyanobacterium, assembly GCA_963836895.1. Lineage (GTDB taxonomy): Bacteria > Cyanobacteriota > Cyanobacteriia > Phormidesmidales > Phormidesmidaceae > Phormidesmis. Next base: position 75,894 of record CAWILA010000007.1, on the reverse strand, counting down.
AGTCGCAGTCGCATCGCTCTCAAGAGCGCAATCGGGAAGATGCGCTTAACCGACTACAGGCTATGGTGAAGGCCGCTGGTGTACTGCCTAAAAAGCGGCGGCCTACTAAACCCTCGAAGGGTGCGAAGCGACGACGGCTAGAAGGCAAGGCGAAACGATCTCAAATCAAGTCTTCGCGTAAGAAGGTGGATTTGGAATAGATGGTGACCACAGCAGTAAAAGAGCAGCCTTTGAACATACAGAGCCTGAAGAAAAAGCGGAGCCTGTTTGAGCTAGATGTTCTTAGAATTATGGCTATGGGCCTAATTTTGTTCGAGCATTCAAGGCCCTATATCGGTTGGGATCCTCGGTGGAAGTGGCTGGTCCCTGATCTCGGTGGTGTGGGGCTGACTGTCTTCTTTTTTCTATCTGGCTTTTTGCTGAGACGCTCGCTGTATGGACGGGCTCAAGCATTTGATGCGATCGCATTTCTCAAAGCCCGATGCGTCAGAATTATGCCTTTGTACTGGCTGTCTATTGCTGTTTTTATCCTGGTTTTCCACGTTGCCCGTATCTTTCGGCCTACGGACTTTTCACCGCTGCTGCTGACCTTTTTTATCCATGCCTCGGGTTTGCAGCTCTTCTTCGCGCCTCACGCCTCTGAGATGTTTACCATCTGGTATATGGGCGCGCTGATTCCTTACTATTTGCTGTTTGCTGCGACTGCCAAGCTAAATCCGGTTAAGTATGTTGCGATTAATGCATTAATTTTGGGCGCTTTGTATGGTTTGAAGTTTGTGCTACAGCAGCGCGGTATCGACTTTCTCGATTCGAGGCTGCTTTTGCACTATCCGACGTTTTTCCTTGGGGCTTGTTATTCCAATTTTGACGTCAACCTAGCGCTGGTAAAGAAACATAGGTGGATGCTCTGGAGTGTGTTCACAGTGCTGATGCTGATTTTTCTACAGTGGCGTGGCAGCGTAGGCATTGACTATAGCGAGGTTCAAGTTGCTGGTGCTAACTTTGCCTACTACGCGTACTGTTTGCTGGGTGCGATTTCTCTTATTGGATCCTCGTTTATTATTGCGCCTACTGTCCGCCGGTATGCTGCTACGGTAGCTACCCTGTCAGCTAGTTCCTACGCGGTATATCTTTTTCATCGCCCTATTTATAGCGTTTTTTATGACTTTATTCTCAAGTACATCTCTACGTCACCAGTGCTAAGAACCGCGATGTTTCCGGTACTAACCGCTGCGCTGATCTGGATTGCTTTTACCGTTTCTCAGCTAGATGCTCGGTTTATCAGGCCCAAGTTTACCGAGATTTTGAACTGGGCGACTTCAGATATTGTGCCATGAGCTGTAAGGGCTAGAGGCAAAGCTAAATGTGCCTGCTTTACTCTGCTAGGCGACGGACCTCATAGAGTTCCCCCCTGCGGTTGTACTGGTTTTCTTCAAGCGGCCCAATGTTGCTTTCTATTATGTTGGTTGCTTGGATGGTATCGACCAGTTCGTTTGTGGGTGAATAGAGGAAGAATTCGGTGTTTGGCGGTATCTTTGCCAAATCGCTGGCGTAGCGTTCTGGCTGCTCAGAGTCTAGCAAGATATAACGGGTTTCGGGATCGGTGTAATAGCTCAGTGAGAGCATGTAGTGGTACTCTTCATCGCTAACTACAAGCGGCCGCTCTACCTGGTTGATTCGTGGGCTGGCGTCTATGGCGACTGTGCTAGAGCCTTTGGCCCAGCCTAGTGACTGGGCGATGAGTAGGCTAGAGACTACGCCGCCAAGCAGAAGTGCCGCGACACCTGCCTGTTGAATTTTCTGGGTGCGATGGCGATGCCCTGCCGTTGGCAGATCGCTAAAGGTCTGAGCGATGGCATAGCCCATCGCTAGCGCTATGCCCATATATACCGTCAGCGAATAGCGCGGTAGCAGGGACCGACGGCCGTTGCTCAAAAGGTCGGGCACAACTTGCGCAGTGGCGCTGACGGCGGTGAGTAAAAACACGAACAGCCATACACGTTTTGGCGTCTGTCGATAGAGCAAGTAGAAGCTATAGACAACAGCTGCTAACAGAATGTAAGAAAGTGGATTGGTAAAGCTCAAGGGCAGTTCAAAGTCGATGAATCCAGTGCCGATGTTGTGCAGCCAATGCTGCACCCGTCCGGTCCCGTTAATTCTGTAGTTGCTAGCCCAGCTGGTGGTTTTCTGTAGCCGGTCGGCTCGGGTGACAATTACCCATGCCCACGGTGAGAAGGCGATGACCACACCGATAGAAACCGCGACGTAGCGTAGTAGCCTTTGACTGAGACGGAATTTTTCTACTATTAGCACATACAGACCGTGGCTCATCATTACCCAAGCAAAAAACAGGTGAGCGTACATTCCCAAAGTCGCTACTGCGCCATAGGCTAGCCACTGTTTCCATTCGTTTTTACGCAGGGCTTGGAGTAGAAAGGCACTCGATATTGCCAGTAGAAAGGCCCATAGGGTGTACTGTCTGGCTTCTTGGGCGAGGAGAACATGAAAAGGAGAAATCGCAATTAGAGCGATCGCACTCCAACCTACTGCTGAGGCGTTCACTGTTTTTGAGGTGGACTTTGAGTTAAACGCGGTGGTAGACATCGTGGTAGAACCGGGTCTAAACAGCTCCTGGCATAGCCAGTACATCGCTGGGAGCAGCAGCAAGCTGAAGACCACAGCTAGCCAGCGAGAGGCAACTGGCGTCCTGAACAACTGTAAGGAAAACCGCATAAGCAGGTAGTACAGCGGAGGATGCTCTGGGTTGTTGGCAAAGGCGGCTAAGGCATCGCCGACAGGATGTTCTACTGTCGGCATCTGGTAGGTTTGGAGCTGCTCATTAGCAATGACTTCACCGGTATAGGTGTCTTGTAGTAGCTCTGTTTGCAGGTAGCCGGATGCGCGGAAGATGCCTCTGACTTCATCTACGGTATATACTTTCTGGCCGAGGTTGGCACAGCGAGCGTACAGCCCGATTAGCAGCAGGCCGATAACGACCAGTTTTTTGATGTTCATAGGTGGTCTGTCAGCGGGTCTATGAAAAGAGTTTGCCCATTGATATGTAAACGGAGTCTATCTCGAAAGCTATGAGCGGCTATTTGCTTCATAGAGGTTTTACAGTTTTGCTCTGTCGGTAAGATGGGCGAGCAACGGGTGGTATGGTAGGCCGATTCGTGCGTTAGAGGGAAGGGAGAGATGGGTGATATCAAGCAACTACTGACCCGCTTTAAGCCATATCTTCGATGGGTAATTTTGGGCGGTACGCTCTTTTTTATCGCGAAAACGCTGAAAGATCACTGGCAGGAGGTGACGGCTGTTCAGGTGACGGCGTTGGCCTGGTACTGGTTTGCAGGGTCTTTTGCGGTGACGCTGGCGGCTCACGTTTGGTCTGGTTGGGTGTGGCACTGGATTCTACGCTTGTTTGACCAGCCGCAGAGTGGGTTTTGGAGCACGCCGGTGTATCTGAAGACGAATGTAGCTAAGTATCTGCCGGGGAACGTGTGGCATTTTTTTGGGCGGGTGCGCGCTTTGCAGAAGACCGGGACGCCGACGGGGACTGCGGTGCTGGCGGTGGTGATGGAGCCGCTGCTGATGGCGGTAGCAGCGGTGGTTTGGGCCTGCTTGTGCGGGGGGAGTTTGGTGGTGGGGGATGGGGGATGGGGGATGGGGGATGGCTATTGGTGGGTGGCGCGGGTTGGGGTGCTTTGTGGTGTGCTAGCTGGTGTTCATCCTCGAATTTTTAATCCGATTTTGCAGCGGTTGAGTATGGCGAAGGCGAAGGCGCAGGGGCTTAGCGTTGTTGATTCGCCGAGGCTAAGGGCGTATCCCTGGCGATCGCTCTTGGGTGAGATGGGGTTTATAGGTCTGCGATCGCTGGGATTTATTGCGATCATGTTGGCGCTTTTTCCGGTTGAGCTTTCAGCGGTTCCAACTTTGATTGCGGCTTTTAGCCTGGCTTGGTTGCTTGGCTTGGTCGTACCTGGTGCGCCTGGTGGCGTTGGTGTGTTTGAGGCGACGGCGATCGCTTTGCTGAGCGGTCAGTTCCCGGTGGCGGTGGTGCTGGGCAGTGTGGCAATCTACCGGCTGGTGAGCGTACTAGCTGAGGTGGGGGCGGCGGGTTTAGTTGTGCTGTGCGATCGCTTCTTTGGCTATTCAAGCTGATATCTGATGTGGTGTAGATACGCGGTGTGAATACGTAGAGTTCATCAAGAATCTCTAATTTGTGAGGTATTGAACCGATTAGTTTTGTACGGTGAGGGCATCTTACAAATGTTATCTGTCTGGTCCGATAATTTGCCATGATCGACTCTACGCGCTTGCCTTCTGCTTCGCTGCCGCCTATAGGAAATCGCTCATCTGGTCATTATGGTGATCGCGACGGTGGAAACGCGTCTGTGTTGATAGACCTTTCTGTTGTAGTGCCTATCTATAACGAGGTTGAGACGATTCCTCATCTGGTGCAACAAATTGCTGATGTGCTGCAAGGTATGGATGTGAGCTACGAGTTTATTTGTGTGGACGATGGCTCGACGGACGGCTCGGTGCCGCTGCTGAAGCAGATTGCGCAAGCGCGAGATGATTTGACGGTGGTGCTGCTGCGCCGAAACTACGGGCAGTCGGCGGCGATGTCGGCAGGGTTTAACCAGGCGAGCGGGGAGGTGATTGTGACTTTAGATGGGGACTTGCAAAATGAACCGGCGGACATTGCGACGGTGTATGAAAAACTGCTGGATGGCTTCGATCTGGTGAGCGGCTGGCGCAAGGATCGGCAGGACGATGCGATGACTCGGCTGCTGCCTTCGAAGATTGCGAATAAGCTGATTGCGAATGTGACGGGAGTGCGACTGCACGACTATGGCTGTTCTCTAAAGGCTTATCGGGCGGAAGTGGCTAAAGATATGCGTCTGTATGGTGAGCTGCATCGCTTTTTGCCAGCGCTCGCTTATATCGAAGGGGCGCGGATTACTGAGATTCCGGTGCGACATCATGCTCGGCAGTTTGGCCAGAGTAAGTATGGATTGGGCCGTACGCTGCGGGTGGTGATGGATCTGCTGACGATCTATTTTATGAAGACGTTTTTGACGCGGCCGATGCATATTTTTGGGCCGTTTGGGATTGTATCGATGGCGCTAGGCCTTCTACTGGGACTGTACTTGACATTCATTAAGCTGTTTTTGAATGAGGCGATTGGGACGCGGCCTTTGCTAATGCTGTCGGTGCTGCTGATTATTTCGGGAATTCAGCTATTTAGCTTTGGTCTGCTGGCGGAGCTGGGCATGCGGACATATCACGAGTCGCAAAAGCGGCCAATTTATCGGATTCGCGAGATTGTGGGCTGAGGTGCCAGGTGAGAAATTTGATATTGGCTGGCTGAACGTGGGAAGCTATACGAAATAAACGCGGCTGAACGATGCTTGTATGGTTTGGTCCGTTGTGATGATTGGGAGCTAGGACTTTTTCCCTATGACCAGCGCTTTGCCAAGCCTTCCTGCTAACGCTGAAGGTGCTTCTGAAATTTCTAGAGAGAATTTGAGGCCAGATCTGACTCTGGTGCCTGCTCAGAGAGTCGTTAAAAGGCCAGATATCGATCTTGAGCGGGTGAATCGGACGCTGGACGGGGCGGACGCAGAGGAGGTTGTGCAGTGGGGCGCTGATACCTTTGGTGATGGGCTGGTGATGAGTACTAGCTTTGGCATTCAGTCGGCGGTGATGCTGGGGTTGGTGACGAGCGTGGTGCCAGATATTCCGGTGATTTGGGTGGATACGGGCTATTTGCCGGTGGAGACCTATCGTTTTGCAGAAGATCTGACGAAGCGGCTATCGCTGAACTTAAAGGTGTATCAGTCGCCGGTGAGTCCGGCGCGGATGGAGGCGCTGTATGGTCGGCTTTGGGAAGCGGGGACGGTGGAGGCTTTTAACCGGTATGACCAGATTCGGAAGGTGGAGCCGATACAGCGGGCTATGGATGAGCTGGGGGCGATCGCCTGGCTGGCTGGGCTGCGATCGCAGCAGACCGATCATCGTAAAACGTTAGACCGGATTACGGTGCAAGAAGGTCGCTATAAGCTGCTGCCGATTTTGCACTGGACTTCTAGAGATGTCTATATGTATCTCAAAGAGCGCGATTTGCCCTATCATCCGTACTTTAAAGAAGGCTACGTCAGCGTGGGCGATTGGCACTCTAGTCGGCCTGTGGGTGCGGGTGATACCGACGGGCGGGCGACTCGCTTTAAGGGGCTAAAGCAAGAATGTGGTATTCATATTCCTCAGACGCCTGAAGAGGCGGAGAGTTTGAATTCTAGTTCGCTGTAGTGGGAATAGGCTGTCTGTAATTGCGAGAATTGTGAGAATTGCGAGAAAAGGTAGGTATTGGCAGTGTCTCAGCTTTATGGAATTGCTGCTCAGTTTGTCGATGCAGGTGACGTTTGCGCTGTAGAACCACTCGGCAACGGCAATATTAACCACACCTATCTCGTAACAGTGGCTGGCGAATTGATTCCTGCAAGGCGCTTTGTTCTACAAAAAATAAATACTCAAATCTTTCGCGAGCCTGAGCTTGTGGTTCAAAATATGCAGCGGCTTAGCGAGCATATTGATGGCCAAACGACGGCGCTGACTCGTCGCTGGGAGCTGCCGCATATTCTGCCTACGTGCGAAGGGGCTCCTTTCTGGATTGATGAGGATAAGGGCTACTGGCGAGCGATTACTTTCATTGAAGAGTCACAGGTTTTTGAAACGGTTGAGAGTGTGGAGCACGCTAAAGAAGTTGGCTACGGGCTAGCGATGTTTCATAGCCTGATTAGTACGCTGCCCGCTGAGCGATTGGCTGATACGCTGGAAGGCTTTCATATTACGCCGGGGTATTTGTTGCAGTACGAACAGGTGCTTGCAAACTGGAAGGCAGACAAGGAAAGTGCGCCTAGTCGCGTTGAAGATGTGCAGTACTGTCTGGACTTTGTGGCGCAGCGGCAGGACTGGGTGTCTGTGCTGGAAGATGCTAAGGCGGCGGGGGAGCTACAGCTGAGGCCGATTCACGGTGACCCGAAGGTGAATAACATTATGCTGGGACGCGATGGGCGGGCGGTGAGCTTGATTGATTTGGATACGGTGAAGCCGGGGCTGGTGCATTACGATATTGGCGACTGTCTGCGCTCGGGGTGTAATCCGCTGGGTGAGGAGACGACGGACTGGCAGCAGGTGACGTTTGATGCGGAGCTGGCGAAGGCGATGCTGGAAGGGTATTTGCCTGCGGCGAGGGGGTTTTTGACGTCGCAGGACTATGACTATTTGTATGACGGGATTCGGCTGATTGCGTTTGAGCTGGGGCTGAGGTTTTTTACCGATTATTTGGCGGGCGATGTGTATTTTAAGGTGAAGTATCCTGACCACAATCTGGATCGGGCGCTGGTGCAGTTTCAGCTGACGTCGAGTATTGAAGCGCAAGAAGAGACGCTGAGGGCTCTGATTGAGTCGATGAGGTAAGTCAGGTGAGTGAGCTTGTAACGTTTACGCTGATGCCGTTTGAGCTGTTGCCTGATGATGTATCGCTGTCGATTACTGGCACGGTGACCAGAGAAGGTGATCTGCTCGCTATGTCTTATCTGATGCGGGGTGATGTGGAGGCGGTGGTGCTGCCTCCTTTTAATTCGACTGATGTTCGTCAAGATCGGCTGTGGGAGCAAACCTGCTTTGAGTTTTTTCTGAGCGCAGGCTTTGAGAAAGCTGAGCAGGCACCTTATTGGGAGTTCAATCTTTCGCCGACGGGTGCGTGGAACGTGTTTTCGCTCGATGGCTACCGTGAAGGTTTGAAGGAGGAATCTGCTTTTACGTCGCTTCCTTTTGGTGTGAGTCGATCTTCAGAAGGTGTACGTTTGGATGCTTCTGTAGATGTGAGCGGACTGGATTTGACAGATGATTTGTGGCTTGTGGGGGTGAGCGCGGTGTGTGTGCTGGTAGATAGGAAGGAGACTTTTTGGGCGATCGCACACCCTGGCTCAGAAGCTGACTTTCATAGCGCCGGAAGCTTTGCACTACAGCTATCCCCATAAAAGTACGCCTGAGACTACTGGAAAGATGTACAGGTACGAGGCAAATGAGGACTATGGTAGATATATAGATTCTATTTTCAACCCCTTTAGATATGTCTGCTCCTGCTCAAGGTCAATCTACGGCCAAAACTCTTTTTTTGCTGGCGTCTGCGGCCTGTTGGCTGATTGTGGGCGCTGCGTTGATTTATTTGGTGCCAGCCGCGATGGATGCGCTACGGCCATCGGCGACGACGGGGGTTTGGATGGAGACGCTGGGTCGGAGCGGATATAGCCCACGGCTAGGGATTGTTGGGGGCGGGGTGGCGCTGGTGGCGGCTGTGATTGGCAATGTGATTTGGTATAAAACGTCTGGCGATGAACTTACTCGGAAGCGCTGATGAAGACGATTGGTCTGCTAGGTGGGATGAGCTGGGAGTCGACGATTGAGTACTACCGGCTGCTAAATGAAACGGTGAAGGCGGAGCTGGGTGGCCTGCATTCGGCCAAGATTTTGATGTATTCGGTTGATTTTGAGGAGCTAGTCAGGCTGAAGCACCAGGGAGACTGGGGCAAGATTGGTCAGGTATTGGCGGATGCGGCGGCTCAGCTGGAAGGCGCTGGGGCTGAGTGTATGGTGATTGCAACCAATACGATGCATAAGGTGGCAGATGCGATCGCTTTTTCGACCACGATTCCGCTTATTCATATTGCCGATGCGACGGCTGATGAGATTAAGCGACAGGACATTCATCGGGTGGGCCTGCTGGGTACGCGATTTACGATGGAGGAGTCTTTTTATAAGGATCGGTTGATTTATAAGCATGGGCTAGCGGTGCAGGTGCCGACTGAGCTAGAGCGGAGCTTTATTCACGATGTGATTTACGATGAGCTGTGCCTAGGGGATATTCGGGCAGCGTCGCGCGATCGCTTTCGTGACACGATTGCAAGTCTGGTGGATGCGGGGGCTGAGGCTGTGATTTTGGGCTGCACAGAGATTGGTCTGCTAGTCGGCACGCAAGACAGTACGGTGCCGCTATTCGATACGACGGCTATCCATGCTCGCGCTGCGGTGGAGTGGGCGATTCGAGATGATGACTAAGACCCGTAGTTCAAAGTAGAAACCTGAACTGGTGGCAGCGTGTGGCGAGTGTCGACCGAGATGACACGGTTGGGATATGAAGATATTATGTGCAGCGCTGTCGCCTTTGACCGATTGTGCTACGATGTGGCATCTCTAAAAGGCATGTCTTTGTGCTAGTTGCCCCTGCTAAAAAGACGTGTTTGAGAAAAGAAAAACTCAGTGAAACATCGTTGTTTGAGGATTTTTCGGCTAGTTATTAATCATCCATCTGAAGTCAATCTTTTAAGACATTAGGTCGTCATAAGGTGTATTGCTTACGTAAGTTTTTTGCTGATTGAGTTCAGTACTTTTGCCCAACGCTTCTGTAAGTGCTTTCTCAAGCTTCTGATTTCATCTAGCCTTTTGCTTTCATCCGGAAACTGTGCGATCGCTAGTGTTTGTATCTCTGTTGTCTCGGTAACGTTAAGGTCGCATAAAGCTACTGATAATACGCTAAAGAGTCGGTCAAAAGGCAGATGCTATGGCAGATCCGCAAGTTTAAGATGGGACAACCTTGCGCATGAGTCCAACTTGAGAGTTAGAAATAGCCGCTTTATTAGTGAATGTACGGTCATCACAGGGTGAAAACACCACTGTGTAAGCCGACTTGCTAATTCATTATGTAAAGGACGAACTAGGCTCAGCAGAAACCCGCTCTCAGCCGGTTCTAAGCGAATGCTCAGCTTTCTCTTTTTCTCTGTTGTTAGGCTTGTATTCATCGGCTGCTTTTCTGTTGTATCCAATTTGCAAAGTGGACTTTAGAAAGATTAAGGAAATAATCTTGATGTTAGAATAAACTCATAATGATTCCGACTAAGAGCGTTTAGACCTCTGCCTTTGCACACTGTTTTTACGTGCATATCTAAGTACACAGCTACTGGAAAGTGTTTCAAAAAAGTGTGAGTGACTTCAGAGAACTCGGCAGCAATTGTTCAAATTGTCAGCTTAGATCACCGCTTAGCCCAGTTATCTAGTCCTAAATGAATTTTTGGCGGAGGCCTAACTATGGATCAATCAACGTCCCGCAAACCTAATCAGAGTGCCGATGATATGCAGCGTGCAGTGGTAGCGCTGGTCGCCACGGTAGAAGATGCTTCTCGCCCACTATCCACTATTCAGGACAAACGTAAGGCAACCGCTAAGAAGGTGACCACTATGACAACAGCAGATAAGAAAACAACGACTCGTAAGAGAACGACTAAGAAAGCGGGTGCGGACGAGACTGTGGCGACCAAAACAGCTACTAAGCAGACAGCTGCCAAGAAGACAGCCGCTAAGAAGACTGCTACTAAGAAAGCAGCCGCTAAGAAAACGACTCGGAAGAAGACGCAGCGAAAGGCGAAACCGCTGTACACCACTGACGCTGTGCGGGCATACCTACACGAGATTGGCCGTGTGCCTCTGTTGAGCCATGAAGATGAGATTGTGCTGGGTAAGCAGGTGCAGAAGATGATGGCGTTGCTGGCTATCAAAGATGAGCTAACTCGTCAGCTGCCAGAGGTAGACGAGAACGATGCGGATGCTGAAGCTGCTGAGGTTTCTGAGGCTGAGTGGGCAGCTGCGGCTGATATAACGGTTGCTGAGCTCAATAAGCACTTGCATCGCGGTCAGCGCTCTAAGCGCAAGATGATTGAGGCGAACCTACGTCTGGTTGTGGCTGTTGCGAAGAAGTACCAGAAGCGTAATCTGGAGTTTTTGGACCTGATTCAAGAAGGTACCCTGGGCCTAGAGCGCGGCGTTGAAAAGTTTGACCCTATGAAGGGCTATAAGTTCTCTACCTATGCGTACTGGTGGATTCGCCAGGCGATTACGAGAGCGATCGCGCAGCAGGCTCGCACTATTCGTTTGCCAATTCATATCACTGAAAAGCTCAATAAGATCAAGCGCGTACAGCGTGAGCTTTCTCAGAAGTTGGGCCGTAGCCCTAACGCTGCTGAAATTGGCGTAGAGCTAGAGCTAGAGCCGCGCCAAGTGCGTGAGTATCTGTCGATTGCGCGCCAGCCTATCTCTTTGGATGTGCGCATTGGCGACAACCAGGATACTGAGCTACAGGATTTGCTTGAGGACGACGGTGCTTCTCCTGAAGACTATACGGTGCAGAAGTCTTTGCAACAAGACCTGCGTAGAATGCTGCTAGAGCTAACTACTCAGCAGCAGGAAGTGATTAATCTGCGCTTTGGTTTGGCAGATGGCAATCCGCTGTCGCTAGCGAAGGTGGGTCAGCGTATGGGTATCAGCCGTGAGCGCGTTCGTCAGCTTGAGCAGCAGGCGCTGAAGCATTTACGCCGTCGTAAGGCAACTATCAATGGCTATTTGGCTGCCAGCTAGCTGATTGACTTTCTAACTGGAACCCGCTTGGAGAAGAGATTCTCCAGGCGGGTTCTTTGTTTATATACGCGCTCGGTATTCACGCTTGCTTCTGAGTGGTGCCGCTCTACGGCGTGCTGTCGTTTTCCGTAGTGGGTGGCGAAATGGGTATTGAAGATGTTCCCGGTGATGGGGTGACCGGTGGGAGGCCGCTGCCTCCAGGAATGTCTCCAGAGGGTGTGGGTGTAATCGGTACGCCTCCGCTTTGTGGGAGGCCTGCTGGGTCAGGTGAGTTTGGGAAGCCGGACTGGGGAAGACCGGGCTGGCCTGATTGTCCGGGTTGAGTGCCCTGCGTAGGATCTAGGGAAGCGGCTTTGGGTAGGGTGGCTAGTGAGATGCGATTGCCAGCGACCGATTTGAGCAGGTCTAGTACTGTGATGACGTCTTCGTAGCGGGCGCTGGTGGCGGCGTAGAGAACGACAGTACCGCCGGGGTTTTCCTGTAGGTACTGGGCGGCTGCGTTCTGTAAGAGGCTGATGGGGACGGGGTTGGCTTCTAGGTAGACTTGACCGACGCTGTCGATGCTGATGTAGAGGCGATCGCGTCCATCTCCCAGGAGGGGCACGCTGTTGTTAACTGACGGTAGCTCGAGGTCTATTACCTGCTGACGGGAGAGGCCCACTGCTGCCAGGATGAAGAAGGTGAGGATGCAGAAGATGACGTCAATCATCGGCAGAATTTCAATCTGCACGTCTGACTGACGGTTGTTCATGTCTACTTTCATGGGTCAGTGGGGAGGGTGGGGGATGGGAGAATAGGGAATGGGGGATGGGGGATGGGGCTTTTTAGAAGGTTGCTGGTGGGGTGTCTTTTGACATTGTCGGGGTTTCGGGGATGTCGATGGTGGGGGAGGGGGGAATGTTGGCTACGTTTTCGCTGAGGAGGCTGGGTTTGCCGTCGGTGTAGGCCCAGGCCTGGCGGTATAGGAGCTCTAGTTCGTTGCCGGAGAGCTGAAGGACTTTTGCCTGGCCAAATACGAAGCCTTGGAATAGGCGGTAGAAGGCGAGGCTGACGATGGCGATGATTAGGCCAGTGGCGGTGCTGATGAGGGCTTCGCCGATGCCGAGGGCGGTGCTAGGGGTGGCGTCGCCGACGCCGAGTGCGTTGAGGTCGATGGAGCCGAGGGCGTTGATGAGGCCGACGACGGTGCCGAGCAGGCCGAGTAGTGGGGCGATGGCGATGACGGCTTCTAGGACTTTTTCACCCCGGCGCATGGTGGCTAGCTCTTCGTTGGCTGAGGTTTCTAGGGCCAGGCGAAAGACTTCTGGGTCGGGGTCTTTGAGCTTGAGGGCGGAGAATAAGAATCGCCCCATGGGTAGCTGAGAAGCTCTTTGGGATAGCTGGGTGGCGGCGCTCCACTCGCGGCGTGCGGCTTCTAGGACGCGGCCTGCGACTTCTCGCTCACGGGTCAAGATTCTAGACCAGAACCATATTCTTTCCATGATGGTGCCCAGTGCCAAAATTGACAAAAAGAGCAGGGGCCACATTGCTATGCCACCCTTTCTGAATAGTTCTGAGAATTCCACGCTCTCCTCCTCTTATAACTTTTGTCGAGCTGCTTAGAATATCATTACCGGGCTGGAAGCGTCATGTAGCAATCGTTATGTAGCAGTGGGCAACTCAACTGGCACTCGTAAGAATGCATCCTCACGAGTGCTATATTTGCTGCAAAAGCGTTGGCGCAAACGGCTTTTACCTGGCAAGCTTCTATTATTTTCTGCCCTAGTGTAGAGCATATAGGGTGAGGGCTTATCAATATCTGTCCACTTTCTGGCGAAATTCCATCTGCGTAGGAATTTCGCCAGTGGTTTGCGTGGTGGTTGACGCGTTTACGGCAGCATATCTAGGATTTCGTTGGCGGCGCGATCGCATACTCCTACTTCTCCCATTGCCTGTCGCATTTGCCTATAGCCAGCCATCATCTGCTGCCTTTTGTCCTCGTTAGTGAGCAGGGCTAGCGCTGCTTCACTGATGGCTTTTGGTGTGGCGTCCCACTGCAATAGCTCGGGTACAATCGGCTGATTTTCCATCAGGTTGACGGGTGAAACGTAGTCGCCAGTGAAGCGGACGACGTATTTGGCGATGAAGGCGGTGAGGTTGCTTAGCCGGTACATGACGACCTGGGGTACGTTCATGAGGGCGACTTCCAGGTTGGCTGTGCCGGATTTGTTGATGACGACATCGGCGGCGGCGATCGCTCTTTGCCCGTCGGCTTTATCTACTAGGCGAGCATTCAGTCTGTAGCTGTCGGCGGCGGTTGAGATGTCGTCGCGAAAGTCGGGCAGTGAGACGGGGATGAGAAATCTTACTTTGGGCTGCTGCGCCTGGATGTAGGCGGCGGCTTCGAACATGACTGGCATGACGTACTGTAGCTCTTGCTTGCGCGAGGCGGGCATGAGGGTGACGACTTGCGCGTCTTTAGCGATTTTGAGTTCGGCGCGGGCGGTTTGCTTAGGCATGGGCTCGGCTAGGATGTCGACCAGCGGATGGCCTATCCAGCGGACGTTTGCGCCTGCTTTTTGGTAGAATTTCGCCTCTTCTGGGAAAATCGCTAGCAGCTTATCGGTGACGTCTAGAATGTTTTGAGTGTCGCGCTTGGTGGAAAATACCCACTGCTGCGGTGCGATGTAGTAGGCGATAGGTGTGTTTGGCAGCTCCTGACGAACGAATTTGCCGACCGCGACGTTCGGGCCCATGTAGTCGAGCAGGACCATTAGGTCGGGCGGATGATTCAGCAGATGCTGGTTGACCTGCTTTTGCAGGCCGCGACCTGTGAGGTAGTAGGGGAGCGCTTCTAAAAGGCCGATGGCGCTAAGGCGTACGGTGTTGACGATGACGTTTGCGCCTGCGTCGGCCATTTGCTGACCGCCGACAGCGGCGATGGCAACGCTGAGGCCGCGCTGTTTGGCCTGGCGCTTGAGAGCACTGATTAATAAGCCCCCCTGCAAGTCGCCAGAGACTTCTCCGGTATGGATAAAAATTTGTACTGGCTTTTGCTTATCTGCTGAGCCCTGGGCGGAGCCGAAAGGTGGCTGTAGAGAATCGGGCACTATCGCTTTCTCCCCGGAACTGGGCCGCGCCTTCCTCTTTCACTCACGGAGGCCTGTAAGAATTCGTACAGATGGCGGACGCGCTGGTTGTCTGAGATGGCTTCTAGCTTACTGATGGCTTCTTCTAGTGTGAGGCCTGAGCGGTACAGGATGCGAAAGGCTTCTTTGAGCCCTTTGTATACCTGGCCGTCGTTTTCTGTGGCAATGCCAGAACGACTGAGCAGGACCTGGTTGAGCCCGCGCACACGCGAGGGGTTGCCTTCTACCATGGTGTAGGGCGGTACGTCGCGCTCTATGCGGCTCATGCCGCCGACCATGGCGTAGGCGCCAATGTGGACGAACTGGTGTACGCCGACTAGGCCGCTGATGCGGGCGTGGGATTCTATTTCTACATGGCCAGCGAGGGCGACGGAGTTGGCGATGATGACGCGATCGCCTAGCTGACAGTTGTGGGCGACGTGGGCGTAGGCCATAAGCAGGTTGTGGTTGCCTAGCCGGGTGACTTCGCCGATGCGGGTGGGGCGGTTGATGGTGACGCATTCGCGAATGGCGTTGTCGTTACCGATTTCGACCAGGCTCATGGAGCCGTCGTATTTGAGGTCTTGGGGCTCTAGGCCGATGGCGGTGTGGGGGAAGATGCGGTTGCGATCGCCGATTTGGGTATTACCGTCGATAACCGCGTGCGCGCCGATGACGGTATCTGCGCCGACGGTGACTTTCTCTCCAATGACGGCGTAGGGGCCTATGCTCACGCTCGGATGGATTTGAGCGCCAGAATGAATGACCGCAGTTGGATGAATTAGGGTAGTCGTCAAAGCCATGCCTCCAGCCTAGCCACCGAACGAGTAGAGCACATATCGTAGTTAATCCACCACCGAAAACATCAGTGTTCCTTCACAGGCTAGCTGCCCATCTACTTCTGCGCGGGCTTTCATTTTGCCAAAGCGCAATCGCTTGATGGTCACGAGCTCTGTGGTGATGATGAGCTGATCTCCAGGGACTACAGGGCGACGGAATTTAACCTTGTCGATGCCTGCAAATACGCACAGCTTACCGTCTACGCCAGGGACCTGGCTGAGTACGATACCGCCGACTTGGGCCATCGCTTCAACAATTAGCACACCAGGCATGAGCGGACGACCCGGAAAGTGACCCTGGAAGTGGGGCTCGTTAAAGGTGACGTTCTTAATGCCTACCGCTTTTTCGCCCGGCACATATTCAATGATGCGATCAACTAGGGCAAACGGATAGCGGTGAGGCAGGAGCTGCTGAATTTCTTCGAGCGTGTAGGTTGTTTTTTTCTCTTCTGGGGGGGTGTTGTCAGGATCACTCCCATCGTTGACTTTTGCTGAAGTCGTTTCTGAATCCGCTGAGGCTGTGGTCTCAGTTGGGATGGGAGCACTAGTTGGCATAGACATCAAATCGTATTGGCGAAAGCTAAAAAAATGGTGAAGCTTGTTTAAGCCCCTCACGATTTTGCCACTAGACGGTGCCGGGCGCTAGGGACACACGTTTTGGTACCTAGGAAAGTCCTACTGCGCTAGCTCTTCTATCCGCTTCGCTAGCTCTACATGCAGCGTGTGGCTCGCTTTGTAGGCTACGTAATGCGCCATTGGTAGGTCGCCTACAAGACCTAAGTCACCAATTAAGTCCAACATTTTGTGCCGTGCGGGTTCGTTATCGAAGCGCAGCGGAGGATTTACCCAACCTTCGTGGGAGCAGATGAGGGCGTTGTCCAGGCTGCCGCCCTGGATAAGGCCTTTGCTGCGCAGATAGTCGATTTGGTGGGCAAGGCCGAAGGTGCGGGCGGGGGCGATGTCGGCTGTGAAGCTGCCTGCAAGATCGCCGGGGGTGGGGGCCCAGCTATGCCACTGGCTGCCGATGGCGGCTAGCTCGAAGTCGATGCCGTAGGTGAAGCGTAGGGTAGGGCTAGGGAAAGCGGCGACCCAGGCGTCGTCAGCATAGACGGTGATGGGCTCGGCGATGGGAGGCGGCACTTCTCTGGGAGCGGACTGCTGCTGGATGCCGATGGGGGCGATCGCCTCTATCCATCCTTTTGCAGAGCCGTCGAGTAGCGGCAGCTCTGGCCCGTCTATTTCGATGCGAACATTGTCTATTTCTAGGGCGACTAAAGCCGCTAGCAAATGCTCTACGGTACGCACCGTTTGCTGAGCTGCTGGGTTACTAGCTTCTGCTGTTGCGCCTAGTTCGGTGGAGAGCTGCGTCTGCACGACGTGGGCGGCTGTCGCTGGGATGGTAACTGGGTTGGCGATGTCGGTGCGTACGAAGTAGCGACCGGTGCCGGGGTCGGTGGGGATGAGGCGGACGGTGGTTTGCTGGGCAAGGTGCAGGCCGATGCCAGATGCGATCGCGATGCCAGCTAGGGTCTGCTGCATTTCGACAGCAGGCCCTGTAGTATCTGACGTGGCCTGATTCGACTCAGGCGTTATCGGCGCAGCATTGACCATTAGAACCGTTCCCCGAAACCAAAGTGGAAGCGACTGCCGCCATCGTCTGCTAAACCGTAGTCTAGTCGCAGTGCGCCTAGCGGTGTCTGCACTCGAACGCCTGCGCCGTAGCCAAGACCGCTGCCGGGCTTGCCGCGTACGCCAGCTGGATCGCCAGGAACGGAAGAACCGGAGCCAAAGTCGGTGCCGTAGTCGGCAAAGAGGGCTCCGTTCAAAAATTCGCTAAAGAGAGGGAAACGGTATTCTACGGTAGCTAGGCCGAATGAGCGACCGGAGCCGACTGCGCCTTCTTCGAAACCACGGACGGAGTTACCGCCACCGAGTGGAAAGGCCTCGTACGGTGGGATCTCGCCAATAGCTGTTCCGCCTTGTAAGTTGAACGCGATGGTTTCACGACCGCTGTCGCCAAAGAAGCCTACGGGTACGTACTGGCTATAGCTGCCGCTTATTTTGTTGAAGAAGATGCTGCCGTTGCCCACGGGTACAGACTGCTCTGTGCCCAGGCGAAACAGGCTACCGCTGGTCGGCACGGACGGATTGTCGCGACGGTCGAGCACAGCTCCGAACTGTACGGTAAGCAGGTCGTCGCGACCGTTGTTACTGGCGGTGAGTAGGTTGCCTAGCTCGTCTCGTGGGGTGACGGTGCCGCCTGAATCTAGTAGGGCGACTCGCTCATACTGTGCCCCTAGTGATAGGGATAGCCCGTCGTCTAGCGGACGGCTGAAGCTGAGTCCTGTGCCCAGTCGGTTGAGTCTTGGCGTATCGCCGTTGCCCAAAACATTGTCACCGTCTGCTAAGCCGATATCGATCTCACCGTTGTCGAAGATGAGTGAGGTTGCTCGGCGGTTGAATAGGCTGGCGGTGTAGGAGGTGCGGTAGGGATCACCGGCAATCCAGGGGTCTGTGAAGCTGACGTCGAAGAGGAAGTCGCCGCGTGTGGTGACTCGGCCTTCTGTTCGCAGCTTCTGGTTGTTGCCGCCGAAGTTGTCTTCGTTGTAGCTGAGCTGACCGAAGAGGTCGCCGCGCAGGTTGAAGCCGAGGGATGCACCCACTGAGCCGGTGTCGCGCTCGGCTACGTTGACGATAAGCTTTACCTTGCGAGGGTCTTCGTCGCCTGGATCTAGCGAGAGCCGAATGTCTTCAAAGATGCCTAGGCCAAAAGCGCGACCGATGTCCTGCTGGATTTCGCTTTCTCTAAAGACGTCGCCTGGCTCGGTCTCAAACTCGCGGGTGACGATGAAGTCACGGGTTTTGCCGCTGACCGGGTCGCCGTCTTCGGTTGTGCTTTCGCCATCGGGGGTGATGTAGCGCACTTCAATCGATTCGATTTCGCCTTCGGCCACAATGAGTGTTACGGTGCCGTCGTCGCTGATTTGAGGTGCGGTGGTGACGTTGGCAAGTACGTAGCCGTTGTCTTGATACCAGTCGTTTAGGTCGAGTACGGAGTCTTGAAAGTCTCTTAGGTTAAGGATTTCGCCGTATTGTGCGCCAAAGATATTTTCGATGGTTTCGTCTTCTAGGACCTGGCGACCTCGGATGTCTACGCTGGTGAGTACGGGGTTGGGCTCTACGGCGAAGACTACTCTTACGCCTAGTGGGGTGTCTTCGGGGTTGGCGCTGACGTTGGAGAAGAAGCCTGTGCTAAAGACGCTGTTGATGTCTTGCTGGAGCTGCGTTCGGGTGCTGGTACGACCGGGGGTGGTCTCTACGGCGTTGTACACGGCGTTGAGCAGCTGGTCGTTGAGCGGACGGTTGGGATTGGTGGAAACTACGTCAACTTCTGAGACCAGTACGCGCGCTTCTTCGGGTGCGGCCTCTTCGCTGGTTGGGTTTGGTGTGGACTGGGTGGGCGCTGGCTGATTGGGAATGGCTTCTACAGGTGGGCCGTCGTTGGCTTCGATTTCACCTTCTTCTATGCCTGTAGGATCGCCTACGTCTGGGGTTGGGATGATAGGGACGGCATCGTCTGAGCCTGCGGGTGTCGGTAGAATGGTTGGCGCGACGGAGTCGGGCTCGGTGTCGATAACCGTTTGAGGCGGTACTTCGTCTGTGTCGTCTTCAGCGTTTGCCTGAGCGAGTATGGGGGGTGCGCTTTTGTTGACGACTCCGGCTAGGAGCTGGTCGAACGTTGCGCCAGTGTCACTGTTGATGGTGGCGTCAGTAGTGGGCGTGGTGACGGTAGGGATAGCAGCTAGTTCAGCAGCTTCTGCTACGGTTTGGGTGGGCGTAGTGGCTTCGGTTACCTGGACTTCTAGAGGACCGTCTTTGAGGCTGGACTCAAGCAATGCTGCACTATCGACCGATTCCGAAGATTCAGCGGCTTGACTCGGTAGGCCCGATATTGCCACTAAGCTAAAACAGGCCAGAAGAGCCGGTGAAACACGCATAAACAGTGGATCCTTATAGATGTTCATTCCTCACACATGTTCGTGCCCGCTTGAATAGAACTGTCAGGTTCGGTCTGTCAGTTCGGTTGAGGAGCATGAACATACAGCGCCTAAGAATTATTCAGACACTGATTAAATCAACTGCAAAAAATACTACCGCACTCTTAAACCTCAGCCTAGAAGTAGCTGTGCCAGAACGGTAGGCTGCACGTTTAAAGCTGCGAGATGATGCGTTCTAAAACGGTCTGATAGCCTGCGGCGACGTTGCCTAGGTCTTGGCGGAAGCGATCTTTGTCCATGACTCGCTTTTTTTCGTCGGTTTCGGCGGTGTCCCACAGGCGGCAGGTGTCTGGGCTAATTTCGTCGGCGAGCAGGAGGGTGCCGTCAGCGTCGGTGCCAAATTCGAGCTTGAAGTCGACAAGGGTGATGTCGCAGCTGGCGAAGAAGTCTGTGAGGACGCGGTTTACGGTTTGGGCTTTTTCGGTGAGGGCGTTGAGCTGGGTAGGGGTGGTGAGCTGCATGGCGGCGATGCGATCGCTCGTCAATAGAGGATCGCCCAGGTCGTCGTTTTTAAAGTAGAACTCGACGAGGGACGGTTCTAGCTTTGTCCCTAGTGAGATGCCAGTTTGCTTGCACAGGCTACCGGCAGCGAGGTTGCGGACGACGACTTCGATGGGGATGATGTCAACGCGCTTTACGCGCATTTCTCTGTCGCTCATCATCTCGATGAAATGCGTTGCGACGCCCTGCTTTTCTAGCAGGTTGTATAGGGCGGTCGTGACTTTGCAGTTGATCACGCCTTTATTGGTGATCTGTCCTTTTTTCTGCGCATTGAAGGCGGTGGCATCGTCTTTGAAGTAGGTGATGAGTACTTCTGGATCATCGGTGGCGTAGATGATTTTGGCTTTGCCTTCGTATAGCTTTTGCTTGGGGTTTTGGTTGGTGGTGGGGGCGTTAGTCATGTGGGGTGGCGAAATGCGAGATCAACCTGCTCATTATCACGGCAAAGCTCAACGAAACGTCGTGTCCGTAACATGATTTTCAAAAGAGCTGGTCGAACGTATTGGGCTGCTGGCCTTTTGGGAAGAAGCTTGAGAAAAGAAGCTTCTTTTCTCAAGCTAATCGTCAAAGCTTGGCTGCGCGGATAGTAAAGCAACAGCGTCTACTATCTGTTGGAAATCGACGGGCTTGGGTAGATGAAGCTGGAATCCTGCGAGCAGCGCGCGGGTGCGGTCGAGTTCTTCTGTGTAGGCAGTGAGTGTGAGCGCAGGTGTGCTGCCGCCGTTGGTTTTGGGGCGCGATCGCACCTGCCGGATAAATTCATAGCCATCTCCATTTAGCATGCTAATGTCGCTCACGATTACATGAGGAGAAAACTCACTGAGTACCTTTAGCGCTTCATCTGCTGAGGCCGCACCTAGAACTTCCGCCTCGTGTATTTCCAGCATTATTTTGCATACTTCTAGCGAGTCTGCCTGATCATCTACTACAAGCACTCGAATGTTGTTGAGCGCAGGCAGATAGACCGTCTGTGTCGTTGAATCCTCGATACTCGAACACTCTGCTATGCCTGGTGGGGTAGCTGTTGTCTGGTGCTTTTTACCGTCGGTTTTTTGATCGGTGACTGGGCGCAGCGGCAGCTCAACGGTAAACGTACTGCCTTTATCTTTGCCTTCGCTTTCGGCTTTAATCTGGCCGCCGTGCGCTTCTACAATGTGTTTGGCAACAGGTAGGCCGAGGCTGATGTCTGATTGCTCACTGCTTTTATCGGTATTCTCTTGAGGAAGACGCTCAAAAATAGAAGGCAGCGTATCTAGACTTATTCCTTTCCCGGTATTTGTAACAGAGAGCACTACCTTTTCGGGCTGCTGCTGAAGATGAACCGTTATCTGTCCGCGAGACGGTGTGGATTTGACAGCGTTGGAGAGTAAGTTTTGGCATACTCGCTGGAGCCTTGCTTTGTCAGCGAGCAGTTCTCCCGAGAGCTTGTCGGCGTTGAACAGTATTTGAATATCCTGGCTGTGACTGGTGGTATTGAGGTTGTTGATTGCCTCTATGACGATTTGATTTAGCTGGATCAGTGCCATTGGCCTAAGATCGCAAGCGAATCTGCCTCGTAGGATGTGAGATCCGTCTAGAAAATCGGAGGCTAGCTGCTCTAGCTGCCTGGCATGGCGCTGGATGACTTCGAGCGCTTTTGTGCCTGCTTCGGGGTTGCCAGCGTTTGCCTCTAGCAACCGCAGCCATTCACCCATAGAAGAGATCGGTGATCGCAGCTCATGAGAGAAGCTCGCTAGGAAGGCGTCTTTTTGCTGGTTGGCCTGTACAGCGCTGGCACGCGCTTCTTCAGAAGCCTGTAACAAACGCAAATTCTGTTGCTTTAGTCTTGCTCTTTGTGTAACGTCGTGCCAGGTGATGACCAGGCCATCGTCTAGCTGAATTGCTTTCATCTCTATGGCAACAAACTGGTCAACGATAGTTTTGTGCTGTTTTCTACAGCCCCACAGGCAAACCTCTGACTGGAAGGGGTAGCCACTATCTAAAACCAGATCAAACTCAACAAAAAGATCGACGCTGCCGGGGTATTTGAAGCCGGGAATAACTTCAAAAATTGACTGGCCGACACATTTGCTCGGTGACATCAGCAGATACTGGCTGGCCATTTCGTTGATGTACTCAATCGAGAAGTCTTGAACGATGCCTAGCTCGCGGCGAACCGATTTTAGGATGATCAGGCAGTCTGTCATGGTTTCGACAGATGTGCGAAACCGGGCTTCATTTTTTTGTAGCTCAGTGAGCGCTCGGTCCAGCAGCTTTTTGTCCTGACTTTCCTGTAGCGCTTGCTTGACGGCAGGCATCAGGCGCTCGAGCGATCGCTTGAGCACGTAGTTGGACGCTCCGCTTTTAAGCGCATCAACAGCTCTCTCTTCACCCAGTACGCCCGATACCAAAATGCAGGGAATAGTATCGTCAAACTCCTCTTTGATTAGTTTGATGACTTCTAGGCCGTTGCAGGTGGGCAGCGAATAGTCAGAAAGAACAATATCAATGGGCTGGGTGCGAAGGATGCGAAAAACATCTTCGCGCGTTTCTACAATAGAAAATTCACAGTTCAAGCCGCTGTTGTTTAACGTTGTGGACAGTAGCTCAACGTCGGCGGGATCGTCTTCGAGAATTAAAAACCTGGTAGGCGTCATGTGTTCTGAGCGAGTGAGAAGAAGGATGGTCGGAGGCTGAGCTTTCTGTGGGGCAAGAGAGGAAGCAAAGGCTAACGCTACAAGGACCGAATCTTTAGGCAGGTGGGCGGCTCAGGTAAGAACGGGTGGATCGCGCAGGGTAAAGTAAAAGGCTGCACCTTCGTCTGCGATGCCTTCGGCCCAGACTCTCCCACCGTGACGAGCGACAATTCGCTTGACGTTGGCTAGGCCAATGCCAACGCCCTCTGACGTTTTGCTGCTGTGAGCCTGTTGAAACATCCCAAAGATGTTTTCTGACTGGCTGTTTTCGAACCCGATGCCGTTGTCTTCGACGATGAAAGTGTTTTCGTGCTCGTGTGCCTGTGAGCGGACGGTGATAACCGGCTGAGGTCGAGACTGCGTGAACTTGACGGCGTTTCCTAGCAGGTTTTGCCACACCTGCTGAATTAAGAGGCGATCGCACATTACGGTCGGCAGCGGCTCAATCTGCCACTTGATCGGCTTATCACCAGCTCTATATCCACTAAGCTGACGGCTCATCTGACGAACCATTCTATCCATATCTACTGATGTGAGGCGCATTTTTACGCGGCCCGTCTTGGAGAAGTCGAGCAGTGCATCGATCATCCCGCCAGACTGTTCGGTTAGCTCTGAAATAACGGAGAGATAGTGCCGGGTGGTGTCGTCTAGTTTGTCTGCTTGGGTATCGGTCTGTAGGTGTTCTCTGATGAGGTGAATGAAGCCGTCGATTTGACGGATGGGCGATCGCAGGTCGTGGGAGATAGAAAAGGCAAACATTTCTAGCTCACGGTTGGTACTCTCTAGCTGCTCGGTGCGCGATTGCACCTTTTCTTCGAGCGTTTGGTTGAGCTGCCGGAGCCGCTGCTGAGCCTGCTTGCGCTCAGTGATATCTTCTACGATGCCATCTGTAATTGACGCGCCGTTAATTTCGCTAGTTGTGGCACTTACCTTTATCCATAGGGGGTCTTGATCTGCTCGCTGTATCGCTAGTTCTGCTGTATGAGAACGCATTTTGTCTGAGAATACTTCGATTAGCTGCGTGCTCAGCATGTCTTGAGCTGACTCAATAGAGTCAGCCGCGAGCATATTCAGCAGGGCCGCGTTTGCTTCTATTAAGTTGCCCGCAGGCGTTGACCTAAAAATGCCGACTTCTAGCTGGTTGAGCAGTGCCTGAATCCTAATCTCAAGCTGGGCGGCTCTGAGCTGAGTTTGAAACTGCTCCCACGTAGAGCGTACCGACTGACGCAGGCGCAAAAAGTGTCGGGGCGACTTGATGACGTAGTCGCTAAGCCCAGATTTCATCGCTTCTACCGCGATCTCTTGGGTGCCGGTGTTGGTGAACATAATCACCGGACGAGCGGTCGGCTGACTTTTCACCGCTCGCAGTACCTGAATCCCGTCCGACCAGCCGAGCTGATAGTCGGTGATTACCATGTCAAAGCCACCTGTCGCTAGCGCCTGGTCTAGCTCTAGCTGATTAATCACCTCGCGCACCGCTAGCGTATCAAATTCTTTGGCTAGCTCTCGGCGTGCTAATAAGCGGTCGTTGGGATTATCGTCAATCAGTAAAACAGACCGCAGAGGAGAATAACGCATCTTCCTTTGAGATTAAATACTTAATAGATCATTTTTAGCTATTTTTGATTGATTTTGGCTATTTCTAGCTTTCTGTTTTGATCGTCTTTAGTGCTAGGGGACGAGAATTGGATAGTATTCAACCGGCTAGAAGCCCTCACCCCAACCCTCTTCTCTCGGGAGAAGGGCTAGGGAATGAGGGCTTTGATATATGGAGCCTACGCTTATTCCTAGGCACCTGTCTCAGCACCTGGAAACATAAACTCGATGGAGGGATACTGGTTTACCTTTAGCCAGAACTTGTCTAAAGCTTCTACCATTGATTCTAGAGCAGAGAATGTAACCGGCTTGACTAAATAAGAGTTGACACCGATTTCGTAAGCCCGGTCTACGTCGTTATTTTCTTTTGAAGAGGTGAGCACTACGACCGGAATTCGACGAATGACCGGCTGCTGTCTAATCCATTCGAGTACTTCTAGGCCCGAGCGGCGCGGCAGTTTGAGATCTAGCAGAATAAGGGAAGGCCAGGGGTGTTCGTTGCGATCGCTGTACCTTGCTTGGCCCATAAGATAGTCAATGGCACTGTCACCATCTTTGACGATTCTAATGGGAACGGTTAGTTTTGCCCGCCGAAAAGCACGCTCCATTAGCAAAATATCGTTGGCATCGTCTTCAACGAGTAGAAGCCCACCGAACTGTAAGTTAGCCATCTAAAACGTTATCCAAATGAAAAAACATGCTCAATAAAAAAGTAGTAGATAGAGAAGAAATTTCTTAAAAAAATGATAAAACAGCAAGCAGTGAGCTGTATTTTAAGCTTATAAACATAGGCCATAGACTGAGGTTTCATTCATACCACTCTATGGCTGCTTTTATTGATAAATATTTTACCGCATATGCTGCTCATATCCTTAAGAAAAGTGAAGCTAATTGTCATGAAGCTACTCCTTATATTGTTGAGCCAATCTATTCATAAGCAAATCTATCTATGTAAATAAATATAAATACAAATAAATAAACAACCTTAGCGAATACGCTGATTTTATAGGTTGTAATTTTGCCTTTGTCTATACAAATAAACGCCTAGGATCAGTGACTTTGACGAAGTCGACCCAAAATCGGCTGCCCTGGCCCACTGTAGACACAACGCCAGCATCTCCACCCATTTTCTGCGCACCTCGCTTTACGATGGCTAACCCTACGCCTGTACCTGGGTAGTCTTCGGTGTCGTACAAGCGTTCAAACATGCTAAAGATGCGCTGGTGGTGGTCGGTAGCAATGCCTAGCCCGTTATCGCTGACCCAATAGCGAATTCTATCAGCGGTTTCTTCGCAGCTAATCGTCACTATGGGGCGAACGTTATGGGGCACAAACTTAATGCCGTTGGTCAATAAATTTGTGAATATTCGGCCCACAACATAGCTGTTGCCACAAATATCAATCAAGTCGTTGGCAACCACAATTTGGGCCTGGCAAAGCTGCACGTCTGGTTCTATGTCTTCGCGCACTCGATCAATAATTGGCCCAACGCTGAGCGGCTGAATGCCCAAAGCGCGTCGGCTCATTTGGCTATAGTCCAGCAGATCCGAAACCAGGTCATCCATTCTCGTTGCTGCTATCACTATGCGCTCAGCGTAGTCGCTAGCCACGCTTTCCAGTTGGGATGCGTAGTCCTCTAGCAGCGCTTTGGCGAAGCCCTCCATTGCCCGCAGAGGCGCGCGCAAATCGTGGGACACCGTGTAGGTGAATGCTTCTAGGTCTTGATTGGCTTCTAGTAGCTTAGCGGTTCGCTCGGCTATGCGTAATTCCAGCACCTGATTTAGCGCCTCGGCCTTTTGTTCAGATGCTTTTAGCGCGGTTACATCTGCGGCCATTGACATTACCAAGCGCCGTCCGTCGGTGAGCTGTCCTAGGGGGGAGGAGCTAAACTGCCAGACTCGCTGATCGCCGCTTTTGGTCGTCAGCGTGAACTCGCCTTCGTCAATGGTTTGGTTGAGCGCGAACAGGCCATCGATGTGTGCCAATACGTCTGCACTTTGCTGTCCGTAGGCCTTGTGTGCCCAGTCGCTGAGGGTGGGAATATCTTCAATGCTATAGCCGGTCAGTCTGATCCAGCCTTCGCTTAGCACCAAGATCTCGCCGTCTTCGGCGTAGATTAAAATCGGCAGCGGGGCGCTGATAACGGCCTGGCGAAAGGCGAGACCTTCCGGTGACAGGGCTCTATTACCGCCCGAATTCCATTCTGTATTCTGGGGCGTTTGTGAACTCTCAAACATTGGTAGCACGCTTCCAGCTGCGTTTTGAGCGATACACTTCCTTTGGCAAAACAGACTTTAATAAAATAGACTCGTTCGCCTACAAAAATTGGCGTGGCGGCGCAATGTTTTGAATACAGCTAGTGTAGTTCATACCCCAACAGATTAATCTTTTGGAACAGTCACAGAACAATAAAATCTCTTACACTATTTAGTATTGATTAGTATTAGCTAATACAGTATTCAACCGATTAGATAACCGTTTGTATGCCTGTCTTTTTTCTTTATTTCTGGCCGCTCTACAGATTCTGATACTTAGATGAATGTATCCCAAGATAAACGTTCTGTTTCTACGCAGGAGCCGCTCGGGCAAGAAGTAACGCTGACGAACTGCGATCGCGAGCCTATTCGCATTCCTGGACACATTCAGCCGCACGGCATTTTGCTGGTGCTAGAGCCTGCTACGTCAGCCGATGGCCTAAAAATTCTACAGGTAAGTGCCAACGTTGAATCTCAGCTGGCCGTCTCGCCTCACGATTTGCTAGGTCAGCCGCTTAGTAAGCTAGTGGGTAGCGTTCAGGCCGAAGCCGTTAGCCGCGCTTTGAGCCAGGTGATAGAGCAGGCCGAAGCCACTAGCCTTCGCCGACAATCTTCTCAAGACCTAGGCAAAGACCGAGTAAAAGGTCAAGCAAGCAGTCAGGTACCGCTTGAGCTAACGCTAACGACAGCGACGTCAGCAGATGCTTCAAATAGCGATGAACCGCATACTGCTGACTGGTACGGACATCTGCATGCTAGTGATGAAGCCGTTATTTTTGAGCTTACGCCGAGACCGACGCGCGGCAGCGGAGAAGAACGCAGTTTGATTGCTCCATACGACCTCTTACGCCAGAGTATCGGTCAGTTTCAGCAAGCACAGAGTATTGAAGATGTCGCTAGTATCGTGGTGCAGGCAGTACAGAGCATTACTGGTATGGACCGTGTGATGGTCTATAGGCTAGGGACTGACTACAGCGGCGCGGTCATTGCTGAGGCTAATGGACCAAACGACCTGATAGATAGCCCGTTTGTAAGAGAGAAATTCCTAGGTCTGCGATTTCCTGCTACCGATATCCCTGTGCAGGCGCGTCAGCTGTATTTGCAAAGCTGGATACGGGTGATTCCCCATGTTAGCTACACACCTGTACCGCTCGTGCCAGAGCGTCATCCACATTATCAGCGGCCGCTGGACTTGAGTGCGGCGGAGCTAAGAAGCGTGTCCTCGATGCATGTGGAATATCTTCAGAATATGAAGGTGGCGGCGTCGATGTCGATTTCTTTGATTACTGAAGATGGACTGTGGGGACTGATTGCCTGTCATCACAGCCAGCCAAAATATATTGACTATGAGACTCGTAAGGTCTGTGAGCTAGTTGGCCAGCTAACTTCAGTGGAGCTTTTTCGCCAGCAGACTTTAATTGAGAGGCGCTATCAAAGCCAGGTTCGCGCCATTCAACAGCAGATTCGTCTGACGATTTCAAACCTCAAACCGGCTCATGCTATTGAGTCAGTCTTGCTTGAGTACCAGGAAGATCTGCTGACGCTGGTGCAGGCTAGCGGCGCGGTGATTGTGTTGGGCAGTCAACTGACTTTGATTGGTGAGACACCTTCGGTCTCTCGCATTCGGCCCATATTAGATTGGCTGGTTGAACAGGAGCAGGATGTTTACTACACCCATACTTTGTCACTGACATTTGAGCCTGCTTATGAAGATAGAGCGCAGGCCGCAGGCTTGCTGGCAATTTCGATATTTTTGCCGGAGGCCTCCTACCATATTCTCTGGTTTCGGCCTGAGCAAAAGCAGGCAGTTCAGTGGGCCGGTAATCCTAATAAGTCAGTAGCTACCGACGCTAACGGTAGGCCATATCTTACGCCGCGCCAGTCTTTTGAGCGCTGGCAGGAAACGGTAGACGAACAGTCGCTTCCGTGGGAGCCAACAGAGATTGCCGCTGCCCAGGAGCTAAGATCTACGCTGCTGTTAACGGCTCTGGAGTTTTCGCGGGCGGCGCTGCGTGAAACGGCTAAAAAAGCGCAGGTTGCTAATCAGGCAAAAAGCCAGTTCCTGGCCAAAATGAGCCATGAGCTAAGGACGCCGCTCAACGCTATTTTGGGCTTTACTCAGCTGATTCACTATCACGAAACGCTGTCGAGTGAGCAGCGCGATCGCCTCGATATTATCAACCGCAGCGGTGAGCATTTACTCTCTTTAATTAACGATGTGTTGGAGACGTCGCGTATTGAGGTGGGGCAGCCCAGGCTGAATGAGAGCTGTTTTGACTTGTATCAGCTCATTACGTCTGTGCGCAGTATGCTGACACTCCGTGCGGTGAAAAAAGGGCTGCTGCTTAAGCTAGAGCAGGCTGAAGATTTGCCTCAGTACGTTTGGGGCGATGAGGGTAAGCTACGACAGATTATTCTCAACCTGGTGGGCAACGCGGTGAAGTTCACTGCGCAAGGTAGGGTCACGCTCAGCGTTTGGGCGACAGAGACGACACCTTCGTCTAACCGGGTTTGCGTTCAGTTTGAGGTTACTGATACCGGCCCTGGTATTATTGCCGACAATTTTGAGGTGATTTTTGAGCCGTTTCATCAGACTGAAACAGGGCGAAAGGCGTCTGAGGGATCGGGTCTTGGTCTGTCTATCAGTCGGCAGAATGCGCGGCTGATGGGCGGTGATATTGAGGTGCGATCGCAGCTAGGGGAAGGCTCTACTTTTACTGGCTATGTTCAGCTCGATGTTGTGAGTGTCGCTGACCTTGTGCCTAGCTCGCCGTATCGAAAAGTTGTTGCACTTGCAGTAGGCCAGCCTCAATATCGCATTCTGGTTGTAGAAGATGTGCTTGAGAATCGTCAGCTTCTGATATCTTTACTTATGACTGTGGGCTTTGAAGTGCGCGCGGTTAAAAACGGGACTGAGGCTGTGGCCGTGTGGCGTGAGTGGCAGCCGCACTGTATCTGGATGGATCTGTATATGCCAGAGACAAATGGCTATGACGCGACTCGGCAAATTCGAGCGGCGCAGTCGGCTGATGCTTCTAGAAATGCACCGGTAATTATTGCGATTAGCGCTTCTGTTATCGAGCACATGAGAGACGAGATTGCGGCTGCTGGGTTTGATGACTATGTGTGTAAGCCTTTTCAGGTTAACGAGATTTTTGAGAAAATGCGTCAGCATTTGAAAGTAGAATACGAGTATGCTGCTTCTCTTGATCGAGACTTAGAGATGGAAGGTATCGCCGCTGGCAGCGAACTCTGGAACGAAGCAAAAATATCGGATACGCAAGTGCAGCTACAGCGTCAGCCGCGAGCTTGGAGGCAGGCTTTTTATAGAGCGGTACTGGGCGCGAGAGAACAGAAAATGGAGATGCTAATTGAACAGCTGCCAGATGAGCAGCAGGTGCTGGCAGGTTTGCTGAGCAGCTGTGTGAGTCAGCTGAGGTTTGATGTGCTTAGCCAGTTAGTACAGCCATTGATCGAAGAATGAGCCCAGTTGGGTGATGAGCTAGATAATGAACAACGCGCAATCTCAAACCCCTACCGAAGTTGGCGATATTCTCATCGTTGATGATCAGCCTGAAAATCTTCAGCTTTTGTTTGAAACGCTCAGCCGAGAAGGTTACGACCTGCGCCGGGTGCTGAGCGGACAGCAGGCTATTCAGGTGGCTCAGTTTGATCCGCCCGATCTTATTCTGTTGGATATTAGAATGCCGAAAATAGACGGCTATGAGGTCTGTCGCCGACTTAAAGCCGAGCCTAAGACTCAAGATATTCCGGTGATTTTTCTCAGCGCCTTAGATGAATCACTCGATAAGGTTAAGGCTTTTGGCGCAGGCGGCGCAGACTACATTACAAAACCCTTTCAAATCGCAGAGGTGCTGGCCAGGGTGAAGCACCAAATCAGGCTACGACAGATGCATAGAGAGAATATACGGCAGCAGCAAGAGCTTGAAGTGCGCTCACAAAAGCTGACCGCTGTTAATAGTGAGCTAAAGCTATTTACCTCGTCGGTTGCTCACGATTTGCGATCGCCCCTTAGAGGGCTGCAAGGTCTTTCAGAAGCTCTCTTAGAAGACTACGGCGCTCAGCTAGATGAGATAGGCACTACCTACCTACAGCGCATTAGCGCAACGGCCATCGGCATGACGCAGCTGCTAGAAGATTTGCTCACCTACAGCCGCATAGACCGAATTGACATCATTGCCGAGCCAGTTTCCCTAGATGAAGTTGTGCGCTCAGCCGTCAATTCGCTGACGCCGGAGATTGATACGCATCAGGCTCAAGTGGAAGTGCAGCCTAACTTACCGTTTGTTGTGGGCTATGCGCCCGTATTAGAACAGATTGCCAGTAACTTGCTAGACAATGCGCTGAAGTATATTAGGCCGGGCGATCGCCCAATGGTCAAAATTGGTGCTCATCTGGTTGATTCAAGCTCAAAGGACACTGGTATAACAGATTTAGATGTGTTGGAGCCCGGTATACCTTCATCGAACGAATTAAAACAGGCTCAGGTCTATTGGTTTTTTCAAGATGACGGTATTGGCATTTCGCCAGAAGACCAGGCCAAAATATTTCAGCCTTTTAGTCGGCTACACGGCGTAGAGTCTTACCCTGGCTCTGGCTTTGGCCTGGCGATTGTTCAGCGCGGCACCGTCCGCCTGGGTGGTACCTGCGGCGTGGAATCAGAAGAGCAGCAGGGTTCTCGCTTCTGGATTAAGCTACCGGCTCCCTATCTACCATCGTCATCGTTTGCTGAGACAAGTGTTGTATAAACATTCGGATGCTGTTGGCAAACTGTTGCTTGGAAATTATGCATATTATTAAACCCTTGATGTCTATCAGGCGATTGAATCGGCTTTAACGCTGGTAGCCTTTAATGCTGACGGTACAGGCAGCGTATGATGTCCTGCTTAAATTCTGTTTCCGGTATAACAAAATGACATAAGCTGTTTGTGCTTCTCTAGAATTGAAAGCTTTGAGGGTATCTATTCGTTGGCTTACAGCAAATCTGGCTGCGTTTCGCTGAAACGCCTTTGTGATCGACGCATGCTGAAGCCTTTTTTTGGACGGGTTGTTCGAGTGGGGCTGCTGCCGGTTTGGCTATTGGCGCTGGGGCTGACGGCAGGCTGCGGCATTTTGTCGGCAAGCGAAGCGCAGCAAGGTTCGGGGCGAGGTGGTCAGCGGGGACGAGACGATGGGCCGGTGGCGGTGCAAACGGCGACGGCGGATGTGGGTGAGCTGAATGGACTGCTGAGCTATACGGGTACGACTCGCCCGGCTCAGCAGGTGGCGCTGCGATCGCAAGTTTCGGGTGAAATTCTTCAAATCTCGGCTGATGTAGGCGATCCGGTTGAGCGCGGTATGCTCTTGGCTCAGCTTGATGGCGATTTGCAAACGACTAGCTTGAACCAGGCTCAGGCTGAACTTTCTGCTAGACGCGCTGATACTGTGCAAGCTGAGGTTTCGATTGCGGATGCTCAGGCATCGGCGGTGCAGGCTCAAGCTACCTTTGACCAGGCGCGAATTGATGCGCAAAGGCTGCGATCGCTTACCAGTGAGGGTGCGGTTTCTCTTCAGCAGGCTGAGGCCGCAGCGCTAGCGGCGACTAACGCGGAGCAAGCGCTACGTTCGGCTCAAGCTCAGGTGGCTGCGCAAAGGCAGGCTGTGGCTTCGGCGGCTAACCAGATTGATGCGCAGCAGGCGGTGGTCGCTCAGTCTCAGAAACAGCTTTCTTATGCTGATTTGAGATCGCCGCTGACGGGTGTTGTGCTGTCTCGACTCGTTGATCCGGGTGATTTTGTTCAAGCTGGCGCGACGGTTTTAGAGCTGGGTGACTTGAGTACGCTAGAAGTCACGGTTCAGGTTTCTGAGCTGGATATTGCGCAGCTTAGGGTAGGGCAAGCTGCGCGAGTAGAGCTTGATGCTTTTTCCAGTGAAGGCAGTCTGACAGGGCAAATCACGCAGATTGCGCCTGTTGCCGATGCTACTTCACGGCTGATTCCTGTGCAGGTGACGCTTCCTAGCCCTGATGTGCGGATTGGCAGCGGGCTGCTAGCAAGGGTGACATTCTCTCCTGAGCGGCAGGGAGGGCAAGCCCCGGTCGTGGTGCCCGCTAGCGCGCTAGAAGTGGGTGAGGGCGACGATATGGTGTTTGTTGTAGAAGGTGAGGGCGAGGCGGCGAGGGCGATCGCGCAGGCGGTGAGGATAGGAGAGCGCAATCAAGATCGGGTGGAGATTCTGTCGGGATTGGAGGCTGATGACGCTTTTGTGGTGCAGAGCGATCGCCCGCTCACGTCAGGTCAGGCGGTACGGCTCAGCATTTTGTCTGAACAGGGTGCGGGATCAGCGTCTGAACAGGACGCAGAAGCAGACGCTGGACCAAACGCTGGGCCGAAACGCTCGAACAGACCACCCGAAGCAGGAAACTAAAGCCGATGGTACAGCCCACTGCTCCGCCGGATACCAATGCAGGCGATCGCTCATCTGCTAGTAACCGTTCTAACAATATTAGCCTTAGCACGCTAGCTATTCGGCGGCACATTGCTACGCTGGTGCTGACGGTTGCGGTAATTGTGTTGGGTCTGTTTTCTGTGCAACAGATTCCGGTTGATTTGCTGCCTTCTATTACCTATCCTCGGATTGGGGTGAGGGCTAGTGCGCCAGGCGTATCGCCAGAAGTGGCTGTAGATGAAGTCACGCGGCCTCTAGAAGAAGCGCTTGCGGCTACTGAAGGGGTGGTTCAGGTGGTTTCTCAAACTCGAGAAGGCCGGATTAGTCTTGACCTTTATTTTGAGCCGGGTGGCGATATTGATCAGGCCCTAAACGATGCGACTGCTACGCTTAACCGGGCGAGGAACAATCTGCCTGATACGGTTGAGCAGCCGCGTTTGTTTAAGTTTGATCCTTCTCAGCTGCCAGTGTATGAAACTGCGCTCACGTCTTCTTCGTTACAGGGAGTCGCGCTAAGGGTGTTTGCTGATCAGGAGCTGGCGCGCGAGCTGATTACTGTTCCCGGTGTGGCGAGTATTGATGTTTCTGGCGGCGTTCAAGAAGAGATTAGAATCAATCTCGATCCGGCGAGGCTACAGGCGCTGGGGTTGGGCGTTACGGATGTTCTAAGTGCGCTTTCGGAACGCAATTTGGACACGTCGGGTGGGCGTATTCAAGGGCCTGATAGCGAACCGTTAACGCGTGTGGCCGGGCGCTTTCAGCAGGCTGATGACATTCGAAATTTGATCTTTGAGGTTGACGGTTCCAATAGTAATCAAACTGCGGCTGTTCAGCAGGTTTATCTGCGTGACTTTGCTGAAGTTATTGATGGGACTGAGGATCAGCGTGTGTTTGTTGATCTTAACGGTGAGCCTGCGGTGAAGGTGAGCATTCAAAAGCAGCCTGCTGCTAATACGATTACTGTTGTTGATGGCGTTAAGCAGCGGCTTGCGGACTTGAAAGCGTCGGGTTTGATTCCAGAAGATCTGGTGCTTAATGCCACGCTAGATGAGTCTGTTTTTATTCGTAACGCTATTAGCAACGTTGCTGTTTCGGGTCTGATTGGCGCTGGGCTGGCAGGGCTCTCTGTTTTCCTTTTTCTCGGTTCGCTCAGGCAAACGCTGATTATCGTTGTGGCGATTCCGCTGGCGACGCTGGTAGCGATTTTGCTGATGGGTGTATTTGGCCTTTCTCTCAATGTTTTTAGCTTGGGCGGGCTGGCGCTTGGCGTGGGCATTGTTGTGGACAATGCGATTGTGATGTTAGAGAACATCGTGAAAGGTGTGGAACAGACTAATAAGTCTGTTATTCATCAGGCTGAGGTGAGTAGCCGAGAGCTAGAATCTGCTTTGTTTGCTTCTACTACAACAAACCTGGTGGCTGTTCTTCCCTTTTTACTGATTGGTGGATTTATTTCGCTGTTGTTTAATGAGCTAGTGCTTACGGTGAGCTTTGCAGTGGCGGCTTCACTGATGGTGGCGCTGACGGTTGTACCCGCGCTTACTTCTAGGCTGCTGGCTGTGAGGTGGTCTAGTGGGGTAAGTCGGTGGTGGCTGATTCGGCAGTTTGACCTGCGACTACAGGGGCTCACGAGGCAGTATGGAAGCGCTTTGGGTTGGGTGCTTCAGCGACGGGTTTTGGGAATTGCGATCGCCTTTCTGCTCTTTGGCGGCAGCAGCTTTTTCATGATGGACCGGATTCCTCAAGAAATTCTGCCGAGTATTGCGACGGGGCAGGCTGATATGAGAGTTCAGTTTCCGCCGGGGACAACAGCTGATGAAAATCGCCGGGTGATGAGCGCGATAGATGCGCTGCTTTTGGAACAGCCCGAGGTGGAATATGCCTTTAGCACTTCGGGCGGGTTTCTCTTTGGCGGAAATACCAGTGAGAATGCGCTGCGCGGCTCTAGCACTTTGACGCTGGTACCTGGGACGGATGTGGAGGCGTTTAGCGATCGCATGACCGGTGAATTCAACCAGTTCAACCTGGTTAAAACTCGGCTGCGCGTATCACCGGGCGACGTTCGAGGCCTGATCTTGAACAATTCTCCCGTACGCGGCGATGTGGATGTGATTTTGCAGGGGAATGATGAACAGGTGCTTGAGGAAGCGGGCGAGCTAGTACTTGAGTCGCTCGACGGGCAGGCCACCTTGGCTAGCTATTCGCCTGACGCGGATCCGCCTCAGCCGGAGATTCAGATCCGCCCAGACTGGGAACGCGCCGCTGACCTTGGCCTGTCTGCTGAGACGATTGGTGCAACGGTTCAGACGGTGCTTTTGGGGTCGGTACCGACTCAGCTGCAAAGGGGCGATCGCCTTGTAGATGTCCGCGTCCAAATTCCTGAAGCTCTCGTGCGCAATCCTGCAGAGCTGGCTCAGCTGCCGCTGCTGAGCGGCGATACCAACGGGCAGCTCATTCGCCTTGGTGATATTGCTCGCATTGAAGACGGTCAGGCCCCTGGTGAGATTCAGCGAATTAGTCAGCGGCAGGTCTTTATTATCGAAGGTCGGCTAAACGACGGTGCTAGCTTGGGAGCGGCCCTCGAAGAAGTAGACCGGCTGATGGAGAGCGTGATCCTGCCGAGCGGGGTGACGCGGTTGCCTAGCTACAGCGCTCAAAGTAATGAGGCGATTACCGGCGGGCTTGGCCTATTAGGTGGGCTTGCGGCCTTTTTGGTCTTTACGGTGATGGCTGTGCAGTACAATTCACTGATCGACCCGCTGGTGATTATGCTGACTGTGCCGCTGGCTTTGGCGGGTGGCATTTTAGGATTGTTTATTACTCAAACGGCGATTGGAGCGACGGTGATTGTTGGCGCGGTGCTGCTGGTCGGTATTGTGGTGAACAATGCGATTATTCTAGTAGAGCTGGCTAATCAGATTTATGAACGGGAGCGCTGCGACCGATTCACAGCTATGCTCAAAGCGGCGCCTCAGCGACTGCGACCTATCTTGATGACTACCATCACTACTGTGCTAGGTATGTTTCCGCTAGCACTTGGTATTGGTCAAGGCTCGGAGTTTTTGCAGCCTTTGGGCGTTGTTGTTTTCTCTGGCCTGTCGTTAGCAACGCTGCTGACGCTATTTATTATTCCTTGCTTTTATACGCTGCTTCATGCTGATGGTCACCAAAAGCCGCTGCTAAGAGAATAATTACAACAATGTAATCTAGAACATCCGTAAATACCGAGCTTCTACTCCTTTAGATGGAGACACTCAGCAAAATATTTTCTTTAGACTGAACCCAACAAGCCTGTTTTCTGTATGTTTTTATACAGATAAAGTAGCTTGCTTCCCTTTTTTTGGAATTCTATGCGTTTTACATTTACTTCAATGCCTTTGAACAAACTAGCAGGTGTGGCAGCTGCACTGATGATTTTGCCCGTTGCTGTCGGTTGCAATACGCAGGTAGACGATACTACTGCTACAGATCCCGCTGTTGAAGCGCCTGCCGCAGATGCAGTGGATATGGAAGACGAAACTATTGTCGATGTTGCGAGTGCTAACGGTTCATTCGACACGCTAGTGGCTGCTATTCAAGCCGCAGACTTAGGAGATACGCTCAGTGCTGAAGGCCCCTATACGGTGTTTGCGCCTACGGATGAAGCCTTCGCTGCTTTGCCTGAAGGTGTTTTGGACAAGCTGCTTTTGCCAGAGAACAAGGCAGTATTAGCACAGATTTTGACTTACCACGTGGTGAGTGGTGAAGTTCCTTCTAGTGCGGTAGAGACTGGGATGGTGCCTACGGTTGAAGGTGCAGACTTAGATGTTGTTGCAGAAGGCGGTAGCGTTACTGTGAATGGCGCTAATGTTGTGTCGACAGATGTGATGGCTAGCAACGGTATTATTCATGTGATTGATGCTGTTTTGATTCCACCAACAGTTGATCCGGCTGCTCTTTAAAGAATTATGCGGAAAGTCTTGAGATAGCTACTATCTCTCGAAATAGTAACCATTTATTCAGCTCCTATTGAACAGATAAGCTGTATCAATGGGAGCTTTTCTATTGACACTGACCGCTGTATAAATAGAAATAGAATCTTCAATTAGGAAAATCTCGGTAATATGTCATTGTGTAAGCGGCTCGCAGTTTTAGCTTCATCTATAGTTTTGTTCGGATCTAGTGCTGGGATTGCCTCAGCTAGTGAAGTTAAAGTGACGCCGCTCGGCAGCCACGACGGTGAGTTCTGTGGAAGAGATCGAGCACTTGTTTTTGAAGATCCTAACGGGCTGCGGATTCTTTATGATGCGGGTAGAACTGTGGCTGGTGCGGAAGACCCAAGGCTAGGCGATATTGATGTTGTTTTAGTTAGCCACGTGCATGGCGACCATTTGGGTGACCAGCGCATTGCAGAAGTAAATGCGGGAACTTGCGCTCAGCCGCTGACGGATGTGAGTACGACGCCTAACTCTAACAGCGCTGAAATTGCGGTTGGCCAAGCGGCTAACATTATTGTAGGCAGTGAAATGTCTCAGTTTTTGGCCAATAAGGTAGAAGGGCTAGGGGGCGATCCAAGTACTGTGCAGCTTGTGCGCTTCGGAGCTTCGCTGGAAGTTGGTGGGGTGGATTTTACGACGGTTCCTGCGGTTCACTCTAATGGGCTAAGCGGTGATTTTATTGAAGGTGAGCTAGGTGAAAGTCTTTCTGCTGCTGGATTGAATGCTTATGTGGGTCCGCCAACCGGGTATGTGATTACGTTTTCCAATGGCTTGGTGGTGTACCTTTCAGGTGATACGGGCGTCACTGCTGAGCAGGAGACTGTGGTGCGCAATCAGTATGGCGCTGAGCTAGTGGTGATGAATATTGGCGATACTTTCACGACCGGACCAACGGAGGCTGCCTACGTGATTGATCAGCTGATTGAACCCAATTCGGTGATTGCCTCTCATGCAAATGAGGCGGCGACGGTGAATGGTGAGGTACAGCCGGAT
The DNA here is from genome assembly GCA_963836895.1 of uncultured cyanobacterium. Lineage (GTDB taxonomy): Bacteria > Cyanobacteriota > Cyanobacteriia > Phormidesmidales > Phormidesmidaceae > Phormidesmis. The sequence continues at coordinate 37,971 of CAWILA010000007.1, read as the reverse complement.
ACGAAGACGGCTGCTTTTATTGAAGCGACTCAGGCGAATGTTTATGTGCCGCTCAGTGGCAGAACGATGTCTTTTGACGCTGAGGGGATGTGTACAGACGGATGTGAGTAAGAACAAACCCATCTGCAAATAGAAAAAGAAAAGTATGGCGCTGCTACTTCACTGTCATCACATGTACGCCGTCCCAATCTTTGGCAGGGGGACACAGTAAGTACATTTGCGATCGCGACAGATGCAGCTCTACGGCTCGGTCTTCTGGTCGCAAAGCCTGTGCCAGGTTAAACAAAGAGATTGCTAGATCAAACGATGCGGCTTTGTAGGCTTCTCTTCCCTGCGCATACAGGTCAAGAAAGGTCTTTGTTTTGATCTCGATAGGGTGAGAAATTTCTCCTATTAGCTCGTAGATTTTCACCGGCTCCATCTTTCCTTTTACCCGAATTAAATCCAGCTCTCTTACTCGAATTCTCTCTTTGCATCGCTCATAAGTATGCTCGCTTAGTACAATGTCGCAGCCATACTGCTTGGTAATACTCTCCAACCGGGAGCTGAGATTGACCCCGTCACCAATGACCGTATACTCCATTTTTCGCTGCGAGCCGATATTGCCGGAAACTACTTCTCCAGAACTGAGGCCAATGCCAATGCGCAGCTCTGGCTGTCCCTGTCGCACTCGCTCTGCGTTGAACACTACCAGACGATTTCGCATATCTAGCGCTGAGCGTACTGCCGACCACGCATGATTCTCTAACGGCAGCGGCGCACCAAATACCGCCATCAGTGCGTCGCCAATAAATTTATCGAGCGTGCCCTCACAGTGGAAGACGGCTTCTACCATCGTCTCAAAGTACTCGTTAAGCATAGAGACCACCTCTGCTGCTTCTAGTTTCTCTGTGAGCGTCGTATAGCCTCGAATATCTGAGAACAGCACCGTCACATCCTTGCGCTCACCCACCATCAGCACATCTTCGCCGAGCGCCATTACCCGATCTGCCACGCTCGGCGTCATATATCGGTATAGCGTCGTCTTCATCCGCTTCTCTTGGCTAATGTCTTCTAGCACCACTAGCCCACCACGCACCCCACCTTGAGGATTGCTCAGTGGACTCACTGTGAGATTGATACTCCGATTCCACCCCATTACCTGACTCGCGACAATCTCACACTCGTCTGATCCCCACAGCCGATACCCTTCTACATCTGGCACCACCAATACGCAGCTCTCGGGCCGCTGCCATGTCCCTTTCTCAACGGCTGCTAAACTGTTGTGACGCTTGCCTTTCTTCCCTTTCTCCTCTCCCTCTATCCGGTGGCTGAGCGTAGCCGAAGCCGCGTCTTCTACGGTCGCGATAGATACTGTTAGTCCCTGCTCTGGGACGTAGTGCCGAGCCCCGCACTGTAGGCTGTCTTCTAGGCGCTGCTGTAGGCGTTCTAGGGGTACGACGTCCCAGAGATAGCGACCAATTAGTTCGTCTTGCCACTGAGCTGCGATCGCAACGTTCACCCGCTGCTCCTCGCTCTCATTCATGCCTGCTTCGTCCCAGCGTCCTGCTTCTCCGGTAGGGCATCCTAGCAGCTTTAGCGCCGCCTCGTTGATAGTGACAATTCGCCCTACCATATCGGTTGAGATCACCGCGTCTGATAGGCTTTCTAGCATGTCCTTTTGATACTGTTTTTCCTGGGAGATCTGTTGAAACAGCTGGGCGTTTTCCAAGGCGATCCCCGCCTGCGTATTGAACGCTTTCATGAACGACTCATCGAGCGCTGTAAACTGTCCCTGCCGCTTGTTGATAAGCTGGCTTACGCCCATGAGCCTGCCGCTGGAGTTGAAGACCGGCATGCACAAGATATTTCGCGTTTTGTAGCCTGTTTTTTTATCGGAAGAGGCGTCGAATCGCTCGTCGTGGTAGGCGTCTGGGATGTTTAGCGTCTCTGCTGAGGCGGCTACAAAGCCCACGATGCCTTTGTCCGCCGGGAGGCGCAGGTTAATTAGGGTTTGGCCATCGGCGCTGGCTACCTGCGACCACAGTTCGCTTTGCTCTTCGTTGAGCAGCCACAGTGTGCTTCTGTCTGCCTGCATGAGCTCGCGTGCGGCAGCCATGACGGACTGTAAGGTTACCGCCAGGTTCAGGCTTTGCTCCATTGATGAGATGGCTTTGAGCAAAGCGGCTACGCCTTTTTGATTGCGTGCGGCTAGGTAGAATGACTGGCAGGTTTCTAGCAAGATGCCGATAGAGGGCGCGAAGCGAGCGAAGCGGGATTCGTCTTCGGTAGAGAAAGGATGGATGCCGACTTTGTTGAGGAGCTGTGCGATCGCCACCACCTTGCCCCCACTGCTCATCACTGGCATACACAAAATATTCCTGGTGCGGTAGCCCGTCTGCTTATCGGTCGCATCGCTAAAACGGTCATCCGCATAGGCATCGGGGATGTTGACGCCTTTTCCGGTTGTTGCCACGTAGCCCGCGATCCCCTGGTCTAGCGGTAAGCGAATTTCTAAAATATCTGCCCCTTCACCTTGCGCAATTTTGGAGCACAGCTCCTGTCGGTCCTCATCTACCACAAAAATTGTGGTGCGCTCTGCCTGCAAAATCTGCCCGATCTTTAGCGTAAACGTCTCTAGCAGCTCGTCGAGCATTGGCTCTAGCGACTGGTTGTTGATGAGGTCGATGACTTTAAGGAACTGCTTGAAGTCACGCGTAGTCCGCTCTAAGAAGTCAATGAAGTCGGGAATGGAAAGATCTTCCACTCGTTCAGCGAGTCGGCCCTGGCTGTGCTGGGACAAAGATAAAAAAACGCTATTTGTCGAAGACTGAGGCATGATTGCTAGTTTTTGACATAGGGAAGAGGGCACCGGCATTATCTTTCCCGCTTGTCTGTAAGTACTTGGGGTCTGACCCCTCATGATATCTGTACAAAAACAATAGCGGGAATGTGCTTTGGGCGTACGGTGTAGCGAATTAGCAGGGTGAATTTACGGAATCTTACTCATTTACACGGTTGCTATTAGGAAGGTATAGCTATTTATGTGGTCCGTCTGTTTTCTTAGTATCCGTCAGCAATTTAAAACAAATGCTAAAACTCATCTCTCGCCGTTCGCTCTTTGCCTTCTTATGTCTCTGCACGTTAGTTGGCTGCGGCCCCCAGTCAGAAACTGTGGTTCCTATCGAAGATGATGCCGCGCAGACAGAACAGACTGACGGGCAGGCAGGTGTAGAAGGCGGTGATGCGGATAGAGTGGCCGACAGTAGTAAGGTGCCGGAAGATAAGAAAGGTGGGGAGTCTTCTGTGCCGAAGCCTATCTTCCCAGCGCTATCGCCTGGGAAATACTGCTACGTTGCGGAAACAGATATCGAAACCACTCACGCTCGTTTGGATATAGATGCTTCGGACAGGGTAACCGGTGATACAAGAGGCGTTATTCACGACGAAGCTAACAGTTACTACACCAGCTATGCTCAGCGTGTAGACGGCACTATAGATGGTAGTAATCTCAATTTAGACGTTGCTACCTGGATTGAGTACGATAAGCAAAACGAGCAAGAGACTTGGAAGGTTTCGGATGACACGCTCACTGTCAACGGTACGCCGCTAACAACAGAAAGCTGTGCCACCGTTAATAAAGTGTTTCAGAACGAAGATGGCCTAGAGGCTAGCGATCTTGTTAGCGATGCGAAGAGAGTCAATATGCAGCAAGTCTCGTTCAATGCGGGTAGCACAAGTACGCTTTTGAAAGGGGCCGTTGTTCGAGGCGATCGCGATGTATACAGCCTCACAGCCCGAGGCGGCCAACAAATGAAACTCTCTATTAGCTCAGCAGAAGATAATGCTGCTTTTGACGTTGTTTCGCCTAGCGGTTCAATCCTGGGCAGAGAGCTTACCAAAGAAGATATCTTTTTGCCTGATACAGGCGATTACGAGATTATCGTAGGTGGAACTAGGGGAAATGCAACCTATGAACTCTCTGTAGAGATTAAGGGATGAGAATTCAATAACTTGGCCGTCTGCTGTACTAAGCTTCTGGCTTTAGCAGCGGAAAGGCAATCACGTCGCGAATACTGGGAGAATCAGTTAGTACCATCACTAGCCGATCAATTCCAACTCCCATACCTACGGTAGGTGGCATTCCGTACTCTAAGGCGGTGATAAAGTCTTCGTCGAGGCTACAGGCTTCTAAGTCTCCTGCCGCTTTCTTGGCTGCCTGAAGCTCTAGCCGCTCTCGCTGATCAACCGGGTCGGTTAGCTCCGAAAACGCGTTGGCCGTTTCTCGACCTACGATAAACAGTTCAAAGCGCTCTACTAGACCGGGCTTACTGCGATGGGGCTTCGAGAGGGGAGAGATTTCAACCGGATAGTCTGTTACAAAAGTAGGCTGTATTAAAGTTTCTTCTACTTTTTGCTCGAAGGCTTCGTTCAGCACGTGGCCGATGCTTTCGCAGTCGTCTATATCGCCGATGCCTGCTTCTTTCGCAGCCTTCTTGGCCGCTGCTAAGTCCTTAAGCTGGGCGAAGTCAATACCTGTTTTCTCTTGCACTGCCTCATGCATGGTGATTCTCTTCCAGGGCTGAGTGAAGCTGATCTCTTCACCCTGGTAGGTGACTGTAGAGCTGCCGGTTACTTCTTCAGCGATTTGTTCAATCATGTTTTCAGTGAGCACCATCATGTCCTGATAGTCGCTGTAGGCCTGATACATTTCAATTGTTGTGAATTCTGGATTGTGACGGGTAGAGATGCCTTCGTTGCGAAACACTCGACCTAGCTCAAAGACTTTCTCGAAGCCACCTACGACCATTCGCTTAAGGTGCAGCTCTGTTGCGATGCGCAGGTACAGCTCCATGTCCATTGTGTTGTGATAGGTCACAAAGGGGCGGGCTTCTGCGCCGCCTGGCTCGGACTGCAATACGGGCGTTTCTACTTCGATGTAGCCTAGTTCGTCGAGGTGGCGGCGAATGGCGGCGGTGATTTTTGCTCGCTTGCGGAAGGTATCGCGAACGTCAGGGTTGACGATGAGATCAACGTATCGCTGACGATAGCGCTTGGCGACGTCTGTGAGGCCGTGAAACTTGTCGGGCAGGGGTAGTAGCGATTTGGTAAGCATGGCGTACTGCTTTACTTTTACGGAAAGCTCGCCTTTGTCGGTGCGCTTAATGGTGCCTGTTGCGCCCATGATGTCGCCAGCATCTGTGAGCTGCTTTAGATGGTTGAAAGCCTGTTCGTCAGCTTCGCCCATTTCGGCTTGGATGGTCTTTTTTTCTAGATACAGCTGAATGGTGCCGGTTTCGTCTTGCAGGGTGAAGAAGGCTAGCTTGCCAAATACCCGACGCGCCATGATGCGCCCGGCAATGGAGACTTCAAAGGCTTCTTCTGCGCCCGCTTCTAAATCTGCAAACTTAGTTTGGAGTTCGGTGATAGGGTGGGTGATGTCCCAGCGGTAGGCGTAGGGCATTTGGCCTGCCTGCTTTAAGTCCTCTACCTTTTGTAGGCGAGTAGCGCGGATGCCTTCTAGGCCGGAATCGCTGCTGTCGTCAGGAGTAGGTGAGTTTGTGGACTTATCGGGTGCCATTGATTAAGGGAATATAAGAAGGAATGATTGGCAGGCAGAGAATGTACATACCAGAGGTCATTGTATCGGTATCGGTGCGATTTACGCTGAGCTATATCAAGATCGCAGAAGCGACCCATTTCTATGCTCACACTATCGAAACGATTGTGCTTAGAGCTACCCAGGGCTACTTTGACAGACAGACTGTCGATAATCAGACGATAGTTTTGCTTGGCTCGGATAGAACCCCGTTTAGGAAGATATCGGCTAGGGTTTCGGCCATTTCTTTCATGTCGTTGGGTGAGCTGTCGGTTTCGGACATGGTGGTTTGGCTGAAGCCGGAAATGGTGAACATGCCGAGGAAGATGCGGGCGATGACTTTGGGGTTCATCTGTCGGTATACGCCTCGGTCCATGGCAGTTTGAAAGAAGGCTTCGGCGACGTCGGTCATTTTGCCGATGACTTCGGACTGAATGCGATCGCGCAGCTCAGGATGAAACTGCGCTTCCATAAAGCACACCCGCAGCATGTCTGTATTGGTGTTGAGGCTGAGCATACGCTTACGCATGACCTGTGCGACTGCTTTGTAGCTCGCCATTTCGCTCAGCTCAGTGAGTAGGTCGGTGAGGATTTCTGTCCACCCACGTGTGGCTACTTCTATGAGGATTGCTTTTTTGTTTTCAAAGTGGCGGAATAGTGTTCCTTCGGCTACGCCTGCTGCCTGTGCCAATTCGCGAGTTGTGGTGCCGCCGTATCCTCTTCGAGCAAAGAGCTTTTGAGCTGCTTTTAAGATGCGCTCTTGGGTTTCTTCCTCGCGCGAGACAGTCTTCTGTTTGTAAAGCGGCATTGATATGGGCCTTATTTAAGTTAAAACGGAGGTTGTAATAACACAGATAGTATGTTTGATGTGCTACCTTGCCTGTAGTTGTGTGAGTGCTTCTTTTAAACGTTTTGCCGAGCGACGTTTCGCTAAGCGACACTCTGTTGAGCAGACATTTTGTTGAACCAGCTTGTCTAACGGGCTATTTCCTCTGGTGTTATTTTTGGTCACCACAATAAAATCAAGCTATAAATGACAGAACAATTTACACAAACACATACTTGTTATTAATTGATACTTGCTTTCCATTCACCTACTTTGTTCCGTGAGTTTGATTGCTCTACTGGTTACCATTTTTGCTGCGCTCATTCTCTCTGATGCTATGGATGCCTTTCCCGGAATACTGTGGGGATGGCTCCATCTACCTAAGTGGGGACTGTGGATTTCGCTGACTGTGCTTTTTGCCTGGTGCCTTCAGTCGCAGCCTTCTGAGTAGCTACTGAAAAATCGCCTACAGCATCACGAGTTGGAAGATGTTAGAGATGAAGGACTTCTACTATGTCAAAAAGCCAAGCTACCTCAGCCCGTGACTTTGACTGGCAACAGCTCTACCAGCTTGCAGATGAGGATACTGAGTTTGAAGTTGAGCTATTGACCATTTTTTTGCAGGATGCTGAAAATAGCTTAGATAAACTGGAGCGGGCGATCGCAGCTCAAGATGTTCGATCTACTGAGGTGGTGGCTCATTCGCTAAGGGGCGCTAGTGCTAACGTGGGTGCGATCGCGCTAGCAGCTACTGCCGCTCAGCTGGAGCAGATAGCTCGTGGCGGGAGTATTGCTGGGGCTCAGGCACTCTTACAGCAGCTCCGCCGCCACTGCTGTGGCGTTCAAGCGCATCTACAGTCGAGAAGATTAGCGAGGTAGGTCTAGGTGAGCGGGCGACTGCATCACTATATGTTTGCTGCTGTGCGTGGTTCAAGTATATCTCTTCAACCTATGACAGTAACTATCTTGGGTTAGCTGCTGCGGCTGGTTTTGACTCTAATACTTCACAATACTTTTCGTTTGCGCTGCCTGAAACGGTTGTTTTGAGCACAGACAGCTGCCACAATTACATCTGCATAGTAGTCGCCATATCAGCAGCGCTATAGCCACGTGATCGTAATTTTTTGTAGGACTGTTGAGTATGAAAAGAGTTGAAGCTATTGTGCGTCCTGAAAAGATACAGGACGTAAAAAGCGCCCTAGTCGAAATCGGTGCGACTGGCATGACGTTAGAGGACGTGCGCGGCTTTGGTCGGCAGAAGGGGCAAACCAGTACCTATAGAGGCATTTCGTACACTGTAGAGTTTTTGACTAAGAAACGACTGATGCTGGTGGTGAGTGACGAAAAACTCAACCTTATTTTAGAAACTATTGCGGCGGCGGCGGCTACGGGCACTATCGGCGACGGTAAGATTTTTGTGTCAGCGGTTGATGAGGCGATTCGGATTCGAACGGGTGAGACTGGAGAGATTGCGCTTTAGATTCGGCTGTGTTCTGCTGCTAAGACTTTGGCTACGCTCTATTGGATGGAAGAAGCGTGGAGGAGAGCGTTTATGCGGGTGCTCGCTTTAAAGCAACAGCTGGTTTAGGTAGAAGCAGACTGCTGCTGTTCCGAGTGGAACGCTCAGATTGTCGATGCCGTATTTAGAGGCTGATTCTAGGGCGGTGGCGATCGCGGCTGCAACCGCAGCCACTAGCCAGGTCGCCGTTACCGGCCCCTGCACTGCTAGCAGCACCGATGTGCAAACGCAGTAGCTTACCAGCAGCATAGTGAGGCTGCCTTCCCAGCTTTTTTTCTCACCCCATACCTGATAGGGATGCTGTCCAAAGCGCTGTCCGATGAGCGCCGCGAGGCCGTCTCCCCAAGTCATGGTGAGGATGCCGATGACTGCGTACTGCGGCACTTGTAGTGGCCAAAAACAGGCGATCAGCACGCCGATGCTGATGGCGTAGAAGAAGGTGCCCCAGCTCTGACGGCCTACGCCGTTGATTCCAGGAAGTAGCGGAAATTGATAGGAGAGTAGGGCTACGCCGCTGAATAGGAAAGACGCGCCGATACCCGCCCAGGCGGGGACCGCAAGCCACCAGGCGATTAAAATAACTTGCCCTGCGCCAATATGGACAATTTTTCGGGTGATTTCGGGGCTGTAGCCGAGTCGTCGGGTTCCTTCCGATGCTGTGCCAACCAGGGCAAGCCAGGCGATTACCAGCAAACAGTGAAAAAATAACGGGGGGATAGATTGCTGGCTAAAAAATGGCATCGAAGACGGCATTGAAAAAAGTGTTGATGGCAGCTTAGGGTATCGCCCAAACACTTTCGCTGCTATCTTGATGTAGAAATTACTGACTCAGTTCATTACTAAACTATAGAGCACGCATGGGTAAACCCTACCAGCGAGTACTGTTAAAACTAAGCGGCGAGGCCCTGATGGGCTCTTTGGCCTACGGTATTGACCCGGCGATTGTAGATGCGATCGCTCAGGAAATTGCCGAAGTGCTCAAAGAAGGTGTCCAGCTAGCGATTGTAGTGGGTGGCGGCAACATTTTTCGAGGGGTCAAGGGCGCTTCGGCAGGGATGGACCGTGCGACTGCCGACTACATTGGGATGATTGCTACCGTCATGAACGCTATGACTTTACAAGATGCCCTAGAACGCGCCGATGTACCTACTCGCGTACAAACGGCAATTTCTATGCAAGAGCTGGCCGAGCCCTACATTCGCAGACGTGCTATTCGCCATCTTGAAAAGGGTCGAGTGGTTATTTTTGGCGGCGGCTCGGGCAATCCATTTTTTACAACCGACACTGCCGCTGCGCTGCGCGCTGCTGAAGTAGGCGCTGAAGTGCTCTTTAAGGCGACTAAAGTAGACGGGGTTTACGATAGCGACCCGGCGACCAATCCGGATGCAAAACGATATAAGTCATTGACCTATAGCCATGTTTTGACCGAAGATCTTAAGGTTATGGATGGCACAGCCATTGCACTGTGTAAAGATAACAACATTCCAATCATGGTGTTCAATCTCTCGGTAAGAGGGAATATCAACCGCGCCATGATGGGTGAACCTATTGGAACCATTGTGGGAGAGTCCTGTGAAGTTAGCTGATTTGAGTGAAGTAGAAGACGCCATGCAAAAGGCGGTTGAATCGACCAAGCGGTCTTTCAACACGATTCGAACAGGCCGCGCGAGCGCCTCTCTACTCGACAGAATTATGGTGGACTATTACGGTAGCCCCACTAGCTTGAAATCGCTTGCAAATATCACGACTCCTGATGCTAGTACGCTGATGATTCAGGCATTTGATCCTGGCTCAGTGCAGCTGATTGTGAAGGCGATTTCGCTGAGCGATGTGGGCCTTGTGCCAAATAGCGACGGTAGCCTGATTCGACTAAATATTCCGCCACTTACGACGGAGCGCCGTCAGGAGTTTGCCAAGATAGCGGGCAAGTATGCAGAGGAAGGGCGCGTCTCGGTGCGCAACGTTCGCCGCGACGGAATTGACTTAGCTAAGAAGCAGGAGAAAGATGGCGATATCTCTGAAGATGAGTCGCGAGATATGCAAGACGAAGTGCAAAAGCTGACTGACAAGTACACCAATCAAATTGATGACGCCCTCGCCGATAAGGAAAAAGCGATTCAGACGGTTTAAGGCGCTGCAATCTCTCTTATGGTGACGCTTGGTGAATACATCTTCTATGTTTGACTGCATCGTTGTGGGCGGTGGTCCGGGCGGCAGTTCGGCGGCCTATCATCTGGCTAAGGCGGGCCATTCAGTGCTGCTGCTTGAGAAAGCGGCGCTACCTAGATACAAGGTCTGTACGGGAGCAGTTTCACCTAGCGTTGCCGATTGGTTTGACTTTGATTTTGCACCTGCTATTGATAGCAAGGTGACGCGGGTGCGCTATACCTGGCAGCTAGGCGACGCGGTAGATGCTGAGCTAGAAACAGAGCCAATTTGGAGCGTGAAAAGAGAGGTTTTTGATCAGTTTTTGATTGATCAAGCTAAAGGTGCAGGGGCGCAGGTGCAAGATAAAACTGCCGTCATCGGGATTCTCTTTCGGGGTGGGAGTGAGGTGGCTGAAAACCACTGGCAGGTGCAGGTGCAAACGGAGTTGGGCTCTGGTACGTTTGTGGCTCGGTATTTGATTGCCGCCGACGGTGCGAAAGGGTTGATGGCTAACTGGCTAGGCTTTCGTCAGCATAAGCTTCGCGAGGCTGGCACGCTTGAGGTCGCTACTTCAGAACCTGTTGAAGCGGGAGCGTTTAGCTTTGAGTTTGGCATGGTGAAGAATGGCTGCCTGTGGAGTTTTCCGAAGCGGCAGGGCTATTCTTTTGGCGTTAGTAGCTTTATTGGTAACTCGGTGAAAGCGCCTGAAAAGCTGCTAAGCGAGTATGCGCTAGCGTTTGGTGTGAGCGCTCAGCAGGGCACTTTTTACACTCATCCACTGAAGCTATGGGACGGCAACTATCCGCTACATGCGCAGCAGGCGCTGCTGGTGGGTGAGGCTGCTGCTATTGTGGATCCGCTTACGGCGGAAGGGATTCGCCCGGCTATGTATAGCGGCATGGAGGCGGCGAAGGCTTTGAGTAGAGCTTTGGGTGGTGAAGCCGGTGCGTTGGAGCGCTACACCCAGAAGATCCATGAGAGCTGGGGGGGCGATATGCAGTGGGCTCAGCGGATTGCCAGCGTGTATTTTCGGGTGCCGAAGATTGGCTATCGGGTGGGGATTAAGCGGCCTACTGCGACGAAGCGGCTAGGTCAAATTCTTGCTGGTGAGGTGAGCTATGCGGATATTGCTAATCGGGTGATTAAGCGAATTAGTACGAGTTTTATTCCTGGGATGGGGAAGTCATAGGTTTTGCGGTGAGTCTGGTGCGACTTCGAGTACGTTTTGACGCATAGCCACCGATTGGTCGGTGATTAAGTCGTCTAGGCCGCTAAGCTCGATACCCATATCTTCACCGGCTTTGGTTAGTGCCTGCTGGAAGCCGCTGATGTTGCTTGCGTAGCCGCAGAGCCTGGCAGCTTCGGTGACGCCTTGCGCAGCGTTTGCTTTGGCGCAGTCGATGAGCTCAATGCCGGTAAGCGGTTGATTGGCAGCCATAGAATTGTTTGGATTTGTGTTTATCAAGCTTATTGATACCGTTTCTTTTGCCGGTAAGACCTATCTCGTAAGTAGGATATTGGGCGGTTCGTAATTTGGCTTATGTCTGTTGTCCTATCAAGAAAATTGGGTATCTTGTGATCGCGTTACGGGCGTTTTAAAGACTAAAGATGCCTGTGAGACCCTCTGGATTTGGACCTTTTCATCGCTAAATATAAATGCAAACAGGATTTGGGCAGCCAGGGAGAAGCCTTGTTGCGCTGGGAGTTGTCAGCGGTAGTGTGATGTTGACTCAGCCGGGTTTTGCAGCTGATCTACTTACTTTAGAAGCGTTACAGACAAAATCGCTGAAGGCAGATTCCCTGCGAGCTATGCGCGATGCTGCGCCTGCAAGTAGATTGGCGGATGGCGATCGCATTGCGCTGTTTGAGAATGTGTCGTCTGAGAATGCATTGTCTGAGAATGCATTGTCTGAGAATGCGAATTCTATCAGGCCAACGGGGTACCTGGGACTGCCTTCGATTGAGTATTTGAGTCAAAACGAACCGGCAGGTGAGCAGCTACCTGCGCCGGGAGAGGAGATTGTGCCTCTGCCTGAATCCGCTCCGGTGCTGCCTGAAAGTGAGCCTACGCCGACTCTGCCGACTTCTCCGAGCCGTGGAGAGGTTTTAGTTAATGAAGTTCGGGTGGTGGGGAGTAGCGTTTTTAGCGATCGCGAGTTTGACCCTATCACTAGTGATTACGAAGGTCGGACGCTGGGACTGCGCGACTTGCGCCAGCTAGCAGATGATATTACGCAGCTGTATTTGGAGTCGGGCTATATTACGTCTCGGGCGATTTTGAGTGAGCAGACCATTGTGGATGGTGTGGTGCAGGTGCAGGTGGTGGAAGGTTCGCTAGAAGATATTCAGGTGGAGGGGACGAACCGGCTGGCGAGGTATGTGCGCGATCGCGTTAACCTAGCTAACCGCACCCCTCTCAACCAGGTAGATCTGGAGTCTCAGCTTCAGCTGCTGCGGGCAGATCCTTTGATCAACCGGATAGAAGCTAGCCTGCGAGCGGGTACGGGTGAGGGGAAAAGCCAGCTGATTGTGCGGGTGTTGGAAGCGTCTGCTTTTTCGGGCAGAGCTGTTTTGGATACGAATTCTCCGCCGAGTGTGGGGGTGGTGCGCACGGGGTTGGAAGCGAACTACAACAATGCTTTGGGGCTCGGCGATCAGCTGTCGCTGTCTGCTTATCGTACGACAACGGGTGGATCGAATACCTATGGCGTTACTTATGAGGTGCCGCTCAATGCGATGAACGGTACGCTGCAAGCGCGGTATCTGCCCGGTTCGTTTGAGTTGACTGATCCGGGGGTGACTTCCTCGCTGGATGTTACTGGGTCTTCGAGGACTTACGATATGACGTACCGACAGCCGGTTGTTCGTAAGCCGAATGAGGAGCTAGCGCTCTCGTTGGGGTTTCGACAGCGTTCGGGTGAGACGCTCATTAGCGATACGGTGATTGATTCTACGCGTACAAGTGTGTTTCAGTTTGGTCAGGATTATTTGCGACGCGACCGGTCTGGGGCGTGGGGTATGCGATCGCAGTTCAACCTAGGTACTGGCCTGCTTGACGCGACTACCCGAGCGGACGGCGAGGCCGATGGGCAGTTTTTCAGCTGGCTAGGTCAGGTGCAGCGTGCGCAGGTCATCAACCGCGACAATCTGTTGATGATGCAGGGCAGCCTACAGTTCGCCTCTGAAAGTCTTCTGGGTGCGGACCAGTTCATTGTTGGTGGGCCTAGTTCGGTCCGGGGCTACAGCCAGAATGCTCGCTTTGGTGACAATGGCTTTCGCGCTTCTGTAGAAGATAGAATGACTGTGCAGCGTAATGAAGATGGCTCGCCTGCTTTGCAAATTGCGCCCTATGTCGATACAGCGATGATATGGAATCAGGGTGCGCAGACGAGCGATCAGAATTTTTTGCTAGGGACGGGTGTAGGCATTATTGCTAACTTTGTTGAAAATGTACAGGCTCGGTTTGATGTGGCGCTACCGTTGATAGATCTCAATGAGGTGGGCGACAGTCCGCAAGATGTGTCTATGTATTTCAGCATGGACTATCGCTTTTAGGTAGATAATAGAAAGTAGCGTTCAGTTTTGGGCTTGGTGAACAGGTAAATAACCCGATAGACTTAGCAGAGACATAGTTGCTAAGTGAGATGATTGAGCAAAAGTACATAGATTGCTGGAAGGCGCGTATGGCCGCGCGAGCTGTTCAGGTTGAAGGGTAGGAAAGAGAAGATTGTTATTGCGTATGGAAGTTGCGCAAGGTGAGATAAAAGCAGTTGTTTCTAGCGAAACAGTTGAGTCTCTTGAAGAGTTCTTTAGATTTCGCCATGCGGTGCGCAATCTCTACGGTTTTGGGCTAAAGATTGATAGAGTTGACGATCTGTTGAAACAGTATCCAGTTGCTTGGGAGAGATTTGAGGCGAATATCAGAGTGTTTCTAGAATGGTTGAGAGCGCTTGCAATTCTTTTGGAGGGAGACTAAGCTTTCGCGCTTAGAATCTGACAGCTTTTGCATATTCACGATCAGCAGAAGCGAAAGAAGTCGATCTCTGCTCTGGCCTAAGTCAAAATTCGCCACACAATAACGCCTAGGCTCGCGATAGAACCCAGGTAGGCGAGCGATCGCACCAGTGCCACTCCTCCGATATAAGCTATGCCATGCAATATTCTGAAGGCTAAAACGGCGATTGCAGCGATCGCTGTCACCTCATCTGCCTGTCCTGTCACTGCCGCAATCAAAATTACCGCCGCAATCATCGCCAAATTATCGTGATGATTTCGCTGTGCTCTGTCTGCTCTGCCTACCCAGGGAGGGCCGTCGATAGATTTTTCCCGGTTGCTCGCTGCCCAGTCGATGCCGCCTTCTGTCACCCGAGCTAAGGCTGGAATATGATTTAGCGGAAGAGACCAAAGCGCAAGTATTAGTAGACAGGTAAGGTCGGTAGTCATTGATAGTTCCAACTCTGGTGAGACAGCTGCGCTCTTAAGCTTCTCAATAATTGGGTTGTAAGTAAAACGACAGAAGCATTCTGCTTGCCGTGAGTGGCTGCAAACCGATACGGTTTTTGAAGCGCTGCCGGTTGCTCTAGTGGAGGCGATCACCTTTCAGCTCATTGAAGTTCCCTTTGCTGCCAATCGCCGACTCATTCTCGAAGATACGTCTCCTGAGGCGATTTATATACTCAAGTCTGGCCAGCTAGAAAGCTACCGCACCCACCGTACTAGCGCGGCTCAAACCGCTCTCTCAGCTTCTGTCCGATACTCTAGAAGATCTTTCTGAGCAGCTGATTTACGAGCAGGAACGTCAGCAGGCGCTTAGACCTTATTTGGTGACTCGCGTTAAAAGAGGCGTTGTTGGCAGCAGCCGGTATGCTAAGCGACTGCGGCAGAATATTCGAGAAGTCACTCGGCGTGAGCCTACGGAAACAGATGGGCCTATGCGCCGTCAACCCGTTCTCATTTTTGGGGAGCCTGGACTGAACAAGGACAATATTGCGGCGCTGATTCACTTTGGCTCTTCCAATAAGGGTGAGCTGATGATTCAGCTGAACTGTGAGAGCCTGAGAGTGCAAGATCTGTTTGGACGCGGTAAGAGTCAGCTAGGGCTTTTAGAATGGCTTGGAAAAGGAACGCTGCTACTCAACAATATTCAAGACTTAGACATTTTATGACTGCTATAGGGTGGCCCTGCCGAAGGCGAAGGGAAAGAGACGGCGGGTGGCCCTGTCTATTCACATCCGGCGCAGCTGGTTGATAACCGCAACTGTGTGCTTTGTATGACCTGTCTTAAGGCGTGTCCGCATAAGTGTCTGTTGAGCTGAATTTGCGGCCGCCTAGAATTGCGCTGTGGACAGGTCACGATAGCAGTGGCTACGAGGTGGCGCTGCTGCTATTGCTGCTGGGCGCGGTGTTTTTGCATCGGCTGCCGCTTTTGACGGCGCTGGCTATGGGAGAGCTTACACAGAAAATTGGGCGGCAGCCCTGGCTGAAGCTGCTGCCGCAGCACGGTGTCACGGTGGGGCTAACGACACTTCTTTGGCGTCTGATCGTGTAATTCTGTTACGCGGGTTACAAAACCTAGCTCACTCTGACTTTTGATCGTAAAATCACTGAGATTAACTAAAATGATTTACACAACGGCATATGAACGTGCGCAGTGGGATCAGAACTTTTACGCATGATACACTTGCTAATACGGGTGTGTAGAAAATATGTGTACGCTGTTCGTGACTGCTGATTAAATGCTAATTGAGCTGCTGGTTATGGAGCACTGAGCCTCTATTAGAATTTAACCTTTGCTATACAGGCTACATCCTACCTGTGGTCTATAGTGTAGTGCTCTCGACAAAGCGTATACAGATGAATTACGTGCATAAATTACTTATCTAGGCGCGCTCTCCAAACGTGTAGCTTCAAAAAACGTGTAGCTCAGAACATGTGGCTACCTATGGTTACCGTAAGAATTCGTCAGCAACCATATTCAGCGGCTAGGCTATGTCTATTTAGATATTCCTGTTGAGGTCCGCTTACACAAGCCCCATCTATAAATATGAAATCCCAGCCAGTGGCGGCTTCTGTCGCCCTTACAGACTGCCATGGCATATTGTTCCCAAAGCTGAAGAGTGCTCAGGCGATCGCGGCAATTGTTGAGCGGACCCGCCTGTGGACATCAGAAGATCCTCTCTTTACCCAGCTTATCTATCAATACGTCCAGCAGTATTCAGCCCAAATTCTTCGAGCAGAAGGTGCCAATATTGTCGACGAGATTGTGCGCCACAAAATTGTCAAGAACTGGAGAGACAATGACGCCTCTATACAGCTGAACTGTATCGAACAGGCACTACATAGCTTCGAGCCACAGGACACGCTGCTCGTGCTGTATCTGCAGATCTTGTGGCGAGATGGAGTTGATGCGGACACGCAGTCAAAGCTAGAAGCCGAGAAAGAATATCTTCTACGCTTAGGGCTCATTAAGCAAGAAAAGAATTGCCTAGAGGTTGCAAATCGCATCTATGCTGCTGTTTTCGATATGGACTGGATTGAACAGCAGCGCCCAGGTCTCACCACTCGATCTGTCCTGATCCCAGAACTTGCAGATCCAACAGTGTCAGAGTCGGTATCGTTACCCGTTCAAGCGTCATCAATACAGGGATATACCCCAGAGGAAACCAGTCACGCAGCGAACACTACGCGGGCTACAGATGCTATGTCTACGTCTGTAGCCACTGCTGCCTCGCCGTCAAAATTTGCCTACTGGCTGACTATCGGCCTGCTAGCTGCTGGCGGATCTGTGCTTTTTGGGTTTGCTACAGTTACATACTTTAGGATGCCTAGTAACTCTGGCGCGATGGCGGAGCCTTTCTTGGAAGAAAGTATGGACTCTCAGGCTACGGCAACTCAGTTTTCAGCGAGCCAAGACCCTAAAGTTCTTTTTGATCAAGGTATGGAGCATGCTACAAACGGTCGCTGGCTACACATGGCTCGTCAGTTTTGCAGCATCTCTCCTGACTCAGCCTACTTTGCGCCTGCAAAAAAACAGCTTGAGCACTGGGTAGAGCTGTATCCACAAGACATTCAGCGGGCTAACGATACCCTGCTGACAGAGCGAAACGTGTCCTGTTTGTTAATTGAAAACGCGCTCAAGGCTGCTATGTAGGATACAAATCAAAGCCTAAGATTCCTTTCTTAAAATATCTGTCGTAGTTGCCTTCATACTGTCAACACAACAAAGCATACGTATCGTATAGTCACTGGCAGCATTCCTTACTAAAACAAACCGTTGTACCCTAATCGTACCAATACTGATATTTTGTCTATATCTGTTATTTTAAGTGGGTCGCAGTTCCAGTGCGGCTTTTAGCAACTGGTACAGCTCAATTCAGTGTGCAGACTACTTAGAGCTATAAAACTGTCTTTTGTTAACGACATAACCTGTCATCTCAGCGCTTTTTAGCAATCAAATCATGCCACCAAAGACCCACAAAGCACAGCTTTCTCTGATCTTTTCGGACTTTCGAGAACAGCTTCTTCCTAGCGTGAAAAATGCTCATACCATTCCCAAAATTGTTGAGCGAATCAAGCATTGGACGGGCACATCTCCCGAACTAGCACACGTTGTCTGCACTAACATTGTTCGTAGTGCTATACATGTTGACGAGGCGGAACCTGAGAAAGTCGTTGATCGTGTTGTTACAGAGACTATTCTAAACGATTGGGAAGGTAGTCAAGTCGCTGAGCATCTTCATCGACTTACTCGCCAATGTCTGCATGGAGAAGAAAAGGATCTAAAGTTACTGAGCTACCTTCGAGTGCTACAGCTAGGTTCTGTCGATGTAGCAATGAGCCTACAGCACGCGGCACTTTTAGACTGCGGACTCATCGTTAAAGTCGGCTCAAAGGTTGAAGTCGCTAACGCTGTATATGCGCATATCTTCGATATAGATTGGATTGAGCAACAGCTGCCTGGCATCACGCGTCCTGTGACTGTTATTGACTCTAGAGTCAGCAGTGAAAGCCCCTCTAAGGGGTTAGGGCTTTATTCTAAAGTTACAGTTTTTGCCTGCTGCTTAGCCGTTGCAGGTGTAGCATTTTCTATCTATCGTAGTGAGTCTGGAAACGAGGCTTTTGCTACTCAGGAGAACAGCGCTACTATCGTCACGCGGCAAGATTTGGAAGGCAAGATAACGTCCGTTACAACAGACTTAGAACAGGTTGATAGCCCAGGTGAATCGACAGCAGAAGGGAAAACGCCAGTGACTGCGCAGCTAGACCAAACAACAGACAGAGCGCGATTCGATAAAGGTGTAGAACATGCTACCAGCAGTCGCTGGCTCCTGATGGTAAGAGAATTTTGCCAGATTCCAACGGATTCTAGCTATTTCATGCTTGCAGAAAGACAGCTTTCGAGCTGGGTTGATCTCTATAGGGAAGATATTGAAATTGCTAATGCTGCTTTTATCCAAGAAGAAAGCGATGAGTGTAGCCTTGTCTCAAAGGGGCTGACTACAAAGTAGGTCGTAGAGAGGCATGCGCTAGGCCATTACTGCCGCCATTTGAAAAGATCGAGCGGAGTTTAAACAGCCAGAAAGCAGCTGTTGCGATGCAAGATACAATGTAGACCGCATGCATTCAGTCCGTTCTGTCTACTCTGGTGAACTATGGAAACCCTCGAATCTCTCAGATCAGGCTTAGCTTCGGGCCGACTGACGGGATGCACCAGCCTAAAGCTTTCCGATGGTCTCACCAAGTTTCCTAATGAGATTTTGGCTCTTGCAGACTCACTGACCTTTCTTAATCTCTCAAATAACCGCTTGAGTCATCTCCCGTCAGAGTTCGCTCAGCTCAAACAGCTCAAAATCGTTTTCTTTAACAACAATCATTTTGAGGACTTCCCTGCTGTTCTCGCTCAGTGTCCTCTGCTTTCTATGGTGAGCTTCAAGGCCAATCGCATCCGGTCTATTGGGCCGATGTCTTTGTCTCCTACTCTCCGCTGGCTGATTCTTACAAATAATCAGCTTTCATCACTACCTGCCACTGTCGGTAACCTGCCCAAGCTACAGAAGCTTATGCTTGCAGGTAATCAGCTGAGCAGTTTGCCGTGTGAGCTTGCTAACTGCACGAACCTGGAGCTGATTCGAGTTTCAGCTAATCGCCTGGAAACGCTTCCTATGTGGCTACTCTCTATGCCTCGGCTTGCCTGGCTTGCCTACGCTGGCAATCCCTGCCATCCTGCGGGTATCGCTTCCGAGCAGGAGAAAGCCCTTCTAGATATTAGCAGCGCAGAAATTCAGCGAGGGGATGTCCTTGGCGAAGGGGCTTCAGGTGTTATTTATAAAGGAACCTGGACGCCTACTGCTGACGCGCAAGGGTCGCAACTGCAAGCCGCTACAAAATCGCAGGAGGTTGCTATCAAGCTCTTTAAAGGTGAGATTACTAGCGACGGCTCTCCTCTAGATGAAATGAAGGTCTGTATTGCTGCTGGTGCGCATCCGAACCTGGTTACAGTCCTTGGCAAGTACCGCGCCGCCGAGAAGCGTGGACTTATCTTTGACTTTATTTCTCCAGACTACAAAAATCTGGGCAACCCACCTAGCTTGGATAGCTGTACTCGCGATACTTACGATGAAGGGACCTCGTTCACGCTTAGTAAACTGCTGCGGCTCGTAAGAGGGGTCGCGTCAGCGGTTCAGCACTTGCATAATCGCAACGTAATGCACGGTGATCTGTATGCCCATAATATTTTGACCAATAGCGATGGTGATAGCTTTTTAGGAGACTTTGGTGCGGCTTCTTTCTACGACGCTGAAGAAGTTGGCAAGGCGCTAGAGAAGATAGAAGTGAGGGCTTTTGGCTGTTTGCTAGAAGATTTGTTAGAACGCTGTAGCTCAACTGAGGTATTTACTATAGAAGCGCTTCGAGAAATTGAGAAAAGGTGTACTCATTCTGTTCCAGTAAAGCGACCTTCCTTTCAGCAGATCGGTGGATTACTCGTGGAGATAGCAAAAAAATGACGCGGGAAAAGATTTTCCCACGTCTTCACTCTTCTGTAAGTTGGAGCCGAAAAATTCCCGCAAGGACTTTCTACACCGTTACCGGGCCGCGTAGTCAACGACGCATACTGTCTGATAGGTTGTATGGTCTCCACAGCCGACGCCTGCTACAGTCCAACCTGGCGAAAAAATATTTGTGCGGTGGCCCCGACTAGCTACACCGTCATCTATGACCAAATTCATCACAACTTGCTCGGCTGAGAGCGAACCGTAGGCAATATTTTCACCAATGCCTACATTTTGCACACCGAATTGGTTCAGTCGCTGTGAGAAGTTTGTACCGTCTGAGCCGATGTGGCCTGTTGCTCCACTGCGCTGGTCGCGTGCATGGGATTTAGCGGCTCTTGCTATTGGGGTAGAGACAGCTAATGCACCTACCGCTGGCTGATGCTGTAGAAATGCGATCGCTTCCTGTACGGCGGCGCGGCCCTCACGGGTGGTGAGTACGCAGTTGTGTCCGCAGCCATCAATAATGTGACCGTCTTCAGTCATGCTATTTAGATGGGCTTCCAATATAGGAATATAGCTATGCGGATTTTGCCGTATGCGATTGTGCTCTTCTAGAATATTTTGCTCTAGCTCTGACCAACCGGGCCGCGCTGCGATTTGAGCGTGCGCGGGACTACCCGAAGAAATATTTAGTGAAAGCCCGGTAGAAGTATCCGAGGAGACAGACTCTGTAGTCGACTTAGTGATTTTAAAAGATGCTGAAACTTGAGAAAAATTACTGAGGACAACAGCGGCTAATGTAGCCGAAATCAACAACTTGCCGTTTCTTTGTAGTCGTTGATACGAAGAGGACTCGAACATCTTTTAAGTTACCAGTGTTGCTTAAAAGAGAATGCCCATATGCCCCAAAAAAAGTGCTATTTCCTACTCAGTATTAAACAAATCTCTTACGTGCTCACGCGGAGCTACCGTCGCAAATTTGTGATGGACAGATTAGAAGAATAGGATTGCGCGTGAACAAAAGAAAGATTGACCTAATAGCTGAAATTTAGGCTGTTTTGGCTATTTATAGTCATTGTTCCACCGCAAAGCAGCAGATCATTCCATACCAGTGGGGTGTAACTGCCACTCATTTCAACGGTTAGATTCGCTGTGCAGCGCTGGCTTTCTGCGAGAGTGATATCGCGAGAACTACCTAGCGGTAGAGGACCACCTAAAATATCTGTGCCTGCAACTTTCAATGACTGTAATTCTACTGTGCCGTTGTTGGTCACGGTTAGCTGACGAGTGATTTTGGCGTAGTTCACAACGCATACTGTGCGAATAGTCGCATGGGGCCCGCAGCCTGCGCCTGCTGTTGTCCATTCTGGCTCAAAGATATTGATTCGGTGGCCTCTATCGGCTACGCCATCGTCCACGATTAGGCTGACTAATACGTCTTGTGCGCTGGTAGATCCGTAGCCGATATTTTCTCCGACTCGGCTGTACTCTACACCAGCATTGCTCAATCGCTGTGGTGAACGGTTACCCGCTGCGTCTACGTGGCCGATGGTGCCGTTTTGCTGACCTTGTGCGTGGGCCTTCGCTACGCTGGCGATTTCAGCGGAGTAGGTGATGGGGTCAACAGGGGACTGCGATCGCAAAAAAGCGATCGCTTCTATCACGGCTGCTTGCCCTTCTTCTGTCACTAGCGTGCAGTTTGGCCCACATCCACCGGGAATGTTGCCCGCTGCATTCATGGTAGATAAGCGTGCTTCTAGAATGGGAATATAGCTTTGCGGATTCTGCCGAACGCGGCTGTGCTCAGCAATAATTTCGCGCTCTATTGTGCTCCAATTTGACGGGGCAGGCTGCGCTTTTGCTGGAGAGACAGGGAGCAGTGACTGCACGATAGAGAACGGTTTATCAGTGGGCCGACCTAAAGCCGTAGCTAGTAAGGTGATGGAAGCGGCTAAAGCGATTCGACGCCATGGCAGGTTAAGTCGAGCGTGGTTCAATTGCGCGTGTAGGGCTTTTAGCATTCCTGTAATCAGATCTCTAAGTTCGCTGCCGATATATTAGGTGGGTGACGTATCAAGTCTGTTAGATGCTAGACAGTTATTGTCTACTGGCCCAACTGTCTTTTTGCATAGTACTGCTACAAGATGCTATCGACGATACCGATAGGGAGTGTTTTCTGCGCCCCATACCTGGTTGCCTGCTGCGTCTAATCCTCGGTCCCAGGTGTCCATTCCCTGCGAATGAAGAACAACAACATTGGTGACACTGCGCGCGCCGCGTACGTTGGCTACGCAGCCATTGGGCGGGGTGCTGCCGACAAAGCCGCCAACTGCTGAGGGCCGTAAAGAAACAGAGCAAGTTTGCTCTCCTAGATTGGTTAATGCAACGCTACGTGTAGGCTGCTCGCAAAAGCCTATCCACTGACTCAGGTCGTTTGGTTTGAAAGTATGAGAGTCGATTCGGCCCTGCTCTCCGTCGGTAATCTGCAAAAAGCGCTGTCGATAGGGTGAACTTAAGTCTTCGATCAGTGCCTGCTCCTGATAAAGATAAACAGAACTGGGCTGTGAGTTCTCTATTTCCACTCGGCAGGTCGTCATCTGCACGCCCACAAAGTTGGGATCGCTTGCCGCTTGAGATGCTGTACTCATTACGCCCTCTAAATGAGAAACTACTGCTTCTATAGACCTTTCTTCAGTAGCCTCTACGCTGTCATTGGCAGATACTGATGACACACCGGCCAGATCTCTTGGAGAGAAGAGCGCAAGCCAGAGAACAGATACAAGAGCAGCTATAGGATGATATTTCACAGCGATCGCAGAACATAGATAAGTACACTTACTATACTGCCACCGTATGAAATATAGAAAGTCATTTTCTTTCATCTGAACAGGCTTTATGCTCTCTCTGAGGAGTCGCAGCGGCTAGCGGAGGAGGCACTAAGGTGATGTCAGATGGTGTGGAAGCGCAGAGTGTTTTTGTTTGCGATCGCCGATAAAGCATGCTCTTTTCACCGCCGAACTTGAGCTGATTGATCGCTGAGTCGTAGGTCAGCGGGATTCTGGTTTCTTCGCCAGCCGAAGCGTAGTATTTGTAGACTCGTTTGCAGAGGAAGCCGGTGCGATCGCACTTGAATAACAGCACGTTCCCGTAGTTACTGTGTGTCATCAGTGCGATATCGACACTTTACAGAAGGATGGTACCTAAAAAGAGCGTTCAAAACAGAACTTCGTATACAAGCCGATGCTGAATATTGAGAAGTTTTCCAGTGCTTATGATTTATTTTAGTCTGCTATGTGTCTTTCTGTAGCAAGTGGGAACTGAGAAAATCGCAGACTTGCTGAGCTGTAGCCGGTGCGAGCAAAACGCCGTTGCGGTAGTGGCCAGTGGCAAGCGTCACGTTTTGCAGGTTGCCTAAGGGTTTGATGACGGGGGCGGGCTGGCCGACCGGGCGAGGACGCAAGCCACTCCAGGTTTTGATTATTTTGGCAGATGCGATCGCCGGACAGAATTCAGCCGCGCCACGCTGCAAGTTTTTTAGCCCTTCTGCTTCCGCTTCTAGCTGTGTAGGAAAAGGCGCTTCTCCTTGGGGAAATTCTACGGTGGCTCCTATCCAGTAGCGCCCTTTGCCCAGTGGCACAAGCTGGATGTCGTCTCCATTGACAACAGGCTGAAAGTCTTTGTTACCCAGATTTTCTGGCAGCTGAATTTCCATTGCTTGACCCAGGACGGGCATGAGGTTTAGCGGTTCGCTGACAAGCTGGGTTAAGGCGGCTGAGCCTAGCCCTGCCGAGAGGATGACCCAGTCGGCAGCGAAGTCGCCTTGGGTAGTGCGAACGCCTTTGCAGTGGGCGCTGTCTACTATGAGTTCTGTTACTTCTATGTTTGAACAGAAGTGAACGCCTCTTGCTGCTGCAACGGCGATGAGCGATCGCACTAGTTCAGCTGGATGTACCTGTCCATCTGCTGCTGAATACACAGCCGCTTTTACAGTCCGTGCTGTTTCTTTGCCCGTAATATCTCTGACGATACTTTCTAGCACCACTTGCGGACAGCGCTCCTTCACTTTATCAGGAGACCAAATCTCCAACGGCCAGCCCTGCGATGCTCTTTTCTCTTGCAGCGTTTGCCAGCGAGGAAGTTTACCTTCATCAAAACAAAGACTAACGATGCCTTGCGTGTTGAAAGAAACAGTCTCTTTCTGCTGAGCCAGCTCTGCTATTAATGTTTTATAACGACGAACACTGGCTTCTCTTAATCGCCAGGTGCGTCCTTTTACCTTGTGGCTAATGATGCCCATCAGTACGCCTAGCGCCGCGCCTGTAGAGCCCTGTGCCGGTAAGTTTTGCTCTAGCACAGTGACATCTACCGCTAGCTGCTGACTTAGTTCGTAGGCGATTAAAGCGCCAACTACGCCGCAGCCTACTACTACAACTTTGGGTCTCATTGTCGGTTTCACTTCAATAGAACAAATAAAAAGAACAGAGAATGACCGCGCCATTCTCTGTTCTTATCGGTATGTTGCTTCAGCCGGTTGGCTTTGAACAACCGGACTCAGGCTATTTGAGATTGTCTGCGTCGCCGCCTAGCTCTTCTATGACATCTTCGGGCTCAGAATCTAGCAAAACAGGGGTGCGGACGATGTCTTCTGATTCAGCGCGAACCGGCTCGGGGTCGGGCATAGAAGTTGTCATTTCGTAGACGCTGGGCTGTTCGTCAACTTCTTCTATTGCTTTAGCGCGTGTGCCTTCAGGTACGATGCTCAAGAGTGCTTCGTAGTCGCCTACAAACTCTCGGTACTGGCTAAGTGCGGTACCGTAGTTGCGCGTTTGGGAGGCTTCGTCGATGTTTTGCAGGTGGCCTAGAATCTCTTCGGAAAGGTCTTTTGCTTTGGGCTGGTCGTCGGGCAATAGCTGGTTGGAGAGTCGCGATAGCTCGGTGCGCAGCTGCCCAAGTGGACCGTGGGTGAAGTTATCAACGTTGACCCAGTTGTCTTTTTCGATATAGTTCAGCAGCTCGGGGAAGCGATCGCGGTGCGATTCTAGGCGGGTTACGTAGCTGGTGAGCTGAGCGAGTTTCTCGGGGGTGTAAGTAGGGGCGACAGCCGCAGGGCCACTGCCACAGCTCACTAGGAAGCTGGCGATCGCAGCAATAAGGACGCCAACGACTGCTTTATATCGTCTCATGAGTCAGAAACCTCGGTTTCAATTTCTATAAGTGCGTCTTTAAGTGTAAATCAGCGTGCCCGCATCTCAAACGCTCCTTTTGAGAGAAAACGCCGCTGAGGACTGTATTAACGCCATAGCGCATCGGCCATGCGGCACACGTCGCGCATCTGTGGCCCGTCGTGCACGCGTAAGATATCTGCGCCATGGGCGATCGCACAGTCGCAGGTGGCGGCTGTTCCCCATACTCGGTCTTTTGCTTCTGGCCGGTCCAAAATCTTTCCGATAAAGCTCTTACGAGAGGTGCCTACTAAAATTGGACAGCCTAATGCCTTTAGGGTTTCTAGCTCTTGCAAAATCGTGATGTTTTGGCGTACGGTCTTTGCAAATCCGATGCCCGGGTCTACTACAATTTTTTTGGGGTTGATGCCTGCTGCTACAGCTTTGTCGGCCTGCGCCGCTAAGAAACGAATAATCTCTCCCATCAGATCGCCATAGTCTGTCATTTGCTGCATGGTTTCTGGTGTGCCACGCAAGTGCATCAGCATGATGGGCGCATCGAACGATGCGGTTACCTCGAAGATTTCTGGCTCGTAGGTACCGCCAGAAATGTCGTTGACGATGTCTGCGCCTGCTTCTAGCGCAGCTTTTGCGATTTCAGCGCGGGTGGTGTCTACCGAGATGGGAATTCTTTTGAGTTCGCTGTGGCTCGCTGCGCGAATGGCTTTGATGATGGGGATGACGCGATCGCACTCTGCTTCTCGGGTTGTGGGCTTTGAGCCGGGCCGAGATGACTGTCCGCCGATGTCGAGAATGTCCATTTCTGCTTCTACCAGCTTCTTTGCCTGAGCTAGCGCTGTGTCTACTGTGTTAAATTCGCCGCCGTCGCTGAAGCTGTCGGGGGTGACGTTTAGCACGCCCATGAGATAGGTGCGATCGCCCCATACGAATTCTTTGTCTCGAATGCGCCACATCTGGGAGGCTTTGGTGGCCTGCTGGGCTTCGGCGATAAACAGACGAGCCAGGCGGTCGTAGGTGCCGGGGCCAAGGTATTCGGGGTGCGATCGCCCTCGTCCATAGGTCCACACAGGTCGCCCATCTTCTAAAATACGAATATCTTTGAACCAGCTTTTGAGCGACGACTTCATTGAGTTCGCCACTTCTAGCGCATCTGTCCACCGCTCAAATTCTTCTTCGTACCCAGGCGTAACTATCTTGAATGCCACCGTGTCTTTTCACTCCGCAGCCGATCGGGCTTTAATACAGACTGCCGCTACAGCAGAATTTATTTATACACCACCTGCTGCTGCCAAAACTGCCAAACGCATTCTAGTAAAGCCAAACCTGGGCTATCCTGTTGGTCCACCAGTGACCGTCAGTATGACTGTGCTTGGAAAAGTCCTCGAAGGTATTCGCGCTGCAAATCCTACTGCTGAGATTTTGATTGTAGAAGGGGTGTGCTCTAAAGTGTCTTTGGCAGATATTGCGCAGAAGAACGGACTGCCGCCGCTACTTAGCAGAGGGCGTTCAGCTGCTCAATGCGGATGAGCTAGCGTGCGTTGAGTATCCCAATCTGTTGCCTGAGCCTGTTCGATTTAAGACGATGTGGGCTCCGGCGCTATTGCAAGAAGTTGACTGCCGCATTTCTGTGAGCGCCTTTAAGAAGACGAATTTGAAGGGGCGAGACTTGATTTCTGCGACGCTGAAAAATCTCTACGGCCTGTTTCCGCGGGCGAAGTACAAAGCGCGTAGCTTGAACTCGCGCGGTCAGCTGCATAGGCCTTCTGTGCCGCTGGTTTTGCAGGATGTGTATTTTACGATTGGGCGTTTGTTTGAAGGTGGGGTGGTGGACTGCGATCGCAAATTCGTCAGTCACGACTACAAACCCGACAAGGGCGATAGCTTCGACATTGGTCAGGTCATTTGGGGCGATGACCTACTGGCTGTCGATAGCGTAGCCTGTAAAGTCGGTGGGGAACTAGAAGCGGCTTACCTTGAACCTATCTCTCAGCTTCGGGCGCTTCATCTATAGTCTCTTTAGAATTGACAGGTACGCGGTAGATGCGCGATTCTACACAGCTTAAAATCTCTTGGGCTAACTCAATTGCTGAGTGAGCCTCTTTCTCTGTAAATGCTTCAGCTGGTGTGATGTCAGCTAATGCATCAGGATAACGAGTTGGAATATAAAGCTTGTCTAACGACTTGGCATTATCCTCAACTGCTGCGAAAAGCTTGCGTTCGCTGCTAGGTAAACTCTGAATCAGCTTGGTACAGGAGTGTCCCCAAGGATCTGTATCGAGCAGAAAACCAACGGCTTTTAGAGATTTTTCAGCGGCCTGCTGAGCATAGAAACAAGACTGAGCGTACTTACCTATCGACAGCAAACCAGAAGCGGCACCTATGTCATCCTCTGACTGTTTGTACCAGCGTTCTGCCTCTTTGCGTAATTTGGCTCCGCTCATTCGATTAGGTCCCGCTCATATAAAACTTTTCCTTCTCTCAAAAGTTGAGCAATAAACGGTCTGTGCTGGCAACGAAGCAGTTCTTCCGGCGTATACACAATTGCATCAACTGCGCGTGGCGAGTCTGACAGCGTATCCAAGACTCTTCCAATGCGTTCTAGCGGGCCAACCTTGCACTGCCACACCATAAATAAGTCAATATCAGAACGTCTAGTGGCGTCTCCACAGGCCCAAGATCCAAACAGAATAATTTTCTCTGGATCGAACTCGGTTCGCAGGCGTTCTGTGGCTTCGCTCAACCATGGCTGAATCTCTTGGATGCCTTGTATCATAGTTATTTAGCTATCAAATACCTGCCAGCCACATTATATGCTTGAACTCCATACTCACACTACCCGCTCTGATGGTAGCCTTAGCCCTACAGAACTCGTGAGCTTTGCAGCAGAGAAAGGTGTGAAGGCACTGGCTATTACCGACCATGACACGATGGCGGCCTGGGAAGAAGCGACTGAAGCTGCGATCGCCTACGACTTAGAAATTATCCCTGGCTTAGAACTAAGCACTGTGTACAACGGTCGCTCTATGCATATTCTAGGATTCTATCCAGACCAAGAGAAACTACAGGCGCCTCTGCAAGAACGGGTCGCCGGTCGTCACCGCCGTGCTCGGAAGATGGCTGACAAACTCGCTGAGCTAGGGTTTCCTATCACTTTGCCAGATATGCCTGAGTCGATGGCACCGGGTCGCCCCCATATTGCTAGTGCGCTCAGGCGAGCAGGCCACGTCAGCTCTCATAATGAGGCTTTTGACCGCTTTCTTAAAGACGATGGCCCTGCTTACGTTCCTTACGAAAAGTTCACCGCGCAGCAGGGGATTGAACTATTGCTGAGCTGCGGCGCGGTTCCTGTGTGGGCTCATCCTTATATCTTTCGGGGTGGCACTGTGGATACTGTTCTGCCGGAGCTGCTGGAGGCAGGGCTAATGGGTATAGAGGTGTATCACCCCACTCACAGCGTCAGCCAGGTTCGTAAGCTAGAAGCGTACTGCGAACAGCACAACCTCCTGATGACCGGTGGTAGCGATTATCACGGCCCTAAGAAAGAGAAATATTCAGGCTTCAAGGATTTGAACGCGCTAAACGTACCGATGAATTTGCTAGCGCCTCTGAAGGCGGCTGCGCAAGCTTTGAAATAGACTATGGAATGGTAAAGAACTGTACTGGCGTTTTGTATTTTGTTCGGTAGCCGCCTTATCGAGATAAGATAGCGGAACTCAAGTAAGGGGCTGTGGCCCGCAATTTTTTGTGATGAAGCATACGCTTTCTGTGCTGGTTCAAGATGAATCAGGCGTTTTGACTCGGATTGCCGGTTTGTTTGCCCGTCGCGGCTTCAATATCGAGAGTTTGGCAGTGGGCCCGGCTGAAGAAGCTGGGATTTCTCGAATCACGATGGTGGTGCCGGGCGATGATCAGGTGATTGAGCAGCTGGCGAAGCAGCTGTATAAGCTGATCAATGTGCTCAAGGTGCAAGATATTACTGAGACGCCTAGCGTTGAGCGTGAGCTGATGCTGATGAAGGTGACTGCTAACGGTGATACCCGAGCGGAGGTGGTGGGCTTGGCTCAGCTGTTTCGGGCGCGGGTGGTAGATGTGTCTAAGGAGGCGCTGACGCTGGAAGTGGTGGGCGATCCGGGTAAGCTGGTGGCGATTGAGCAGATGATGAAGCCTTTTGGCATTCAGGAGATTGCTAAGACTGGAAAGATTGCGCTGACGCGGGAGTCGGGCGTGAATACGGAATATTTGAAGTCTTTGGAAAGCCGTGTGTAGCTAGTGCTGGTGGGCTCTAGGCTGCGTTGTGAGTAATGTCGTTTTTGTGAGCTGGGGTTTCTTGCTCTGTATGGATAGAGGGTGTGTGGATGGCGGGTTGTGCTGCGATCGCACTTGGCGTAGCGAGCGGCTGGTTTTTCAGCTCCCAGACTTTGAGCAGTATCAGATACTCGTAGAAGGCCTGCAAAACGCACCAGGTGAAGCCTGCACGTCCGTCTAGGCAGCCGCCCAGGAAAAAGTACATGTAGATAAACCGCACTAGCGGACGACCGGGCACCCGCTGAGAGAAATCTTTGAGGGCGTGGCGACGTTCTACTTCGGTGGTGCCACCGATGAGGGATTTCCAGTCGACTTTGCCGTCTGAGAGCTGTCTGATGGTTTCTTTGGCTTCGTCGGTGGAGTAGCGGTTGTGCTTGTCTATCCAGCGGCTGAAGCCTTTGCCGCAGGTGTAGTGGGGGTAGGTTTCTTTGAGGAATCCAGATGAGCCGTTGATAACTTCGCGCTCGGTGTGGCCGTAGTCATCAAACCAGACGTTGGTTTTGTTGAGGAGTCTGAGCTGGTAGCGCGGGTACTGGGTGCTGTGCTTGATCCAGCGGTTCATGAACATGACCTGTTCGGCGACGTAGTAGCCTACGTGTCGGCCCGATTCGGCTGCGGCGCTACATTCTGCAAATAAAGCCGGGGTCATGCGTTCGTCGGCTTCGAGGATGTATGACCAGTGATATTTGGTTTTGAGGTTGCGCAGCATCCAGGTGCGCTGTTTGCCGTGGCTTTCGAAGGCGTGCTGGACGGTGCGAATGCCCGGGTAGGTTTGGGCGATTTCTAGGGTGCGATCGCTGCTGAACGAATCGACAACGATGATATCGTCACACATGGCGGCTGATTCTATACAGGCGGCAATGTCTAACTCTTCGTTGTGAGTCAGGATAAAGATTGAGAACATTGGAGGCGTGCGTTTATGTCTTTATATCAGGTGCAGCAGTCGAAAGCGATGCGATCAACATACCGGCAGTTAACTCCAAAGTTTTCCCAGGTGGTAGTTGGTTGTTTATATTGATATCTATAATTGAGCAGGCTAAAATGCTGGGCCGCTTAGCGTACCTGATAGGCTCTCTACTCGTTCTGGCTCAAAGTCTTGGCAGCTGATAGCGTCTTCTGAGAAGGCGAGAGAAGGATGCACTGAGCATTTTAGGTAGTGGCTACCGGTCGCGAATTCGCAGCGAGCGCAGGGAATGCGATGGAGCTGCTTAACTTGTTTGACACCTCTGGAGATGCTTGAAAAGACGTTCCATACGGTGAGTACAACGGTGCTCCAGGCAGTCACAAAGCAAATAGCAGGTAGGAGCGGACGAACCCAAACAATAAATTTTGCAAGCAGTACGAAGCTTAGCCGTAGCGTTTGATCTATCAAGGGGCTCAAAATCCTTATTGCGGGAGTACTTTAGTCTTGTACGAAGATTCTAAGAGCATTGAGAGGGGAGGGTGCTATAAATTAACGAAATTTATAATGACCATAGAGTTTCTCATTTGTTCTTGCTGGCTTTGCTTATTCTTTTGCGGTGCTATGCTCTCTTAGCTTTTCTGAGATGTCTGCATGCATGAGCGCGATGTTCGGATCTCGCTGGATGGCGTTGAAGTAGTTTTCGCCTAGCGGTGTGAGTGAGTCTTTGTTGGGTTTGAGCATGAGGCGGGCTTTGGCAAGGAGAATGGCCGCGCTCTCAGGCTCGATGGTTTCTTTTTTGCGCAGGTCGAGCAGTTCGTCGATCTGCACGATGAATTTTGAGATGGGACGTAGCCAGCTGAAGGCGTCGTCTTCGGTGACGAGCCGAAAGAATTCGCCGCTGTTGGCAATGGGGCCGTGGGTCTGTTCGTAAACGGCGCGTTCGGAGTAGAGCAAGGCTTTGTGGAGCTTTAGCAGCTCTGGGCGAATTTGCTGGAGATGGGCGATGGATTGGTTTGGATCGGCACTCATGGAGGTGGAGGGGAGCAGTTTGATTAGCGTAGCATTTTGGCTGAGATGGGGGGATGGGGGATGGTGTTTGATTTGGGGATTGGGTGGGGGTAGAGTTTAGGGGCTTTATGTATAAATTATGGTTCTGGTGATGGTGAAGATTGCGGAGCAGACTTGTGAGGCGGATGGGCTGCGGTGGTTTTATCGGGAGGCGCTGCCGATGAATGAGGTGGCGGGGCGGGTGCCGGTGGTGCTGCTTCATGGGCTGGTGTCGCAGAGCTATAGCTGGAGAGGGGTGATGGGGGCTTTGGCTGGGAGTGGGTTTCGGGCGATCGCACCGGATTGGATTGGTCATGGCTATTCGTCGAAGCCGGATAAGCGGGAGTTTGCTTATGATGCGGAGGCTTTTTTGGCGGGGTTTGATAGCTGGCTGTCGGTGCTGGAAGTGGAGCGGTTTGTGCTGGTGGTGCAGGGATTTTTAGGGTCTGTTGGGCTGCTGTATGCGGCGAAGTATCCGGAGAAGATTGAGCGGCTGGTGATTTTGAATACGCCGCTGACGGCTGAGGCGAAGGTGCCGTTTAAGGTGGCGCAGCTGGGTTGGCCGCTGTTTGGGGAGGTGGTGACGCAAGATCCAATTTTGGTGGATCGGACGCTGGAGGGGGGTGGGCCCTATGAGGTAGGCGATGCGGATTTGGAGGTGTATCGTAGGCCGTTTTTGAAGAGTTCGGATGCGGGGCGATCGCTGCTGGTGACGGTGAGGCAGCTGAACTTGCTCCGGACGATGGGTGAGATTGACACCGGGTTTCAAAACTGGAGCCGACCGACGCTGATTGTGTGGGGCACGGCAGATAAGTGGCTGCCGGTGAGCCTGGCAGAAAACTTTGCTAGGTCTCTGAGCGATGTAGAAATGATCAAGCTGCAGGAAACAGGCCACTACGCTCAGGAAGACTGGTCGGAGAAGGTGAGCGATGCGATAGTGCCGTTTTTGAGACGGGCGGAGATTGTCTGAGCTTGTTTGTAGAAGTGCGAATCGGCTCTGCTGCTAGGGGCGACTGTCGGCGCGGCTACCGATAGTATCTAGCACAAAGATGGTTACCGCTCTGATAAACCAGAAACGGTATCAGGCTCCTAAGTGAGGTGCACTCAGGTGTGTAGTCAGGTCTCTAGAAGTCGACGCCACGCTTTAGCTCTATACCTCTTTCTGCATAGTGCTTGTGGCAGAACACTTCGGAGTGGGTGCTTGCAAGCTGGAAGTAGGCGGGCTGGTTTTTACAGCGACCGGTGATGATGACTTCGGTACCTTTGGGCTTGCGCAGCAGCGTTTGGATGATGGGTTCTTCGGGCAGCAGTTCGAGGTCTACGGTGGGGTTGAGTTCGTCGAGAATGACGGTTTTATAGAGGCCGGAGGCGATCGCGGTACTTGCTAGCTCCCATCCTCGCTCGGCTTCGATGTAGTCGATGGGCTGCTGCTGACCGCGCCATACGATGGCGTCTCGCCCGCAGCGCTGGTGATCGACTAGGTGAGGGTAGCTTTTGCGCAGGGCGGCGATCGCCGCGTCTTCTGTATAGCCCTGGCCTCCTTTTAGCCATTGAATCACCATTACTCGATGAGACTGGTCCTGGCTGATGCCTCGGCCAATCGCCTGAAGGCCTTTTCCTAGGGCGCTGGTAGATTTTCCTTTGCCGTCGCCGGTATAGATTTCGATGCCTTCGATGCCAATGTCAGCCGCCGTTTGGTGAACTTGGGGCTTCATTTCTGAGTGCAGGTCGGCGATTTCAACGAGCTCTGGGGGGGCGCCGCGTCCGGTGGCGATGATTTCTAGGTGGTCGGGTTTGTTTTTGAGCGATCGCACTACGTCTTCGATAGAGAGCAGGTCGAGGTCGAGGACGGGGTTGAGCTCATCGAGGACGACGACGGAGTAGAGTCCGGAAGCGATCGCGCCTTTGGCTACGTCCCATCCCCTTTGCGCTTCTTGCTTGTCGAATTTGGTAATTTCTTCTGGGCCGAAGAACTCGGCTCTACCTGTACGTACCTGATCAATCAGGTGCGGAAAACCTCTTTGCAGGGCTTCTATGGCGGCGTCTTCGTCGTAGGTGCGTCCGGGCCCTTTTAGGAAGCGCAGCAGCAGCACTCGGCTGTCTACAAACTGGTGGATGCCAAGGCCGATAGAGCGCAGCACAACGCCAAGTGCGACTTGAGATTTGCCTTTTCCCTCGCCGTCGTACACGTGAATTTGGCCGGTTAGGCGTTCGGAGTTGTTTTGGGCTGTGCGGATGCCAATGGCTTGGGGCATAGCGAGGAGAAGTGGCTGAGCTGAGTGGTTTCTATTTTACAGAGTTTATTTGATGGAGGTGCGCGGTAGCCAAGGTCGCGGCGGCTGTTTTTGGGCATTTACGCATATCTACTTAGCAGATAGGCTAGCCGGGTGGGGGCATCAGGCGATACGCTGTGCGGTGAAACCATATAACTTGATTTGAGTGCGATGGATTATGAACCCATACTGCCGGTGAAGACTGTTGTCTTTCAGGTGCTATTTTTACTGGTGGCGATCGCGATTGAGTCGGGCATTTTGCGGCAGCGACTGCGGCTAGGCTTTCAAACGAGCGTGCAGTATGCCACGGTGACTAATCTGGCGGCGGTGGTGGCAGGCTGGATAGCTTTTTTGGTGCTAGAGCCGATTTCGCCGATGCGGGTAAAGGCGCAGATCATTAACTATGTGCTGTTCAATCGGCTGCTGGTGAATGGCTGGACGACTGAGCTGGGGGCGATTTTGTTTGCGATCGCGCTGGCTGCTTTTTTCGGCACCTTTTTAATTAAGGCTAAGGGTGTGGAGTATTTTCTGCGGGCAGATGATTCTTGGGCTGCGGTGAAAAAGCAGCCTAAGAACACCACGCGTGATGACCGCTATGCCAAGGCGCGCGGTGGCCGTACAGAAGGTGCGCAGGCCGCTTCCGACTTTACCGATACTATGATTCAGGTTAATGCCGCAAGTTTCAGCGTGATTTTGCTGCTGCTGCTGCTGCGATTTGCTATTCAGGAGTGGAGCGCGTAGTGCAAGAGATTCTTCAAGATTTAAATGTGCAGCTGCGGCGGCTGCTGATACCCAAAGATGTGTTCTCCTGGCAGACGCTGCTGCTGCTGAGCTTGTTTTCGCTGTTTGTGGCGGTAGCGGTAGATTCGACTACTCAAAATCCTTCTTTAACGCTAGATTCGGCCGCTGACAATTCTTCCTTGGCGGTTGATTTACTGACGACCCTAAGCTGGCTGTTTTTTACGTTTGCCGTTTGGTGGGCCCTGAGCGATACCAAGGCTCTAGAGGTGAACGGGTTTTCTTTGAGCCCCTGGGTGACGGGTGCGGTTTGGTGTTTGTTTTTGTTTCGGCCCTGGCTGAGCGATTTACGTCTGCGCTGGGCGATTTCTAGCTGGCCGCTGATTTCAACGGGTGTGAAGGCGCTGCCTTATTTTGTGAACTGGGAGCTGAAGTTTAAGCTGCCCAAGGCTCAGGTCCAAAACGTGTTGATCATGACGCTTTTGATTAATCTACTGCTTAGCAGCTGGTTTGTGTTTAATTTTCGAATACAGGACTGGGTGCGTAGCTATCCTAGCTTGTTGTTTAGTAGCTTAGCAGAGAGTGACTTTGTTGTTGATTTTAGGAGCGATCGCGAGCAGCCTTCTCAGGGCAGAGCGCTGCTAGAAGGCATGATTAGTGAGATTGAGGCAGATCTGGTGGGTCAGCCCTGGTATCAAACGGAGCGATGGCTCTATACGCGAAAGAGTCATTTGGAGGCGGCTTTACAGAAGACGCTAGAGAGTTTGGACGCGCCTGCGGAGGAGATTTTTTGGCAGGTAGAGTCGCCCGACCCGACGCAGTCTGACCAGGCGTATCTGCTGACGCTAAGGGCAATCTGGTCGGGGCCAATGGCTAGAGAGGGTGCGTTTGATCTAGAGAAGATCTGCAAGATTCAGCCGGTGGATGTGCCGAGGGCTGTTCCGGCTGAGGCAGATGAGCCTCAGCCCGTGACGAAGGTGACGGCTGTAGACTGCGGAGAAGATGCGCCGCAGGAGCGACTTAGAGGGACGCAGACGAGTTAGCGGGAAGGGTGTTACTCAGCCTTCTTCTCTGGGCACTATCTGATTTTTTTAGATTAACTTGATTTTTTTAGATTAACTAATATTGTTATCGGGGTAAAACGGATGGATTTGGCAACAACGGTGTCTACCTCTTGGGGTAGGATTTGGACCATTGCTCACAATGTCTTTTTAGAGGTGATGCGCGATCGCATTCTCTATGTCGTTGGTGTGTTTGGCATTGTTATGGTGCTGGCAATCACGCTCTTGCCCGAGATAGCAGCAGGGACGGAAGATAAGCTTATTCTCGATACGGGTCTGGCTGCAATTAATGTTCTCTCTCTGTTTGTGGTGGTGTTTATTGGTACGGGTCTCATCAACAAAGAGATTGAGAAGAAGACGGTGCTTGTGCTAATTGCAAAGCCGGTGAGTCGTGCAGAATTTATCTTGGGTAAGCACCTGGGACTTAGCCTTGTAATGGGTGTGCTGATTGCCTCGCTGACGGCCTTAATGCTACTGCTGCTGACATTAGGCGGTGTGCCCTATCAGCTGGATCTGATGCTGCTAGCCACACTTTTTATGTTCTTGGAGATGGTGCTGCTGATTGCGGCAGCGATGATGTTTGGCGTGTTGACGAGCACTGTATTGGCAACGCTAATGACGCTGGCGATTTTCGCGGTAGGTCATGAGACTCGAAACATTTTGGCGCTTGATAAAATTGCGGAAAGTGAGAGCTTTCGCCGCGTAGCAGAAGGTTTGTTTTTGGTATTGCCAGACTTGGAGAGATTGAATTTGAAGAACGAAATTGCCAATGGCTTTGTGGCGCCTCCTAGTGGCGGTGGCCTATTAGAGAATGCTGCCTATGGATTGATTTACACGGCGCTGTTGCTAACTGTGACGGTTACTGTATTTGAGCGACGTCAATTTTAGGTAAGTCGTTAGAATAGTAAAGACCAGCCTGCGTTTTGGACTATATTCGGCATGGTGAGGGTTCCTTTTGAAAAACTGACGCTTACGACGTTTCTAGACCTGCCAGGGACGAAGCTAGCTAGTGAGTATATCAATGGTCAAGTGATTCAAAAGCCTATGCCGAAGGGCAAGCACAGCCAACTTCAGGCTAGTGTAGTCACGCTAATTAATGATGCACTTCGACAGCCCAAGATTGCACTAGTATTGCCAGAGCTTAGATGCACTTTTGGCGGATATGCTATCGTCCCAGATGTGAGTGTTTTTACCTGGCAGCGTATTCCCGGCGATGCCGATGGGGATATTGCGAATGAGTTTGATAGCTATCCTGATTGGATGATTGAAGTGCTATCACCGGGGCAGAGCTCGATAAAAGTTATCGATAAAATCTTACGTAGCTTGGAGCATGGTACTGAAATGGGCTGGCTGATTGATCCAAAAGAGCGATTGATTTTGATCTATCCCAAAAGTGAACAGCCTCGTTCTTTCTATCGTGAGAATGCTGAACTTTTAGTCCTTAGCTTTGCTCAATCATTAACCTGGACACACGGTGAAGTCTTTGGGTGGTTGAAGCCATAGTTTTGTCATGTCGTGTAGGTGTCAGAAGCGTTAGAGTGAGGTTTAAGGTTTTGTAATGCTTCGCTTTCATATGTCTGATAAACTGGCTCAGCTTCAAGCTATTTTTCGCGAGATGGACCGGGCGCTGATTGCGTATTCGGGGGGGATTGACAGTACGCTGGTGGCGAAAGTGGCCTGGGATGTGTTGGGCGATCGCGCGCTTGCTGTCACGGCTAATTCTCCTTCGCTGATGCCAGAAGATTTTGAGGATGCGAAGATCCAGGCTGCGCAGATGGGCATTGCGCACAAGGTGGTTGAAACGCATGAGATGGACAATGAGGCGTACACCTCGAATCCGGTGAATCGCTGTTACTTTTGCAAGAGTGAACTGCACGATACGCTGAGGCCGCTGGCGACTGAGCTGGGCTACGAGTATGTAGTGGATGGGCTGAATGCGGATGATTTGATGGACTATCGGCCTGGGATACTGGCGGCGAAGGAGAGAGGGGTGCGATCGCCCCTTGCAGAAGTGGGTATCACCAAGCTAGAAGTGCGCGAAATCTCAAAGCAGCTCGGCCTTCCCTGGTGGGATAAACCCTCACAGCCTTGCCTTAGCTCTCGCTTTCCCTATGGCGAGCTGATTACAACAGAGAAGCTTCACAGAGTCGGACGAGCTGAACGCTATATGAGAGATTTAGGCTATCGAAATCTGAGAGTTCGCTCAGACGGAGAGACGGCTCGAATTGAGCTGATGCCAGAAGAGATTGCTGGATTTGTGAATAAAGTTGATTTGCCTACTTTAGTTAAGGCGTTTCGAGGATTTGGCTTTACGTATGTGACTTTGGATTTGGAAGGGTATAAGAGTGGAAAGCTGAACCGGGTGTTGAGTGAGGTGAGTGTGTAGATAGCGAGCTA
>CAWILA010000006.1:0-340977 GCA_963836895.1 uncultured cyanobacterium | reverse complement strand
CAGGACTTTCTCCTGAGATCTGTCCACCGACCAAGAATGTACTCTGATAGTCAATTCCGTCTTTCTCTAGCCAGGGGCGCTCTTTATCCTGAATCTTGCGCATCACATCGCCCACATAGCCCGCCACCTGATGCAGCGACGCCAACTTATGCAAATTAACATCTGCATCCGTCGTAATATCTTGCTCTAGCTGATGCAGTACCGATTGCGATGTCGATAGGCTCCCCGCTGTACACAAGATGATGACTCGCTCACCCGGCACCGAAAAGTCAAAAAGCTTCTGGTAGGACGAAATATAGTCTACTCCCGCATTTGTCCGCGAATCGGCAGCGAATACCAGACCTTTTTCTACCGCGATTCCTAGGCAATATGTCATCAGCAAACCACCCAAACGGCGGCGTATGTAAAACTCATCTTTGAGCCTATCAAAAAAAGTCAATCTATACTGGAAATAGTGTTGATAAAGGTAGGCGCTCAATGACAATGACGCAAATGAATGCAGAAACGCCAGCGACAGCTTATGTCGCTAAACTGGGACAGCGGCAGATCTATTTTCAAAACAATGGCGCGTCCACGGCGCTTATACTCGCTAGCACAGGCCCCAGTCAGCAGCAAAGCGCCAACCGCTTTACCACAGGTAAATGGACCATAGAGCCTAGACTATTTCAAATTGCACAAGACAGATATGTAGCGTGCATATTAGCTTCTCCTGAAAAATACTACTACCGCATTCAAGCCGACCAGCAAGGACTTCAAACTCAAGTTAGTCATGCCGCTGAGAGCGGTAGCCTTGCAGCAGAGCTGAGTACAGCAAAAGCTGTTCCCTTACAGCCGGTAGATGCTATACCGGGCTCGTCGATGCCATCCATGCAGCCGATGGAAATGCAGCCGATGAAACCTATGACTATGGGCAATATGAGCATGAGTCCAATGGGAACAGGTCCAATGTCTATGACAATGGGAAACATGAGCCTGAGCATGGCATCTATGAGCCCAGATGCTAACGAGAACAGTGCTGCCGAATCACCAGATGAGATTGAAGCAGCGCCTGAGTCTCAGTCAAAGCGCTTCTGCTCTCAGTGCGGTTCATCGACTACGCCCAGCGATCGCTTCTGCGCCCACTGCGGCCACCGGCTCACTCAGTAACGCTATCAAGATAGCTCAGCACAACCTTCTCCCCAGCACTCCGGAATAGCAGCTAAGCGCCATGAAGCTTAGGGTATGTCTTAGTTGAATATCGAGTCAGCCAGACAACATCGAAGCTGTATTCTTCAGATTTTCTAAACTGAACCGGGCTTCAGATACTGATTATTTTTAGTAGTATGACAGTAGACCCTCCTACTACTATCACCGTCCTTCCGTCAATCACCAGAAAGTAATGAAAAACAAGGTTATCGCTGCTGTACTCGCGCTCGTCGTAGGATGGATAGGCGTTCACAAGTTTTATTTGGGTCAAATAGGATCTGGAATCGTCTACTTGCTATTCTGCTGGACTGGCATTCCCGCAATCATTGCTTTTTTTGAATGTATCCTTCTGCTAGTAATGGACGATCGCGTTTTTGACGCTAGGTTCAACGGTGGGCTGCCCTCAACGCCGGTACAGGTTTCTTTTCAGGGCGGTTCTGGACACGCGCGTGAATCAGCTAAAGACAAAGCGGACGCTCTCGGTGAGCTCAAAAAACTGTACGAGGCCGATATCATCACCGCAGAAGAGTATGAGGAGAAGCGACGTAAGATTTTCGACTCTATTTAGCGCTTCTAAAGGCTTTCTTATTCGACTTTGATTAGACTTCGCTAGGCACCCTGGACCATGTCAGACGCAAATCTCTCTACTACTCAGACGACCCAAGTTTCTCACAATGGCTTCTGGCTGTCGTTTTTGCCTGTTTTGGGTGGAATATCGATTATAAGAGAAAGTAGTCGATTAGGAGACAACAAGTGTGTGCAGCTTGGCTGGGGCGTGTTGGCGCTATCGGTGGTAACTGCGCTGGCAGAGAGTTTTACCTTTGCGTGGCTGTTGCAGATTGGGCTTGCGGTATGGCTAAGAGCAAGACATGCCAAACCCCCTGCGCCGTTGCCGATAGCCAAAGTCGATTTCAACAGCTGCTCTAAGCATGATTTGGTTCGAGTGCTCAATATTCCAATTGCGTATGCCAACGATATTGATCTGATTCGCAATGAGGGTCATTTGTTTACCCATGCTGAGGAGCTGATTGAGATTGCGGGTGTGCCTGAAGATCTAGTGGCGCGGATTCAGCCACAGCTGATCTTTTCTTACGATGCGCAAAAAGATGATGACCATACCTGGCGGCAGATTAATTTTTTGAGTGTGGGTGAAATGGTGACGAGAGGGGTGGATGCGATCGCTGCTCAAAAGATCGTTGAAGAAAGAACCCTGCGAGGCGACTACCGCTCAGCTGTAGAAGTCAAAAGGCGCACAGGCATCGCTTTTCGCGCCTACCAAACGCTGATATAGACACAGTGAGGTATAAACACAGTGACAAAAATGAAAAAGATTAAAGCATCCGGAAAAAATATCGTGCTGCTGCTGCTTGGCGTTCTGTTGTTCTCTCAAGTCTCTAATACAAATCTTCCTTATCTGGGCAGAGAGTACTTAGTTTTATTCGTCATTCAGCTTTATTTTGTAGCAACCTACCTTGTCATTCCAAAACTAAACGGTGAGCACAGCGAATAGTTCTTTCGCCTTAAACGCTACAAGAAATCGCCAAGCTGACGCGCCAATACAGTGCGAAGATTGTAAGCGCACTTTCCTAAGGAGCTAGTCCCTAATGACGAACCTCAGCGTGAACCTCAACAAGGTTGCCATGTTGCGAAACGCTCGCCCGCTGACGATTCCAAGCGTTGTCAAAATGGGCGAAATCAGCATCGCCGCCGGGGCACATGGGCTCACCGTACACCCTAGGCCAGACGAGAGACATATTCGCCGCACAGACGTGTACGACTTAGCTAAGCTGCTTAAGCAGCATCCAACCATTGAGTACAACATTGAGGGCAACCCGCTAGAGTCTCCTTTCATGGACATTATCCGTGAGGTGAAGCCCGCTCAAGTCACACTTGTCCCAGACGACCCTACCCAAAACACTTCCGACCACGGCTGGGATATTGCGAAAGACGGTGACAAGCTCAAACCCATTATCGACGAACTCAACGCGCTAGGGTGCCGGGTGAGTTTGTTTATGGACCCTGATATTGAGCAGATTAAGCAGGTGCCTGAGTTAGAGTGTGCGCGCATTGAGCTATACACAGAGCCCTACGCTACTGCCTACCGAGAAGGCAAAGGCGAAGAAAGCTTTACCCTTTATAGAGCCGCCGCCGAATGTGCTCAGTCCGTTGGCCTTGGCGTCAACGGAGGACACGATTTGAACCTGGACAACTTGCCTTTATTTAAGAACATTCCCAATCTGCTGGAAGTCTCTATCGGCCATGCACTGACGGCAGATGCCCTAGAGATGGGATATGCCGGAGCTGTCGAAGCCTATTTGCAAGCATTAAAGGCCTAGCCTGCTTTGCGCTTTGGCTCTATCAATATGGAGCAATATGGAGACAATATGGTGAGCTTTACAATTAAGAGGCGTGTCAAAACCGGCGATGTGATTACAATCTTTCGCCAGTTAGAGTGCAGTCTGTTCAAACTCCGCTACGCTATGAGCTATAAAGCGATCGCGGCAACCCATGGAAGATACTCGCTCCTTTGACCATCAGCCTAATACCAAAGACGATCCTCAGAGCCAGGCGCACAGTGGCGAGGACATTGGCGGTGGTCTTCCTGTCATTGAGTACTGGGCAAAGCACACCCTCTCACCTGAAGGGCCCCCGGTCTGGAAAACGCTCTTTCATAAGAGCGCTTGCCTCTCCTGCGCGTGGGGTACAGGCGGACAGAAGGGCGGCTTCACTAACGAAGAAGGAGAAAAGGTGCAGCGCTGCATGAAGAGCATGGAGGCGATCATCGCCGAACTGCAGCCCGCCGTAGAACCTCACTTCTTCGAAACTCATAGCATTTCAGACTTGCAGCAGCTCACCTCCATGGAAGCCGACAGGCTCGGTCGCCTCAGCTTCCCCGCAATTCTTAAAGCGGGCACTTCCCACTATCAGCGCATCACCTGGGAAGAAGTCTACGAGCTAATAACCGAGGCCTTCCGCAAACCGCCCGAGCGTGTCGCTTCCTATAGCTCAGGGAGATCTTCAAACGAAGCGGCTTTCTTGCTACAGCTGATGATGCGTCTGCACGGATCAAACAACCTAGCCGACTGCTCAGACCTCTGCCATCGTCCTTCTACTACCGGGCTCAGCGACACCTTTGGCACCGGAACCTCCACGGTCAGCCTCAAAAGCCTCAAGGAATCTGACTGCGTCGTGCTAGTAGGATCAAACGCACCTGCGAACCATCCTCGGCTCATGAACGAGCTAATCAAGCTCCGCGATGAGCGCAACGGCAAAATTATCGTCATTAATCCGGTTAGAGAAGTTGGGCTCGTGAAATACGGTTCGCCCTCCTTCCCGGTAAAGTCTCTTATTCCCGGCTCTGAGATTGCAAATCTGTTCCTTCAGCCTATTCCAGGTAGCGATCTTGCTCTCTTTGTTGGTATTCAAAAGTCCCTAATAGAGAGAGACTTAATTGATAGAGATTTCCTCATCGCTCATGCAGAAAACTGGGAAGCGATTGTAGAACAAGCGCAAGATACGGATTGGGAATCAATTACCAATACTTGCGGCATTGCTAAATCTGATATTGAAGCCGCTGCCACCATCATTAGCGACTCAGAGAAAGTCGTCTTTGCCTGGGCTATGGGCATCACCCATCAGGCCAACGGCACAGATAACGTGTGCAGTATTGCAAACACGGCCCTACTGACTGGCAACGTCGGTAAAATGGGCGCGGGCGTCATGCCTATTCGGGGCCATTCAAACGTGCAGGGCTTCGGTTCTATGGGTGTGAAAAATGACATCAAACCCGCCCTCCTAGAATCACTCGAAAAGCTCGTTGGTCATTCCCTCAAACCTGAGCCTGGCTACCATACCCGCGCACTCATTGAAGCTGCCAATGAAGGCAAGGTCGATACGCTGCTATGTCTTGGTGGCAACCTCTACGCTGCCAATCCAGACCTTACGCAGGCCAAGCGCGCGATTGGCAATATAGAAACCGTCGTCTACATTGCTACAAAGCCAAACCTCGGCCACTTCCACGGCCTAGCGAAAACCAACACGCTCATCCTCCCTGTTCTCAACCGCTTCGAAAACCCACACAAAACCACCGTTGAATCTGGCAACAACTTTGTGCGACTCAACGACGAAGGCAAAACCCATCTCGATAAAGCCGACCTGGTGCCAGAAGTTCATCTGCTCACAGAGTTAGCGCATCGCATCCATGGCAGCGAACCCCTTAACTGGCAAAAGCTGCAAGACCCTCGATACGTGCGCGAACTGATCGCGGAAACTATTTCAGGCTACGAGAAAATAGGCCAAATAGACGAGACCAAAGAAGAGTTTACGATTGAAGGTCGCATCTTGACTACGCCCAAGTTCAAAACAGACTCGGGTAAAGCCAAGATGCAGCTTACACCCCTGCCAGATCTGACGCTGCCCACACCCAAAAGCTTTGGACAAGAGACAGGCACCGTGCTCACACTAATTACCGCTCGCAGCTACCGGCAGCACAACACTGTTGTTTACAAACTGGGCGATAAGTATCGCGGTATGCCCCACCGGGAATGCATTCTCATGCATCCAGACGATATTGAGCAGGGCGGTTTTACTAACCATCAACGTATCAGCGTGCAGGGCAACGCAGGTAAGCTTGACAATATAGAAATTATCAGTGGCGCGGTCCGCCGTGGCGCAGCGCTTATGTTCTACCCGGAAGCGAATATACTGATGAAAGCAGTGACCGATCCTAAGTCGCACACCCCGGCTTTTAAGCGCGTCCCTGTTTTAATCAGTCACTAAGTGACTTAGTTGGGAAGCAACAATGACTATTCGGCGTCATTTCACAAATACGGAATGGGAACCCAAGGTCGGCTACTGCCGGGCCATCCGTGCAGGCCAAACCATCTATTTATCCGGCACGTCCCCTGTTGATGAAGACGGCAACACCTTTGCTCCGAACGATGCTTACAAGCAAGCAAGCCGCTGCTTTGAAATTATTCAAGATACGCTGCTCACGATGAATGCTGGGGGCCTTCATTCTCTCTGTTCCAATTTTATGACTGCTCTCATCTGGCAACCTC
Organism: uncultured cyanobacterium; assembly: GCA_963836895.1. Taxonomy (GTDB): domain Bacteria; phylum Cyanobacteriota; class Cyanobacteriia; order Phormidesmidales; family Phormidesmidaceae; genus Phormidesmis. Next base: position 334,732 of record CAWILA010000006.1, on the reverse strand, counting down.
ATCAGCTGAGCTAAGGCAACAATACAGTCAGTTCCTTCGAACGTGCTTTCTACACGCAGCCGTACTATGCTTTTCTCTGCTGTTTTCTATAGCGTTACTGGCTGGCTAAGTACGCTGATGATTTTGCTAAGTGGGATGCCTGCGATCGCACTACCTTCTCTACCTACAGATGCACCGCTACCCACAACACTTCCTGGACTGGTCTCTCGGCGCATTCAAATAGATTTGGCTCGCAGACTCAATGTACCAACCAGTAGCATTCGCATTGAAAGCGCGATTGCGCAAACTTGGCGCGACCAGTGTATGGAACTTGCTAGAGCCAACGAACGCTGTGTGGGTGGCGAAATGAAAGGTTGGCAGGTTCAGGTAGACAGCCCGCAGCAACGGTGGGTGTACCGCAGCAACCGCATCGCTAGTCGTCTCCGTCAAGAACCGCTGCCTAACGCTACGCCACTCAGCTCGCAGGACTTCTCCTACACCCTGAGCCAAACTCTCCTTGAAACCGTTTCAAGCCAAGTTCAGCAGCCTATTGAGAACCTACAGATTTTAGAAGTGCGCGCCGCTCTGTGGAACGGCTGTTTGGGCGTCGCTGTGCCAGACGCCGTCTGCACAGAGGAGGCTATTCCCGGCTTTCAAGTCATTGTTAACGACGGCCCAAAAGGTGAGATTGGCACTCTACAGCGAGACACTTGGCCGGATACCCGTGAACTTCAAAGAGAGTGGGTCTATCACCTTAATGCGGATGCTTCACAGATTGTGTACAACGCGGCCGCCAGCGATCACAAAGGTATGGTTAGAACGTTGTTCACAAGCGCCAATCAACTCAGCACTGAGCTAGAGCCTTCGATCATCTTTCAATCGAACACCGCTGGCTCTGGAACATTTACGACAATCTCATTAGCCAGAGATGGCAAGGTTACCTTTGCACAGTACCCTACGTATGCCGTAGAAGGTCAAGCCGAAGAACAGACATTTCATGACATCATTCTACAGGCTTCACCAGAAGATATCGCTACCTTCGAGACTATTCTAGAACAACAGCAGTTCTCTAATTTCGACCAAATGGCCTATGGAAACGACAATCCATTCATGGCTATAGATGGCGGTGTCATGTTCATCACAGCCGACGCAAGCGTTAGCATCTCCGCTGGCAGCGATGACATTCCTGATCAGCTACAGACTATCTTGAACGCCTGGCTGTGGATCTCTCAAGGCGTGCCACTCACTCAATAGCGAGCACCCTAAGCGAGCACCCTAACGATCGCACCTACCACTCGCACGTTTTGTTCTGGTGTGCCCACTGTAATCCGTAGCTTGTCGTCTAGCCCTAGCTGCGCAAAATAGCGAATCATAATACCTTGAGCCTTCAAGTCCTGATATATCTTTTCTGCTGTAGAACCTGATGCTTGCCTGGGCGGCTGCACCAGCAGAAAGTTGGTTCGCGAAGGCCATACCTTGAAACCCAACTCGCGCAGGTCGTGGCCTAGCTGCTCTCTAGCGATGACTACTTTTTGAACACAGCTGTTCTTGTGAGGTTGGTCGGCGATCGCAGCCTCACCCAGCTTCAGTGCGATCGCATCTACATTGTAGCTATCTTTCACCTTCAACAATCCCGCTAGCAGTCCCGGCTGCGCCATTCCAAACCCCAGCCGCAGCCCTGCTAGCCCATACCCCTTAGACAGCGTTCGCAGCACTATCACATTCTCAAACTCACGCACTAGAGCCAGCGAAGCTAGATCCGCGCCAGTGCCAACAAAGTCCACATAGGCTTCATCAACTACCAGCACGCCGCTTAGTCCTGCCGCCAGCTGTCGTAAGTCTTCTATCGCTACCAGATGGCCGGTTGGGCTGTTCGGCGTGGCAATCAACGTGACCGCCGCGGGCGCCGCCAACAGCTCATTGACCGGCAGTATCCAATCTGTTCCTTCTTGCCCATAGGGAACCTCAACCACATCCGCAGGCTGAATGGCCGCTAGCGTCCGATACAGCACATAGGTCGGCATTGGATAGGCCAGCGTTCGCTCTCCTGCTTGCGCGCAGGCTCTTACTATCAGCGTTAGTAAGTCGTCACTGCCGTTACCGACAATTACCCAATCAGCAGGCACGCCAAACGTCTTACCCACTAGCTCACAGAACGTTTTACCACGCGGGTTCGGATACCGGCGCAGCAGCTCCGCGCTAATTTCTTGCAGCGCCGCGAGCACCTTGGGAGAAGGCGGATAGGGATTTTCATTCGAGTTCAGCTTCAGTACGCCCGAATCTAATGACGGCCATTCACCCGGCTCATATCCCTCCATAGAGGCAATTTCAGCTCGAAACAAACGGTTGCGTTGAGACATGCTTTAATCGATTTCTGTTGTAAAAGGCAATCGCATGTATACACCGTTTGGATCGTTCAAGCTCTCCAAAAGCGTAAATTCTTCTCGCAGCTTCAACAGCTCATCTGTCAGCGGATCTTTGTTCCACGGTAGCTCACTGATAGCAACAACGCCCGTCCCAAAGATACTGTTGAGCAGCTGCTCTTCAAACGAGGGCAGTCGCGGAAACTCTCGGATCTGGTAGTCTTCTTCTAGCTCCGCAGACTCGGCTGCCAGGGCGATCGCATCATTCAATCCCCCTAGCTCGTCGACCAGGTTAGCTGCGATCGCATCTTCCCCAGTCCACACGCGCCCCTGGGCCACCTGCCCTACCCGCGTAATGGAAATATCACGCCCCTCCGCCACAATGCCGGTAAATCTCTCATATAGCGAATCTACATAGCTCTGTTGAATTTTCAGCTCAGCTTCTGTTTGCGGGCGAGCGGTTGTTTCCATATCGGCCAGTTTAGCGGTCTTCACCACATCCCAGGTAATACCGTTTTTATTAGCAATCTCCTGAAAATTTAGCAGCAAGCCATATACCCCAATCGAGCCGGTAATCGTTGTCGGCGAAGCCAAAATCTTGGCTCCCGGCGCGGCAATCATGTAGCCACCCGAGGCCGCATAGTCACCCATCGACACAATCACCGGCTTCTTCTCAGCCAGCAGCTTCACTTCGTCAGCGATAACTTCAGAAGCGATCGCACTGCCACCCGGACTATTCACCCGCAGCACCACCGCCTTCACATCTTCGTCTTTGCGCATCTCTCGCAGCGTTGCTGATAGCCCCTGCGAAGTCACCGAGCCCGGTACATTGTCACTACCTACAACAATCTCACCCTCGGCATACACAATTGCTACCGTATCGTCGGGGCCGCTGAAGTAGCGATCGCGATCACTCGCCGCCACCTGAGCGTACTCTGCTAGCGAAGTCTGCGGAAAGTCTTCTAAATCGACCACAATCGCATCTTCGTCTTCTTCATCTGCCACGCCTGCTAGCTCTCTAAGACCTAGCAGCACATCGTCGTAAAAGCCCAGATCATCTACCAGTCCTAGTTCCAAAGCCTGCTCTGGCTCAATCAAGCCCACTTCATCTGCTAGCTGCTGCACCTGCTCAGCAGTCACGTTGCGGTCTGCGCTCACCGTCTGCAAAAACTCCTTCCACAAATCTCCAATTAGCGCTTCAGTCTGCTGCTTATCTTCAGGGCTACTCTCAGAGCGAGTGAATGGCTCTACTGCCGACTTGTAGCGGCCTACGCGCAGCACCTGCACGCCCACACCGTACTTTTTCAGCGCGTTACCCAAAAACTGAGTCTCCGCCCGAAAGCCGTTGATCTCCATCAGGCCTACTGGTGCTAGCACTAGGTTGTCTGCTACCGACGCCATGTAGTAGTCTCGCTCGTCTAGGCCCGTGCTGTAAGCCCAGATGGGCTTTCCTGATTCTTTAAATTGACTGAGCGCCTCACGGATTTCCTTCAGCGTCGCCATGCCCTCTTGCGGCGACCCTTTTAAGTAAATGCCCGAGATTCTCTTATCGTCAGCCGCCGACTCAATCGCCTGCAACGCGTTGTACAGCGACACCGAGCGATTGCCACCGTTAAAGGCCTCTTCAAACAGCGCGCCCGATTCGGCAACCGCTCCGTCCACAACGTTCGTCGATAGATCAAACACCAGGACCGAATCATCTTCAACTTCCAGCTCCGGCTCAGACGATCCCGAAGAGAGCAGGATACCTACTAGCGCAAAAGAACCAATGCCCATCAGCAACAGCAAGCTAAACAGGCCTACCAGTGTTCCTACCGCACTTGCCGCCGCAATCTTAAAGAAATCTCGCATTAAACCTTCTGAGCTACCAAAGTCGGGACGTTACTAATTTGAAGTGTTGATAGACTTCACAAAAATAGCCTATGTAAGCCCACAAATTCAGTAATCCCATACTAACGAAACTAATTTAGTTAAGTTGCCGAACCGCCCAAGAATGTTGGAAGAAACGGCAGTATTGGGATTAGAGATTGGGGCCGCTAGTTAAACTCGCCGCAAAATTCCCTCCTGCCGCAGGTCCGTTAGCGAGGCGCTGCCCGTGCAAAACAATACCGTTACAATCTCAGCAATTAAGGCTTCACTCAGCGCTGCGATCGCTGCTTCCGACTGACTCGCCGCTTGTAAAAATGGCAGCGCTAGCCCCACCAGATCAGCGCCTAGCGCCAGTGCTTTTGCCGCGCCCAGTCCGTTTCGCATACCGCCCGAAGCAATCAGCGGCACGGTTTGTGAAATCTCACGAATCTCAGCAATGCACGTCGCTGTTGGCAGCCCCCAGTCAGCAAAGGTATTGCCTAGCCGCCGCTGCTTAGCGTCTTTGGCCCGCTCACTTTCCACCCGCGCCCAAGACGTGCCGCCTGCGCCCGCCACATCCACTGCTGCTACGCCTACATCCATCAGCCGCCGCGCCATCACCGCCGAAATGCCGTTGCCTACTTCTTTGGCTACAATGGGCACCGGCAGCACCTTCGCCAGCCGCTCGATCTTGGCGAACAGTCCCTTGAAGTTCACATCGCCTTCGGTCTGCACCGCTTCTTGCAGTGGATTCAAGTGCAAAATCAGCGCGTCTGCTTCTAACGCATCGACAGCTTTTTGGCACTGGGTGATGCCGTAGTCGTAGTTCAGCTGTACTGCGCCCAGGTTGGCAAATAGCAGCGCGTCGGGCGCGTACTTCCGTACAGAGAAGGTGTGGGTTAGGTCTGGGTTTTCTACCGCGACTCGCTGAGAGCCTACGCCCATAGCTAGGCCAAAGCGTTGAGCCGTTTTTGCCAGGCGCTGGTTGATCACTCTGGCCTGCTCTGTGCCGCCTGTCATCGATGAAATTAGCAGCGGCGTGCTGACCTTTTTGCCAAGAAACGTCGTGCTGATGTTGATCTCATCTCGATTAAGCTCTGGTAGGCAGCAGTGCGAAAACCGATAGCGCTCAAAGCCGTTGGTGATGCGATGGCTCTGCACATCCTCGTCGAGGCAAATGCGCAGATGATCCGCTTTTCTACCCTGGGTTTCTAGCGCGGCGTCCGCAGACGTCTGGGTGTTCGCCTGCGAAATCGTAGAGGAAAGGACGGGTTCAGACAAGCTCAACCGATCAAGGTTTGTCGGTGAGGGGGCGGGAGTGGATGGGCTCAAAACAAAGGATTCTCACAAACACGCAGCAGTTCTTTAAAATACCGCAATCCCTAGGCCCAGTCAGGAGCGATCGCACATATCGTAAAGCTCCCCCAGCAATCTCAGCGCCAATCTCTCTGTGTACCACCGGAAATAGACTCAAGCTGGGCTAAGGCGGTGCCAATATGGAGAAAGTCAGGACTGCGTCAGCTCAACGCTATCGCGGCTATCGGTCGCCTCCAAGAAAACGCGCACCGACTCATCACTCGCGGTCGGCAGCTGCTTACCTACAAAGTCTGGATGAATGGGTACCTGTCGATGCCCTCTATCGATCAAAACCGCCAGTCGCACCGCTTCAGGGCGGCCATAGTCGTGCACTGCGTTTAGCGCCGCTCGCACTGTCCGTCCGCTGTAAATTACGTCGTCTACGAGCACGACCGTTTTGGTCGCCAGGTCAAAAGGAATATCGGTTTTAGCAGGCGTGCGCACGCCGATTTGGTCCAGGTCGTCGCGGTAAAAGGTAATGTCGAGTGCGCCAGTCGGGACGGCTACGTTTTCTAGCCGGTGGATTTGTTCAGCGAGCGATCGCGCCAGTGGCACCCCTCTTGTGTGAACGCCCAACAGCACCAGGTTGCTCAAGTCTCCAGAGCGTTCAACAATCTCTGAAGCAAGGCGATTGATCGTACGGCGAATCTCTTCAGCAGAGAGGATGTTAACAACCTTGTGGACCATATTTTCTAAAGGGTTGTATTTAGATGCGACTTAATAAAAACGTTCAGTTCTACACACATAAGAAAACAAATTAGAGTAAATAGGTCAGCTCAATGATAGGTTTTGAGATACGGTTGACGAGGTAATAGAAGTGTCTTTTAGCCGCAGCGCAACCATTCCTGGAAAAGGACTTTACCTATGGTCTTATTGTAGTGCTCAGGTCTCTTAAACGACTTTCTAAAAGCAAGATAAGTAAGGCGTTCATGGCTACGAACCTAATACAATGACACAACTTCCTATCGACAGCCCTGTTAAGAAGGTCCACCGGGTAATCTGTAGCGCCTGTTCAATAACGCTTTTGGTAATAGGCCTAGTCGCGTCGCCCAGCAGCGGTTTGACTTTAACCTGGCCGCGATAGGTGTTTGCCCCGCCGATCTGTACGCCTAGCGACGCAGCGTAGGCGCACTCGCTCCAGCCTGCGTTGGGACTTGGGTCTGAGCGGGCATCGCGCCAGCACAGCTGTAGCACCTGCTTCGGCTTTCTAGAAAGCAGGGCCACAGTGACAACACTGATTCGACAGGGCAGCCAGGTCAAAGCATCTTCAAACTTGGCACTAAACCAGCCCAAATCGGTGTAGGGCGCTTCTTTGTAGCCCACCATAGAATCTAGAGTACTGGCCGCTTTGTAGGCTAGCGCCACCGGGGCGGCCCACCCTACTAGCGCACCGACAAGTGCGTAAAACAAAGGCGCTAACACGCCGTCGATAGCGTTCTCACTGACCGTTTCTAGTACGGCTCTACGGACCTCATCTGCCGATAGCTGTGCGGTGTCTCGGCCTACATACAGCGCTAGCTTTTCTTGAGCCTGTGTGAGCATATCTATAGAAAGTGGGCTCAGCACATCTTCGGCTGCCTGGCGCAGGCTTTGCCCTGCAAAGCAGCTGGCTAGCAGTACAGCTTCAACGACCCAGCGCAGCAGTACAGAAACCTTGGCTAACAGTGCTAGCCCCACCGCGCTTACGCCAAAGGTACCGCCTATTACCAGCGCCCCTAGTCCGACCCCAGCTAGCTTCATGACCAGCGGTGGCGGTTCTAGCTTAATGATGCGATCGCTATACTGCCCAATCACCCAGCCCATTGCCTGTACCGGATGCGGCCAGCCCCACGGATCGCCTATCCAAAAGTCTAAGCAGGCCGCTGTCACCAGTAGCAAAACTTGCTCGCCGCCAGGACCAAGCTCAAACGACAAAACTGCCCCCTTCACCCTGTGCGGCCTGCCAGCTGCGCGCGTCGTAATAAAGGTCTTCTAGCGTGATACTGCAAAAGGCTTCTTTTAGCTTTTGATTAACCCTTTGCCACAGCACGGAGGTCACCCAGTCTTCGACCTGCTCAGGGCTAGCGAGCGGCGGCAGCGCATCAGATTCGCCTACCGCCTCTAAAATTTGGCCTAGCGAAATTTGGCCTAGCGGTTTGGCCAGCCGATACCCTCCGTGAGCGCCGCGCACCGAACTAACAATATTCGCTCGTCTCAGCTCAATCAAAAGCTTTTCTAGATAGGGCGCAGGCAGGCCTTGACGCGTTGCGATCGCCCTGACTGAAGACAGCGTCCCCGCAGGCTGAAGGCTCATATCCAAAAGCGCCTTAACACTGTAATGGCCTCTCGTAGTGAGCTTCATAGAGATACAGACACCATATACATACACTTCGACATCGCTTGCGGAGATTTCACAACTTGAACTAACTCTTAAACTCAAAAAGGTAACGCTTTGAATAGCACAATTAATAGATATTTTTTTCTCTATAGTGTCAGCAATCAAGCTACTTTTTCGATACTATCTATAGTAGTTGGACTGCAATATTTACCCTCTAGTAGTATTTACTCCGAAAGAAAACTATGGTCTTATAATAGAGTCACCAGATCGCACAATAGCTTCCTCTCCTCTAAGGAATGTAAAATACAGATGCGCGTATAGATGCGTGTATAGTCACTTCCGCATACTCCGGTTTCTATCAATAAATCGAAGCGAATCAATAGCCCTTGCTATCGCACACACCTGTTGTTGACATCTGCTGTCAGTCTAGAGAATTTAGTGAATGGTTAACGACCCTAACACGGATGCCCTCACGGGTAAGGCGCTACTCAAAAAGGTCAAAGAGCTTGAGCTGATGAGTAGGGAAGAGAAGGCAAAAACTTGCGGCTACTACACAGTTACCAAGAACGGTATCACCCGCGTCAATATGATGAAGTTTTTGAATGCGCTGATCGAAGCAGAGGGCATTCAAATCGACAGCACCCAAACGGGCAACGGTCGCGGAGGCCGTAGCGCTAGCTATCGCATTACCGTACAGTCGAACGGTAACTTACTTATTGGCTCCGCTTACACCAAGCAAATGGGGCTTCAGCCCGGAGATGAGTTCGAAATTTCTCTAGGCCGTAAGCATATTAAGCTAAAGCAACTCGACAGCGAAGACGCTGAGGAAGAGTAATTCTCACCCTTACGCGGAGCTCTCTTCATTGCTCCTCTGTGCGATTGATTGGTGGCTACGGTAAGACGCTCGCAACGCCTGTAGAGTCACATACGCCCACTGTCGATTTCTCTCCATCATCCTCGGTCCGAAAGCGGCACGGTAAATGCTCCTAGCGATCGCCTAAGACTCGTTTAGCGACGTAGGCGATCACTGGTCGAAGCGGTTCCAACAGCTATATTGGCCCTTGCCTTCACCGACAGCAAGCCCTGCGATCAACCGGCGTAGGTTGGCAATCCTTTCTCTAGCAAAAGCGATTGGGCAAAGATACTTTCTGCTGCGAATACTCTTGATTTTTGACGCGATCGCAGTAAACTTCTCGTGCGGCGTTTGCTCAACTTCTGGCGATCGCATCTTTCTCACCTGTCGGTTTTGCACATCAGGCCCTTTGTTATGAGTTTGCCGATTGTCTTAGAAATTGCCATTGGGCTCATCTTCATTTACCTCACGCTTAGTCTGGTTGCGAGCGAAATTCAAGAGATTTTAAGCGCTCTATTTCAGTGGCGAGCAGAGCACCTCAAGCGATCTATCGAGCAGCTGCTAGCTGGTGACATATCCACCGCTTCAAGGCTCAGAGGCCGCAGCTCAAAAACCCATGACGCAAAAAGTGAACGCTCTGAGACGCCCGCTCAGACAAACCCCGCTCAGACAAACCCCGCTCGGTCAAACCAAGCGGCGGCAAAGATGCTCACAGACAGACTCTACGAAAGTCCGCTGATTGAAAATCTCAACTACGAGGCCACAGGCGGTATTAGCGGTTTCTTTCGCAGTATTCTTCACGGCGTCGGTCGCCTCTACCGGGTGCTTACGTTTAGCCGCAGTGTATTTGGCCGCAAAACCAGCGGTCCTTCCTACATTCCGGCAGAGACGTTTGCCACTAGCCTCATTGAAAGACTCCAGCTCAAGGACTTTCAGCGACTGCTCATCCGCTCAAGATTTGACACCTTCTTAGCAGACGAAGTGCGGCTTCCTCTACACAACACCGTTAATGAGCTGCGCGCGCGCCTGGAAAATGAAGAGCTGATGGCAGCAGAAACTATCTACTTCGATCAGTCTCTCGACCAAATATCAGCTGACCTCAACGCTCAGCGGCTCAGCCTATCGTCAGCGCTTATGCAGGTCACCGAACAGCTCCAGGCTTTTGAGAATATGGCAACGGACACGTCCCTGATAGAAACGGACGTAGACCCAGCTGTGATGAAGTCACTGCTACAGTCATTTTTAGGCCGCATTCGCTATTTGCGAACAAGTCTTAGCGGCCACTCAAGTAAAAACCAAGCCCTCACCGCCCGGCTTCAGCCCGGCCTAGCTGACCTTACAGCGCTGCTCGATGCCGACAGCGCAACTTACAAAGAGCTGGTCGCTCTAGCGCAGCGAGAAGGCCAAGCGGTCAACCAGCTTTTAGAAAAGCTACAGGAAGAGGTGGTGCCTCCTAAGCTCCGAGAAAGTCTGAAGGTGCTTGCCAGCCGCGCTGAAGCCAAAGTCGATACAGCGGGCACAGAAATTCAACAGCTCCAGGCCGAAGTCGAAAGCTGGTTTAACAACGGTATGGAGAGAGCCAGCGGCGTCTATCGTCGCAATGTAAAAGGCGTAGGAATTCTCGTTGGGCTGGCGATCGCCTTTGCACTCAACGCCGATACTTTCTATATGTTTCAGCGGCTGAGCACCGACTCAGCCGTTCGCAGCAGCGTACTGCAAACGGCTGAGCAGTTAGAGCTTCAAAATCTGAGCAGCGCTGCCGACGTCGCAGAAGCGCTTTCTATCGACCAGCTTTCAGATCGCATCGAAAACGACCTGCGCTCGGTTGGCTCTGCCGTAGAAGATGCGCTTGCCGACTATCCTTTACCCATTGGCCGCAGCCAAACGGTCATCGCTGCGCAGCAGGCCGCAGAAGCAAATTGGCCCATTCCTTTTATTCCACAGCGGCTGATTGGCTGGCTAATGACGGCTTTAGCACTCTCTATGGGAGCTAGCTTCTGGTTTGACCTGCTCAGAAAAGTCACTTCTGTACGCTCATCGGGCAATAAGCCAAACTCATAAGCACTTTAGCCTGTTGTTAAAGCGGCGTGTCTGCCTCTCGTAGCCACACGATAAAGACGGTTCCAGGTCCTTGAATAGCGCTATCTTGCAAAAGATCTGATGGCATCCAGGGCGTACCTACCGCCGGGCTGATAACTTCGATAGATCCCTGCATTTGTGTCATTAGAGACTGGGCGATCGCTAACCCCAACCCCGTTCCTGGAATATCGCTCTGCGCCTGCACCCCGCGATAGTTACGCTCAAAAAGCCGTTCCAAATCATCAGCGGGAATGCCTGGGCCCGTATCGCCCACCACAATACCCTGATAGTGATGCGTGTCACTCGCATAGCTCACCCCGGTTTGCACCCATACCTGCGCTCCTATCGGCGCGTACTTCACCGCGTTGTCTACCAGGTTGCTAACGACCTCTCCGAGCGCTTCCTCCTCTCCCCACACAGAAGGCGTATCCGAAGCAACCTGCGTCTCGATAGTGACGCCTTTCTCCATCGCTACAATACTGGCCACTGCTAGAATAGGCTCTACGATATCTGGCAAATATTGAGCACAAAGCACTAATGAATGTCCTAGTCCAGGCCCCAAGACAGACTCATTAGACGGCTCAGCGGCGGTTCCTTTGCTTGGAGTAGCTGCTACCTCACGCAGAGACGAGTCGGCACGAAACGGTTCTAGATCATATTCAAGTGAAAGGCTCTCTCCGTCTATATCTGACGTTGCGTTCGTATGCTCATCGTCTACGGTTGATGCAGCTGAATCTGTTCTACCACTCGGCAATAGCCTGACTGAAGACGCCGGTAGATTCAGCACAACAGCAGGTTCTCTGGCCAGATCAGCATCTCCGATGGCGACCGTTTCATCAAAGTGAGCGACCATCTCCCGCAGGCGCTTACTTTCACGTACGATGCCAGTCGCAATCTTTTGATTGGGATCTTCAGGTTCTAACCGACGTACCAGCAGCTGACCGAAGGTTGTAACTGCCGTCAGCGGATTGCGGAACTGGTGCAGCAGGTTGTGAAAAATTTCTGACTGGCGACTTTGTAGATCGCGCTTGCTCGCCATTTGGGTTTGTAGCCACTGAGCGCGACGCTCTAGCACGCAGCCAGCCGCCAGTGACTGGCCCACACGCTCTACGTAGTGACGCTCTTCGTTCTTCCAGGCGCGATCGCGCCTAACCGCCACCATCAAGCCGACAACCACATCCGCATATACCAAAGGCACCACCAGCTGTCGATCCGGCTGTAGTGCGTTCGGCCAGCCGTCATAGGCTCCTTGTTCTTCTACGGGTGACTTTGCTGAAGGCTTCTCTCTAGCCAACTCCTCTACTGAGCGGCTGTCCGCCAACCAATCTTCTGCTGCTAGCCGATTCTCTTCTATAGTCAGTTCATCTTCTGCGCCCGGCAAAAGTGCCAGCGGTCCAGACTCCTTAGGGGACCAAGCTGATCTATTAAAGTTTTCGACCCAGCGATCTACCGGTTCTGGGTAGCTCACGACAGGCACAAAATTGGGCTCGCTGCGCTGCGACCCAGCCCAAGCCGCATCGGCCATTTGTCCGGCAATATCAGCAATGTAAACAGCCGCAGAAGAACCCGACATCTGCTGCGTAAGCAATCGCAGCTGAGCCTGACAAAGCGATACAAATTCGGGACTAGCGATCGCTGTCACAAAAGGGCTTCAAAGTAAATGAGTCGTCATTTTGTTATATCGCAAAAGCGAACGGTGCTTGCGAGGTTAGCTCAGACAGAACCGGTAATGCAGCTTCTAAAAACGCCTTTAGGTAGAGCGAAACCCTCTCAAAATGTTAAGTTTGTTACAAACTGCTGACCTGTAATACTCATATCCAGACGGCCAAATCCCGCAAAAACGCCAGTGCGTATGACACTCACCGGCAAACAGCCAAACCTACCAACGATGTTTGAACCTTTAATCTAGGTTGAAATTCTAAGGTGTACCTGATATATTTTGCAAAGTCTCAGCTTTTTTTGTAGCTACTGCTACATCTAAACAGCTACACAAAGACAAATGTACTGGAGGAAAGTAATTTGGCACGAAGACGTAAGCGGAAGAGCCGTCGTCGCCTGGAAGGACGTCGCATTTTAGAAGCAGTTCCTCAATTTAGCATTGAAAGCGGGGAAGAAAAACCCGTTACCGCTGCTCGTAACTACATTCACGCACAGGGCATCTGCCCACCCGCTCTGCTGCTTGTAAAACGCAATGAGCATACCACTGACCGTTACTTCTGGGCCGAGAAGGGACTCTTCGGCGCACAGTACGTTGAAGAAAATCACTTCTTGTTTCCTAGCCTCCGTCTTCTCATGAGCGAAGAAGAAGAGGAGATGGCTGTTTCTAGCTAACCCTCTACTGCTAGCTGACCCCTAGGTAACGAAAAGTGCCAACATCACAAGCGCTGTTTGACGTCAGCGTTTGGCGAATATCAAAACAAAAGGAAGGACAGAAGCTAGTATCTGTCCTTCCTTTTTCTGTTGCCTTCTACCGAGTCTCAATTTTCTACGCTCAAATTTCTGCTGTGCATGAGATGAGCACGCTCAAGAAACGAGAGCTAGTATAGTCGAACCTGCTTACCTAAGGCTGCCAGGCTCTTAGCACTGGCGAAAAAGCATCTTTGAGTTCGGCTAGCTCATCTCGGTGTCCTTTCACAATCAGCCGAGAAGATAGCACCTGCTGGCTATCTTCAGACGCTTCTACTTTAAAGACAACTTTCTCAGGACGGCTGGACTTTCGCCAGTAAAACGCACCCGCCAAAGGAGAAGCCGCTACCAGTACAAAGAACAAATTTCCCCAACCCGGTAACAGCACCGTCATCACCAGTGCCAGGCAAGCGAACCCAACCGCTGCTAGCACAGAGAGAAAAACTGCCATAAACACACTGGGACTTACCATCCCCGCTACCGTAATGGCACCGACAGTCCAGGCGGCTTCCGTGTCATCTTCAGCAGCAGGCACAGCTTCGATTTGGCGATAGGCTCTGCTCTGGAAATGATTGATAACATCTTGCTGCAATGGCTCAGCCGCTTGCGTAGAGCCAAACTGCATCACCTCAATCCGGTCTTTTGTAGAAGCGCGAATGAAAAAGCCTAGCCCAATGACCATCAGCGCAGTCAGCAATAGGGTAGACGCTCGGGTTGGATCAGTAAAAAACAAGGGGCTACATACAGAGAAAGAACAGTATCGCCGAGCATGCATCTATTGATCAATACGAGCGCAGCTACAGACGAATTATTCTCAAGTTTAGCAGTCGTCGCTACTGGTTTTTGAAGCTTTGGCTGGTTACCGAGACCTGCTGAACCTGCAAACCTAATGCCAATCTACAAGGCTAGCCAAACCAAAAAACGCTATGGCAAGCAAGCAACATAGCGTTTGTGGTTGTAAATTCAGAGACTGGCCTAGCTTGACTCAGCTATGAACCCGCATACTTCATCTCAGCAGAAGCGACTGTACGCGTTTGGGCGGGCTGAACGGTCTTTGGTAGTGCAACTTTTTGCTGGCCTACCATATAGCGCTGCCACAGGTCCGCTAGCTCGCGGGCTTTCATTTGCCAGTCGGGGCGTAGTCGATACATCCGTCTTGGCCGACCGCGTCCTTCCACCTTTTTCCAGTAGCCCATAATAGCCGCCTGGTTTTCTAGAAACTTCAGGGCGCTGTAGAGCACTGTGTCTGACAGGCGGTAGTTGGGATAGTCTTTTTCGATTGCGTGGATGAGCTCTGTTCCATATGAGTCGTGGCGAACGAGCACAGAGAGCACATAGCAAACAGCCAGCTCTTTGTTGAGATACATCGGTGGCGGATCTTCAAAAAACTGGTAGATGTCTTCGAACTTCATAGGAAGGAACCAATAGCGGGAGTAAGGAGGCAGCGATCGGCGATAGCGCTCGGCAGAAGGGCCTCGTGAACGTTAAGGTGCAGGCTCAGTGAAAATGAGAACCGCTGAGGTAAGTCAGTTCGAGGGTGGGCAATTGGAAACCGCTGATGTATTAAAAGCTGATGTGTTAGAAGCGACCTTGAGAGCTGTCTAGAGCAACTGCCTAGACAAGGTGCCTAGAAGCGATTTATCTAGAGAAACTGAAGGAAGTCAATGCGTGCGCTGGAACTGCTGATTTATTTTATACAGTAAATAAAAGATTTGCTTAATTTTTTATGATCTAGCAATCATCCGAAAGGTTTTGTCAGATTTAGAATGAAAACCCTTACTAAATTTGGGATTTCGTCATTCTCACTGAGTCCGCACTCCTACGAATAGAGAGAAATATGTCGATATATGAAGATTTGTAACTTCCCTTGACTACTCACTAGTAGGTGGACTCGTTTCTAAAGCGGTTCGGAATAAGACTCGACCGTTCTCTACTGCTGTTAGCTCCAAAAATACGGGGCCTAGGGTGTAGATGGGTTGGCTTGCGATCGCCTGAATATCCAGCGGTCTGCCGTAGGCCTCTATCTGAGCGCGAAATATACCAACCGCATTAGACTGACGCCTGGCAATCAGAGGGCTTGGGTAAATCACACCTGCTCGCGCGGCCTGTAGCTCAGCGCGAGCGGTAAGCGCGGCCACTCGCTCGCGCAGGTTCTCATTGGTTAAGTCGCCTGGCTCGAGCTGCACAGAAGCGACAAGCTCACCTGGGTTGTACAGGACTTCGTTGACCACAGCTCGTACGTTGACCAAAATGCAGGGCTCACCGCCGCGATTGATAATATCGTTGACACAGGGCTCGTCTACGACGTAGTTTGCAGCGGAAGAGACGATGATGGCGTAGGTTCTTTCGTCGAAAGTACTGTCGACGATCTCTCTAAGGGTGGCAGGGTCAAATACCAGCGCGAAGTCGTCAACTTCCTGAATGCCGGGCCAAATTTCTTGGAGGGCGTTGCGATTAGCCCCAACTAGAGCAGATTCTACAGCCAGTTTGGCGGCTTCTCTCGTATTGGAGCGAGCCAGGATCACTTCTAAGTTCTCGTTACGCCGGATCGCTAAGCTGCCGAGGCGAAGATTATCGAAGTCGTCTTCTAGCTGATCAATCTGCTGGTCTAGAAAGCGCCGTTGCACCTGTAGCTCTTCTAGCCTGGATTCGCGCTCAGCAATATCCTGGTCGCGCTGCGCAATCTCTTGCGTTCGCTCGCTCAGGGCCTGGTTGCTCTGCTGTAGGGCTTCTCCTTTCTCTACGAGCTGGTCGTTTCGCTGAGCGATCTGCTGGTCGCGCTGCGCAATTTGAGCGAGCACTTGGGCCCGCTCATCTACCAGTGCCTGACGCTCACTGCGCAAACCGCCAATCTCGTCGCGCAGGCTACCGGCCTGTTCGGAGACCGTTTCAAGCTGAGACTGGGTATCGCCGAGGCTGGCTAAAATGTCCTCTTCGCGAGCGGCCGCACTGCGCAAAGAGCGATTGGTTTCTCTTAGGCGCGATTGGGCCTCTTCTTGTAGCGCGGTAGAGGCTTTAAGGTTGCTTTCAGCGACTTCTTTTTCAGACTGGGTTGATTGCAAATCGGTCTGCGCCTGGGACAGGTCTTGCTGAATCTCGTCTAGCTCAAATAGTCCCTTGCGTAGCTGACTATCTAACGCGATCAGCAGCATGAGTGTGGAGAAAGAGGCCACCATGCCAGTGGCTACACTCACAAGCGTAGCCGTTTGCCTGGGACGCAGGTTGAAGAGGCTGAGCCTGGACTTGCCCACCTTCATGCCAATGCGATCGCCCACCGTCGCAATCACACCGCCCAGGCAGGCCACCGCAAAAATCAATACAAATCCAGTCATTTAACACTGCCGTCACCACCATAGGATGGGCGGTACCCATCTCATCCCAGGATATAACTGATTGCCCTTTGCTGTGGCGATTTGAGGGGATGGGAGATGGGGGATTTGGGGGATGGGGAATGGGGGGTTTGGGAGGTGGGGGCTTAGTGGGTTGGTTTGGTAGCTTGTTAGGTGAATTGCTGTGAGAGGGTGACGGGGTCGTGGACCGTGATTTTTTTCTTGTGGATGGAGATCATGCTTTGCTCGCGCAGGTCTCCAAGCAGACGGGTGACGGTGACTCTAGTAGAGCCGATGGCTTCTGCGATCGCCTGGTGAGATAGCTTCAAATCTACCGTGATGCCTTCACCGCCCGGTACGCCAAAATCTCGACAGAGAATCAGCAAAAAGCTCACTAGCCGCGAGCCCATATCTCTATGCGCTAGCGTTTCAATCATCATCTCGGTCTGCAAAATTCGCGACGACAGGCCCCTTAGCATCATCGCCGACAGCTCCGGATTTTCCTTCAGCGCCTGATTCATTTGATCGGCTTGAATTGAGATTAGCTCCACAGGCGTGAAGGCAACCGCATGGTAAAACCGGTCTGATCTATCGCCAGTAATCAAAGAGAGCACGCCAAATACGCTATTTTCGCGCAGCAGGGCTACCGTAATTTCTTCGCCTGCTTCATATACCCGAGAAAGCTTAACGGCTCCCTTCGTCAAGAAATAAACTCGCTCAGCCGGATCACCTGGAAAGAAAATGGTTTTATTGCGCTCGTAAGCGTCAACAACAGGGGGCAAACTGCCGCCAGAGAGCGTGCGAAAGATATCGGCGATAGGCGAGTTAGGAGTTGAGACCATAGCTTCAAAGACTGAAAAGAGAAATGGGTTAACTGCATCTAGCCGTCTGGGGCTGACTGTGGGGCAAATGAGCAAAAATGCAATCGCTAGGTAATGTTATGAGACGTTAACTAGACCCATCACTACTAAAACCTATGCGCATGAAGGCGATTTGTATTATTGACTACTAAAGCGCAACCAAACTTTAGAACTGACAAAATACCAGATGCCAATACAGCATAAAAGCTATGACGTAATTGCACTTGCCCCACGTTAGCGCAATTATACGCTGATGCCACATCGTAGCTAATGTCTTTTGAGTGTCGATTCGACAACGGTCTAGCAGGTCATTGTTCTCTACCAAAGTTAACAAGACTCTATCGGGCGATCCCCTTTTTTCAGTATGCTCCTAGGGCTCCCACAGCAAAAATATTCCCTCACCCGATATAAAGAGACATGCTAGATCTGACCGGAAAGAAAGCCCTTGTAACTGGCATTGCGAACAACCGCTCTATTGCCTGG
This sequence comes from uncultured cyanobacterium, assembly GCA_963836895.1. Classification (GTDB taxonomy): domain Bacteria; phylum Cyanobacteriota; class Cyanobacteriia; order Phormidesmidales; family Phormidesmidaceae; genus Phormidesmis. The sequence goes on along the minus strand of CAWILA010000006.1, from coordinate 316,859 downwards.
GGCATTGCCCAACAGCTCCATGCAGCCGGTGCAGAAATCGGCATCACCTACCTCCCGGACGACAAAGGCCGCGCCGAAAGCAAGGTGCAAAAGCTTACCGAGCCGCTGAGCCCGACCCTGTTTCTCCCTTGCAATGTCCAGGACGATGACCAGGTCAGCTCACTTTTTGACACTGTCAAAGAAAAGTGGGGTAGCTTCGATATTTTGGTTCACTGCCTCGCCTTTGCCAACCGAGATGACTTGACTGGCGACTTTAGCGACACCTCTAGAGCAGGCTTCGACCTTGCGCTAAGCGTCAGCGCCTACTCACTGACTCGCTTAGCTCAAGGTGCTAAAGATCTCATGCCCGAAGCAGGCGGTAGTATTGTCACCCTTACCTACCTAGGCGGCGTTCGCGTGGTGCCAAACTACAACGTCATGGGCGTTGCCAAAGCCGCTTTAGAAATGAGCGTTCGCTACTTAGCTGCCGACCTCGGTCCTAAAAACATCCGCGTTAACGGCATTTCTGCTGGCCCTATCCGTACCCTTGCCTCTTCCGCTATTGGCGGCATTCTCGACATGATTCACCATGTAGAAGAAGTAGCTCCCTTGCGCCGCACCGTGACACAGACAGAAGTAGGCAACGCTGCTGCTTTCTTGTGCAGCGACTTAGCTAGCGGCGTTACTGGACAGATCCTGTATGTAGATTCTGGCTATGCAACGATGGGTATGTGATTTGGTCGCTAAAAGGCAGCGCGACTCTTGGAGAAAATCGCGCTGGCTCTAGCAGAGGCTACATAGCGCCAGTGCCAGGGCTCGAAGCTAACGCCCTGCTGGTTGTCGTAGGGAAAAGACTGCTCGAAGCCGTAGCTCCGAGCGTTGACGATCAGCCAGCGATAGGCCGGTGTGTTTTCAAAGGAGTATTTGATGTCTGAGTCGGGGCTGTTGACATCGCCAATGTCAATGGCGTAGCCCGTGTGATGCTCGCTATGGCCTGGTGGCGCGCTGAGCTCGGCGGCGGCGGCCTCACTGCCGAGCTTTTCGGTTTGTTTGGCAAACAGCTCAGCCTGACGCTCAATCGTACGAAAGCCCGAAATTGGCAAGAGGAAGACGCCTTCTTCAGCAGCAGCGGCTTTCATCTCAAAAAAGGCGTCAGCTGCTTCGTAATCTAGCTCTTCTTCTCGCTCGTAAGATTCTCGGATAAATAGCCCTACTGAGTCCAGTCGGGAGATATCGGTTTCAGCATAGGCAAAGTGATTGAACTTTTGGCTGGGGATGCTGGAAGTGGTGGCTAGGTCGTCGTAGGGTTCAGTGTAGGCGTCGATGTCGCTAGGAGAAGGAACGCGAGCATCTGAGGAGGTAGGTGATGGCGTCTTAGGAATGGTTTCTGCTGGAACACCTGCTGTGGGCGCTGCTGTCGAGCGACTTGTTTGAAGATTGGGGTTAGCGGGTGTGATTAAAATGCCTGAGGCCGCTTCGGCGTTCGGTGAGGAACCGACACGCTGTTGTGAGGCGACTGGTAAAGCAGCCGGTGAAGGGAGCAGCGCGTTCACAAAAAGACCCACAGAGACCATAGTGAACGCCGTTAAAGCGGCAACGGAAGCGTACTGATATGACTTTGGCAGTCGGTGAAATAGCTTCATGGACGTAAAAAATAAAGCCAGTAGGCCTACAAAAGTAATAGATGCTCGGACGGTTTGGTCTTTTTCTATTTGATTTCTTTCGATTAATCTCTTCTGACCAGCTGACCGGCAATCCATCCTTGCGCGCCGGATTTGGGAAAGGAGACTTTGTACCAGGTGTAGCCGCCAGCATCGGTGGCACTATCGAGGATGATCATGCGATCGCCCGGGTAAGCAGTATGCTGAGTCGCAAAATTAGTCCCTGGCCCAGAGCGAATATTTTTGCTTCCAGACTCTTGACTCACAATCGTGGCATTGGTTCTATCTGCTGTAGGAGCGGGCGTAGGCCTTGGCGTAGGCCGAGCTGGAACCGGGCGAGCCGGAGCCGCATCGCCGTCAATTTGAATCAGCTGACCGGCAATCCAGCCTCTATCGCCCGACGGTGTGACCACACGATACCAGGGATAGCCTTCCGAGTCGCTCGCTCTATCAATTACCTGAATACGGTTTCCGGTTTGAACTGCGCTGACCACATTGAAGCCTGTACCTGCGCCTGCGCGAATGTTTTTGCTGCCACTATTGCCGACAACTGTGCCATTAGCACCTGGCGCAGCCGCTGGCGGTGTGGGCGTGACTGGCGCTGTGACCGGCTGTGTTACTACCGTCGTATTTGGTGTAGTCGGCACTTCGGGGGCGCGCGCTTCTGTATCGCTGCTCTCTGCACTATTAGCGTTTGTGCTGTCGGTATCTGCGGCGTCGGTGTCTGAGGTCGCATCGGTTGTGCTAGAAGTGCCTTCTGTGTCTTCTGCTGGCACAACTGTGGCTATGTCGCTGTCACTGTCTGAGTTTGCTCTTATGTTTGGTAAGCCTCCGGTCAACACCAGAGCAGCAATTAAGATGCTAAGACCAACCATTCCACCGACGATCACAGCTCCTTTCCACTGACTAGAAGAGGCAGACGTAGCGGGCGTAACAGCGGCAGCGGTGACCGGCTGAGAATAAGCGCCAGACCCTGGCTGGCTGACGGTAGAGGCTCCAGCTAAAGGCGCGACCATTTCGGTATTAATGCCGGAGTCTGTGCCGCTGGCGATCGCGCCAACTGCTGGCTCAGATACCGTACCGGCCACCATAGGAGAAGACGAGATGACGGTTTGAGAGGAGGTGGGTGCAGGTGTGACGGGTGTATTCTCAGAACCATTTTGAGGATGACTTGGGGCCCAGCTAGCTGGCATCTGTGTGCCGACTTCTGTACTCATTTGACTCATCATTAAGGTGTCGAGTACAGAGCGCATGTCTTGCACGGTCGAAAAGCGGCTTTGCGGGCTCATGTGCGTCGCGCAGTCGAGGAAGTTCGCAAAGCCTGTACTGATGCCGGGGGCGTGCTCTCGCCAGCTGAGGGAGCCGGTTTGCGGATCTGTATTTAGCGCTTGGGGAATTTTGCCAGTGAGTAGAAAGATTGCCGTCATGCCCAGGCTGTAGATGTCGCTGGCGTAGATGGGTCGGCCAGAGAGCTGCTCGCTCGGCATGTATCCAGGGGTCCCTACCACGATGGAATGGGTGCTTTGTTCACCCATATTGATGATGGTTTTCATCGTTTCTTTGACGGCGCCAAAGTCGATGAGGATGGGCATGCCGTCGCGCGATCGCAAAATAATATTGTCGGGCTTAATATCGCGGTGAACAATCTTTTGGCTATGAACGTAGGCGATCGCAGGCAGTAGATTCTTAACGATCGCCTGTACGGTCGCCTCGTTAAGCGGACCGTCTTTATAGACTTTTTGAGTGAGCGTTAGCCCTTCTACCCATTCTTCTACCAGATAAAACTGATCGCCTTCTGAGAAATAAGCGTACAGACGCGGAATTTGATCGTGCGCCTCCCCGAGCGTTTCGAGCGTAGCGGCCTCACGCTGAAAACGGTCTTGCACCATTTGATGCAGCTCAGGCTTATCGTGAATCGGCTTCAGCTGCTTGAGCACACACTGCCGATTGGAAGGCATATGCAGATCTTCGACTAAGAAGGTTTTCCCAAAGCCGCCATCGCCCAAAATGCTCAACACCTGGTAGCGGTTACTTAGAAGCGTTAAAGGTGCGTTGTTTATCGTCCCTTCCAGTCGATTATCAGAAGTCACGGGTAGTTTCCTTATAAAAATTTGAACTTATAGTAGGCAGAAGGTAGACAATTCTAGTGGTTCGGATTGTTTAATCTCGTGGGATTGAGCTAGGCGGCTCGGGCAGAGATAGCGTGGCTCCCTCATCTAGCTGAACGACCTGCTCAGGAATCCAACCCCAGGCACCAGAAGGAACTAGCACCTGATACCAGGGATAACCTTCCTCGTCTTTCTCGTAGTTGAGAACTCGAATACGTGCTTCCTGTTCTACAGAGCCTTTGATGAAAGAAGCGCCTGGTTTCTCCATTACTCTGTGAGAACGACTCGTTCCTATCACAGCGGCGTTGGAATTAGGGACAACATTCTCTGGAGGTATCTGCACGTAGCCCGAGTCATCTACTACTTGAATAATGTGTGCTGGAACCCATCCTTGTGCGCCAGAGGGTACTAAAACTTGATACCAAGGATAGCTGTCGTTATCTTCGTCTTTTGAGTATTGAAGAACTCGAACGTGCGACCCAGTTTCTACAGAACCCTTTATGAAAGAAGCGCCTGGTTTTTCCATCACTCTGTAAGAGCGACTTGTCCCTATCACAATAGCGTTAGCATTGGGTACCACATCACCTGGTAGGTCTGCTAGTAACTCTCTATCAAAGTCCTCGCCTAGAACACCAGCATCCTCGCCTAACTGACTTTCAGAAGTAGAAGTTCTGTTAGCTTGAATAGGTACATCCGATTCTTTACTAGCGGTAGTAGCAGAGCTAGAAGAACTGTCTTCGCTCGACACCGTAACAAGTTCCTTGTTGTCTTGATTGGAAGCAAGAGAAGATTCGCCACTAGATAGGTTAAAAAACTTATTCTGAATCCAAAAACCACCTATCAAAATACCTAGTCCTGCTAAGCTACCAACGATAAGTGTGCTCTTGAAAGAGCCTTTGGGCGCAGAGGTGTTTGTCTCGAAAGGCTGTGGGCGCGCTGCAACTCTTGTTTCCTGCCTAACTGTGTTTTGCGCTACGAATGTTGAAGGTGCATTCGAAAGAGACGTCTGAGGTGTGGTTGTTTGTCTCGTGTTTGCTGAACCAACCGAGGGTGTATGCGCAGCGCCCTGTCCACTCAGCGCGGCATGAATCTCCTCAACCTTTGCGAACCGTCCTTGAGGCGTAGTGTTAGTAGCGCGGTCTAATACAAAAGCCAGTTGATCGCTGACTCTAGGTGCGTGAGGTCGCCATGCTAGCAACCCTGTTTGCGGATCAGTCTCCAGCTCAGGTGGATTTTTGCCTGTCAGTAAGTAGATTGCCGTCATGCCCAGGCTGTAAATGTCGCTAGCATAGACAGGTCGCCCAGCCATCTGCTCCATCGGCATGTACCCTGGTGTACCGATGGCGATTGAAGTTGGGCTGTTAGTGCCGCTGCTAATAATGGTTTTCATCGATTCTTTGACCGCGCCAAAGTCGATGAGGACTGGCTTTTGGTCGTGCGATCGCAGCACAACATTATCCGGTTTGATATCGCGATGCACCATTCTTTGACTGTGGACGAATCCGACGACTGGCAGCAAATCTTCGATCACCTGCCGTACGAAAGCCTCGCTTTGCGGCCCTTCTCGCTGCACTTTTTGCGCTAGCGTAATACCTTCTATCCATTCTTCTACCAGGTAAAACTCGCCGTCTTCTTCAAAGTGAGCGTACAGGCGCGGAATTTGATCGTGCGCTTCACCGAGCTTTTCGAGGATGACGGCTTCTCGCTCAAAGCGATCACGTACCATCTGGCTAATTTCCGGCCTTTCATGAACCGGCTTTAGCTGCTTTAGCACGCACTGCTTGTCTGAAGGCATACGCGTATCGGCGACTAGAAAAGTTTTGCCAAAGCCACCATCGCCCAGCACGCTAAGCACTTTATATCGGTTGTCTATAAGCCTAGGCGGTGTGCTATTTGAAGTAGGACCAGAAGTCATGGTTACGCTTTTCTAGAAGTAGACAAGGAAATGCTTGTTGGTAGTGACTACATCACCGGATACAGTGGCTCCTGAAATTAAGTATTTAGAAACCATTACTTCGGTGATATTAGAATCGACCGCCAACTTCAGACGATTGTACTTACTTTCCTTTGAAGAAAGACAAAAGCAAGCAAAATTGTAAATGAGCGTAGTAAAGTGACCACACGCGCCTACAGAGAAGTCTCTTTCAAGCCCTATTTATCTTCTGCCGACGATGCCTGTTTCCTCCTCTACAACCATCCTTACCGGTCCATACATTGAGCTAAACAATCAGGGGCAGATGCTGCGCTTTGACCTGACGCAGGATGTCCACCGGCTAGGGCGAGACCGGAACTGGGCAGACCTTCTGGTTCCCGAAGACGGCTGGAGCGTAATTTCGGGTCGGCATGTGGTGCTGCAACGCGAAGGCGCTCAGTACCGGATTTTAGATGGCGATGGGCAAGCAAAGCCGAGTACCAACGGGCTGTTTATGAAGCACACGCGGGTGCAGCCGCAGCCGGGCCTGCTGCTCGATAAAAACGCTCAGCTGCAAATCGGGCAAAATCCGCAGAACATGATTCTGCTGAACTATGTGCTGAAGCCCAGTGTGCCCATCACAGCTAATGCTACCCAGGCTAAAATCAACCTCAGATCGGTTCAGTCGGAAGTAGCGCTTGGTCGCGACTTGAGCGGTGTGTCAGGGGCTACACCGATGACGCTAGATGCGCCTTCTGTTTCCAGGCATCATGCCTCTTTGGTCAAAGAAGGTGCAAATTATGTGCTGCGCGATCGCAGTACCAACGGCACCTACCTCAATCGAAAACGCATTACCACTGCTCGCACCCTCAAAAACGGCGACATCATTCAGATCGGCCCATTCACGCTGATCTTCCGCAACGAAATTTTAGAGATTTTCGATAAGGGCGACAAAATTCGTATTGACGCGCTGAATCTGGTGCGCAAGGTGAACTATGCCAATACGGAAAAGGTGATTTTGAACGATGTGTCGCTGGCGATTGAGCCGGGACAGCTACTGGCCATTGTGGGCGGGAGCGGCGCAGGCAAGTCGACGCTGATGAAAACGCTGCTGGGCATCGCGCCTACGACATCGGGAACGGTGCTGATCAACGGAGACGATCTGCGGCAGAATTTTGATCTCTATCGTTCAGAGATTGGGTACGTTCCTCAAGACGATATTGTTCATACGAATCTAACGGTAGACGAGGTGCTCTCTTATGCCTGTGAGCTGCGCCTGCCGCCAGATACAGATATTCCGCAGGCTGTTGCGCGAACGCTAGAACAGGTGAAGCTGAGCCACGTACAATATACGGTGGTGAGTCAGCTAAGCGGCGGCCAGCGCAAGCGGGTGAGTATCGCGGTAGAGCTGTTGGCAAATCCAAAGCTGTTCTTTCTCGATGAGCCAACGTCTGGCCTAGACCCTGGGCTCGACAAGAAGATGATGCAGCTGCTGCGGGAGCTAGCGAATGAGGGGCGTACGATTGTGCTGGTGACGCACGCGACCTCGAACTTAGAGGTGTGCGATCGCGTAGCCTTTATGGGCAGCGGCGGGCAGCTCTGCTACTTTGGCCCGCCGAATAATGCCATGACCTTTTTTGAAGCGCCCGCACCAGACTTTAAGTACTTTGCCGATATCTATATCAAGCTGGATGAAGGGTTAGATGATGCGCAGCGATCGCAAAACGTATCGCATTGGAAGCACAAGTTCCTGGTTTCACCCGATCATCAGCAGTACGTGCAAACTGTTTTAAGTGCCTCTCAAGTCAACACACCAAATGAAAAGCCAAAGCGACAGAAGACCTCTTCAATTCGGCAGTGGCTCATTCTAGCGCGACGGTATTTGACGCTGGTGGGGCGCGATCGCTTCAGCCTTCTCCTTCTCTTTCTCACCGGACCTGTTGGCGTCGTTCTCATCCGCCTCGCTCTCCCTGACCAATCTCCCCTGGCCGAACCCCCCACCGTTGCCGCAGATCTTGACGCTGCGCAGGCACCTCTCGCACTGCGCGTACTGTTCGTCTTCACCTGCGCCACCATCTGGGTAGGGCTTTCTGGCACGGCTCAAGCGATTGTCCGCGAAGCCAACATCTACCTGCGTGAGCGGCTAGTTAACCTGCGACTCATCCCCTACCTGGCCTCTAAGTTTTCTATTCACGCCGGGCTGGCGGTTATCCAAGCCATTCTGTTGATGGTGATGATCGTACTGGCGTTCGAATCTCCTATGCCAGATCTTGTTCCCTGGTGGTTGGGTCTATTTGTCACCACATTTTTAACCTTATTAGCTAGCACCAGCTTGGGCCTAATGATCTCTTCTTTCGTGAAGAATTCAACCCAGGCCAACAGCGCCCTACCCCTTATTCTAATTCCTCAAATCATCTTCTCGGGCATTCTGTTCGACATCGAAGGTCCGGCTCGCTTTCTCTCTTGGATTATGGCGAGCCGCTGGTCTATTGGCGCGTACGCGGCAGTGCTAAATGTAAATGCAATGGTGCCAGAAGCCGTACCAGGCATAACGCTTCCCTTTGATGGTTCGCCTACATATGATGCAACGTGGGAAAACCTAATACTAAATTGGACGGTGTTGTGTGTACATAGCCTGGTGTGCTTAAGTATCAGCCTGTGGCAGCAAAAGAGAAAAGATATACTGTAGTAAAATAGTTGGCAAAAACCAGGTAAGTTTGTCTCAACATCATTTATCCATAGGTTCGATCTTGACATATAGCCATCTGTGTTGACTACTCCCCGCTCTGAAGAGACGGGGATTCCCTGGTCACCCAGAGAGATTCCTGTTTCATAGCAGCCGCCTTCAAAGCTAATGCTTATCGGGTCTTACGCTCGCTCCGCAAGCTACCACCGCTAGACCAGCGGCTAATACATTTTTCGCAGCGTTGATATCTCTATCGTGATGTTCACCACAACTAGGACAAACCCAATCTCGAATATTCAACGGCAATTTATCGACAACATGCCCGCAAGGGTTGCAGCGCTTAGAGCTGGGGAACCATCGGTCAATCTTGACCAGTGTTCGCCCGTACCAATCGCACTTGTACTCAAGCTGCCTCACCAGTTCACCCCAGCTAGCATCGCTGATAGCCTGGGAGAGCTTGCGGTTCTTTACCATGTTCTTCACAGCCAAGTCTTCAACGGCAATCGTTTGGTTTTCTCGCACCAATCGAGTCGTCAGCTTGTGAAGATTATCCTTTCTAGCATCGGCAATTTCAGCGTGAACGCGAGCCACTCGCAGTCTTGCTTTATAGCGATTGCTAGACCCTTTGTGTTTGCGGCTTAGCGCCTTCTGAGCCTTTCTGAGTTTGCGATATTTAGCCTTAAATCCTTTCGGATTCAAAACCTTTTCACCCGTGCTCAGCACAGCGAGGCTGGTGATACCCAAATCAATGCCGACGCTACTAGAAGAAATCGGCAATGGTTCAATATTCACGTCCACCCACAGAGAGACCGTCCACCTGCCAGCGGGCGATAGCTTGACCGTCACAGTAGACGGCTCGACACCATTGGGCAGCAACCGACTCCAGCGAATCGGCAAAGCTTCAGCACATTTAGCCAAGAACACTTGGCCGTCCCTGAGCTTAAAAGCAGACTTAGTAAACTCAGCACTGCCGCCGTTTCGCTTTTTCTTGAAGTTGGGATACTTGGCGCGACCTGCCCAAAAGTTGCTAAACGCTTTTTGAAGGTGACGCAACCCTTGCTGAAGGGGAACGCAGCTCACTTCATTAAGAAACGAAAGGCTTTCGTCTTTTTTCCACTCAGTCAGCATCGAAGACGTTTCGTTGTAACCTACCCTTTCCTGCCGTTCATACCAAGCCTCAGTCCTTGCGGCCAATGCTCGGTTATAAACCAGGCGGGTAGAGCCCATCGTTCTGCGAAACAAGTTTTCTTGCTCAGCAGTCGGATAGAAACGGTACTTAAATGCTTTTTGACTCATGCTTCACATTTTAACTCTCATCTTGTGACAGAGACAAGATGCGGACTAAAAGTCCGGGGTTTCAGACCCACCCCAAATTGATGACAAACGCCTTTGTAGCTAGCTTCAGCGATGAATTTGTTCTTCTAGCTCGCGTATTTTGTTGCTTATGCTTTCTGTGTAGGGGTCTATTTCGTTTGCTCGCCTGTAGAAATCCAGCGCCGCAGACAGGTCGCCTTTAGCTTGGTTCAGCTCACCTACATTTTGATAGAGTTCGCTTATCCCGTACAGCCTAAACGCAGTTTCTGCTTCGGGCGGCAGTAGCGTCAGTTCCGGCTGCGGCGCTTCTAGCTTGGCCTGTGCTAACGCTAACCCTGACTGATAAGCTGTCTCGGCTTGTTCTAAAAGGCCCTGGTCGAACAGTGCCCTGCCGAGCTTGGAAGTTGCGATTAGTGGGGAGTAGCCGAGACGTAGCGCCTCGCGGTAGGCGGCGGCGGCTTCAGCCGTTTGCCCCTGCTCAGTCAGGGCGTTTCCTAGAAGGTCGTGATAGTAGCCACTCTCAGGAGCAATTGCGACCGCTTCCCTATAGAGCGCCGTTTGTCTTTCAGCAGAACGCTCCTGCAAAAACTGAACCAGGTTTTCGGCTTCCTCTGCTCTTCCTAGACCGATCAGTGCCCTTTGCCAACTTTCAACAGAGCTTAAACCTCTCTCGTATGATGAGAACAACTGCCGGTAGAGCGCGTCAGCCTCAATGTATTGTTCTTGATCTACTAGCAGCGAGGCCAGTCTGAAAGTGGCATGTGAGCTGTTGCTGATCTGAAGGGCCTGCTTATAGACTGCGATCGCATCGTCAACACGACCAGCTTCTACGTACAGTCGTCCTAAATAGATATAGAAGTAAACGTCTGGAGCATTAGCGTTCACCAGCTCATACACTGCGATCGCATCGTCGATACGACCGCGCTCTTCCAAAAACATCTCGAGTTGGATGTAGGCAGAATGCGAACTAGGCGATAGCGCAATAGCCTGCCTAAAAGCGGCTTCCGCTTCTGCATCTTGCCCCTCTTCCGCCAAAATGTTTGCTAGCAAACGGTACATGCTGCTTTCTTGCATACCCAGCTGAATCGTCTCGTTAATGAACGACTTAGCTTTTTCTGTTTGCTTCGTACTAATCAGATACGAGACGAGATACTCATAGAGAGATACCTCTTCTGGGAGCTGCTCAATGGCCTCTCGATATACGGCCTCGCCTTCTGATATTCGATCATGAGCATATAGCCAGTCTGAGAATTTCTTATAGGTTCTACTGTCTTCAGAGTTAGCCGCGATCGCTTCTCTGTAAATGGCTTCTGCCGCTGACAAATCGCCGCGTTCTTCGGCAACTTCAACAATTTTCTCGTAGGTCCAATCGCTGCCGGGCGATCGCTCAAAAGCAGCTCGATAAACGCGCTCCGCTTCTGCCAAATCGCCTCGCTCTCTAAGCAGCTTCCCGAGCATCTCGTAGGCAAACATTTCGTCAGCATTCAGCCGAATCGCTTCTCGATAGGCGGCTTCTGCTCTCTCTCTTTTGGGCGTGGGTTCGCTGGTGTAAATGCTGTGTAGGGCATACGCTAGACCTAGATGCGATTTCGCACTGTTCGGCAGTGTTGCCGTCATCTCTTCGTATAGCGCAATCAGCTCAACCGCACGATATTGAGATCGCAACAGATCGCCGTACGCCGAGTAAAACGACTCATTGGTCGGCTCAATTTCAATCGCCTTGCGGTAGAACGTTTCTGCTTCTGAAAGTCGAGCTAAATGCTCGAGCACACCTGCTAAATTATGGTGGGCTTCAGCATTATTTGGGTCACGCTGTATAGCCAGTCGCCATTGTTCTTCGTCTCTCTTCGCCGCTCTAAGGGCCTCTAGCGGGTCAGAATCGGCAGAAGAAGGTATTCCAACTGTGTCATCCATTTGGTCTGCACCCTCTGTTTGAGCTTCTGTCTGTGCGACGACAGTGCCTTCCTGGAAGCTACTTGCAGAGGTTGGTATGTCTGCTTTTGCAAGCCGAATCAACGGTGCAGCCATTGCTACAGGCGCGCTTAGAAGTAGGGTTAAACTCAGACCAACCTTGAACAAACCAACTTTGAACATATCTATCACGATTTCTATAGTCCAGTTTACGCCGTTAATGCAGGGAACTTCGTCATGGTTAAGACGCTCTTTGCGATCGCAGCTACTAATTTTTCCGTCACAGCAGCAGCTCGCTATAACAGCGCTTTAGCGGCTAACGTCTCATAGTTCTCAATCAAATGCACCTATACACTTCTCTTGAGAATTCAAACAAATCTATCACCGGATTAAAGCAGCACACAGCCAGATCCTGCGCTTGACTCCGCACCAAAATCGGCTTATCTTCAATAGCTAAGGTCTGTGATGCTTATCACGCCTTTTACCTTCAGAACTCAACTGACTAAAGCGCTATCGGCAGGTGTACCACCACCTACCGACAGCTAACTCCCAAACTGAGCAAGCAGTCTGTGAGCTAAGGCCAATGTACCTTAGCGACTCCGATTCGCACCACACTTTGCGGAGCCGCCAAGGTCATTTGAGTTCTGGTTTCCTCGAACCCAACGACTGGAGCCGCCCAATTTCTACCGGTAGGCCCAACGAAGTCATGGCAATATTGACTAAGCGAGTCAGCGCTGGATAGACCAACGTTCTTTGCATTCGGACTTCTGCCATAGCTTTCTGTTGGAAAAACTAGCTGTTGGAAAAACTAGAGAGTACCCAGCTTCTATACAAAATGTGGCTATTCTTACAGTCTGTGTTGAGTGCTTAAGCTATCCTGAATAAGTGAGAGGAGTGAATCGTATTCAATTCTTTTACCTCAAGACTACTTTTGTCTGAACGGAGATTATCGAATGACCCCTTCATCATCTACTACCCCAGGTCACGCCGCAGAGAATGCTGAACTTTGGCAGAGTTTGAAAAGTGCGATCGCAGCAAGCTCCGGCTTCCAAAGCTGGCAAGCTGAACAAGCTTCATCTATTGCAACGGATGCTTCCGTAGAGCAGCTAGTACGCCTATATTTACGCGAAACCTTGGAAACCTTGGCTTATTAGACAATAGCAAAGCCCCTCCACAGGAAAATCGCGTTGAATTTCCAAGTTGAAACCCCTAAAGAAGCGACCTTATGTCAACAGGTCGCTTTTTCATTGGAAACATAGCAAAGGCCAAGTGCAACAATCGCACCCACTTCCTCAGGTATCCAATTCTCGACGACCTTCCAAAGCCCTCGCCAGCGTCACCTCATCGGCGTATTCTAGGTCCCCGCCCATCGGCAGACCAAAAGCAATCCGCGTCACCTTCGTAAACGGCTTCAGCAGCTGACCCACATACAGCGTCGTCGTATCGCCTTCAATGCTCGGGCTAATCGCCAAAATCACCTCTTGCGTATCTTCCCTACTCACCCGGTGTACCAGCTGCCCCACATTTAGCTGCTCTGGTCCAATGCCATCCATCGGTGAAATCAGCCCACCGAGCACGTGATACTTTCCTTTATACTCACGCGTCTTCTCCAGCGCAATCACATCTCGCGACTCCGCGACTACACAAATCGTCGTCGCATCGCGAGACTGGGCCCGGCAGATATTGCACACCGGCTCCGCTGACAGGTGAAAGCACTGTGAGCACTGACCTACCTGCTGCTTAGCTTCTATTAATGCATTTGCTAATGCCCGCACTTCAGCGTCAGGGCGTTTGAGCATGTGCATCGCTAAGCGCTGTGCGGACTTCGGGCCGATGCCAGGAAGGCGTTGAAACTCTTCGATGAGTTTGGCGAGGGGACGAGTGTAAATGGTCGGGCTCCTAATGGGTGAATGATGGCTGAAAATAAATAGAGACGTTATTTTTCTGAACCCTGGTCTTCAGCGTCTAGCTTGGCGGGCGGACCCACTTCCTCGCTTTTGCCACGCACAGGCGGCAGCGTTTCTACCAGACCCATCTCAAAAGCTGCGTCCGGCAGCTGACCGACTAGATACTTACCCGGTTCAAACAGACCGCTCGGTGTCATGCAAACCTGCCGAAGTTCGACAATTTCAGTTTCTGCGAACACTTCTCGCGATAGACGACGTTCTAAAGCCATCGGTCAATCTTCTCCGTCTTTGTGACTATTCGCTGCTGGTCTACTCGTTTCTTTTCGTCTATTCGTATCGAGCGAATCCTACTCATCTAGCTGCCACAGTTCTTGGGTGTAGTCCTGATCAAATATTTTCTTGGGTCGCATGATGAGAGTAACGCCCCCCAAAAGCTTCGTTTGAGGTTCTTCTTCAAACCAGCTGATCTCTAGCTGACCGCCCGCGTCAATCACAAAGTAGCTAAACTCATCCCACGTCCTTTTGGCTCTATCAACTACAACCAAAACGTCCTCATTAGCAATGCCATCAGGCGCATTCGGCAGCTGTTCGTACTTAGCTAATAGCGCAACAGGATCTTCAGCCTTAAGGATCACCTGCCAGCCGGGAACGGGCACCCAAGCCCCAGTCCCCGAGAACTTCACCATGCCAAAGGGGTCTTCTGGCTCTGCTGCTGGCACCTGCTTGTAGTCGTCTGTCATGATCGGCATTTGCCCGGCCACCGGCACTATGACGGGAGAATCCGCTTCATTCTCTAGCCGAAAGATCGGCAGTCTAGGTATCTTCTTCGCCGAAACAACGGTGAAGTCAACCAGTAGCTTCTCGGCCTTGCTGCGAGCTGTGTTCGAAGTGGCGAAGCGGAGGCTTTGCGCAATGTGCTTGGAGCGCGTCTGTAAATCGCTCTGCTGCCGGGCTAAGCGCCAATAGTAGTAAGCCGCCGCATCGCCCATTGTTTTCTCAAAGCCAGGCGGCGGGGTATCGCTGTAGGAAAAGTCGCGCAGTGCCTTGACGACTTCTTTCACCTGATCGCTGTCTAGGCCGTTGCTAAATGCAAAATCAGCCGCTGTGGCTCTGTGGTCTTTGGGGAGAATGCGAAATTCGTAGAGGCTATCGCTTCCTCTAGTTTCGTAATGGACTCTGGCCGCGTCACTGACACCACCCTCAAGCATAGAGGCGAATACCTGAGAGGCTACAATCAGCTGATTCTGCTGAATGGGTTCAAACCCAGTCGCTTCAAAAATCTCCTGTGTAGACATCTTTGCCTTTTGCAAGGCTTGGCAAGATTGTCCCCAGCTCACCCAGTTCCCTTCTTTGCGACGCAGCTGATGAATAAGCCTGTCAATCTCCGCTCTATCAGTTTCTGATTCTGCTTGAGTATCTGTCGCAGCATCGGCTGATGTGTCTGACTGAGGGTTAGAAGAAGTAGCGGTCATAGCTGGCGTAATTACTGAGTTATCTATAATTATATCGTCATCGTACGGATGTATTCATGCGATAGGGCGCGACTGTCGTGGTATTGCAACAAGGTTTAACTATTGGGCATCTATGGGCATCTAACGGATATATAAGATGATTAGAGTCTTCTTTTGAGGGCTGATCAAAGTGGTCGAAGCTATAGTAGGGTATTAAAACTAGAAATAGTATTCGGGGCTATAGCGCAGCTGGTAGCGCACCTCAATGGCATTGAGGGGGTCAGGAGTTCGAATCTCCTTAGCTCCATTTTTTAAGTTCCCGTGAGATAGCTGCTGTAGCTGTTTGAGCGGCTATACGAGAATTCAGGTGTTGGGGTGGTTGAGCGCGGGCGATCGCTCACACGGCACCTCTGGTCAACAGCAGACTCAGCGCGGCAGCTACGAAGCGAACATGCGAGGCTTTAACAGTGATACGATTGCGACACTAGCAAAATGAGAAAACTAAAAAAGAGTAAGGACTCCTCAATGCAAGAAATTGATAAGTCGATTTCAATCGACGGTCGAGATATTCAGCTGAAGGTAGGGCTGTTTGCCCCTCAGGCTGGTGGCTCGGTCCTTGTAAGTTCGGGCGATACGGCTGTATTGGTCACAGCTACTAGATCTAGCGGTAGAGATGGTATCGACTTCCTACCCCTGCTTATAGATTACGAAGAAAGGCTATATGCAGCTGGCCGCATCCCAGGTGGATTTTTGCGCCGAGAAGGTCGTCCACCAGAGCGCGCTACCCTCACCAGCCGTTTGATTGACCGGCCCATGCGCCCTCTGTTCCCTGGCTGGATCCGTGACGATATCCAAATCGTCGCCACTACCCTTTCTATGGATGAAGACGTTCCGCCAGACGTCTTGGCCGCGACAGGTGCCTCCATCGCTGTTCTCCTCGCTGAAATTCCTTTCAACGGTCCAATGGCTGCGGTTCGCGTGGGCCTAGTAGGTGATGATTTCATTATCAACCCTACCTTTGCTGAAATCGAAAACGGTGAGCTAGATCTGGTCGTCGCAGGCTCTCCCGACGGCGTCATCATGGTAGAAGCGGGTGCAAACCAGCTGCCAGAGCAAGACGTAATTGAAGCGATCGACTTCGGCTACGAAGTGGTTCAAGACCTGATCAAAGCGCAGCTAGAGCTAGTAGAAGAGCTAGGCTTAGAGCGACCTACAGAGCCTGAGCCTGT
Organism: uncultured cyanobacterium; assembly: GCA_963836895.1. Lineage (GTDB taxonomy): Bacteria > Cyanobacteriota > Cyanobacteriia > Phormidesmidales > Phormidesmidaceae > Phormidesmis. The sequence continues at coordinate 300,701 of CAWILA010000006.1, read as the reverse complement.
CGCGACACCTGAGCTAGATACCTTCTTGAGTGACAAAGCTACCGACGCCATCAAAGAAGTGCTCAAGCAGTTTGAGCAAACAAAGTCTGAGCGCGATGACAAGCTAGACGTCATCAAAGCGGAGATGGCCGAGGCGATTGCAGGGCTAGATGAAGACAACGCTGCTCGCACGGCTGTTGCAGACAGCAAGAAAGCGCTGGGCAAATCGTTTAAGTCACTCACCAAAAAGCTCATGCGGGCTCAAATTTTGGAAGAAGGCGTACGTGTCGATGGCCGTAAGCTCGATGAAATTCGCAAGATTACCTGCCGCACTGGCGTACTGCCCAATCGCGTGCACGGTACGGGCTTATTCCGCCGTGGCCTAACGCAGGTGCTGTCTGTCGCGACCCTGGGTACACCTGGCGATGCGCAGATGATGGATGACCTGCATCCTGGTGACGAGAAGAAGTACTTACACCACTACAACTTCCCGCCTTACTCTGTCGGTGAGACTCGACCCATGCGATCGCCCGGTCGCCGCGAAGTAGGCCATGGCGCACTCGCAGAACGTGCGCTCCTTCCTGTCCTCCCTTCACAGGAGGACTTCCCCTACGTCATTCGAGTCGTCTCTGAGTGTCTATCTTCCAATGGATCCACTTCAATGGGCTCCGTATGCGGCTCCACCCTGTCGCTAATGGACGCGGGCGTACCCATTAGCCAGCCCGTCAGCGGCGCGGCTATGGGACTCATCAAAGAAGGCGAAGAAGTCCGTATCCTGTCAGATATTCAAGGCATCGAAGACTTCCTCGGTGACATGGACTTCAAAGTTGCAGGTACCGACAGCGGCATCACCGCCCTTCAGCTCGACATGAAAATTACGGGCCTACCCATGAGCGTCATTAGCGAGGCGATTACGCAGGCTCGCCCGGCGCGCTTGCATATCCTCGAAAAGATGCTCGAAGAGCTCGATAAGCCTCGCGAGGAAGTATCGCCCTACGCACCACGCCTGCTCACCATGTACGTGAAGCCTGACCAAATCGGGATGGTCATTGGGCCTGGCGGTAAGCAAATCAAGGCTATCACCGAAGCAACCGGTGCCAAGGTCGACATCCAAGACGACGGTCTCGTGACAATCTCTGCGGTAGATTCTGAGAAGGCTAAGCAGGCTCAGAAGATGATCGAAGGCATTACCCACGTACCTGAAGCGGGCAATGTATACATGGGCAAGGTCACCCGAGTGATTCCGATTGGTGCTTTTGTGGAGATTATGCCGGGTAAAGAGGGCATGATTCACATCTCGCAGCTAGCTGACTACCGAGTGAACAAGGTAGAAGACGAAGTGAATGTAGATGACGAAGTGCTGGTAAAAGTGCGTGAGATTGACAATCGCGGCCGCGTGAACCTGACTCGATTGGGCATTCATCCCGATGAGGCAGAGAAGGCAAAGGCGGCAGCAGGCGTCGAATCGTAACCGATAGCGGCTGTTGAGTCGTCATAAAAGCGATCCACCGTTTGGCGGGTCGCTTTTTAGATCGCACAAAATTGCTTGGTGTCAGGGTTTACCTGTACGATTCAGGATGCTGTGCCTATATAAGAAATCCCGTGCGAAAAGTTGTAATTGCTGGTAATTGGAAAATGTACAAAACCCAGGCAGAAGCCTTGGACTTTGTGCAACAGTTGATGCCCCAACTCGAAGGCGTTCCCGACGAGAGAGAACTGGTGCTATGTGCTCCGTTTACCGCACTAGGGCAGCTGGCGAATAAGCTAGAGCGCACCCGCATCCAGGTCGGTGCTCAAAACATCCACTGGGCAAAAGAAGGCGCATACACAGGCGAAATCTCTGGTGAAATGCTCAAAGAAATCGGCGTACGCTACGTCACCGTAGGCCACAGCGAACGACGACAGTACTTCGGTGAAACCGACGACACCGTAAACGCCCGCCTCAAGGCTGCTCAGATAGCTGGCATTACCCCAATTCTGTGTGTGGGCGAAACCAAACAGCAGCGCGACGCGAACGAAACCGAAGACATCATCGCCAACCAGGTAAAAAAAGCCCTTGTCGACGTGAACCAGTTCAATCTGGTAATTGCCTATGAACCGATTTGGGCAATTGGTACAGGTGACACCTGCGCTGCTAATGAAGCCAACCGTGTGATTGGTCATATTCGAGGGCTGCTAGATAATAAAGAAGTTTCTATCCAGTACGGGGGCTCTGTAAAGCCTGCCAACGTGGATGAAATTATGGCTCAAAGTGAAATAGACGGTGCGCTTGTGGGTGGTGCAAGCCTCACAGCGGATAGTTTCGCCAAGTTAGCTGGCTATCAGGCTTAATATTTGTGTGCAAAGCTTGGTCTAGTTTGAGGGCACGAATTGCGGCTTCTTCTAGGCGAGTTCCACCGCTTGGCGTGCCGCCGTATCTACCCATCCGCTTCCAGCGGCATCACGTCTAGCTGGTCTGAGCTACCTGAATAGCTACTTATCCCGTCTTCTGTGCTGACGGTGTTGTAGTGACCGTTGATGTACGTGCGGTTGCGGCCGTGCTGTTTCGCATGATAGAGCGCTAGGTCCGAGGCCTGTACTAGCATTTGAGCAGTATTGTCGTGCCCCGGAATGACGGTAGAAACGCCCATGGTGACTGTGACATAAGGCTCCTGGTTTGTCGGCGCGTGGCGGATGCGCAGAGCACGAATGCTGTCGTGGATTTTCTGAGCGATGCGCCACGCGCCGTGAGTATCAGTGTTTGGCAAGATGATGGCAAATTCTTCTCCGCCGTAGCGAGCGACCAGGTCAGCAGGTCGCTGTGGACCGTTGAGAAGGGCTCTGGCCACTCGAATGAGGCAGCGATCGCCCGCCGGATGTCCAAACGCGTCGTTGTAACGCTTGAAGTGGTCAAGGTCGCACAGAATGAGCGATAGCGGCTTCTGGTCTCTCGCTAGGCGCTGCCACTCACTGGCTAAGTGCTCATCAAATCGACGACGGTTGGCCAGGCAGGTAAGGCCGTCAGAAAGAGCCAGCTTTTGCAGCTCTTGGTTTGCAACCGCTAGCTCATGGTACTGCTGGGCATGTCGCATTGCCGCTGTTAGCGTAGCGATAATGCTATTAGCAGCGGCTACTGCCGCGTCGTCCCAACGTTCGCGCTTAGGCAGCGCCAGCGCTATAAATCCCCAGTAGTCACTAGCTCCCGCACTATACGGTCCGCTGTTCTCAGCATATGCGGCGTCAGTATTGGCTTGATCTGCATTGGTTTGTTCTATCGGAATGAGCAACCAGGTGCCTGGCCAACGAGACAACCATTTCTGCGCTTCGTGTGCCTGAGCGCTGTCTATGTTGGGATCAACGGTGTTGGACTGGGTGATCGCCTCAGCAGAGACGGCAGTTGCCCGCCCAGGTGAAATCTGCAGCGTTTTTCCCTGCCATAGCTGCTGAAGCAGTCCTGGAAATTCTTCGGTCTTAATGGTGAAGGCAGTCTGCCAGGCAAGCTTCTGATCTTGACAATAGCGCACAGCCTGCTTACAGGCTTGAGAAGCGCCATCGTAGCGCAGTAGATTGACCTGCCTCGCGTTAAAGAGCAGAGCCGTTTCGACGACAGCTGTTCCCACAATGGTTGAAAAGTTGAGCGTTTCTCTTATCTTCCGCTCTACCTGACCTAGCCGCTGCTGCTGCTGAATGTGCTGCTGAAGCTGATTGAGCTGCGCGGTTTCTGTGACTGAGTTTTCTCTACTTGTGCAAGAGGCTGACGAGCCCGGCGCGTTTGAATGTGCGATGTCTGAGCAAAGAAAATGACCTCTGCTGTTGGCCTGTTGGCTACAGACAGCATAGGGCTGTGATGAATTTTGGGCTGACCAGTCGAAGACATTCACTTTGTCTTGCGAGTCGGTAAGCTTAACCAACCGCTGCTGATCTGCGGCTTGGATAGGCTGAGGAAAGCTTGCCGTGGTTCCACTACGGGTTGGTAAGTAGGTGGAAGCAGACAGAGCAACGTGAGAAAGTCGTTTGAGCATATCGAACTCTCCGCCAGGCGGGAAAAAATTGCTGTGTTATGAACTTATGAATGGACATAACCTACACACCAAATTTGAAGAGCATCCCCACAGCTGATATGAGGATGGCCTTGAGTAGACACCCAGGAGTTGTATTATCTTAACGCGCTCCGTATCTAGACAGATCTGTGTACTTTTTGACACTTCTATGGACAATCGCTCAGTCTGGATGAAAGTATAATTTATAACACCTGACCTTAGAATTTGTATCCCCCCGCACCGATGAGATGTGCGTGCTACTGGTAGTACCTACAGATTCAAAAAGTGATCTAGTGCGCTCACCATTTTGGGTGGCCATCTCCTCACATTGGTTACCCAGTTGAGGTCTTTATACCGCGTGTCGAGCCCAACGACGGCTACCCAATTACTCTCTGCTTCGCCCTGCTGACCGGCTTCCCAGAGGGCTGCGGTAAGCGCCGCACGCATATCGGCAAAGCTCGGATACTTGCGCACGAGGCTCTTCATTATTTGCAGCGATTTTTTCTGTTCGCCAGTTTGGTAAAGCGCTAGGGCATAGTTTCCGTAGGCCAAGGAGAAGCTTGGCTGAAGCGTGATAGCAGCCTGGTAATCGGCGATCGCCAGCTCCCAATCACCCTGACCGGCTTCCGCATTTCCACGGTTATTGTACGCAGCAGGATCATCTGGATTAAGCTGTAAAACATGGTTGTAATCGGCGATCGCATCTTCCCACTGGCCCATTGCCTCCCACACAGCGCCCCGGTTTAAGTAGGGGTCGGCTTCATTGGGTGCGAGTGCGATCGCCTTCGTATAGTCAGCCATTGCCCCGTCTAAATCGTTCTGGCGCACCCGCACATTGCCCCGATTGCTCCAGACGGCAGCTTCTGTAGGCAACTGCTCAATCAGCGCAGACCATTGAGTCTCTGCGATATCAAACTGACCGGCCTGCGTTGCTTCAAAAGCGGCCTGTCGAAGCTTACTGATCTGCTTCCAATCCTGCTCGCTAGTGCCAGAGAGTCCAGCGAGGTTTGCACCAATAATAGGTGTAAGCGTTTGCTCTACAGAGGACGCTGCAAGTGCGGTAGCTGAGCTACCGAATAGAATGAGTCCACAAAATAGTATCGTTACAAGCCACACTTGCAGCCTTGCGATGAGCGGCGCTATGGACTGAACGAAAGCGGGAATGAGGCTGCGCTGAATCAAGCTATCTAATCCGAAAGAGAGTAAGGCTAGCTTCTAGTCTATCGCTTCGCTGCTTTCCTGAGCCTTAGCCTTAGCCTTACTGCTGTTTTGAGAATCGTCATGAGGACTGTCTCTAGGATAACTTTCAGGACCTAGCAAATTGAAGAGCGGTGCGTCGGGCATGAAGAAGCGGTTGTGCGGCACGTCGTAGCCAAGGTGGCGACAGGCGGCAGGCGTGACCACCCGGCCTCTAGGCGTACGCTGCAAGTAGCCAATCTGCAAGAGATACGGTTCGTAGACTTCCTCAATTGTCTGTGCGTCTTCGCCTGTAGAGGCTGCCATAGTATCGAGTCCTACCGGGCCACCGTTGAAGTTTTCGATCATCAGTGTGAGCAGGCGACGGTCGGTCCAGTCGAGTCCACAGGGATCGACGTTGAACAGTTCGAGGGCTTCTGCTGCGATCGCATTGCTAATTGCACCTAGCTGCTTCACCTGCATATAGTCGCGCACACGCTTCAGCAGTCGGTTGGCAATACGCGGTGTCCCTCTAGCCCTACGGGCAATCTCTTCAGCCCCATCGGGCAGCACCTCCGTCTTCAGCACGTCCGCCGTGCGCAGCACAATCTTGGTAAGTTCATCGACTTCGTAAAAACGTAGCCGCTGGACCAGGCCGAAGCGATCGCGCAGCGGAGACGCCAAAGCGCCTACCCTAGTGGTTGCGCCCACCAGCGTAAATGGCTGTAGTGGAATACTCCGCGTGCGGGCGCTCTGCCCTTTACCAATCGTGATATCGAGCCGAGCATCCTCCATCGCCGGGTACAAAATTTCTTCTGTTACTCGCGAAAGCCGATGAATTTCGTCAATAAAAAGCACATCGCCAGCTTTCAAATTCACTAAAAGACCGGCAATATCGCGAGGACGCTCTAACGCTGGCGCAGTCGTAATTTTGCAGTCGACCTCCATTTCCTGCGCCAAAATCAGTGCCATCGTAGTTTTGCCTAGCCCAGGCGGGCCGTACAGCAGCAGGTGGTCCAAAGGCTCTTGGCGAGATTTGGCCGCTTGAATGGCAATGCTCAGCACTTCTTTGAGCGCCTTTTGGCCAATGTAGTCGTCAAGCGACTCAGGCCGAATGCCCTCTTCATGACGGGCCAGTTCAGTCGGTCTGGCCTCGCCTTTTAATAGGTCGGTTTTAGCCGGTTTAGTGTCGCTGGATTCTTCTATTTTGCTCTTTGTATGAGGCGGTTCAAGTCTAGCCTTGTGCTGGTCCGTTCTAGAAGGCGTCGCAATCCCATCTGCTAGCGCCTGACTCGATAGCTCCTCACTGGGCTTGGCTCTAGACTTTTTATTACCTGCACTGTCGCCATCAGCAGATTTTTTGGAAGAGATGATCGCCATGGAAAGCGCCGCAGAATATCAATAGGTCAAGTATAGACAAATGTACTATAGCGTCTGTAGCGCCGTTCAGCGTTTTGGGGTAACGCCCGCCGAGCGAAAGACGTCTGCCAGCGTTGGGTAGTTGTCTTCTAGCCCAAAGCTAGAGGGCGTCACGGCGTTTTGATAGGTGAAGTGGCGATACTCCATGCAGAATCTATCCCACTCAGCCATTCTGATGTTGAATGTTTTGATGATGGCGTTCGCGAGTCCAGCAGAAAGCGGTACTCGAAAATAGACGTTCTTGCCTAGATAGCTACTGACTTCTTCGACGACCTGATCGGCGGTTTTAGAGGGATTGCCAATCACGAGTTCGCGTGAGTCTTTGGGGCCAGGTGGGTTATCGACGAGGTGGCAAACGACTTCGGCAATGTCTTTGGCATGAATGTAATGGAGGGAACCGTCGGCGCTGATGAAGCGGATAATGCCGATGTATTTAGCGATTTCGGGCAGACCGCCGGAGATGTGGGAGTAGGGTTTGTCGTCACTGCCGCCGAAGACCAGGGTGGGGAAGACGGTAGTGATGCGAGGTGCGATCGCTAGCGTCTGCATTTTCTCGTGGCAAATGTACTTCGTGCGCACATAGTCCGTTCCAATATCACCCGCTTCTTTGAGCGGCGTATTGTCCCTATCTAGAATGCTGGCCGTAGAAAAGTAGATCACCTGCTGACAGCGCTCAGGGTCTAGCAGCGACATTGCTTCTAGCGTTTTCTCAACATTGATTTCGTAGCTCTCTTTCGGGTCGCCCCAGGAGGTCGCGACTAAAATCGCCGTGTCTATGGTCTTTAGCAGTTCAGCAAACTGACCAATCTCTCTCATATCGCCTTCAAGCACCTGAATACCAGGCCGCTGGTCGGTTGCTACCTTGAGCTTGGCGGGGTTGCGCATCATCAAAAACAGCTCGTGCTCGGTGTTTTCGATGAGTGTTTCTACCAGATAGTGGCCAATGCAGCCACTCGCGCCAGTGATAAAGATACGCATGGTGCTCGCTTGCGGTGTGAAGACTTGATTATATTGACACTGAAAAGCCCAAGGCCGTAGTCCGCCTTGGGCCAGTTGCCAGGAAGTAGATCTGTTCTACAGTTGCCCTAATTCCATAGAAACAGCAGATTACAACAGGTCGTTCACCTGCTTGCCAATTTCAAAGAAGTAGGCCCCGTTCTCTTCAGGCGTGCCGGGTAAAATGCCATGACCCAGGTTGAGTATATGGCCGTTGGGTCCGGCTTTGCGAACGGTGTCTATGATGCGATCGCGAATCACATCCTTGGAGCCAAACAGCACGCCAGGGTCCATATTGCCCTGCACCTTCATATCCGCACCTAGCCGACGCCGCGCATCCACCATATCCACCGTCCAATCCACGCTGATAATATCCACACCGGACTCCTTCATAATCTCCAGCGAGCCAGCGCTCCCACTCACCAGCAAAATCAGCGGCGTATCCGGGTGGGTTTCCTTTACCTGGCGCACAATCTGCTGCTGGTAAGGCAGCGCAAAGGTGCGGTAGTCCTGAGGACTCAGCTGCCCGGCCCAAGAGTCAAACAGCTGAACGACCTGAGCGCCACAGTCAATTTGATGCCGCACATAAATGGCGATGTTGTCAGCAATTTTGCTCAGCAAACTGTGCAGCATTTTAGGCTCAGAGAATGCCATATTCTTGATGACAGAATAAGTCTTAGACCCTTTACCTTCTACGATGTAGGCTGCTAACGTCCAGGGCGCACCCACAAAGCCAAGTACCGTAGACTGATTGCCCACTTCCTCACGCAGCGAACCCAAAATTTTGCGAATGTAGGGCATCGACTCGTCGGGATTAAGCGTTGTAAGTGCGTCAATTTGTTTTTGGCTACGGATGGGTTCGTCAATGACGGGCCCCTTGCCTTCAGCTACGTCCATGGCGACACCCATACCCGGTAGAGGCGTCACAATATCAGAAAAGAGAATAACGCCGTCGGGCTTGAATGCCTTCCAGGGCTGCAGTGAAACTTCGATTGCCACCTCTGGAATTTCGGACCGGTCGCGGAAAGAAGGGTACTTCTCTCTGAGGTCGCGGTATGCCTTCATATAGCGACCGGCCTGGCGCATCATCCAGACGGGTGGGCGCTCAACCGATTCGCCTAGGGCTGCACGTAGCAATAGAGGAGTTTGGCTAGATTCGGTCATGGGTGAGCGCTCTTAATGTCTGCTTTATTTTCATTGGCTAGCTTATCATTCGCTGCGATCGCAGCTTTACGCCGGGCCTTTGTTGATCCTGATTTCGACCTTTTTCTGGTCCGAGTGTCACACCACTTAAGCGTAAAATTAAAGGAAGTAGAGAACTGTAGACTTATTTTCGGTGGGCAGATGGAAATTGTGAACTTTTTTGAAAAGATGGCCGGGCGATGGTTTTCGCAGCGCACGACTCATGCCCTCTCAACTCAGCAGTCTAAGGCGGGTAAGTCTGATTTGGAAGTGGACTTTCTAGCTGCGGATGCGAGTGAAGTTCAGCAGCTTTGCGAAAGCGCCGCCGCCGGTAAGACGCCGCTCTGTGGGCTCAAAATTCAGCAAAGTAGCACGATTGAAGGCGATACCAAGCCCACTAACCTGACGACACTGCTAGTGCCACTTAGCGTAGAAGAGAGCGTAGAAGAGAGCGTAGAAGCACCAAACCAGTACAACGGCAGCTTCGTGCGCAGCGGCAAACCAGGACAGCCTTCTCAGCAGGGAACGTATAGCCTTGAAGACGAAGTTCTGACGATGACCACTGAAACGGAGGAGGCGACCTCTACCGAGCGCCTGTGGTTTATCAATGACAATTTGCGGATGAGAACGGGGATTACAGAGCTTGCTAGCGGTCTGCGAATTGCTTCTTTCTGCTCTGAAATTCGCATGGGTGTAAAGCCGCCGAAGGCTGATTAATACTGAGAAATGATTGAGGCTACTGACGCAGCTACTGAGCCTCTGCTAAAGCTTTCTGCTTCGCCAAGCGCAGCGTCTGCGCTGAAAACGGAAGGGCCGGTTTGAACGGCTGAATGGCCCTTCCCGATGAATATCTCACTTCGTTGTTTTGCCGCTGAGCCTGCAACGTTTGAGCTGTTTCTATTAAAACCTTGCGAGAAGACCGTCCGTTGCCACCGGCTGGGACAAAGGCTGCTTGATGCAAATGGGTCTGGTGCGACTGGCTATCCAAAGTCGGAGCCACAGTTGAAGGATTCGCTGCTGCGACCTCGCTCACTTCTCCAATCTGCTGGCGTAGCGGCGGCTGTTCGGCGAGGTTGAACGAGATGGCGGATAGAGACTGGTGCGTCCGTAGACTAGCCCTTTGGGATCTTGTCTGAGGGACTGCCGCAGGCTTAACGGCAGATGCTGTCAGTTTTGCACCACCGTACGCCTGACATACCGCTGCTTCAAACTCGTGAGTTGTGTGACGGATGGGCTGGTCTCGCTTTTGCCACAGCTCTAAAATCTGCCGGACGGAGAAGGCTTTGTAGCGTCCTTGATAGAGCGCTTCTATTACCGCGTCACGAATCCATACGGGTTTATAGCTTTCTAGCCATAGAGACACCCACTGAGGGGCTTCGTGACTGCCAAGCTCAAAGTGGTAGCCTTCGAGAAGCGCGGCTGCCTGCTGCGCTTCTTGGGAGGTTGAAAAAGTGGCAAGGGTCATAATTTGCTACCCACTCGAGATGCAGTTCACGTGGAGATAATAGGGTGGATCTATGGTCTTTGCAGCGGTCTTTGCAGCGGTCTTTGCAGCGGTCTTTGCAGTGGTCTTCGCAGCTTGTAAGCCGTGCCTGCCCATTCAAATATACCTATTCAAGTAGACATAGCACCTATATCTACTGCCATTAATCCGTAAAACCACCGAGTTTTCTATTTATCTTTAAACTATCAAAGATAAAATCTAACTGTCCACGAATCCCTGTTCTAAAGAAGCACTAGCGTGCTTCGATGACGCCACCCTGTACCTGACGGATGCGGGGTGTGTCAAACGGGTTTGTATCGCCTATCCATCTAAAGTTGCTGAGCCGAAAGCCGATAGATCCTGTGTTTTGGACGGCGTCGTAGCGCAATAGCAAACCGTAGGTACGACGGCTGTATTCTAGCGAGTAGATATTGTTGATAGCCTGCCTCTCACTGAAGCTAAGAGCGGTCTGAAATCCTAGAAGAAAGGGGCCGTATATCTGTTGAACAATGCCTAGGGTCAAAACATTGCGGTCGACTTCTCGGTCGAACAAGAAGGGCGATGCGGCTTTTCCGAGGAAAGACTGTGAATAGGCTACGTTGAGACGTGTGTAGTCGCCGAAGTTGCGTGAGAGGTGACCAAGCTGCGCTTCTAAGCCGATATCTGCGATAAAACTGTTTTGCGCGTCGCCAGTGCTGTACGAGGTGAGTGTTGTACGTACCCCGGTGTTGAGGTTGAGATAGGGAACGATGGGTCGAGGTGTGAAACGAAGTCCTTCTGACGAAGTAGGCGGCTTAGGCTCACCGCGCCATAGGTTGAAGCCGCGGCCCAAGGCTACGCTGCCCTGGTAGCGAGCGGCGGTAATTCTTCCTGTGTCGGAGCCGCGAGCGATGAGCAGATCTTGGCGATCGCTTGCGGCGTTGATGAGCTGGGCGCTTGCCTGATAGGTCAGCCTCAGCCCGGTGTTGCCGAGCGCATATTCTGGCGAAAGTAGCACAGCGCCTAAGCTAGACTGCACGTTTTGAAAGCCTAGCGAGCCGTTAAATAGCCGCTCGCGGTAGCTGTATTGCAAGGACAGACGATGGTTTCCGATTAGCTGATTGGCACGGAGGGTCGCTCGCACGTTTTCAGTTAGCTCAGAAGGGTTGAAGGCAGTGATATCAGCGTTGCCTTCAAGGGTTGTTCGGGGCGAGAGCTGAGCGGTAAGGTCGGTAGTAGCACCAAAGTTACGCAGAGAGAAAAACGAGCCGTCTTCGCCGCTAAGCGCACGTCCGGCAAAAAACTGTGGGGTAACGCTAAAGCGGACTTTCTCGGAGGCAATGAGCGGAATTTTGCGACCGATGTAGAAACCACCGCGATCGCTCCCATCAATGCCTACAGGTGCGGCAACGGGGTTAAGATCTTCAGGATTAACCTCCCCTCGGTCTAGGATGATACGCGATCGCACCAGAGGCAGCGCCAGCCCCTGATCAAATACCAAACGCGGGCGACGCAGCAGCAGCTCATCTTGAGTCGCTGAAATGCTGCGCAGCAGCAGGCCATCCGTGCGCAGCTCTAGCTCGGGCGGTGAAAACGGATCGTTCGTAATCCGTACGCTATCTGCTCGCCAGCCTTCCACATCAAACGCTAGCTCGTCGGCTTCAAACCGCAGCTGATTGAGCAAAGCATTTGACCCTGGCCCACTGCCGCTATCACCGGGTGGCTGAGTGCTCAGGCGTGTCCCGTAGATCAAGCTGCCGTCGTTTTCTATCTGTAAGTCAAGATTGCGATTGATCGGGTCGTAGGCTCGCCGCGACGCAGAGGCCCCAGCTAAAGGCGATGAAAAATCTTCGCTAATATCAGGCAGGTAGAGCGTGCCTACCGCGTCGCCGATAACGCCAGCCTGCTGGATAAAGTTGTACTCCAAGCGGCGACCGCGCACCAGCTGCGCCCCGCGCGTTAGCAGCACATCGCCTTCTGCCAGGGCATAGCGATTGATCAAGTTCACCCACAGCTCATCGGTTTCAATAATGGCGTCATTGAGCCGCAGGACCACATTGCCTCTCGCTACGACTGTTTGCCTCACGGGGTCAAACTCTTGCCTGTCTGCGCTGAGCTGGAGCTGAGAGGCAAAGCTTTCGGGCGATCGCAAATCGTCCAGATCGATTGAGTTCTCCGTTTCGGGGGCGTCTTCTCCGTCGGAGGGCACTACATCGACAGACTCTGTTTCGGAGCGGCCCGATTCTTCGATATCTGCTGTTTCAGGATCAGTTTCAGGATCAGTTGCTTCAGAATCTGGATTTGACGGTTCGACAGTAGCAGGGTCAGTATCCGCTGGTGTACGGTCTGCTGGCTCACTGTCGGGGCGGCTTGGCGGCAGGGTCGGCAGCTCTGACTCGACCTGCTGCGCCAGTAGAGAAGCCACCGATGGCTGAATTGACAGTGGCGTTGCCCCTTCTTTCGACGCGCCTAATAAATCGTCTGGCAAATCGTTTAGTAAATAGCTTGAGCTATCGACCTGCGTAGGCGGCTGCCCCGAAGCGACTGTCAAATCGGCCGCCAGCTCAACAGTGGCAGGCTGCTCAGGCGGCAAGCTGATGTAAACCATACGCAAAGGTAACTTTTTGGCAAAACTCTGTACAGCTTTGACTTTCACCACAAGCTGATACATCTTCACTGAAAAGAACAGCCCGACAAAGCGGGCTGTTCTAGCAATCTTGGATATTCAAACGTAATCGAATGATTTTATCTAGGAGATGCTTAGTCGAAGTCTCTGCCGCTTGGGTTGCGAGCAGGGTCTCCATTCAAGAAACCAAAGATAAACAGGCCGACGAAAAAAGAGACCGTAAGGTAAACAACGATTTTGAGCGTTACCATCTTAAAAATTCCAAACGCAGTTGTGATATGTAAGCGTCATCATATCGCACTCCAAGTCTATCTCAGCGGGCGACTGGAATGGAGTCAAGACGACTGGAGCTTGCGTACACCCTACACGCGCTCTGTCCACAAGGTTTGAATAGTGAATTTAAAATGAAGCGATGTAAACAAACATGACAGCCTTGGCAACAAGCTGCGTCTATCCCAGCGGTAAAAACACCCGCTTTGGCGCAAAAATTTTTGGCGCAGGTCCACTAGCCATATCAGCCGGTTCTGCCATAGCTTCCGTCACTACGGTGGGCAGTCCGTCGCGAAACTCACCGATGCCCAGGAAAGCGTTGGCTTTTGCGTCCATCACTCTCAATGGAGAAAGTGGCTCAGCCTTCTTAATCGCTGGCGTTATGTAGGGTGAAACCTCTTCAGTGGTGAGCTTTTGCCCGAGCTGCCAGCGCCGGGCTAAGTCGCGAGGGAGTGCGATCGCATCCAAATGCGACACTGCCTTCCCCGCTGCTTCCGGCTCAAACGTCCCTTCCTCTATCGCCGCTGCCAACGCTTCTAGCGAAATACTCTTCGACAGATCAAATCCACTGCTGCGCGATCGCACCAGCCCAGCTAGCGTTGCCCCGGTCCCTAGCGCCTCCCCTAAATCCCTTGCCAGCGAACGAATATACGTCCCCGCCCCGCAACACACCTCCAAAGTCAGCTCCGGCTGCTCACCCGACTGCCAATCTTGCACCTTCAGCGAGTGAATAACCACCTGACGCACCGGCACCTCCACCGTCTTCCCCTTGCGTGCCAAATCATACAGCCGTTTTCCCTCCACCTGAATTGCGCTGTACATCGGCGGCACCTGCTCTAGCGTGCCAACAAACTGTGGCAGCACAGCCTCCACCGCCTGCCGAGTTAGATGCCCTGCGGACTTCTGCTGAACCACCTCTCCCTCCAAATCGTCAGTTGCTGTCACCACCCCAAAGCGAACCGTCGCCCGATAGGCCTTCCCCTCCGGCAAATACTGCAACAGCCGAGTAGCCCGTCCCACCGCCAAAGGCAAAACCCCTGTCGCCAAAGGATCTAGCGTCCCCCCATGCCCCACCTTCTTAGTATTCAGCAATCGCCGCACCCGCGCCACACAGTCATGCGAAGTCCACGCCAAAGGCTTACAGAGATTAATAAAACCATGAACCATCTCTACATTCTCCCCCATTCCCTATTCTCCATCCCCTATCCCTACTCTCCCCCCTCCCGCGCCACCACCTCATCCACCACCTGCTCCACCACCCGCACCACTGGCATCGCCTCTTCCGCCGCAAGCCTCAGCTGAGTAGCAAGCTGCTCCTCGTCTAGATCGAGAACAAGACTCAGCGGCATCTCAGGCTCGCTGAACTGCGTAGTAAAGCGACTAGAAAGAATGGGCTGATAGCTGCGATCGCCTTTGAGATACGTGCTAAAAAACGCCAGGCTCATCACTTCCGTATAGCCCCGAGCAACTTCTGGAACCGGCCCAAAAATCTCTGGCGGCAGCTGAAAAGTTTCTTCCCCCGTGACGCCGAGGGTTGAAAAGTGAGTTCCGCCATCCATGACCAGCAAATACTTTTCTGGCGTGGTCAGCCAGGTAAAGGGGCGAACTTGCTCAGGTAGCGCAGGCGCAACGGTATCACCACTTCCCGCCATCATCATCACCGGAACATCGACCTGCGATAGGCTCTGTTGCCCAAAAATCAGGCTGGTAATGGGATTGATAGCTACGACCGCTCGAATACGCGGATCGCGAAAGCTCAGGCTGTTGACTGGAAATGGCAGATTAGCAGCCTGACACTGTAGTAAGACTGAAATATTGATGCTGAACTCCGGTGGGCAGCTAGCACGCAACGAAGCCAGGTTGACCGGTGCGCCAGCGACGGCAAGCGCCGTATAGCCGCCAAACGACTGGCCTACAATGCCAACGTTGTTGAAGTCTATCTGGGCGAAGATTTTGTCGTCGTCGGCTCTAGCAGAAAGCTCGTCAAGCACTTGAGAAATCAGCTCCGGTCGCCTGACAAACTCGTCGTCGGGCACTACCTGGCTAGTACGGCCAGAGACAAGGGCGTCGAACTGCTCAGCGCTACTGCCAGGATGCTCTACGCTGATCACCGCAAACCCACGAGCCGCCAAAAAATCTGCGAGGTACCGATAGGTTTTACGCTCATTGCCAAAGCCGTGGGAGATAATCACTGCCGGTAAGCTGTTGGGCGCACTGTTGATAAAGTTGTTTGGAGTGGCGCGAAAGCCTAACTCGCGATTAACGGAAGATGGGTTTAGCAGTGGGAAGTCGCTGTTGCTAGCGCGGCTATTGGAGACGACTTCGTTGAAGAAGGCGGAAGGGGACTTGGGTAGATAAACATCTACAGGCGCGGTGCTCGCTTTCACACGAACAGAGAGCCTTCTCACCTGAAAAAGGCCCGGCTGAGTCGCCAGCTGATTGAGCTGCGCGGCGCTTGTTCCACTGGGAAAATCGTTTGTTGTGGTTTGCAGCGATCGCTGTTCTACCAGGTTCAGAGCGGCCTGCGACTGCCTGAGAGACTCGCTAGTTTGATTGGCGACAGCTAGCCCCTGACGCAGATCGACGCGCAGCACGGGGGTTGGAAAGCGCTTAATGACGTTGAGTATGGTCAGACCTGTCTCATCATCGGCGGCCGATAGAATGGCGGCTCCTCGCAGCCCCTTGCCACCCGGCAGCCGGGCGCCGGTCCGAAAAACCTTGCCGATTTCATCGAGCAGGTATTCACCTTGAGGCGTGTAAGCAAACTGAGAGACAGCGATCGCATCTAAATCCGCACGCTGAGAAAGTAAGGCGCGAGCGCTTTCAAGTGCGCTAGGGTCAACATTCTCAATGTAAGAGACGTAAGGGGCAAGCTCGTCGGTGACGCGGCCTTCCTCGACGTAGATTTCTAGAGCCTCAACAGAGATAGAGCGCTCTACGGTTGCGCCGAGTGAAAAGGTAATGGTCTCCGCTGCTTGGGTAGGCTTCGCGGTGGTGGGAAACAGTGCGATCGCAATCTGCACCAGCCCTAGCCCCAGTCCCCAGTGCCAGCTCCGAATACCTAAACGAAAGGGGCTCTTCCACGTGCAGCTGTCAACGGCGAGTGCAGTAGCAGCGTTGCTATGCCAATTTTTCATAGGCCTTTGAAGTACGAGTAGGCTGCATGTAAGTAGGCGCAACCTTAGCTATAAACAGGGCACCCGATGCGGAAAATCTCAAGAAGAGGCTAGTAGATCTAATAGTTCGGCTTCAGTGAGCTGACTGATACCCAGCGCCTCAGCCTTGGCCTGCTTGGACCCAGCGCTATCACCCACTACTACGTAGCTAGTTTTAGCACTGATAGCGTTGCTAACTCGTCCGCCTGCCGATTGAATCAAATTTTTGGCCTCGGCGCGCTTGAGAGTAGGCAGTGTGCCTGTGAGCACAAAGCTTTTTCCTGCCAATATCTGAGGCTGCTGTAGCGCGGTAGATGCCTTCGATTCTAGCCGGAGACCGGCGGCCTTGAGTTGGGCGATCAGCTGTTGATTGGCCGGTAGCTGAAACCATTGGACAACGGACTGAGCGATTTCTGGGCCGATGCCGTATATCTGCGCGATCGCTTCCTTATCCGCTTCAGCCAGCACCTGCGCCGAGCGAAAATTATCTGCCAATAGCTGAGCGTTCGTACTGCCCACCAGCCGAATGCCGAGACCATATAGCACCTTTGCCCAGGGCCGCTGCTTTGAGGCTTCAATCGCTTTGAGCAGCTTGCTCGCTAGCTGCTTACCCATCCGCTCTAGCGGCAGTAAATCTTCCAACGTCAGCTCGTAGAGATCGGCAACAGAGGTGACGACGCTTTGCTCAATCCAGCTATCGACCAGGCGTTCGCCCAGTCCGCTAATATCCATCGCATCGCGGCTGGCCCAATGACGCAGCGAGCCGCTCAAAATCGCCCGGCATGACCCGTTCACACAGCGGGTCACTGCCTCGCCTTCGGGCTTGACCACCGGCTGGCCGCACACCGGACAGTTAGGCGGTAGGTGATAAGCCTTTGCACCCGCTGGCCGTAAGTCCAGCAAGACTCTGACGACTTCGGGGATAATCTCGCCTGCTTTTCGCACAATGACCGTATCGCCAAGGTGCAAATCGAGCTCTGCCAATCTGTCGGCGTTGTGCAAAGTGGCGCGAGAGACAGTAGTCCCTGCAAGCTGTACGGGCGAGAGTTCAGCAACCGGCGTAATCGCACCCGTACGGCCTACCTGTACGGTCACTTTTTCGAGAACGGTCGGGACTTCTTCGGCGGGGTACTTGAGTGCGATCGCCCACCTCGGGAACTTATTCGTAAAGCCCAACCGATCTTGCAGCTCAAAGCTGTTGAGCTTCACCACCACCCCATCTGTGAGGTAAGGCAAATCGTGACGCTCCTCCTCCCAATAGTCGTAATAGCTAGCCACTGCCGCCGCCGACTCACACCGCTGTCGATTCGGATTTACTCGAAAGCCTAATTCCTTTAAGCACTCTAGCGCCGCCCACTGATCGGTCGGTGTTTCTATGTCACCAGCACCCTCTGGCATAATCAGCGTATAGGCGAAAAAGTCGAGCCGCCGTTCTGCGACTACTTTGGCATCGAGCTGTCGGAGTGTCCCGGCAGCTGCATTGCGCGGATTGGCGAACAGCGCGGTGCCTTCAGCTTCTCTTTTTTGGTTGATTTCTTTAAAGACATCTAATGGTAAAAAAGCTTCACCCCGTATTTCTACGATGGGCGGCGGCGCTTGGCCTTCTGCCATTTGTAGCCGTAGCGGAATCGTGCGGATGGTGCGTACGTTTTGAGTGATGTCTTCACCGACAACACCGTCGCCCCGGGTAACACCGCGCACCAGTACGCCATTCTCGTAGGTTAGTGCGATCGCATTGCCGTCAATTTTTAGCTCTGTAACGGCCTCAGCTTCTTCGATATCGGGCTCTAGCCGCTGCCAGCGGGCCTGCCATTCTAGATATTCAGCTGTATCAAACGCATTTTCTAAGCTGTAGAGCGGAATGCTGTGAGAAATAGAGGTAAAGCCGTCGGCAGGTTCTGCGCCAACCCGCTGTGTTGGGCTGTCGGGGGTAAGCAGTTCAGGATACTGCGCTTCAAGATCTTGCAGCTCTCTGTACAGTCGGTCGTATACAGAATCTGGCAGATCGGGCGCGTCTAGAACGTAATAGTCGTAGCTAGCCTTTTGAAGCTGCGATCGCAGTTCTGCAATCCGCTGCTGTATAGCCGGATCGACCTCGGTTTTACCTTTTGCTAGGTCGGGCATTGTTTTCCTCACAGCAGAGAATAGTTTATTTGTACTATTAAGTTTACGCTCTTAATTCCAGAACTTCTAGTAGATTTGGGAGGCGAATGTCTTTTTTGCCGCTTAGCGTCTGGACTGTAGTTTGCGGTAGACGGCTTTAAGATCAACGTCGTGATGGGCGATCGCAACTAGCGTGTGATACAGCAAATCTGCGACTTCTCCCGCAATTTCATCCGGCTCATCGTCTTTGCAGGCCATGACGACTTCCACGGCTTCTTCGCCGATCTTTTGCAGAATCTTGTTATCGCCGCCTTCAAATAGCTGATTGGTGTAGGAGTCAGGCTGAGGATGGAGTTTGCGATCACGAATCACACTAAACACCTGCGACAGCGTATCGGCAGGCGGTGACATTACTTGAGTACCGTCGCCAGTATTCACCTGATGAAAGCAGCTGCGCTCCCCGGTATGGCAAGCTACGTCTCCAATCTGCTCTATGCTCACCAGCAGCGCGTCGCTGTCGCAGTCGTAGCGCAAGCCCTTCACCTTTTGAGTGTGACCAGAGGTTGCACCCTTGTGCCACAGCTCTTGTCGGGAGCGACTCCAGTACCAAACGTCGCCGGTTTCCATCGTTTTTTGCAGAGCTTCGGCGTTCATCCAGGCCATCATCAGCACCGTGCCGTCAAGATAGTCCTGTGCGATCGCAGGCACTAGCCCCTGATTGTTAAACCGAATTTTATCAATAGGAATGGCCGAAGAGGAAGGCGGCGAAGAGGAAGTCATGGGCAAAGGCGGTGCGTCGGTGATTTTTCAATCTCTATGCTACGTCCTATTGCGATCGCCACATTCCTTAACATCGCGAAACAAAAGGGATCTCAACCCGTTAGGATAAAAAACACTGCTGTTGGACGGTGGGTGTAGGTAGCCTATCCCACTATATAAAAGCCAGAGAGCCAGTCACTAGCGGAAGTAAGGTGGGCTATGCCCGCGCTACCCGCAATTAATCACTCTTTATCTAGTACTGAGGAGCGTGTTTTGGTTAGCACCACAACCCTAAAAACAACCAAGTCTGACGAAATTTTTTCAGCAGCCCAATCCCTAATGCCTGGCGGTGTCAGCTCTCCGGTACGAGCTTTTCGCTCTGTCGGCGGTCAGCCTATCGTCTTCGACCACGTCAAAGGCGCTTACGTGTGGGACGTAGACGGCAACAAATACATTGACTACGTCGGCACTTGGGGTCCCGCCATTTGCGGCCATGCTCATCCTGAAGTGCTTGATGCGCTTAAAGCCGCCCTCGACAAAGGCACCAGCTTCGGCGCACCTTGCTACCTCGAAAACGTGCTTGCCGAAATGGTGATTGAAGCCGTTCCTAGCGTAGAAATGGTCCGCTTCGTCAACTCCGGCACAGAAGCTTGCATGGCTGTCCTTCGCCTCATGCGGGCCTTTACCGGTCGCAACAAGGTCATCAAGTTCGAAGGCTGCTACCACGGCCACGCCGACATGTTCTTGGTCAAAGCCGGTTCTGGCGTAGCTACGCTTGGTCTACCCGACTCTCCTGGTGTACCCAAGGCCGCGACAGCCGACACGCTAAACGCGCCTTACAACGACCTAGAAGCCGTCAAGAAGCTCTTCGCTGACAACCCTGGTGAGGTTTCAGGCGTCATCCTTGAGCCTGTTGTTGGTAACTCTGGCTTTGTCACACCCGACGTCGGCTTCCTCGAAGGTCTTAGAGAAATCACCAAAGACAACGATGCCCTACTGGTATTTGACGAAGTGATGACCGGCTTCCGCATTGCCTACGGCGGCGCGCAGCAAAAGTTCAATGTCACACCCGACCTCACCACGATGGGTAAAGTCATCGGTGGTGGCTTGCCCGTGGGTGCCTACGGCGGTCGTCGTGAAATCATGGAAATGATTGCGCCTGCGGGTCCGGTTTACCAGGCCGGTACGCTCTCGGGCAATCCTCTAGCAATGACCGCTGGAATCAAGACGCTCGAAATCTTGCGCCGCCCCGGCACCTACGATCAGCTAGAGCGGATTACCAAAAAGCTCAGCGAAGGGCTGCTCGCGGCTGCTCGCGATGCGGGCCATGAAGTTTCTGGTGGCAGCATCAGCGCTATGTTTGGCATGTTTTTCACTGGCAAAGAAGTCCACAACTACGACGATGCTAAGGGCTCCGATTTAGAGAAGTTCAGCCGCTTCCACCGAGGCATGTTGGAGGAGGGCATTTATCTTGCACCTTCTCAGTTTGAGGCGGGCTTTACGTCTCTAGCGCATACTGACGAGGATATTGACCAGACGATTGCGGCAGCGCGACGAGTGTTTGCGGACATTTAAGCAGTGCTTTGCCGATGCGATGAGGATGAGACTGTGAGGGGATAGGGGAGATAGGGAATAGGGGATAGGGAATAGGGAGAATGTTTATATGCGCTTTCCCCATCCCCATTCCCCATTCCCTATCTCCTACTCTTCTTCTATCAAAAAGCGGGTTGCAGTGAATATATACGAAGACGAACTATCCGTACTAGAAGCCGAGATTGGCGGGGCGACGCCTCATGACCCGCTGGACTTGATTGCTTTGGCTGGCGAAGATAATGAGCCGAAGCCGGATGCCGATATTATGATGGCGCTGCTGTACCACCCCGACAGTCAGCAGCGGATGCTGGGTGCTCGCGCTTTCTGCGAAATTGATGACGGTCGAGCAGCGCCTTTTTTGATTGGGCTGCTAGGCGATCCTTGTCCGCTGGTGCGCGTGAGTGCGGCAAATGCGCTGGGACATAATACGGATCCTAGGGCTGTAGAGCCTTTGATTGCGCAGTTCTATCGTGATTGGAATGGCTATGTGCGTAAGGCCATTGTGTGGGCGCTAGGGAATCATCAGGACGGGCGGGCGATCGCCACTCTTAAAGACGCGCTAAAAAACGACATCACCGCCGTTCGGATGTGGGCTGCAAGCGCTCTCGGCCAAACGCCCAAAATTGACTACGACACTATGGTTAAGGCTGTGCCTACTCTAATTGGCGGCCTGCGCAGAGACAAAGTTTCCACCGTCCGCAGCAACTGCGCCTGGGCCATTGGGCAAATTTGCGCCGAGCTACCCTCAAACGTTGTATATGCAACAGCTATTGATGCGCTGATTGAATCCTTTGCTGAAGACGAAGTGTTTGGCGTGAAAGAAGATGCCCGGTCTGCGCTTTTGAGCGTAGGTGACTCGCGTGGTTTGCAGGTCATTGAAGAGATTGAGCAGGACGGCTACTTTTAGACTGGGCAGCGAATGCATCCACCAGACAACGACGTTTGTTAAAATCTCCCGACTAAGAGAAAAGATACCTATTTGACCGTCTAGTGGCAGCAGCGTCATACAGATACTCTATTACAATAAAACAAAGGTTTGAAGCACTGAAGATCGTAAGATGACCATCGCTACGACTAGACCGCTTACGCTTGAAGAATATCTTGACTACGACGATGGCACCGATACGCGCTATGAACTCGTCGATGGGAGATTAGTTGCTTTGTCTACAGAAAGCGATATCAATGACCGCATCGCATCGTTTTTGTACGCATACTTTTTGCAGATTGGCATTCCTTACTACCGGCTGAGCATGAAAACTCAAATTGCAGTCAGTGGCAGGCTTGCGAATGCCAGACAACCAGACCTAACGGTTCTTTCTGCCGCCGCTGTCGCTGCTCTAGAAGGCGCAAGACAAAGGCTGATAACCCACGATATGCCACCACCCGACTTAGTTGTTGAAGTTGTGAGCCCTAGGCAGGCAGACCGCGACTATCGGCATAAGCGCACTGAATATTCGGGTCGCCATATCTCGGAATACTGGATTGTAGATCCAATTGAACAACGGGTGACGATATTGGTTTGGGTCAATGGTCTTTACGAAGAAAGTGTTTACACATCAGACCAATTGATCATCTCTCCGTTGTTTCCTGAGATGGCTTTGAGTGCAAGTCGGATTCTATTGTCAGCTAATTAGCCGGTACACCTCGCTCTTCTCTATACTTTCTCGGAAGTAGCATGCAGACAGTTGATGGCGGCGACTATAGGTTTTGAGATACTGGTGCGTTTCTTGAACGAGCTGAAGATCCATAACTTTTCTAGCAGCTTCTTCCAAGTCGCTTGCATACAAAGGATAGTCCTCTCCTAAATACTCAACGACAGCAGGAAGCGGATTCACTACAATGGGTGTCGCTCTAGCAAGGCATTCAATTACACTATTATTGGCACTGCTATCGTGTAAAAATGCGAAAGCAATATTTTCCGTAAGTAGCTTGTCATATTCACTATTAGACAGTCTGTTGAGGTCTCTCGTGTTCTCCACGTATTGCGATTCTAGAAAGATTTGTTCAACATCTCTTTCTTTTATCAAAAGTGAGTTAATCAGTTCGGCTGAACCTTTTTTAGAAGCTGGATTTAGTCTAACTTTCTCGTAACCTACTAGGTTGCTTCTCGCAATAGGTAGTTGGTAGATGGCATTTAGCTGACGCAGCCACCAGCCGAGCTGCACAATTTTTTTGTTTGGGTTGCTGCTGAACTTTTCAAAGTCAAACTGAGCAGTAGGAACTTCTGTGGGATGGATGAGTGCGGAAACAGGTTTGTTGGTTTGCGCTTTTACCCATTGCGCTTGATACTCCGACAGACAGAACAGGCCAACGCAGTGTTTTAAACTCTCCTGCCATTCCAATTTTGCGAAGGTGGACTGAGGCGAATCGTGATACAAAAACCACTTGGGCATGTTTTGCGGGTTGTGCAGAAACCCAACCCAAGGCTGACGGTAGGGAACTTGTCGACAAGCAGGCAGATTACTACCCCAGCAGAAGGTGCTTTCTAGAAAACCGTCGAACAGGATGCCATTGGGGTTGTGCAGAGGCTGTAGGGATTGGAGAGCGTAGTTCCAGCCGCAGCGGTGGGAGGTGAAGGTTTGTTGATGTGCGATCGCTATACCTTTTCGAGTGTGATTTTCAATTCTTTCACTGCATCTATCAGCTACTCTCTGGATGGAAGACATTGCTTTTTCTTTAGCCTGCATACGCCCAACAGCTTCCTTCTAAAGACTCATACTTGCACAACTGACATCGCTTTAGGCTCTACCTTCAGACTACTTGTATTATCTGTGGTGACAAGCTTTCATGCTGTGACAATATCTTGTTTTGCAGCCCACTGCCTCGATATCTGTTCGGCTAATGGTGGCGGCCATTAGCTCGGGAAATTGGTCAGGAGTGCAGGCGAAGGAAGGGATGCCAAGGGCGGAAAATGCGGTGGCATTACTATTTCCTGCCAAACAGCGTTTTTTCTGGTCAGATTCTTACTAAAGGAAGTAGTTAGTACGTATGAACTTATTCATCCTACAACGCTTACGTATTAAAGAGCAAGCGCCGTCCTTCCGTAGGCAGCCTTCCTTATACAACCTATGACAAAAAAGCGTTTGGCTCGTCAGTAGCGTGGCATGATTGCAGAGATTTTACTTTGCCCTCCTTTCATGAATGGGTGTGCTCTTCGCCCAAACCGCCTATGCAACCGATCGACTGGCTTATTGTCATTAGCTACTTGCTGCTCACGATGGGGTATGGCTTCTATCTATCGCGTCGTACTGTTGGTGAGCTGGCTGAATATTTGGTAGGCGATCGCACGCTCTCTTGGTGGCTCGCAGGTACCAGTATGGCTGCGACTACATTCTCTATCGACACGCCGCTCTACATCGCGGGCATCGTGGGTAATCGCGGCATCGCTGGTAACTGGGAATGGTGGAGCTTTGGCTTTGCCCACGTACTGATGGTGTATCTGTTTGCTCGTCTGTGGCGGCGATCAGAAATTAGAACTGATGCGGAGCTGAGTGAACTGCGCTACAGCGGCAAAACGGCGTCGATTTTGCGAGGGATAAAGGCCTTTTTGTTTGCGGTGCCAATGAACTGCATTGGCCTGGGCTATGCCATGCTCGCGATGACGAAAGTCATGATGGTATTGCAGCTGTGGGAAACGTTTGGGCCAGCTTTTGCAGTAGAGAGTCCGAAGCTGTGGAGCCTGATTGCCGTGGGCGTATTAACGCTGCTGTATGCGGGTTTTGCGAGCCTGTGGGATGTGGTGGCGACGGATTTTTTGCAGTTCTTTTTGGCACTAGTGGGGTCTTTGGTCGTTGCGATCGCCTCTGTCAATACAGCTGGTGGTATGCGATCTCTAATAGACCAGCTAAGTCCAGCAATGCTGAGCTTTACACCAACGGGGGACGGCGCAGGCCTGGGCGTATTAGCCGCAATCCCTGCCAGTACCTTCTTGGCCTACGTCATGTTGCAGTGGTGGTCTTTTCGCCGAAGCGATGGCGGCGGTGAATTTGTTCAGCGCTTAGCGGCGACCAAAACAGAAGCCGATGCCGAAAAAGCGGCTTGGCTATTCAACGCGCTGCACTACGTTGTGAGAACCTGGCCGTGGATTATCACTGCGCTTGCGGCTGTTGTACTCTATCCCAATTTGAGCGATCGCGAGCTAGGCTATCCGCTGCTCATGGTCGATACACTGCCGCCTATTATCCTGGGTATTGTTGTTGCCTCACTACTCGCTGCTTTTTTAAGCACCGCTTCTACGCTCATTAACTGGGGTGCTTCTTATCTTGCTAACGACGTTTACAGCCGATATGTCTCGCCGGAAGCAACACCCGGAGAGCTTGTCTTTATGGGGCGCATTGGGTCGGTGCTAATCGTTCTGCTCAGCTGTTTTGCCGCGTTCAATGCGTCAGATATTGCCACTTTATTTCGGTTGGCGATCGCAGTTGGAACCGGTCCTGGTCTGGTACTCATCTTGCGCTGGTTCTGGTGGCGAATTAGCGCCGCTGCCGAACTAGCTGCTATCACCTCTGGTTTCTTTTTTGGCATTCTCAGCAGCCTCGCCCCCGGATTCATCATCCAAGACTTCGGTGCACGTTTAATCGCGATTACCATAGCAACCGCCATGATGTGGGTATCCGTCATGCTTCTCACCCCACCTGAAAGCGACGAAACGCTTGACCGCTTCTATACCAAAGTTCGTCCAGGTGGTCCCGGCTGGGAAGCGCAGCGAGAGCGAACGGGCATACGACCCTTGCAGAACCTTGTCTTAGAAGGGCAGAAAATAGTTGCAGCAGTATTGTTGCTGTTTGGTTCTATGTTTGCAGTGGGTGGCTTTTTGCTAGCGCAGCAACTCATTGGCTGGATAGCCCTTATCGCTGCCGTAGGCGGTGGCTTCTGGCTCAAGTCACTTAACAAGCAGCCTATGTTTCCAATGGCTCGACCTGGTACAGAAGATGGGTAGTGGAAGATGGGTAGTGGAAGATGGGTAGCGCAGGACCAGCTGGCTTTTTCTCCTGACAGAGTTATGATTTGGCTATGCGATTCGTGAACACTGACTTTGTGGCGTTCGTTATAGCGTACCGCTCTGGCAAATTATTCTGTGAGTTACTAGCTTTATGGCAAACAGCACCCGTCACGATACAGAAAAAGGTGTCTATATCCTGGCAAATGACGTCGTGTTCGACCAGCTGATTGCGCTGATCAACAGTCTGGAGCAGAACGTAAGTCCCACGCTGCCTATCTGCGTTGTTCCCTACGACGACAATACGCAGCGGTCCAGACAGGCCACACAAGCCTACTCGCAGGTGCAATGGTTCGACGACACCGCTATTTTAGATAAATGGGAAACGTTTGCCACCAAAATTTGGGAGTCGCACCCGATTGCTTTTGACGAATGGCGCAAGCGCGGCGTCACAGGCGTAAACCGTATGGGTATGCACCGCCGCTTCTGTTGCTTTGATGGCCCGTTTGAAAAGTTTATCTACCTGGATGCCGATATTCTGGCAATGAACTCGTTCGACCTTATCTTCGACAGCCTAGATGAGCACTCGTTTGTTACCTACGACTTTCAGTACAAAGATCTCAGTCATGTGTACAACGTGAACGCACCGACTTTGACTAATGTGTTTGAGCGCGATCGCCTCAACACTGAAATCTTCTGCGCCGGTCTCTTCGCCTCAAAGAAAGGCACTTTCACAGAGGCTATGCTAAGCGGGCTGTTAACCTCTCTCCAAGATGGCGACGCGGAAATCCTCTATCATCACGGCCCTGACCAGTCTATCTTGAACTATATGGTGATGAAGTCCGGCCTCGATGCCATCAACCTATCTAAAACACTCAGCCTAGAGAAGCGAACTGGCTGCTGTGTCACGTCTCCTCACTTTGTTGAAAAGAACAACGTTCTATTCGACAAAGGCGAGCGGCTAACCTACCTGCATTACATTGGCATTAACTCCCGCTTCTTTCAACAGGTCTGCGATCGCAAGAACATTCTCTTTCCCTATCGCGATCTCTTCTTGCACTACCGCTATCTCAAAGAAGCTAAGCAACCTACTCCCATTGGCGAACCCGTTCTCTACAACCAGCCCATTCTTGGTAAAGCGCAGCAAGCAAAGCGCCTTGCTCGTCAGCTAGTCATGACCTGTCAGAGCCGAATTCCGTTCTTTCCTAAAGTGCTATAGCCTGTAAAAGAAGCAATTGTGAATAAACAACAGCCTGTTCCACCTAACTTAAAAAAACGTGTAGTGTCTTAAAGTTCGGACTTGGAAAACAAGCTCACCAGGGCAGCCGACTACCGTCCCAAGAGAAAAACTCGCCGCTATCTTCCGCTTTCACCGCAGATAGCACGGCCATCAGCTGAGACACCGTTTTCTCTGTCGAAAACAGCTTCTCGGGCGGCACCCCTCGCTGAAAAGGCTTAGAAAGTTCTGTATCTGTTGTCCCTGGATGCAGCATTACAATCGTTGTCCCCGGACAGCGGCGACGATACTCAATAGATGCCGTCTTCAAAAACATATTGAGCGCCGCCTTCGACGCCCGATATCCATACCAACCCCCGATCCGATTATCTCCAATGCTGCCAATCTTCGCAGAGATAGTGGCAAACAGGCTAGGCTCCTTATGCTTTAGCAGGGCCATCGCATGTTTACTGAGTAAGGCAGGCCCAATGCTGTTGACCTTAAAATAGTTGAGTAATTTTTCCGCATCCAGCTGTCGCAGCGCTTTTTCAGGCTGCTGCTGCTCGTTGTGCAGTAAGCCCACGCAGTTGACAACAAAGTGAAGGTTCGGGGCTACCGCTTGAATGCTCGCTATACCTTCCTCAATCTGCGCTTCTTCCGTAAGGTCCATCTTGATGCAATGCAACCGCTGCGGGTACTGCTCTGCTAGCTGAAACAGCTGAGTGGCCGTCTGCGCTGATCGATAGGTCGCAAACAAATGTGTAGTCCGCTCCTCCTGCAAAAGCTGACAAACAAATTCGAGACCAATACCCTGAGTCGCACCAACTACAAGGGCATGAATAGTTGTTAGAGAAGGAAGCAGCATAAAAGTATGAAAAAGCGGAAGTCGGGTTTGAGCCTAACACTTTCCCTCTATGTTGTGATTTGTGTTTTACGCGCCACCAATATACGACTTGTAGCCCTGTACTAGAATCTGCCTCGTGGTGCGCGAGCGATAGAATTACGAAAGTGTCATTCGGATTCGCCTGAAGTGGTGATAAACGGTGGTGATGATTTGACACTCCCACGGCTAAAGCCAGTGGGATTCTTCCTTCAGCGAGTCCACTTACAATAGAAGCCTAGCGGTCTCTATTCCAGAGGCGGATCTCTCCAGAAGCGATAGCCCTATTGCAGAGCTGATTCCCGTATGCCCTACGGTATCTGAGGTTCACAAAAACTGTGGTTCTCTGTACTTGTTGCTTCGGTCTTTTACCTGCTCAAGCCTTCCTGAGCAGAACCCTATAGCCGAGTTTTCAAGGTGCGTTTTGCCGTTAGGCAGCTAGGGTTTTTTAAGAGGTTGATTACCCCGCCTCAGTAGTGATTGTATCAAAAATAGCGATACGCTAATACAAAGTTACTGGCAAGATTGTTCACTACGCTCACCAGCTTATATCCCACCCTTGAAAGCGGTGGGCTTTACGCTCGCTTCTGTAAATACAGCGGTTGTTGATAGTTTCATTTTTTGAAACCCAGCAGGTTTTGACCTATCGCGTTGCCATACTGTTGACCATTAGAGAACAAACGCTATGTCTCACTCCACCACGTCTAAGGATCGATTATGAAACGCCTTTGCTTTGCACTTTTAACGGGTTCTGTCTTTGCACTCTCCGGGCTAACGAGTTGCGGTGTCGCTTACGATGCAAGCGAGACATCGCAGTCTGCTGTGGAAGCGGATGTTGCGGCAGAGGGTACGTATGAACAGGAAACTTCTGTTGCACAAGCGCCAGCAGCAGAAGCTCAAAAGATTTCTACAGATGGAGAGGCTCCTGTAGAACGAGCGGCGGGAGAAAGGCCACAGCTGATTAAGCGGGCCCACCTTTCTTTGAGTGTGGAGTCTGTAGACGATAGCTTCGCTCAAGTAAGATCGATTGTAAATGCGCAGCAGGGCGATATGCTCTCGATGGAAGACTATGGCGATCGCCAGCGCAATGTGAACTTTGAGCTGCGTGTTCCCGCTGATAGGTTGGACTCGGCGCTTGATGATTTGACTGCGCTAGGTGATGTAAGCAATCGCTCTATTAGCAGTGAAGATGTATCGAGTCAGCTGGTGGATTTGCAGGCTAGGCTAGCGAACGCTCGTAAGTCGGAGGAGGCGCTAAAGGAGATTATGTCTCGTTCGGGCGAAATTTCGGATGTGCTAGAAGTGTCACGTGAGCTGAGCAACGTGCGACAAAACATCGAGCAGATGGCGGCAGCGCAGAAGAATTTGCAGACTCAGGTGAGATATTCCACCATTACCTTGAGTTTGAGTAGCGCGATCGCACTCACTCCAGATACACCCAGCGTCACCACCCAGCTCGCCAACTCCTGGAACGCCGCAACGCACTCCGTTGGCGGCTTCACCACTGGCCTACTGCAAATCGGCCTATGGCTCCTAGCTTACAGCCCTTATATTCTGGTAATGGCAATCGGCATGGTGCTTGTGCAGAAAGTGCGCGCAGTCCGCAATAGCTGAGCTACACCAAAACAGGTACGCCCGCGAGGATAGCTTTGGTGTGTACCTCGCGCAAGATGGGGTCTGCCTGTGCCCTAGGAATATACGTTTCGGGGTGGAGTGCGATCGCTCTTCTCAGGCGCTCTACCGCCGAATGATTTTGATTGAGAATGGCGTAGCACCTAGCCTGCCGGTAAAAGGCAAACGACTGGTCGGGCTCAATAGACAGCGACTTATTGTAGGCTTCAACCGCCTGTTCATAGTCGCTCATCTTTTCAAGCGCCCAACCCAAGCTCAGCCAGCTCCGGTGATCGTAAGCTTGATATTTTAGCGCCTGCTCGAAGCTATCGTGAGCGTCGCGGTAGCGCTGCATGTTCATGAGCGTGAGCCCACGATGGTGCCAAATTCTGGCGGTAGTTGGCTCTAGATAAATGGCCTCATCTAGAGCGTTCAAAGCCGCTTGATACTGACCTAGCCGCTTCAGCAGAAAGCCTTTGTGAATCCAATACTGAGCAATCTCTGGTGCGATCCTGACGGCTTTATCAAACTTTTTGATGGCACTTTCATCTTTTTTCTGATACATGAGCGCTTGCCCCAGGCTGGCCCATATTTTGTGAGCGTGGGGCGCGATCGCAAGGGCCGTCTCAAAGCTTTCTACTGCCTGGTCTAGCTGCTGTAGCTTTACCAGCGTTTTGCCGCGTCCGTACCAAAGCTCGCAGGCAGCTTCTCCTTGCGCTAGTGGATTGGCTAGCGCTTCATCGTAGCTGGCTACCGCATCCTGGTATCGGCCAAGACGGTATAGGGTTCTGCATTTGCCGTACATCGCTTTGAAGTAGCTAGGGGAGATCACCAAGGCTTGTTCGTAACTCGACACCGATTCACAATAGCACCCCAGCTTTTCTAGAAGTGTGGCGTAGTTATACCAAATGCGAGGTGATCTCTGTCGAATGTAGAGCGTCCTAACATAGGCCTCAATCGCTTCCTGATACCGATGAGCGCGCGCCAAGTAGTATCCTAGATTGCTCCAGGCTTCAAAGCTATTGGGAATAGCGCGGCTCATTTGCCGATAGACGTGGATTTTGCGCTCAAAGTCGACGGTGGTCGATACTGAGAACACCCCCCAGTGGTGCGAAGTGTCGCCGGGGGCATTCCCTGAAGTGTGTGCTGAAACGTCAACGTAATCCATGACCGCAGTAGGGTTGTTTTTCCTGTGGAGATCGCTTATTCTCTAAACTCGGATTTGAAAAGCCAAAAACTTGTCTGTGGCTACACTTTCAGATTTCCCATTCCCTATAGCCACCCTCCGGGCTTCGGTATACATTACGACATACGCTAACTGCGCGATCGCACATTTTAGATAAGGTGTCACACTTAGCAGCGACGCCTATACACTTTCTCCAGCCTGTGGAAAACGCTGTGGAAAACTTTTCGCATACGTGGAAAACTTAAAAAAAATCGAAATATTCTTGGTATCTCCGGTTTTGGTCGAAAAGGTGCAACCCTTAACGCATCAGCACTTGCCATCCTCGTACTTATAGGGATCCCCGTATATTTACTCATATTAATATTCTAAGAAGTTTTCCACAGATCAGGAAAGTCCTGGGGAAACTTCTCTACTTCCTAGCAAAAATTTGAGTCAAGAAAGGCGCTGGGCTATAGCTATTGTCCCATCGGTAGGCTGTAGGATTCACCTGGTTTTGCATGTGCTAAAGTCTGAACTTACCTCAGGGTAATGCCGGACTAACTTCTGACTATGAGAGCCCAAACAGTTCTCTAAGGAGTCCTCCCTTTCCTTGCTTGCCAGCAATCAGCTGATGCAAAAGTTCGTATTGCCATCGGTATAAAAAGCTCTCTGCGTGAGCCGCTATATTACGGAGCTTATTGATCTGATCGAGGCTAGATGCGGCTTGTTTTCCCTTTTGGCTCAAGCAGGTGGCCATTGGATGCTCCCACTGCTCGAAAAACTGGGTCAGGAGGATGCGATCGCGCTCCGATACATCTTCTCCTCCTCTCACTTTCACCATCTTTACGCCGCCATCGGGCTGCGTCCGCTGAGAAAGCTGGCCCGGCTGTACCGACCGCCACTGAGTAGCGAGCAGTGGTGGCAGCATACCTAGCGTGTATTGATTCGCCGGGCCGAGCGCAATCCCGCCGATTTCGCTGCGGCTGTTGCCGAGTAAGAAAGGATAGAGCGATTGAAAAAAGGGTATTAGCACTTCTCGCTCAATTACCGCACTGAGCCGGATGCTCGCTTCGGAGT
Source organism: uncultured cyanobacterium (assembly GCA_963836895.1). Classification (GTDB taxonomy): domain Bacteria; phylum Cyanobacteriota; class Cyanobacteriia; order Phormidesmidales; family Phormidesmidaceae; genus Phormidesmis. Next base: position 269,074 of record CAWILA010000006.1, on the reverse strand, counting down.
AGTCAGCAATACTGGCATCTGGCGAGCTGGCCTGAATCATCTGGTCGTTTTTGTAGGCGGCCTGTAGGTCTTGTTGGCTAGCAGCTTGCAGGCAAAACCACACGCGATCGCCAATTGCCTCGCGCACCTGCTGCTTGATACCTGCCGCGTTTGGCATCGGTATGCTGCTAACCTGCACTTGCAGCTGTTCTATCTGCGCTTCTTGTCCTGATATGGTCGCCGCGCGCACCTGCCTTTCGGTTTTGAGCGCTGCAAACTGCTGCTGCTGCTCGGCTGAGAGCTGGGTGATTTTTTCTTCCAGTAGCTCAATTTGGGCCTTCATCGTGTTGATTTGTCGGTCCTTCTCAGCCAGTAGCGCTTCCTGCTTGATGAGTAGCTGAGTTTTTTGCTTGACTTCTAAGGCATTGAGCCCAGAGCGGATCAAGTTAAAGTATCGCAGCTCAGAGATATCAATCACTTGAGCCGGTTCTTCTGGCAGATACAAAAAACCTTGCCGCTGCTGCATTTGCACGATCAGTAGATGACCTTCGCTGTTTTCGATAGTGAGCTGTCTTTCGTGGGCGGTTCTCTCCAAAGTACCCTTGTAGCGCCTTCTGCTGTGGTAAAACTCTACGTGCAGTGAGGTTTCAGCCTCGGTGTTGCTTTCTTCGCTAGCTCGCGTAGTCCCGTTTGATCCTGTCTGAGTAGGGTCAAGCGGGGCGGTTGCGGAAGCCTGAGTTTGCTTATTTGTGCTCTGGGAACGGTCGATCTTGGGGAGTTTGGGGGGCAGTTTGAATAAGATGGGTGGCTCTGCGCTATGAGCGAGCTGAGCTCCGTTGATTTCTTGCTGAAGGGTGCGAGCGGCTTCACGTGCTGCTTGAAGCGAAGCGGATGCTTCCTTGGCAGTTGCTTTTTCGGTAGGCGTAGAGCTTGGAGTGGTCTCGGCGACTCTGCGTATGCCTCCGTCGTCGGCAGCAGGGACTAGTGGCGATTCGCTCCAGGGCTGAATGCTAGACGCTGAGTCGGGGCTAGTTTGGGCAGGGCGAACACCGACAAGCTCTATCTCTACGCTGCGGCGACCTTTCCACTCGTTGAGTCGAATTTTGTAAGCGATGTCTATAGCTCTAGGGAGCGGATGGTATTGTCCCCAGCGCCATGCGATCGCCTTAATCGCCACTTTCGTATCACTCCCTTCCGCCGTGTGCGCCAGCGTCAGCTTGAGATGGTCACTGCTTTTCCCAATCACCTTTTGATCGACGACTGCCGCATTTGCCGTCCAAAAAACGGGATCTGGATTCTCAATGCCGCAGGGATGAATCTGATCGATCTGAGCGTATAGATCCAGGTTCACAGCTTCGAGAGGCGCGTGCGCATCCACAGTGACCAGAGGCTTAAGATGCTCTATCTGCAAATGCTTGCGGGCAAAGTTGCTGAGGCGAGACTTCACCTGACGCAGCTTGTTTGCCTGAAAGGAAAAACCGCCAGCGGCGCGATGTCCGCCGTATTTGTCGAACAGGTCATCGCAAAATTGCAGCGCGTCAAAGACGTTAAACTCTGGAATGCTGCGCGCTGAGCCGCGAATTTCTTTCTTAGCTTTGTCTTCATAGGTGCCGATAAACACCGGTACGCCGTAGCGCTCAACTAGCCTGGAAGCCACAATGCCAATCACGCCGTGATGCCACTCAGGCTGCACCACGACCAGCACACGCTCTTTTTTTAGATCTAGCTGACCAGATTCTATTTGCTCTTGGCACCATTCCACCGCCTGCGTCTCAATAATTTCGCACATCTGGCGGCGCAGCTTGTTGGCTTCTTCGCACTGCATGGCTCGCTGCAAGGCCACGCCCACATCGTCAGTCGTAAGCAAGTCAATCACAATCTGCGGGTCAGAAATTCGGCCCACAGCGTTAATTCGCGGCCCAAGCCTAAACCCGATGGCCTCCGGCTTGAGCGCGACTTCTTCACTGAGCCCCGCAACTTCAATTAACGCTTGAATGCCGGGAATACGGGACTTAGGTAGAAGCTTGAGCCCTCGCTTTACCCAGCGACGGTTGACGCCTGTGAGTGGGGCAAGATCAGCAATGGTGCCAAGGGTAAAAAGGGCGAGCAGGGTGGCGGTAAGGTCCTGCATTTTTTCTAGACGCTGGGCAAGGCATACGGCCAAAATGTAGGCGACGCCGACGCCTGCAACGCCTCGGTAGGGTGAGGCTTCGCGAATGAGCTTGGGGTTGAGAATAACGTCAGCGGGCGGAATTTTCTCAGGGACGTCGTGATGGTCGGTGAGGATGACGGTAAGGCCAAGTTCCTTGGCGCGAGCGACGGGATTGTAGGCGGCGATGCCGTTGTCTACCGTGAGGATAATGCTGCCGCCGATACTGTGAAATTCTTCGACCATGCGCAGGTTGATGCCGTAGCCTTCGGCCATGCGGCTGGGAATGGCGTAGTTGACCGACGCGCCCAGGTAGCGGAGCGATCGCATCAAAAGCGCCGTACTAGTCATGCCATCCGCGTCATAATCCCCGCAGATTAGAATCTTCTTCTGGTGCTCAATTGCGTCAACCAGTAGATCTAAGCTATCTGCCAAGTCGGGAAAATCATCCAGTGGAGACGGCAGCATCAGCGTCTCAGGATCTAAAAACTCCCAGGCTTGCTCAGGCGTATAGATGCCACGATTGATTAGGACTTGGGCAAGCAGCGGAGAAAGCGCCGTAGCGTCGGCAATATGGTTAGCCTGAGATTCTTGCGCAGGAAAAACCTGCCACCGCTGCTCAAGAACCTGCCGGTCGGTAGGTAAGCGCGGCGGTGCAATGGGACTGGTAGTGGTCTCCTCAGCAGACTGATTTTCTACTAGGCTTTTGTCCGTAATGTCTTTGTCTACGGAGCCTTCATTATCTACAAGCCCTTTATCTATAGGACTCTCAGTCGTTTGAAGCTGCTCTTCTTGAACGTCTTCTGGCACGTTAGATCACGTAATCGATCATATTTGTAGCTTGCACAAAGCACTATAGCGCTGACCTCACATATTAAGCACATAGCCACACAAGATTGCAGCAGACGGCTCACGGGAAATCAGCGCGATAGTTCGTTTGATCTAATGATAGAGGATCTTCGCGTTTGCGTTGTATCAGAAAATATTAATAAACCAGGACTCGACCATCGTTTGAGACATGAACCGCTCTGTCGCTATCGTGACCGCTCGGCAGCAGTTCCACCTGCAAGGTCTCTGAATCCGGGCGATGCAATCTAGCCTCTACTGCTCGGTTATTCTGGTCCCAAAACACCAAAGACATATCGTCATCGACACCCACCAGCGTATTGATCGAAAAGTCGGTATGTGGTCGCAGCCAGTGAAGATCGATATCCATAACGCGCTCTAAGTTAACGGTGCCGTCGGTACGGTTGATGAATTCAATAGTGATGGGTTGGCCAGGTATGAAGCGAATTTGGCTAGTGCCGCACTGCCTGGTACAGGGCTCTGCGGCCTGGGCTGATAGAGAAAAGGCAGGAAGAATAGCTATGGACGCGGCAGCTACGCCAATAGACAGGTGCTTGAGACGCTGAATAACGGCCTGGCGTGTGGGCAGCTGAATCATAGTGGGATATCCTGAACGCGTGGCGGGTTTGTGATGGTTCAATCATGGCCCGAGTGGCTTTGTTAAGCCTTTGGTAATCTCACGCTAAATGAATAAAGCCGCTGCCCGAATTGGACAGCGGCTTAAGAAGATTTTCCCTAGGCAGGGCCTTGGTAAATGAGAATGTCTGGTTGAATTATTAGATCTGCGGCGGCGTTGTCCTGACAGATTTGCGCTTGAGGGTGATGAGCGCGATCGCCATCAAAAACACCCCAAGTACTTGCCCCGGCTCTGGCACCGAAGCGGTTAACACGTTACCCGGCTGCGTCAGGTCGTTCTGCCCATCTTCCACTTCTCGCTCAAAACGGTCTTCGCCAGCTTCGGCTTTGCGCAGGGCTTCTCTTTGGCGTTCGTCTACGAGGACGAGCATAGAAGAGTAGGGGGTGACGATACTGGTGCGTTTGGCGATCGCATGCACCTTATCTAGCGCTGCTACTTGAGTTGTATCTAGCGTCCGGCCCTGCTGACGAATCAGCTGCCTGGCCGCCAGTGCCGCAAACGAATCCACCGAATCTGAAGGTGTCTGACTTGTAGCAGCTTCCACCTGCCAACGATAGCCATCTAGTACAGTAGCGTCTGCATCTATCAGCGCAATCTTTTGTAAGACGGGAAGCACCCGCGTATCTACACCACCCTGGCTAGCTTCTATCAGTTGCAGTAAATTATCCTCGTAGGCAGACGGCACATCGCCTCCCAAGTGCACAACCCATAGCGGTGCGTTCAATGCCGGTAGCTCAGCTTTGTCTTCTGCCAACTCGTAGCTACCTTCATCGGTCAGTAGGAGCACCGCGTCGTAAGTCTCGTCGCCCTTTTGCTCAGCAAACTGGGTAAGCATCTCTGCTGGTTGCAAGGTGCCGTAGAACAAGGTGTCATTTGGGCCGAACGTCGATTGTTTGAGTGCTTTGGGTGCGGAGTCTGCCCACGGTGCGATCGCAATATAAAAGTCCACCACATTCTTCTTCGCCACTTCTTTGAGCTTGGCAGCAGCTCGCGCCAGTTCAGCAGTTTGATTGCCCATGCTGTAAGAGCTATCGACCACAACAGCAAGCCGCTTGCCAGAAGGAAGCTGTTTTTCCTGGTTCGTGAGCGGCGCGGCAACAACGCGAAAACCTTCAGCAAAACGGATCTGATGACTTTCAAGTTTAGGTTTCTGCTGAACGGGCAGTTCTGACTCAAACCACTCGTCCTCACCTAGCTGAACGGTTCGACTGTCTCGCTTGTGTTCTGTTTTCTTCGTCCAAAAGATATTGCGTTTTTCGCTGAGCTGTGGCAGTGGCCAACCCACATTCGGCTGTGCCACCACATCGTAAGTCATCGTCAAATCTAGCTCACCGGGATCCCGCACGGCCCGGTTGCCGGTTGCTGTAGAGCTAGGAATTGGGAACACACGAAGCCGGTACTGTCTGGGCCCCACCTGTTCTAGCAGTGCTGGATCGGTAGCCTGCTGAAATTCCGCCCGCGCTACCTCATCGTTGTAAACCTGCTGCGCCGCACCCCGAGGTGAAACAACGTGAGGAAACAGCTTCGGCTCTTCAGCGGTTCCTAGCCATAGCCCGGTAATTGCCGCGCTCTCTGGCAGCGAGAAAGAATAGAAAATCTCTTGATCTTCGGGCGTAGAATTCTCGTAGCGCTCATGAATTTCCACCGTTCCCCAGTCACCGTGCTCTTTCACCGTCGCTTCCTGGAGAGCGAGCCGCACCACCTTTTGGTCCAAGTTCAGTAGACCTGCTTTTGTTTCGTCACGGTCGGCAGTCGCCTGAAGCGCCTCGCGAATAGCAAAGCGTTCCGCCTTCTGAATAGGTTCGTCAAAAAACTGCTCATACAGCTCTTCTGCTTTTTGCACATCGCCATCTCCTCCACGATAGAGAAAAGGAGAGACTAATCCGTTATGAATAGTCTGTAAAAACTCTCGTGCACCTTCTGGAAGTGCGGACGAATATAGGTTGCGAAGGTTATTGCTCCTATCCCAGGGGCTAAGGTAGCGGTATCGATGCAGATAAGCATTTGTTAGTCCAGCGCGAATACTGTCCGCTTCCTGTAATCGTTCCTGTCTAAGCTGTACGGCTAAAGGCGACAGCGGAAATTCTATCTCAGCAGTTCCTCCAGCTGGCACCAATAGATTGAACGCTTTCATCTGCGGCTGCTGGAACTGCAAACCCACGAACAACAAACAGCTAATTGCCACTGTTATGCCTGTAATAGCCCAGCTGTTTTGATGCCCATACTGTCGACCAAAAGCCTTGTGAATGCGCTCCCACGCACGGATATAAAGGTGCACGAATGCGTAGGGCATGGAGAGAAAGACAAGAAAGCTAGAAAAGAACAACAATAGGAACGGCAGAGAGCCAATGCCATACGTCATCGCGACGGCGATAGCAGACACAAGATCAGCCGCTCTCCCAAAAGTGATGTGAACTATAAAGGAATATATCCCGCTGACAATCCCAACGACTGTCCAAACCAGCGCCGGTACGGTGTATAGCAACAGCAGAGAGCCGACGTAGCCACCCACTAGCAAAATGAGGCTGTGGCCTACCATTTGTACCCACGAGAGCCGCTCATCGTTTGCGACGTAGCCCACCAATAGCTCAATCGCAAACATAAATATTGAGAAGACGACCAGTCCCAACGTAAAAGCACTAGCTGGCGTAAGTTCGCGAATGATGAACATCCGGAGCAGACACAGCGTAAAAAGGGGGGCTTCTACGCCATAGAACAGTCGCAGCAACATCGTAGGTCGGCTGCGCAATCGCCAAAATCCCAAAGCGGTACACAGCACCGGCACGATAAGTAGGATGAGAAAGCTAACAGTGAATGTAGGCTCTACCAGGCCGTTGCGAGTATCGAAGAAGAGATCTAGTCCAAACTCGGGAAGCAGCCAGATATCAACGATGCCGATAAAGACAAGGTTCCACGTCCAAAAAACGAGGTGGGAAAGGACGGCGATTGGTTTTTTCATGAGCGTAGTGACCGGTGCTACCTGGACGCTACAACAGGATGACCGCTGATTCCGAACCCAGTGGAAAGCCTTGTGCCAGTTACTAACGCGATGGCTACGGAGAAGGCCAGAAAACCGCTACTATAGGTGCAGACTTTACATAACTTTATTCAAGACGCTTTCTCCAGGCAGGCCACTATGGGTTTCTTTCGTCAGTACATTGCACCGCTGTTTATTGTGCTTATTTTTGCGATCGCACTCCTCGCCACCAGCGCCCGCATCTTCCTTCCTAGCGACATGATGGCCCCCGCTCCCGGCTCGCAGCCTGTATCAGCGCAGCCCGCCTCCACAATCCCCAGCCCGGCAGCGTTCCTTCGCTAGTGAGCCAGCCTTTCCCCATTGCCAACTACCGGCTAGAAAAAGGCTCTAGCCTAGATCGTGCTCGTCTGGTGAAATTCATGCAGCGAGCCTACCGCGACCTGGGTGCGACCGAAACAGGCACTCACCTAGCCGATACCGTAGGCCGTCACTTCTCCAACCGACTAAACCTCTGGTGGTTGATTGGTCCACAGTCTGCTTCGCCATCAGGTGGATTGCCCGGCTTGCAGCAGCGGCACGAGCCCATGGGCTGCCTATGGCTCGGTGAGTCGATTGATCAACGTAATGGGCAAAAGCAGGCCTACGTCTTCCTCCTATATGTAGATAAAGCCCATCGTCGACAGGGCCTGGGCAGCGCACTGATGGCACATGCTCAGCAGTGGGCAAAAGAACAAGGCTATAAGCAAATGAGCCTGCAAGTGTTTGAAGACAATATCTCTGCAATGAATCTGTACGAAAAGCTAGGCTACAGCCCGCAGGCTCGATGGATGTCTTTGGATATCTGACTTCTGCGCCGACTAATTACAACTGGCAAATAACTATTTACAGCGGCGACGAATCCAACTAGACAGCAACTGCGTACTATTGATAGTGAATCTGATAGTGAATCAGCGTAAAGGCGACGCTAGAAGCGGCTACGCCCCTACATTGCAATGATTAGCCACAGATAATTGCTACCATTAATAGCTGTTGTTAAATATTAGCGGCATCTTCCTGCTGAGGACAACAGTCAGAACTGTTTCTATTGCGACTATTCTTCTATAACCTTCCACAAAAATGTATATCTATTTCAAACGATTCCGGCACCTGATTCTCGGTTTAGTGACCTGCTTGGCCCTAGTAGGACTTAGCGCTTCTAGCCTCAGTGGTCAGATAGGCGCTAGCCCCGCGCGAGCACAGGCACCTTCAGCTAATGTCAATTCGGAGTTTTCTCTCACAGACTCCGCACAGATCAATATAGAAGCTGCTGAAACTAAGCTGCTAGCCCAGGGCATGCAGCAGCCATACACAACCTATGTGGCTATCATGAGCGAAGATAATGTAGTCGGCAGTTCTCCTGAAACCAGAGCGCGTGGCACCGTCGGCGCTGTTATGTCGGGTAACAGACTCGTCACGCGAGGCAGCTTCAATATTTTATCTAGCCCTATGAGAGACTACGCTACTGACCCAGTGAGTCCGCCCAACACCAATATCACATCGGCTTTTCACATTCATCAGGGCACATCTATGGAGAACGGGCCTTTTCAGTATGCTTTAGATGTGATGACGGGTGGCACGGAGCGTAGCGGTTCTGCAATGGGAGAATACACGCTGACTCAAGAGCAAATGCAGGCGCTGAATGACGGTCGCCTTTACGTTGACATTCATACGACTAAAAACCGGGGTGGAGAGCTTAGAGGAACGCTGATGCCTTATTCTGCTTCACGCTAGCGGCTTTTTTGCGACATGCCTAAGCAAGTCGCTTTATGACCATAGCAAAAGCGCCTCTTGAATTAATTCAAGAGGCGCTTTTGACTGTTGGAGTTAGCCCTTCAGCTAGACTCGTGGCGGAATCTACAGCGCTTAGAATGATGGCTAGTTTCCGAATAAAAACGTTAAAACCTTACATCTTAGAGATGCTTACAGTTTACCGATAGTTGTTAAACTGCAATGCCATCGGCCAATCTTCGGCTTTAATCAGCTGTATTGCCTCTTGCAAGTCATCTTTATTCTTCGCCGATATCCGCACAGAATCGCCTTGGATAGATGCCTGCACCTTCTTCAAGTTGTCTTTGATCATCTTCGAGATTTTCTTAGCGTCTTCTTTCTCGATACCTTTCTTTAGCTTAATTTCCTGCCGAATGCGACTGCCGCTAGCCGCATCGATTTCACCAAAGTCAAAAATTTTCATCGACAGATTACGCTTCGCCGCTTTAGTCTGAATCACTACATGAACGGCTCGCAGCGTCATGTCGCTGTCGGTTTCTACGTCAATACTGTCTTCTTTAAGATCTAGGGTTGTTTTAGTGTCTTTTAAGTCGTACCGGCTTTTGATTTCACGCCGCGCTTGATCCAAGGTGTTGACGAGCTCTTGCCGATCAAAATCGCTGACAACATCGAAGGAGTAAGTAGAGGCCATAGGGTCTTTAAAGTATACGAACAGCTAAAACAAAACGCACTAAATAATAGCGATAGATAGACTGCGATCGCAACGCAACCGACATCCAAATCACCCTTTGTGTAACAAAAGTTACCCTAACGCCGCCTGACAGCTCGCGATATACAGAGACACAATGCTGCTAATGCTGATAGCCCAAGAGAGCGATCGCAAAATCGGCACGTTGAGAATATAAAACAGCGAATAGCTCAAGCGCGCCGCTACGTAAATCGCCGCGCTGCCCACGACCTGCTCCGCTGGCAAACTCACCACAAATGCCATCAGCGCCGCTGGTGCATACAGCGCAAACGATTCCCAAGAATTTTGGTGCGCCCAAGTCGCTCGCTGCGCATACTCAGGCAGCTTATCGAACATGCCACGCGGTGCACTCATTTCGTAACCGACCTGGAACCGGCCAAAGGCTACAACCAGATAAGGAAGATAGATAAGCGCGGCAGCAGCGACAATGCTGCATAGGAGAACGTTGGCCGAAGAGACGAATGGAAGAGAGTAAACAATATCCATTAGTCGAAGTAAAACAGCGTTACAATCTTGTGCTGATCCTCAGCGTCCTGACAGGTCTTCAGCAGCGTTTTGCTATCGTGAAAGGCAAAGCAAATCAGCTGCTGACAGCGACCGATAATTTCTTGGTTACACATAGCACTTGCGTCTGCTAGCGGCAGCGTATCATTCGCAGCATTTTCAACCAGGTTGGTAATCAGCTCTAGCTGCTCGCGAGACTCACGCGGCTGCTTGCGCAAGCTCTGTGGCAAAATCACCGTCAGCAAATTAGGCTCGGCTTTCATCGCCCCACGAATGGCCGCAGCATTGGTTCCAGCTGCGCCCGAAGTGATCAGGCGATTGCCACCCAATACCAGCGCATAGCTCATCAGCTCAATTAGCCTCTGGTGCGTAATAGGGACATGGCGAGATCCTAAAATGGCAATACGCTTAGAGCCAGACTGCTGGATCGTGGCCAGCTCCTGCAAAAAGTCGTCTACCTTAACAGCATCAAGTGGATTTTCGACGGACTGACTCAATGGCGACCTCGGGGAGTAGAGGATACGGGAAAGCAATTATGCAATATTACCAAACCCTTGTGACGTCTTACGCATCGATCCGAGCGATCCTTACGTAGAAAGCGAACAGATTTTGGCCAAAATGAGCGACATAGCGTCAAACGGTGACTGCCGGACTCAGCCCCATTGCTTCAATGACCCGAGACGTATCAAAGTGCTGTGCCATCAAATGCTTAATGCACTCTACTTTGATCGGCTCGTGCAATCGCACCTGATCAAACGCCTTGTCGATGATTTCAACCGTTGTGAGCGTGTCGAGATCAACCGAAAGAATAGGCACTTCTAGATCGCGGGCTCTATCGAGAATATCTTTACGGGGTGCGAGTCGACCTGTGAGCACCAGGCACTGGGTAGAGCTTTCGAGCGCGGCCATTTGAATATCAAATCTGTCGCCACCTGTGACGACCACCATGTTGTGCGCCCGGTTGAAGTAGCGCAGCGCTGAGTTGGCGTTCATAGCTCCGATAGAGATTTCTTCGACCATCATTTGATCGATGCGCTCAGGCATGATGAGCGTCTCAGCCTGGAGATGATCGACGAGAGCCTCTACGCTGACACTGCGCATGATTGCCGTACGGGGCAGAATGCCGAATACCTGAATTTTGTGACGCTCCAGGCAATCTCTGACGGAAGTCTGCACGATCTCCATACGGTCGGAAGGTACATCGTTGATGACTACCCCTAGCAGGCGATCGCCTAGCTGCTTTTTCGCCGCGAGCAGCTTATCGACAATGAGCGCCGAGTGGTAGCGCGTGACCAAGATGACAGAAGCCTGACTCATTTGCGCCATTTCGGGCAGCGACAGGCCAAATAATGTGCCTTCTTCTAAATTGCCAGGCCCTTCGATCAGCAGAATATCTTCACCCTGGCTAGCCAGGATTTTTTCAACGTCCTGGTCGTAAACGAGCTGTTCTTGCGTCAGCTGTTTTTGGATGGTGTCTTCGTCCAAAACAAACAGCGTGGGGCGGATTCTGTCTTTCCCTAGCTCCAGGGTCTGGGCGATAAAGCGAACGTCTTCGTCAAGCGTATCGTCATCTTCGCTAAGACAGGTGCCAATGGGCTTAGCGTAGGCAATATCAAATCCTTGCGATCGCAGCTGAAGCGCTAACCCCAAAACCGTTGCCGACTTCCCGCTAAAGGGCTCAGTTGACCCAATCAATAAATGCTTCGATGTCCGATCTGACGACTGGGGCACGCCCTCACTCCTTTCGACTTATAGCGTTGGTCATATCCCTGGCGAATCGTCCAGACAACGCTAGAAAACTCAAGATATGAAAACAGATTATGACAGAGACATCGTCTTATGCGCGCCTACTTCCTGCAAATAGCTAGAAGGTGGCACGCAAACTTCCAATATCTAGAATCCTGTGATTATCTTTACACGTTCGCCTACGAGTCGAGCAAGAAAATAGAAAAAGCTATTCGTCGAGGCGGAGGAGTTTGCGGTAGAAGGCTTTGTCGAAGTCAGGGGTTTTGTTTTGGTTCATGGCGACGACGACGCTAATCAAGAAGTTGATGAACTCGTGGTTAGCCATGGTGATTTCGTAGGTGAGTTCGGCGTCGCCATCAAACTGCATCCGGCAGCGAGTAAGGTCTGCGGGCAGCATTGAAACATTCCAGGTAGCCAGAAATGGAATATTACCCGTGCCTTCAATGGCTCTTTCGCCTTCGATGTTGCCCTGCTTGTAGAGCCCGATTGCATAGGGAAGCGCGTTGCGTTTTTTGCCCTCGTAGTAAGGCAGGTAAACGCTGGCTTCTGGCTTAGTAGCAGGCTTGATAGATTGAAGAGACATGGCGGCTATGCGAAGTGCGTAAAAAGAATTCTGATAGAGAAGGCTTCAGCTGAATGCCTGATATCAGAATTCCCGATTAGCAGCTGAGCTACTCATACTGACCGCTACCGACGCGACTATTTCACACCGTGACTCGGTGAAGGAGTATTGTTATATTGAAAGGATTTGTTAAGGGATTTAAACAAAACTATATATGACAGATTACGTTGAGCCCGCTGCGTCAGACTTTGACCTGTCTGAATTTGACCTGTCCGACTTTTGCCTATCGGATTTTCATCTAGAGTCTGATCTGGTCTTCGATACTGAGCTGTTCAAGGGCTACAGTGGGCGGCGATTGAAAGCTGCGATCGCACTCTCCTTACTCTGGCTGCTCACTGCCTTTTTGCACAGCGTGAGCTGGGGGCACGAATTCGTTTGGCTAGCCGCAGGCGTTATCGGTATACAGGCCCTGCGCGTTGTCCTGGCAAAGCCGGTGGTGGCACCAAATCCACTGCCTTCTGTGCAGTCTTTGAGCGCAGAGCTACTGCCGATAGAAACCACCAACTGGCCCTATGTCTCTCTGCTGGTAGCCGCCAAAAATGAAGAGCAGGTGATAGGCAAACTCATCGAAAATCTGCTGCAGCTCGACTATCCCCAAGATCGCTACGACCTGTGGATTATTGATGACTACAGCACCGACGCCACACCAGAGATCTTAGATACTCTCTCAGTCCGCGACGCTCGGGTGAATGTAATTCATAGAGGGCCAGATGCAACTGGCGGCAAGTCAGGTGCGCTGAATTTGGTATGGCCGCAAACGAAAGGCGATTTGCTGGCGGTGTTCGATGCGGATGCTCAAGTTGCGCCTGATTTGCTTCGCCATGTGGTGCCGATGTTTGACGCGAGCCAAGGTGGAGAGAAGACAGGGGCAGTGCAGGTGCGCAAGGCGATCACAAACGCTGCTACCAACTTTTGGACCCGTGGGCAAAAGGCAGAGATGGCGCTTGATTGCTATATGCAGCAGCGGCGAATCGCGATAGGCGGTATTGGCGAGCTGCGAGGAAATGGACAGTTTGTACGGCGCAGTGCGATCGCCCAGTGCGGCGGCTGGAACGAAGAAACCATCACCGATGATCTAGATCTCACCATTCAGCTACATCTCAACCAGTGGAATATTGGCCTGCTGTTTACGCCTTCGGTAGGTGAGGAAGGCGTCATCAGTGCAAAGGCACTATGGCATCAGCGCAATCGTTGGGCAGAAGGCGGCTTTCAGCGATATCTAGACTACTGGCGACCTCTGGCAAAGAACAGTCTAGGCTCGGGCAAGTCGCTAGACATGCTCAGCTTCTGGGTCATTCAATACATGATGCCTCTGGTACTACTGCCAGACTTAGTCCTTGCTCTGATTCACCGTCAGCTGCCGGTATACGGTCCTATCTCAGTGATGGCAGTACTGATGTCAGCGATTGGAATGTTTACTACTTTGCGCCAGGCCGAGCAAACCTCCGTCTGGAGTGCCGTGATACAGACCGCACGCGGTGCGTTTTACATGCTGCATTGGCTGGTGGTAATTGGCACAATGTCTATGCGTATTTCGGTGCGACCTAAGCAGCTGAGGTGGGTGAAAACGGTTCATGGTGCTTAGGTTCTGAGCTGGATTTCCTAGCAGATCCTTCTAGCAGATCTACCGCTTCACACGTCTAACGTCTGCGGTCGGCCAGACGACTTGATGCGCACGATGACAATAGATAGACCGACAGCAAGGGCTATGCCAGTAAGAGCAATAGGCAGTAAGCCACTATTTCGGATGGTAATGGCGATAAGTGCCCACACTGCGACAGCTGGATAAGATACATCGCCATACCTGAAGGCAACAATGGCAGCGATGAGTGCACTTACACACATCATGGCAATGGTGGCAGCAACGCCGCCAAGAGAAGGCGCAATCGCACTTACAAACTCACCGATATCAGCAGTAGGAATATTCCTCACATAGAGGGCTCCTGCAACGTTGAGAACCGAAGCGATCGTAATCCAGGCAAAGTATATGCTGATAGGCGCTTGAAGAAACCAGCGTATTTTGCGTGTGGGCTTGAGCGACCTGGTTGGTAAATAAGCTGCTATTAGGCAGCCCACAATACCTAGAATAACTGCCGACGACCACCAGAAGTGATAGGTCAAAAAGACGTATATCCACACCATTTGTAGAACGCAAGCGCCAATAACACCCCAAGACGCTTTTTCAAAAGCGGGCTGATAGCGCTGAGCAGGCAGTGCCTGATAGATGCCGTAAGCGACCAATCCTAGATAAATAAGTCCCCAAATAGCGAAAGCATAACCTGCTGGTGTAATCAGCACACCGCCTAAGATCGTGTTTGAAACTTCGCCTGTGTTCTGCCCAGCAGGTGGAAACACGTTGGAATAGCCATTGACTGCGATCGCCATCAAAATTGCCACTAGCGTCAGCCACTGCCGCCCAATCTGCACCGCTGAGTTTTGCGTCTTCGACTCTTGCACTTGCCGCACCTAGATACCACTTTTCTATTATCAGGCTTATTCAAGACTATTGGGATCTACCCAAAACACTCTGGCACGGGTCTTCAAAAGGTTGAAGGAATGTGTCGGAGTGCGAATGAGTGTTGCGCCCAATTAGCTTTCCTGAAAGAAATATTCACGGGCAAAGTCGAGCGACTTAGCTAGGGTGAAGGTAACTGGAATTCTTTTTCAACACATACGTTCAAAGACGTTGGAGCGTCCTCATGGTGAATATCTCAAATTCTGCTTCCAAGCTTTCTTCTCGTCAGTTCAGCTGGGATGCGCTGGTGCTTTTGGTGGCAACCTTCTGGCTCAGCAGCAGCGTTCTGCTGGACTTCTTTATGATGCCGATGATGTATGAGTCCGGCATGATGAATGAGCCTGGCTTTGCGACGGGTAGCTACAGCCTATTTTGGGTGTTCAACCGGGTTGAAGTGCTGTGCGCGGCGGCGATTTTAACTGGGCTGCTAGTGATGCGTGAGCGGCGCTCTCAGTTTGAAGTTGTAGCAAGCGGCGCGCGTAGTCGCTGGGCTCTCATGACAGGTGGCGCTTTGCTAGCGATCGCACTCACCTTCACCTACTTCTTTACCCCACACCTCAGCGCACTTGGCCTAAACCTCAGCGGCACTTTCTCTGAGACTATGTCAGGAAACGCAGCGACCGAAATGGGCGTGCTACATCTTGCTTACTGGGCGCTTGAAGCTCTAAAGCTAGTAGGCGCAGCGTTTTTAATCAGGCTCTGCTATCGCGATATTGCAGCGGCCTTCCGTTAGTTGCCGAGTTCAACGGGCAACTGTTGATATTGGGATAATCAAATCGATGAAGTGCCTGACGCTGTAGAAGTGTCGGGCACTTTGGCTATTGAGAGTCGCTTTCTGGCCAGAGTAGTCGTAGGCCGAGTATGCCAAAGCCAATAGCTGCAATTCCTTTAACCAGCTTCTCAGGAAGGAAGAAGGCGCTGCCACCGAGTACGACGCTGATAAAAGAGGCAAGCAGCAGGGCGCTAGCGGTGCCGAAGAAGACGGCTTTGGGTGACGGCGAGGAGCCGCCGAGTGCGATCGCTGCCAGCTGACTTTTATCCCCTAGCTCTGAGATAAACACCGCCGCAAAACTCACCAGAAATAGCTTCAAATCCATCTTCAAATCCTAACCAAAAAATCTACCCTACGGACGCTGCTTGAAGTGGCCCTGACCTCAGCTGCTGAAAAGATCGCCTACCAGGCCAATCGTAATCAGCAGCAGCAGAATACCGGCGCAGGTATCGAGCGTGTCTTCCGAAACTCGGTTCGACAGCCACTTCCCTAGCAAAACACCAATAAGGCTCGTAGAAATTAGCGCGAGTCCAGCGCCTAGGAATACGACGACCGGCGCTTTCGACTCAGCGCTCATAAGCATAGTAGTCACCTGAGTCTTGTCGCCTAGCTCAGCTAAAAAGATGGTAATAAAAGTAGAGAGAAAAACTGGCCAAAAACCGTTGCTGCCTCCCCTTGTATCTGTGGCTTCCATCGACACGACCTCGTCTATCGTCTGAACTTCTCTATTAGCAACGGTTGTCGCGTCGGGTGGCGTCAGATTAGAGGAAGTCACAGGCGATTCAATTTCATATTTTTTTCATTATCTGCGATCGCGGCCCAAATACGCAATTGCAACCACGCTACTCTGCACGCTTCACTGTGAACCCGGGTCCGCTTCGCCGTCGATCTCAACTACCACACTCTCCAGTCCGATAGCGTCGTAGAAGCGATCCATCTCTGCGCTTCTGTTACCGTAGACGCCTGAAATTTGCTGCTCACAGCACTCAATAGCAAATTCATTCAACTCCTTCGGTGGAATGCTGTAGAGCTTTTGAAAAGTTTCGGGTTCTACTCGGCAAAAGGTCGGACGCGTATCGTAGACGGTGCACTCGCGTTTGGTTTTATCGTAGTGGGTACACCAGCCGTCGCCGCCCACCAGGCTCATATATAAAGACAGCTCATCGGGCGAAAGGTAGTCGGCCAGATCGGGGCGATCAGCAGGATCTAGCTGGCAACACGCCCCACAATTTTTTACGCACTGCCAAGTCGCCATAGCCGTTTCATCTGTCAAAGCCAGTAATAACCTACCGCAATGAACCCGAAGAAAACGATTGTCTGCAAATATTAAGGAATTTGACCAGACTGCATGAAGTGTCACCGATATCTCCATTGATGAAGGGGCAGTCAAAACGCTAGAACGCTCTGAGGTTAGGCACCATAGCAACCTTAGAATTTTGTAAACAAACCTTAATCTAGCTGTACACAAGCAGGTACAATGCTGAGAAGTGAAATTGCTTAACATCGTTCACTAGTGAACTGTTCGGAGGATAAAAGGCTTTGTTTGATAGTGCTCTTTCTGTCTTAGGTAATATTGATTTTGTACTCATTGCCCAGCTGACTATGTTGGCTCTGGTGGTGATTTCTGGCCCTGCAATCGTATTTTTGCTGGCGGTTAGAGGCGGTGACCTCTAAAGCTGGCTAGTTTGCCTGGTCTGCTGACAAGAATATTGCTTCGGCTAAACCTTCCTTTCGGTTTGTCAGCTCTACTGCTGAACAGTTCCTACTTATTGGGCCAGTCGCATTGGGCTTGCCTAGCTATTTCCCTGGCTAGATAGGCTCTGCGTAGTCCTTTGTGACGCCTTTATTCTCTAACAAACTCCTCGATCCACGTGGGCTACTGTTGCCAGGCCAGATGGAGGAGTTTTTTTGTGCCGATTTTTACTGCCGCTGCTGCAAGATGAGCCGTGCGATCGCCAGATCAACCGGCGTCGTCACTTTAAGGTTGGTCTCCTCTCCTTCCACGATGCTGACCGGTACGCCGCATTTTTCCAAAAGCGCCGCATCGTCTGTCACTTCCCAGCTTTTAGCCTGACCGCGAGCATGACACTGCTTGAGCAGGTCAACCTCAAACCCTTGCGGCGTTTGCGCAGCCCACAGCTGTGAACGATCCGGCGTGTGGACAATAGTGCCTTCGCTATCGACCTGCTTAATGGTGTCTTTTACTGGGACGGCTGCAATAAAGCCCTTTGTTCGTAAAGCGGCTTCTGCGCAGCGATCAAATAGGTCAGCGGTGGCTAAGCACCGGGCCCCATCGTGAATAAGCACATGAGTGGTCTCATCGGGCAGCGCCTGCAACCCGTTGTATACGGAGGCTTGCCGTGTGTCGCCGCCCTGGATGAACCGTACGGGAACGGCTAAATCGCACTGCCGAACCATCTTTTCGATGTCTGGTTGATCAATGGGTTGGCAAATGATGCCAATCCACTGAAGGCTTTTGGCAGTAGCAGCAGCTTGAAGGGTCCAGGCGAGAATGGGCCTGTCGATAAGGGGCATGAGTAGCTTGTTGCGATGGCGTAGCCCTCGTCTCGCGAACTCGCTGCCCATACGGCGGCCAACCCCTGCCGCCGGAATTAATAAATGCATGGTGAAAAATCTATATCCGTCTGGCCATATTACCGGTTTCCTAAGACACCAGTTGCCGCGAATTCGGGTTTTATTCCTACGGAATCGCGTCAAGATACCCGGCTTCCATTAAGATATGAGCGGATAAAAATATGTATTTTAACCGCATGCGCATACTGGTCCTAGTCCCTGGCGGCATCAGTGATCAGCTTTTGTTTTTTCCGGCTTTAGACGATATTAAGCGGGCCTATCCAAATGCTGAAATTGGTGTTGTTGTTGAGCCGAAGGCGGCCGTCGCCTATCGAGTCTCAAAAAATGTCGACACCGTTATTCCCTTTACGTTTTCTGCTGCCATTAGTCCTTCGGACTGGGCTAACTTGCTCGGGATTGTGCGCGATCGCGAGTACGAAGTGGCCATCACCACTGACCTTACCTGGAAGATGGGTCTATTGCTATGGCTCAGCGGTGTGCCTACCCGTGTGACTTACAAGAGCACCAGCGCCCCTTGGTTTTACACGGCCACCGTTCCCGACAAGTCTCAAGCAGATGCGCAGTATCAGGCTGAACGCTATCACGATTTGCTAGGCGCGATTGGCGTTGACGGCGCTACGCCAGAGATTACGGTAAATGTGCCTGAAGGTGATTTAGCTTGGGCAAGTACGCTGCGCGATCGCCAGAATCTTAAAGGTGGCTATGTCCTTATGTATCCTGGTCAAGACACCGGACGCATTGGCAAAGATTCTCAGTATTCTCTGAGCGCATGGCAAACGCTAATCGCTGATTTTAGAGCTAAGCAGCCCAAAATGCCGATTGTACTGCTGCAAACAGAAGGCAGTGCAGCGCAGGTCAACGCGCTCAAAGCTGAAGATGCTCAGCTAGTCGTTGTCAGTGCTGGTAACCTCGGCCAAACAGCCGCTATTGTAGCGGGTGCGGACCTTGTGCTAGCACCCGACAGCTATGTCATGCAGCTTGCTGTCGCGCTCAAGGTGTTTACGCTGGCGCTCTTTGGTAGGAATAGCCCTACTGAAATGCTGCCGTCCGAAAGCGGCAAAGAAATTCGCTTCCTAGGAATTGCATCACCCACGGGCCAAATTGCTGATATCGAACCAGAGACCGTTTTACAAAAAGTCTGGGGTGAGTAGGATCAATGCCTGGTCGCATCCTAGAAACCTGCGCCCAACCGTCTAGTTTTTTCAGACACTAGAATACTTCTCTATCAAATCTTTATCCCGCTTAAAACGATGGATCAAATTCAAGTACAGGCTTCTAAGCTTTGGGATCTTCTTTTCTCTGAAGAAACTGGCGAAACCTATCAGAAAACGCTCAACCTCACAGGCACCATACTCAAAGAATCGGCCCAGCTAATCTGGCTGATCATTTGCTCTGTATTTGTCTTTGGCGCTTGGTTTGGCGATGCTTCTATGAGAACGGGCAGCACGCTTCGCAGCTGGATAGAGCAGCAGAATAACCCTAGCCTAGCCTCTGCGGAAGACAAAACACCGCTCGCAGAAAAAGGCAAGAATCTATTAGAAACAGGACGCACTGGGCTAGATAACCTGCTCAACAACGCAAGAGAACAGCTAGGTTTGGAGCCTGTAGATCCAGCGCCTGTTAGAAAGCTTTCAGTTAACACTGGCTCTTCAGCTTCTTCTACTCAAGGTACGCCTGCTTCAAGTGCGCCTACCTTGATCGCACCTGCAGCCGAAAAACCTGATTCCAGTCTCTCATCGCCATCTGAACCTGAGCCGTCTGCCTCTGAGTCATCTGAGCCCACACCTTCTGCGGGAATGTCGCCTGCCGCTGAAATCACAACGGATGCAACCGAGATCTCTCGCGAGCCTGACAGCGGTGACTGGCCTCCTACAGAGATTGACTAGGCTCTCTCAAGCTATAAAAAGTCGCTATCTTCATGCCTGCGAATAGCAAGGCGTAGAAGTGGCGACTTTTTTTGCTTAGCTACCGCCACCTAGCAGAAATAAGCCAATCATAGTGACGCTGTTCCAGGTGCTGTGCAGCAAAATCGACGAAGCGAGATTACGCGACTTGGCGTACACAAAGCCCAAAATTGCACCTAGCACCGTGAGTGGAAGCACCTCTGAAAAGCTAAGGTGGGCGACTGAGAAGATTAGGCTGCTAAGTCCAATAGCGCCCCACGTTGGCAGGTAGCGCGTAAGAGAGGGCAGTAAGAAGCCACGAAACAGAATTTCTTCAAAGATAGGAGCCGCAACCGCAGCGGTAAAGAGAAACATGCCAAGCGCCACCGGATCGCGCTCTTCTAGCACGAGTTGCAAGATGGGATTATTGCCACCTTGACCGTGCCAAATTTGTTGATTGAGAAGAGACACGCCTAGCATAAGCGGCAGCGCGATGAGGTAGCCGCCTATTCCCCATAGAGGCCAGCGACTTTTGAGATTGATGCGAAACCACTCTTTTGACAGCGGTAGATACTGCTTAATTGCAACGTACAGTACGCCCAACGTGCTTGCTGCCATCAGCAGGTAAAACACCAGTGAATACAGCGCCTTTCCCCGGCTAGAAAGGCCTAGAATAAGACCGGTAGAAGCAAACCCTGCATCTGCAAATCCTGTCGGAACCAAGCTTACTGCATCTGCGCCGATAGACTGCGTGACGAGCAAACCCACCTGAAGTACCAGCGGCAGTGCTATTTGCCCCGTAAACAAAAAGCCACCGACAATCACTAGCCAAACGACTTCCCAGTCCCAAGGTACCTGCCACTCTCCTTCTTCAATAGCCAGCAGAGAATCCTTGCCGCGTAAGATTCGCTGACCTATTAGCGCAATCAGCAGCGCTGAACCGAGGAGCCCACCGAGAGAAGGTAGAAGACCTACGACGCTAAGCTGAATTAAAGTGCGTTCGGCTATGCTAAGTTCTTCAGTTTGAATTTCGGTTAGCTGGTCGGTCTTGTTTTCTACGGTGTACAGGCGAGAGAGAGCAGTATAGCGAAACCAGCCTCTCAGCTGACTGTTGATAGTAGTAGCTGTTTCCGGGCGAATAACAGGTGGATTGCGCCATAGATCTGCTAGCACTTCTGCGGTGGAAGCGCTTCTGCTAGATCGTTCAGCTAACGCTTGCCAGGTTGCGATCGCACTATCCGCTTTCTCCTGCTGCGCCTGCACCACGCCCAGCCGCAAATCAATCTGGTCGACCAGACTCTGCTGAGACTTTGCCGTTGCCGCTAGTGTTTGAACCTTTGCTTTGGTCTGTTCATCGTCAGAATTGGGCAGGTTGGCGATTTGCTGCTGAAGCCGAACTAAGCCTGTTGACGCATCTTTACGCACTTCCCGGTATTGCTCTACTGCCGACTCCAGCGCATCTTTTCCAAAGACTGCTCTGCGAAACTGTTCTACTTCTTCCTCGGGTAGGCCGCTGCCGTTCCATTCGCTAGCCTGCACCATGAGATCGGTTTGGTATAGCTGGAGCTGATTACCTACTTGCGGTTCGCCAAAGCTGCTGATGAGGGAGTTGCTCATGACCCACACTACGAGTAGGGTCATGGCAGAAAGGACGATTCGCTTGAGGGTCATGCTGGGTTTAGGCCGCTATAGTCTCCTCGTATTATTACACTTCGCTTCTGAGTTCACTGGATTTGAGCGCACCTATCTAACTTTCTAAGCTCACGATTGTGCCAGGGGATCTGAGCCATTCAGATAGAATTAAAACGCCCTATGTAAATAGCATCTGTATTTATGACAAAGTCTTCTATTTCCGATCAATCCGGTCCTGACCAATCTGTACTAGATCAAACGGCGACGCAGCTAGACGAGGAAGCGACACAAAAAGGTCTAAGTGAAGCGCAGTACAAGAAAAAAATGGAGCGTCGTAAGGAAGTTCAAGCGCAGCGCCTGGCCGAACGGAAGATTGAAAAGGGACTGATTATTGTCAATACCGGTAATGGCAAGGGCAAGACGACCGCAGCGCTGGGTGTGGTACTGCGATCACTCGGTCATGGCTTTAATGTTGCCATTGTGCAATTCATCAAAGGGGGCTGGGAGCCAGCAGAAAAAGCAGCGCTCAGTCACTGGCCAAAGCAGCTGAAGTTTCACGCGATGGGAGAGGGATTTACCTGGGAAACGCAGGACCGCGATCGCGATATTCAAACTGCGCAGGCCGCCTGGGAAAAGGCGCTGACCTACATCCGCGACGACAGCTACCGCACGGTGCTGCTAGATGAAGTGAACATTGCGCTTAAGCTTGGCTACCTTTCTGTTGATCAGGTGCTTGCGGGCTTAGATGAAAAGCCAGAGATGAGCCACGTCATTTTGACCGGACGCGGCGCACCGAAAGAGCTGATTGAGCGGGCGGATCTGGTAACGGAGATGAGCCTGGTGAAGCATCCCTTTAGAGAGCAGGGCGTGAAAGCGCAGGCAGGAATTGAGTTTTAGGCCCTTTGCAGCGTGACAAATGAGTGTTTGTATACGCACTGGCCTACTGCAAATTAATATCTATCCATGTTGGGGCATGATAACTGCGACAGCCATTTTTAACTTTGGTTGCTTTATCTGAGTAGCTAGCCTAAGCATTTGCCAGTGCGCTGCATTGGCTCTAGGTCTCTTTAATAAAATTTGCGCTGGTGCAGGTTTGTATCAGGTACTATCGCTTAAATTCATGCTAAAAATCTCCCGTCTTTCAAAGCAGTTTGGCGACAGGCAAGCACTTAACAAGCTATCACTATCACTTAAACCGGGTGAAATTTACGGTTTGCTAGGTCCCAACGGCGCAGGCAAAACAACGGCGCTAAATCTATTGTGCGGTTTGCTTAAGCCAGATAGTGGCGAAATTTTGGTGCAGGGAAAGCCGGTATGCGAAGCAACTAAGCTGGTAGTAGGCGTTATGCCGCAGCAAAATTTGCTCTATCAAAGCTTGACCTGCGCTGAGAACCTGACCTTCATCGCTCGAATATACGGCTTAAACAAGCAGAAGACAGCAAAGCGAGTGCAGATTTGCTTAGCGGCTGTGAATTTAGAAGATCGCGCACATAGCGTAGTCGGCGACCTCAGCGGGGGTATGCAGCGGCGGCTGAGCTTGGCAGCAGCTATTATTCACAAGCCAAAGCTGGTGGTACTAGATGAACCCTCAACCGGGCTAGACATTGAGGCGCGCTATGAAGTGTGGGAGCTGATTCGTTCGCTGAAGCAGCAGGGTGTGACGGTGCTGCTGACGACGCATCTGCTAGATGAAGTTGAAAGGCTGTGCGATCGCATTGGCATTATCAAGCAAGGCACCTTGCTCGCCGAAGGCACGATAGAGACGCTGCGTGAGCGAATTCCGGCTAAAGAGATTGTGATGATAGACACGAAAGATGAGGTCGGTGCGATTGCCCGCGCTCAGTCTCACGGCTTCACGCCTCGCCGCTACGGTGGCGACCTTGCCTTTTGGGTGCCTGAGCGACTGGAGCTAGCCGAACTGCTCAATCGGTTCTCTGGCATACCGATTGATTCAATCTCTCGTCATGCGATTGGTCTAGAGCATATCTATTTAGAAGTTACACAAAGTAAGCTCCTACCGCTGGCCCCTAAAGCTGAAGAATACGTAGCAGGAAATCCGATACTAGCTGCTTAGCCGATGCGCTTAGCAAGTCTCTAAGCCAGAAAGCGTACTATTCTATGGAAAGACGTTTTGCGGCGGAGCAAGCTTGAGCTATGGCAAAGTTTTTAGTGGTATTGATAACAGCGGCGCTGAGTGTTGCGATCGCAATTTTTTCAGTACAAAACGCAACGCCCGTTTCCATCACTTTCTTCAGCGCAAAGACAGTGGCACTGCCTGTAGGTATTTGGATTGCCGTCGCCCTGTTTGCGGGCATGCTATGGACTGCGCTGCTACTGGGCTTGTTTGGCAAAAGAAAGCCGAAGGCTCTTTAAGCTACAGTCTTATAGATGCTTGACTAGAATTAAGAGGATGTACGTGAGAGCTGTACTGAGCCTAGGTCAAAATTGCGCCGCCCATAAGCTTTTGATAGCGGCGCTCCAATTCTTTCTCCATGAGCGGCCAGCGAGTGAGGCCGTCACCGTCTTCTGCATCTTGCTTCAACACATTGGTAGCTGCTGTTCTTGCAAGTTCTAAAACTTCTTGGTCTTCTACTAGGCTAGCGAGCGCAAAGTCAGGTAGTCCAGATTGCCGAGTGCCGAGGACTTGGCCAGGACCGCGAAAGCGCATGTCCATTTCGGAGATAAAGAAGCCGTCTTGAGATTGCTCCATGACTCGTAAGCGCTGCATGGCGACTTCGCTTTTGCTGTTGGTCATAAGCAGGCAGAAAGACTGGTCAGCCCCTCTTCCTACGCGCCCACGCAGCTGGTGTAGCTGCGATAGCCCAAACCGTTCTGCATGTTCTATAAGCATGACTGAAGCGTTTGGAATATCTACGCCGACTTCTACAACAGTGGTGGAGACGAGAATTTGTGTTCCCTCATCGCGGAAGGTACTGATAGCCGCGTCTTTATCGGCAGAACTCATGCGTCCATGCAAGAGACCTACCTGAAACTCTGGAAAGATGGTTTCTTGCAGTCGCTCGTGCTCTTCTACGGCGGAGCGTAGGTCTAGTTTCTCTGACTCTTCTACAAGGGGGAGAACTATGTAGACCTGTCTACCCTGTGCGATTTCGCGGCGGATAAGATCGTAGGCGTCGGCCCTTTCTCGTCCGCCGAGCACCGTTGTTTGAATGGCTTTTCTGCCGGGCGGTAGCTCGTCAATTTGGCTGACGTCGAGGTCACCATGAATAGTAAGTGCAAGGGTTCTAGGAATCGGGGTGGCGGTAAGGGTGAGAACGTGAGGATTGTCTCCTTTCTGTTGGAGTTTGGCCCTTTGGGCGACGCCAAAACGATGCTGCTCGTCGATAGCAACGAGGCCGAGATTGCTGAATTTCACCGGATCTTCTATTAGGGCATGGGTGCCTACGAGGACAGGAAGTTCGCCCGTGAGCAGCTCTTCATGGATCTTGCGGCGTTTGGCTGCTCTAGTCGATCCGGTGAGCAGTTCTACCGGTAGGTGCAATAGCGTGAACCACTCGACGAGCTTGCGGTAGTGCTGCTCAGCAAGGACTTCTGTCGGGGCCATAAGCGCAGCCTGATAGCCGGACTGAATGGCGGCGAGAATACCCACGACGGCAACAACCGTTTTACCAGAACCTACATCGCCCTGTACCAGACGGTTCATAGGTGCGCTGGACTGCAAGTCGTTAAGGATTTCTTGGGCGACCCGTTGCTGAGCACCCGTGAAGGTGAAGGGCAGTACTTTGTAGAACCGGTCAATGAGTTCTCCGGTAGGAGCCATTTGGACTTTGGTTTGTTCTTTCTGTTGGTCGGCGCGGCGTCGCAATAAGCCAAGCTGAAGGTAGAAAAATTCGTCGAAGACCAAACGGCGACGGGCTAGTGTGAGTTCGTCGGTGCTGGGGGGGAAATGGATGTGTGCGATCGCAACTGCCAAGTCCACTAGCTCATATTTCTCTCTAAGCGCTCTTGGTAATGGGTCTCGCAGTTCCACCACCGAAGGCAGCGCAGCAACCACAGCTTTCCGCACCAGGTCCGCTCCAACCCCTTCTGTAAGCGGATACACCGGTACAACTCTACCCACCTTCAATGAGTCAATCGAGTCTTCCGCGCTGCCTAATACTTCAATCTCTGGACTATCAATATTGATGCCGTACTTCGACTGCTTAACCAGCCCTGAAATAGCGACAACCGAGCCCGGCGGATACAGTCGCTTCTGCCGTTCTTGCCAGCCTCTTGAGCGGAAGTGAGTGCCCGCTAAAAAACGACTGAGCTTGAGCCGCGAAGTACTGTCGTACACAGTCATCTCAAAGATAGTGAGCTTAGAGTTGCGCGGACTGTTGAAACAGTTGCATCGTTTTACCGTTGCGACGAGCGTCACCGTTTCGCCAGGAACAAGATCTTTAATCTTGACCTGGCGAGCATAGTCAATATAGTCGCGAGGGTAGTAAAAAAGCGCGTCTCGCAGGCTGAGTAAGCCTAGCTTCGCCAACTTTTCTGCCTTATTAGGACCGATGCCTTTGAGATAGGTAAGCGGCTGGTCTAGTGGATGATTGGAGTTTGGTCGGTTTACCAGACCAGTAACATCTGTTGCTTTCGGTACTCTGGTTTTAGATCCCTTTGCTTTTCGCTTACTAGCCGCGCCTGCTGTCTGCTCAGATAGGCCAGCGTCTCTATTTATTCCAGTGGTGCCTGCTTTCGTTCGCACAGTCTTCTTTCCACTACGAGCGCTATATCCACTCCCCTGCTCTGCCAGCAGCGGCAACGCATCCGCTGCTTGCCTGGCCCGATGCAAGAAACGGCGAGTATCAGCAACCAGGTGCTGGCGCTGAGAAAAAGAGAGATCTGCGTAGCTGTCAAACCGTTCTGAGAGCGTGTGCCACTTATCAGCGCTAACCTGTTCGGCCAAATTTTCAGACAGTGCCGTTTGTCCGCTTCGCAGGCTACGTGCCAAAAATTCGCTGAACAGCTGTTGGTGACCTTCAATATTGTTAAATCCTCGCTGTGACTCAACGCTGAGTGCCTTTTGTAAACGCACCCAATCTGGCAAGGCAGACTCTGTTGTAGAAGACGACGAGCTAGGCGAAAGTGGCGCACTGTTCAAATCTGACGCTCTTGGTGGCTCTGACACCTTGTGCAAAGCCGACGCCTCATTTTGAGCTGCTGAATCCGTAAAAGCGGCTTCGCTTAGCGTGAGTTGATCAGTCTCTGGTTTCGCCATGACATGCTTTTATCTACGAATCTTCCAAGCTGGTCCAGCTAGCGCGCCAGGCGTCTTCTGCTTTAGCGACTTCTAGCGACTTCTGCGTCTTACGGTAGCGCAAGCCAAGCTGCTTCAAATTAGCAAGTTCCTTTCTCAGGCGACTACGCCATACAGACACCCTCGGATCGGTAAATTCAACTTCGCTCAGCTGTAGATTAATAACTGCGAACTCAGGAAAAGCATCGATCTCGACTGCATCTGCCGGAATCATTCGTCCAGGTAGCCCTTCCCTCTGATGGCGTGATCCATCTTCGAATGAATTTTGCCACCGCTCATCCGAGCGACTGTCTTTATCTCTTCCGTCCCAATCGTCCCGAGAACGGTAGGACTGAGGACGATTGCGATTGTCTTTAGGTGTGCCGTTGCGGCTACCTCTAGGAGGTGACTGGCGACCTTGCGACCTTCTTCTAGAAGGATTTTGCCATCGCGACCCTGACTTTCTATCCCTATGCTGACGATCTCCCTCACGCTCCTCCTGCTGGTCACCGTCATCGTCTTCGCCAATATCAAAGTTATCCCCACCGCGCATCACCCTGACCGACACCTTCACCACATTCGGCACCGCGTTCATCGGTTCCCCAATGCCCCTCGTATCGGCGGCGGCCGCCATCAGCGCCTTTGGAAAGCTGGGCATGACATCGGCCTTTTGCAAAAGTCTGTTCGCCTCCTCTGATACAGTCTTAAACACGTCCTGAATAGCTTGCTCCATCAGTACTTTTTGCTTCATTAGGTGAGAAGGAGCCAGTGTCTGTTCTTCACCGTTCTGTTCTTCCTCCTGGCTAGAGCGGCGAGCCAACGCTTCTAGCGCACTGAGCAAATCCTCTTCCTCAGAGATAGTGAGCCGTTGTTCAGCAGCGGGCACTTCCACTTCAAGGTCTAGCGCTTCGTCATCTGCATCATCTCCACTGTTGATTTGCCCTCCACCTTCTATTGCTCCGCCAGCCGCCATTATCTCAGCCAACTCCTCTTCAGCCCCCAAACTGAAAGACTCAAAGTCAGCTGTACTCAGCTCGTCTTCCTCTTCGGAAGCGTTCTTCTGGTTTGGTCTATCTACGTTGCTAAGATTGTCGCCTTTTAGGAGCCCCTCGTTTTGCCAGTCGTCAGCCTGGGCTGAGTCGTCTATATCTGCGTTTTCTGCGTCTGCCTCTTCTATGGCTAGGTGGTCGTCTGCCGCTGAACCGGTTTTATTTTTTTCTGGATCGTCAGACCTTGGTTCAAAGCGTGCAATTTCAGAGAGCTTATCGAGTAGGTCATCGCTGCTGCCTTCCTTTGTATGAATAACCGCACCAGAGGCCCTTGCTTCTAAGAGTTTTTGCAAAAAAGCCAGTCCGTTATTTCGCTGCGGCTTGCGGCTACTTTTTTTGACCTGCTCTCTTTGGTCGCTTAGCTGCGTATAAACCTGCGCTGCAAGCACCTGTAAATCTTTCTGTAGCTGATTGCGCTGCTGCCAAGAAAGGCATAAGAACTTATCAGGATAGGCCTGAGTACACAGATGATAGGCAGCGGCCATGAGCTGCTGCTGGCTGGCTTCTCCGAGTGCCTTGAGATAGCCGTCATACAGTGGGTCCAAGGCAGATGCCATGTCCTCTGTCCGCTGTTGGAGCAGTCTTAGCTCCTTTTCGATTTGGCTGCTTGCTTTAACCATATGCTCTCTAAGATAGCGGCTCTTGGAAAAATCGTGGATAGTCGTCGTGGTCTGTAGGAATACAAGGACTCTCAAAACCTAGAAATCTAAAAAATCGGGCTCTTCTACAGATGGAAGAACCCGATTTTCAAGTGTTTAGCTTAGTCTATCTAGCTCTGACTGCACAGACCAGACCAGGGCTTACTTTTGACCGGTTTGAGCGGCGACCTCATCAGCAAAGTTAACGACTTCCTTCTCAATACCCTCACCCAAAATAAAGCGGGAAAAGCGACGAATTTGAATATTCTCGCCCAGCTTAGCCACAGCCTGCTTCACCAGCTCTGCAACGGTGATGTTTTGGTCTTTGATGAAAGGCTGATCGACCAAGGACATCTCTTTCAAGCGCTTATCGATACGGCCTTGAACGATCTTTTCCTTGATGTTGTCGGGCTTATTGCCGAGGTCGTCACGACCCATCTCAACAGATTTCTCGCTTTCTACAATGTCCGTAGGAATGTCTTCAATTCTGACGTACTCAACGTTAGGAGAAGCTGCAACTTGCATCGCAACATCCTGTGCGAGCTGTTTGAAGTCTTCGTGACGACCGACAAAGTCGGTTTCGCAGTTGATTTCGACCAAGACGCCAACTCGGCCACCCGTATGGATGTAGCTGTGAACTAGCCCTTCTGAAGCAACTCGGCTTTCTTTTTTGCCTGCGGAGGTAATACCCTTCTGGCGTAGCCATTCGCTGGCTTTTTCCATATCGCCGTCAGTTTCTTGCAGCGCTTTTTTGCAATCCATCATGCCCGCGCTGGTCTTGTCGCGCAGTTCTTTCACTTGCTTTGCAGAAATACCTGCCATTGTGCCTCCGTTTTGTATCGATTAATTGTGCAGTGTAGAACCTTCAAACCTCGGCAGCTGCGACTTGACCAAAACCAGACGAACGGATTTAGATCAAAACGCAACCGCTTCTCATCATGCCTCAAACGAGATATCGCGAGTGAGGCATCTCAAATAGGCTTAGCTATCAGCAGCAGATGTCCCAGTAGCAGCTTCGGCGGAGACAGCGGCTTCGCCAACTTCAGCCCCGTCGTCGTTGTAGTCTGCACCATCGTAGCCATCGTAGATGTCTTCGGCGTGGCTAGCGGCTTTGCTACTGCTACCGCTATCGGTTCCACCACCACGAGAGCCTTCGTAGATAGCATCTGCCAGGCGGCCAATCACGAGCTTAATAGCACGGATAGCGTCGTCATTTCCTGGAATGGGGACATCTACAACGTCGGGGTCACAGTTAGTATCTAGCAGAGAAATGATCGGCAGCCCGAGCTTTTGACACTCTTGAACAGCGTTGTATTCACGGCGAACGTCAACGATGATGACCGCGTCGGGGATACGACGCATTGTCTTGATGCCACCAAGATACTTTTGCAGCTTTTCTAGCTCACGGCGAAGCATTGCGCCTTCTTTTTTGGGACGCATGCCCATGGCACCAGACTGCTCCATGCGCTCAAGCTCTTTAAGCCTGTCTACGCGGGTTTTGATAGTGGTCCAGTTGGTGAGCATACCGCCTAACCAGCGCTGGTTAACATAATAGGAGCCACACCTGTCGGCTTCTTGAGCGACAATGCCCGCAGCCTGACGCTTGGTTCCTACAAACAAAAAGCTTTTGCCACTTTCTGCCGATTTGCGAACGTATCGGTAGGCTTCTTCAAGCAGGGTGGCGGTTTGAACGAGGTCAATGATATGGACACCGTTGCGGGACGTGAAGATGTATTCGTCCATCTTCGGGTTCCAACGTCGGGTCTGGTGCCCAAAGTGTACGCCTGACTCTAGTAGGTCAGACAGAGTTACGACTGGCATGTGTTTTTTCCTTGAATCGGGTTTAAACCTCCATCTGGCCGTATCCGATCATGACAAATGAGTCCGCCGAACACCCGAAAATCCAGATGTGTGAATTTAGTACAGCCTTAGTAGCGTAGCACAGGATGCTGGCCGGTTTGGTGCGGTTTTCCTGCGTGTAAGAAGACAAAACCAGGCTATTAAATCGGGAGCGGAAAGGTGAGAGATCTCCAGTTTGGATATGAGGCTGGGCAAGCTAGGTTTGTGTAAAGCCTTGTCCTATATGGGATGTAGGGAATATACGCACGTCCACTATTGCTACCGACATTTTGAGGGGCTCTATGAGCAATCTGCAATCGCCACCGTCACCACCACCTCGGCCTGCTATGCCCCCGCCGCCCCCACCAAGGGCTACGCCGCAGCCACCGCCTGCGCCACCTGCTGCCGCAAAAGTGCCTGCCGCCGCAAAAGTACCTGCTGGGCCGCCTCAAACTCAGATGGTGCAAGCGCCGCCTGCAAGGGCAGCGGGCCACAGAGCTGCCGCACCACCGCCGATGCCGAATGGGGTATTAGGCGCTGGGCCTACGCTAGAAATGATTATTCGTAAGGCCTTTGATGAGGGCTATTCTGACATTCATGTGGGTGTAGGTGAGGTGCCTCGCTACCGAAATAGAGGTGAAATTAACGCCACAGACTTTCCGGTGACGACAGCGGAGATGTTTGATCATTGGCTGACGGAAATTCTGACGCCTGAAGAGATTAAGCAGTTTAAAGAAACGCTCGACTTCGATGGGGCTGCGCAGTACGACTTTTCGCGGGTCCGAATTAACATTTTCGACAGTATGAAAGGGCCTTCGATTGTGATGCGACTGATTCCTGTTGAGATTTTGACGATGCAACAGCTGAATCTGCCGCCAGTCATTAAGGATATGTGCCACTACCACAAGGGCTTGATTCTGGTGACAGGGCCGACAGGTTCGGGTAAGTCGACTACGATGGCGGCGATGATTGACTACATCAATAAGGAGATGCCGAAGCACATCATCACGATTGAAGACCCGGTAGAGTTTGTGCATCAGAGCCGCAAGTCGCTGATTAAGCAGCGAGAGGTGGGTGTGCATACGAGGAAGTTTAGCAATGCGCTGAAGGCGTCTTTGCGGGAAGACCCAGACATTATTTTGGTGGGGGAGATGCGCGATCGCGAAACTATTGAAACCGCGCTCAAAGCTGCCCAAACCGGTCACCTCGTATTTGGAACGCTGCACACGAACAGCGCGGTGAAGACCGTTGAGCGTATTTTGGGAATGTATGAGCCGGAGCAGCAAGCGCCAATTCGAGTGGCGATCGCAGAATCTCTTATCGGCGTTGTCGCTCAGGGCCTGTGCCGCACTACCGACGGCAAACGCGCTGCCTTCCACGAGATCCTTATCAACACAGATGCGATTAAAGACTACATTTTGCGCGGCCAGCTTGATGAAGTAGAAGCCATCCTGCCGAACTGCACCTTTGACGGCATGTGTACGATGAACCAGTCGCTGTACGGCCTATATGAGGCGGGCCGGATTACTGAGGAGATTGCGCTAGAGCAGTCTCCGAAGCAGAACGAGATGGCTCAGATGCTGCGCGGTCGAGTTTAAAGTTCACCATCGGTTGGATACGAATTGAAGTCCCACAGAGAGAACATTCGAATGTTCTCTCTGTGGGACTTTGTAATAGCTGTATTGTTCTTTATGACAATGTTGGAACTACCTTTCTCTTTTCTGCTGATAGCCTAGATATACCGCTTCTAAAAACGTATCTGCGGTCATTTCTACCGGCAGTGTCTCCAGGTTGACATTCTCTTTTAGCGTCCGCGCTAGGCTTACGCTTAGCTCTTTGCGAGCGGTAGGCAGCATATCGCTACGACGTCTGAGATATTCGCGAATCGTTGCAAAGTTATCGGGTGTTACCAGAGAAAAGTTCATCGTTTCTAGCAGAGATGGCGTGACCTCTTCAGCTTTGTCAGAAACCTTGATAGCCTTGCCTGCCGTACGTGGATCAGTTTGCACAACAATAGTGCCTGCAAGCCAGTCGCCAATTCTCTTTTCGCGTTTGCCCAGTAGAATGCAGAAGAAGCCGAGGAAGAAGATATCGTCTACTGGGCGCAGGAGCGATCGCAAAGTCGTTTGAAACGCCCTTACCGGCTGCCCATCGTCTCGAATCACCCGAATGCGAGCATAGCGCTTACCCGGCGTTTGCCCATACCAAACTGTCTCAAAGCCTACAAAATAGCCTATGTACAGGGCAAACAGCACCAGCGCAATAATGGCTGTTGTCCACTGCTGTAGCGTGTCAGAATCTAAAAACAGTAGCGCGTCCCACTGACTGAGCTGTGAAACAAAAAATATTAAAAGCCAGAAAATCAGCAGGAGTGAGGTCCACAGGAGGACATAGTCAATGGTCAGCGCCACCGCCCGCCCGCCTACACCTGCAAGCACGAACTCTAGCTCAACGCTCTCTGGCGTTTGAATTTTTATCCGGTTAAACAGGCTCATATGAATTTTGTCAGTACAGCAAGCAAAGCCTACATATTGAGGTCCAAACCTTCACGCCGACTCCGTAGGTCGTAATAGAGTACCCCTTTCACCACCTGCCAAAAGGGCAGCAAAGCAATGTTGAACCCAAGGCTGATGAACAAAGATAATACAGTCACCAAATTGTAAGCTGCGCTATTAGGATCCATGCGTAGCTGCACCAGCTGAGGCAGGAAAGTCACCACAATAGCAGGCAGGGTGACTAGGTAGGCAGCGAGTACTACAAATTGAATTCGCACAATTGAGCTTTTTGTCAGCTGCCAGCTACGGCTAATACTATCGCTAGCCCCGAGTGCTTCCATAGCCAGTGGTACTTCAGCGATGAATACGCGGCTCACAACCCACAGCAGTCCAAATATGATGCCTAGTAGAACAATAATGGCCGTCACAATAGTGCCGAATAAAGCGCCACCAGGACCGAAGATAGCCGACAGCGCAGCACCTACAACACCGCCTACAACCGCGCCAGCTATGGTCATGCAAAGCCCTATAACAATGTAAGACGCTAGGAAAATGCCGAGCAGCAAAAAGCCCAACCACAAGAACGACCACATCTTAGGCTGCACCGCTCTTTGAGCCTCTCTAGGTGTTTCTGGCTGATTTACCAGCTCTTGAAAGGCTAGGCGCGACATCAGGCCGGTGTGCATACCGTACTTGGCCCAGCCGTAAACGGGGACAAATATCCAGAGAATTGCGCGCGCCGCAAGACCCAGAGTACATTTTGAAGCGATCGCGGTACATTCGCAGTGCAGCACTTACCACATTGCCAGGGCTCAGCGGTCCTAGAGTTGAAGCCGAAGTCATCGCAATCATGCCCTTTGAAGATCAATAACTTTGGTCACAGTACTACAGAGAATTGAGATCGGGAACTGCGCTGTATTAATTCGCCAAGTTTGAAGAAGCGTATCAGGTGTTAGCTCTGATATGTCTGCTTTTGGAAAGCTGAGAGGTATCTTTAGAAAAAGCAGTCACTGGATAAGGCGATACCCCGATGAATGTGCAGAGATGGATGGCTCGGCGTGAGAGTAGCTGGCGGCAGCTAGAAGCGTTGCTGAAGCAGTCGGAGAAGAAAGGGCTGAAGTCTTTGAGCGGCGAGCAAATTCGGCAGATGGCTAGCCTGTATCGGTCGGTCTCTGCTGACCTAGCTAGGGCTAGAAGTCATCAGGTAGGTCCTGCCGTGGTCAAAGATTTGCAGGGGCTCACAACGCGAGGCTATAGCCAAATCTATCAGGGGTCGCGGCGGCAAGACTGGAAAGAGATTGTTGATTTTTACCAGTATGGTTTTCCAGCCGTGGTGCAGCAGAGCTGGAGCTATATCGCCACTGCTACGCTGCTGTTCTTTATCGGTGGTGCGGTTGGCTGGTGGTACTCCTGGCAAGACGAAAGCTTTATGACGCTGGTGCTCGGCAGCGGCTTTGTAGAAGAGGTGCGCAACAGCCAGGAGCTGTGGACGGTCTCTATTATGGGGCAAGAGCCTGTTGTTTCTAGCGGGCTGATGATCAACAATATCAGTGTTGCGATCGCAGCTATGATTGGCGGCGTCACACAGTACATCGCTCAAATTCCCATCATCACCCCGCCAGGCGCCTTTACTGTTTATCTGCTGGTATTTAACGGCATCATGATTGGCAGCGTATTTGCGCTGACAGCTCAAGTTAATCTTGCCTACGACCTATTGGGCTTTGTGTCTGCGCATGGTGCATTGGAGCTGCCCGCGATTTATTTGGCGGGGGGAGCCGGGCTGCTGCTGGCCAGAGCAATTCTTTTGCCGGGCTGTTACCGGCGGCTAGATGCGCTCAAGCTATACGGATTGCAGGTGGCTAAGCTGCTGTATGGCATTGTGCCGATGCTGGTGATTGCAGGCTGCATTGAAGGGTTTTTCTCACCTCAAACCTGGATTCCCAACGCGGTGAAGTACGTAGTGGGTATTACTATTTTCATCATTTTTGTGCAGTACTGCCGCCGTCAGCGACCTGAGATATAGAGAAAGATACAAATACATACAAAAAGTGTGCAGTACTCTGCAATCTTTATCGGCGGACTCCGAACTAACGTGTTCTTAGGGCATTGACTTATTGCCCAAGATTTTACCGTTTGCAGAGGTTCTTCCGTCATGACAAATCTCGCCGTCACAAAAAGTACAGACAACGGACAGGGCACCGTAGAAGGCTCACTCAGCTGGGCAATCAAGCAGGCCAATGAGACAGCTGGTGATGACGTCATCAGGCTGACAACAGATGTGACACTTACCGGCGAAATGAGTCAGCTCATTGATAGCAACATCACCATCGAGGGTGGAGGGAGCAGCGCCGATGGTGATAGGGAATTCAACATTGATGGCAACAGTGCGCACCGTCCGCTGTTTGTAAAGTCTGGCACGGTTGTTATCAACGATACGGATATTGTTGGTGGCCTAGCAAAAGGGGAAAACGGCGGCAGTGGCGGTGCCGGGTTGGGTGGTGGGCTGTTCATCTACAGTGGCGATGTCACGCTTTCCAACCTGGATTTTGA
The DNA here is from genome assembly GCA_963836895.1 of uncultured cyanobacterium. Classification (GTDB taxonomy): domain Bacteria; phylum Cyanobacteriota; class Cyanobacteriia; order Phormidesmidales; family Phormidesmidaceae; genus Phormidesmis. The sequence goes on along the minus strand of CAWILA010000006.1, from coordinate 233,895 downwards.
GCAAAACAAAGCGTGGGGCGGGGATGGTCGCGTGTTCTTTGACGAAGGTAACGTATCGCCTAGTGGAGGTGGATTTCCGCCTCTCTTTCAAGGCGGACAGGGTGGTCGAAAGGGTAGCGACGGTGACGTTTACTCTAGTGGCTGTTACTACGACTACAGCAGCTGCTACTTTGGCATTTTTGATGCTTACGGTGGCTCGAGTGGTGGCAACGGTGGATTCGGCAGCGGCGGCGGTACGGGCGGCTCAGGCGGCAACGGCTTTATCCTCGATTACGGTGGAACCGACTCTAACGGAAAATCTGTCTCAAAAGCCGGTCCTGGAGGCGATGGTGGCCTTGGTGGGTTTGGCGGCGGCGGTGGAGCAGGCGGGTACAGAGGCTTTTACAGCAATGCTTACGGCGATTACAGTAGTGCTGCATCGGATGGTAAGGGTGGTAAGGGTGGCTTTGGTGGGAGCGATGGCCAGGATGCGGGCTATGGCGGTGGCGGCGCTGGATTGGGGGGCGGCATTTTTATTCGTACCGGTAGGCTTAGCCTGTTTGATGTAGCGTTCATTGAGAATTCTGCTGAAGGTGGTTATGGCAATGGATACGGTAAAGGCTATGGCGGCGCTTTATTCGCAATGCATATTACTGAGAATACGAATGGCAACAACCTAGGAATGCCTGACATCTTGCCGGTTGTGAACATCACATCGGCAGCTTTCTCGGGCAATACGGCTACAGACGCTGCTAGTGATAGTCAAGTCGGCGTCGGTACTGACTTGAACAACAACGCAGTGTTTGGCACTACTGTTCTAGTAACGGGTAGAAATGTCATTGAAGGAACTCAAAGGAGAGACATTCTCACTGGGACAAACAGCGACGATGAGATATTAGGACTCGGCGGTAACGATGCTATAGACGGCGGCCTTGGGAATGACTTTGTTGATGGTGGCAGTGGCAACGATCGGCTGCTGGGCGATCGCGGTAACGATACCCTCATCGGCGGCAACGGCAACGACTTCCTACTCGGCGGCGCAGGCGACGACAGTCTCAACGGTGGTCAGGGTAGAGACCGCCTACTCGGTGGTAGAGGCAACGATGTGCTTATCGGCGAAGGTGGCAACGACTTTCTTAAAGCCGATGCAGGCAACGACAGGCTCGACGGTGGATGCGGCAACGATACGCTGCTAGGCGGTAACGGCAACGACACGCTAATCGGCTTCGCGGGCAATGACTTACTAGAGGGTGGTAACGGTAGCGACAGGCTCGACGGTGGTCAAGGTAGAGACAAGCTCTTTGGCGGTGGTGGTAACGATGAGCTCATTGGCGGTACGGGCAACGACTTCATCACAGGCGATGGCGGCAATGATCGTCTAGTCGGTGGTGAAGGGCGAGATGTTCTCACTGGTGGCGGCGGTAGAGACCTTTTTGTAATTGGCTCTGGTGGCAGATTGCCTGCTCGAGATGTGATTACAGACTTCCGGTTTGGTCAAGACAAGATTGAATTAGTTGGTCTAAGCTTTGGCGCTTTGAGCTTTCAGCGCAACAGAATATCTATTACTGAAACCAACGAAGTCATTGCTGCGTTGACCGGTATAGATACAACAGCTTTGACTGAGGCTGATTTTGTTTGAGCTACAAAGTCAGTCTAGGTGCTAAGGACGGTGTCGCTGCGGACAGATGCTGTAAGTGTCTTCCGCAGCGATCGCACCTACTGCCTAAACTAGCGCTAAGTCGCCAACAGTAAAGAGAAGCTCACAACATGAATTTTGAGAAACAGTTGCTCTGTGTTTCTGGACTGCCTCGTGCGGGGTCTACCTTGCTGTGTCAACTTTTGGCACATCATTCAGACCTCTATTGCATTGGGCACAGTTCTCCTCTATGCCATGCCTTGATTGGCCTACGCAGTAGCCTTAGCGACAACGATTTTCTCAAAGCGCAGCTCGACGTTGATTTTGACCTGGTATATCAGCGGCTAGAAAACGCTTCTTTAGGCTTCATGAACGGCTGGTTTGCCGAGACAGATAAAGACTGGGTAGTCGATAAGAATCGAGGCTGGCTGCATCACATTGAACTGTTGCACAAGCTAGTGCCCGACTTTCGGATGTTGGTGTGTGTGCGAGAGCTAGGACAGGTGTATGGCTCAGTAGAAGCGCAGCATCAGAAAACAATTCTGTTGGACTTTCCGGACAATCTGGCGCAGCATTCTCGCTATGGCAGAGCCGACAAGCTGTTTGCAAACGGCGGCGTAGTAGGCTCTCCTCTTCAGTCGATTGGGGCGCTGCAAGATATTGATGCGGCGCTGCAAAAGCATCTGTATTATGTTGTGTTTGAACACTTGATGCAGGAGCCTGTAGCGGCGATGCAGGGCATATTTGATTGGCTGGGTCTGCCGCCTGCAAAGATTGATCCGAAGCATTTGGAACAGACGCCGAATGAGAGCGATAGCTACTATCGGTTCAAATATTTGCACACGCGGCATAGTGAGATTCGGCCTCCGAAGCAGCATAAGATTCCACCGAGAATTCAGCAGCAGATTCAGCAGCAGTTTGGCTGGTTTTACAATACGTTTTATCCAGGTATGGTGATGTGAGTTGCTGATTCACCGACTCTAGAATTTTCGCTTGTGTATACGGTAGTTTTCTCAATGCGGAAGATCCAAAGCTTATAGGCGCGATCGCGCCTTCACTCGCAAATAGCGCTCTACCAGCTGATCTGAAATCGCAGGCGCAGGTGCATCTAATACCATCACGCCCGCTCTCTTCAACCGGCTCAGCGCCACCTGTCGCTGCGCAATCAGGTCGATAGCTACTGCCTTTTCATAAGCCTTGGCTACATCTTCTTGAATAAGCTGAGCTTCCTTGTCTATCTGCGGGTCGCGCAGCGTCACACAAAAGGGTAAATACCTTGGACGTAAACGCATGAGTGAAGAGAGCAGATCCGCCGAGGCCGTTTCATCAACAATATCTGTAATTACCACCACCAGCGATCGCCGACTCTGCGCCCGCACTACCTGCGTTACTGCGCCCAGATAGTCTGCCTCTATCAGCGCTGGCTCAATGGAAGTCAGCCGCTCTAGCACTTGCCGCAGGTGCGGCTGGCCTCGCTTGGGTGGTATCCAGGTGTGCATGGTACGGTCGAATACGCCAATGCCGACGCGATCGCCTCTCGTAATGCCAGCTAGCGCCAGCGATAAGGCCGAATTTAGTCCCCAGTCAAACCGCGACAGCCCCTGCACCCGTGCCGTCATCAGCCGCCCCCGGTCGAGCAGAATAATCAGCGTTTGCTCCTTCTCCGGCTCCAATACTCGAATTAAAGGCTGATTGCGCCTTGCCGTTGCCTTCCAGTCAATAAATCGCGGATCGTCACCCACGTCGTATTCCTTTAGCTCTGCAAACTCAGTGCCCACGCCGAGCCGTCGCTTTTGGCGCATCGTCCCGGTTGATTGCAGTGCCAGCTTAATCGATAGCTGCCGCAGGCCAATCAGGTCAGGATACACAGAGACCTTGTCTGCCGCTGGCAGCCGCCAGTCAGCCCAGGCCAGATTTAGTGGGCCTCGCTGCCGTACTTCCAGATCGCCCCAATCGTAGTCGCCGCGACGGTTCGGTTTCACTGTGTAGGTCAGCGATTCTTCACTGTCAGCTATTAGCGAGGCTCGTAGGGGCATTTCCGGCCCCTCAAATGCTGCCGGGTAGCGATCATAAATTAAAATGTCGGCCCCGTTCTTTGCTTTCAGGTTTAGCTCAACGGAATTATCTCGCCCAATAGAGAGCCGCTGAGAGGGCGTACGCGATACGTCTACTCGCTGCCGCCGTACCTGCCAGCCGTCCCATAGCATCGCGAGGAGCACCACGCCGTCGAAGCAAAGAAGGCCAAGCAGGCCAGTTGAAAATCTGGCGGGGCCGCCCGCGAAGCTGGTGAGGAGCGTTGCGATCGCGCCCCCCGCTGTGAGCAGTCCGTAAGTTCTCTGAGTAGGGACCATTATCTAGGCACCGCCACACTTTCCAACAGTCCTTGAATCACATCGTCTGTCGTCAATCCATCTAGCTGCGCTTCTGCGCCCATCATGAGACGGTGCCGCAGTAAGGGCGTGGCCACAGCCTTGACTGAATCGGGCGAAACGTAGTCTTGACCGTGGAGCCAAGCGTAAGCCTTACTCGCGCTCAGCCACTGCACCGCCGCGCGAGGTGACGTGCCAATTTCTAAGTCAGGATGCTGCCGAGTTTTCTGCACCAGCGCCAGTAAATAGTCCAAGATAGGCTCTTGTACGGTGACTTTCTTTACAGCCTGGCGAACGCGCAGAATGTCTTCTGAGGTGGCGACAGGCTGAAGGCGGCTAAGGTGCGATCGCTTTGCCTCAAACCCGGCCTGCGCATTCAGTAGCATCTGCTTCTCTGCTTCAGGCGTTGGGTAGTCTACCACCAGCTTGAACAAAAAGCGGTCTAGCTGCGCTTCTGGCAGTGGGTACGTTCCTTCAAATTCCAGCGGGTTCTGCGTAGCGACGACCCAGAACAAATCCGGTAGCGGGTAGGTAGTGCCATCTAGCGTCACCTGCTGCTCTTCCATCGCTTCTAGCAGGGCGGCCTGGGTTTTTGGCGGGGTGCGGTTTACTTCGTCGGCGAGCAGTATCTGTGTGAAGACAGGGCCTTTTTTGAGCGTAAAAGTTTTGTCGTTAAGATCGAAGACGTTGGTGCCCAGAATGTCGGAAGGCAGAATGTCGGGGGTAAGCTGCACGCGGCAAAAGTCGGCCTGTAGCAGCTGAGAAATCACCTTTACAAGCAGCGTTTTTCCGGTGCCGGGTACGCCTTCTAAGATGACGTGTCCGCCCGCTAGCAAAGCTACCAGCAGCTGATCGATGAGGACCGGCTGACCTACGACCACCCGGCTGACCGCCTGAGAAATTCGGCTAAAACTTGCTTGCAGCTCATTCATGGGAGGAGAACTTTCCTTTAACGGGTTTTCTTGGCTAAAACATGCAAAGACTGAAGCCGAGCTAGCCAGGCGCGAAGCGTAGATTCACTCCGTAAGCCTTTCTTTGGCGCGGTGCGGAGCACGTTGAGATCGCTAACGCTGCGGCCTGTAGCCTGCTGCCAGGCGGTTTGCAGTGCGTCGAGAGAGACGGGGGTGTCTCCTAAGCCCAGCGCCCGCTGTAGGAACTTTTGCTCAGCGCGGGTCAAGGTTTCTACCAGGAAGTCGTGGTTATTGGCTTTGTGCAATACGCCAGCGAGAGCCTGGATGTAGGCAGTGCTGTTGTTGACCTGTGCGGGAGGAATCTGCCTTGCCAGGCCAAACCGCCGATTCTGCGCCAGTAGCCCAATCAGCAGTATCACACCCGCCTGCGCGAATACCAGCATCAGCGGCGTTTGCGCCAGATAATCTACCCAGGTGCCAGCAACTTCTTCAACGACCACATCACTATCTTTGTAGCCGTGCAGATATTCGTCGACATAAACCGGTCCGCCGCCCCGCTCAACCAGCGCGGCTAAAAAGGCAAAGTTGCCCGGCGCATCTGCATAGGCATTTGCCGCTAAAAAGGGCGTTGTCGTTTCTATCAGCAAGCCTTGCTCTTTCGCCTGTTGCCATACCACCGCACCGTACTCGTCTTCCAACAGTCGCTCTACCGAAACTTCTGCCGGACGCTTCGCGGTACTTTCTGAATTTTCCTCCGGGTCTTTTTCTGTGTCCGTTGCTGGGAGATCTTCTGATTCTTCTAGCAGAGCAAAGTCTTGCTGTACCTTTTCTTCCGCTTTTAGACGACGACGGGTTTCTACCGTGACTAGGCCCTCGTCAGAAGAAACTTGAGACGAAAAAGGTGCTGCCGTTACGCTTCGCTGGCCCGAGAGCATCACAACCTGATTACCCGCCTCAAACCAATCGGACAGCTGCCCTATCAAGAGATACCGACTAGAAGAAAGCGCACTGGGAACGACAACTAACAGTGTGGCAGATGATTCTTCCAATTCAGCAGTGTTTGTATCTGCGATCGCCCGCTCCAATAGCTCGTCAACTGGGCGCTGCCAGCGTTCTACGCTTACCCCTTTAGCGTCCATATACTCATACCAGGCCCGGTAGCCGTCGGGCGAGCTAGCCCAGGTTGAGCCTGCACTAATTCGGTTGTTAGCAGGCGCGGAAACCAAAAAGATCAAACTGAGCATCAGCGCGCCAATGATCCAATAGCGGCGAGAGAGACGAGGAAGCTTCATTTTTTAGCAATCTCCTCGTAGGCCCGTCGGCAGCGCTTGAATACTTCGGCAGAGGCGATCGCCCCGCCAAACATTAGCCGCTCATGCGTTCCAATCAGAAGCTGATAAGGACGCGGTACCATCAGCTTTTCTTCCACCACTTCCACCGGCCTTTCCGTCACAGCACTGGTGTCCTTGCCGCTTAGCTGCTTTGCCAAACCCTGCAAATACTCACCGTCTGTTCGGCTAGTCGAGTACCGCAGAATTTCGCGCTCGTGAAGCTGCTGCAACGTCGCTCGATATAGCGCTTTGCAGGCCTCAGCATAGTTGCCTGCCTTTGCCAACGCCTGCGCCTGCTGCCACCAGTGTTGAGCGCTATGGGCTACTTCCTCATCGTCGGCTTTGCGGCCAAAGCGCATCCACTTTTGGTCCTGCGCTAGCCACTCAGCGATCGCAGGCTCTAAAGCCCGATACAGCAGCCAGGTTAGCCACAGCGTCAGCCCTGTTATCACCAGCCAAAACAGCACCTGACCCACAATGTCCGGTAAATCCCACCTTAGCCAGTCTGGCCAGGACCAGTCCGGTAGCTCTGGAAGGTCTGTCTGAGAAACCCGATACTCTACCCACTCGCCTGCGCGCCGCAGAAGCTGCTGAGCTTCCCAGCCGATGGAAGTTGTGTTGTAAGGGGCTTCGGCCATGTGAACGCACTACACGTAAACGCACTACACGTAAACGCACTGTAAGAAGAATGCAATTAGGATAGTGCAGATAAAAATGCAATTGCCACTACAAATTAGCATCCAAATCAACATTTCCAGGTAGGTGATTGGTCGGAATGTTGAAGTACATTTAGCGCACGGCATAGCCGTAGTATCGCAGGGCAAGTATCTTAGGACGCCGCGCTAGGGTGGCTGCGTACTGCGTCGTTCACAGCGCTCTTGATAGACAGTGCTCTTGATAGGTGGAACATCTGAATGCTTGGCCGCTAGCGGTCGTTCGTCATGGCTCAGCTCATTACTGCTGGCTCATAGTTCGCAAAGAGGCGACGATGGTGCGGGCTTACGTGAGGAATCAGCGAATGTGGTTTTTCTAAGCCGTGCTTTTCCATCAGGGCCTGGTCACCCATGATATCTAGCGGGTCACCGTCGGCGATGATTTGGCCGTCGTTTATTAGGAGAATGCGATCGCATACTTCCAGTACAAATTCCAAGTCATGAGACGAAATCAGCAGCGTCTCCTGAGACTTTTGCATGAAGCTAATCAGGCGGCGACGGGTGCGCAGGTCAAGGCTAGCGGTGGGTTCGTCGTAGAGGACGACCTTGGGTCGCATGGCGAGAATGCCTGCGATCGCCACCATCTGCTTTTCTCCGCCAGACAAGTGATGCGGCGCCCGCTCAGCTAAAGGCTCCATCCCCGTCATCTTCAGCGCCCGGTCTACCTGCGCTGCTGTAGCCGCTTCATCGAGTCCCATATTCTGCGGACCAAAGGCAATATCTTCTCTAACCGAAGGCGAAAATAGCTGATCGTCTGGGTCTTGAAACAGCATGCCAACATCTGGCCGAAACTGCCCTGGCTCAACGGCTTGATCTAGCAGGGCAATCTCTCCTGACGTTGGCGTGAGCACACCGCACAGCAGCATAAATAAAGTGGTTTTGCCGCAGCCGTTGTGGCCAATAATGCCAACCCGCTGACCCTGGTGAATGTTTAGAGAAACCGACTTCAGCACCGGATCAGCGCCAGGGTACTGAAAGGTGAGATTTTGAGCCTTGACTGCATAGCTGCTACCTTCAGCCGTATCCGCTACAGCTTTCGTTGCCAAAGCCTGGTCAACGGTTTGCGGGTCTGTCCTACTCAAACTCAGATCTGAACGCATGCCTGTTATCCTACTATTTCATCAAAAAGGTTATTTCTGCTGTCACAAACCCTAGCGCCGCAACCACTGTCATTACAGTAAGCCGCAGGCTATGGCTATCTATCGGCTGCTGAGCCGCCAGCTGAGGCTGCTTTAGCTGACCATAGCCTCGCAGCTGCATCGCTTTGTACACCCGCTCCGACCGCTCATAGCTGCGAATAAGCAGCGTTCCAAGCAGGCCCGACAGCTGAGAGAGCGTTTTACCCTCTAGCCGAAACCACCGACGGCGGCCGCCAAATCCGCGCAGTCGCATAGAGCGCTGCATGGTGGAGAGCATATCTGCGGTTTCAAACAGATAGCGGTAGGTGAGCAGGGTCATGTCTGCGAGCAGGGTAGGGAGGCCAAGCGATCGCATCGCCCGCAACAGCGTTAAAAACGGCGTCGTCCCTAGCAGCACAAACCCCAGCGTGAGAATAGACAAAAACCGACAGACCACCAGAGCCGTCGTCACCAGCCCCTCCTCACGGAGCGCGAACGGTCCCCACTGCGCCAGCACCGTATCACCCGAGGTAAACGGCAGCACCAGCACCACCATGAGAATCAATAGCCCCGGATAGCGTAGCCGCTTCAACAGATAGGCCAACGGCAAACCAGAGGCACTGTACAGCACCGTCGCTACGCACAGCATCGGTAGCGCCAAAGACAAATGCTTCACCGCCGCAAACGCAAACATCAGCAGACCCAGGCTAAGCAGCTTTAGCCGAGGGGTCCAGCTGTGAAGCGACGAATCGACATCTACATAAGTTTCAAAATTCGCAGACGCCATATGTTTCTATCTCCCTGCCAGCAGCTCAGGCTTCACCCGCTGCAAAAACACTGCCAACATCGCCGTAAAGCCGCCTTCTATTATTGCTAGCGGCAAGTGCGACAGCGTCAGATACGTCACCGCCGTTTGTTCTGCTTGCACATCCAAGTCAGCAGAGACCAGCGTCACCATCAGCACAAAGAAAATAAGCGCCGTCAGCGCCAGGCCCAACGCGCCTCCGAGAAATGCAAAAGCCCCTATCCACTTGGGAGACTGTTGCTTCTCCGGGCTTAGGCGAAACCTTAGCTGAAAAATGTGATAGGCCAGCAGCGCGGGAAAGCCCATCATAGTGGCATTTACCCCTAGTGTCGTCATTCCCCCATGGCCAAAGAACATCGCCTGAAACAACAGACCAATCAAAATCGCGGGCACTGCAAAATATCCCAGCACCACGCCTAGCAGTCCATTCAACAACAGATGAACGCTAGCGGGTGGAATAGGAATAGAGATAGAGGACGCAACGAAGAAAGCAGCGGTCAGTAGGGATGCTTTTGGGATCTTAGCGTTTGGGTTTCCCTGTCGGTCGATCTGCTTGAGCGAATACCAGGTCAACAGCCCGGTGGTTCCATAGCCTGCTATGCATACCTGCACGGGAAGGAAGCCTTCAGAGATATGCACTAATGCTGACCTCCGGGCGAACTGCTGACAGGAACTTTCTCACTGGCCGCGCTGCCAACGCCCTGGGTTGAAGTTTGGGCTGGAGACGGTGAGCCGGTAGATGCCTTGCGAGAAAAGAACAGTGCGGTCCCGACAAATCCCCAAATAATAGCGGCCATACTGACCCACTTCTGAACGGCTGGTGCATCTGCTACATTCCCAGCTCCAGTAATACTTTGAACGCCTTCATTATCTACTGCAAATGTTGTTGTTCCACCGTGGCCTGCTTTCCTGACTGTGACTTCCCAATCGCCTGGATTTTCAGCCTCGGGTGCAAACAAATACTTGCCTTCCGCGTCAGTCTCTCCTTTTTGCCAGGGCGTTTCGGGATCGCTAGGTGAATAGATTAAGACTTGAGCATTGGGCATGGGCTCACCATCATCGAAGGTCGCTCTTATTTCCACAGCCGTTGGCAAAACTTCAATAGCCGTGCCGTGAGCATAGGCCGCGCGTCCGTGACTGAGTCCCACTGCCAACAGAGCGCCTACCAGCAACTCTTTTGCTGACTGTCTCAAACGTTTTTTCGTCGATAGATTATTTGTCATTAGATGGGGCTTCTCGAATTGCTTATTGGCTTGCTGGAGCTTAACTCGTCAGTACGATTAGTCCCAGTACGATTAGTCTCAGTACGATTAGTCGGTGTGTCTGCTTCGTCTATGTCTCGTTTTTGACTGTTGCGCCGCAGTGGCCTTCTCCCACATGTCCCAAGCTGAGTAAAGTAGTTTGCAAGATGCTGTAGTCTTCCTCGCTGAGCTGCTCTTGAAGCCCTTTGCTATCGATTGTGAGCTGCCCCCCCTGGGCCAGCTCGGCTAGCGGTTCAAAGCCTAACGCACCTAAATTAATCTGGTCGGTTTCAGGGGCTTCGGCGTCGCCGAACATGTGGTCAAAGTGAAAGGTCGCCTCTACTTCAGCGGTTTCCCCGTTGGTTAAGATCCCTTTACGTTCGTCGCCGATAAATTCGCCGCAGGTGTAGGCGATCGCATCTTCTAACCCAATCTCAAAAGAGACCGAATCCTCATCCTTCGTCGCCGTGCCAATCAGCAGAATCGGATAGCCCTCAGCCGGACCTGTCTGCGCCGGTACCAGCTGCCAAGCTAGCTCGTTATACCGTCCACTCGGTGCATCTGTAAAATCGACTGCCTCGGTAGGGCCGTTTCCCGCCGCTAAGTCCACCGTCACTGGCGATGCTCCGTACACAACAGACTGCTCAGGCTTTAGGCTTGCTTCTCCCTCCGCTTCAGACGAGGGATCGCGTCGAGCGGCTGTGATATCGGTCATAGTCACATACAGATGGTCAAAGTCAAGTTGCCAGCCGTCCTTATCGACAAACCCGTCGCGGACGAAGTCTTCACCGTTTGCCTTGACTAGCAGAGTCCCAGAGCCTGACTCATCAGCATCACTAGCAGCGGTATCTGTGCCAGTAGGATCGGCGCATCCGGCCAAACCGCCTGCTAAAAGTAACGCCGCCGCTGTGGACGCTATCAACTTTGAACAGCTTGTACTTTTGAATAAAGTTAAACGATATGAATTCGCACGATTCAACAGGAAAGACCGTGAGTACGAAGTATTAGTATTGAGGTTACTTTTCATTTAAAGTTTCTTGGCTGCGCTCATTGGCACAAACAGCGACATCTGAATGAAATCATGATGACTATCCTTCATCTTTGCAATGCCCTGGGGGGGTATCCACTAGCATCTTCAGCTTCTTGTTACGATTGGCTTTGCCTACGGAGCTCAGCCAACTCAAAGCGGGCATAACCCAAGTAGGGCAGCCGTTTTCTTAAGTAAATCCTTATACCAATCGGGCGCACGTATCGAGGTCGTTCGGTATGCTGTTAGCACCTGCTCTACAAGGTTTAACGCCGCTTTGACTATCTCAAAGCACTGTGACTAGCACCTCGCCAGCAGCTTTACGCAACTTCACTTAAATTATGCAGGCTCAATGTCTGTCGCCAGCTTAAAAAACTACTTTCAGTCCTGGCTGTTACTAGCCCTTCCTACCACCGCATTAACTCAGTGAAGCCTTCCCCAACCCCGCCCCTTTCTGACCCAAGACAAAAGAGCGCTCAAGAAGATGCTCATAGCCCTTTCAATGATGTCGAAAAAAGCCTTTTGAATAATCGATCAGCAGACGCTACGCACGCTCATCGCGAGACACTGCACAAGCACATACACAGTGATGAATCATTGAGAAAGCTGGTCAATCGACTTTCTCGCTTAGAGGGTCATATTCGCGGCATAAAAACAATGGTGCAAGAAAATCGGCCCTGCCCAGACGTGCTGATTCAAGTTGCAGCTGTTCGCGGTGGGCTTGACCGAGTCGCCCGTGTCATTTTGGATGAGCACTTGAACGAGTGTATTACCCGCGCTGTAGATGAGGGGAATATTGCTGCGGAGGTGGATGCGTTGAAAGCTGCGCTGGATCGCTTTATCTCTTGAAGGCCAGGGGTCGGGGAATATTGGCTGAGGGCTCCGGGAACTGTGCCTACCTTCAAAAGCAACAGACTCCCCTATCCTCAACGATAAACAACAGTTTTTAATTCTCCTTTTACTACTCAACATGAAACATATCGCGATCGCAGGTGCCGGTCCCGCAGGTATAGCGACTGCTCTTCTCCTTGCGCAGCAGGGCTTAAAAGTCACCCTTTTAGAACAAGAGCCCGAATTCAACCGGGTCTTTCGCGGTGAAGGACTCATGCCTTCTGGACTCGCCGCGCTCCATGAAATGGGACTAAAGGAGACTTTTAAAAGTATAGAGTCGCGGCGGCTGGACGCCTGGGATTTCTATGTGGGCGGGCAGCGACGGATGCGAGTGGTAGAACCCGAAGAAGATGGGCTAGCGACGCAGATTATCAACCAGTCGGCGCTGCTAAGAGCAATGGTAGAAAAGGCGGATAAGCTGCCGAACTTTGAGTTTTGCCCCGGGTGGCAGGTGGTGGAACTGCTGAAGACGCAGCGAGCAAACGATCCGGTAGGCAATGTGATCGGCGTGCGGGCAAAGGCGAAGGGCAAAAACGGCGGGCAGACTCGGGACGTACTCGCAGACGCGGTAATTGCAGCAGACGGGCGCTATTCGCGACTGCGTAAGCTAGCGGGTCTGAGCCTTGACGAATCGCCCGCGCAGTTTGATGTGCTCTGGTTTAAGCTACCTGCTCCGAAGTCGTTAAAAGAAGAAACGCCTTTTGTGGCCTGTCTTCAGCCGGATCGACAGTTTGCCTTTTATCCCTCGTGGGACGGTCGTTTACAAATTGGGTGGATTGTGGAGAAGGGAAAGCAGAACTTCGGCTCCGCCCAGCCTACGGGTGAGAAGCTTTCTGAGCTGATGCAGAAGCGAGATTGGATTGAAGAGTTTGCTCTGGCTCTACCGCCGGACCTTGCTGAGCACTTTCGAGCGCACAAGGATGCGTTAGAAGGGCCCATATTTTTGGATGTGCAGGTGGGCTGCTGCGAGCAGTGGAGTCTGCCGGGCTTTTTGATGATTGGCGATGCGGCGCATCCCATGGCTCCAAATCGGGCGCAGGGGATCAATATGGCGCTGCGAGATGCCATTGTGGTCGCGAACCATATGAAGCGAGTCGATAACCGTAATGGGCCGGTGCCCGCTGAAGTCTTTAAGGCGATTCAGGCGGAGCGACAGCCAGAGATAGAGGCGGTGCAGAAGATGCAGCTGGCGGAGTGGCGGAAGGTGGCGTTTATTTCTACGCCAGGATTGCCATATGAAGGGTTTAAAGCGATCGCTACCCTCTTCGGTCGATTTAAATTCGCTCAAAATATTTGGCTGCACGAGCAGGCAGGCTTACGCAGAGGCGTTCTACCCGTAACGCTTCAGTCTTAGAAGCGCTCCCTCTGCCTAAACTTGGGAGAAGAACAGAGGATAAAGACTCCCAAAAACTTCGCATTATCAGGCTGCACCTACATCACCAGGAAAGATCAAAATATCGCTAAACTAAACTAACCGGTTTAGAGACTGTCCCGATCTTCTAGGCATCGTGCAAAGGCGCTGCCTATGGTGAAATAAAACAATCCCCACTGTGATTGCCCCACCTGTCTTGATGGCAGCAGCAGCACCTATGAATACTCCTATTTCTTACGCATTTAGCCCCTATGAAAAAGCCCGTCAACCCAACCGCCGACTACGAATACGTACGCTTAGCTGGTCAACTGGTCTGTGCCTTGGTGCGCTGCTCCTAGTACTGAACGCTTTGCCAGCTACAGCCGCCGAACGAGTGACGCTGACCTATGGCTTTGTAGAGATTTCTACCACCGTCGAAGCGCTGAGAAGCTATGCAGATACAGGCGTTCCTAGCCGAGAGCTAAACGCCTACCTCAGATTTTTGAACGCTGAGCAGCGCGTGCAGTTTCGCCAGGCGCTGCAAGTTCGCCAGGACATCGACCATGTACAGATGTCTCGGTTTTTGTATTCGGCAATTGGCGATAACGTTCTCCGCACGATGGGGCGCATTATCCAAACCCAGGGTCGCCGAGACGGTAGCAAAGGGCTACGCGGTGCGCTTGTGCTAGCCGCAGCAGAGCCAGAAGGGCTGTCTTTGCTAGGCGTACTAGACAAGTTTCCAACCAACAACGTTCGGATCGATTCGCAGCAGGCATTTCGGGCCTTTGGCGCATTTACCGGCCTCATTCAAGATACGCAGCGGGCGATCGCAGCTATCCGCGCTCAAAGCACCCCCAACTCACTGCTACAGGCTAGCATCCCCGCACTAGACGAGCTTTCACAGCCGGGTCCCTACGCCGTTACCGCCCAAACTATCACCATTGTAGATAGCGATCGCGCCCGCAATCTGATTACCGATTTGTACCTACCGACAGGCGCACCGCCTGCGGGCATTGTTGTCATTTCTCATGGGTTGGCAGGCGATCGCAAAGGATTTGTCACGGTCGCTAGGCACCTCGCAAGTCATGGCTATGCGATCGCTGCCCTAGAGCACCCCGGCAGCAACACTGCCCGGCTCTACGACCTGTTTCGCGGCACCGCAACTGAGATTGCTGACCCTACAGAATTTAGCGATCGCCCTCGCGACGTCTCCTACCTGCTAGATGAACTCACCCGTATGAATGAGCCCGGCGGCACCCTCGCCAACCGGCTCGACCCCTCTCGCATCGGCATCATCGGCCACTCCTTCGGCGGCTACACAGCCCTTGCCGTCTCCGGCGCACAGCTCGACTACGCCAACCTACAGACCAACTGCGACTCCGACGCCTTCATCTACAACGGCGCGAACCCATCCATGGCACTACAGTGCACCGCCCTCCTAGACACTCCTCAGTTCAGCGAAAACTTACGAGACGAGCGCGTCCAAGCCGTCATCGCCCTAAACCCCGTCACCAGCAGCCTATTTGGCCCCAAAGGCTTTGCCAAAATCGCCATTCCCAGCCTCATCGTCTCCGGCAGCGACGACCCCCTCGCCCCCGCCCTGCTAGAACAAATCCAGCCCTTCACCTGGCTAAACGCCGCCGACCGCCCAGCTACCAACAGCAGACCCGCCTCTCAGCGCCCTCCCCACTATCTCGCTCTAATTGAAGGCGGCTCCCACCTCTACGATCCGCTAGACATAGAAGGTGCCGATAATGCTGCGATCGCAAACGGCCTCGTCAACGCCGACCCCGACCTTGCCTACAGCTACCTCAACGCCCTCACCCTTGGCTTCCTACGCGCCGAACTAGAACAAAACCCCACCTACAAAACCGCTTTCGACGACGCCTCCATCGTTCAACTCGGCACCCAACCCCTCCCTCTCTACATCGTAAGAACCCTCACCCAAGCAATGCTCACCCCCCGCCCAGCAGCCAACATTGCCCCACCCACCCCCAACCCATAAACTAAAAGTACCTAAACCCCATCCCCCATCCCCTACTCCCCCATCCCATGCCCCTAAACGTTTACGGCATCCCCAACTGCGGCACCTGTAAAAAAGCCATCGCCTGGCTAAAGGAGAACAACATCGACCACACCTTCATCGACACTAAAGAACAGCCACCAACCCAGGAAATGATCGAACAGTGGGTCAGCGAGCTGACGTCGCAACCTATGCGCAACACGTCTGGACTCTCCTACCGAGCCTTAGGCAATGAAAAGAAGGCATGGAGCGATGAACAGTGGATCGAAGCTTTTAGCCAAGACGCCATGCTGCTGAAGCGTCCCCTTTTTGAGAAAGATGGCAAAGCCGTGATGGTCGGGTTTCGCGCTAAAGAAGAACAGAAAATGGCCGCGCTGGCCTGATCTCACCTATGCCCACTCAAACAACTCAAACAACTCAAACAACAGACGCCGTCATCATCGGTAGCGGCATCGGCGGCCTGTGCTGCGCTGCCCTCCTTGCTCACTACGGCCTCGAAGTCATCGTCTGCGAAAGCCACACACACCTTGGTGGCGCAGCCCACGGCTTCCACCGTCAGGGTCACCACTTCGACTCCGGCCCTTCCCTCTACTCCGGCCTTTCCTACAGTCCTTCACCCAACCCACTGCGACAGGTCCTCGACATCATTGACGAAGATGTTGCCTGGGCCAATTACGACACCTGGGGCTGCCGCCTCCCCGAAGGCGACTTCGATACGGCTGTCGGTGTCGATCAATTTTGTGAGGTGCTGCAAACGCTGCGGGGCGAAAAGGCTGTCGCTGAGTGGCGCGAACTTCAGCGCATTATGAAGCCTCTAGCTAGCGCGGCGGTCGCCCTACCTACAGCCGCCGTTCGCTTCGATTGGGGCGCTGTGCGTACCGCTGCGCCGTTTGTTCCAAATCTATTGCGGCATACGGCCAATACGCTCAAGCTCACTGGCCCGTTTAGTCGCATTATGGACGGCGTCATCACTGACCCGTTCGCTCGCAACTGGCTAGAAATGCTGTGCTTTCTACTCTCTGGCCTGCCAGCTAGCGGCACCAGCACTGCCGAAGTCGCTTTTATGTTTGCCGACTGGTATCGCCCCGGCGTACAGCTCGACTACCCAGTCGGTGGGTCTGCGGCCTTAGTAGAGGCTTTAGCACGCGGTGTTACCAAGCACGGGGGACAGATTAAAACAGGTGCTCATATCGTTGAAGTTACGACTGAGGAAGGCCGTGCGACCGGCGTTAGGCTGCGCAACGGGGACACTATCAACGCTCGCAAGGCGGTCATCTCCAACGCTTCTATTTGGGATACGCTGCCGCTGATTGCTGCTGACGTGCTGCCGAAATCGTTTGCGCAGAAGCGACAGGCGACGCCGCCATGCGATAGCTTTATGCATCTGCATTTGGGAATAGACGCGCAGGACCTGCCGTCTGATTTGGCCTGCCATTACATTGTTGTGAATGACTGGGAAGCAGGCATCACCGCGCCGCAAAATCTTGTGCTAATTTCTATTCCGTCTGTGCTGGACCCTGGTTTGGCTCCGGCGGGGAAGCATACGATTCATGTGTATACGCCGGGGAATGAGCCGTATCAGCTGTGGGAAGATCTGAAGGTGGGGACCCCTGAGTATGAGCAGCAAAAAGAAGTGCGATCGCTCGTCATGTGGAAAGCACTAGAACGTGTCATCCCAGATATTCGTCAGCGCACCACCTTGAAGTTAGTGGGCACACCGCTCACACATCAACGATTTTTACGACGCTATCGAGGCTCCTACGGTCCTGCCATTCATGCCGGGAAGTCCCTGTTTCCCGGACCCAAAACACCCATAAAAGGGCTGCTGTGCTGTGGGGACTCTACGTTCCCAGGCATTGGCTTACCGGCGGTTGCTGCTAGCGGCATGATTAGTGCCCATACGCTTGTGCCTGTAGGCAAGCAGCAAGAAACCCTGCGAACGGCCCTACGTCAGAACAGCGCTAAGCCCGAATAGATAGAGCACCTTTAGATCTGCTGGCAACCATTCTGAAACAGCGTATATTTATAGTGTTTATGCGCAAACAGCACCCAAATTCTCGGATTCGTTGACCGTATGGAACAGGATAACGACAGTCGATTTGCCATTATCGCTACCTTGCTGGCCTTTGGTTTGGTAGGCGGCATTTCACTCTTACTTTGGGTACTGACCGGTCGAGTAGATAGAGCTGTACAGCTACAGTCCAGCGGTGGCAGCATTGCGCTAAGCGAATCTTTGCCAGAAGCTGTTAAATCTCGTGTCAGCGTGGGTGAGCAGAGTCTGTTTGCGGGTGACTCTGGTGCGAAAGAAGGACATAGAAGCGATCGCAGACGGTGAGTTCAACAAAGCCGTCACCGTCTTTAACGCTGCTTTATCAGACAATCCTAACGATCCAGAGACATTCATCTATCGCAGCAACGCCCGGATTGGGGATGAGCAAGCCCATGTCATCTCGGTCGTGGTTCCTAGCGACGACTCGCCCGAGCTTGCCCTGGAAATCCTGCGAGGCGTAGCGCAAGCGCAAGACGATATCAATCGCGGTGGCGGCATCGACGGAACGCCCGTTCGCCTCTTACTGGTCAATGATGGTAACGATCTAGAAACCGCTAAGACTATTGCCAGTAGCCTGATTGAAGATCCTTCTATCCTGGGCGTTGTTGGGCATTACAACAGCGACGTCACGCTGGCAACTGCTCCCATCTACGAACGGGGCGAACTGGTCACCATTACACCGGTCAGCACAGCGGTTGATCTATCTGGTATCAGCCCCTACCTGTATCGCACGATCCCCTCCGATAGCTTTGCTGCTGCTGCTTTGGCCGCATACATGCTCTATTACCGCGAAGACCGTCAGGCGGCGGTTTTCTACGACTCTAGCAACGACCTTAGCGGCTCACTAAAAGAAGAGTTTGATCTTTTTGTCTCTGCTTGGGGTGGCGAGGTTGTAAGTGAATACGATATGGCCGACAGCGGCTTTTCAGCTGATGTCGTTGCCGATGCGGACGCGGATGTACTGATGCTCGCGGCGAGTCCCAATACGCTAGAAGCCGCTGCTGCTGTCATTACCGCCAACAACGGCGAAAAGCCCGTACTTGGCGGCGATGAAATCTACAATCGCTACATTTTGGAAGAAACCGGCAGCAGCGCGCAGGCGCTGACCGTCGCCGTTCCCTGGCATCTGCTCTCTAAAGATACCGAAGCTGACTTTGTGCAAAGCTCGCGCGACCTGTGGAAAGGCGATGTGAGTTGGCGAACGGCGACTGCCTACGATGCGGTCATTGCGATCGCAGCTGGACTCACCGGAAACGCCACCCGCAAAGGCCTCAAAGTCGCCCTCGATGACAATAACTTCAGCGTCGATAGCGCTACAGGTCCGATTGCGTTTCTGCCGTCGGGCGATCGCCATCAGGTAGACCGCCTTGTACAGGTCGCAGCAGGCACCCGCTCCGGTACTGGCTACGACTTCATCCCCTTCACGCTTGACTAGGCTCCATCTGCGATGTCATCACAAGATCACATTTATAAAATAAGTCCACTTGTCGCAATAAGTTAAGAAAAGTAACCGTAAAGCCCCTTTCAGAAGTAAATTTCTGAGAGCGGCTTCGCGGTTACTTTTCATTGAAAACAGATAATAAGTCTTTAGACATAGGCTTTTGAGTGATCCCAAAAGCAGTTTGAAGTTGTTATACTTGTTTACATATTCGTATCAAACCTTAATAGTTCGTCCTCATATGAACCTCAACCCATTCGCTGGCCTCGTATTTAAACCTAACGTCAGTGTCAACACCACTTCTCAAACTACCCTTGCCATCGTGCGCGTCGTCCTCGGCCTCATGATGATCCACAACGGTCAAGATAAGCTTGCTGACATTGAAGGCTTTGCCCAAGCCTATGTTGCCTATCTAGGTCTTCCCTTTCCTATTTTCTTGAGCTACGTTGCAGCCTACACAGAGCTAATCGCTTCTCCTTTAGTCATGATTGGTCTGTTCACTCGCCCTGCGGCTTTGGGTCTGTTCAGCACAATGTGTGTTGCAATGTACCACCATCTCAAAGTTGCTGGCCTCAGCCTGCCTTACCTGGAACTGTCCGCCATCTACGCGGCTTGTTTCCTTTACCTCACCGTTAACGGTGCAGGCCTCTTCTCATTCGACGCGCTGCTTGCTAACAAAATTGATGCAAGCGCACTCTCCGACAAGGCTAAGCGCGTTATGCGCCTAACCACAGGCAGCCAAGCTGTCGCTATCGAAAAGTCTGAAGCGACTATCCAGTAATCGCTGTTGGCTGTCTTCTCGCAGTCTTTTCCGAGATAGAATTCACTGTGGCCCTAGCATTTATTGCTAGGGCCACTTTTTATTGGCAAATCATTAGCAAAAATACCGAAAGAACAGCTGCCGAAGGAAGGCAAAAGGATAGACCACCATGCTATAGAGTTTATGGATATCTGACTTGGAGAAATTGACGCGTGCCATCCACTATTCCGCTCTACTTTGTCGACGAGGCGCAAATCAAAGCAGACTATGTTCATCAGTCGGTATGGCTAGAGATGTCTGGCTTTACCGGTAGTCCTGGCACTCACTGCCTTTTGCCCTCTAAAGACGGCGAGCTAGAGCGCGTTCTGGTAGGCAAGCCAGAGACCTTCGATACCTGGACGCTAGGCCGCTTAGCACAAACGCTGCCAGCGCAAAAGTACACCTTAGCCGATGAGTTTTCTGCCGATATTGCTACCAAGCTCTGCCTTGGCTGGACGCTGGGTCAGTATCGCTTTACCCGCTACAAGCAGCTCGCCGAAGCCCTCCCAGAGCTGGACTTTCCAGAGCTTGCCGATGTGCACTACATCACAGCAGCTGCCGAAGCGACTTACCTTGTGCGCGATCTGGTCAATACGCCTGCGCTAGATATGAACCCCGAGAGCTTAGCTGAAGCCGCGCAGCAGGTTGCTGAACGGTTCGGCGCTGACTATAGCGTCACCGTAGGCGAGGCCCTCCTAGAGCAGAACTATCCCATGATTTACTCGGTAGGTCAGGCCAATAGCCACTCTAGCTCGCAGGCTCCTCGGCTCATCGACATGCGCTGGGGAAATCCAGACGCACCAAAGGTCACCCTGGTAGGTAAAGGCGTTTGCTTCGACACGGGCGGTCTCAATATGAAGTCGTCGGCAGGGATGAAGCTGATGAAAAAGGATATGGGCGGGGCAGCGCAGGTGCTGGGCCTGGCCAAAATGATCATGCAGCTGAAGGTGCCGGTTGCGCTCAGGGTTTTACTGCCGGCAGTAGAGAACAGCATTTCGGGGAATTCCACTCGTCCATCGGATGTGCTGACCGCTAGGCAGGGCACTACCGTTGAAATTGGTAACACGGACGCAGAAGGTCGCCTGGTACTGGCGGACGCACTCACAGAAGCCAGCAGCGAATTTCCTGATTTATTAGTTGACTGTGCCACGCTCACGGGTGCGGCTCGTGTAGCCGTTGGCTCAGAGATTGCGGCGCTGTTTTGTAATGACGATGAGGTTGCGCAGGCGCTGCTTTCTGCTGGGCTACAGGAGGACGATCCGCTGTGGCAGCTGCCGTTGCATGAGCCCTATCGCGCCATGCTAGAGAGTAAAGTCGCCGATCTCAACAATATTTCGAGTACGCCCTATGGCGGCTCTATTACCGCCGCCCTGTTCTTACGTGAGTTTACCCAGGGGCAGACGCCCTGGGTGCATATCGACTTTATGGCGTATAACATGCGATCGCTCCCTGGTAGACCCGAAGGCGGCGAAGCGATGGGCATGCGAGCCCTCTTTACCATGATCAAAAAACGATTTGGCCAGTAAGTACCGCTAGATAAAAACGGTATTGGTTGTGGAATCAAGTTTAAATTGAATAAACATCTCTCACTAGGTCCGATTGACATTACAATATCCGAAAAAAATTATAGATGAGCTAGCAGCCGTTGCCCGGTGGGAACTGCAGGGCGGCTTGCACGCATCAATAATTTTTGATTATTCACTTTGCACCTACTGCCGCCGGACCTTGCGCCCATGACCTCTCTCCCTCCCCCCCCCGCTCTGTGCAAACGCTTAGCCCTAGCGGCGTATCAGCCGCACGCCGTACCCTTGGCAAGCAGGTGCGCCGAAAGCTGACAGACCTCACGTGGCCCTTAGTGTGGGTTGCTATCCTGGTGAGTGCGGGTGGTGTGAGCCTGAGGGCAGTGTCGGTGATGACACAAAATCCACCCCTGCCAGATTGCACCGCGCTGTCGCCTTTGAGTTCTGACAGTGAGCGGCTGCTGTGTGCGCAGGCAAGCGTGCAGTCGGGCTCGGCTCAAGCCTTAATAGAGGCCATTGAGCTGGTAGAGCCCTGGCCGCCGAGCCATCCGATGTATGGGGAGGCCAATCGGCTAATGAATCAGTGGTCGCAAGCACTGCTGAGCGAATTGGACGATATGGTGCAGCGGGGCGAGCGGTCCCGAGCACTGGCACTGGCTGAGCGAATTCCAGAGCGGGTGGATGCATATCCGAAGGTGAAAAGTGCGATCGCTACTTGGGATAAAGAATGGAGCGTTGGTAAAGAGGTTGAAGACAACGTAGCAAAGGCTATCAAATCGCGTGACTGGGTGGCGGCGCGCCGAGAGCTACAGCGGCTAAAAATTCTCGACAGCAATTACTGGGTACGCACCCGTCATGCTCAGCTAAAGGCAAAGGTTGACCGTGAGCAAACGGCGAGAGTTCAGCTAGAAAAGGCGAAAAAGCTGGTAAAAACAGGCGACCTCGAAAAGCTAGGCGAAGCGCTTGCCCTGGTTGAAGGAATCAACTTGGAAACCGCTGCCTGGGCTGAGTCAAAAGCCGACGTTGACCAGTGGGCAGAGCGGGTGCTGCAATACAGCTTCAAGAAGTGGGAAGAGGAAGATGTCGACGCGGCGATTAAAATCGTACAGCTGGTGCCCCCTGACCTGGCGACTACTGCCGAAGCGCGCGACCTGATCAGCTTTGGCCATGCCAAGCGCCTGGCGACCAACCCCTACGACCAGTGGGCCCCCTCCTACGGTCAGGTATACAACCTGATTGAAGCGATTCAAGCTGTGCAGCGCATCTCGCCCGATAGCCCCTTCTACACCGAGGCGCAAGACAGCCTCAGCCAGTGGCAGAAGAAGCTAGACGATATGGTGAAGCTGCAATATGCCAGCAATTTGGCCAGCATTGGTCAGAACGTGACCTATCAGTGGGCGATCGCAGAAGCCGAGCAAATTACCCAGGAGCGCCCGCAGCGACTTCAGGCCCAAACCCTGGTGTCGCACTGGGAAAAGGAAGTCCAGCGGCTAGAAGATCGGCCAATTCTAGTTGAGGCGGTGCAGATTGCGACGAAGGGCGGCAAGGACAACTTGCGCGCGGCGATCGCCCAGGCTGCCAAAGTAGAACAGGGCCGTGCGCTTCGCATTGAAGGCCAAACCTACATCGCCGAGTGGGAAGACCGCATTGAAATCATTGAAGATCAGCCTATACTCAACCAGGCCGAGCAGTTCGCTACAGCAGGCAAGCTTAGTGAAGCCATTGCCGAGGCCCAAAAAGTCAAATCGGGCCGGGCCCTGCATGCCAGCGCCCAAACTAGCGTAAAAGCCTGGACCGAAGAGCTACAGATCATTCAAGACCGACCGATTTTGATTCGGGCGGAAAACCTCGCCGCACGCGGTAGCCTCACAGCGGCCATTGGTGTAGCTGCGGCGATCGCACCGGGCCGAGCGCTTTACCCAGAAGCGCGAGCAAGCATCAACATTTGGGACGCCGAAAGGGCCTATATTTGGTCTCTAGACGCACCGGCTGGCGACAGCTATTCTGGCGGGGAAAGTAGCGCTGAGGGCTACACTGAAGAGGATAGCTACGACAGCAGCTACAGTGATGAGTTCTAGATGGATGACTTGAGCCAGCGCCCCTTGCAGTTGATGCTGATTGATGAAGACCCGGTTTTTCGACTGGGGCTAAAGGTGTGGCTAGAGCAGCAGAGCGACTTCACAGTGGTGGCCGAAGCTGGGAATGCAAAAGAAGCGATTACGCAGGTGCGATCGCGCTTTGCAGACTATCAAAAATCGCTAGACAACCCGGCCCTGCGCAAAAAAAAGCAGCCGCTACAGCCCCCGCTTGACTTGGTTATTCTCGATCTTGGCATGGGCGCAAAAGACCCAGAGTCTACCCCTGGCTTAGCCCTGTGTCAGCAGCTCAAAATAGACTTTCCGCAGTTGCCAGTACTCGTGCTCAGCACGCAGGCAGAACCCGTGCTGCAAGCAGCAGCTCAGCGTATGGGGGCCAGCGCCTACGGCACCCGTAGTATGTCTGTGCGCAGGCTCGCCCAGCTCATTCGCCAAACCGCTGTTGCCACCACCGCCACTGCCGCCACCGACGAGAAAAACAACAAAACAGACTCACCTGCGGCACCGCTAGATCCCTTTACAACAGATCAATCAACAGATTCTCCCTCTGCTAAACAGAGAGAACCGAACAACCGTAAAAACAAACGTCCTCGCGACTCCAGCCTTTCTCGACTGGACGACATTCCTGGTCCGCTCACTGCCATGCGTATCAGTATGCGGCTCTCTGGCGTGCGGCAAATCGAGCGAAACATGGTCGATGTCACCGTCGCCCGCGAGCAGACTACATCCTGGCTCAACCGCGTCGTGCTAGACGGTAAAAAGCGAGAGCTCGCCGCCGCCCGTTGGCTGATGTCCTCGCTATGGCGCACCCCAAAATTTGCCGATACCCCTAGTCAGCCCGGAAGTCCCAGGCTAGATCGTCGTCAGAGCTCGGCTAGCACAGAGTGGATTCGCATGGCGCAAGGGTTCTCTGGCGGTAGCAATGCAGACAGAACAGCAGCCAGGTATCTGGACCGAGAGGCGCTAGTACCGGGCGCGGCGGCTACGATGGCTGCGATGGATCCCAAACTGCCTGTCTCTGCGTCCGGCGCATTGCAAGGTAGGCCTGGCGATGTACAAAATGCCGTTTTTGAAGGCGTATTTGCCAAGCTGCAAAGACCGCTCAAAAATGTCAGCGAGCACCCGTTAGAGATTGATATCTTACGGCCCGATAAGAAGCTGGAACTGCTGTATCTGGTGCTGCGCCAGCTAGAGGAGCTGATAGACGACTTGCGCTCGTCTCAGATTCAGCCGGGGCAGCTAGGTGGGCGATCGCCCCAGATCATCGGCGACCTGTGGGACGCGGTGAATACCGACTTTTTTGGCAAATACTACACCGTCCGCATTGGCAATGTGGAAGAAGAAGTGGTCGCACTGCTGCAAAGAGAAAAACCGGTTGTTCAAGCGCAGATTCTAGACCAGATTCCGCTTCTGCCTGAGCTGTTTGGCCACTGGCTGTTTCAAGAGTCGATGACGATTGAGAGTTCGTCTTATATGGCGGGGACTGCGCCTGCGATCGCCTACAGCGAGCGCCTGCTCGAAAATCTCACCATCCAAGTTGCCAACGCCGTCATCCAGCCCCTGCTAAACCGCCTCGCCGACGTCGAATCGATCAAAAAAAGCCTCTACACCAGCCGCCTTATGTCCTCACGAGAAATTGAGCGCTTCCGCAACGATCTCTCCTGGCGCTACCGGCTAGAGCGCCTTGTCACCGAACCCAAAGCCATCTTCGAGAGCCGCTACAACCTCTTTATCCTCACCCCATCTGGCATCAACCAAACCTCTCTCTACCACCCCCGTCGTGCCGAACTCGACCGCCTCAAAGGCATTCCCCTCGTCGTCACCCTCGCTCTTGAAACCCGCGACGCCCTCTCCCCCCGCCTACGCAAAGCAGTCTCCCTTGTCGGCAGTGGCGTCGTCTACGTCCTCACCGAAGTCCTCGGACGCGGCCTTGGCCTCATCGGACGCGGCATCTTTCAAGGTATGGGCTCTGTCTGGAAAGAAGATAAGAAAAAGCGAGGCCAAGGCCCCTACGCGGAGCAAAACACCTATCAAAACACCTACGTCGAAAATCCCTACCCTCAAGACTTCAACGAGTGGGAATAAATCGAAGATTCCATGTCGCAACTGCCTTCCAATACTGCTGGCCTAAACGCGCATCGAAGCCATAGGACAACTCGGCGCTAATAGACGCGTTATCCTATATGGGACACATTCGATAGCGCTTCCCCACGCCCCTTACATGTCCAAATCCATTTGTATTCTCGGTGGCGGCTTCGGCGGCCTCTACACGGCCTTAGCCCTCAGCAAGCTCGATTGGAAAGATGAGCAGCCTGAAATTGTGCTGGTCGACCAACGCGATCGCTTCCTATTTACCCCACTCCTCTACGAGATTGTCACCAGCGAACTCCAAGCCTGGGAAATCGCTCCTCCCTACGAAGAGCTGCTTGCCAATACTGGCGTCCGTTTCCGTCAGAGCGGTGTCGATAGTATTGACATCAACGCGCAGCAGATTTTCCTGACAGATGGCGATCAGCTTTCCTATGACCGCATCGTATTAGCCCTGGGTGGCGAAACGCCGATGGGTATGGCCCCTGGCGTGGCAGAGCACGCTATTCCCTTTCGCACCCTGGAAGATGCCTATCGGCTAAAGGAGCGGCTAAGGGAACTTGAAGATGCCAAGCCCGAGAAAATCCGAGTCGCTATTGTCGGCGGCGGCTATAGCGGTGTAGAGATTGCCTGCAAGGTAGCCGAAAGGCTAGGTGACAAGGGCCGGGTTCGCATTGTCGAAATGGCAGACGATATTCTGCAAAACTCTACAGAGTTTAATCAGGAAACTGCCAAAAAAGTCCTGAGCGACAACAAGGTCTGGATCGACTACGAAACTACGGTAACTGAAGTGAGCGCTGACTCTCTATCGCTTAGCTTCAAAGACAAAATCGATACTATCCCCGTCGACATTGTCCTGTGGACAGTAGGTAACAAAGTCAGCCCGGCTTTAGACGCGCTCGACCTGCCTCGCAACGGGCGTCAGCAGTTCACCATTGAGCCCACGCTGCAAGTTACAGCCAACCCTAATATTTTTGCGCTTGGTGATCTTGCAGACGGAGTCGATGCTACAGGCAAAACGGTTCCTTCTACCGCGCAGTCTGCACTTCAGCAGGCCGACTATGCTGCCTGGAACGTTTGGGCTAGCTTGAGCGATCGCCCGCTGCTGCCTTTCCGCTATCAGCACCTCGGTGAAATGATGTCGTTGGGTAGCGATAACGCCGCGCTTACAGGGCTTGGCATTAAGCTAGATGGCAACCTTGCCTATGTGGCACGTCGCCTTGCCTATCTGTACCGTATGCCCACGTTAGAGCATCAAATTCGTGTGGGTGTTAACTGGCTCACGCAACCGCTGCAAAATCTACTGACTGCCGCAGAGCGATAAACTGTAGAAAATAATATGCGGAGAAATAGTATGTCCTCTGCGCTTCCCAAGGTGATCTTCTTAGATGCCTTTGGCACGCTCTTTGGGGTGAAAGGCAGCGTTGGTGAAATCTACAGCGGACTGGCTCGTACTGCTGGCGTTAAGACCGATCCAAATGCGGTTAACCGGGCCTTTTTCCAAAGCTTTGCTGCGTCTGAGCGCCTGGCTTTTCCGGACGCGGATCCAGCTGTCATTCCAGAGCTAGAATTTCGCTGGTGGAAGGTGATTGTTGCAGAAACCTTTGAGCGAGTAGGCGCGCTTAGCAAGTTTGAAGACTTCGATGATTTCCACGCTGGGCTGTACGGCTATTTTGAAACCAGTGCCCCGTGGCAGGTGTATCCCGACACGCTAAACTCGCTGGCAAGATGGCAAGCGATGGGAATCCCACTTGGGGTTATTTCCAATTTTGACTCTCGGCTGTACCGCGTGCTCAATATTTTAGGATTGGCCGACTACTTTCAGTCTGTGACCATCTCGACAGAAGTAGGCGCGGCTAAGCCTTCCGCCGCTATTTTTCGGGCGGCGCTGGCCAAGCACCAGTGCACAGCGCAAGAAGCGTGGCACGTTGGCGATAGTGAGGCTGAAGACTATGCGGGCGCGCAGGCAGTCGGTATGCGCGCTGTTTTACTGGCTCGCTAACCTTTAACTCATCTGTCTATACGACCTGCTATACGACCTGTGGACAAAAGTTGATAGTCCGGGAACAGTAGTGTAAAACGCCTTTAAACTGCCGATCTATGGTCTTTACTCGTTTTTTATCCATGCCTCTGCTGGTGCTGGTCACTTCTGCTACAGCCCTGCCAGCCGCTGCCAAGAGTCTGTCTCTCTTAGATCTCCAGAGTAGCCGCGAAGACGAGTTAGATCCATCCATTGCGCAAGTCAACCTACCGCCGCAGCTACCGCCTGGAAGTGTGCCGTCAGAACCTTTGCCGCCTGCTGACGTTACGCCAGGATTGGAGCAGCCTGACAATCAGCTACCCGGGGTGCTGCCGCCGCAGCTACCGCCTGTAGATGAGCTGTTGGGAGAGCCAAACGGCGCAAATACGCCCGACGGTATCACCAACGGGCCAGAAGAAACCTTTGTCGTTAGCAGCATTGAGCTAGCGGGCAGCACTGTTTTTACCACAGAAGACTTCGCTGAGCTGTTTGCGCGCTATATCGATAGGCCCATTACCTTTAACGAGCTGCTAGAGCTGCGCACGGCTGTCACAGATCGGTATGTGAACGAAGGATTTATTACGTCTGGGGCTTTTATTCCGCCGCAGACGCTCTCTGGTGGCGTGGTGACGGTACAGGTGATTGAAGGCGAAATTGAAGAGATTGAGATTGTAGGAACTCGGCGGCTGAATACCCGCTACATTCGCAGCCGTTTGGGCCTAGCTGCGCAGCCACCGATCAATGCAGATAAACTGTTGGCTGGTTTGCAGCGGTTGCAGATAGACCCGCTGATTAACACAGTCTCAGCAGATTTACAGGCAGGTGTCAGGCAAGGGACGAGCATTTTGCGCGTAGAGGTGAGCGAAGCCGATTCGTTTGATGTGGATGTGGCTTTTAACAACAGCCGCTCGCCAAATATTGGCAGCTTTGGTCGAGAGGTAGAGGTTACAGAAGGTAATTTGTTTGGGATTGGCGATCGCATTCGGCTTTTGTACAACAACACCGAGGGTAGTGACACCGCAGACCTTTTCTACAACGTCCCTATCAGCCCCTACAACACAGAGCTGCAGCTACAGGCAGGCATCAGCAAAAGCCGCGTGATTGGCGAACCCTTCGACGTGCTCGACATCAGTGCCGATGCTTTCTCATACTCCGCTGGCATTGAGCATCCTATTATTGAAACTCCAACAGAAGAACTCAGCCTGCGACTGGCGCTTTCCCACAACGAGAACCAAACAAGCGTTGGCCTTGCGGATATTGGACCTTTCGCGCTTTCGCCAGGAGCCGACATCAACGGTGAAACGCGTACCACCTCACTACAGTTTTCGCAGCAGTGGACCAAGCGTAGCCAGCAGCAGGTCTTCGCGGCTAGATCGCAGTTTAACCTTGGCTTAGATATTCTCAATGCCTCGCGCAGTGAAAACGCCGTCGATAATCCGGGCACCGCGCCAGACGGCCAGTTCTTCTCCTGGCGTGGGCAGGGCCAGTGGGTAAGCTTACTTAGCGAAGACGCTCTTTTCTTTTTACGTGGCGATGTTCAGCTCGCCTCCGACCGGTTGCTATCTGCCGATCAGTTTGGTCTAGGTGGACCGCAAACGGTGCGCGGCTACCGGCAAAATGCACTGCTGCGTGACAATGGCGCGCTGGTCTCAGCAGAGGCTCGCTTTCCTATTGTTCGCTTTGCTGAAGACAGTATTGTTCAAATCACGCCGTTCTTAGAAGCTGGTGCCGCTTGGAACTTTGACGGCTCACAAGGCGACGATAGCGTGTTAGTCGGGACGGGTTTTGGGCTGCTGTGGGCGCAGAACAATCTATCGGCCCGGCTCGACTGGGGCATTCCGCTGGTAGATATTGATAGTACTAGCGACAGTTTGCAAGACAGCGGTGTTTATTTCTCCGTGCGCTACAACCTGTTTTAGGGCCTCATTACCGCCAGTACCGTTTTCCCGTAAAGAAGACACCTAGTGCGATGAGCACAATGCTGTAGATATCAACCTGCATAAATAGCCCCGGCACCGGCAGCAACGTACGCAGCCAATAGAGCAGTACTACGCAGCCAATGAGCGCCCATAGGGTTTGTGCTGTCAGCACGATTTCACGAAAGAAGCGTTCGGTCACCAGCAGTGACAGCACGCCGATACCGTAAGCCGCCGCGAGTGTCGCAAAAAACAGTAGGGTTGAGATAGCCTGCACTACCGAACTCGATTGAGTCTGGACCCATTTTACGATGGCAAACGATATGCCGAAGTCGGCGACAGTGGCGATCGCAACCACCACCGCAGCGCTCTGAAACAAAACGCTCCAGGGCAAGTATTGAAGCGGGCGAAGCGGATTAGACATATCGCAAAACTCTTTCTAGCCAATTCTAGCCAAACTGAAGCGCCTGACCTCGAACATCTGTATTGATATGACCGTAATCGTACACGACTCGGCCACTCACAATCGTTACAACCGGCCAACCGGTAAGGTTCCACCCTTCAAAAGGGCTCCAGCCGCACTTGGTTTGCAGCTCTTCGCGGAGCACGGGCCGATAGGTCGACAGGTCGACTAGCGCCAGGTCCGCGTCAAACCCTGGCTCAATCAATCCCTTATTCAGAATCTTGTAGGCCTGCGCTACAGCCGTCGACATCCAGTAAGACACTTGCGCCACAGTGCAGCGGTTCTCTTTGGCCTGGGTCAGCATCAGCGGTAAAGAGGTCTCTACGCCCGGCACCCCGGAAGGTGCGTGAGGGTAGCCTTTGCCTTTCTCTTCTAGGGTATGCGGCGCGTGGTCTGTCGCGATGAAGTCAATAACGCCATCGAGTAGCGCCTGCCAAAGAATTTCGCGATCGCGTGGATACTTCAGCGGTGGATTCATCTGTGCCAATGTTCCTAGCTTCTCATAGGCGCTAATATCTAGCAGCAAATGCTGAGGCGTCACCTCTGCGGTCACCCAGCTTGGCTTGTCCTGGCGCAGCAGCTCGGCTTCTTCCCCGGTCGACACATGCAGTATATGAAGGCGACGCTGATACTTTTTCGAGAAGCCAAGCGC
Source organism: uncultured cyanobacterium (assembly GCA_963836895.1). Taxonomy (GTDB): domain Bacteria; phylum Cyanobacteriota; class Cyanobacteriia; order Phormidesmidales; family Phormidesmidaceae; genus Phormidesmis. Next base: position 203,458 of record CAWILA010000006.1, on the reverse strand, counting down.
CATTTTAGTTGCAATCAAGGCGGTCTTATTGTCTTGAACTTTGGTATGCGTTGCCGGGTCGGTTTCGCCCTCAAACTGCTTACGGCGTTCCATAATGCGCGCCTGATTTTCGGCGTGGACCGCAATTAGGCGATTGCCCACCGCAAAAATAGGCTCAATCGTTTTCGCGGTATCGACAGAAAGCGGGCCGTGAGCTGAACCCATGAAAATTTTGATGCCGCAGGTGGGGTCCGCTTCACGCAGATCCGGCAGGTTTTCATCCGTTGCGCCAATGAAAAAGCCGTAGTTGACCAGGCTTTTTCCCGCTGCGATCGCTAGCTTCTCCGTCAAAATAGCTTGAGTTGTGGTCAGCGGCAGCGTGCTGGGCATCTCTAAAAAAGAGGTCACTCCGCCTCTGGCGCAGGCGCACGTTGCGGTGAACAAATCTTCCTTGTGCTCTGGCCCCGGATTGCAAAAGTGCACCTGCGGATCGATTACGCCCGGCAATAGCGTCAATCCTTGAGCGTCAATAACTCGCACGTCGCCTGCCACTGCTAGATTGGTGCCGACGGCTGTGATTTTTCCAGCTGCGATCGCCACATCGCGCAGCGCTATTTCACCCGACGGCAGCAAAACCTGTCCGCCTTGGATGACGATAGGCTGTGGCGTGGAGGGCGCTTGTATCATAGGAAGTTTACTAGCTAGCTAGGTGGCTAATAGAGTACAAATGAGGTCAGCAAAAGACATAAACTTATTATTACGATTGAGGCTATCCCAGACGACGCGAATAACCCCCCGGCAATTTTAATGTTTTAATCAGGACTGGAGATCGCAGCGGCTCACTGCCTTAGCCCTTTCATTTTCTGCCGATACCCTCCATCATCTTTCCCAGTGCTCGCTTACCTTACCTGAACTAAAAAGTCGTGTCTGAAAAGCTACAAAATCCGTGGATTGAAGGACTCCAGACCGTGGGACTAAGCATCGTCTTAGCCTTGGGCATTCGTCAGTTTGTCGCTGAAGCCCGGTTCATTCCATCCGAATCGATGCTGCCTACGCTTGAAGTTGACGACCGGCTAGTCATCGAAAAAATAAGCTATCACTTCAACCCACCCAATCGCGGTGACATCATTGTTTTTAGGGCGCCTCAAGAGGCATTAGACGCGGCTAACTCCACTACCAACGACGCCTATATTAAGCGGGTCATCGGCCTTCCCGGTGAAGCAGTCGAGGTTAAAGACGGCAAGGTTTTTGTCAACGGCGAAGCGTTAGAAGAAGACTACATCCAGTCTCCGCCGGTATATACCTGGGGCCCAGAGACGGTGCCTGAAGGTCAGTATCTGGTTTTGGGAGACAACCGCAACAGTAGCTCTGATGGCCACGTGTGGGGCTTTTTAAAGCGGGAGAGCATTATTGGGCGTGCAGTTGTACGCTTTTGGCCCTTGCAGCGGATGGGCGGCTTAGACTGAAGGCCAGGGTAAGAGCTGTGGTAAGGGCTCAGCGGATAAAACCAACCGAACGAACTGTCATAGGTTTGGATAACCTTTTTAAGACGGCAAGGGTATGCTAATAGCGCATCAATTTCTTTTGTAAAGTCGTTATTGTCATGGCGAAAAAACAGCCCAGTTTTTTAGTAGAGGCACTACAAACCGTTGGGCTTAGCCTGGTTTTAGCCTTTGGCATTCGTCAGTTTGTCGCAGAAGCTAGGGTTGTTCCTACTGGCTCAATGCAGCCCACAGTAGAAATCAACGATCGCCTTGTCATCGAAAAGGTCAGCTACCTCTTTCAAGATCCTCAGCGTGGCGACATTATCGTGTTCCAAGCGCCGCAAAAGGCACTGGATGCAGCCCGCTCGACCACGAAAGATGCCTACCTCAAGCGGGTCGTTGGCTTGCCGGGTGAAACGATAGAAGTGCTGGGCGGCAAAGTATATGTCAACGATAAAGCGCTTAGAGAAAACTACATCAAAGCGCCTCCTCGCTACGTTTGGGGGCCCCACGTCGTGCCGGAAGGTCACTACCTTGTACTTGGCGACAACCGCAACGGTAGCTCCGATGGCCACGTTTGGGGCTTTCTGTCAGAAGAGACTATTATCGGCAAGGCCGCTGCTCGATTCTGGCCGCCGAGCCGTATTGGTGGCCTGTAAGTTAGCGATTCCAAACGCGGCTGACTTTACCTTGAATCGTTTGTCCGAGCCAGGGCGTGTTGTTCGACAGCGACTTGAGGGTGCGATCGCTCACCTCCCAGCTCACGCGAGGGTCAAACAGCACTAGCTCAGCCGGTGCACCCACCTCTAGTCGCCCTGCACTTAAGCCTAAACACTGAGCCGGGCCTTTACTGAGGCTTTGCCATAGCTGCATCGGGCTCCAGCGTTTACCCGTCGTATCACTGTGAGCTACAAAGGTCTGCCACAGCACAGGTAGCGCCAGCTCTAAGCCAATTGCCCCAGGCGGAGCCGATTCAAAAGCGACGGTCTTCTCCTCATAGGCATAGGGGCTGTGGTCAATAGCGATCGCATCTATCACCCCTTCTATCACCCCTTCTATTAGAGCCTGTCGATCCGCAGGCGTCCCCAGCGGCGGATCGTGCCGCAGGCTAGGACTGTAATTGCCCAAATTCTTCGTATCAAACAGCAGATGATGCCAGGCGACGCTCGCACTCACTGGCAGGTTACGAGACTTTGCCTGGCGAAGCAGTTCCACGCTCCGCGCGGTAGACACTCGCATCACATGCACCAGCGCAGGCACTTCTACAAGGCATTCGAGCAGTGCGGCCAGAGCGGTGGTTTCTGCGATCGCACTCACCCCTGCCAACCCCAATCTCAGCGCATCTGGGCCTTCACGCGCCACACCGCCACCCGCCAGCTGTAGATCGCAAGGCCACAGCGCAATCGGTTTCTGTAGCGGCTGCGCATATTCCAACAGTCGCCGCAGTAGCATTTTATTGGTCAGCGGCAGACCGTCGGTAAAGCCTAGGGCACCGGCTTCGGCTAGCTCTGCAAGTTCGGTGAGCTGTTCTCCTTTTGCCCCTAGCGTAATCGCAGCCCAGGGCAATAGCTGTGTCTGCTGAGCAGGATTTTTGAGCTGATTGCTGCGGTGAATGGCGGCGATCGCATCCACACTATCTACTACAGGCTGCGCGTTTGGCAGTAGCCCTACGCGGGTAAAGCCACCCGCTGTCGCCGCCTGCTGCAAAGAAGCATGTGTTTCTCTCGACTCGTGCCCAGGTTCGCCGCTTTGACTGTAGAGATCAATTAGCCCCGGTCCTAAAAACTGACCGCGTCCGTCGATGATTTCAGCCTCAGGCGGTGGGTCAGCGATGAACGGCGCGATCGCAGAAATCTGGCCCGATTCGATCAATACATCTGCCGTACCGTCGGCCTCCACATCCGCAGAATCCGCCACCAAATACGCCTTTTTTATCAGCTGAGCCATAGCGCGTTCCTCATAGGGAGTCTGCGTATGCACACCCCGCTTACAGACATTTAAAGCGCACCCGCTGCCGTTTTATCGAAAATGCTGCCCGAAAGGTGCGTCGTAATATTGGCTGCACTGAGCACCGGCAAACTACCCACCCCACCGTGATAATCAATCACGCTAACGGCCCCGTTCCCCTGCTTAAACTGCCAGAATTTTTCTGGCCCTAGGCCAAACAGCCGACATAGAATTGCCTTGTTAATAGCATCGTGTGCGACGACCATAACGGTCTGCGGTGTCTGCGCATTGCTGTAGGCGGCAACAATATCGTTCCAGCCTTTTTCCGCTCTAGCCCACACATCCTGCAAGTTTTCGCCGCCGGGCATCTGCACCGTTTCCGGCTGGCTCTGCCACGTTTCTAGCATCCCAGAATAGCCCGATTCAATCTCGGTCTCTAACATGCCTTCCCACTCACCGTGACTAATCTCCCACAGCTGAGCGGTCAGGTCTAGCCTCACTTTCGGATGATTTTTCAAAATGCCTTGTGCCGTCTCTTTTGGCCGCTTCATCGAAGAGCTGACCGCCGCGTCAATCTGCACCGTCTGCAAAAACTCTCCTGCCTGCGCCGCCTGCGCATGTCCATTCTCATTCAAAGGAATATCGATTTGCCCCTGAAAGCGCCCGTCTCGGTTCCAGTTGGTCTCACCGTGGCGCACTAGAAGAATGCGAGGACCTTTAAAGCGCGATCGCCGCTTCGGCAAAGCCTCCCCCAAATGACTCGTCAGATTCAGCGACTCTAGCTGCACGCTGTCTTCCCAGCCACCGGCAAAGTTCAGTACATTAATCGCACAGTTGTCTTGCCCCATGCTGTTCAGATGCTCTGGTCCTAAGCCAATCGCCGCGCCAATCAGCGCCCGATTAATCGCACTGTGCGCCACCAGTAGAATCGTCTGTCCTGCGTGCTTTGGTAGCGTATCTTGCCAAAATGCGGCGGCCCGCTGCCAAATCTCACGCGCCGGATAAAAGTCTGTAGTGGTACCATCGTCGTTCGGCAGCGGCATCTTAAATTCATTTGGAGCCTGACGCCAGAGCCGATACATATCAGGGTATTCAGCTTTTACGTCGTCAAACGAGTGAGACTCCCACAGCGGCAGGTTAATCTCTTTCAGCTGGTCGGTAATTTGAATGTCGGACTTTGTTTGCGGCTTACCACGTGACTGACCAATCTCTACAATCAGCTCGCAGGTGCGCCGGGCGCGCTTCAGTGGGCTAGCATATATCGCATCTATTGATAGCCCCTCTAGCATTTGGCCGACCAGCTGCGCCTGCTGCTCTCCCAACTCCGTAAGAGCTGCTGTATCGTGATGACCCTGAATAATGCGCCGAGCGTTGGAGGTACTTTGCCCGTGACGCACAATGACTACAGTAGTTTTCAACGGAGCTGCCCTCGATTGATTGAATAAGTGGGTAAATATGCCAGAGCTATCTTACAACACTGCTTATTCGCCGCCGAACGATTAACGGCGACGCCCTACCGAAGTCCCGCAAAATGCTATGCAACTGTCAAAACGTAAAATCTTCACTCTGCGGTCCACGGTGCGATCGCTCCTCCTATCGTTTCTGCTTCTACACGTTGGCTGTAGCTCATCTACAGAGGTACTGCCCACAGACGCCGAGATGACGGCAAAATGGCAAAACGAAGCGACCTCACTGCAAGCGATCGCTAAAGCCTGTGAAGAAACGGTGGCAACCTATAACCTGGCCGACCGCTACACAGAAGCGAACGGCCTAATTGCAACGACCGCGCTTGAAAACTTCGAAGGCTGTGACATTGAATCAGGATTGCAGCATCTAGCTAAAAGTAAGGAAGGTGAACTGTATCTGTTGGTTACCGACCAATATAGAAAGGGCACAGGTTGGATAGAAGAGACCGCCAGCAAGCTGACCGGTGGCTGGGTGAGCTGGAAATCGACCATCTTAGAAGAAAAAGGATTTCTCTATGCACCGCAAGATAGCGCGGCACTTATGAACGCTCCGTTTCCCAGACTCAGCATTGTCAACGAGCCGTTGGATCAGTTTGTAGGAGAGTATCGAGGAACCAGCCAAATCAGCGGCAACAGCAGCTGTGAGGTGTGGAAGCTACGCCCGATTAAGCCAAACTGGTATCTGTTCTACCACCAAAGTCGTGAGTGCCCTTTTTAGGGCTTTTGCTATGAAAAAAATTATCTCCTATAGCCCGGCTCATACGCTAGTCCCCACCTATGAGTGTTTTAACCGCTGCACATACTGCAATTTCCGAGTCGATCCGGGGCAAGACGATTGGCTGAGCCTAGCGGCGGCAACAGAAACGTTGAGCGCATTGCAGTCGCAAAATGTTATTGAGATTTTGATCCTCAGCGGTGAGGTGCATCCGCAGCATGCCCGTCGTTCGGCCTGGTTTCAAAGAATCTACGACCTGTGCGAGCTAGCGCTTGATATGGGCTTTTTGCCCCATACCAACGTCGGACCGCTGAGTATAGAAGAAATGAGACAGCTTCGTGAAGTGAATGTCTCTATGGGACTGATGATAGAACAGATGACGCCGAAGCTCACCCAAACGGTTCACGCCCATGCGCCCAGTAAGCAGCCTGAACTTCGCTTGCGGCAGCTCAATCAGGCGGGTGAGCTAAAAATTCCGTTTACCACCGGGCTGCTGTTGGGATTGGGAGAGACGGCGGCAGATTGGGCGGAGAGTTTGGCGGTAATTGCGCGATCGCACACCCAGCATGGTCATATTCAAGAAGTCATCTTACAGCCCCACCAGCCGGGCCAACGTCAGGCCCAAACGCGCGCCCCTTGCCACGGCACTACGCTGGGAAAAGCTATCACCATCGCCAAGAAAATCCTACCCAAAGACATCGCAATTCAAATTCCGCCCAACCTGATCCGCTCAGACGATGCACTGATTGAATGCTTGCATCTAGGCGCTTGTGATTTGGGCGGCATTGGCATTATTGACGAGGTCAATCCAGACTATCTGCACCGCTCCTATGAAGAGACGGTTGAGCTTCTGCACACACAGTCGATGAGTTTGGAGCCTCGATTGCCCATTTATGAAAGGTACGATAGCTGGTTGCCTGAGCGGTTGCAGAAGGCTGTGAGGGAATGGCGATCACGCCTAAGATGGCTATCTCTGGCCAGACGTTCATAGCGCTCTAGCAAGTAAAATTCGGCAGCACTTGACGCCACTGCTTCGCCCTAAGTACGCAGCGCGATTGGAAGTCTGTTTAGCTGAAGATCCTTTTCCTGAAGGTGAAATTGGAATTCTCTATCCAGATGTTGAGATTGTCGCAGCGTCAAAACAGTAGCCTCCTATTCAACCTTCCAGTCGCAGCACGCTTACCATCACGCCGCCTGCAATGTCTCTACCAGTAGCTCAGCCGATCCAAATGCGTCTGAGACCACTGTCGAGATTCGCGACACAGCCAACAACAAGCTCATCACCAGCATAGAGATTCTCTCATCTGTCAACAAACGCGAGGCAGTCGGCCTTTTGCTCAACCACGCCTACCGCAAAGCCTCAAAATCAATTGGCATCAGAATAATCTGATTTTCTACAACCGTCAAGGCCATAGAATACTGGCGTTATTGTTCTGTCAGCTTTCTGTGAGATTCTTCGCGGCAGAACGTAGCCATCAATCATCTTTTAGGAATCTCTCCTCAAAATAAAGAAAAAAGACTGCTCGGAGGCTTTATAGTCCATCAATCCAAGCAGAGTGCTGTTATCTATTTTCCTAAACACGTCATGAATGGGCAAGTGATCGTAAATCATCGTGGCGCTTACCTTGCCTCTGTGCTCCATCATTCGTAGTCGCGCCTGGCTTTTCTGCGTTTTCAGCAGCGAGCCAAACAAAGTGTAAAAAGGCGTTGCTGCTTTGTTCCTCGGAATCGGTAGCCATAGCGCTAACTTCATTAGGTCTGGACTCGGTGAGACTTTGAAAATCTCTCCTTTTAAGTCGTTAAACAACAAAGGGTGAACGCAGTCCGGGCTCACGAATTCTTTGCCGTACCAGTTGGTCGCTTCTAGTAAGCCGTCCATAGGATGATCTGTGTGCAGTCCGCTGCCTTGCCACTGACCGATCATAGAATCTATATTGACAGGCTCTAGCTGATCGAAAAGTGCGATCGCCTCCTCCACAGTCGCCTTTCCTTTCCGAAGAATCTCATCAACCCTATCTACTGTAACCATCTACCCTCACAAGCGTCTTTTTCTACCTCAATCCTACTAATAGTTCATCAGTACCGCATCCTGCTTAACGAACAGCGTCAAAACTCGATTCCAACAGTCTACGGTGTGATTACGACAGGCAGTAACTGGAAATTTCTACGACTACAAGGTAGCGTTGTCGAAGCTGACTTAGACGAATATTACCTAAACAATGTCGGCAAGCTGTTGGGCATTCTGCGCCATTGCATTTCTGCGTGAATTCGAATCTGTGAAGGCTGCTAGCAAATCAAATTTTGTGTATGGGTATGCTAAACGCACTACCTATTCTTACCGTCATGCTGCGTAGCTTTCCTCGTAAAAATAAAAAGCGATCGCCTCTCACAGCTAAGCCGCTCAGAAACTCAAGGCAGTCTTTAGACGAAGCAATTCATCGGCTGATGGATGAAGACGCTTCTATGATTATATTCACCGCAGCTGCTTGTTTTGTCTTCACGGGCTACGAATGGTGGCGTTGGTCTGTCGATGTACCACCGCATCCTGTTCTGATTACTGTCTTCTGTAGCCTTCTGTTTACCTACTGCGGTTTCCGATTCTTAGCGCTGCGGCAAAAGGTGAAAACGCTAAAAATGGCTAGAGATGGCGAACGCGCGGTAGGTCATTATCTTGATCGTCTGCGAGAAAACGGCTACCGTGTCTTTCACGATGTTGTTGGCAAAAACTTTAACATCGACCATGTTGTTGTTGGCAACAAAGGTATCTTTACGATTGAAACAAAAAACTATAGCAAACCTCTCAGGGGCAAATCAAGTATTCACTTTGACGGAGAATCAATCACCGTTAACGGTTGTAAAACAGATCGCAATCCCGTTATTCAGGCTTTGGCTCAAGCAGGCTGGCTCAGCGCGCATATTCAAGAAACCACTGGACACACTCACAAAGTACAGCCTGTTATTGTTTTTCCAGGCTGGTCTGTTACCTCGCGCATAGACTCAGAACGTCAGAGTGGCGTATGGGTAATCAACCCGAGAGGGCTCACAGAATATATAGACAATGCGCCGCACAGGTTAGCTTCTGAAGAGATAAATCTCGTGTCTTACCACTTGTCGCGCTACATTAGGGCGCACAACCAGTCAGACTATTAGACTGTCGGACTATTAGACTGTCAGACTATTAGACTGTCAGACTATTGTATTAACTTACGTAGCGTTCTGTTAAAGGCACGTCTTTATCTTATGCTAAGCAGGTTACTGAATGCTCAATCATTTCTGTAATAAAGCTTTTGTATCCTACCGTCTCAAACAAGACGCTCACTGTGTCTGCTTCGTACCGTAAGACCTGCCCTTTGCCGAAGTTGGTATGGATAATGGTGCTGCCGATAGGAAAGGGCTGAAGGTAGGTGATGGTTTCTGTTGTTTTGTCTTTGGTAGTCTTGCAGCGATCGCACCCACTACACTCATCCGCCAAAGTCTCACCAAAGTAGCTCAGCACATAGCCTCTGCGACAGTCATTCGTCTCCGCATAGCCCCGCATCATCTCTATGCGCGAATGGTCAAACTGCTTACGTCGCTGCTGTGCCGTCATCGCCTGCGCCACTACACTGACCAAATCAGCCTCCGCCACCTCACAAATCTCACCGTCGCTACCCCGCTCAATTAAGCCAGCGGTTTCTAGTGCATCTAGCGCCGCAGATACCTTAGCCTGAGAAAGCCCAAAGTGTTCTTTAATCTGCTCTTCGCTCGGCGGCTGAGTGGTCGCGTCCAAAAATTCAGTCATCTCAGAAAGTATCTCCTCATCGACCTTGCCCCCACCCCCGAAAAAGCGCTGTAGCTTCAAATCATCCGATAGGTAGAACAGCTCAGCCGAAGCAGGCTTGCTATCTCTCCCGGCTCTACCAATCTCCTGATAGTAAGCATCTATCGAGCCAGGGATGTGATAGTGATATACGAACCGCACGTCAGACTTATCAATGCCCATGCCAAAAGCGGTCGTCGCCACAATCACATCTATCTCTCCAGACATAAATTGCGACTGTATAGCATCGCGACTGGGGATGGACTTGTCTGCGCTGCTGCTACGCATACCTGCATGATAGGCCGCTGCTACAAAGTCGCTATCTGCTAGTGCGGCTGCAATCTCTTCTGCCGTCTTTCGAGTCGCTACGTACACAATGCCAGGCTTTGGCGCAGCCTTTACCGCCTTCAAAAGCTGTTCTCTCTTTATTTTCTCCTCGTAAAAAGAATGGACCCGCAGCTGAATATTGGGTCGGTCGAAGCCTCTTACAATCTCCTCCGGGTGGTTCATTCCCAACCGTTCAGTAATCTCTTTTCTGACCAGAGGCGACGCGGTGGCCGTTAGCGCTAGCGTAACAGGATGGCCCAACGCTTCAATCACACCACCTAACTGCAAATAGTCAGGCCGAAAGTCGTGGCCCCACTCACTCACACAGTGCGCTTCATCAACAACAAACAGCGAAGGTTTTGCTGCTTTGATTCTGTTGAGGGTTTCTTCATTGCTGAACTGCTCAGGTGCTAAAAAGAGAAATTCTAGCGTCTGACTTTCTAGCTGTTCAAAAACATCTCTACGTGCGCCTGCGCTCAGCGTAGAATTGAGAACAGCTGCTTGCACAGTACCCTGTGCCTGAATACTCTCAACTTGATCTTGTTGTAGAGCAATTAAAGGAGAGATAACAACAGTGACTCCCGGCAGCCGCAGCGCAGCAATCTGATAGATTGCCGACTTGCCTGAGCCGGTTGGCATCACAGCAAGGGTGTCTTTTCCGCTAAGTACAGCATTGAGCACTTCATGCTGACTAGGTCGCAAGCTATCGTAACCAAACACCTGCTGCGCAATCTGTTCTAAAACAGCGCTAGGTTGGCCTGCTGTGACTGCTGCCATCTTGACTCCTAGGAAGAGTCTTTATTGTGATGGATGAGCGTTGTTGCTAGCGTCTTTCCTTAGAGAGAATGCGGAGAGACTCTTCTGTAGCTGTAGATATGTGTTTGGCCACGCAAAATTACGCCGCCAAAACAGTGCCCGTCGTGCAAGCGCCCGTAAAATCAGTCCCAACTGTAACAGCGCCCTGCAAGTCGGCGCACAGCAGATTTGCGCGCGCCAAAGAAGCGCCTGTAAAGTCAGCGCCCTGTAAGTTTGCCTCTTCTAAATTCGCTTCAGTCAACGTCGCGCCGTGTAAGTCAGAGCGAGAGAGATCTGCCTCGCGCAGATTGCTGTCGCTAAGATTCGCCCCGCGCAAGTCCGCTCCGCGAATGTCTGCACCTTTTAAGTTACTGCCCATCAGCGTTGCGCCGCTTAAAAACGCACCTGTTAAGCTCGCGCCCGTTAAGTTTGCGCCCATCAGGTTTGCACCGCGCAAGTTTGCACCCCGCAGATCCGCGCCGACTAAATTGCACTGCATGAGGTTTGCACCCCAAAGGTTCGCTCGCAGATCTGTACCCGACAGGTTCGCACCTACAAGGTTGCATCCTTCTAAATGGGCTCTGTTCAAACTCGCTTTGCTCAAATCGCAGCCAGAGAGTATCGCGCCCGTCAGGTGTATGCCCGACAGGTCACAGCCTGAGAGCTCTGCGTCGTCAATTTTAGCGCCAGATAGGTGCTTTAGTTCGCCCGCGCAGAGAGCTTTTAAATCGATTGCTTGACTCATGTTAGGGCTTAGGTCAGGGCGAATATGAAAGGCGGTAAGCGCAGAAGTGGTCGGTGAAACCTACGAAGAAGTGGTGGCTTCCGAAACGGAAAATTCGGGCCACGACTCTGCTACATCAGGGTTTATGAGCCCTGTACTGAGCGTCATTTTGAGCGGGATAGATGGAAGGCTAAGTCCTTGCTGCAATCCGCTGACCAGGAAGCTGAGAATTTCTAACAGCTTAGGATCCCACTGATTGCCTGATTGTTCTTTGCAGCTGGTAAAGGCGGCTGTGACGTGTTTCCATTCGTTCTCAGGATCGGGGTTTGGCGAGGTTGGGTTGCCAGGTGTGGCATTCACGCCTTGGGATTCTTCGTGGCGACGGCGGGCAACTTCGTGCTGAAACGCCGCGACTAAGCCCAGAATTCGAGACTCTACCGGAATGGCATCGCCTTTGAGGCCAGCGGGCTGACCGTCCCCGTTCCACCATTCGTGCTGGTGTGAGATGATCTGCGCGATCGCTCTCAATCGAGGCAATATTCTCAGCGTCTGCGCACCAGGATTCAGCGGACAGCTATCCCCTTCCGCATCGCGCTCATGTTCGTCAATCTGCGCTGGCGCAATTCTGTGAAGCAAGCTTGCTAAGCGCAGCCGCTGCATCTGCCACACGGGCAGATCTAAAAACTGACCCATCATCTCAGAGAGCGAGGCGACTTCTGCCGCGCCCAGTGGATTGCTCGGATCTGCAAGATCTGCAAGCTGTGCCATCCGCAGGTACGCCTGTAGCTCGTTAGATACCAGGTTTTGGCTAAGCGAATCGGCAAACTTGAAAGAATCTGTTTCACCGATTTGGCGATCGCCGCCCTTAAGATAGTCCACCACACGCATGACGACATTGCCCACCTCACCAGTCTTTGTGATAGCTTCGCTGTCTATCTTCTCAATACGGGCCTCTAGGTTCGCCTGCAGGTCTTTGTCGTAGTTGCCAATATGATCGGCGGTGATGGCAACCGTTTGCTTGACCAGGGCCGGGTCAAATGTCCAGAATCCGTAGAACTTTCGCTCTAGGTCATTTTCGGGCCTGCCGTTCGGGCCGTACTCTTCATCAGTCAGCTCCTGGCACAGCACCATCGCACTGTAGGTAGAGCCCATAATCATCAGGTGCCACTCTTCGGCTACAGGATCGTCAGCATCGAGATCGACTAGCGATACGTTCTCTCTTTGCCCGGTAGGATGCTCCCGAAAGCCCGCTCCCGACGCAGCCAAAATGACGATTTTATCAGCGGTATCTGCCAGATCTGAATAGCGATCGGCTTCTTCTAAGTACCACTTTCCTTTTTGAAAGGCAGTGACCACCAGCGGAGAAGTTTTGGTCGCTAGTACCGCGTCTTCTAGGGCATGGCAGAGGGCCACCAGCGTATTTTTGTAATACACGCCGAAGTTCAAAGGCGTCCGGCCAGATTCCGTACTCTGAGTCGATGAATCGGCTGACGGATCGCTAGATTCACGATTTTCGTTCGGAAGCGCTGCGCGATCGCGTACAAGTTTGTGAAGAATAGAGCCCGCCAACATGCTTTTTACTAAGACCTTAGTGTGTGAGGAAGAGGAAATTGAAGATAACTGAAAGCAAATCTATTCTTACGATGATACCTCAGCTAAGGCACGGGTTGTTGGCTTAACGGGTGCACTTAGCGCTTCTGTCAAGGGCGCTTTGCCCAACCTCTTCTCCAAAATCGCCATTACCGTGCGGCCAAAGTCGTTGGGATTGGTGCGCATCGCTTCGAGGCAGACATCGCCAAAAAACGCCCCTAGCTTACCGGGATTCCACAGTAGCTTCAGTGCTACCCAAGGCAGATATATCGCTAGCGGGTTGTAGCCCCGCTTTAATATGTTGTTCTTGAACGCATATTCTTCTAAATGGGTGTGAGGCTGTAAACCGATAAAGAAAATGGCAGGTTCCACTTTATCTACGCCAAAGATATTTTCTAACTCTCTGTGGTACGCAACCGTTTGGCTAATTGTTTCATCGCGCTCGTCAATCACGTTAAAAGAATAGTTCACCGACACATATTCGTTGAAGCCAGCAGCTTTGAGATCGCGGCAGTTTTGCAGCACGGTTTTGAGGTTGTAGCCCATTCGCATTTTGCGTACCAGCTCTTGAGAGCCGCTGGTAATACCAATTTCAAAGTAGTTCATCCCTGTTGCGACCATCAGCTCACACAGACGCGGCGTGAGATTGTCTGCGCGGATGTAGGCCGCCCAGTTGATATCGGTCATGCCAGAGTCCTGAATTTTCTCTAGCAGCTCAATAGCATCGTTGATATAGCGCTTAGCAGGAATAAACTGCGCATCGGTAAACCAGAACTTACGAATGCCCCGGTCGTACAGCTGCCGCATTTCTTTGACGACTTCATCGGCTGGGTTAATACGCACCTGCTTGCCTTCTACCACGGTGTATATGCAGTAGCAGCAGTTGTGCGGACAGCCGCGCTTGGTCTGTACCCCAATATAAAAGTCTTGCTCTTGCAGGTAGTACTCAAACTCTGGCCACATGGCCTGAATGTAGTCGTAGTCGCAGGCTGTTTTTTCGACTGGGGTCGGCTGCTCGTGGATAAGGCGATCACGCGGCTCCTCGCCAACTACGTAGCAGCGCTCACCGCTAAAGTCTTCATTGCGCAGCAGCTTTTCCATCAGCACTTCGCCTTCGCCAACCGAGACAATAGCCCCTTCTGGCAGCATTTGCGGCATCTGCTCATAAAACACGCTGACCGCGCCGCCACCAACCACGACTCTGGCACTAGGCTCATACTTTTTCGCTCGCTCCAACCCCCGCTTCACCAGCTTTTCGTTACGGCGCAGCTCAGCGAGATAGGTGCCGGTCATACGAGCGCCACCGATCGCCCCACGTAGTTTCACCAGTGGATTTGTCGCGTAGGCAAACTCGAACGCATTCTGTAACGGGTTTCCCCCACGGCCACCGACCGGTGCGTAGATCTGAATATCGCGCCAGGAGAACACCAGAACAGTCGGTCTAAAGCTGTCGATTCGCCCGTCGAGTTCAGCGGTAAAGTCCAAAGGCGGCACCGTACCCATGTCAAAAATTTGCTGCTCTACTTCTGGAAAGCACTTATGAACATGGTCCGCTAGGTATACAACACCAATTGGAAAAATCGGATTGCAGGGCAGACGAACATACAGCACGCGCTGACCGAATGCCGGCGCGGACATTTGCGAGGCAGTGCTCTGGAGAGTAGCGTTCTCTAGGGGAGAGTCATTCATAGCGTGGGAAAGGAAGCGGTTGCGTGCTGCCCAATGTTTTGGTCTAGGTTTTATACAAAAGTGCGCTATCGGCTAAAGGTGGGATAGAACTAGATTTAGAACAGTAGAGATGAAAGCAGTCTTCTCATGTTTTTCATATATCTTTACGATAGCACTCACGCCTCGCTCTGTAAGTGAATAGTCGCTTTAGGGCAAAGTTTTATTACGGATTGTGGCTTTATGCAGAGATAAATCTTCCAACTTATGAGCTAATTGACACTATTGGTAGAAAAGGAATTCATTTACTAAGCGCAAAGATATGGCTTAAGTGATAGGCCGCTATCTATTTCTTTACTGCCCTGAATGTGGTTATTCGCAGCGCGTTTGCCTGTAGCAGACGTGTTTCGAGGGCTGCTTGGTAGTCGTTTTTACAGCTACTAGGTTTTTCAAGTGCTAGCCTCGAAATAGTCGGTTCTTCGTAGTTTTGTGAAGTGTTTCAGACAGTCTCTCTTCGTCCTAACCCATGGCTCAAATTTTAGATCCTCTACCTTCGTCTGATGATCCTGCCGTCATTCTCTGCTGCTATGTGAATGTCACGAGTAAAATCCAGATTGCTCGGATTACCAATATTGAAGACTGGTACTTTGAGCGGGTTGTGTTTCCAGGACAGCGTTTGCTGTTTGAAGCGCCCAACTCAGCCAATCTGGAAATTCATACGGGTATGATGGCCACCTCTATTTTGTCGGATACGGTGCCTTGCTCTCGCCTTACGATTGATGCGGACGATAGTGATACTGCTGGCGATAGTGAATCGTCGCCTCCAGCGTCTGCTGAGGAGCCTGCCAAACCGACTACCGAGCCCGCTACAAACGGTAATGTCCCTGCGGGTGTCGCTTCCGACTGAGTCCAGAATTGAGAATAATCAACCTTCGTATAATCGATTTTATATGGGACGCTGTAGTAAAGTGATAGGCCTTGCAAGGTAGGTTTATCACAGAGGATACAGCGAGTGGATCTTCCCTCTTTTATTTGGCTTTGGAGAATAGCGGCCTGGTCTATGGGGCTTTCTTTGAGTGCCTATGTGCTGCTAGCGGTGAGTGGTGGCACGATATATGTAGCAAGGGTGCAGGAGCGCGATCGCCCACAGTGGCTCCGGCCCCTGCACTTCGCTATTGGTGGCACCATGGTAGCGCTAGTGCTGTTGCTGCTCAGTGTCGGTATTGTCGGTACCCTCGGCGAGTTTGGTAGCTTAGGCCACTCTGCTCATCTGCCGATGGGCTTATTTGTCGTCGCGCTGACATTAGTTTCTGCCTGGAGCGCTACCCGCATCAGTCCTAGTCGTCCCTGGGCGCGGACGCTTCATCTTTCTATTAACGGTACGCTGCTGCTCGCCTTTATAGGCGTGAGCGCTACCGGCTGGAGCGTTGTACAGAAGTACCTACCGTAATTCTCATTAAAGACAACATTAGACAGACGCTAGCAAGACCATCTCTTTTCTCATCTTTCCTACCTTATGGCCACTTCTCCCGTGACCGATGCCGCTAATAGTGCCTCTGCTGGCACGACCTTGTCGGAATCAGATTTACCTGAGACAGACAGCTTCAAGATATCGCCGTTGATTCAGCTTACGCTGATGTCCTTTTATACGGCGCTGGTAGTGCCCTTGCCCTTTCTGGCAGCGGCAACTCACTCTGCTGTTTCACCTGTGTGGCTGTGGACTGGCGCGGCAGCTGGTGCAGCGGTGCTATACGGAGGCCTTAGTGAGCAAGTAGAGGTTGATACTGAAGGGATTGCGGTCACTTACCCAGCGTGGGTCCGCGCTTTTGGCCGTAAGGGCTGGGCCCTGAAGTGGGCAGATATTACTGCGCTCAAGCCGCGCTCTACCGGGCAAGGCGGTATTGTCTACTACTTTCTCAACAGGGCCCAAGACCGGGCCTATCTTTTGCCGGTCAGAGTCGTTGGCTTCGCTAGGCTGGTGCGCTACGTACAGGCAAAAACCGATATTGATACCCGCGATGTTAAGCCGCTGGCTCAGCCCTGGATGTACATTATTTTGCTTGGGCTAACGGCTTTGCTTTTGCTAGTAGACGTTTGGACGATCATGACCGCAGGCAGCTTTGTTCTAGACGTTTGATCTGGACTATCAGATATGTCGCTATTGACCTTTGATCGGGTGACTATGACAGCGACCGCTGGCGTTGTTGAAATTCTCAAAGATTTGACATTCTCTATCGACACGGGAGATTTTGTTGCGCTTGTGGGTCCTTCTGGCTCAGGCAAAACGAGTCTCCTCCGGCTGATGAACCGCTTGGCAGAAGCTAGCAGCGGTCAAATCCTATGGGAAGGTCAAAACATCCGTCAGCTATCGGCAGTTTCGCTTCGGCAGCAGGTGATACTGGTAAACCAGGAGAGTCGCTTGCTGGGCATGACCGTACGAGAAACGCTATGCTACCCGCTGCGTTTGAAGCGTCAGCCCACCGCAGCTATCGAGGCGACGGTGGATGAATGGGTTGAAAA
The DNA here is from genome assembly GCA_963836895.1 of uncultured cyanobacterium. Classification (GTDB taxonomy): domain Bacteria; phylum Cyanobacteriota; class Cyanobacteriia; order Phormidesmidales; family Phormidesmidaceae; genus Phormidesmis. The sequence goes on along the minus strand of CAWILA010000006.1, from coordinate 186,447 downwards.
GATGAAAATTCCGACGGACTGGATGGATAGAGAAGCGGCGAATTTGTCTTTGGGTCAGCGGCAGCGAGTTGCGATCGCCCGTGCCCTCCTCAACCATCCTAAAGTCATTTTGCTCGACGAACCCACCTCCGCTCAAGACGTTGGCTACAGCGAATTTTTGCTCACTGCCCTCTCTACCTGGGCCGCTCAAAAACAGCTTGCCATCGTCATGGCCAACCACCAAATTGAGCTACTCGCTAACCACGCTACCCGGCTATGGCACCTCCACAACGGTCGGCTCATTACCGATACGCCTGCTAGCGAAGTGAATTGGGCGCAGCTCCGTCAAGATTTAGTCACCGCAGAGCATCAGACACAGGCCGAATGGAGTTAGTAAGCTTTCAGGCCGTACGCCCGTGCGCTAGCGCAACACTCTCCACCTGCGAAATTACCGAGCGTGAGCAGATTCGGTATCCTACATTCCGCACGGTTTGAATCAAGTCTGGATGACGCGGATCGACCTCTATTTTTTTGCGCAGCGACAGCACGTGCGTATCGACGGTGCGAGGATTGTCAATCGCATCGGGCCACGCGCGGCGCAGCAAATCGATCCGGCTGAGCGGCTCCCCTTCTGCCTGCGCCAAAATGTACAGCAGGCTAAACTCCTGCGGGGTAAGGTCAATAAAGTCGCCTTTGTAGCGCACTCGGCGCTGCACCAGGTCGATGTGTAAGTCGCCGTAGTCGATAGCCAGAGGCGTTGTCGTGTGGCGGCTGCGCCGGGTCAGCGACTCTATACGCGCCAAAAATTCCTGCATGCCGAAGGGCTTTCGGAGGTAGTCATCTGCGCCTGCTTTGAGCCCGCCGACTACGTCGGTTTCGTTGATTCGAGCCGATAGCATCAAGATGAGCGGATAGCCTTGATTGCGTAGCCAGTGGCAAAGCTGTACGCCCTGTCCACCGCCAAACTCGGCCTCTAGTACTACGAGGTCGGGCTGTTGCGTTTGAAAGCTGTCTCTAGCTGAGAGTATGTCAGTACACTGATGTACTCTGTAGCCAGCCTGCTGCAAATTCCAGCTCAGGAGCGATCGCAGATTCAAATTGCTTTCAACGACTTGAATGCTGAGTTTTGTGTTTAGCGGTATTGTTGGCCTGGCGCGGGTTTGAGTTGAATGGTTGTCAGTGACGCTCACAGAGAGACTGGCACAATAGATGCCATTGGCTACAGGTCTTAATACTAAGAAAACTGTAACAGAGCCACTATGTGAGTTCTGTAATTGAAGCTACGAGAACGCTTCTGGGCATCGGCCAGAATAGAGAAACGCTTAAGACGATTGATCTTGCGTTTCTAAACTTTGGTACATACTGATGGGACCTGATAAAATAGAAGTATAGATTTGGTCATATTGCTTAACTTGTTGCACTGTAGATATTGCTATCGTTAGATGCTTCTGTTGTTCAGTGTAGCTATCGGCTCAGTGCACTATTGAGCATTTTGGTCGAATTGCTTGTTCTAGAAAATATCTTTAAACAGCATTTCTTTTTGATGATTAGTAACTGAGTGAGGCCTACCGATACATGCTTCAGGACGCCAGAGTTATTCGTTACTACCAGCGAATTACCGACACCCTCGTAGACTACTGGAACAAAGGATACCGTTCCGATGAACTAAGACTGTACCTAGAAGGGTACGTTACATCTTTGCGCCATTCTGGTGCAATTGAGTCCTACCTCATCAACAAATTAGAACAAGAAGCACTTCGCTTTCTCTACGATACCTCCAACTTCATTCTTGCTCAGCCCGAAGTGGAGAAAGACTACTACTAAAACAGGTCAAAACAGAAGAGGGTCGTCGAAATCACTTCCGACGACCCTCTTTCAATTTTTATAAGGGATCTTCCTAGAGATAATTCTAGAAATCCTCTCCCTTACGACGCGATCGCAACTTCTACTGTTTCTTGTAGGTTGCCACTTTCGTACATTTTGATCAAAATATCCGAGCCGCCGATGAATTCGCCGTTGATATAAACCTGCGGAATCGTGGGCCAGTTGGAATATTCTTTAATGCCCTGACGCACTTCAGGGTCCGCGAGCACGTCTAGCGTTTCGTAAGGCGCGCCTAGCATGTTTAGAATCTGAACGACGTTGTTGGAAAATCCGCACTGCGGCATGAGCTTATTGCCTTTCATGAACACCATGATTTTGTTTTGCTCAAGCAGGCTATCAATTTTCGTTTTGGTTTCTGGAGACATCACTATCCTATTAAAGAGAACTTACAAACTCTGATACCACAATAGTTTACCTATTTCTTACTGAGCTATTTCACCAGGCGTATTCGTTTCTAGCGAAAGCGCATGTATAGCCTCAGACGACATCGCCGAGTCGACTGCTTTGTACACCAGCTGGTGCCGCTTAACTAAGCTCAGTCCCTCAAAAGCGCTAGAGATGATCGCTACCTGGTAGTGATCGCCTCCGCCGGTAAGATCTTGAACAGCGACTTCAGCGTCGGGCAAGCCTGACTTGATCATGGCTTCTACTTGGTCGGGGCTAATCATCTAGGCCTCCTGCGATTGAGATTATCTAGACCATTATGCCGCAACGTCTTGTCTCTTCGTACGATTGCTGCTCTGCGTTTACTGGCCAGGGGCGCTATAAGGTACGCCGACAAAGCCCAGTTCGTATAGCTGCTGGTATGCCTGTTGACCCAACGGACGCGTTGGCTGCTGCGAGGTAACAATCTCAACGAGCAAAGGAACAGCCAGGTCAGGGCGGTCTTGCGCTCTGTATACCACCGCGAGCTGATAGCTCGCCTGATCTCGCACCTGGGCTGCTTCTAGTGCTTGCGCTCTAAGGTCGCTGGTGACTCGGCTATCGATGCCGACAAACACGCCAGAGATATTTTGATAGTAGGTGGAAACATCGTTGAGGGCTTTGCGGGCCTCTACTAGCTTACTGGCGGCTAAGCTGTAGTTTTGAGCAGTGATCGCACCTTCTGCTTCACTCATTAAAGATTGACCAGCGGCAATCCCAATAGGGCTACTCGCACTCTCGACCGCTCGAACCGCACCCGAGGCTGGCGGCTGAGTATCGATAGGAATGTCGGTCGCCTGGGCTTGCACAGCGAGGGGCATAGAGACCGCGCTAGCGATCGCACCTGCTGCGGCAAAGGCTGTGGCCTTCGGTGACATTCCAGAGAATAAGGCTTTAACGATGGAGACCATAGCTATGAAAAGGCTACTTAGGTAATTTAACTTAGAGTAGGGCATGGCGTCTGCCGTTGTCGCCCTTTTATGTGACTCTTACCCAAGTGGATAAAGAGCTGACCTTGACCCATATATCGACCTAGATGCCACAAAAGCCAAACAAACTCAAACTAAAAGCCTGTGATCGCTGTCAGCAGCCCGTGAGCATTCGCTATCGTATTCAGTATCAGGCGTCTGGCGAATGGGTGCTGGTCTGTCCGCCATGCTGGCATCAGGTGCAGCCAGACAATCCTCACTATCGCTACGGCGGCACGTGGAAGGCAAGAAAACGCTAGGCAAACGGATGACAAGAGGTCGCTCGGTTTAAGATAGTCATCAGCTATCAGCTAGTCATCAGCTATCAGCCTCTACTGAGTTTGGACTGCCGTTAAAATGTCTGGAATTCCCTCAAACAGCAGAGATAGACAAGATCTGCCAGATCCGGTCGATCCTGCTCAGCCAACCAAGGGCGTCCTTCCCGGACTCGAAGGCACTATCTTGCAGCGAGGTGGCGAGGAGCTAAAGCTTACTAAGGTATCTGACCGGCTTACCCTTTGCTTATACGAGGCCGATGCGCTAACAGGCTTAAGTGAAAGGTGGCAGCCACAGCAGGTGCGCAACATTACGCCGCAAATTACACAAGCTCAAGATGTGATTGTAGAGTGGCAGCTACTGGCCGCTCAGCTAGATGAGGCGCTGCTTGCTTTACGCTCAGAAGCGTCTGTGGTGTATGCCAGCCATGTGTACAAGCTAGACGTAAGTCCAGGAACTTACGCCTACCTTGCAAATCAGCTCACCGTTCAATTTATAGAAGGCGTTGCGATCGCTCAAATTGAATCTATTGCCCACACCTTTGGCATCATCCGCACTCAGGCCCTAGGCGATAGTACCAACACCTACTGCTTCAAAGTCGGTCCAGCGGCCCGGCAAAACCCGCTGAAGATTGCTAACCAGCTGATGCGTCAACCGCAGGTGCTGCTGGCTGAGCCGAATATCATTATGGCGATCGCTCCCCTCTATCGCCCGACCGATACCCGCTACCCAGAGCAATGGCACCTCTACCATCGCGGCGGTCGCAACTTAGCGTCAGGCTCTCACGTCTTTGCCGAAAAAGCCTGGGATATCACCCGAGGCAGTCGCTCTATCACCATTGCCATCACAGACGACGGCTTTGATCTTTCTCACCCAGACTTGCAGGGACTCGGCAAAATCGTTGCGCCTAGAGATCTTAAAAATAAAGACGGTTTGCCAACCGCGATAGAAAACGAGAACCACGGAACTGCCGTAGCGGGCGTTGCGCTAGCAGAAGAAACTGGTGAGGGCATCGTCGGCATTGCGCCTGGCTGTAGCCTTATGCCTATTCAAACGACTGGCTACTTAGACGATACTTCTATTGAGCAGCTGTTCGACTGGGCGATTTTCCAGGGCGCGGATATCATTTCTTGCAGCTGGTCACCTGCTTCTATTTACTTTCCGCTATCTCGGCGCATCAGCCAGGCGATTAATAAGGCCGCGACAAAAGGGCGTAGTGGCAAGGGATGCGTAGTCTTATTTTCTGCGGGAAACGCCAATCGCCCTGTAGAAGGCAAGGTAGAGGAGTTTGGCTGGCCGCGTAACTTGCTTAAAGGTGTGACAACCTGGCTCAGCGGCTTTGCAATTCATCCCGATGTAATTACTGTGTCAGCCTGCACCAGCTTGAACCGTAAGGCGGCTTACAGTAACTGGGGACGACATATCTCGGTCGCCGCGCCCAGTAATAATGCGCCACCTTCGATGGCATTGTCGGCAGGCACCTTTGATACGGGGCCGCCGGTTCAGCAAAATTTACCGGGGCGAGTGGTGTTGACAAGCGATCGCATCGGTCAAGCGGGCTACACCTCAGATGACTACACCGGCTTCGGCGGAACTTCTAGCGCCTGCCCTTTGGTCGCCGGGATTGTCGGGCTGATGCTTTCTGTCAATCCTGACCTCACCGCTCGCGAAGTGAAGCAGCTACTACAGGACACCACCGATAAAATCGTAGATAAGCAACCAGACCCTCAGCTGGGCAAAAACCACGGTGATTACGACCGTAACGGTCACTCGTTTTGGTTCGGCTATGGCAAGGTGAACGCTTACAAGGCGGTAAAAGCGGCTTTGGAAGGCACAAACAATCGGACGCTTCAAAATACAATCTCTAGCCAAAACAGCACCGTCTTTTCTATTCCCGATAGCGATCCTAGAGGGGTTTTTAGCCCTGTCACGATTGCCCAGCGCGGTCGGCTGCAAGATATTAAAGTCTACATTCAGGCCGAGCACGAGTTCTTGAGCGATGTGTCATTCACGCTCATCAGCCCTCAAGGTCAAAAAATCCTGATTCAAGGCCGTACGCTAGGCCGTCAAACTCGCTTGCAGCGTACCTACTCCTTCGTCAGCACGCCCGCTCTGCGTCGGCTGCTAAACGTAGAGGTTGCCGGTCGCTGGCAGCTCCAGGTCATAGACCACGTGCCCGGCAGCGTAGGCCGATTGAACCGCTGGGAGCTGATACTAGGTGTGTGAGACTGCACTTTCTACTTCCTTATCTGCCAAATCGTGTAGCGCACCTTGCAGGTCAGCCGTTAGCCGCTGAGACTGCACCTTGCTAGAACCTGCTTTGTACTGTGCAACTGAGATAGGTTTGCCAATGCGAGCCGTCACGGTGCCGCGCCATTTTGGGCATCGCTCGCTGTATTCAAGGCTGATGGGCACAATTTTTACGTTGAGACTTGGCTGCGATCGCTCGGCCCTAAGCGCAATGCGAGCAAGCCCTGGCTTCAGCGGATGAATCTCGTCTGGATAGATATCTCCTTCGGGATAAATCACCAGCATTTCTTTTCCTTTAAGCAGCTCCACGCCGTGACGGAGCGTCTTTACCGAAGGCTTACGCACATGCACCGGAAACCCCCCCAAGCGTCGGATAAACCAGCCCTGAATACCCAGGCATTCATCAGCTGTCACCATAAATCTTAAATAGCGTCCAGCTTGCTTGCCGAGCAGCCCTACGAGCAAAGCGTCCCACCTCGACTGATGCGTAGGTGCAAGCACTACAGGACCGCCACGAGGAATATTTTCTTGGCCAATAACTTCAATCTTGCGGAAGTAAATCGGTAGAATTAGTTTTTCACCAATGGCGTACATGAGAGGTGCTAACCAGGGCGAAAGCTTTGACTTAGTAGCCGCACAAGGATAATCGGCAGAGAAAGCCATATCAGCAGAAGAGTTTGTATGCATGAAAGGAAGAGAGGCACCAGGTAAACGTCGTTACGAATAATTAGAAGTCTGCTTGATGAGACAGCTGTAGAAACTCTTCGAATAGACGCTTGCATCCAAGATTAAGGGGTAAGACGTTCTATTTATTGCCCAAACTGACACTTCTATGGGTGGTCTGCGTGCAGCAGCCCAGGAGAGACTTAAGCGATCGCTGCAAACAACCTTCAAAACAAAGTCCTAAATCTCAACGTCGCCTTTTTTGAAACCAGGCTTGGAGCTGGTCGCGACAAGGCGCTTCCAAAATTCCACCTATAACCGACAGCTTGTGGTTTGAACAAGGGCTATCTGGCAGGTTCAGCACAGAGCGAACGGCCCCAGCTTTGGTATCGTCGGCCCCATACACCAGCAAACCCAGGCGAGACTGAATGATTGCGCCCGCACACATAATACAGGGTTCTAATGTGACGTAAAGCACGCACTCGTTTAAGTGCCAATTACCCAACCTTTTGCCCGCCGCTCGTAAGGCCAGTACCTCAGCGTGCGCAGTAGGATCTTGGTCGCGCTCTTTACGGTTTGCCGCCTGTGCAATCAGCTGATTGTCTGGGCCGACGACGATGGCAGCAACGGGGACTTCGCCGGATTGGCCTGCGGTATGGGCAAGTGCGATCACCCGCATCATCCACTCTCTATGTTTTAAATAGACAGGGTTTGCAATGATAGGCTCTAGAATCACAGGCGCTGCAATCTCTGACTTAGAATTCTGTGAGCCCATGTGCTCACCGCCCAAATCCGCTACCATTAACCATCGCTCCCGTGCACTTTCTGAGTAATTACGGATTTCAACCGGTTGGTATTTGTATCAAGTGCCATACTGAATACGGCTACCGTGCTCATTATTTTGTGATGACACATCTCCGGAAATAAGTCGCTGTTGCCCTGATCTCGTCGCTTCGCTTCCAAATCTAGTATGGTCACTACCGTCGATTTTCTCAACCAGCTCAACCCCTCACAGCAACAGTCTGTAGAGCACTTTTGTGGGCCACTTTTAGTAGTGGCAGGTGCTGGCTCCGGAAAAACTAGAGCGCTGACCTTCCGCATCGCCAACCTTATTCTCAACCACAACGTAGATCCTGAGAACATCCTGGCGGTCACCTTCACCAACAAAGCCGCTCGCGAAATGAAAGAGCGCATCGAAAAGCTCTTCGCCGAGCAAGAATCATTCGCCCGCCATAGCAAACCCCTGCATATGCTGCCTGAGCGTGAGCAGGTGCAGCTACGCTCCTACGTCTACAAAAACTTTATCAAAGGCCTTTGGGTCGGCACATTCCACGCCCTTTGCGCCCGCATTCTGCGCTACGACATCGAAAAATACAAAAGCTCCGACGGTCAGACCTGGACCAAAAGCTTCTCCATTTTCGATGAGTCCGACGCGCAAAGCCTCGTCAAAGGTATCGTCGTCGGCCAAATGAACCTCGACGACCGCAAGTTCAACCCTCGTTCCGTTCGTTTTGCCATCAGCAACGCCAAAAACCAGGGATTCACCCCCGATGAGTACGAGCAGGAAAACCCTCACTTCAAAGGCCGCGCTATTGCCGAAGTCTATCGCTATTACCAGAGAGGGCTTTCTGCTAACAACGCGCTAGACTTTGACGATCTCATCCGTATGCCGGTTCAGCTCTTTCGCCAAAATCCAGAAGTCCTCGACTATTGGCATCGCCGCTTCCGTCACATCCTGGTTGACGAATATCAGGATACCAACCGCACTCAATACGATCTCATTCAGCTACTGGCAACCAACGGAAAAGGAAAATCCTTTGATGCTTGGGACAAGCGGTCTGTTTTCGTTGTAGGTGATGCAGACCAAAGCATCTACTCTTTTCGCGCCGCCGACTTCACTATCTTGATGGGCTTTCAAGAAGAGTTTGGTGACGGCCTAGCCGACGAAGAAACCGAAACCCTCGTCAAACTAGAGGAAAACTACCGCTCCACTTCCAACATCCTGGACGTTGCCAACCATTTAATCGACAACAACACAGAGCGCATCGACAAAGTGCTGCGAGCCACCCGAGGTGAAGGGGCCGCTATCCTCTGTCATAGAGCCGACAACGAAATTATGGAGGCCGAATATGTCGTCGGCCAAATTCGCGCTCTAGAGAGCAAAAATCCGGAGCTGAACTGGAAAGACTTCGCCATCCTCTACCGTACTAACGTGCAGTCTAGAGCGATGGAGGAAGTACTCAACCGTAATGAGATTCCGTACCGCTTGGTGGGCGGCCTGCGTTTCTATGACAGGCGCGAAATTAAAGACGTTTTGGCGTACATGCGCTTAGCGGTAAATCCTGCTGATAGCGTCAGCCTAAAGCGAATTATCAACACGCCGCGCCGGGGCATTGGTAAAACAACTCTGGATAACTTAGATAAAGCTGCCAGTGAGCTAGACGTTTCTCTTTGGGACATCATTAAAGACGAAACATCTGTGAAAACGCTAGCGGGCCGTGCTGGGAAGAAAGTCAGCGGCTTTGCAAACATGGTTAGCAGCTGGCAGGAAAAGTCGGAAACGGTCTCGCCGACAGAAATTGTCCAAGACGTTTTAGAGCAAACTGGCTACATCAAAACGCTAAGAGCAAAGGGTACTGACGAAGACGAAAACCGCATCGAAAACATCCAGGAGCTTTACAACGCGGTCGTCCAGTTTGAAGAAGAAAATGAGAATGCCACCCTGCTCGATTTTCTCGCTAACGCCTCTCTAAACTCCGATAAAGACGACAACAACGAAGATAACAAAGTCACCCTCATGACGCTCCATGCTTCCAAGGGCCTAGAATTCCCCGTCGTCTTCCTCGTTGGCCTAGAGCAAGGACTCTTCCCCAGCTTCCGCTCTCTCGAGGACGCCGCCGCCATTGAAGAAGAGCGCCGCCTCTGCTACGTCGGCATTACCCGCGCCCAAGACCGACTATTTCTCACTCACTCACGCGAGCGCCGCACCTATGGCCAAATGCGCGAGCTATCGACTCCTTCTATTTTCCTTAGCGAACTGCCTCGCGACTACATCCTCGCTACCGTCCCCAGCGCCCTTCCTGAGCGCTGGGCCACCACCAACCGCCAGGCCAAACTCAAAAACCCCCAGCCCAATCTCAACAAACCCAACACCCACGAAAACGACTGGGCCGTTGGCGATCCTGTCAGTCACAAAGCCTTTGGCGACGGCAAAGTCACCCATATCTTCGGCGCAGGCAACAAAATCTGCCTAGCCATCCACTTCCCCGGTATCGGTAAAAAGATCATCGACCCAAGAACGACCGTGTTGACTCGTCCTTGAGATAAGCAATGAGTAATACTGTTTTCGATTTACTAGAGCGGTTATGAAGTCGCTAGAGAAGAAGCCGGTGTGGAACTAACTGCGGAAGAAGAGATTTTTTCACACTGCTGTCGGAATCTCGAGAGAGGAGAGATGCTTCCTACTCCTCTATTCTTATTTTAAAATTGCAGGATCTCTTTCTGGAATACCTGCTATCGCAAAGCCATTCAAGGCTTGAGCCTAAGCCTGAGCAGCTGCACTGACAACTTCTTTTTCTTCAAACAAGTCATTGGGCTCGTAAAGATACTCAAACCAGTTGCCGAAAGGGTCTCGGCCATAGAAAGAGGCTGTACCATCGCGGTGGTCATGAATTTTGCCTACTTTTACGCCATCGGCTTTGAGCTTTTCGTAAGCGGTATCGATTTCGGCTCTGTCGCTGAAGACAAATCCAAAGTGCGGACCCGCCTGGTCATAGTCTGGGCTCATAAGCGCTAAACCGTCGTTGCCTGCTTTGAGATAGGCCCAGTCGGTATCCTGCCAAACCAGCTTCATGCCGAGGTTTTTATAGAACTCAGCGGCCTTTGCTACGTCTTCTACGCAGACAGCTACGTGGCCGAGTCGTTTCATTTGCATTGTTTTTCTCCTCAAGAAGCTGGTTTCTACCTTTCATCTTAGAGTAGCTACGATGCGTCTGCTGAGTGCGGCTGTCGAGAGTGGCGGTATTTACGAGCACGATCCGTATTTGCTGATTTTCTTCTAGCCGCTAATATAAACATATCGAGAACAGAGCAGTTTGTCAGAAGCGTTTTTCTGTCTCGAATACAGAGCATTTTGAGGATTTAATCTAATGGAAACTACTTTTGATTCTGATAAGCGGAAGCTTTTTTCAATCGCTTCTCACGGCTCTATTTTTGTAAGCCAGCTTATTTTCTCAGCAGGCGTTCCTCTCGCAATAATGCTTCTCTCCGAAGACCCTATTGCAAAGGACAATGCGAAAGAAGCTTTGAACTTTCACTTCAATATGTGGCTGTATAGCATTTTGCTGATTATTCCATCTATTCTGCTGCTTGGCTTGCCGTTGGCTTTGCTAGGGTTGGTACAGGTAATCATGCCTGCGCTTGCTATTCTCAGCAGTGTTAGCGATCCAGATAATGCCTATCGCTATCCGTTCATTTTCCGTCCTTTGTAGGCTAGTCGCTACGCGAAGCTTCGCCGACGGCTATACTCAGCTTGACCAACGGTTAATGGTAAATAGCTAAAACATCGGTGGAATCGTCAGGCCCTTTAGCGGTCTGGCGATTTCCTTTTGAGTGAGTTCTTTGCCTTGAATGAGGACGCCAAAGTTGCCAAGACCCATCGGGCTAATTAGCTGTTGCAAGGCCTCGCGTCGCATCATTATCTTCTGAATGGTCTGTCCTGTGACTTGCTGGGTTGGGCCAGTCGGCGCAGAGAGTTGCTGTAGGCGATCGCCCAACCCCAAAGCCATCAAAAACAGTCCCTGCTGCGTAAATCCCAACTTCTGCAAACCTAGCTCGTCTCCTCTGCTTTCCAGCGCGCTGAAGTCTACATGAGCTGTAATATCTTGCTCACCTACGTGGATAAAAGGATCATTGTGGTGACTATGGCGGTAGTAGCATTGCAACGTTCCTTCGCGGCGAGCCGGGCTGTAATAGCGTTGAGCCGTATAGCCATAATCAATAGTGAGAATATAGCCGCGCTTCATTGTCGCTTCGACTTGAGCCAACCAATCGAGTGCGGCTAAGTTAACTTCCGTACGATAGCCATCTTCGTAGCCTGCGCTGAAATCAATGCCGACAGTTTTAAAGTACTGCGCTAGCCGGTTTGTGGAGAGGCCCGCTGTAACCGTACTGAACCCCTCATCCGCGCAAGTCACCCATACCTCTTGAAGCTGTTGATCACGTAGCTCTATCCAATGCACTGGAAAAGCATCAACCAGTTCATTAGAAAATGCGCAGCCAACGATGCTACCGGGTTCAATGTCCTCTAGCGTTTGCCAAGTGATAGAAAGGCCTTGCTCTTGCCAGTGACTGAGGCGTTTTTGCTGCTCTGCTCTAAGGGCTGCTGACTTTTCGACGATGATGTAGCGGAGGGCAGTGAAGCAGTCGGGATGGTGGGTTTTGAGGTGTGCGATCGCATCTCCCGCTACAAGGCCCTGCCCCGCCCCCATCTCTATCAAAGTAAATACATCGGGCCGCCCTAGCGCCTCCCACATATCCACAAACTGCTCAACAATCACCTCTCCAAAGTCGTGCCCCATGTGCGGCGAAGTAATAAAGTCACCCTGCGGCCCAATAATGCTGCCCGGCGTAGCGTAATAGCCAAACTGCGAATGATACAGCGCTAGCTTCATAAACTCAGCAAAGGTAATGCGCTGCTCCTCACTCTGCTGAATCTTCTGAACAATCACACGCGCTGCATTCTCTGGAATATTCAACCGCTCTACCAACGTTTAACTCTCTACCAGGATAGAACTTTACCAAGTTTTGCTCTGCTCTAAATCCGGAGCAAAGTACTATAGTTCTCCCTTCATGGCCTACGACAGTTTTACGTTTAAGCAGCTGATTGAAGACTTTGATTTATCTCTGAAAGAATTGCCTGATCTATTCGCAGCCGTTCCTTGTGCTAAGAGCAGCGAACTTCTTAAGACGACATTGGCAGAGGGAATAGATTTGGCCGTCACGCTCGATACGAATAAAGCTCGGTCGGAACTGATTATTGCATCTGTAATGCTGGAGTTATGGCGACGATTTGACAAAAAAATCAGCTTGTTTTTAGGAATAGATTTCGCGGTATGTCAGAACGAGGTTTAGAAGGGACATGCGATTTCGTCGTGAGTCATACATCTCAGCAGCTCCTTATGCGATCGCCTGCCATCGTGCTAGTCGAAGCAAAGAACGAGAACCTCAACGCTAGCTTCCCACAATGCATTGCTGAAATGGTTGCGGCTCAACTGTTTAATCGAGAAGAAGGTAATCCTCTCGATACTATCTATGGCGTGGTGACTATTGGGACAACGTGGCGATTTTTGCGATTAAAGGAGCGTGTTGTAGAGATTGATTTGAGTGAGTATTACATTGAGGACTTGGAGAAGATTTGGGGAATTTTGTGTAGTGCGATCACCAACGGATAACGGTACATCACATTGAAGCGTGATTCCCTACGACCCATACGCAGCGGCTACTCCACTCTAGAGATTCAATACCTGTAATGTACCTCGCGATACTGATATGAGGTTCATATGGAGATGGGGCACTCTATGAGCGCAAGCCAGTGTGTTCGAGATGACAGATTGGCCTGCTGTCACTCTATAGCTCGCAAATATGCAAAAGCTCATACAAAGAAAGACAGAGCAGATCGCCGCAATTATTGAAAAGCGCTGTCCGGTCGTCAACCGGATTGAATCCGTTGAAGAACATCTAAACCAGCTGTCTGACGTGCTTTTTGCATTACAGCAGGAGTGCACTACTCAAAGCCAAAAATCAGAAGATCCAGAAGTCTGCGATCGCCTCAACCAAATCAGCGTCACGCCACTACAAGCAACCATCACAACCGAGTTACAGAAGCTAAGCAAACTCAAAAAACGCTTTGCTCGCAATACCAGCATTGCCAGCTAGCTTTCTGCCTACGCTGAGCCAGGTGCTATGCATGAACATCTCAAGCAGTACCATACCTGCTTTGAGAAGTATGCTCATCTGCTAGGGGCAGTGCCTCAACGGATCACCCGAGTTCAACACACAGGAAGATAATGAGATTGAAGCCGTTTATGGCGTTGTCACAATTGGTACTACGTGGCAGTTTCTACGGCTAAAGGGACAAGCTGTCGAGATTGATTTGAAGCAATATCCTATCGTAGAAAGCCTTCCCAAAATTCTGGGTATTTTGTCGAGCGCGATCGCTGGGAAATAAAACAAAGAGGCTACCCTACAAGGTGTGCAGGATAGCCGTACGACTGCGTCAGCACTTACTCCTTCTCAAAAGTAAGCTTCAAACCAGCGCCTACGCTTCATCCAAAGCTGCAATACCAGGTAGAGTCTTACCTTCAAGCAGCTCCAAACTAGCACCACCGCCAGTGGAAATATGGCTCATCTGATCAGCTAGGCCCGCTTGCTCAACGGCGGCTACAGAGTCGCCGCCGCCGATGATAGTAATACACCCCTTGTCAGTGAGTCCAGCCAAGGTAGTGGCAATGCCGGTTGTGCCTTTTGCAAACGCTTCCATTTCAAACACGCCCATGGGCCCGTTCCAAATGACGCTCTTGCAGTCAGCGAGTGCGTCCTGGAAAGTTTTCACAGAGTCGGGACCAATGTCCAAGCCCATCCAACCATCTGGAATGTCGTCAACGCTCACAGTTTGAGTATTGGCATCGGCGGCAAACTTGTCAGCCACGATGACATCTGTAGGCAGTAAGAATTCAACACCCTTCTCTTTAGCCTTGGCCTCTAGCTTTTTCGCTAGGTCGAGTTTGTCTTCCTCAACTAAGGAGCCGCCAACGCTCATGCCACGTGCTTTGTAGAAGGTGAAAATCATGCCGCCGCCGATGAAAATCTTGTCGACTTTATCAAGCAGGGTTTCAATCACGCCAATTTTAGAAGAGACCTTAGAACCGCCGACGATCGCCGCTAGAGGACGCTGAGGGTTATCAACCGTCTCCTGCAAAAACTTCAGCTCTTTTTCGATCAGAAGACCCGCAACAGAAGGGCTGAGGTATTCGGTAACGCCTGCGGTAGAAGCATGTGCGCGGTGAGCAGTACCAAAAGCATCGTTGACGTACATGTCGGCGTTGGCGGCTAGCTTTTTGGCAAACTCAGGATCGTTGCTGGTCTCGCCATCGTAAAAGCGTACGTTCTCCAGCAGTAGAACGTCGCCGTCTTTCATGCTGCCGACTTTGCTAGCGACTTCGTCACCGATACAGTCGTCGCATTTAATGACGTCTTGGCCGAGCTTCTCAGAAAGACGCTTGGCAACGGGGGTAAGGCGCATGCTCTCAACGACTTTGCCCTTAGGACGACCAAAGTGGCTGGCCAAAATAACTTTTGCGCCTTTGGAAGTGAGGTCTTGGATGGTGGGCAACGCAGCACGGATGCGGGTGTCGTCTGTGATATTTCCACTGTCATCTAAAGGGACGTTAAAGTCGGCGCGTACCAGTACTCGCTTTCCAGAGACGTCGGACGCAGATAAATCAGCTAGCGCTTTCTTGGCCACAGAAAATACTCTCCTAAAAAATATGTAACGTTTATGTGCACTGGCGCTGAAAGCGTAGCAAAGCTTGTCTACTGTTGATAGAGTTCGCTTTTGGTTGATTAGGCTCGCTTTTGGCGGATGCGTAAGGCTTTAAAAAATACGTAAAATCGCCTATGTGTCTATTAGTTTACAGAAGTCTGTGATCTCTTCTGAAACAAACCCCCAAAAAAAGATCAAAAACGCTGAAAGAAATTTGAAGGATTTTTAGATTCACTCGTATGTACAAGACGCTTCTTTTGTCGATTGACTCTAGCCCTAGTGCCAAAAAGGTCTTACAAACTGCCATAGATATGGCGCAGCTATGCAGCTCTGAGGTAATTATTATTTCTGTGGTTGAGACGGCTGAGCACAGCGATCCAGCACATCCAGAGCAAATGTCTCAGGAGGCAGTGGCTTCTTTGCTGTCCCAGGCTAAAAAGGTGTTTGAGCAGCGTGGCTTTACCGCACAAACGGTTGAGAAAGAGGGCAATCCAGCTTTTATTATTTGTGATGTGGCCGACGAAGTGGGGGCCGATCTGGTTGTGATGGGGTGTCGGGGAACAGGCTTGATTGAAGATGGCTGTGAGGAAAGTGTAAGTAATCGAGTAATCAACCTTGCACCTTGCCCGGTGTTGGTGGTTCCGTAATGGCCGTTCCCTCTATTCAGTGGTATCCAGGCCACATCGCTAAGGCTGAAAAAGCACTTCAAGAGCAGCTTAAGCGAGTTGATGTGGTGCTCGAAGTTCGCGATGCGCGGATTCCACTGTCTACGCTGCACCCAGATTTGGACCGGTGGCTAGGCGATAAAAAACGGGTGCTAGTGGTGAATCGGGTGGATATGATTTCGCCTGCGGTGCGCGATCGCTGGCAGCAGTGGTTCAAAAGCCAGGGTCAGGTAGCCTACTATACCGATGCCAATCAGGGTAAAGGCGTGGGGCAAATCTCTAAGGCGGCTCAGCTAGCCGGGACCGCGATGAATCAGCGACGGAAAGCGCGAGGTATGCGATCGCGCCCAGTCCGCGCTGTCGTCATCGGCTTCCCCAACGTCGGTAAATCCGCCCTGATCAACAGATTGCTGCGCCGTCGCATTGTAGAAAGCGCACGTAAAGCAGGCGTGACCCGTCAGCTCCGTTGGGTACGCATTTCAGATGAGCTAGAGCTGCTAGATTCACCGGGTATCATTCCGGCCCACTTGAACGATCAGGAGGCTGCGCTGAAGCTAGCAATTTGTGATGATATCGGTCAGGCGGCTTACGATACACAGCGAGTGGCGGCTGCTTTTGTTGATTTGCTACAGAAGCTAGATGCTGAGGATATGGAGCGAGGAAACACAGGGGCTCAGCCGCGAGTGCAGCTACTCACTAGCCGCTATGAAGTAGACCCTACAGGCATGACCGGGGAAACGTACCTGTATGAGCTGGCAGAGGCTAGGTTCCAGGGGAGCCAGGAGCGAGCCGCTCGTAAGCTGCTGATCGAATTTCGTAAAGGTGTGCTGGGTAACTTGAGCCTGGAACTGCCGCCCGCCTCACCAGGCCGTAGTCAGCACTTAGTCGAATCTTCCTATCCTCTGATGAAGGAGGACTAGGAACGCTACTCGTCTCTCCAAGACTTCTTTTGTTGCCAAACCCTTGCAGGTATATTAGCCCGTGCAATTATCCAACCGTCGACCTAGCGTTTCTGTCGTCGCGCCAGATTTAGCTGGCGGTGGAACGACGCGGGTGTACTTGGTGGCCAATGCTTTGCAGCAGCTTGGGTGCGATGTAACAGTGGTAGGCGCTCAGTTTGCCTCGCAGCTGTATCCGGTCCCGCCGGATAATTTGAAGGTGCACGCGGTGCCTGCGGTGCGATCTTTGAAGTATGCGATCGCCCTCAAAACCCTCCTTCCCCACCTCAACACAGACCTTATTTACGCCATCAAACCCCGCTCAACGAGCTTTGGCACCGCGCTGCTCAAAAAACTTACCACCGGCAAACCGCTGCTGCTCGATATAGACGACTGGGAAATGAGCTGGCACCCCCATCGCTATCGGCCCGGCCCTAAGCAGTTGATCCGCGACGTGTTTTCTTCAAAGGCGGCCCTGCACAATCCGGAGCATCCTGCGTACTTAGAATGGATGGAAGCCTTAGCTATCCGTGCAGATGGGATCACTGTCAGTACGCGGTTTCTGCAAGAGCGCTTTGGTGGCCACTATCTTCCCAATAGCAAAGACACCGTAGTATTCGATCCGCAGCTTTATAATCCCGCCCGCAGCCGCGAAAAATATGGCCTGGCAAACTATCGCGTACTAATGTTTCCAGGAACGGCCCGCCCTCACAAGGGGCTTGAAGATGTGCTCATAGCGCTAGACCAGCTGAACCAGCCTGATTTGCGGCTGGTAATCGTAGGTGGCCGTAAGCCTGACAGCTACGAAGAAGACTTGTTTGAGCGCTGGGGGCAGTGGCTGATCAAGCTACCGCGTTTTCCAATGGCTGAAATGGCTGAGGTGGTGTCGGCTGCGCATGTAGTCGTGGTGCCACAGCGAGACTATGAAACCGCGCGCGCTCAGTTTCCACTGAAGCTCACCGACGGTATGGCGATGGCAAAGCCAATTGTCTCTACGACGGTAGGTGACATTCCAGAAATCTTGACCGGCTGTGCGTATCTAGCAGCGCCAGAGTCACCGTCGCAGCTAGCTGAGCAGATTGCACTGGTTTTTCAAGATTGGTCGGCAGCGACCCAGACAGGACTAAGAGCCAGAGAGCGGTGCATAGAGCACTATAGTTTGGCTGCGATGGCTGCTCGCTTACGGCCAGTGATTGGCGAGATGGGCTTCAGTATGTCCCTCTAAGTGCATCTCTCCTAATACATCTCTCTAAGGGAGTGTATTTTTCCTATTGGGTGCGATACTAAGGCTTTGATGTAGGCACATCTCTACTACGAGTATCAGGGATTTTGTGAACGACTTCTGTATAAGTAAGTAGTTTCGCTGAAGATAGTGGCGTTTGCGAGCAGGCGACTGCTGGTGTCATAAGCTTAGTTGATAGCTGGAACGAGTCGTCGATATTTTAGCGATCGCACTCTTTCCATCTGTTTGGTGAATACTTTGTGAGTATCAGCGATTAAGAGCGTCCAGCAGTTCGATTCCACCAGGGTTTATGCATTCAAAACAACTGATTCTAAAGTCGCTGTTTCAATATCCGCTGCTGGTTTTCCTGACCGTTTTGCTAGGCTTTTCGGGTGCTCTTTTTAACGGGGTAAGCACCGTTTTGCTGGTTCCTATTCTGTTAGAGCTGCTAGGTCAGTCTACAGAGTTTGCCGACCAGTTGCCCCAGATTCTACAGCGCACTTTAGCTCTGTTTGATAGCGTTCCTGATAACTATCGGCTAGCTGCGCTCGCGTTTGCTGTTGTCGCACTCATCATCTTGAAAAACGCAGCGACCTACGCGGGGTCGCTAACCTCGAATAGTTTGAACCTTAAGCTAGCAGCTCAGCTGCGGTTAGACGGTCTAAAGATTTTGCTCAATGTCGATCTCGCTTACTACTCAAAGACGAAAGTCGGCGACTTAATCAATCACCTCAATATTGAAGTTAGCCGCACGACGATGGCGATTCGAGCGCTCTCTCGGCTAGCGATCTCAGCTATCACAATCATCGTCTTTGTCGGTTTTTTGCTCTTTACTTCCTGGCAGCTTACGGTGATTGCTTCTGTAGCGCTGGGGCTAGTTGCACTGATTAACCAGTCGGCTGTACGTCAGTCAAAGGTCTTTGGTGCGCAG
This sequence comes from uncultured cyanobacterium, assembly GCA_963836895.1. Lineage (GTDB taxonomy): Bacteria > Cyanobacteriota > Cyanobacteriia > Phormidesmidales > Phormidesmidaceae > Phormidesmis. The sequence continues at coordinate 167,706 of CAWILA010000006.1, read as the reverse complement.
CTCTCGGAGCTTTCGCGCAGCTACTCGTCTCGCATTGTTGAAATTCTCTCAGGCATTCGCTTGGTTAAGTCGACCGCGAATGAGGAGACCGAGTACAAAACAATCAGTAAGCTGATTTCCGACCGGGAGATATCAGAATATCGTTCTCAGCTGCTGTTCGCGGGAATTGGGCCGCTGAACGAAGTTTCTAGCATTGTTGCGCTGATTAGTGTGGCCGTGCTGGGTCGTCTGGTGATGGGCGATCGTCTAGAGAGCTTTTCGTCAATTTTGCTCACGTATTTGGTAGTGCTGTTTCGAATGCTGCCGTCGATTGGTCAGCTGAACTCTGCGCGATCGCAGCTAGCGAACGTCTCTCCAAGTGTGGCTATTGTCAGCGAGTTTTTGCGCCGCGACGATAAGCCGTTCATGACCCACGGTCATCGTCAATACTCTGAGCTGAGGCAGGGCATTCATTTCGACCACCTTACCTTTAGCTATCCGGGCGCAGACCAACCGGTTTTAAAGAACGTAAATTTGCACTTAAAAAAGGGAACGACGCTGGCTCTAGTAGGTGCCTCAGGCGCAGGCAAATCGACATTGGCTGATCTGCTTCCCCGATTTTATGACCCAGAGAAAGGCAAAATCAAAATCGATGGCGTAGACCTTAAAGAGCTAGAGATCAGCAGCTTTCGCCGTCGCTTAGGAATCGTTAGCCAAGACACGTTTTTGTTTAACGACACGGTACGTGAAAACCTGATGTATGGCCGAACAAACGCGACAGATATAGAGATAGAAGACGCGATGCGACGGGCCAATGCGCACGAATTTATCAAAGAGCTGCCAGAAGGACTCAACACGCTGATTGGCGATCGCGGCGTTTTGCTCTCTGGGGGACAGCGGCAGCGGCTAGCTATTGCCCGCGCACTTCTGCAAGATCCCGACATCCTAATTCTCGATGAAGCGACCAGTGCGCTCGACACCATCTCAGAACGGCTGGTTCAAAAGGCAATCGACGAGCTGAGCCGCGATCGCACGACGCTTGTCATCGCCCACCGCCTCTCTACGGTTCAAAACGCTGACCAAATTGCCGTACTCGACCAGGGACGTGTGGTCGAAACAGGCACACACAACGAGCTACTCAGTAAAGGCGGCTACTATTCCAAGCTCTGCACTATGCAGTTCTCTGAAAAGGCGAAAGATAGCATATGTAACGATGAGCTAGCAGAGAAAGACGACGTCATCTCCAAGACTTCTTTTGAACTGCGATCGCAGCTAAGCGGTGTTATCGGCGTTTTGGGACTGCTAAGCGATGGCACCACCATCCAAGATGAATCCGAAAGAGACGAGCTAACGACGTCTGCCTATGAAATGACCGTGAAAATGCTGAAAGTGGTGGAAGACATGGAGAAAAGCGATACCTCAAGGATGGAGTAGAAAAGAATGCGCGGTGTATACATAGTGGCCAACGATAGGGTCGGTGAAAATGCGATCGCGCTCCTCAGCAGCCTTCGCCTTCACGATCCTGACATTCCCATCTTCCTCATCCCCTTTAACGACGACCATAAAGTTGTCGCGCAGCGTCTTGCCGATATGTACGGTGTGCAGCTATTCCCAGACCTGGCTTTCCTCAGCGAACTCACAGCGCAAATTGGCAAAATTTTCCCTCGTGATTTTTTGGCCTTGCCGAATAAAATGCGCAAGCTCGCAGCCTGGTTTGGCCCTTTGAATGAGTTTCTATACATCGATACAGATATTCTGTTCTTTACACCTGTAGCCGACACGCTGGCATATCTGGACCATGCTGACTTCATCTGGTGCGACTACCACTACAAGCGCGGTCTCGAAGATGTTTTTTCTGAGGTGGTGCCTGCGCAAAATATCTTTGACGCTAAAGCGCTTGAGGACGTGTTCAATAGCGGACTGTGGGGCTCTAGGAAAAGTGCTTTGAGCTTAGAGCAGCTGCATGCGGTATTAGAAGACTGCGCGGCTCATCGTGAGTATTTCGATTTTTCAAGCGGTACGACCGACCAGCCGATTATGAACTACCTGGTGCTTAAGACCATGGGCCGACGGCTGAATATTGTGAAAGCCAATCCAGGTGAGCCCGGTAGCTGGGGAGGCTCTCCTCACTTTGAGCGACGAGGGGACGTCCTTTTTGACGGCGATCGCCCGTTGAGATACCTGCACTGGGCTGGTACCCCCATGCGAGCTGGCGGCCCCTACCGAGACCTTTGGACGCACTATCGCTATCTCAACGATCCCGAAGGCAAAGCTCAAGCCGAAGCTAACAAACCGGCCCCGCCCTCTGGCTTCGAGCTGCTGAAGCGATCGCTTAAAAAACAGCTGAAGTCAGTATTGAACCGATAGAAGAGTTCGTCAGGAAGAGTTCGTCAGTCTCCTAACGCCTATAGCCCAGCCCGGCTTGGATACTGATTGAGCAACCCTATCAGTCGTTGAGGGTCAAAAGAACGTGGGTCAGCACGCGAACCAGAGCGATCAACGTCCTTGTGTGTGGTGATGCGCTCATTGGGGATAGTAGTACGAGCTAGCAGCCAGGCCAAAGACTGGTACTGCGCTTCTGTATAGCCGCTATGCTGAGCTCTGTTATTGTTCTGCCCGTCGGGAGGCGTCTCTAGAGAGATGTGGTAGGCGAAGTTATTAACAGAACTGGGAAAGTCGGGATTGGTATACACGCTTTCTTCACCAGTGGCAGTGCGAAATGTGGAGTTGCCTGCGCCAAAGGCTCTCTGCTCCGGCGGTACAACGTAGTAAACAGTGCCATCTAGGCCAATAAGCGTGTGATAGCTAACCTGGTCATCGTCGTTGATATGATTGGTCTGAAACGTGTTGAGCGCGCTAGAAGCAGAGCCCACAGTCTCGTGCAGCACTACTATGTATTGATTGTTTAGGGCATTGCCATTGATATCTACTGGAAAGCGCTCACCGTAGTTGCTAGGATGCGCTAGGTAGAGGTATTCAGGTGGCTGGTAGCCAACAGTAGACTTGCTGAGATTGCTGCTGTAGCCGCCAACTCCTCTGGCTTCAAATCTTTCAGTGAAGCCACGAGGCTGTTTGGCCAAGCCTCCGAGTTCACTGCCAGGGTGACTCTCATAGAGAGATTGATTCCCCTGAGCAGACTCCTGGGACGAGCCAGAAACCACAATAGCGATAGCAATAAAGACGAAAGCAGCGGTACTTGTAGCCCAAACTAACCAAGGACGGCGCATAGGTCACTCGCGAGAATGGGGCAGGTTCATGGGTAGTATTACTCCCATCTTACCGTTCAGCCGGACGCTCAAGCGTTCCCCTTATCAATTTAGCCCAAACTTTCCAGCTCAAACCACCCCCTAACTCCCCATCCTCCATTCCCCATTCCCTATCCACCCCGCTGTCTCCCCAAATACTGCCGATAATACTGCCGATACAACAGCTCCAGCCTGCCACTATAAGCCTCTATCGCCGCCCGCTGACGCCGATAGAGCCCCAGAAAAAGGTTGGCGAATATAAGGGTTGCGATCGCAACCAAAAGCCCCGTCGCTGTAGAAATCAACGCGGTCCCAATACCCGCTGTCACTTCAGTCGCCGACTCACCCGCCGCTTCGCCAATGCGTAGAGACGAAAACGACTTCATCAGTCCCAAAATCGTTCCGAGTAATCCAAGCAGTGGCGCAACGCCGATAATTGTGTCAAATACAGTGTTGAAGCGTTTAAGCAATGGCATCTCGCCTTGGGCAGCGCTTTCTAGAGCAAGGCGAAAATCTTCTGGTGTGCCTTGCTCAAGCGTTAGCGCAGCTAAAAAGATACGGGCAATTGGGAAGTTAGTCTGCTTACGGAGGCAAGCGATCGCATCTTGAGGCTGTCGGCTATAGAGGTCCAAAACCTGCAAAATAAAGCGCTCCTGCTGCTGAGATAGCTGTAGCCAAAACCATCCGCGCTCAAAAATTAGCGTCGTTGACAGTATGGAAAAGACCAGCAGCGGCCACATTACCACCCCGCCCGAGCGAAATAAATCTACTAGCCCCACCCGCTTCCCCTTAACTGCGTGCTACGGCCTACGTACCTTACCGCATGTGTGTGGGCTTACATACCAGGGAAGTGTTCAATTTCGGCATAGCCGTTAAACAATAACTCTTTGCCCTTCACATCTAGCTGGTTGACGCGCAAAGATACCCCATCCAAGTCGAAGCGCTCTAAGTCCACCATTTTGTTAAGCACACCAACGAAGCCTGGAATCATCGCTTCTGAGAGCCACTGAATATCTTCGGGAATGCCCTCTGGCTCGAACTGTACGTTCTTGAATACAACGCGTCTGCGCCGCTCTACACACACTTCTGCCGACAGCTGTATGGGTAGGTCCTCCTTGTTCGGCAGATCTGTTTTCGCCGATATGTTGACCCTTTGATCTGGTAAGAGCTCCATGTGGACCTCCCGAAACGAAACCGGATCGCCGCCAGACATACAGGTAGCTTCTTCGGTGGTGACACCCTGCAAGTGCTTTTCTACAAGCTCAGCTGCGAATGCCTTATTAATACCCGACTCGGTCATGGTGACAGTTGCGATCGCATGAGTTGCCTGCTTCAGGCGGATCTTTCCCCCATCAGCCCAGCCATGTCCAAAGAAACAGCGTCCGTCTCGAACTCCATCTCAGCGGCTTCAAACATTTTTTTAATGATGAGACCGCGCCCTTTCATTTTGAAACTATCGACCACGCCCTGCAAAATTTTGCTCGCAGGGGAGCAGCGCACCGAAACGTCGACAGATTCACTGCGCGTAAAGAGTTGCGTGATGGCTTGACGTGCAACGGAACTCAGCATGTTTTCGCCGAAATCCGTTGAGGTTGATTGAGAGCCTAGCAGACCGCCTAACATGCTTAAGGTGATTACCTGCTCAGAAAGTTCATTTCTATTTGTAACAAAATATGAACACGCCTGCCACAAATAATTGGAGTGAAACTGGTTCAGGCGTACTTCACTGTTACCTACACCCTGCTCACAGTAACGATGTGACATCCAGCAGAATTAATTGAATTCTCCTAAAACTCCGTCTGCCGTAGCAGGTGTCCACACAGTCTATCAGTCTCTTTCGATTAGCAGCAGCTTTTCCTTCCCAAGGTTTGCCAGGAGGCAACAGCTCGCAAGTCCTCTAAAAGCAGTTCTAAAAGCAGTTCGCACTCTATTACTTAAAGAAAAAACCTTATTTCTTGAGAAGAGATTAAAATTGGCGCGCATGCCCCGCAGTTAAAAAGAATGGCAGTAGGATAGATTCATATCAGAAAAATGAAACGTCTAAGTCGATTACAGTCTGCCTTTCTTCTCGCATCTTCCGTGTGAATCCAAAAGTCACTCTCTAGTGGCAAAAAAAGGCGACTTGTTGAGCTAGGCTTGCCGTTTTAAGAAGCTGATCAGCTTTTCACATTTATTTTCCTTAGAAACTGTAAGACAGTGGCTATCGCTACTCTGATAGCCACTGTCTGGCTACGCAAAGAGAGTTTTTATACAAGTTTGTCCCTTGTTTCATGTTCTCGTTAGCTGTTCTTAGGGTTCGCTAAAAGTGTGGTAGACATTGTACTTAATCTTCTTAGGGTGTGTAGTGTAGCGTTCCGTTAAAGATGGCAAGTTCAGCTCTTTATCCTGCCCAACCAAACTAGCCAACCTGTTAGTTTGATCTTCAATTAGCTAGGGGCATTTCGACTACGATATAGCGTCTTAATAGTCATCGAGATGCAACATTGTACATCTCGCTACAATAGATTTTTTGAAAACATCCATAAAGTCCAGCTCTCATAAAGCCAACGCTTAAAAAATAATGTTCACATTCAACATCATCTCTCAACATACCTGCTGTTATTTGCTATGGCAGATAAGCACTCGATAAAAACAAAGAACGCTTTCAATTGGAAAAATATGTTAAATAATCATCAAATTCTGGGTCACGATTCTGTTTTTACACCCGAACAAGTGTTAGAGAACAGAGGCCGAGTCGCCATTTTTATAGACGGTTCTAATCTGTTCTATGCTGCCTTACAGCTAGGAATAGAAATTGACTATACTAAGCTGTTAGCTAGGCTAACTTCTGGCTCAAGGTTATTTCGCGCCTTCTTCTATACCGGCGTAGATCGTTCCAATGAAAAGCAACAAGGGTTCCTCCTATGGATGCGCCGCAACGGCTACCGTGTGATTGCAAAAGACCTGGTTCAGCTACCTGATGGTTCCAAAAAAGCTAACTTGGATGTAGAAATTGCTGTCGATATGATGGCTCTGGTGCACTGCTACGACACTGCTGTACTGGTCAGCGGAGATGGTGACTTAGCCTACGCGGTAGATGCCGCTAGCTACAAAGGTGTCCGTGTAGAAGTGGTAAGCCTACGGGCAATGACTAGCGATAGCTTGATTAATGTCTCTGACCGCTATATCGATTTAGAGATCGTCAAAGACGACATTTGTAAAACGTCTCGCGGCAACCACGCGACTCCTAGCAGTAACTATACCTACCGTCCGCTCTCCAACCTGACTGTGTTAGACGAAGCTGAGGCAACGCGCTGACAACCACGCTTCCCATTTTTCATCATGGTCCCCTCAGAATAGGCGTAGTATCTGGATACGGCCTTGTTGGCGTGCAATGTCAGATACAGTTGGGATACAGCGATAAGATGCGGTGCTATGTGAGATGTGACGTGCGGTGAAAAATGCGGTGAAAAATCGCTGGTATCGGTGGGCGCTGATTGTGGCGGCTGTTGTAGTGGTTGTGTTCGGTTTGCGAACTTGTTTTGCAGGTAATGACTTAGCCGGGCGAGAGCCAGGTGAAGAAATAGAAGCCGAGCTAACGCTACAAACGGTCACGCTAGAGCAGCCGGATGAAGATGGCAACTTGCTCTGGCGACTAAAGGCTAAGTCTGTTACCTATGTTCCAGATTCGCAAAGAGCAGAGTTGGTAGAGCTAGAGGGCGAGTTTTTCCAAGACGGAGAAACGGTCTACACCGTAGAAGCCGACGAGGGTGAAGTGCTGCAAAATGGCAACACCCTATTTCTGCGCGGAAATTTGATTGCAACTGGCAGTGAGAACAACCTCACGCTAGAAGGGCAAAAGCTGAAGTGGCAGCCTAAGCAAGACTTACTTGTGATGGGTGAGTTTGCCGACTCAGATACATTTGGTGAAGCTGTAGATGAGAACGCTACAACTGATGAAGCTGCGACGCCTTCAACAACAGCTTTAACGATAGATAGTGCGCCTGTAACGGGATTTAATCCCCAAATCAAGACGGCGGCTCGGTTGATAATTGTCAATAACCGAGAAGACCGCGTAGAGATGACGGGAGGTGCGCTTGCAGAGAGTAAGGAAGCTCCCTGGCTAAAGTTTGAGTCTGAATCGCTGACGTGGCTGACTAAGCAGGAGCTAATTACGGCAGAGGAGACGCTGACGGTAGAGCAGTACGAAAGTGATGCCTACAAAACCGTGACCGATCGCTTGATAGGTGGTTCGGGACAGATAGAGCTGGTAGAAAATAGGGTGACGCTTGAAGAAGACGTGCAGCTAAACGCGCTGACTACGCCGCTGACAGTGCGCAGCGAGCAGGCAGTGTGGAATATTGATGCGCAAACCGTGGATATGGATAGCGCTGTTGATATTGAGCAGCCAGAACGTGAAGTGACAGCGGTGGCGAACCAAGCAAGGTTGGATTTAGCAGCGCAAGTTATTTACTTAGAAGGCGATGTCCTGGCTGTTAGCAAAAAGAACGACGCTAGGCTAAATGCTGATCGAGTTGTGTGGGAAACCACTACTCAACAGGTGGAAGCCTCTGGTAATGTGCGCTACTTGCAAGCTGATGATCCCGATATCTCTATTGAAGGGCCTCGGGCTGTGGGAAATATTGAGGCTGGGACACTGACCGTTGAAGGCGGTGAGTCTGGTGATGTTGTGACCGAGATCGTGCCGAACGGATTCTAAGTCAAGGGTTGAAGGGTTTGTCTACTGGCGTTTACCGGTGGTCCATTTGCTGACCTATCACTGACCTATTAGAGAAACGTTTCTCTCCAAGCTGCCGAACTGATAGGGTGCTTGTCCAATCACAACGGTGGTTTTTAGCTCTGGTGGAATGCTAGAGGCTTTACCCCACTGTTCCTCTAATGCGGAGATGACCTGATCTTGGCGCGATCGCAACCCATCTAGCCCCGCCCCATAGTTAATCAACGAAAACCAAACAACCCCTTTGTCCTCAGTCGGCATTGCACCTGCTAAGGCACTTACTACCGCCAGGCTACCAGTCTTTACCACCGCATTTGCAGGCAGCCCCCGGTCGACAATCGTGCCACCGTCCGCCCCGGTGACTGGAAAGATATCTGAGATAGTCAAATTCTGCGCCTGTAGAACTTTCTGGATTTCTTGCAGCATTAGCACCACGGCTCGCGGCGATATCTGGTTAGTCTCTCCTAGTCCCGATCCATTGATTAGTTTTAGCTCTCCAGGTGTAATGTCCGTTGCCGTTTCCACTTTATTTACCACAGCAGCTGGTCCGCCTACGGCCTGAGCCATTTGCTCTGCCATAGGATTGTTGCTGTAAATATTCATAGCTTTGAGCACAGCGACCAGCGGTAGCGAATCGTGACGAATAAACCAGCCGCTAACCTGACTTCTTCGGCTAAGTGCATCTGTTCTGACCTGGCCATCAATGGCAATCTGAGGTGGCGTGACGGATTGCGGTAGGTTCTGATGGGCAGCCTCTATCTCGTAGTCCCACTCGCTCACATTAAAGGCTTGCTCTAGCAATACGCCAGATCTACTAGGGCTGGTTTCAAAGTTCATGTTGAAATTGCCAGCAATTACCAGATCGCCTGTGACACGGCGAACGCCAAGCTGATTGAGCCTGCTGCCAAGTGCGATCGCCTCCTCCCACACAAACAGCGGATCGCCTCCACCTTCAATGACCAAGTCTCCGCTAATTGTGCCTGTAGCCGCGTCGAACTTGCCCTCCCAGCCCACAAGTGTCTCAAAGCGATGAGACGGCTCCCAGGTGGACAGTGCCGCCAACGTGGTTGCAATCTTCGTGAGAGACGCAGCTGGTAGTGCGGTCGTGCCCTGGTTATCCGCTACTGGAAACTGCCCGACCGAAACCCACACCCCTTGTCGCTGCGTTTCATACCCTGCGGAAGCAAGCTGAGATACATAGCCAGCTACAATCTCCTTCGCCGCCGGGTCGTTGCTTATTAGCGCTTTTACCCATGGTGACGCTTCTACTTTGGGCCGAATATCCACCGCGCTCAAATTCAACGCATCAACTCGCTCCCATTTGCCTAGCCCAAACCATGCGCCCAGTAAGACACCTGCAATGCCTGCCACACTACCCAGTTCCATTAGCCTTATTCCTAGCGGCGCGTTCTTCAGTACTCTCCCTCCAAAATTGATTCCTGCCAAAGATACACTATAGCTACCGTCTTTTACTGTTGCTATGGCTCGCCCCGATCAAAATCAAGTCCTGCGCCGCTTGCCGATTGTGGTAGGTGCGTTGGGGGGCACCTTACTATTTTTGAACCGAGTGACGACGTCTGTCGTGAGTTCTGCGCAGTCGCGGGCAGATGCGCTGGGCGTAATTTTGAGTGCGATTTTAATATTGACAGGGCTACTGTGGCAGCGGATTCAGCCGAAGGTGCCAGAATCTGTGCAGCTGCTAGGCGAAGAAGGGTTTGAGCTGTCAGATGATTTGCCAGTAGAGGTGAAAACAGAGCTGGCTTGGGCTTCTCATCTACTGCTGACGAATACCGCAACTCGCAGTGTCGTAGTCTATTACGATCAGCGTGTGCTGCTGCGGCGAGGTGTTCTAGGGCCGGAGACATCATTGATGCCTGGCACTATCGTGCAGCGAGTGTTAGAGAAGCAGAAGCCTGTTTACCTGGTAAATCTAGCGCTTTATCCGGGGCGCGTAGAGTTCAGCTATCTGCCTGAAAATACTCAAGGCGTGATTTGTCAGCCGTTAGGTGATAAAGGTGTTTTGATTCTGGGCGCGAATGCACCGCGTAGCTACACCCAGCAGGACGAAGCTTGGATATCTGGTATTGCTGACAAGCTTGGCGATAGTCTTAATCGACAGCTGGAGCCGACAAGTACTTAAGCGTCTACTCAGCCGCTTCGCCCAGAATGCGAACGGCAACAGTGGATACGCGAAAATTGTACTGAGGACCGTCTATCTCTATGGGAGTGCCGATCTTAACCGGTACGGCTAGAATTGGCGAGTTGTCTACAATAGTTGCCTCGCCGCCAAGGGTAATGATCATATCTGCGGTGTAGCCTAGTTCAGGTCGAGGGTCTGGGTAAGACTTCACGGTCCCGTCCGGTTGAGGAACTGCCACACTCCGAGGGAGGGCTATCACTTTTTTGACACCAATTTTGCCGTAGGGCTGGTTGCGCACAATGATGTTTGTAGAGTCGGTTTCAGCGAGGCTCTGTAAAAAATCTTCTGGATTGAGAACAGTGAGCCCTCTAGCGATCACGTCGACTTCGACTTCACTAATTTGAGCACCGGGCTGTGCAACCGAGCCGCTAGCACCAGGGTAGAAAAAGATCCCAAAGATCACCATTAAAATCGCCAAGGCTGCCCCCAGGTCTAGCAAGCTCAGTTTGCCGAAGAGTCGGCCTTTAGAATCTAGAATTACCATTGCTTTACCTGCTCAAATGCCTTCTAATGCCCGAGGTGCCAAACAGCCTTTTCACACGCCCTGATCAACCACAGTATTTAACCACACTTTTCAGCTGTCCTCTCACGCATACAGAATTTCAGGAATGAAAAAATAAGCTGATGTATATACCTGGGTAATCAATCTTTGGATAGCATTACCTATAAAAGGATACGGTCTGCTAAAGCTCTCTACTAGCCTATGCATGGTCCGCAATTGTCGAAGTGTCACAATTTAGCCCGCATTGCTAATGGCAATGGCTATTGTTTATACAGATACATGCTCCCTCATTATAGGGATTGGAAGGCTCTTTTCTGGACGGTGCTGGCATGTTCTTAAAGATTGCTCATCTCTGCTTACTCAATCGAAAACTCAATCGAAACAGCTACCGACCTATGTTTAATCCGCTGAATTTTAGGAATACGTTCTATCGTCGATTCACTTATGGCTTAGTGTCACTGGTTATGGCGGTGAGTATTAGCGCTGCTACTGCTCAGCCCTCGCAGGCTGGATGGTTAGATTTACTCATCAATGGCGTCAGGGTTTACCAGCTCTCGAATATGACCGACGCGCAGGAAGTTGACCTGGGAACTGGTATTAACAATCAGCTAGTCAACAGCGGCCAAATAGACCTCTACGAAGACAGAGGGCTCAATGCATATATTGATGACATTGGTGAGCGGCTAGCAACGGTGAGCGATCGCCCCAACATTCCCTACAATTTCCAAATCGTAGATGACGATGCGGTCAATGCTTTTGCCACTATGGGCGGCTTTGTATATGTTACCACTGGCCTGATTGAAGCGGCAGATACTGAGTCTGAGCTAGCTGGCGTAGTGGGTCATGAAATTGGTCATATTGCTGGACGCCACGCGGTGCAGCAGATGCGTCAGGCGGCGATTACTCAAGGAATTACGGGCGCACTGGGTGTGAACCGCGATCGCCTGGTGAACATCGGTACTCAAATCGCCCTTCAGCTCCCTGCTAGCCGAAGCGATGAGTACGAAGCCGATCAGCATGGCTTTTATAGTATGGGCCGCGCTGGCTATGACCAGACGGGTATGGTCACCTTCATGCAAAAGCTCGTACGCCAGGGCGCACCACCGGAGTTTTTGAGCACTCACCCCGATGCGCGTAATAGAGTGAACTCTTTGCAGGAGCTAGATGAATCAGAGGCACTTCCCGATGCTACTTTTGGCACCAGTGAAGCTGAGTATCAAAACAACATCAGCGCACTGTAGTTGACGTTACTCTATAGCTAGCTAGGGGAGTTCTAGCGCCTTGCGATAGACCTGCATCCCGTAGAACATTAAATTACTCTCGACGAGAACCCTGGCAGCTAATGCTGGGGTTCTTTGCTGTAAATACTGGTGGAGGAGAGCCGCATCGCCGCCAGTTATAATGGTTTTCCCTTCGGGGAATTGCTGCCACCAGTCGGTGAGGTAATCGGCAACGGCGGCGGTAATGCTGTAGATGAGTCCGCTGGTGATCGCACCTTCCGTATCCGTTGCCCACCTTGCTGGTAGCATCGACTCCGCCTGCTCTTGCGTAGGAATATGTGCCCTTAAGACAGCGGTTTTCTGTGCTAGCGATTCACGCTGCAACTGCAGCCCAGGCAGTATAGCGCCGCCATAGATTTTAGGTTTTCCTTCTGCTTCGACCCCTGCCGTGAAGGTGAGTGCGGTGCCGCTATCAATAACAACTGTGGGCCAACCGCTAACCTGCCCAGCGCCGAGTAGGTTGACTGCTCGATCAACGCCCAAGGTTGGGTAGACATTGGTGAGAGGAAGGCGCGATCGCTCTACTAAATGAACAGAAGGCTGCTTATGAGATTGTTCAAGCGTTGCGGGTTTTAGCCATAGAGCCAGCTGCTCTGGGACGGCAGAAGCAACCCATAGCTCTGAAGGCGATATAGCCTCTTGCGGTAGAGCCTTACGGTCCGTGACAGAGAAGGTAGCAGAACTGTCGGCGACTATCTGCCAGGTAGCCGGTTGAAAGCCTGCTTGCTGTAGCAGGTGGACGCTGCTCTGTGTGAGGTGTGGAGTATGCCAAGCCAACGCAAAACGATCTTGATAGAAATAGCCCCAGTGTAAGCGCGTGTTTCCAATGACTAGTGCGAGCCAGCTGCTCGCTTTATTGTGTTGAGAATAATGCTCAAACATAGCCCTCAGGATGACTCGTTGAATGAACGCGGAGAATATCATCATTCACCTCGTTAATATCTCTCTAAAGAACCATCAGCTCCTTAGGAAATTCACGCCATATTCCTGTACGTCTACTTCTGAGCCAGCTGCTTCTGAATCTCCTTGATGGCTTTTGCCATGGCCGGTAAGCGCTTAATGATGACAGAAGACCTGAGAAATTCTTTGTGGGGTAGCGCAGGTGATCCCGACACAATTGCACCAGGCGGCACATTGCTGGTAATACCGGCTTGGGCCGAGGCTACCGCACCATCTCCAATTTTGGCTTTGTTGGCAATGCCAACCTGCCCAGCTAAGATGACGTGATCGCCAACGATGGTGCCGCCTGCCATACCTACTTGGCCTGCCATTGCTACCGCTTCACCAATCTGACAGCCGTGAGCAATGTGAACCATGTTGTCGATTTTAGTGTTCTTACCGACGCGGGTTTCACCTAGCGCCGCTCGATCGACGGTAGAGTTAGTGCCAATTTCAACGCCGTCTTCTAACACCGCAATGCCCGCCTGGTGCATTTTTTCCCACCCTTCGGCAGTCGGGACAAAGCCAAACCCTTCGGAGCCGATGACCGCACCACTATGGATAATGCAGTTTGCGCCAATTTGCGATCGCTCATGAATCACACAGCTCGCATGAAGTACCGTATCTGTACCGATGATGACGTCTGGGTATATCACGCTATTGGCATGAATGCAGACGCGATCGCCAATAACTGCTCTCTCATGCACCACCGCGTTGGGCCCAATCGCCACATCTTTACCTATGGTGGCCGAAGGGTCGACAAAAGCTTTGGGATGAATCCCTGGCGGACGACGGTATGGCTGATAAAACTGCGCGATGACACGGGCGAATACTAGCCGTGGATTTTTGACGCTAACCCAAGCAATGCCGCGAGTAATGGCTTCCTTTTGCAGCGCCTCGTCGTTGGGAATGACCAATGCGCCAGCTCCAGTTGTGGCGATGTGCGATGCGAACTTAGCGCCTTCCACATAGCTGAGCTGCTGGCGGTCTGCCTCATCAATAGGTGCTAGCCCTGCGATATCTATATCTGTTTTAGCAGGGCTCGCTGCCAAGCTCGATGCAGTCACTTCATCCCCAAGAGCCTGAACAATTTGGCTGAACTTCATGTGTGGCTTCCCTTTTCGCAACAGAGATAAAAAGCACGTTCTATTGGCAGTTAAGCTACCAGAAAGGCGACGCGTTCTACTGGCAGTTAAGCTACCAGAAAGGCGGCACATTCTACATGGGATGTTTGTGGGAAGAAGTCGGCAGGCTGTACTCGCGTTAGGGTATATCCGCCTTCTTCGCAGAGGATGCGAAGGTCTCTAGCAAGCGTGGCCGGGTTGCAGCTGACGTATACGATTCGCCTGGGTTTGATGGCGACTAGAGCTGCGATCGCCTCCGGTTCACATCCCTTTCTAGGCGGATCGAGCAGCACAATATCGGGCGTACCTTCTAGCTCAGGCAGCAGCGCGCCCACATCGCCGATTTTGAACTCAACATTCTCAATCTCATTTAGCGCCGCGTTTGCCTGAGCTTGAACGACCGACTCTGTAAAAGCTTCTAAGCCAATGCACTGCTTTACTTTTTGAGCTAGCGGCAGTGTGAAGGTGCCAACCCCACAGTAAGCATCTACTAAGGTTTCTTCTCCAGTCAGCGCTAGCTCAGTTTCAATATGCCTTAACAGTCGCTCTGCCTGAGTCGTGTTGACCTGGAAAAACGTGGCAGGCTGAATGTGAAAGTTCAGTCCGGCAAAGGTTTCTTCTAGATAAGCCTCGCCTGCAATTGAAAAGGTTTCAGGACCAAATATAGCGTTGGTCTTCTTCCAGTTGAGGTTAATCAGCACGCCAACCACGTCGGGATAGCGCTCCATCCACTGCTGTGCCTGCTCATGAATCCCCTTGAGCTTCACCGAGCGACTCACGAGCGTCAGAAGTATCTGCCCTGTGCGGCGACCAACGCGAAGCGAAAGGTGCTTGATATGCCCTGAGTGAACTCGCTCATCGTAGATTTTCCACTCACGATCTTGAATATCCTGCTTGACGCCAGCCAGCAGCGGATCGAGGCGATCGTCTTGCACAGGGCACTGGTTTAGATTCACCAAACGATGGGAGCCCTTGCGGTAGTAGCCAGCTTGAACCTTCTTCGTTTGCGACAGCCTCACTGGATAAGTGGCCTTGTTGCGATAGCTGAGCTGCTCATCAGCCGCAATCACTGGATCGACCTGCACGTTCTCTAGTTTGCCAATGCGAGCAAGCGCATCAACGACGAGGTGATGCTTGGCGCTGAGCTGCGCTTCGTAGCTCACCTGCTGCCATTGGCACCCGCCGCACTTATCCGCCACGATGCAGGCAGGGCGCACTCGCTGTAGGGAGGGCTTCACAATGCCAGCAGGCTTACCAAACCCATGACTGGCCTTTACTTTGGTGAGCTTTACGCGCATTTCGTCGCCAGGTACCGTATTGGGCACAAAGACGACACGGTCTTCCCATCGGCCAACCCCATCGCCACCGTTACTCAGATCTGAGATCTCAACTTTGATAATTTCGCCCTCTTGCCATTTGGGTTCTCGGCTGGCGTTTTCCCAGGGTGCTGCTTTCGCCGCTGGCTCTTCTTTTGCTGCCGATGCTTCTTTTGCACTGGGCGGTAGCTGCACAGTTTTTGGCTGAACGGCGGGCGTTAAAGCAGTATCCTCTTCTGTGATGTCTGCATTTTCAATGTCTCTACTTTCGGCGTCCTCAGCCTCGACGTTTCTAGCTGTGACAGTGGGAGGGACCATCTTCTTTTTCAGGACGGGCTGAAAAACTGCTTTAGGCCGTGGTGGTGTGTCAATGATCTTCTTGGCCTTTGGTTTTTCTGATGGCTCAACTGGTTTTTCTGACGGCTCAACAACGGGGGCAGCCGGATCGGCAGATTGCGCACCGGGCGGGGCGGGCCAAACGCTCTCTTCCGCGTTGGGTTGGTTATCAGGGGAGGTGGTTGAAGGCAGCATGGCAAAGTTCGGCTTGCTTAGAGCTTCTTAGTATGGACTATTTCTTTCGCTTCGCTAGATGTAATGACTTTTGTAAGGGAAGATTTCTTTTGGGGAAGGAGCGATCGCAGCAATTTCAGGAGTCTCTACACAGTGCGTAATATTTCTTTAGGAGTTTCTCAGGCTCTACTTTACGGTGTTTCCCTTTCTCTCTAGGCGGTAAAATATCGAATTAATACCAGTCAACGCTTTCCTTGTTTCCCCTAGAGTCGCTAAACTGTCAATATAAATAGAGTTACCGCAATCTAAAACTATGTCTGTTGTCAGCCAAGTAATCCTTAATGCAGATGATGAGTTGCGCTACCCCACTAGCGGCGAACTCAAAGGTATCGAAAACTTTTTGAAAACCGGCAATCAGCGTATGCGGATTGCTCAGATTCTTGCCGATAACGAAAAGAAAGTCGTAGAGCAAGCGAGCGGTGCCCTCTGGAAGCTACGCCCCGACTTTATCGCCAAAGGCGGCAATGCCTACGGTCAAAAGCAGCGCGCCCTCTGCCTGCGCGACTATGGCTGGTACCTACGTCTGATCACCTACAGCATTCTAGCGGGTGACAAAGATCCCATCGAAAGCATCGGACTCATCGGCGTTCGTGAAATGTACAACGCGCTAGATGTGCCTGTCCCCGGTATGGTCGAAGCTATTCGCTGCCTCAAGAGTGCTTCTCTCGGCCTGATGGATGACGCAGATGCCAATGAAGCCGCGCCTTACTTCGACTACATTATCCAAGCGATGTCTATCTAGGTTTACCGCCAAAGATTCGGCTTTCTAACCCGTTAGCTTGAAAGACACACGCAGCCTTCTTAGACCACTTATAAAGATAGAAAGCTGAAAACAGAGAGCGCCAGATGAATTAGAATCATCTGGCGCTTTTTGATGGAAATTAATACATTTGTACGTCTGTTTGTTATATTCTTTAGCCAATGATCGCTATCTCTTTCTCCTGTCATGGCTTCATCCTCAGTTTCTGCTGATAGTTCGGCCAACGCTTTGCCACGCTGTTTGCTTGGCAAAGTGGTCAAGTCAAACTCGCACTGCGACTATGTAGTGCAGCTAGATACTCAAAACGACGTCAACAATCCGCCAGAGGTAGAAGACTATGGATTTGGTCAGTTTGTTGCCTTTGAGAGTTCGCGTCACTGGGCAGTTGGCATCGTATACGACTCACAACTATTTAACTCATCGTTTCTTAACAGCGGCCCGCGATTGACCAGTGCGCCCGATCCTCTATTTACGCCTGATCTCGTTCAAGATACCTGCGTGCTGCTAAATGTAGCCCTCGTTGGCAGCTTACGAATAAGTGACGCTAGTACCTACGGCTTGCACGGCATTCCCCGCGTAGTGATTCCGGCCAACACGTCTGTCTACCGAATGGATATTGCGGCTGTGCACAGCTTCCATCGATCAGCTGACGGCGGTCCACAGTTTGCCTACTACAGCCATCTGTTGCGTTCGGGAGGTTCTTTTGCTGCGCAGCTTACGCAGCAGGTACTCAGCGAACTCATCGCCACCGAACTGTTTTCGGGCGCAGAGCAAAGGGCTCTGCAAGTGTTACGTAAGGAACTGTCGTGGAAGAGCACAATGGGCGCCATGCGGTGATAGCTAGGCAGTGGACATGCCTGAGTGCCCCTACCTCTTCTGACATAGATCTGTCAAATAAACCTGAGAAAGCTTGCAACATTCCGTTACATACGTTATATTGATTACATCGGTTGAGCAGCTGGCTTGTCCAGTTACCGCTTTCTTTTTTGAAGCGCTCAACTCATACGTACCTAATTACTCGGAATAATAATAATGACTACTACTCTACAGCAGCGCGAAAGCGCTTCTTTGTGGGAGCAGTTTTGTCAGTGGGTTACTAGCACAGACAACCGCCTCTATGTAGGTTGGTTCGGTGTGTTGATGATCCCGACTCTACTCGCTGCTACCGCATGTTTCGTAATCGCCTTCATCGCAGCGCCTCCCGTCGACATCGACGGCATCCGTGAGCCCGTAGCTGGTTCTTTGATGTACGGCAACAACATCATCTCTGGTGCGGTTGTGCCATCTTCTAACGCGATTGGTCTACACTTCTACCCCATCTGGGAAGCTGCTTCACTCGATGAGTGGCTTTACAATGGTGGTCCTTACCAGTTGGTAATCTTTCACTTCCTCATCGGCGTCTTCTGCTACATGGGTCGTGAGTGGGAGCTATCCTACCGCCTCGGTATGCGTCCTTGGATCTGTGTTGCTTACTCTGCTCCTGTAGCAGCGGCAACCGCAGTGTTCTTCATCTACCCACTAGGTCAAGGTTCATTCTCTGACGGTATGCCTTTGGGTATCTCTGGTACGTTCAACTTCATGTTGGTGTTCCAGGCAGAGCACAACATCTTGATGCACCCCTTCCACATGCTCGGCGTAGCCGGTGTGTTCGGTGGTTCATTGTTTAGTGCAATGCACGGTTCATTGGTAACTTCTAGCTTGGTTCGTGAAACAACTGAGACAGAGAGCCAGAACTACGGATACAAGTTTGGCCAAGAAGAAGAGACCTACAACATCGTTGCAGCGCACGGCTACTTCGGACGTTTGATCTTCCAATACGCGAGTTTCAACAACAGCCGTAGCCTCCACTTCTTGTTGGGTGCATGGCCAGTAGTTGGCATCTGGTTTACTGCTTTAGGTATTTCCACGATGGCGTTCAACCTGAACGGGTTCAACTTCAACCAGTCCATCATCGACTCACAGGGTCGCGTGATTGGTTCTTGGGCAGATGTGTTGAACCGAGCTAACTTGGGTATGGAAGTAATGCACGAGAGAAACGCTCACAACTTCCCACTAGACCTAGCAGCAGGCGAAGCAGCACCGGTTGCTCTGACTGCACCTTCTATCAACGCATAGTCATTTGATTATTCCTTGACGGTTCAACTTAATTGTTGATGAAAAGCCCTCGACACAATGTGTCGAGGGCTTTTTGTTTAGGTTGCTGAGCTGAGCGGTATTTGCTTTCCCTATAGAGCAGATGCCCATAAAAGCTTCGTTGCAATTGGGCTCGTCGCAGGCGCACTCTACTCCGCCAGGTAAGACAAAATTGTTGCCTTTTGTTAAACCAAAAATTCTATACTGTCTATACAAACAATTAATAACATTAAAAGCCGTATGAGTAATTTGCGTAGTCGTTTGGTAGCTGTGGCTTCAGTGCTTTTGGTTTTTGTAAGCGCATTGGGGTTTGGAGGCTCTGCTGAAGCAGTCGGCTATCCTACTCAGCAGCCAGTTGTTGCTTACAACATCGATTTTGGAATGGACCTCGCTCGGGCTGAGCAGACGATTGAACACTATGGCGAAGAGATTCGTGAGGTAGTGGAACGGGCGCTGCTAAACAATGAGAACCATCCTGAAAGGAACGATACCGCGAAAAATAGTTATCAGAGGCAGAGTGCGTTCAATGATTTGCTGCCTGAGAGACGAAATAGCGCGTTCTCTAAAGATGATTTGACTAGGCTGAAGAAGACGGAGCATCCAAGAGACCGATTGCGATAGATCGGCAGATGCTTGAAAAGCGCCGACTTAGTCTTGAAGAAGGACTGAGTCGGCGCTTTTTTGTTGCTGTCTCAAGCTGCTTTAAAGCAGCTTGAGACCATCTAGACTGGCAGCAGAAGGCTCACAGAAGCGCGTCTTCTTGATGAGTCTGAATAGTGCAGTCTGAAGTGGGGTAGGCCACGCAAGTGAGGACAAAGCCTGCTTCCATCTGGTCGTCTTCTAGAAACACCTGATCTTCCTGATTGACGGTGCCAGAAACGAGTTTGCCGGTGCAGCTAGAGCACGAGCCTGCGCGGCAGGATGCGGGCAAGTCGATGCCTGCGTCTTCAGCAGCTTCGATGATATATACATCATCGGCACACTCAATAGTTTCGTTGATACCTTCATCTTCGTTGATGAGTGTGACTTTATAAGTCGCCATGGAAAGCCCTCTTTTTAAGTGGATGGTTTTTCTTTAACAATCTATGAGAGAAAGTTAAGCTCTCTTAACAATATATACCGATAGCTGCGCTCGCGAAACTATCCCATGTATGTAGGAAAGCTTATAGAGCGGAGTGGAGCGATCGCATCAATCCGTAAGCTCGGCAAAGCGCACGCAGCGATGAGCGATAGAATTGATAGCTGATTCGCTTTGCTGTCATCTCACTAGACCTAAAACATATGGCCACTCCCGTCGCGCCTGAAGCCTGCTCACCTGAAGACATTCGCTCAGAAGGGCTAAAGCCCGATGAGTACGATGAGATTGTGAGCCGGTTGGGTCGTCATCCTAACCGGGCTGAGCTAGGGATGTTCGGGGTGATGTGGTCTGAACACTGCTGCTACAAGAATTCGCGGACCCTGTTGAGCCAATTTCCAACTGAAGGTGAACGAATCCTCGTCGGGCCTGGTGAAAATGCAGGCGTTATAGATGTTGGTAATGGGATGCAGGTTGCCTTCAAAATCGAATCTCACAATCATCCTTCTGCGATTGAGCCTTTTCAGGGTGCGGCGACTGGTGTAGGCGGCATCTTGCGAGATATTTTTACGATGGGGGCTCGGCCTATTGCCGCGCTGAACTCTTTACGGTTCGGCAGTTTGGAGAGCGCCCGTACTCGACAGATATTCACAGGTGTGGTCTCTGGAATTGCTCACTACGGCAACTGTTTTGGCGTGCCAACTGTAGGGGGTGAAGTCTCTTTTGACGAGGCCTACAGCGGCAATCCTTTGGTGAATGCTATGGCAATTGGTCTGATGGAGACCGATGAAATTGTGAAGTCTGGTGCGGTAGGGATTGGAAATCCGGTGCTGTATGTGGGGTCTACTACCGGGCGAGATGGGATGGGCGGTGCGAGCTTTGCAAGTGCGGAGCTGAGCGATGAGTCTGAGGCGAACCGGCCTGCGGTGCAGGTGGGCGATCCGTTTTTAGAGAAGTCTCTGGTGGAAGCTTGCTTAGAAGCGTTTAAGACAGGCGGCGTGGCGGCGGCTCAAGACATGGGGGCTGCGGGTATTACGTGCTCTACGGCTGAGATGGCGGCAAATGGTGACGTGGGCATTGAGCTAGATCTTGATTTGATTCCTGAGCGGGAGCCGGGCATGGTGCCCTATGAGTATTTGCTCTCGGAGTCACAGGAGCGCATGCTGTTTGTGGCGCATGCGGGGCGTGAGCAGGAGCTGATTGATATTTTCCACCGCTGGGGTTTGCAGGCGGTGGTGGCCGGTACGGTGATCGAAGAGCCGATTGTGCGAATTTTGTTTGAAGGGGGCGTGGCAGCGGAGATTCCGGCAAAGGCGCTGTCGGATAATACGCCGATTTATAAGCATGAACTGATGGCTGAGCCGCCAGAGTATGCGCAGAAGGCGTGGGCTTGGCAGGAGCACGATTTGCCGGAGGCGACGGCTGATGGCATCTGCGGTCAATCGTGGAATCAAGTACTGCTTGCATTACTAAGTTCGCCGACGATCGCATCTAAGCAGTGGGTATATCGTCAGTACGACCATCAGGTGCAGAACAATACGGTGATGATGCCAGGTGGCGCGGATGCGGCGGTGATCCGGCTGCGATCGCAAATCAACCCAAACCCCAAAGCCAACACTGGCCTCGCTGCCACCGTAGACTGCAACGCCCGCCATGTGTACCTCAATCCTTACGAAGGAGCACTTGCGGCAGTCGCTGAAGCGGCTAGAAATCTAAGCTGTGTTGGCGCAGAGCCTGTTGCTGTTACAGACAATCTCAACTTTGGCAGTCCTGAAAAGCCAACAGGCTATTGGCAGTTAGCTGAAGCTTGCAGAGGGTTGGCGGACGGCTGTCGCAAGTTTTCTACACCAGTGACAGGCGGCAACGTCTCTTTGTATAACGAAACGCTCGATAGTACGGGCAAGCCTCAGCCGATTTATCCAACGCCGGTCGTTGGCATGGTTGGTCTTATTCCTGACCTGACAAAAGTATGCGGCCAAGGGTGGCAAGACGAAGGAGATCTGATTTATTTACTAGGTGTTGGGACCGACAGCACAGGCAAAGGGACTGTGACTTTGGGTGGCTCTGAGTATCTGAAGCGCATTCATCAGACGGTGGCCGGTCAGCCGCCGAAGACGGATGTAGAGCTTGAACTAGCAGTGCAGACGGCTTGCCGCTACGGAATTCGGCAGGGATGGATAAGGTCGGCGCATGACTGTGCGGAAGGAGGGATAGCGATCGCACTCGCAGAATCTGCTATCAGTGGCCAAAAGGGTGCGAAAATCGCAATGACACAGGGCCAGCTACGCACAGATACGCTTTTATTTGGCGAAGGCGGCGCGCGGATTATCGTGTCTGTATCTACTGACAATAAAGTGGAATGGGAACAGTACTGCGAGGCAAATTTGCCTGATTGCTTTTACTATTTAGGCACGGTCTCTAGTGCTGACGAACCACTGATCTTAAGCACAGAGAAGCAGCAAGATTTGATATCTGTCTCTGTAGCAGCGGTGAAAGATAAATGGGAAAATGCATTGGAAAAAGCGATCACAGCAGATAGCTAAAATCTCTATCGGTATCGAGTTCATCGCCGCTAAGCTCAAGGTTTTGGCCAGCCTGCCGCGTAAAGCGAAGGTGTCTTAAACCCGTATAAAAAGCGCCGCGTATTCTCTCTATTTGGCCCTGATATTTTTGCAGGGAGTGATAGGATCTGAGCGCAAGTTAAAAAAACATTAAAAGCAGACTATGGTGCTTTAACCATATTGTTCTTCGCTACCTACCGCCTTACGCAAATCCTAAAAGCCGGTTGTTTAAGGCTCATTTCTGTTAGAAGAGAGGTGAGCTGATTTGTTAGCGATCGCATTCGATTTGTTTGTCCCTGGTCTCCATTGGAGTTTGAATCAAGCATGTTCCAGCCAATCGCCTCTACTATGCCTGTTGAGAGTTCTGCACCGTCTGCACCGATAGATGAGAACCGTCCTGATAAGCCTGAAGAAGCCTGCGGCGTGTTTGGGGTGTACGCACCTACAGCAGAAGTAGCAACACTGACATACTTTGGCCTGTATGCACTACAGCATCGTGGACAAGAGTCAGCCGGTATTGCTACTTTCGATCAGGGCGAAGTGCACTCCCACAAAGGGATGGGTCTGGTCTCTCAGGTATTTACAGACAGCAAACTTCACTCCATGCCCGGTCAGCTAGCGGTAGGCCACACGCGCTACTCCACAACCGGCTCTAGTCACGCGGCAAACGCTCAGCCAGCTATCGTCGGGACACGTTTGGGTCAGCTAGCACTTGCGCACAACGGCAACATCGTAAATGTGAACGCGCTTAGAGCAGAGCTACTGAAACGCAATCACGATTTGCTCACCACGTCTGACTCTGAGTTGATTGCCTTTGCACTGGCAGAAGCGGTAGACGACGGTAAAGACTGGATCGAGGGTGCTATCTCTGCCTTCAAGCGCTGCGAGGGCGCTTTTAGCCTGGTCATTGGTACACCTGGGGGCATTGTGGTAACCCGAGACCCTCATGGCATTCGCCCGCTAGTGCTGGGCTATATCGGCGCGCAGTCACCCGAGATTGTAGGTGTAGGGCCACGTAGCGGCTACGGTACTGGCAAGTTTGTAGTGGCTTCTGAGACCTGTGGGCTCGATATTGTAGGTGCCACCTATCTACGCGATGTGGAGCCAGGCGAGCTTTTGTGGATAGACGGTGACGGCGTAAAATCCGTACAGTGGAGCGAGCCGACCGAACGTAAGCTTTGCGTTTTTGAGATGATTTACTTCGCGCGGCCTGACAGCGTTTTTCACGGAGAGAGCCTGTACAGCTACCGTAAGCGCATTGGGCAGCGACTGGCGAAAGAAGCGCCCGCAGATGTAGACCTAATTATGGCCGTGCCGGACTCAGGCGTACCGGCTGCCATCGGCTATTCAGAACAGTCGGGTATTCCCTATGCTGAAGGTCTGATTAAAAATCGCTACGTGGGTCGTACCTTCATTCAGCCCACCCAGGCAATGCGTGAGACGGGAATTCGCATGAAGCTCAACCCCATGCGAGATGTTTTGGAAGGCAAGCGCATCCTCATCGTAGATGACTCGATTGTACGGGGCACGACAAGTCGCAAGCTGGTGCAGATGCTGTACGCGGCGGGAGCTACTGAAGTGCACATGCGCATTTCCTCTCCGCCTGTGACACATCCTTGCTTTTACGGCATCGATACAGACAATCAAGATCAGCTGATTGCCGCAACGAAATCTGTTGAAGAAATTGAACGGCAGCTCGGCGCAGACTCTCTTGCCTATCTCAGCTGGGAGGGGATGCTTGAAGAGACGAATGTAGCGACGGCAAGCTTCTGCTCTGCTTGCTTCACAGGTGACTACCCGATCGATATCCCAATGCAGGTGAAGAGCTCAAAGCTCATGCTGGAGAAGGTGCCTGCGGAAGTGGGATAGGTCTGCGCTGAGTCGAAATACTTGTCTGGGCATTGGCTTTTTGGCTGGCATCTTTTTGAGCTTTAGCGTCTCGGACGCTGACGGGTAATTCGATGACAAAACAAGTGCCTTTCCCCGCTGCTGAGTGGCAGGTTAACTGGCCGTAATGCTGCTCTACAACGATTTGGTAGCTGATAGTGCAGCCAAGCCCCGTGCCTGTGCCAACAGGCTGAGTGGTAAAGAAGGGATCGAATATTTGAGACTGTTCTGCTGGTGGAATGCAGGGACCGTTATTACTGATAGTAACGATGACGCGGCTGGCAACTAGGTGTGTTTTAAGAGTGATCTTCGGGTCGGATGTGTTCCCTCTAGCAAAGGCATCTAGCGCGTTGGTCAAGATGTTGAGAAAGACTCGGTTGAGGGCGCTGGCATAGCACTCGACCGGTGGCAGTTCGCCGTACAGTCGCACAATTTCGACGTCCGTTTGTTGATTCGCTGTCTCTGTCTGCGAGGTGGACAGTCGAGGTGTAAGCAGCATGAGGGCACTGTCTAGCCCGTCGTGAATATTGACAGATTTTACTTCGGCTTCGTCGTAGTGCGAGAAAGTGCGCAGCTGTAGCACGATGTTTTGAATGCGCTCTGCGCCGGTCTGCATAGAGGCTATTAGTGTGGGGAAGTCGGCAGTAATGTAGTCGATGTCTAGCTTATTTAGCTGAGCGTTGAGGTATGAGCGCACGTCTTCAGGTAACCCGGCACTGCTCTGCCGGTACAGTTCAATAGCCTGTAGCAGATCGTTTACATAGTCTTGAGTATGTTCTAAATTGCCGTAGATGAATCCGACTGGATTGTTGATCTCGTGGGCGATGCCTGCTACTAGCTGTCCTTGCCCGGCAATGCGCTCTCTTTGAACAAGCTCTGCCTGGGTTTTCTTGAGCTGTGTCATGGCGTGCTCTAGCGCGATCGCTTTTTCCTGCTCCTGCTTTCTAGCGATTGCTAAAGTATCTTCTGCCCGCTGCCTGGCTGATATGTCTCTTAAGAAAATAGTGAAGCGAGTATCATCTGCTGTAGCCGTAATTTCGACCGGAAAAGAAATCCTACTGCTGTGCCGCGCGGCCAAACGATGAGGAAGCCCCGCCTGACTAATGTGAATCAGCTGCTCGGTAGAAAGAGGATCGCTCAAAATCTGTGCGAGTAGCTGGCCTACCAGATGACTGGGCTCATAGCCGAAAAGCTTCTTCATCGCAGGATTAGCACTTTCTATAATCAGCGACTGACACTGAACAGTGATAATGCCATCGATCGCTGTCGTCACAATGGCGCGGTTGGTAGCGATCGCATTTTCTAATGCCATTATCACCTGGTTGTACCACTGACCGACTCGACCGACCTCTGTAAACGAGTCGACTTTGACCCGTCGGCGCAAGTCTCCAGTTTTAGCGTGATGGCGCATCACACTGTACACATCATCCGCATCGCTTTTAGCCCCGTGTTCGCTGATGTTGAGCCCGATATATTCATCGCGAGGAGAGACCCGCAGTAGCTTAAACCTGTCAAGTACCAGCAAGCAGATTAGCGTCAGCACAAAAGCCCATAGCCCGCAGGCGATGACGCCTTCTGTTTGCGCTTTGATTTGCGCTAGCCGAGATAGCCCTGTGCCTAGCCTATCTAGCTCGCCAAACAGTCCAACGGCCAAAGTGCCCCAGATGCCTGCAACCAAATGCACCGGTATCGCCCCAACCACATCGTCAACTTTCCACGCTTCTAGCAGGTGGGTTGCCTTCATCATCAAAAGGCTGCCAACCGCTCCCACTAGCAGCGCGTTAACAGAAGATAAAGCGTGACAGCCTGCGGTGACGGCAACAAGCGCTGCTAAAGAGCCGTTCATCGTCGTGGCAACGTCTACCTTGCGATTTTGAAAGCTCGCCATGGCTACGGGCACAACTAGGCCCACTGCGCCTGCCATCAGGGTATTGGCAATGATGCTAGAGACGCTGGCGTCAAATCTCAGATTGCTGCCGCCATTGAAGCCAAACCAGCCAAACCAGAGCAGCATCGTACCTGTGCAAGCAAGCGGAAGGTCACTACTGGCCAGAGACTCAAACTGACGTTTGCGAGAGAATCGCCCTAGCCTGGGTCCAATAATGAGCACTGCGGCTAAAGAACACCAGCCACCTAAGCTGTGCACCACTGTAGAGCCCGCGAAATCGACAAATCCTCTTTGCGCGAGCCACCCGCCGGTCGTTGCGCTGTCGATTCCCTGCCAAACCCAGTGGCCAAAGAGAGGATATATCAGCCCGGAGACGAGAACTGCGATCGCTAAATAGCCAGTGAACTTGATCCGCTCAGCAGTGGCACCCGAGAGAATGGTAACCGCCGTGCTGCAAAACATTGCCTGGAAAAGAAAAAAGCTCCCCGTCCAAATATCTGGATTGTTGCCCAAGTCTGGCAGCAGGCGCGTGGTCCCAACGATGCCATGCCAGGATTGTCCAAACATCAGCCCGTAGCCAAGCACCCAAAAGAACAGAACGGAGAGCCCTAGGTCTGAGAAGTTTTTGATGGCAATGTTGATTCTATTTTTGCTGCGAGTGGAGCCCGCTTCCAGGCACAAGAAGCCCGCCTGCATAATGAAAACAAGAATTCCGCAAACCGTTAGCCAAGCAACATCTACGAAGCTGATCATGAGAATGAGGTACGAGAGTGAAAGGTGAAAGTAGATGTTCTGAAAGGTTTTCTGTTTTAGGTTAGTTAGTGTTGTTTTGTTTTGATAAGTGTTCCCTTCAAAAGCGAACTTAGACAAAAGAAGCAATTGTATCTATGTTGAGATTCGAGAAAGAATACTGTTGGCAACCGTGCTCATTTCTTTCTAATTAAAGATTGAATTGAGCTTCTTTTAGAGCGCCCTATTCTTTATAGATCTAGCTAACCGTACAAAGCCTATACGCTCATCTTCGCTAGCTTCTTTACGATTTTTGACTGTAGTTTTGCTGTAGACTGCTGACGCGGCAGCTCAATAATAAAGATGGTATCTTTACCTTTAGTTGAGTGACAGGTAAGCTGTCCATGGTGCTGCTCAACGATAGTTTGGTAGCTAATGGTGCAGCCGAGACCTGTACCTTTACCAACAGGCTGAGTGGTAAAGAAAGGATCAAAGAGCTTCTTTTGGTCTGCTTCGGAAATATAAGGGCCGTTGTTGCTGATAGTGACGAATACGCGATTGCGATTGGCCTGAGTCTTGATGGTGATGCGAGGCGATATTGCATCTGTGGGCTTACCTTGCACCGCTGCTTCGTCTGCAAGTCTGTCAAAGGCATCTATCGCGTTGATCAATATATTGAGAATAGCCCTGTTGACTGCGCTGGCGTAGCATTCTACGCTGGGAAGTTTTCTGTAGTGCTTCGTGACTTTAATCTGCCCTCTGCGAGAGGTTTTGCTTAGCCTGTGCCCAATTACTAAAAGCGACTTATCGATGCTGGTATTGAGGTCGATAAGTTTGACGTCAGATTCATCGCAGCGCGAGAAGTTGCGCAGCTTTTTGATAATGGTGCGAATCCGGGCCGTGCCGGTTTGTATTGAGCTAAAGAGCTTGGGATAGTCTGACTGGATGTAGTCGATGTCGAGTTCTTCGAGCTGGTCTTCGAGGTGTGATCGCACCTCTACCGGCAAACGCACGCTCTGCTGCTGATACGCTTCTATCGCGCTCAGTAAGTCTTGAATGTACTGCCGAGCGCGCTCAGTATTGCTGTGAATGAAATCGGCTGGGCTGTTGATTTCATATGCAATACCGGCGACGAGCTGACCTTGCCCGGCGATGCGCTCGCGCTGAATAAGCTGAGCCTGAGTGCGTTTGAGCTGGACTAGAGACTGTTCTAGGGCGATCGCCCTGGTTCGCTCTTGGGCTCTGGTCTCTATCAAAGCGTCTTCTGCCGCTTGGCGGGTAGAAATGTCCTTGATAAAGATAGTAAAAAATCGCGCTGCGCCAATTGGCGTTTCTGCTGCCATGACCTCAATCGGCAATAGCTGTCCCGACACATGACGGCCTATCAGCTTCTTGGGTTCTTCCGCTTGAATAATTGTTTGAATATCCCGCTCTAGCTGCTCTGAAGTTATCTCTAGCAAATGGCAAAGAGGTTTGCCAATCAGCTCGTCTGTCGACTGCCCAAAGATTTTTCCGCTAGCAGGATTTGCGCGCTCAATTTCAAGCGTGCGATCGCTAACGGTTAAAATGCCGTCAATCGCGCTGCTCACAATGGCGTTGTTAGCGGCAACCACCATTTCCAGCGCCACCACGACCTGGTTGTACCACTGGCCTACTCGACCCACCTCGGTGAACGCCTCGCCGCCGACTCGACGCTCAAAGTCACCGGTTTTAGCATGATGGCGCATCACGCTAAAGACATCATCGGCGGCACTTCTCGTATTGTGCTCAGAAATGTTTAGCCCAACGAACTCTTCGCGAGGCGATACCCTGAGCAAATTGAAGCGGCCAAGCACGAGCGCCCCTACCAAACTGATGCTAAAAGCCCACAGCCCGCAGGCCAAAATGCCCGAGGTCTGCGCCTGGATCTGCTCAAACCGAGTAAGGTCTGTACCTAGGCGCGTAAGGTTCCCAAAAAAACCAACCGCCAGGGTTCCCCAGATACCGCCTGCTAGGTGAACGGGAATAGCACCCACCGCATCGTCAATTTTGCACTTACTGAGCAGTGAGACGGTGGCCATCATTAGCAGGCTGCCGACACTGCCAACAAGCAGCGCGCCCGAAGACGAAAAGGCATGGCACCCGGCAGTCACTGAAACCAGCCCAGCTAGCGCCCCGTTCATAATAGGGGCTACTTCAATCGGGCGCTGGCGCAGTGCCATTACAGCGATAGGCGTGATAGCACCAGCGGCACCACTCACTAGCGTGTTGGCAGTAATGTTTGAAACGTGGGCATCGAAAAGTAAATTGCTGCCGCCGTTGAAACCAAACCAGCCAAACCACAGCAGCATCGTCCCCAAAAAGGCGATGGGAATGTCGGTACTGCTCATGGTGTCGAACCGACGTTTCGCCGAGAATCGACCAATGCGCGGCCCAACGACCAGGATGATTGCCAGCGAGCACCATCCGCCCAGGCTATGAACGACCGTCCCGCCCGCAAAGTCGACGAATCCTTGCTGTGCCAGCCAGCCCAGCGGTAGCGCCTGGTCTATGCCTTGCCATACCCAGTGGCCAAAAATAGGGTATACGAGACCAGAGGTGATAGCCGCGATCGCTAAATACCCGCGAAACTGCATCCGCTCTGCCGTCGCCCCAGAAATAATCGTGACCGCTGTACTGCAAAACATTGCCTGGAAAAGGAAAAAGCTTCCCGTCCACATATCTTTGCTGTCGCCCAGGTTGGGCAAAAAGCGATCGATACCAATGCTTCCAGAGAAAGAGCTTCCAAACATCAATCCATAGCCTATTGCCCAAAAAATTAGGACAGATAAGCCTAAATCCGTCAAATTTTTGACAACAACGTTGATTCTGTTCTTACTGCGAGTAAATCCTGCTTCTAAACAGAGAAATCCAGCCTGCATAATAAAGACGAGGATGCCGCAAATAGTGAGCCATACAACGTCTAAATAGTTAGGATTCATGAATTGATAACCAGGGGAAGCACTGACTTGAAAGTCGTGTGTTTATCGTTCCCTCAACTATGTTCTGGTTTCATGAAGAGAGCCGCCAACTCTCAAAGAGACCTAGTGTTCTTGCGCTATCTAGCCGCGTCTGTGCTGAGCTATCGCGACTTTGTTTTCTTGTTGCCATCTGACTTTCTCCTATTTTTTGTGAAAATAGGAGAGTCAGCTTTTCTTGGAGAATGCTTTAGCAGCAGAAAACAACTCCATTTCCTTTCATTATGGCTACCAGTACAGCGCTAATCAATAAGCGTATCTGCCGCTATCTACGCGTTTAGCAGGCGACTGACAAAGCTACGCACAGACTGCTTTACCTGCTGCCGCCGCTGCCATGTTTCAAAGTCTTTTTGATAGCGATAGCCAGATGACTGGTAGGCCTTGTATCCATGTAGCGCTAGTCCAATTCCCCAGCCCAGGGCGACGAACGCTGCAAAGCCGTAGCCGCCTAGCAAGAGATTTAGCAGCAATAAGAAGCTATTGACAATGCCGTAGCGAATGAGATGATGTCGAAACTTTTGGCGGCGCTGCTGGTTGAACAGGTGCTGCTGTGCTGATTCGCTTTTTAGGGCAGTCCATTCTCTCTCTGCTGAGAGCAGTGTTTCAGGCGCAATATTTAGCTCGGCGGCAATTTCGACCAGCTGGATGCGAGTGAGTTCACCGACTTCTGTTTCTTTGGCGATCGCAATTTGTAAAATCTGCTGAGCTTCTTCGCTGGCGTAGAGACTGGCCATGGGTGAGGTGAGGGCTAGGGAAGTATCTCTATTTTATAGATAAAGCAATGAAAGTTGCATAGGGGGGAAACCTACACCTGTATCTATACACCTTGACTCTATCAGGGGAGACCTTCAACTATGGCAGCACAACTCATTCCCATTCAGCTTGAAGACGGCAGCGAAATCTACATTGAATCTACAGAAGACGTCAATGTGTCACCCGATGCGCAGACGGCAAACTGCGCGCCTGATGATGAAGATGAAGAACAGGTGCGGGGCGGACAGAAAGGCGGCTGGGGTAGCGGTAGCTCTCGTGGCTTTAGCGGCGTGTCTGGCGATGAAGGGGGCGGGCTTTCTGCAAAGAGCGCGGCGGTTGCTTCTCAAAGCTTTAAGGCGATCGAAGGGACTATTCGCACCTATACCAATCAGACGCTCAATGCTTTTAGAGGCATGGCCGGTGGCAATGTGGATAAGGTGACGCTACAGTTTGGCATTCGCATCGCAGGTGAGGCTGGCGTTCCTTATGTCACAAAGGGTACAGCGGAGAGTAACTTGAGTATTACGGTGGAGTGCTCTTTTGATAAAGATTAAAGCTTAGGCTTAATATTTGACTAAAAAGGCCATCTGCAACGGTTGCAGATGGCCTTTCCTATTCATTAGCTCTAGGAATCTGATTCCCATTAGCCAACCGGCATCGGCCTACTGCCAACTGCATGACGATCAATCACCTGGTCGACCAGTCCATATTCCACCGCTTCTTGCGGCGACAAGAACAAATCGCGCTCGGTGTCTTCTTTAATCTTGTCGAGTGTCTGACCCGTGTGCTTTGCCATTGCTTCGTTCAGCATGGTCTTTAGATACAAAATCTCTTTGGCCTGAATCTCAATATCTGTCGCTTGCCCCTGGGCACCCCCAGAAGGCTGGTGAATCATCACGCGGCCATTCGGCAAAATCATTCGCTTGCCTTTCTCGCCCGCACTGAGCAAAAACGCACCCATGCTCGCTGCCAAACCCATACAGATAGTGGCTACATCTGGGCGAATGTGGTTCATAGTGTCATACAGGCCCAATCCGGCAGATACAGATCCGCCAGGAGAGTTGATGTATAGGTAAATGTCTTTCTCAGGATCTTCAGCTTCTAGGAAGAGCATTTGCGCGACAATCAGGTTCATAGAGTCGGCTGTAACCTGACCGTGCAAGAAGATAATTCGCTCTCTGAGCAAGCGTGAATAAATATCGAAGGCGCGCTCGCCACGCCCCGACTGCTCAATAACGGTTGGAATCATTAGAAGCTACTCGATCAATTGTGTAGTTGTGTACTTGATTGTACAGACTTCTCACCCGCCTTGCGGGAGTGTGGATAACCCGAAATTTCCCTGTAAACTGAGAGTCATTCGCAGCTTTGAACGCTTAGCCGTTCAAGCACACAGTAGTCTAAGCACACAGTAGAGAACGCAGCAGACATGACTTATATTTTTCTAGCCGGTGCTAGTCGAGGGGTTGGCCGTGAAACTGCTAAGCAGCTGGTTATTGAAGGTCATCAGGTGCTGGCTTTGCTAAGAAGCGACCGAGCCAAAGATGACCTGAGCGCAATGGGCGTCTCTACGATTCATGGCGACGCTCTAGACGCTGACGCTATGCACAAAGCAATGCGCGACCATCCTGTAGAAGCAGTCATCAGCACGATTGGTGGGCTGCCTGAGGAAGGTGCTACCCGCGCTGACTTTGCCGGTAATAAAAACCTGATTGACGCAGCAGTAGCTGCCAAGGCTGAGCGCTTTATTTTGATCAGCTCTATTGGCAGCGGCGATAGTGCTCGGGCACTGCCGCCCAACGTGCTAGAAACGCTAGGACCTGTGCTTACAGAAAAAGCGCAGGCAGAAGAACATCTCGCGGCGAGCGGCCTGAACTATACTGTAATTCGTCCCGGTGGGCTTGTATCGGAGTCGGCTACGGGGCAAGAAGTGCTGACTGAAGACGTCACCGTTGCGGGCTCGATTCCACGTGCTGGGGTTGCTGTACTTATAGTGCGTTGTCTGGGTAGCGATAAGGCGAATAATAAAGTGTTTTCAGCAGTTGATCTGTCGATGCAGCGGACGGAGAAAGCGGTGGATGTAATGGAACTGTAGGGCGATTATTCATTGAATTGGTTTGACCCATTTTTTGCGCATTGCCCAGTCGAGCGTGTAGCGAGCGGTGACAAACCATAGAAAGCTTTCTCCCATAACCAGTACCCAGGTGAGAAAGGCGAAGGAGTCGTCCCAGTTAGCTTCTATCTGGGCAAGCGATCGCACAAAAGCAAACGCCCCTACGGCCCCACCCCCCAGATGCAAGTTATCGTCTTGCCGCACAATGTAACGATACGTAACGCCGAAAAAGAAGCCCGACGTAATTGCGATCGCTATATTCACTAGCCAACCAAGCAGGGTCTCTGGCAATGGTAGCGGCAAGTGGCTAAAACTCGCGCCGACCATTGCTGCGCCTGCCACTACGCCAACGGCCCCAGCGCTTATCAAGCCTGATTTTATTGACTCCAACCGCGCTTCGGCAGTCGACATTTCCGACATCAGCACGTTCTTTTTCCTGCGTTTAGCGCGTCCAGCTCATAGGTTCTGTGGCCCAGACGAGACTAACTTTACCGTATGATAGAAAGCGAAGAATTTGCACTTTAAAAGTTTAGCCAAAGTTTGACTATGGACATTTTGACACTGGGTTGGGTTTCTCTGTTTGCTTGCTTTACTTTCTCCATCTCTATGGTGATTTGGGGACGTAACGGCTTCTAAGAAAGACCTTTAGGGATAAAGACTTTTAGCCAAGGCCCTTAGAAAAGGCCCCTAGAACTACTGACTAAATCTATGGATTCTTTACTGAATGCAGCGTTCGAGAACCAGCTGCTAGCAGTCATGGCCGTCTTATCGTTTGTGCTATTGATTGTGGTCACAGGTGGCGTTGCGTACTTAACCGCGATTGAGTGGCGTGACAAGCGCAGACGCGGCGACGCCGCTAGAGCGCTGCCTAGCCGCCGTGGTGTCGGCATGAGCAAACGCAAGTAAGCCAACGCGAGGGCACGCCCCATTACTAGACCAAAGATTCGAAAAGACAGCCCTAAAACAGCTAGACAGACTGCTTTTGAAGCGCTCCGAGCTATTGACCGGGGCGCTTTTGCTGATGTCGTTATTGACCGCAAGCTCAACGAAGCTCAGCTTAGCCCTCAAGACAAAGGCCTTGTGACAGAGCTGGTGTACGGCACCGTGCGACGACAGCGAACGCTAGATGCGCTAATCGATCAGTTCGGTAAGCGGTCGGTAAGTCAACAGCAGGCTGACTTACTACAGATATTGAGACTAGGCTTTTATCAGCTGCGTTACCTTACTCATGTGCCAAACCACGCGGTCGTGGATACTACCGTGCAGCTAGCGAAGTCACAGCGCCTGGGAAAACTCAGCGGCGTTGTGAACGGGATGCTGCGCGAGTACATTCGCCAGTCTGAGCTAGGTGCTGATCCGCTGAAGTTGCCAGAAGACACGACGCAGCGATTGGGCATTCTGCACAGCTACCCGGATTGGATTGTGCGCGTGTGGCAATCAATGCTGCCAGAGAACGAGGTGGCAGCACTGTGTGAAGCGTTTAACCAATCGCCTCATTTGGATTTACGAGTCAATTTACAGCGGCACTCGCTGATAGAGGCCCAGGAAATTTTTCGGACTGAAGCGGTAGCGCCTTTGCCGGTTAAAGGGTTGCCTTCGGCTCTGCGTTTGCAGGGACATCGAGGTGCGATCGCTCAGATCCCCGGCTACGCAGACGGCTGGTGGGCTGTGCAGGATAGCAGCGCTCAGCTCGTAAGCTATCTGCTAGATCCACGGCCGGGTGAAACGGTCATAGATGCTTGCGCTGCGCCG
Source organism: uncultured cyanobacterium (assembly GCA_963836895.1). Taxonomy (GTDB): domain Bacteria; phylum Cyanobacteriota; class Cyanobacteriia; order Phormidesmidales; family Phormidesmidaceae; genus Phormidesmis. The sequence goes on along the minus strand of CAWILA010000006.1, from coordinate 133,190 downwards.
GGTGGGAAAAGCTTGCACATTGCGGAGCTAATGAAAGGGGAAGGGGTGGTTTGGAGCTGCGATCGCACCGCCTCACGCACCAAAAAAATCCAAAAGAACATTGACCGCTTGGGCTCCACCATTGTTCGCCCCCTCATGTGCGACAGCCGCAACCAGCCCACCTTTGTAAACCAGGCCGACCGCGTCCTGCTAGACGTTCCCTGCTCTGGGTTAGGTACGCTCAACCGCCACGCAGACGCTCGCTGGCGACAAACACCCGACTCGGTTACAGGGCTAGCCACCTTGCAAAGAGAACTGCTAGGCCACGCCTCAACTTGGGTAAAGCCAGGTGGCGTTATGGTGTATTCCACCTGCACGCTGCATCCCGATGAGAATGAATCGCAGGTGCAGTGGTTCTTGAATGAGCACAAGGATTGGCGGATTGAGCCGCCGAAAGCTGACTTTGGCGTAGTGGCAACAGAAGAGGGCTGGGTGAAGGTATGGCCTCATCGCCAGCAAATGGACGGGTTCTTTATGGTGAAGCTGATGAGGGCCTAATCCTCTTTATCCTGCTTCCGACCCAACCACCACACAAACGAATCCGCATCATTCTGCATCGCTTGCATTTCAGCCTGATTCTGCTCTGCTAGTCGGTAATACCACTGGCAGTAGTCTTCAAAGGCCTGCCGATGCTCTAGCTCCCTTTGAAAGTTGATCGCCGCCTGGTGAAGCTCTAATGTTTCACTCAGCTGACGAACTTCAGCGGACTTGGGCATCAGATACTCAAGCATGGGTCCTTCAAACGCTTTCACTAAAAACCTACCTAAACCGTTGAGGACTCGTGTTCTTAATATCCTAACGGTTATACCCAGCCTCGAAGTCGATAGATGATAAAACCCACATATTCCTTAAGGGCTGTGGTGAAGTGATCGAGAGATTCCGCGTTCGGCAATAGCGATAGAATGCGACCTTCAATAGTGTTTTTTTGATCTTGAATAGGGACTAGATAATCGGTGGGCGCTGGCGTGATGTCGATGTCTAGCTTCCTGAAAATTGCGGCTGCCCTGGGCATGTGAACGGCTGAGGTGACTAGGAGCACAGAGTCTATAGACTGCGCTTCTAGAACTTTTTTTACGTTGAGTGCGTTTTGCCGGGTGTTGAGTGAGGTGTTCTCTAACAGGATATCGGCGGCGGGTACATTCATGGCGATCGCAATTTCTTTCATATCTTCAGCTTCCGATCCATCGCTACTCCCTCGCCAATGGACGCGTCCGCCGCTGAGTATAAGCTTGGGCGCTTGCCCCTGGCTGTACAGACGCGCGCCGTAGAGAATGCGATCGCCCGATTCTAAAACATCTATCCACGGACGTGGCGGCGTGGCCGGGCGAGTGGCACCCCCTAAAACAACAATGGCATCAGCTGTGGGCATTGGGCTTGGCGTAAGATACTGCCGTTCTAAGGTGACGAGGAGCTTGTTGCTGACGCCGGAATTGCTGCTAAAGAACAGGATGAAGAGTGCAAGTGCGATCGCGCCTGTTGCCCGCCTCGGATGCTTCCACAGCCAAAACAGGCCAAGCACCATCAGCCAGCAGCTCAGGCCCACCGGATACACAAACAGCGGCAGTAGCTTGGATAGAAAAAACATAGAACCCAAAACGACAGGATGTGACTTACTTATCGAGGCGCCTCATCCGCGCCTTCTTTTTCCGCTCTATGTACCGACGCTGTGCGGCGTTGCTTTTTAAGAAAGGAACTTCCCAGCGAGGGTTTACATCCGAGCCGTCAGGATCTGGCCTTTTGAGTTTGTCCGTAGGGGGCAGTCCCTTCGGCCCAGGAGAAGGGCTGCCGCCTTTCATCTGCCACCAGGCGCTGACGATACCACCAGCAATACCGCCAACGGCTCCAAAGATAATGCTGAAAGGTACTGGGTACCGCAAAAAAATAAATACCAGCAGGAATATCAGCCAAAGCCTGAGTGCTGCTGGAATGATTAAATCAGCCACGACAGTTCTTTCTCTTTCTAGAAAGGCGTTTGTTGTTTGAGTGCCCTAAATATATATGGAAACGCACAAAACTGGCGATTGTCTACGCCTCAAATACCTGAGAGAGCAGCCTCTGAATTTCTTCAACAGCACTTGTCGTATCTACAACAATGACTGGGTCTGTCTCCGTAAATGGCTCCATGGACTGTTTTGCCAGAATTGCGGCGGTGGCGTCAGCGATATCACCGCTGCGCTGTTCTACCCGAGACTTCAGGACTTCAAGCGGTGCGATGCAGTGCAAAAAGGTGATAGGTAGGCTAGCAGCGTTTGCAGCCGCGAGAGCTTCCTGACGTTTGGATTGGCGGTCAAATTTGGCGTCGAGAATGATGCGATCGCCCCTCTTTGCCAGCTGTACGCCTAGCTCAATCAACCGGGAATACGTTTTATCTGTCATGGCAGGCGTATAGATTTCATCGCTGCCTTTCTCGAGCAGCTCGACACCTGCCAAATGCTTGCGTAGCGCGTCCGAGCGTAGGCGAATAGCGTGCGACTGCTGCGCTAGCTGCTGCGCTGTCGTGCTTTTCCCTGAGCCCGAGAGCCCAGACATGATGGCTAAGCTACCTTTTTTTTTTGCACGTAGGACCACGCGAGGGCATAGTACTTGGCCGCTTTTTCGCTGGCTGCTTTCTTCTGGGCGTCGGAAACGGATGGGTCACCCAGCATAAAGGAGGTCACCTTGGCGCGCACGTAAGATTGGCGGCTGACGTATAACGGTAGAATTTCTAGCCCTTCGTAGTCGCCAGTATCTTCTACATACTGGTTCAAAAAGACTTTGCTGAGGTCTTCGCGGCCTGCAACCTCCAGGTCCATCACGATGTATGCAACGTCGAACATGGTATCGACAAAGCGAAACTCTTCATTGAATTCAATGCAGTCAAACAGCAGAATCTTGTTTTCCCACCCGCAGATGTTGCCAAGGTGCAGGTCGCCATGGCAGGCGCGGATTTTGTCTTGGTCCAGACGCTTTTGAAAAAGGGCTTGCTCTGTGTCGAAGAAGTTGTCCGTAAAGGCTTTCGTTTCGTCCAGCTGCTTTTGAGTTTGAGGGGTTTCTACGGTGACGCTTTCGCCGGTAAAGCTGACGGTTTGATCGTAGTTTTCGTCGATGGCGCTGCGGATGGCAGGGATAGTGCCGTAGGTGCGGACGTGTTTGTTCGTTTGAGTAGCTTTGTGGAAGCTGGCGACGGTAGTGGCGAGCGATCGCACTTTCGCTTCATCCAAAAGACCTTGCTCGAACTGGTTGCTCAGCAGCGCCGACTGTGGAAACTGTCGCATCTTCACAGCGTATTCAATGGGCTCCCCGTTCCCATTCATTTCTGCATCTTCTTCGCTACCCGTAATCGGCACCACACCTAGATACAACGTGCCTGCGCCAGTTTGGTTCAGCCGAATTTCTTCCTTGCAAAAGTGCTTGCGCTTCTCCAGCGTAGAGTAGTCCAAAAATCCGAAGTCAACCGGTTTTTTGAGCTTGTAGACGTAGTCTCCAGTAAGCAGCACGTAAGATACGTGTGTCTGCATAAAGCCAACAGGTTCGCTCACCTCGTGAGGGTAAAACTCAGGCTGAAGCATTTGCTGAATGAGAGTAGGAAGCGCAGAGTCAGACATAATGATTGTGTGATGGCGATCGGCTCAGCCATTATGCCAGCTCAAAGAGGCTTCTTCGCATAGATGCGCTTGATAGGTTTCTATAAGTAGTCGCACATCCAGTTGAGACTCACCACGTTGGGTAAGCGAGAAAGACGTTTGATTTGAGCCAAGAGACTTGTCTCTGAGGCAAATATAGCGTTTATTGTCCCTACACTTGAACAGTCAAGTACTCAAAGAGTATTTAGTTGTACTCTCCAGGGGTAGCTTTTTTAACCACAGTAACGTTGCCAACTTTCCGCCCTGACATTCTCAATAGCTCGTCACCTGAAAATTCAAAACCATACTTTAGTGCTATTCGCGCAACATCATCGGCAGTTGATGCTGCGACCACTTCATCTTTAAGGGCAGGTTCAGACTGCATTCTCTTCAAAAATGCCTCAAGCTGATCTATAGCCATATCTTATATTCCTATTCTTGCTAGCTGGTCATATATCAAACAGGGAAACCCTTACAGATTTCAAGCAAGTCTTACCGTTCTATCAAGATATAGGCATAAGTGGAACTTCCAGAAGACTAGGGCGTGTCATCAATCAGACTAACACATCTAGGTCTACGGCCTTGACCATCGTGAAATTGGGTCGTGAAAATATCATTTTCACTTACCGAATTCTTGCAAACACAGCTAAGCTTCTAGCCCTGCTAATTCCGTTGTTTCATCCGTAACGGTTCCTCTTCAAGCTATTCTGTTGTAGTTTGTAAATATGCTCTAGCATCCGTCTGCTTCTCGACTGCAACAATCTTCTAGAATTAGCCAGTATCGCTCTTTCAAAAAGCACGGAAGCCAATAGAGAGAGGGCAGAATGCCTAAAATTCTGCCCTCTCTCTATTGGTCTACAGCTGGTCTACAGCTGGTCTACAGCTAAAGCAGTGCTACAGGCTTAAGAACTTGTATCGATGTCCTCTTCCACATTGATCGTCTCAGTAGGCGTTGCTTCCGGCACGTCGCCAGCAGCATCTTCAACGGCAGCCATCGTACGAGGTGCCAGTACGGAAACCACTAGCAGCTTATCGTCAGCCGCGATAGAACTGCCCTCAGGCAGCTTAATCTCACCCACGTGGAGCGCATCACCAATTTCTAGCTCAGAAACATCCACATCCAAAGACTGTGGAATTGCGTCGGGTGGACACTTGAGCTGCACTTCGGTCATCACCATGTCTAAAGTACCGCCCTGGTTTGTTACGCCAATAGCTTCGCCAACAAAGTTAACCGGCATGCTCACTTCAATAAAGTCTTGAGAAGCAATAGAGAAAAAGCTGAGATGATGAATTTTGTTTTTCCACGGATGCTTTTGCACTTCACGCAGAATTACTTTCCCGTTCCAATCGCCATCAGTAACGTTTACGGTAATAACTGATTTGTTGACAGTCGCTTTACGTAAGAGTGCTTCAGCATCGTAATTGCTGAGCTTTAGCGACATTGAATTAGAGCCGTCGTGTCCGTAGAGTACGGCAGGAAGTGTGCCTTCACGGCGCAATCTTTTGGGCTTGTCTTCGGGTGCGCGCTGGGCACAATCAATCTTTAGTTCCATGGGATTTCAGAGTTCTTCAGTCTTTAGTGAATAAAAAAGCGGTGCCAAAAGGCGCTTACAAGAGGCCAGACAAGCCCGAGGATCTATAGTACCTGATTGCGGGATAGTGACAAAGCTAAATACTTACGTTGCTATCGGTCGGTCGTTGCTTTGCTTCATGCTAGCTTGGCTGGCTTGTCTTTGTTAACTCGCTAGCTTGAAAGCGCTAGTGTGTTCTTCGAGCAGTGCCCGCTTCGGCCCATGAATAGGATCTTCTACGATGATTGTCTGGTCTCGGCTTGCACCTAGAGAGACAATCGCAATGGGTGCTTTGACTAGCTTGGCTAGAAACTCCAGATAATCCAATGCTGCCTTTGGCAGATCGTCCAAGGTCCGGCAGTGCTCCGTCGAGGATTTCCATCCCGGTAGCGTTTCGTAGATAGGTTTGCACTTCGCAAACTGCCGGGCATTACTAGGGAGCTCTTTACAGCGTTTGCCGTCTAGCTCATAGGCTACACATACCTTGATCTCATCGAGGCCATCTAGCACGTCGAGCTTAGTCACTGCCAGACAGTCCAAACCGTTGATGCGCACTGCATAGCGGCCAACTACGCCGTCAAACCAGCCACAGCGGCGGCGGCGACCAGTGGTAGTGCCAAATTCAGCGCCGACCTCGCAGATCATGTTGCCCACCTCGTCGTCTAGCTCTGTGGGGAAAGGGCCCTCGCCAACTCGGGTGGTGTAGGCTTTGGCTACACCAATGACACGGTCAATGGTGGTAGGGCCTACGCCAGAGCCGATGCAGGCACCGCCTGCTACCGGGTTTGACGACGTTACGTAGGGGTAGGTACCGTGGTCCAAGTCTAGTAGGGTGCCCTGTGCACCTTCAAAGAGAATGTTTTTCTTTTGCTGGTGCGCATTGTAGATTTGCAGGGAGCTGTCGGTGATGTGCGATCGCAACCTCTCCGCATAGCCTAAGTACTCCTTTAGCACCTCATCCGCATCTAGAGGCTTCAGGTTGTAGAGCTTTTCGAGCACGATGTTCTTGGCATCAATCGTCCACTTCAGATGCTCTGCAAATCCCTCCTTATCCATCATGTCGATGATGCGAATGCCCGTCCGTTCGGATTTGTCGGCATAGGTTGGGCCAATACCGCGCTTCGTGGTCCCAATTTTTTTGTTGCCACGCCGCTCTTCTGCCGCCTGGTCGATCATGCGATGGTAAGGCATGGTGACGTGCGCTGTCTGAGAGATAAATAGGTTTTTAGAAGAAACGCCTAGCGCCTCGACCTTGTCCAATTCAGCGATTAGCTCTTTGGGATCGATCACTGTGCCGCTACCGATAATGCACTCGGTTTCGGGGTAAAGAATGCCCGATGGAATCAGATGTAGCTTGAAGGTCTGTCCTGAAACGACAACGGTGTGGCCAGCATTGACGCCGCCCTGATAGCGCACAACCACATCTGCTGACTTGCTAAGCAAGTCTGTGATTTTGCCTTTACCTTCATCGCCCCACTGAGCGCCGATAACAATAACGTTAGCCAAGGGAATACATTTGCTAGAGTTCAACCAAACAACAATTATCACCAAGCTGTGAGTGAAGTGTCAACATTTCATTTGCTTCGCCGCGACCAAGTCATGACCAAAAATTGGACGAAGCCCTCTCCTCAAATGACTCATCTATGAGGTAGAAGAGAAAGTATTAAGTTTCAGCATGATTACCGATAGACCCACCGATAATGAGTAATCGCTTCAGTTTTCTATTTCTACGACCTTGTAAAAAATCTTCCGATTTCGATGGTCTAAAACCGCCAGAGGACTATTCAGAGAACCATTTTCGTACGATCAACGGTTTTCTTGTCAGCATACTTGATCCAGCAAATTTGATTTAGAGGGACATCACCGTGAGCCTATACGCAGAACTTCATCGTCACTTAGGGGGCTCCGTCGTTCCTAGGGTGCTATGGCGCTACTTTGAACGCAACCGACCGGATCTTTCAGACGAGTTTGAAGACTACGCTGCTTTTGAGCATTTCTACACGCACCCCAAAGATACGCTCGAAGAATATCTAAAACTCCACACCCTGGTCGAAAGTGTGCAGACCAAAGAAGCGCTGCCCTACTTTATATATCGCTTGATTCGCGGTGCCTATATTTTCGAGAATCTGGCGTATCTGGAGCTGCGCTACACTCCCTTCTACCGAACGCCCGAGAGACTGAGTCAGGTGCAGAGGGTAGACGCGATGGCTGAAATTATTGAGGTCGTAGGCAGAGCCAGTCAGCAGAGCGAATATCCTGTGGTGACAAAGCAAATCCTTTGTCTGCACTCTAGGCTGCCTTACGACGTCAACCGGGCAACGTTGGAGCTAGCGTCTCAGTATCCAGAATACGTATGCGGTATAGACATTGCGGGTGGCGATGCGGCCTACAACATTGAAGAACTCAAGCGACTATACTCCCAGGCTCAGAGCCTAGGTATTAAGACGACGGGTCACCTGTACGAAACCAAAGACGGCTGCTACCCGGAGCTACTGCCTTACCTTATGCGCATTGGCCACGGCATCCAAATTCCGCTGCGCTACCCCGAGCTGCTTAAAGAGGTTGCTGCTCGAGGTCAGTGTTTGGAAGTATGCCCTACGACTTATCTGCAAACGGGTACCCTTCAAGAGATTAGCCAGCTCAAAACTGTGTTTAATCGCTGCTTTGATGCGGGTGTTGATATTGCGATTTGCACAGATAATGCGGGTCTTCACAACGTACGGCTGCCGTTTGAGTATGAGAATTTGCTTACTCAAGATGTCATTGGGTTCGACGGCCTCAGAGCCTGCCAAGCTGCTGCTTTCAAGCACGCATTTGCTTGGCCACATCCGCAGCAGCCAGTGTCTTTAATCTCAAGTCTGTTGAGTGAGAAGGCCAGCACCTGGAAGAGCAGTCGAGAAGCGGAGAAATCGCGTTTCTAAGCAACCGATTCTAAGCAATTCGTTTCTATCTACAGCTTTCCTTGTGTAGCGTTCATTCTGCCGAGAACTTTGTCTTGGAATGTGGCGTCTTGGCTAGCAAGGCCTAGAATCTGCATGTATTCCGGCGGAGTGAGACCTTGGTTAGTGATGATGGCGATCGCATCTACCTCAATAGATTTTTCTATTTTGAGGGCTTCAGCGTTTGTTTCAGCAGCCGAAATTTCGGCTTTGCGATCGCCTAAGAGCTGCAACACCTGTAAGTAAGCCTGCGCAAACTGATCGATCTTTCCGGTCGAGACGTTTGCACTTTCAGTAATGGCTGATGTGACGTCTGGTGCGGTGTTGGTAGGTGCAGTTGCCGCATCCGACGGTCCTGCATCGGCGAGTGCCGTGCTAGAAAATCCAAGAACTATTGCCAAACACAAAGCTACGACGGTGAGCAAGTGTGAAAGCCGCCCTAATAAGTGCTCTAGCTGGGTCAGGGCCGAAGGTGCATATATTTGACTTATCTTTTGCGTTACTGAGCGATCTGCCGAATAGAGAAAGAATCTGTTAATACTGCGGATATTCGTCATGCGTTTGCCTAGACTGACTACAATTATTACTGAGCATAATTACAGATTAAACACCTATGTCAGGTAGTCAAACCTCCGAGAAAAACGATCAAGAGACACTGTCTTCAATTCATAGCGATGCTCAAAACGACCTATCTAAGCGGGAGCTACAGATTGTAGAACTGGTAGCAGCCGGGTTGACCAATCAAGAAATTTCAGAGAATTTGCAGATTAGTAAGCGCACGGTCGATAACCATGTGAGCAACGTGCTCAATAAAACGGCAACCGGCAACCGGGTCGCGCTGGTGCGATGGGCACTGCAGTCTGGCAAAGTCTGTATTGATGAGCTGAACTGCTGTAGCTTGCCAGGGCCCGAAGGGGCGTAATATAGACATTTTATGAGTAGCATTCAAGCCATTCGCGGCACCCGTGATATCTTGCCGTCCGAATCTCCCCTATGGGCCAAGATAGAGGAGCTGGCACGGCATACGCTAGCGAGCTACGCCTATCGGGAAATTCGCACGCCCGTATTCGAGCAGACGGAGCTATTTGCTCGGGGTATCGGCGAAGCGACGGATGCGGTTGGCAAAGAAATGTACAGCTTTGAAGATCGCGGTGGACGCTCAATTGCGCTGCGGCCTGAAATTACGGCTGGGTTGGTTCGCGCCTTCATTCAGAACAAGCTGTTTGCTCAAGGCGGCGTGCAGCGTTTATGGCACTTGGGCCCGGCGTTTCGCTATGAGCGACCTCAAGCAGGCCGACAGCGCCAGTTTCATCAGCTAGATGTGGAAATCTTGGGAAGCCGAGATGCGAGGGCGGATGTTGAGATTATTGCGATCGCTACCCATCTCCTGAATACCCTTGGCCTTAAAACCCTCAGCCTCGATCTTAACTCCGTCGGCAGTAGCGAAGATCGCCAGGCCTACCGCGACGCTCTGGTTGCTTACTTCGCGCCATATAAGGGCGAGCTAGATACAGACTCACAGGATCGCCTCACTCGCAACCCACTACGCATTCTCGACAGCAAAGACAAGCGCACTCAAGAGATAGTCGTCGACGCCCCTAGTCTGCTCGACTACCTCTCAGACGACTCTCAGCACCACTTCAATGCCGTACAGCAGCACCTTACTAATATCGGTATCGACTTCACCATTAACCCTCGTCTTGTACGCGGCCTCGACTACTACACCCACACCGCCTTCGAGATTCAATCATCTGATCTAGGCGCTCAGGCTACCGTTTGCGGCGGTGGTCGATACGATGGTTTAGTTTCGCAGCTGGGCGGACCCGATACGCCTGCTATTGGCTTCGGTATGGGTATTGAGCGTTTGATTATTCTGCTAGAGCAGATGGAGCGCTACAGCACGACGCCTGATTTGGATATCTATCTAATCTCACGAGGTGAGAAAGCTGAGTTTCAGTCGGCGCAGCTAGCCAATCAGCTGCGTCAAGCAGGCTACTCAGTAGAAGTAGACCTGAGCGGCAGCGCCTTTGGTAAACAGTTCAAACGTGCGGATCGCAGCGGCGCAGTGGTGGGTCTTATCCTGGGCGATGCAGAAGCAGAAGCTCAAAAGGTGCAGCTTAAATGGCTAGCATCGGGTGAGCAGTCTGAGCTAGACCAGGTTGACCTACTTACTCGTACGGATGACATCAGGACTCAAATTGCGCAGGTGCGCAGCAAGTCTGTCTAGTCGTCGTATGCGGGTAAAACAGGCATCTGCTCAGCTGCCGTAATCTGTCGGCGCATTTTCTTGGCGACTTCAAAAAAGGCAGACGCTTCCTCATCGCTCTCTGCAAGCTTGCGGCAGTTTTCATCGGTGAGTTTCTCCAAAAGCTTTTGTAGGGCTTCGGCTTCAGCTGTAGATAACAGTGCGTTGACTCTCATCTGAGGCTGTGAGCGACTGTTAGAAGAGACATTCACATTCATAGCGTCTGTTTGATTGAAAACTTTGGCCTATCCATTCTCGCAGGGATGCGACCCTATGAGTAGAATTACTGATTTTCTGTAATGTTGGCTATGCTGATCGCGCTATCCAATCTTCCGCTGTAATTACAAAGCTATAGCTGATTTTCTAAGTACAGTAAGAAGCTCATGAGCTCTTCGTCAGTCAGCTGCTGCCGCGATCGCTTGCTATACGTTTTCTCCAAATACTCTCGGCCCTGCATGTTCGTCCAGCCCAATTGCGTCAGATATACATCTGTCTGCGCAATGACATCAGACAGGTCGACCGGTGCCGCACTGGTGTTGAAATCTTCGAGCGCAAGCGTCGCCGCCGATACCTTATTTTCAGGCGGCGCAGAGGGTTCTTCTCTGACTTCGTCAATCGGCGGGCCCAGATCTTCCTCCTCTTCTGTGGTTGGCTCCTCCGATATGACTAGGTCACTACCTGGCTGTACCGTTTCGTCGTAGCTATTAGTTGGAGCAGGGGGCGCTTCCGGTAGGGAAGGTGCTTCTGTCGCGGCGTCCTGGGTAGCTGGTTCGGTTTTCGCTACGGTAGGCGCAGGCAGTTGGGTAATGTTGCTAGGCTGCGATCCGTCTGCAAAAATTCCCAGAGCGGCCAAGGCGCGATCGCGAGCTTTATCTTCAGCAATCTGTACATCAACACTGCTAGCGAGTCCGCTGCCCAGCGCAACACCTTGATCCATAACGACAGCACGCACAATGCATTGTCCATCATGAATAGATATCAGATCGGCAACTATGCCACCTTGTGGATATAGGGTTCTAAACTTACTGAGAGAAGTAACCACAAATGTGTCCTTAGCAGGATGAATAACAGCACAAGGAGATATAAACAAGAAAATACGTAGTCGGCTATCCGGAAAAGCATAGCGTTAGCGTTCCGATCTATTCTAAGAAGAGGAAGGCAATCGTGCGATGTCTTGCTAAGCTTGCCCTTTATAACCTCATACAACGTTTGTATAAAAGGGATGCGTTGACAGTAATCCTTTTGTCTTTATTTTTTTAGAAGGCACTACCCTTCAGCGAATACATGCTAGATCGTCTGCTTGAAATGTCTCCCACACTTGGGGGGGATACCTTACTATTGCTGCCTGTGCTCATTTTGCTAGAGCTGGTGCTTTCGGCAGACAATGCGATCGCTTTGGCTGCGATCGCTCAAGGTCTCAACACAGAAGAGCTACAAAAAAAAGCGCTGAATATTGGCCTAATTGCTGCCTTTGTCTTACGGATAGCGCTGATTCTCACAGCGGGCTGGGTGCTGAAATACTGGCAGTTTGAGATTGCTGGTGCGCTGTACTTGCTGTGGCTAGTGTTTCAGCATTTCACAAGCAAGGAAGACGAAAATGGTGAAAAAAGCGGACCCAAGTTTGGCTCCTTGTGGCAGGCTATTCCAACCATTGCACTGACGGACTTAGCTTTTTCGCTCGATAGCGTGACGACTGCGATCGCCCTTTCCAAAGACGTCTTAATCGTGCTGCTTGGCGGCACTATCGGTATCATCGCTCTACGCTTCATGGCCGGGCTCTTCATCCGATGGCTAGAAATCTACGTTCATCTAGAAGACGCAGGCTTTGTCACTGTGGCCTTCGTTGGTCTTCGCCTTATCGTCCGCGTCGTCGATCCCGAACTGGTCCCTCCCGAATGGGCCATGGTGACCCTCATATTCAGCCTGTTTGCCTGGGGCTTCTCTAAGAAAATTGACACAGCTCTCGTCACAGAATCAGAAGGATCTGTGACTATTCCTGACTTGTCAGGTGCAGTCGCAGAGACTGAACCGAAAGAGGATCTGGTGAAAGCGGGTGATGATAAGCGATCAGAAGCTATCTAAACGGCAACTCGCGTCCTCTAGATACAGAGGTGCCTCTAGTCTTCTACCGGTTCAACTGGGAGGATGACGATTTGCAGCGATCGCACTTCCCACATCTCATCCCCTTTGCTTCCTGTTCAAATCCAAACGCCTGTAGTAGCACCTGCCAGCGACACTGCTTAGTAAATAGGTAGCGCTTCATAACCTCTACGGCAGAAGGCTGAGAGTCTACACGAATTTTCCGATTTTTCTGAAGCCGATACGTAAACGGATCGAGCCATTCTAGCTGTCCGTTCCGATGGAGTAGCGCCAAGGCTTGCGCACCTTCTTTGAACTGCGACTTTATATCATCGATAGATCCTTCTATTGGAATCTGCCGAACGAGCTGAATTGCCGCGCGTTCCATTGACTGTGCCTTTTGCTCGAAAAACTTCCATCGCTGCCTGTCTTCTGGCGAAAAGAATCCTGTTGGCTCGCTAACCAGGGCAAGCGCAACAGCGGACTTTCCGTCTCTGCCGCCACGACCCACTTCCTGCACATATTCAGATAGCAAGCTAGGTACCTCGTAGTGCGCTACCCACCGGCAGTCTGGCTTGTTGATTCCCATACCAAATGCGGAAGTGCACACTACAAACTGGCATTCTCCCTGAATCCACTGCGATTCGATGCGTCGACGCTGTGGGGCTGCAAGTCCGCCGTGATAAGCCTTAACGGTGTAGCCCGCTTTAGAGAATTGTTTAGCAAGTGCTTCGGTTCCTCGTCGGGTGCGTGCGTAAACTAGCCCAGAGCGTTTACCCTGACTTTGAATGAATTGGTTGAGCGCTATGCCTTTGCCTCTAGGTGTCCATGTGGGACGCACTGAGAGATGTAGATTGCTGCGATACGGGTTAAGGCGAATGACTTGAGGCGATCGCAGTCTCAATACGCTGCGTAGCGTTTTTTGTGTAATAGGGTCAGCTGTGGCGGTAAAAGCTGCGATCGCAATCTTCGTGCCTTCAGGTCTATGCTTCAACAGTGCTGAGCGAACTGCTCCTAGCCTACGGTACGTGGGTCGAAAGCTATCGCCCCACTGCGTCAGACAGTGCGCTTCATCCAACACCAGAGCATTGATCTTGATATGGGGCTGAATCAAAATCTCCCATACGGGCTTACTCAGCAGCGTTTCTGGCGATAGGTAAAGCAGCCGAAGCCGACTACTCTCCAGTGCTCTGAGCGTACGCCAGCGATCTTTTGAACTCAGCTCGCTATGCAAAGCGGCTGCAGGTAGCCGTTTCTCTATTAGCTCTTGGACCTGATTTTCCATCAGCGCCACCAGCGGCGACACAATCAGCGTTAGCCCAGTTTGCATTAATGCAGGCAGCTGAAAGCAAACAGACTTGCCCCCACCCGTCGGCATGATTGTGAGCGTATCTTGACCATTGAAAATAGCCTGGGCAATCTCTCCCTGCGGCGGGCGAAAATCGTCATAGCCCCAAATCTTTTGAAACGCCTGACGCAGTACAGCGAGATCGGTAGTCGTTCGCCCAATGCTCGCAGTCTGAACCATTTTTTTCGTACCCCTAATATGTGCTCTACAGCTAAAGTATTCCCGGCTACCATGAGTACAGCAGTAGAACGCACGCAAAAGCCGCAACTATATACAAGAATGGCTGCGGCTTTTTAGCTTTTATGAGAGTTGGCCTTGGTCACTACTAACGTTGTCGTAGAATAACGTGGTAGAAATGCGAAGGCTTATTAGAAGAAGCTACCAAAGTTGTAGCCTACGCCAACAGTGACGCCAAACTGTGAATCGTTTAGCACGCCAAAGTTTACCTGAGCATTCCCTGTAAATCGTTCAGACACAGGCACGTCTACACCAGCAGATAGCAGCAAGTTGAGGTCTGAATCATTGTCGCTATCGCTGAAAGAAGCACCCGCACCCGCGTAAGGACGTAGCTGGAAGCCACTTATATCTGTATTGAATCGGCTGAAGTCATACGTGATAGGAACCAGTATCGAGAAGTCATCACCAATAATGACCGTAGGGCGCACTGCAAACTGCTCCGAGAAAGAGAATTTGCTGATAGCGGCAAATCCAATGTCGTCCGAATAGCCAAAGTCAGCGCCAATTCCGATGTAGTTAGCGCCTGTCGCAGCGCCACCTCGGGTACGCCGACGGCGAATTTGGGCGATCTCCTCGGTTTCTTCGGCACCTTCAACTAGCTCAGCGGCTTCTGTAACGGGCTGAACAGGCTCTACTGAAGTTTCTTCACGCGCAATCAATGCGTCTAAAGACATTGTTCCAGTCGTTGCAGCAGGACTGCTTGTAGGTATTTCGGCCTGTTCTGAAGCTTCAGTTTGCTGCTCACTAAAAACAAGATCAGCTAGGGTAAACTCATCATCAGTTGTGCCTGCTTCAGCCGTGACAGCATTATCAACTGTCGGTTCGCTAACAATGCTTGTCACTGCTGCTGGCTCAGCTGTGATCGCTGTTTGTGTTTGTGCTTTTACCGGCAGCTGTAGGCCAATAGCCAACAGGGAAAGACCAATTGCTCCAAACAATCCTTTCTTGATAGACATAGCTCAAAAACTCCTCATGAAAATCGCAGGTAGGTGCAATTCATTTATAAATACAGATTACCCGTAATTACATCAACTTATTTCTACCTAAATAGATAACTACCCGTCAGGTTACTCAAGGTGTGAGCCGCATCACACCTTGAGTTTTCTCCGTTTGCGTTATTTGCCTCACATACTTATTGCATGCGGTCAATTGTTCTGTATTGAATAGCTTCTGCGACATGATGCGTTTCGATACTATCGGCGTGGCTCAAGTCAGCAATTGTCCGTGCGACTTTAAGAATGCGATCAGTCGCACGTGCAGAAAGGCCTAACTTTCTCACTGCTCCTTCAATCAAGCTGCGAGTAGCTTCGCTGAACTGGCACCATTCGCGAATATGGCGGCTTTCCATGTCCGCGTTACACTGCAAGGCGGGCTCTTTCTCAAATCTAATCTGCGCCTGCCGCCGTGCGGCTTCTACTCGCGATCGCACCGTAGCCGACGCTTCTCCATCGGGCTGCCTTGTCACTTCTTCTGGCTTCAGCCGCCCTACAATCACCTGTAAATCAATCCGATCCATCAACGGACCCGAAAGCTTGGCCCAATACTGTTCGCGGTTGCGAGGCGTGCAGGTGCAAGGTTGAACAGTATCGCCAAAGTAGCCGCAAGGGCAGGGGTTCGTACTGGAAATGAGGGTGAACTGCGCCGGGAACTCTACAGACTGACGCGTGCGAGTAATGGTAACTTTGCCGTCTTCTAGTGGCTGACGTAGAAATTCAAGGACGCTGCGCTTAAATTCTGTGAGTTCGTCTAGGAAGAGGACACCCCTGTGAGCTAAGGAAATTTCGCCAGGTTTAGGAAAGCTGCCGCCGCCGACAAGCGAAGGTCCAGAAGCGGAGTGGTGCGGTGTGCGGAAAGGTCGCTGGTTTACCAGCTGTCCCTTTTCCTTGAGAAGGCCAGCGACGGAGTGAATTTGGGTGACTTCTAGGGCTTCAGAAAAGGTGAGCGGTGGCAAAATGCCAGGAAGCCGCTGGGCCAGCATGGTTTTGCCGCTGCCGGGCGGTCCGATAAGACAAAGATTGTGACCGCCAGCGGCGGCGATTTCGAGGGCGCGGCGAGCCTGAGCCTGGCCTTTGATATCACAGAGATCGAGCGTGGGTGGGTGCGATCGCAGCAAATCTTCTGGCTCACTTGCTTTCACCGGTTCATACGCTTCCGGGCGATTCAAAAAGTCCACCACCTCATCGAGCTTTTTGAATCCGTAGACTTCTAGTCCTGGAACGACTGCCGCCTCGTAGGCATTGTCTGCCGGTAGCACAACGCCCTTAAGTCCCAGGTTCTTGGCGGCGGCGGCGATAGCAACTACCCCAGCAACAGGCCGCAACGTCCCATCCAAAGACATTTCACCTAAAAACAGATAGTCGTCTAAGCAGGATTGCTTCACCGTTTCCGAAGCCGCCAAAATTCCAATCGCAATCGGCAAATCGTAAATTGGTCCTTCCTTACGCACATCTGCCGGGGTGAGATTAATCACCACCTTCCGCATCGGAAAAGCAAACCCGGTATTTTTCAGCGCTGCTCTGACCCGCTCTCTCGATTCTTGAACCGCAGCATCAGGCAGACCTACAATCACAACGCCAGGGAGCCCACCACCAAGATCAACCTCTACACCAACCTTTAGCGCATCAATCCCAACTAGCGATGCACTCCAAATTCTTGCCAACATGTCGCGCTATCACTCCGGAACATCTTTAACCGCAGGTTGATTGACCCGCAGCTTATCGTGCCCTGTACAAAAGAGAGATGCCTCAATTAACGCTGACAACCAGACAATCTGGCGAATGAAATGCCTCTTTCACTCCGTTGATCGGCTATCATCACGCTTACAGAAGCTTGTCGCGTTTTTGAGACTTCACTATGTTTGGCCTGTCAAAAAGATCGCCCAGCAATACTGCGGTTATTCGTGAACGGCAGATCGAAGATGACCGAATGCGGGATGTAGAGCTGCTGATCGAAAGCCTGTTTCTGCGTGAAGAGGTGACGCTGCGGTTGATATTGGACTGTCTGTACGATGTGGGATCGATGAATCTAGCAAATAAGAAGGTGTCTTCGCCACCTTTAAACCGGCTAGTGAAAGTGATCGCTCGCTTTTCTAAACCGGCCTTTCGTCCGTTTATGCTGCGCTGGAGCCGAAAAAACTGCCCTCGTCTTATCGCGAAGTACCTGCATTCTCAGGTGCGCTTTCGTCCCAAAGATATCGTCTTGCCCGAAGTTTTCGATCCGACGACAGCGTCTAATTCACTTCCGCGACAACCCACTATCGACTGACCGGCTCGAAGCGCATGCATGCTAGAGTTTGAGGCGGATGGTTGCGCCATAGTTTCCCTCGGCGTGACGTCTCTTGACCAGATGTCTGCCCAGAAGTGAGAACGTCGACGTGAGTGCAATCAAAATCCCAATTTTAGATCTCAAGCCTCAGTACCAATCGATTAAAGAAGAGATCCGGGCAGCCGTTAATGACGTGCTAGAGTCGGGCCAATTTATCTTAGGCGAGACAGTCAGCCAGTTTGAGTCTGAGGTGGCGGACTACTTAGGCGTCAAGCATGCTATTGGTGTGAACTCTGGCACCGATGCGCTGATTATTGCGCTGCGAGCCTTGGGTATTGGCCCTGGTGACGAAGTTATCACCACGTCTTTCAGCTTTTTTGCTACAGGTGAGTCAATCAGCAATGTGGGCGCGAAGCCCGTTTTTGTTGATATCCAGCGCGGCAGTTTTAATATTGACCCAAGCTTGATAGAGGCGGCGATTACGCCAAAGACGAAGGCAATTATGCCTGTTCATCTGTATGGTAATCCAGCAGCAATGGCTCAGATTGTGGCGATCGCAGTTGAGCACAATCTCAAAATTATCGAAGACTGTGCGCAAGCATTTGGAACGGTCTATAAAGGTGACTGCTGCGGATGTAAGCAGTCTTGCGACAATGCAACGCGTGAGGCTCTGCTCGGTGAGCATGCGGGTGCAATTGGAGATATGGGTGCGTTCTCGTTCTTCCCAACCAAAAACTTGGGCGCCTATGGCGACGGTGGCCTTATCACCACTAACGACGACAGCCTTGCTGAGCTGTCGCAGATGCTGCGAGCACACGGTGCTAAAGAGAAGTACCGCAACGAAATGCTGGGCTACAACTCCCGGCTAGACGCATTGCAGGCTGCTATTTTGCGTGTGAAGCTAAGCTATATAGACACCTGGAATCAGCAGCGTCGCCAGGTTGCCAAAACCTACGGTCAAATGCTTGAAGGCGTCGACGGCGTAATTGTCCCAGCAGTTACAGACGGACATGTTTTTCATCAGTACACCGTGCGTATCTTGAACGGAAAGCGCGATGCGGTGAAACAGTCTATGGCCGAAGCAGGCGTTGGCTCGATGATCTATTACCCCTTCCCACAAGATTTGCTGCCAGTGTACAAGGGGCAATATCCAGCGAACCCGGTGAGCGATCAGTTAGGCGCTGAAGTGCTGAGCCTACCCATGTGGCCCGAGCTTTCTGTGGACACGAGTGAGCAGGTGACGGCTGCACTGAAATCAAGTTTGGTGAAATTATAAGGCTTGCAGTCGTTGCTAAGCATGTGAAAGTACGGAGACGATATATTCCCTACTTGCAGGGACTCCGGAGAATCCGCGCTTTTGTGGAAAAACTTCATAGATATGTCTCCGTATGATCGCCATCCGTCTGCAAGGGCGAGCGCGAGTAAGCTGTGGTATTGTTACTCGCTGGTGATCTTGTATGCTGCTGAAAGCGCCTGTTCGTCATTTACTCTGCTCTGTTGTACGTTCTGTTGGATTCGCCTCAATCATCTACGGAATATCGATGATTTTGAACGCAGGCGCTATGCAAGCACAAACGCTATCGGCAGAAGACCATAGTCTGGCTCTATTGCCGTTGCAGCCTATGGGTATGACAGCGACTTTCAGCACTGTACAGCTAGATGCAGCTGCTAGAGACATTAATACTCAGATGGTGGCCAGATCTCAGCTACAGGCGTCTGTCGGTTTTAGCCTAGATCAGCTGCCGATCGTGGGTGAGCTAGTGGACGAAAAAGGCAATTTCGACTGGGGAATGGAGCTACCTATATCGGTGAATGTAGGTGATGTTCTAGGGTCTTACGGCGTCACGGTAGGTACGGACTTCAGCCTATAATCTCTCTTTCTCTACTTAGCCTTTGTGCAAACATTTCTATTCAAACAGTCGCTATACACAAAACGCCTGAGGCAGTTTATTTTGCCTTGGGCGTTTCGCTATAGACTTGGAATGCTGTGATTGAATCGCTGCTTTGTGCAGCTGAACGTTGGCCCTATGCAACAGCAAGACACCGAAGATACGATTTTTAGCAAAATTATCCGTCGAGAGATTCCAGTCGATATCGTCTATGAAGACGACCTATGTCTAGGCTTTCGAGATATCACGCCTCAAGCGCCTACTCATATTCTGGTCATCCCCAAAAAGCCTATTCCTAAGCTTTCAGAAGCGCAGCCGGAAGATAAAGCCCTGCTGGGCCATTTACTCTACGCGGTCAGTGAAATTGCAAAGGAGCAAAGGTTGGAAAATGGCTACCGTACGGTGATTAATACTGGTACAGATGGCGGACAAACCGTTTTTCATCTTCACTTACATCTGCTAGGCGGTAGAAGCTTGGGCTGGCCACCAGGTTAGCTTCATTCTATTGTTGATGCATTCACTGATGTGCTATTCGTCGATGCGCTCTAGCTGCCATAGAATCTGATTGCCTTCTCTGCGAATACGGGAGACGCTCCAGTTTCGCCATGCCCAATAGTCGCCTCTGCTGGTCACTGCGCTGGCGTTGACGTCCATCAGGTCGGCGAGCTCTGCGCTGGTAATAAGGTAGCCTTGCTTTGCAATTTCATCTGTAACCTGAAGGGTTTCTAGGCTATTTTTGATTCTTTCTATTCTGACAATCTCTTGAGAACCGTTGTTTTTGATGCCGGATGAACCTGCCATATCATTCGCTGTTCCTTGAGTGTTGGACTCGTAGAATCTTAGCGCTGGTGTCTGAAATGGGACCTGCGTAGTGTCAGTATTTATTTCTGTTGTATCTATTGAGCTATCTCTAGGGTCGTTTTGTGTGAATTCGGCATTGTTTCTCTCTAGGGTGCTAGTAGAGGCTACTGAAGCTATTTTCTCACTTGCCTTTTCATCGCTTTTATCACTGCTAAGAGCAGCGGTGGAAGCAGACGATTTTTTTCGCTTTTTCCGAGTATCGGTCGGGCTGTGCTGACTAAGAGAGATGGGCTGAGCGTGAGAATAGGCTCTGGCGATTTCGTCGCAGCGTTCGTTGCCAGGGTTGCCTGCGTGTCCGCGTACGTAGCGCCAGTCGACACTGAGTTCTTCGGCAGTGAGGCTTTGGCTCAGCTCGTCTAGCTGCTGCCATAGGTCTTTGTTGAGAACGGGCTTACCGGCTGAGGTTTTCCATCCCTTCCGTTTCCATCCCTTTATCCACTTGGTGATGCCGTTCTTGAGATATTCGCTGTCGGTGTGAAGGGTGATTGGGCCGTCGGCGGTTTCGGCGATGTTGGCTTCTTTGAGGAATTCTAGGGCGGCGATCGCAGCCTGCATCTCCATTCGATTATTCGTTGTTGCTGTATCTCGTCCGCCCAGCTCATGAACCTGACCATCGGCAAACTCTATGCGAGTACCCCAGCCGCCGGGGCCAGGATTTCCAGAACATGCGCCGTCGGTGTAAATATCGTTGACTGTGGTCATAGGGATTGAAGAATCGCAAGGTTAAAGTTTAGCCAAAAGGTAGCTTAGCGCGGATATATTCTCGTCGCATTTGAGCGATCGCATCAATCGAAATTCCCTGCGGGCACACCGCCTGACACTCCCCATGATTTGAGCAGTCGCCAAAGCCTTCCGCTGTCATCTGCTGTGTCATTTTCACGACTCGCTGCTTTCGCTCTGGTTTTCCTTGAGCAAGCAGTGCCAGATGAGAGATCTTAGCGGCTGTGAAGAGTGAAGCCGATGCATTAGGGCAGGCTGCGACACAGGCCCCGCAGCTGATACAAGTGGCGTAGTCAAAAGCTTTATCCGCATTAGGCTTAGCGACCAGCACCGCGTTGGCGTCTGGAGCGGCTCCTGTTTTTACCGAAACATAGCCGCCTGCGGCCACAATCCGGTCAAACGCCGAGCGATCAACAACGAGATCTTTCACAATTGGAAAGGCGGTCGCTCGCCAGGGCTCTAGCGTAATAGTGTCGCCGTCGTTAAAGTTGCGCATGTACAGCTGACACACGGCGGTCTTCTGCTGAGGTCCATGCGCCTGTCCGTTCACCATCATGCCGCAAGAGCCACAAATCCCTTCGCGACAGTCGTGGTCAAACTCAACCGGGACTTCGCCTTCATTAGTGAGCTGCTCATTGAGCATATCCAGCAGTTCCAAAAAGGAAAGGTCAGCCTGAACGCCTTCTACGGTGTAGTTTTTGAAGCTGCCAACAGCTTGAGAATCAGCCTGTCGCCAGACGGTTAAATTGATTTGCATTGTGGTCCGCAAAGGGAGAGTTTAGAGAGCTTATTTATAGGAGCGCTGGGTTAGTTTCACATTTTCAAATTCCAGCGGTTCGCTGACGAGTTCGTGTGCTTGCTCATCGCTCTTATATTCCCATGCAGCAGCAGTAGAGTAGGCCTCATCTCGCCGCTGCGCTTCGCCTTCAGCCGTTTGATACTCTGTGCGGAAGTGGCTGCCGCACGACTCCTCACGAGCGAGTGCATCACGAGCCATCAGCTCACCTAGCTCCATAAAGTCAGCAACGCGGCCCGCGAACTCCAGATTTTTGTTTAGTGTATTTGCTTCGCCCGGCACACGTAGGTTTTGCCAAAATTCTGAACGGAGCGATCGCACCTGCTCAATCGTCTTCTCCAGCCCTTCCTGAGTGCGGCTCATCCCCACCCCGTTCCAAACCAGCTGACCTAGCTCACGATGGAAACTTAGCACCGTCTTGTTGCCTTTGATGCTCAGCAGCTTGAGCGATCGCGCCCTCGCAGAAGCTTCTGCCTCCCCAAACGCGTCGTGATCCGTCTCAATCGGCTCAATATCGGTCGTGGCAATATAGTTGCTGAGCGTATACGGAATAATGAAATAGCCATCGGCCAGCCCTTGCATCAGCGCGCTCGCACCCAACCGATTCGCGCCATGATCAGAAAAGTTCGCTTCTCCAAGTACAAACAGTCCAGATATCGTGCTCATCAGGTGATAGTCCACCCACAGTCCGCCCATGGTGTAGTGCACTGCTGGATAAATGCGCATCGGTACCGCGTAAGGGTCTTCGCCAGTAATACGCTGGTACATATCGAATAGGTTGCCGTAGCGGGCGACAATGGCCTCTTTACCTTGGGCAGCGATCGCATCGCGAAAGTCCAAATACACAGACAGCTTCGTCGCACCGACCCCACGCCCCTCATCGATCACCTGCTTAGCATTGCGAGAAGCCACATCGCGCGGCACCAAATTGCCAAACGTAGGATAGCGAGTTTCGAGGTAATAGTCCCGCTCCGACTCAGGAATATCATTTGGTTTGCGTTCATCGCCTGCTTGCCTAGGTACCCACACTCGTCCATCATTTCTCAAGCTTTCACTCATCAGCGTCAGCTTTGACTGAAACTCGCTAGCCACCGGAATGCAGGTGGGATGAATTTGTGTGAAGCAGGGATTCGCAAACAGCGCCCCTCGCTTATGCGCCCGCCAAGCCGCCGTCACATTAGAATTTTTACCATTGGTTGAAAGATAATACACATTGCTGTAGCCACCAGTGGCAAGTACGACCGCGTCACCTGCATAGCGCTCAAACTCGCCCGTCAGCAAATTACGCACCACGATACCTCTGGCCTGCCCATCTACTACCGCCAAATCCAGCAGCTCACGGCGAGAAAGCAGCTCAATGCGCCCTGCCGAAACCTGCCGCATCATGGCACCGTACGCCCCTAGCAGCAGCTGTTGACCCGTCTGTCCTCTTGCATAAAACGTCCGCGAAACCTGCGCTCCCCCAAAAGACCGATTCGCAAGCAGGCCACTGTATTCACGGGCAAACGGCACACCTTGAGCTACG
This sequence comes from uncultured cyanobacterium, assembly GCA_963836895.1. Lineage (GTDB taxonomy): Bacteria > Cyanobacteriota > Cyanobacteriia > Phormidesmidales > Phormidesmidaceae > Phormidesmis. The sequence continues at coordinate 110,075 of CAWILA010000006.1, read as the reverse complement.
CACTGATCAATAATCTGATTGCTAATCTGGGCAAGACGATACACATTTGCCTCACGTGAGCGGTAGTCGCCGCCTTTAATCGTGTCGTAAAACAGCCGCCAGATGCTATCACCGTCATTGGGATAATTTTTTGCCGCGTTGATGCCGCCTTGCGCTGCAATACTGTGAGCCCGACGCGGCGAATCTTGAATGCAGAAGCTCTTAACGTTGTAGCCCTGCTCAGCCAAGGTTGCTGCCGCAGAAGCGCCCGCTAATCCAGTTCCCACCACCAAGATAGTGTGCTTGGCTTTATTCGTCGGGTTTACCAGCTTGCAATGGTCTTTGAACTGGCCCCACTTTTCGTGCAGTGGACCCTCAGGGATACGCGCATCTAGAGACATCATCCAACTAACCCAAAGTAAATAGCGAGCGGGAGGCCGATGAAGCCGAGTGCGATCGCCGCGCCTAGTACCGCACTAGCCACAAACATGCCCAGCTTCGTAGCTATCCCCAAAGACTGTAGCGCACTCCAAATTCCATGCCGTAGGTGAAGCCCTAACCCACTGAGCACCAGCACATAGCCAGCGGTGTACCCCGGACGCCGAAATACCTCAAACACCAGCCGCGCCAAATCACGATCAGAGCTACCCGGCAGCGTATACACCTTGCCGAACTTAAACGTCGCTAAGTGACCTACCAAAAACGCGCCTAGTAGCACGCCCGAAAAAATCATTGAACGTGAAGCTAACGTTTGTCGGCTCGGTTCACCTGTACTCTCGTACTCCCTGTAAGCAACCTGCCTCGCCTGTCGTTTGCCCCAATAGATATTGAGTCCAATCCATGTATGAACGACCACCATCACTAGCAGTATCAGCTCAACGAAATACAGCATTGGACCTAGCCGTTCAATAAAGTGCGCTAGCTGGTTGTAGGCCTCCGCACTAAAAAACAGCGTGAGATTTCCCACCATGTGAACAAGCACAAACGTTACAAGTCCGAGTCCGGTGATACCTGTAAGGAGCTTTTTCCCTACCGGCGAGCTGTAAACGCCATCCTGAGTGCTGTCAGTGCTTTGTCCACTTGCCCGATTGCCTGGCAGAGCTGCGGAGGTCAGCATCCCGACTGGTGGAGAACCTGTAGCGTCTCGATTCATAGGGTGAGCTGTCCTTACGTGTGCGATATCTAGAGCGATCCCCTGTATTCATTTAAACCTAAAACGCCCGAAGGGTGTTGATCAAAAACTCCCTTCGGGCGTTTGCGCTAGATAAAGCTAACAGGCGCTAAATCAACAGCAGCAGAAATCTTTTGTGCTCCGACTCTAACTCTACTCTTTAATAGTGACAGAGACGATTTTGTCGCCTTTCTCAATTGCATTAACCACGTCCATATCTTCTGTCTTGCCAAAAACGGTATGAATACCATCGAGGTGAGACTGTGCCTCGTGGCAAATGAAGAACTGACTGCCGCCCGTATTTTTTCCGGCGTGCGCCATCGAAAGGCTGCCAGCCTGATGTTTGTTGTCGTTGATCTCGCAGTCGATTTTGTAGCCAGGGCCACCAGTGCCAGTGCCTTGAGGGCAGCCGCCTTGCACCATAAAGTTGGGAATGACGCGATGAAAGTTGAGATCGTCGTAAAAGCCATCTTTCGAGAGCTTTACGAAGTTAGCAACGGTATTGGGAGCGTCTTGGTCGAATAGCTCAAGGTTGATAGTTCCTTTAGCCGTTTCCATAATTGCACGGGTCATACAGTAGTCCTTTGCGTTGTCACCATATGACATTCTATAGTGTCGCCTTCGCAATAGCATATGGTGCTATCTGGCATTAGCTCTTTATGACTGCTTTTATAAATGCCTTCTACGATGCACCCAACGCCTGGTTGTATGACGCTTCAATCACCTGTATGCGGGTCTCAAACTCAAGCTCTTTAAGCTCACCTTGCAAAATCTGCTCGTCTTGATAGTATTCAATTTTTTCGGCGAGCTGCGTTTCATAGTCTGCCTGAAGCTGGTCGGTCGCAGCTCTGAGCCGAATTTCGTGCTCGTTTTCTAGCTGCTGTAGTCGCCGCTGGTTATTTTGTAAGGCGTTTACCAGCTTGTCGACGCGCTGTTTGAGCAGCCAGTAGACAAGTGCGGCCGCAATCACGCCTACACAAAGTCCGATAAAGAGACCAATAATCAAAGCAGGGCGGCTCCATCTTACGAAAGTTGACACATTTGATCATTCAAGATCGTTCAGATTATGCCTTACCACTGAGCCGATTGATGAAGTGACTTCGGCCAGGATAGATAAAAACATATGAGGAAATGTTACAGCTAACAGGCGGTGGCGATTCGTTGATACAGTGCAGAACCTGGGTCAATCAAGGCATCTACTGAGATAGGCTATGTATCTTTCCTTTGCACTTCGGTCGCTACTTCAGCGGGAAAAGATCGGTTTTCAGTAGAATAGATATATCTATATCTGTTCTGTAGTTTGTAATTGAAGGATTTGAGCTTTTGAGTGATCCCCAGCGAGTCGTGAGTGAAGAAGCAAAGCGTGTTCGGCCAGAAAGGGTGCAGGTGCCACCGCGCGCGGATCAGCCAGATATTGACACGGTAGTATTGCCTAGCGTAGGTGACGATGCTGACGTGCCGATCAACGAAGAAGCGAAGGCTTTGGCACTGGCGATCGCAGAGGCCGCTGATGATCGCAAAGCGGGTGATATTACCATTCTGCAGACAGGCAACATTTCTTACCTGGCGGACTACTTCGTTATCGTCACTGGCTTTTCCAACGTGCAGGTGCGGGCGATCTCTAACTCGATAGAAGGCGCTATTGAAGATCAATTCGACAATCGTCAGCCAACTAGAACAGAAGGCATGAGCGAAGGCCGCTGGGTGCTAAAAGACTACGGCGATGTCATCGTTCACATTTTTATGCCAACCGACCGAGAATTTTACGACTTAGAAGCTTTTTGGGGTCACGCAGAGCGCATTGAATTTGTCCCTACTTCGCTGAACGCGTAGGCTCGGTTCGTAAAAGCCACTAAGATAACGAAGGCCCTTTGCTCCCTTTTGCCCCGCAAATAAGTACGATGAACGGCGATATCAAAAAAACTTCTATCAGTGCTCGCTGTCCAGTACCTGTTGATCAAATTCCAATTAAAGAATACGAAAGCATGAGTGAGTCGTGGTTTTACAGCTGGGGGGCGCGCAGCTTATCTCGCTACCTTGTCCCTGTGGTGAGCCTGTGGCTATTGAGCTGGGTAGTGGTTGGCCCTATGGCGGCTGTAAGCTTTATCCCTGCTAAGCTGCCCTTGCAGTTTGTGATCAGTGCGTCTTTAGGCGCGCTGCTGCTGCCAACGCTGGCGCTGGTGCAGCTGTATATAGGCTGGCGGCATGTATGCGATCGCCTAGCGCAGCAGGCTGTACCTTACGAAGAGTCAGGTTGGTACGACGGTCAAATCTGGGAAAAGCCAGAAGATGTATTTAACCGCGATCGCCTTATTGCCGACTATCAGGTAAAGCCTATCTTGCACCGCATACAAAAGACATTTGCTGTCATCTGTGGCATCATCGCCTTCAGCCTAGTGACCTGGCAGTTTATCTAGTCGAATTATTTCATCGACGTACTCAAGTAGACTTATGCAGAGCCAAACCTATGAATAGAGTGAGCCGTCATTCCTCACCGCTGCTTGAAATTCAGCTGCTAAGAGAGGGTATCGTCGAGGCTACTCACAAGGCCCACGCCGTTGCCTGTGATGAGCGAGGCCGCGTGCTCGCAAGTGCAGGTGATCCGGAGTTCGGTAGCTTCATTCGCTCTGCGCTCAAACCCTTTCAGGCGCTGGCGGTCATCTCTACTGGCACGCTAGATCATTTTCACCTGACCGACAGAGACCTTGCGGTTATCTGTAGTTCGCATAAAGGCAACATCGAACAAAAGCGTCAGGCTTTCAACGTACTGTGGCGCTGTGATGTCGACCCTACCGCGCTGCAATGTCCTACGCCTAGTGGAAAAGATACGCCTTTGGCTCACAATTGCTCAGGTAAGCACGCTGGAATGCTGGCTGTGTGTAAGCAGAGAGGTTGGTCTTTGGACGGGTATTTGCAGCGATCGCACCCCGTTCAAAAGCTCGTAATCTCTCAGCTTTCTGAACTATTGGGAATGCCTGCAGATGAATTTATCTGCGCCCACGATGACTGCGGCGTACCTACTTACCTAATGCAGCTAAGCCAAATGGCCACACTGTACGCTAAGCTCACCGCTGGCAAAACGCTAGATATGGAGCGTATCGCCAGGGCAATGACCCACAACCCTATCATGGTCTCTGGTCCAGACGGGTTTGATACTCAGCTCATGCAGCTGACGGAAGGCTCACTAGTGAGTAAGTCGGGCGCAGAAGGCATTCAATGCATCGGTAGAATTGGCGATGGCATGGGCATTGCTATCAAAGTTGTCGATGGTGACAAGCGAGCGAAGTATGCAACGGCAGTCTATCTGTTAAAGCAGCTGGGTTGGATTACACCGGACGTTTCAGAAGTACTGTCTGAGAAGTTTATGGTTCCCGGTAAATACACTCGCCTAGATGTCGTCGGTGACATGTCGATGATTTAGCGCCGATAGTTCAGCGCTTATGGTTTAGCGTCACTAAAATAAAGCCGCACGAAAATAAAGTTACACAATAGAGAGGTAACCAGCTATACTTGTTAGGCGGTAAACAAGCGCACTTGCCGCGGGGTAGAGCAGTCTGGTAGCTCGTCGGGCTCATAACCCGAAGGTCCATGGTTCAAATCCATGCCCCGCCACCAAACAAAAGCCTTCTAGAATACGTTCTAGAAGGCTTTTTGTTTGTTTAAAACAATTGGCAACCAGACCTTTTAGAGATTCTCCACTCTATTGAAGTTCAAGATAAGCTTTAGCAGACTCAGACAGCAGATGCGCTAGCACACTGTTAGGCCCTCACTACACACTTGTCTATGGTGATGGGTATTCCTGCTATGTCTATGAGAGTTGTTCTTATGTACGAACTTATACTTAGAGAATACAGAACACCTTCACCTTTCTGTAAAGAACAAGATAAGGTAATTCTTTTTCTGGGTATCGGTTCAGCTCATAAGTAATACTCTATTCATCCGCAGCCAGCGTGTGGGCATATTCGTATCATCGACAGACATAAGTTGTGCCAATATTCAGCTCAGTAAGTGTCCCCTTGATCTGAGATACGAATCTGTTTCCTTTGAAAGGCTACGGAAAACTCTCTTGCTACAGCAAGCACACATACAATTTCGTACGTTTGCTTAGTCCTTTGTTCGCGGTATGTAGCGCCTTACTATAGTCGCCGATACAGCAGTCAAATAGTGAAAGTAGTGAAAGATATTGGGTGTATCGTTACCAATCGAAGATTGAATCAAAAGAGATGCGTACGACCAATGTACTACTGTTCTTCTTGTTTATAGGCGCTAGCTATCTCTTCATATGGAAAAGAGCTAAGCTTCAGAGTTCTGTAAATAACGAATATTATCTCGGCAGCCCCTATCTATTAATACGGTTGACTTTTATCGCCAGTAAAAGTCAACCTCAGAGGATGCTTGTTGTTTCTCTAACATTCCTACACAACATATGTTCGTGCTTTGATACGGTGCTGACGTTGTAAGCTGTGAAATTTTATAGAGGCTTTAGTACTGCCATTCTCTGTTTTGTATAGGCTACGGTAGGTAAATATCTACCATCGTCTTTAGAGTGTTGTATTGATGCATTTCTCTAATAAGTAAACTTTTAGAGAGCATATGCAAAAGTTATGTACTCTTAGTCATTTTGGTCGTTGTGGTTGCCTCTACTCTTTTTCTTGTTAAAAATGCTTTGAATTTGGCTTCGAACTTATAAGTATCAGAACACAACTATATTTAGGACGGCGTATCGCTATGACATCAGCATTAAAAGACATGATGGTCACTACTTATATATCTACCGGTCACTTGGTAAAGTCTATAGATCAAGTCACCGTAGCTGTATCTGAAGCCACCGAGGACAAACCGCTGATTGTTGATTTAGATGAGACTTTATTCTTGCGTAACGCTACTCAAGAATATTTAGGCTCCATCTATCCAAAGCCGCTAGGTGCTGTCTTTCTGATAGGCGCTAAGCTTCTCAAGCCGTGGCATTGGCTACCTACCAAGTCGGCTTCCAATGCGATTTTACAAGACTGGTTCCTAGTTGTTGCTGCAACCATTCTGTTTCCATGGACTTGGTTAGTCTGGCGTTGGCGTACTAAGAAACTAGCTGAACAGTATTGCAACATGCCGCTCGCTCAGACTATTGATACAAATCCCAAAGCTCAAGTAGTGATTGTGACAAAGGGATTTGACTTTATCGTCAACCCGCTGGTTCGTCATTTCCCGTTGCTATCGATCAAGAACAATAATTTCAAGATGATTTCCTCTCGCTTTTGGCAGTGGAAAGGAAGTAATTTTGCTGGAACGCTAGAGATGGTGGACGCTGTGCTAGGTAAAGCTGCCGTTTCTCGCTCAATTGTCGTTACGGATTCAGAAGAGGATCTACCTCTTTTGGAGGCATCTGCAACGCCATGCCTATTGAAATGGCCTGAAGCTGCCTTCGTTCCTGCGATGGCAGATATGTATATTCCGCTCTTTTATTCTGAGAAGATTAAAAATCCTGGCAAGGCTCATTTCATTAGGCAAGTAATCTCCAGTCATTGGATGTTTGGTGTCATTGCGTGGAGTACCCTGAGTCCTCACCCAGCATTGAACGCTGCTAGTCTACTATTTTTGACCTTGAGCTACTGGTGTGTATACGAGATTGGCTATCAGGAAAATGACACCATTGGCGAAAAGTACGAGCATAAGCCAACGCTGTCTTCAACTTACGAACAATACAAATCGCGTATCGACCTTTCTACGCCCTGGCCATGGTGCTGGTCGCTTGCATTTGCTATTCCTGGCATTTTTATGTTTGCACTTAGCCAGCAGACAGCACCTCTAGCTGAGGCAATAAGTCAGATCAGTGTAGTTAACGGCGCGTTAGTACCGTCTACGGTTGAGCGCATAGTAGGCCAAGATCTCATAGTATGGTTAGCTTATCTAGGAGCAATTCGTGCCACTTTCTGGATATACAACCAAGCAAACGAGACCAGTCGTATTTGGCTCTATCCATTATTACCAGCGCAGAGATTGTTTGGTTTTTCTCTACTGGCAAGTACTAACGTGATCGGGTCAATGCTGCTGATTGCCTACGTCGTTGCCAGGTGGGTGCGGTACTGTATTTATCGATGTGGAGGCGATCCTAAGTTCCCAGTCAATATTAGCTGCTTCCTTCTCCTTATTTTGCTGTATTCCGCTCTAGCAGTAGGCAGTGCGGATGTGATGAGTCTGATGACTTGGCAAGCAGGAATAGCTTTCGCGTACTGCGCGTTGCGCTCAGCCAAGAAAATCTATCGCATAAGTCCGCAACTCGGTTGGCTCAAGGACTCGCGTGCTTAAGCTACTGTATTCGACCTGATCGCTTTATTTCGATAGCTGATGACTGCTATTTTGTCCGTAGCTTTCTATAGAGACAGCAAGGCCCATGTGCTTTCCGGCCTTGGGCAACCTCTTCAACAGTGTATTTAGAGTATAAACAGCACGTTCAGAACAGCTTCTGAAAGTAGTCTCCTAATTGTTGATTTACAGCAATGCGCGGATGCATTCATCCTTTGCTATGTCCTTTGCGTCACAGAACAAAGACTGTAGCCTTCTGTAGTGTACTAAGCAAAGTGCGGAAAGCTATAGATGAAACGCTGTTTCTGTGCAGATCTAGCTAGCTGTATCTAGACTGTATTTATCCTCAGAAAGGAAGCAACAATCCAAACACATACTTTTCCTCGCTCTGCGTGAATCTATCTGTTGATGCTTGTCTTCATTTACTGATTTGTCCAGCAGCTGCCGTGGATGCTTTCCTCGCTACTTGATTCGTTACCTTGCTAATAGCAAGGCGGCTAACTTGCTGATGATAGGTCCTAGCACAAGTGCTGGGATAAAAGAGGCAATCCGAATTTTAGCAGCTTCTAAAAGATTGAATCCTAGTCCTAGAATCATGATTCCACCTACTCCTGTAATAAGTAGTACGTTCGGGTCGCTCTCAGGACTAGGAACGGTTTGAGCAAGTAGGCCAGAGAGCAAAGACAGTCCGCCCTGATATATCAAGATAGGTAGAATAGAAAAGCCGACACCAATGCCGTAGGTGCTAGTGAGCGCAACAGAGACTAAGCCATCCATCGTACTTTTTACGACCAGTATGGTGTGATCTCCTAAGAGCCCGTTGTTGAGGCTGCCCAAGATTGTCATCGGGCCGATGCAAAACAAAAGGCTAGCGGCAACAAATCCTTCTGTAAAGCGATTGCCCCCTTGCACGTGTGCTTTGATCCAGTTGCCGAGTGAAAACAACTGCGACTCGAGCTGCCACCACTCGCCGAGCAATCCCCCAAAGACGAGTGCAAGCAAGCCTAGAATGACACCTTCTACTCCACCAGCACTCGCACCAGATAGCGCATCAGCCATGGAAAGACCAATGAATATAGTAGTAAGCCCTACTGCCTGCGTGATGATGGTGTGCATATTGACCGATAGACGGTTGCGTAGCAGTAGGCCAGTGAGCGTACCTAGTATCACGAAAAACACATTGATCCAGGTTCCACTGGTTTTAGCCCAAAGCGTTAACATTTTGTTACATAGTGACGGTGTACAGCCTATTATGCAGTTATGTAGGTGTCTGTAGAGATCGTTCTCTGTAGAGATGACTCTCTGTAGACTTGCGTTTGTCACTAGCGTGAGGATTCGAGATATGCCGCCAGTAAGTTTGCCCTCAGTGAGTTTGCTGGGTGCTAGTTCCTATGATGTAGAAGCGCTGTCTCAGTCTTTGATTGAGCTATTAGCGCCTCTAGGTGGAATGGAGCACTTCGTGAAGCCGGGCGATCGCGTGCTACTGAAGCCCAATATGCTCACAGGCTCACGCCCTACCAAAGAGTGTACTACCCGGCCTGAGATAGTTTACTGTGTTGCTAAACTCGTACAAGCAGCTGGCGGTAAGCCCTTCGTCGGCGATAGTCCTGCTTTTGGCAGTGCGCACGGTGTCGCAAAGACAAACGGCCTGTTGGAATGGGCGAAGAAAGCCGACCTTCCGATTGTGGAGCTGCATGGTAGGCGCTACGCCACCAAGCGCGAAGATGAGCGCGAAGAGACAAGTGAGCAGTTTGACAATTTGCTGATATCCAAAGAGGCAATGGACGCGGATGTGGTGATTAATCTACCGAAGGTGAAGTCTCATGTGCAGATGACGATAACGCTGGGCGTGAAAAATCTGTTTGGCTGCGTGCCTGGCAAGATGAAAGCCTGGTGGCATATGGAAGCTGGTAAAGATGCGCAACGCTTTAGCGCAATGCTGGTAGAAACCGCTCGGATGGTTTCACCAGAGCTGACGATTATCGACGGTATTGTAGGCCATGAGGGCAACGGGCCGAGTGGAGGTGAGCCGAAGGCGTTAGGGGTGTTGGGTGCTTCTGCCGATGTGTTTGCACTTGATAGAGCAATGATTGAAATTTTGGGCGTCGATCCACAGAAAGTGCCGATTTTAGTCGAGTCTCAGCGATTAGGGCTTTGTTCAGTTCTATCAGCGATTGACTTTCCTTTACAGCAGCCAGCTGAGCTGACAATAGATAGTTGGCAACTGCCGACGAAGATGATGCCAATTGATTTTGGAGCACCACGGGTCTTTCGCTCCACCTTTAAGCATTTGTATATTCGATTTATCAAAGAGCCTATGGCTGCTTATGCAACCCGTTAGGATGGCACTGCCTTTGGCGGAATAAATGCAGAAAGTGGCTAGATAGTCTAAACTCTCTAGCCACTTCAGATGGATTAGCTGTGCCTGTAGAGATTAGTTCTTCAGTCTGGGATTGACTTCTTTTGCCATACCTTTGAATGGATCAAAGCTAGGACCGGGGCGACGGCGACTAGAACGGCTAGGTGTCATGAGGTAGTCTGTCGAGAAGGTTTTGATACCCTCTACGACGTTGCCCTGAGCGTCAACGGTTTTGTCTGATGAGGTTGCTGCGATCGCAGCAACAATCAATTCTTCTTCAGTAGGACCAGAAGGCACAACAGGCGCTGAAGCTGACTCCGGCGCATCGCCACCTACAAGACTACCAGCAGCTTTTGTTTTGGCAACAGCTTCTTTAGTGGCCTTCTCTTTGGCAGCTTTGGCTTTATTTGCTTTTCCCTTAGCGGCTTTTTCTTCGACAGGCTGCTTGTTGGCAGCAACCTTTTTATCCATTTCGTTAGCGGCCTCGCCAGCGACTTCTTTGACTTTGGCCGATGCATTTTTAGCCGTATTTTGAGCTGCGTCTTTAGCCTTTTCAGCCGTCTCTTTTACAGTGCTAGTGTTTTCACCGGTTATGTCCTCAACAAGACCCTGTGCTTTTTCTACCACGCCAGACGAGGCCTCTTTAGCCGTCTCTACGGCAGATTTTGCAGCTTTAGTAGCCGACTCTTTGATATTTTTGACGCTAGCTTCAGCGGCATCATCTAGCTCTAAAAAGTACTTTTCTTTACCAACGCCTAGCGTCTTACCAATCGTCTCGAATATTCCACCAATCATGGCAACTCCACCAGTTATATTCCTAAGATCTCTATGGACCGTTTCTCTATGGACCGTTGATGCTACCTCTTGGCCCGCAGCATTTGCGCAAAAGCACATAGCCCTACTCAATTATTGATTTTGATTGCTAGCGAGCGCAAGACAGCATCACGTCTATTTACAAAACTTCTTAAAGGCAACCTGGTTTTCTCTCCAAACACGCCGTAAACCACGAACGGCCCTCAATACATAATGCTTGAGGGCCGTTCGTGGTTTATGAGAATAAGAGCCTTAGTCGGCTGCTGCAATTAGTTCGCGCGTCTCTTCTGTGCGAGAAGACGTGACAAAGACTTTGCCATCTTCTCCGATGTCGACAACGGCAGTGTCACCGTCTTTAATACGGCCTGACAGAATCTCTTCTGCCAAACTGTCTTCGAGCAATCGCATGATAGCTCTGCGCAGTGGCCTTGCCCCATAGCTAGGGTTGTAGCCTTCCTCCACAAGCCTGTCTTTGAACTTCTCAGTGACCTCTAGGGTGATGCCCTGTTCGCCTAGACGGCTAAACACCTCCTTGAGCAAGATGACGGAGATTTCTTTGACCTCGTCCTTCGTTAGCTGACGGAAGACGATGATTTCGTCTAGACGGTTTAAGAATTCAGGACGGAAGTATTGCTTGAGTTCTTCGTTGACCAGAGAGCGAATTCGGTTGTACTGAGACTCGGCTTGATCGGCTTCAAGCTCAAATCCAAGCCCGCCGCCACCTTTCTCGATAACTTTTGAACCAATGTTACTAGTCAAGATCAAGAGCGTGTTCTTGAAGTCCACTGTGCGGCCCTTGGCATCGGTCAGGCGACCGTCTTCCAAGATTTGTAGCAGCATATTGAACACGTCAGGGTGCGCTTTCTCGATCTCGTCGAATAGGACGACGGTGTAAGGACGGCGACGGACGGCTTCTGTAAGCTGACCGCCTTCGTTGTAACCGACGTAGCCTGGTGGCGAACCGATGAGTTTAGAGACCGTGTGACGCTCCATAAACTCAGACATATCCAGGCGAATCATAGAGTCTTCCGCGCCGAAGAAGTAGGTCGCCAAAGACTTAGCAAGCTCGGTCTTACCGACACCGGTTGGGCCGGAGAAGACGAAGCTAGCAATGGGTCTATTAGGATTTTTGAGACCCACACGGGCACGGCGAATGGCGCGAGAAATGGCCCTGACCGCTTCGTCTTGACCGATGAGTCGCTGGTGGAGCACATCTTCCATGTGCAGCAGCTTCTCAGACTCGCTCTCGGTGAGCTTACTGACCGGAACACCTGTCCAAGACGCAACGATATGCGCAATATCTTCTTCAGTTACCTGAGGAGAATCTTCCTTGGTTTGGCTGCCAGCAGCGTCTTCGTCCTTCTTAGTCTGAGCAATGGTGCGGATTTCGGCTTTGATTTCCATTTCGCGATCGCGCAGCTCTCCAGCCTTGTCAAAGTCCTGAGAGCGAACGGCGTTGTCTTTGTCTTTCAAGACCTGACGCAGCTCTTTATCTAGTTCCTTGGCAGCAGGTGGTAGCTGAGAGTTCAGCAGGCGAACTCTAGAACCGGCTTCATCGATCAGGTCAATTGCTTTGTCTGGCAAGAAACGGTCAGCAATGTAGCGGTCTGAAAGCTTAGCCGCAGCATCTAGCGCCTCGTCTAAGATCTTGAGCTTATGGTGCTGTTCGTAGCGATCACGCAGGCCATGCAAAATCTCGATGGTTTCATCGACACTAGGCTCACCGACCATCACAGGCTGGAAACGACGCTCTAAGGCTGCATCTCGCTCGATGTGCTTACGGTACTCGTCTAGTGTGGTGGCACCAATACACTGGAGCTCACCTCTAGCCAGAGCTGGCTTGAGGATGTTCGCAGCGTCAATTGCACCTTCGGCCGCGCCCGCACCAATGAGTGTGTGAACCTCATCAATAACCAGGATGACATTCGCAGCGGCGCGAATTTCTTCCATAATTTTCTTTAGGCGTTCTTCAAACTCGCCTCGGTACTTGGTACCCGCGACCAGTAGGCCAATATCTAGCGTAACGACGCGCTTGTCTTCGAGAATATCGGGAATATCGTTGTTGCCAATTCGCTGAGCGAGGCCTTCTGCGATCGCAGTTTTACCCACGCCAGGCTCTCCGATAAGAACAGGATTATTCTTAGTTCGTCGGCCCAGAATTTGAATGACGCGCTCAATTTCTTTTTGGCGGCCTACGACGGGATCAAGCTTGCCATCGGCGGCCATTTGAGTAAGGTTGGCACCAAACTCGTCTAACGTAGGCGTTTTGGTGCGACCCTGACTGCTGCTACCACCAGAGACTTCGGCAGTTTCGCCGAGCATACGGATAACTTGAGTGCGTACCTTGGAGAGATCAACCCCCAGGTTTTCTAGGACGCGGGCGGCAACGCCTTCACCTTCACGAATGAGACCCAGCAGCAGATGCTCGGTGCCAATGTAATTGTGCCCCAACTGGCGAGCCTCTTCGAGCGATAGCTCAAGAACGCGCTTAGCTCGGGGAGTGAACGGAATTTCAACGGCGACGAAACCAGATCCACGACCGATAATTTTTTCAACTTCGATGCGAGCGTCTTTTAGGTTGACGCCCATAGATTTCAGTACTTTCGCGGCAACTCCGGTGCCTTCTCCAATGAGTCCAAGTAGAATTTGCTCAGTGCCCACGAAGTTGTGCCCGAGTCGACGGGCCTCTTCTTGAGCGAGCATGATGACCTTAATGGCCTTTTCTGTAAAGCGTTCAAACATGGCGGTTTTCCATCACCTGCTGTGGGCTGGTTACGGTGATTCTAACACAGCAAAAATTCGTAGAGAGGGGGCGGTGTTCACTACACCGAGAGGAAAATGAGCAATCGGTGTCCAGAAAAATTTGAATTGTGCAAATCACCTGCTAAACGAGCTGTTTCGGACGTAAAACGGCTACATAGCGAACAGAAATCACAGAACCTTTCCGCTAGCCGGCTCAGTTCATCGTTGCTTACCTAATTCTAAAGATATATTTCCGTAATCCTGACTATCAGAGTTTTCACGCCCTTTCTCTCTTAGCTTCTACGCAAAGGATTTGTTGCTATAAGCGCACTATGCGGTTTTCACGAATTGTCTATAGGATTTCTGTAGATGTGATCTTTGTAGATATAGTTTGTGTAGGGTTGCTTTCTGTGAAGACAGTGTGCTGGCTGTGGGTCTCAATTTCTGCGATCGCCCGTGCCTGTTGCCTGGCAACCTGTTCTTTGCAGTCTTGGGCTTGCAGATGATTGCACCACAGAATACGAGCATTTTCCCCATCGGCGTAGTAGCACTTTCTTTGCCCAGCTTCTTTGAATTCAAACTTTTGATACAGCCTGAGCGCTTTTTGATTAGATGCTCGCACTTCTAAAGTGGCTCTAGTCAGCCCTCGATTCTGAGCGCAAATGAGAAGATCGCTGAGCAGTAGCAGCCCAAGCTTTTGGTTCTGATAGGCTGGCTCAATGGCTAATGTCGTGATGTGGGCCTCTTCGAGAATAGCCCAAAGACAGCCGCTGCCCAAGAGTGTGACAGACGGTGCTACCGATTCGGTATGCGCGGTGGGGTCGGTGGCGGCAAAAGTGATGTCGGCAGTATTAGCGCTCAGACGCTGTCTTTCTTCAAGAAGGCTCACAGTTGGCACACTAACGAGCACCCTCAAGTCGCTTAAAGGGCTGTCGAGTTCTCGCTGGTAGCCTGAGCGAGTCCACAGCCCACCTAAACAGCGTTGGTCCAATGCGAGCACGGCGGGTAGGTCAGCTTCTATAAGGGGTAGGCAGGCTAAAAAAGACAATAAACGTAAACCTCCGCGTATTAAGAGACGACCAACAAGGAGACGGCCAATTGTACACTGGTTAACAATCCCTATTTATGCGCTTCTTTGAGGACGCTTCTTAAAACATTCCTCACCGATACACTTCTACAAACATCTGTACGAACGCACACCCTACTTTTTCACTGCTCTATGGTTTCTACTGTTTCAGCCGCGCCCAAACAATCGAGCGATCAAGCCTCTAGTCTGCAATATTTAGCGAAGGTAACTGCTGATACCTCTCCCAACCAGAATTTGCTGCCGCTGAGTGCGGCTGTCAACGACGAAGATCATCTGGTCGTGGGTGGCTGCGATGTGACGGATTTGGTGAAGAAATTCGGATCGCCGCTCTATATATTAGATGAGCAAACGCTGCGGACAGCGTGCCGCCAATATAAGACGTCTTTTGCCAAGCACTATCCGGGCGAGTCGCTGATTGTGTATGCATCGAAAGCGTGGAACTGCCTGGCGGTGTGTGCGATCGCTTCTCAAGAAGGCATCGCTATTGACGTGGTTTCTGGTGGTGAGCTGCAAACGGCCGTAGCCGCAGGTGCAACGGGTAAAATGCTCTATTTCCACGGCAACAATAAGTCTCTAGATGAGCTGAAGCTAGGGCTAAATGCTGATGCTCGCATTGTGGTAGACAATTGGCATGAGCTGAAGTCGCTCAACCAGCTAGCGGCAGATGCGGGTAAGACGGCAACGATTCTATTGCGTTTGACGCCAGGAATTGAGTGTCACACGCATGAATATATTCAGACTGGACACATAGACAGTAAGTTCGGTTTTGATCCTGACCAGCTAGAAGAGGTGTTTGAGTTTATCTCTAAGCGGGGCTCAAGCCTTGACTGTATTGGCTTGCATGCTCATATTGGTTCGCAGATTTTCGAGCTTCAGCCGCATCACGACCTAGCTGGGGTCATGATGCGCTGGTTCCAAACGGCCAGCCAGTACGGAATTGCTATCAAAGAAGTGGATATTGGCGGCGGGCTTGGCATTCGCTATACCGAATCGGACGATCCCCCAAGCATTGATGAGTGGGCTAAGACCGTCTGCGAGAGTATGGTTGAAGTTTGCAAAGCCAACGATTTGCCGTTTCCAAAGCTGCTGTGTGAGCCGGGCCGATCAATGGTGGGCTCTGCCTGCGTGACAGCTTACACCGTAGGCGGACAAAAGACAGTCCCAGGCATTCGCACCTATATATCGGTAGATGGCGGGATGTCTGACAATCCCAGGCCGATTACGTATCAGTCGGTGTATCGGGTGCTGGCTGCTGGCAAAATGTCTGCGCCGCTCAGCGAAACGGTGACGATGGCCGGAAAGCACTGTGAGTCGGGCGACGTGGTGATTCATTCGGCTAGTTTGCCGCCGTTAGAATCCGGTGAAATAGTTGTCGTCCCAGCAACGGGCGCTTATAACTACAGCATGTCTTCGAACTATAACCGGGTACCTCGTCCGGCGGCGGTGTTAGTGAATAACGGTCAGGCAGATTTGATTTTGCAGCGGGAAACCTACGAAGATTTGGTACGGCATGACCGGCTGCCCGAGGCGCTCAAGCCCTGAATCCATAGCGGCAGCGATGCATAAGTAGCGCGCAACGGTGACGCGATAGAGGAGTAGTATACGGTCATAAGCCAATAGTCTCTATTGATACTCTATTGATATAGGACGGCTTATGACGGTTGCGCGCTCCCTCCTAAGTATCACGACGATGCTGCTAGAAAGTGGACTATAGAAACCTACGAAAACGAAGTTGAACGTCGATCACGGTGAAACAGGCCTGACTCTTGTATCGCACCATCATTGATAATATTGGTTTGGTCATTGACATCGGTTTAGTGTTTGTACTGGTGTACATGGTGCTGTCGGTAATTCGCGATCGCCGCACGATGTGGATGGTGCAAGGACTGATGGTCCTGATGGCCACAACGCTAGCGAGTGGCTTGCTTGGCTTTGTTGTGCTCCATTTTTTGATGGAGAAGATCATGCTTGGGGCTTCTGTGTCGCTAGCGATAATGCTGGTGGCTGACTTTCGTCGGTTGCTAGAGCTGTTGGGACGTGGCGAATTTATTCAGCTATTTGCCGGGCAAGAAAACCACCTTTCAACCGCAAATAATGTCATTGATGAGCTGGTAGAAGCGGTGAAGGGGCTGTCTCAGAACCGGACTGGGGCGCTGATGATTTTAGAGACAGACGAGCCGATTGAGGAAAGTGATTTTTCGGTGCCAGGTGTCAAAATAAATGCTGAGCTTTCGCGGGAGCTATTGCAGACCATTTTCCAAACGACGACGCTGCTGCATGATGGTGCGGTACTGATTCGCGGCGCTCGAATACTGGCCGCTGGCGTGATTTTACCGATTTCGGAGCGGGATGCTTCTCGGCAGCTGGGGACCAGACACAGAGCAGCGATGGGAATTACTGAGCGGGTAGAACAGTGCATTTGTGTGGTGGTTTCTGAAGAGACAGGATCTATTTCGGTGGCCGAAAAAGGGATGCTAAACCGGCCTTTGACCAGCAGTAAGCTAAGAGAACTTTTGCTTGATAAGTTTTCGCCTTCGGTAGATGGTGATACGGTAGCTCCTCAGCTTAGAAGTCTGGGCCGTAGGCTCAGTATCAAAGGCATTAACTTTTTGAGCTTTATTAAGCGTAAGCTGCCTAGCCCCACTCCTCAGGAAAAGAAATGACGGCTAATTTTAGTGCTCCTACCGGCGTATCGACGGTGCCAAACCTGCTCCCTCACGACTTAGAGAAGGGCCGAATGCCGTCGCACGTAGCGGTGATTATGGATGGAAATGGCCGCTGGGCAAAAGGGCGAGGGCTGCCGCGCATTATGGGTCATCGCAGGGGTGTGGATACGCTTAAAAAGCTGCTGCGCTGCTGCCGTGACTGGGGAATTGATGCGCTAACGGCCTATGCCTTTTCGACGGAGAATTGGGGACGACCTACGCGCGAAGTGGATTTTTTGATGACCCTTTTTGAGCGAGTGCTGCGTCAGGAGCTCAAGGAGATGATGGAGGAGGGCGTGCGTATTGAGTTCGTTGGAAACTTGGCGGCGCTACCTAAGACGCTACAGAAGGAGATTGACCGGGCGGTGACGATGACCCAGGGCAATCAGGGCATTCGGTTTTCGGTGGCGACGAACTACGGCGGACGACAGGAGATTTTGCAGGCCTGCCAGGCGATCGCAACTCAGGTAAAAGAAGGCACTCTCCAACCCGAAGACATTGATGAGTCCCTGTTTAGCCGTCATCTGTACACATCGAACATCAGTGATCCCGATCTACTCATTCGCACCAGCGGTGAAATGCGCATCAGCAACTTTTTGCTGTGGCAGCTAGCCTACTCGGAGTTTTATATCACCGATACGCTGTGGCCAGATTTTGACACGTCGGAGTTTCATCAGGCGATGCAGGCGTTTCAAAAGCGCGATCGCCGCTTCGGTAAGGTGAATGAAGGTGACGGACAATAGTCCTACTGCGCTCAACTACCGGTTAGCTCGATTGCCTGTTACTTCGATTGCCTGTTACTTGTGACAAACAAAAGGTTGAAACACTCACTGCCAGCGATTCTAGATCGATGGGCTAGTCTTGCCTTGCGTGCATAAGTCCATAGCTAACGAGTCGTAACTGTTTGAATGGGGTTTGATATTTATCAAAAAAATGCTCTTTCGAGGCGGATAGGCTCATAGATAGGATTGACTCACGAATATCAGATGTCTTGTGAGGCAAGTGAGCGAATGAGCAATGAGAACTTTAGGCGGCAGCTAAGAGCTGAGTCGGAGCACTGGTGGCAAGAAGGGCTAATTGATGCTGAGCTGTATCAGCAGCTGGCGACGAGATATCAGTTTGCGCACATCGAAGCGGTGACAGGGAATCGGTTTATTACGATTTTGCTGGGACTAGGCGGCATTTTGCTGGGGCTTGGGGCCATTACGCTGGTGGCGGCGAACTGGCAGGACTGGTCGCGATCGCTCCGAATAATTGTCATATTTGGAGCCTTCATCGGCGTGAACTCAACCGGGTTCTACCTATGGCGACGGCCTATGAATAAGCCCGGCCTTCAGCGATTGGGCTTAGGGTTGCTCTTGGCAGGCGCGCTAATTATGGGTGCAAATCTGGGACTAATGTCTCAGATGTTTCACCAAAGCGGCTCGGTTTCGGCGCTGTATTTGGTGTGGGGTCTTGGCGTATTGACGATGGCCTATAGTCTGCGACTGACGCCGTTGGGCGTGCTGTCATGGATTCTAATCGGACTGAGCTACCGTGAGGCGCTGTTCGGTTGGTTTGGCATTGGCAGGGGAGCGGATGAGTCACAGTGGATTGCGCTGCTGCAACTGTACTTACCCGTGCTGATAACGCCGCTGTATTTGCCGCTGGCACACTGGTGCCGTTCGCGAGTGCTTTACGGCTTTTGGTGTATAGGTTCGACGGTGATGCTACTGGTGGCAAACGGTTCTTTGGTGCATTGGCACGCTGCGACGTTTACCTATGCTGGAATGCTAGCCGCTGTCGTTCTGTGGGTATATCACGCTCGTTTCTGGAAATGGCCGAGTGACCATCTGGCACGATTAGCGGCTAAGCGCTCCCCAATGCATAAGCAGTTAGGAGCCGATAGAGTGTCAGCTGACGTGTTTCAACCGATTGGGCGCTCTTTGGCGATCTGGTTTATAAGCGTCAGTGCCTATGCTTATTCGTTCCGATGGCTCTGGGAATTTGGTGGTGCGAACCTGGAAGGGACAAGTTCGGTTGCTAAGTCGTATTTGCTGCTACTGATAGGGTTGAGTGCGATCGCGCTTTACGGTCTCTGGCAACATTTCTTGCGAGCGCGGCGATCGCGCGAACCCAAATCTCTGTGGATGAAAACACCGATCTACTTCGCTGTGGTTGCCCTGATAGGCATAAGCGCCTTCTTTCAATTTCAGGGGGTTGGCGGCGTTTGGCCGCTGTGGTTAGTCCTTACCAACAGCATTCTGTTCTTTATTGGGTTTGCCATGCTGCACGACGGCATGCTGATGGGCGTTCGACACCGCTTTTGGGGCGGTATGGGCATCGTGGTAATTGGCCTATGGACGCGGATGTTTGAATACGATACAGATTTACTCTTGAAAGCTGTGGTGCTGACAATATGCGGTGTAGTTGTGATTGCCGCTGGTTTGTGGTTTGAGAAGTCGTCGAAATCTTCGATAAAAGCAGCGCAGTGACTGTGCGCGACCTGTTGAGTGAATAGATTGTTCAACCCTTTGACTCTAAATCTCTTGTAATACCAAAACAAAGTGGAGAAACACCATGACTGACGAATCTAAGCCTATTCAAGATCTGACGCCTGCGTTCCCAAATAGCGTCCCAAAGACGCCTCCGTTTGATCTACCGCCTACCTCTCCAGAGAAGACATCAAGCGAAACGCCTGCAATTCGAGTGCCGTCCTGGCGATTTTTGGCGGCGATATTGATTCAATCTGCGCTGATTGTCGCAGTGCCTTTTCAAAGTGCGTTGACCTATGCACGCGGAGAAACGGTGACGCTGCAAACTGTTCCTGTAGATCCTTACGATATACTGCGAGGCTATTCTCAAACGCTTAGCTTTGACATTTCTGAGCCCGATGCTTTGAAAGTTTTGCCAGGTGGTGATGAGGTTTTTACCTGGAAAAACGAGGGTGAGTTGATCTATGTGACTTTGGCTGCGCCTAATAAAGCGGATGCTGCGCTTGATGTGGTAGCCACCCCGACTGCTTGGGTACCTGTTGCTGTAAGCCTTGAGCCGCCTGAGTCATTGGACGCAGGGCAGGTTGCTTTGCGAGGCCGCTACCAGCGGTGGCGTATTTCGTATGGCCTGGAGACTTACTACATGCCGGAAGCTCAGCGGGACGACATCAATAGCCAAATCGGACAATTGCGTGGAGACAGTACCAGGGCTTTTGTCGTAGATGTGAAGGTAGACGCAGAGGGTAACAGCGTACCTATGAGTTTGTGGATACGTGACCAAGAGTATCGGTTCTAGCCGATGCCATCAATGACTGGGTGAAAGTAGAAGGACAGTGCGATGACAGCGTAGGTGGCGAGCAGCAAAGTGCCTTCTAGCCAGTTTGATTTGCCATCGCCGCTGATGGAGTTGGCAACGAGGACCGCGACGGCTACAGAGAGTAACTCAAAGTTGTTGAAGTCTAGGTCCATGGGCTGGCCCATGAATGCGCCGATAATGACGAGTAGCGGACCGACGAAAAGAGCAATTTGCATGCTGGAGCCGACGGCTACGTTTAGCGACAGGTCCATTTTGTTTTTGAGCGCGACGGTGACGGCGGTAGCGTGCTCGGCGGCGTTGCCAATAACAGGCAAAATGATGACGCCTGTAAAGAGTTCAGAGAGGCCAAGCTGTTTGGATGCGACCTCTAATGTGCCGACCAAAAATTCTGACTCGACGGCAACGGCCAACGTTGCTGCGAGTAAAACGCCTATCCAGAGCTTTAGGTTAGGGACTTCATGCTCTGCGTGTTCGGTTTCTACCTTTACCGGTAGTGTAGCGCTGCCAAAATTGGAGAGCAGTTCGGGGTCGCTGTCTTCTGCGGCGATGCCGACATCGTAGAGGTAGGCGTGCGTTTTCATCGAAAATAGCAGCGTGAGACCGTACACCAGCATCAGGACAACTGCGACCGAAATCGATAGCTTTTGTAAGATGGGTTGCTCGATGCCGCTGGAGGTGAAGTCTACAGCGGTGGGCAGCAGAATGGCGATGACAGCCAGGTTCATAGATGAGGCGTTGAGCCTGGCGATGGTGGGCTGAAAGGTTTGCTCTTTGAATTTGAGTCCGCCGAGGAGCATGGAGAGGCCCATGACCAGCAGTAGATTGCCGATGATGGAGCCGGTAATGCTGGACTTGACGACGTTTACGAGGCCAGCACGCAGCGCAAAAATAGCGATGATCAGTTCTGTGGCGTTACCAAAAGTGGCGTTCATCAGGCCGCCGAGCGATGGGCCGAGGACGACGGCAATTTCTTCAGTGGCAGCGCCCATCCAGCCTGCGAGGGGGATGATGGCGAGGCCCGCCGTTACGAATATAATCAGGTCGCTCCATCCGAGGAAGTGACCGGTGATGGAGATGGGGATGAAGGCGAGGAAGCCGTAGAAGATTATATTTTTGACGGACATTTAGTTAAGGGTAGGGGATGGGGAACGGAGAATAGAGGATGGGGTATGGGGAATGGAGAACAGGGGATGGGGTTGGTTTGGTTTGGTGTACTCAAGCGTACCCGTGAGAAAGGATCCTATCAATATATGTTGTAGTATCAGCACGGTTGCCTGAAGGGTTTTTGGGGGGTGGGGCTATGAAAATATTTTTGAAGGTTTTGGCTTTGCTGGTAGGGCTGCCAGCGGCGGCGATCGCAGCTTTTTTCTTTTGGGGTAGTGCAGGCACTGCTAATAAGCAAACCTACGACGACATTAAGGAATACGATGCGCCCGCGCCTGCGGTTAAAAGTAGCTATACCATTGTGAGCTACAACATTGGTTATCTCTCAGGGCTGGCAAATAATACGACGACGAAGCCTGAACGTGCGTTTTTTGAGGCGAATTTGCAGCGGGCGATTGCCGCTCTCAAATCGGTTAGTCCAGATATCGTTGGCTTTCAAGAAATTGATTTTGGCGCGAACCGTTCTTATGACGTAAACCAGATGGATGTGATTACGCAGGCGCTAGAGATGAATGCGGGTGCGATCGCTATCAGCTGGGACAAGAACTATTTACCCTTTCCCTACTGGCCCCCTTCTGCTCACTTTGGCAAGATCCTCTCAGGTCAGGCCATGGTCAGCCGCTATCCTATTGAGCAAAATAGCCGCCTTGTCTTGGAGCGGGTGGCTGACGAATCGCTCATTTATAAAGCCTTTTATCTAGAACGGCTGGCGCAGGTTGTGCAAATTAGTCTCGATGGTCAGCCGCTGGTTGTGATTAGCGTGCACTTAGAGGCGTTTGATGAGGCGACGCGGGTAAGCCAGACAAGGTTTGTGCGATCGCTCGCTGAAGAATATGCCGAAACGCTTCCCGTCATTATTATGGGCGACTTCAACAGCGCTCTCAACCGGGGGACTTTTGTCACTGCAACCGGTGAAAACCTGGGAGAAACTCAGTTCTCTATCAAAGAGATGCTCGCTTCTGAGCAGTTTGCTTCCGCCGTTGCACCATCAGCCTGGAGCGGTGAAAATGTCACCTTTCCAACCGATAGCCCGGAATACAAGCTCGACTACATATTCTATACGCCCAGCACAATCGAAGTGATTCAGAACAAAGTATTGGTCACGGCTGGTGAGTCTTCAGATCACTTTCCGCTGATGATGCAGTTTCGCTTCAAGTGAGTAGCTTGTATGCAGGCATGATCTCGGTATTGAGCCCGCACAATTGAGAGCAAACCGCTTAGATTGGAAGTGAGTCTCTTTATAGTCATGCGCTTTATAGTCATGCGCTTGAAGAGACGCTTTGTGTAGGAGTAACTGGTATGGCTCGGCGCTTTCGTTCTAATCTACTCGCTGGTAGTTTCCTGGTCGGAGGTGCGATCGCTCTCTTACTACAGTCATTTACTGCCGCGACTGCGCAAGAGAGAGCGGTTGGTGCTGCGAGAGAAAGTGCGATCACAGAGAATGTGTCAATCGCTCAGCTTTCGCCAATCGCTCAGCTTTCGCCTAGTCCAGCTAGCAACCCTAGCATCAGCTTTCGCCGACCGCTGCGGTTGACCAACATTCGCGTCCCAACCAGGTGGCAGTTTCGCCGAACGCAGTACCTATTTACGCTAGATTTTCCGTCTGATGCGGTAGAACCGCTAGAAAAGCTAGTCTTTGAGCAAATCGAAGGTGTGGACTATCCTCGCTATCGGCCCGACGACAGCTACGCGTTTGAAACAGATGGTCGCAGTGATCTGCCTATGCGTACGGTTGATGACGACAGTGCAAGAACGATCACCGTTGAATTCGATCCGCCCGTAGCGCCAGGGCAGCAACTCACAGTAGCACTCAAGGCTCGTAATCCTCGTGATGGTATTTATCTATATCGGCTAACGGCGTTTCCCGTAGGCGCGACAGAAGGTCAGTATGCGGGCATTGAGCGGTTCAACATTTATGCACCTGAAAGACGTGACCGATTTTTTTGATGATACAGCGCCGCTATTGCGATCTTTCTCTTATTTGATAGGCTACCGCTCAAAATAAGAAGTCCCAGCCACAGGTGGCTAGGACTTCGCTTCGGTATAGGAGATCGATATAGTTAAGTTGTCGATTACATCGTAATGACAAATAAATAGTGAGGCTATGTGTTGGATCACAAGATATTCGTGCACCTAAACACCGGTAATTGTCCTGCTGGTGAATTGACCGTGCTAATAACCCTAGGTCGCTGGGCTTAGCTTCTCTGCTGCTGACGTCGATAACTGCCCACCTTTTGCGAGTTCTTTTAAGCGCTCGATACGGTCTTCGGTCGGTGGATGGGTCATAAACAGTT
Organism: uncultured cyanobacterium; assembly: GCA_963836895.1. GTDB lineage: Bacteria > Cyanobacteriota > Cyanobacteriia > Phormidesmidales > Phormidesmidaceae > Phormidesmis. The sequence goes on along the minus strand of CAWILA010000006.1, from coordinate 86,170 downwards.
TCATCAGGCCTTCTTTTGAAAGAGGATTGACGATGAACATAGCAGCGTAGGCTGGGTTGCCGTGAATCGGGACTTCTTGCCCCATCGCTTCAAGCTTTTCTAGGGCGCGAACTAGGGCCAGTGGATTGCCGGTGATTTCGGCTGCGCCTGCGTCGGCGGCAAATTCGCGAGTTCTGGAAATGGCCATGCGTAGAAGGCCAGCGCTAAAAGGCCCAACCACCAGTAAGAATAAAATGGCAAGCGGGTTGCTGCTGCGTCTGCCGATGCGAGCGACAGGGAAGTAGAGTGCGCCGATGGTGAGAATGCGACCTAGATAGGTGAGTGAGCCAGAAAGGGTGCCTGCAACAGCCTGTGTAAGCGTGTCACGATTGCGGACGTGAGTAAGCTCGTGAGCGATGACTGCATCTAGCTCGTCTGCAGGAAGTAAATCAATGATGCCTTGAGTGAGGGCGATCGCAGCGTGCTTAGGATCTCGGCCAGTCGCAAATGCGTTGGGTGACTTGGATGGGACGATGTAGAGCTTAGGATGAGGAAGATCGGCGCGATCGCACAGCTTCTCAATTCGCGCGTATAGCTCAGGGATTTCGTCCTTTGGCGTAGGCTTAGCTTTAAATGCAGACAGTGCCGCCTGGTCGGAGTAGTACCAGGAACCAAAGCTGCTAAACGCTGCAAAGGCAAGTCCGTAGTACAGACCCTGCTCATTGCCGACCAGCAAATAGCCTGCTAGAACAATCAACCCGCCTAAGAGCGTCAGCAGAAGTAAGGTTTTGAGCTGATTAACCCTAGCCATGAAAAGCCTCTTTGCGTCTCAATGCGCGAATAGATACGACATTAATCATTGAACTACGTAGAGCTCTTGGGTAGCACCCTCCCTGCGATAGAAATGCCGACTGCCGGTGATCCCCGCAATCTATAGGTTCGTGTGTTTAAACTTTTACCTTGCGGTAACCCTCACAAAATACTCACATTCTGAACTTATGGTTGAACTTAGAAAGGGTCAATAAAGACGCTCCCTTTTGCAAGGTCTATTTCTGAGGTCTGTTATTTCTATGACATTTTTAGACATTTTGGGCCATTTTATCGCGTGGCGTTTTCCCTTTTGGGGACTGTGTCAGCTGAAGTTTCAGCCTGAGAAGAAGACGCTATATATTCACTGCCGAAGCATGGCAGGCCGCATAGCCGTGATTCAAGATCGCTGGAAGCTGGCTTCGCTAGACATTGGGATCGATAGCGTAGTGGTAACGCTATCCAACTATCCAGACTACGCAATCGAACTAAGCCACAGCGTTTAATGGCGCTGAGCTTAGTGACTGCTGCTGTCGTACCTCTTTTGTCGATTTGAGTCGTAATATGACTGCTAATTCTCTTTCGTCTACCCCTGCTACTGCTAGAGCGGGCCAAATTACGTGCCGTTACGTCAACCAAACAACGAAGCTACAGGTTGTGCGCATCTCGAATATTCCGGGCTATTTTTTTGAGCGGGTTGTCTTTGCTGGTCAGCAGCTGCTGATTGACGTAGATTCAGAAGCCGTGCTGGAGATTCATTCTCACGAACTGGCGACCTCTATTTTTAGCGATCGCATTCCCTGTAGTCGGCTTCGCTATGCTGAGGCATTGACGCTGCCTCAAAATAACGCGCAGCCCAGCGGTCAGATAGATGGTCAGACCAGCGACCAAATCAGCGGCCAGATGGTTGCGTGAGAGCGGCCTGCAGCGCAACGTCTGGCGGGATGAGCGGAATAGTGAAGTGAAACTGCGTACCGTGGCCTAGCTCGCTCTCCACCCAGATACGTCCGCCGTGGGCTTTGACGGCCATCTGCGAAAAGGGCAGTCCAAGTCCGGTCGACTCTCCGTTGTCTCGAACAGTTTTTGCGCCGCCTAGCTTTTGAAAGATACGCTCGAAGGCGTCCGCCGGAATGCCTTGTCCGGTATCGGTGACCGAAAAGCAAATGCTAGGAACTTTGTCTGTTTTTGCAGAGAGGGTGATTTCTCCATTCGGCGGCGTATTTTGAATAGCGTTACTTATCAGGTTTTCTAAAACGCGGCGCAGCTTATCGCTATCGGCCATGAACGGCGCACAGTCAACTGGCTCATAGGTAAACTGCACCTGGACTTTTTGGGCCATAGGTGCCAGGTTCTCGTAAACCGTGGTCATGAGCCGGTTGGGCTCGACCGCGCTAAGCGTGAGATCTAGCCGTTCGATTTTAGCTTTGTGCTCATCGAGAATGCTGTCGATCATGCGCGATAGGGTTTCGCCGCCTTTACATGCAACGTCAACAAATTTCTGCTGCTGCGGTGTCAGTGGGCCAGCGGTCTCTATTAGCTCTAGGCCAGCGACGAATGAGGTGAGCGGATTGCGCAGGTCGTGCACCAGCATCTGCGTCATTTCCTCGCGGTAAAGCTCCAGGCTGCGAAGCTGCAAATAGTCGGTATGTAGCTGCCTTGCCAGGAGCCGTAGCTCTATTTCGTCGATGACGAGGGCGGCTAGCTCTTTGAGAATGCTGACCTCCTTTGGGGTCCATTCTCGCGGAGAATCGTCGATAACGCAGAAGGAGCCAAGGGTGTAGCCTTCGGTAGTGGTAAGAGGAATGCCCAGGTAAGCGATAACACCAAGTTCTGCGATCGCCAGATTCTGTTTGAGCAGGGGGTGGGTACGTGCATCGGTGATAGAGAGCACATCAGACGTGCTAACGACATGCTGACAGAACGAGTGTGTCAGCGGTGTTTGCCGACTCTTGGCCCAGGGCTCTGGCAGACCAACGCAGCTTTTAAAGAACTGCCGCTGGCCGTCTACTAGAGAGACCAGGGCAACCGGCGTTTGCATGATGGCACTCGCTAAGCGGGCAAAGCGATCAAAAGACTCTTGCTGCGGTGTGTCTAGCAGAGCAGATGCATTGAGGACGGCCAGTCGCTGCGATTCGTGTTGCTCAGTGTTTGGCTGTGATTTTTTAATGATTGAAGGCTGTGTTGTATGGCTAGTTAAGCGACGTGAGTGGCTAAGCTATATAACCAAAATCGGCCGCTGTGTAAGCCCATCATGCTGTAAATGCGACTTATGCGGTAGACACAATGGGTTAAGACTGTCTGCCTCGCGAGTAATCAAAGGCACTCATAAAATACCCACATTTAGCTGCTTAAATCAAGATTAATATATAGGGCGTCAGGGAAAAAGCTGTTTTAGTCTTGTTTTATAATTCTTGTTTTCAAAAAACGCTTGCTTATTTAATGCCTGCTGATGCTAGGCCGGTTTCTCTTCGCGTGGGGGCATAGTAAGTCTTATTGACGCTGTATGAAAATTTTGGTTGTAGAGGACGATGGTGTCTTAGCGCTGATGCTATCGAAGGTGCTAAAGGCAAACCACTATCAGGTAGAGCTAGCTGCCGATGGTGAAACTGGACTAGCGATGGTGGAAGCTTTTGACTACGACCTGATACTGCTAGATTTGTGCTTACCAAAGCTAGACGGCATTCGCTTTTGTCAGCGAGTACGAGACACCGGTAAAGACGTCCCAGTACTGCTGACGACAGCGGAAGATACGACGGCCAGTAAGATTGCTGGCCTTGATGCGGGCGCAGATGACTATGTCCTCAGGCCATTGGACATCGATGATCTGCTAGCTCGAATACGGGCCTTACTGCGCCGAGGCCGGACAGATACCTCTCCTGTGCTGTGCTGGGGAGCGGTGAGCTTGGACCCTAGCAACTGCGAAGTATTTTGCTATGGTAAGCGGCTGCATCTTACCAATAAGGAATACGAGATACTGGAGCTGTTTCTGCGCAATCCCCATCGAATTTTTGGTTTGGATGTTTTGCTAGAGCAACTGTGGTCCTACGAAAAAATGCCTTCGGATAACGCGGTGCGTACCCACATAAAAAGCCTGCGCCGCAAGCTTGAGCAGAGTGGCATAGCAAACATGGTCGAGACGGTATACGGCTCAGGCTATCGGCTTGGCCTAGAGCCATACTGTGAGCCTTCTGCGGCGGTAGACGCTGAGCTAGCAATACAGGTGAGCCCAACCAATCAAGAAGACTTAAAGGCCGTCGATCAAAGAAACTCAGACCAGCAAAAGGCTGGTGGAGAAGCCCTGTATCAGAACGTGCCTATGCTCAGTCGTCTTCATGAAATATGGAAGGAACATCAGCAAAAGTATCTGGACATGATCACCTTGCTAGAGCAGATTGTCCCTGTACTTGCGGTGCCACAAGATGAGCGCATGATGATGCTATCAGTGCACAAAGATCAGGTGGTGCGATCGCAGCAAGCTGCTCATACGCTGAAAGGAGCCCTGGGCAGCTTTGGCTTTATGCACTCCTCTAAAATTGCTGCTGGTATAGAAAAACTGTTGCTCGCTGCGCCGCAGCTAGATATAGAACAGATCAACCAGCTGCCGAACCTCATTGCGTCGCTGCGTCAGTCTCTAGAGCCTGGCCCTGAAAAAATCGATACTTCCTCTAGTGCTTCGCTTTCGCAGCCGAATAGTCTTCGAGTAGCCAAACCTTTAGACCTAACAGAGCCGAATGCAACAGGATCAAATTCAACAAATAAGAGATGGGTTGATCTGCCAAAAGCGGTAGAAAATTCAGTTGAGAGAACTGCGCTTAATGGTAAGCCTATCGCTAAACGCTCCTCTCACTCTGCATCTCTAAGTCCGCCGTTGCTGAAGCGATTTGGCCAGCAACCCAACCCTAGTGTCTACGAGTGGCTAATCGTTGATAGTGATCAGGCCTTGATTGAATCGTTGACTCGTCAAGCGTCTATTTGGAGTATTCAAACGTGGTTTGCGGCGACGTTGGAAGCGGCCAGAGTAGTCCTAGAACAGCATTCTCCTGCTGTTATAATGGTGGATCCAAGCTGTGCGAATACCCGAGAAGAAGGGCTGTCTTTTCTCCGCGAGCTCGCTAAACAGTGGCCTGCTATGTCAGTGATTGTAGCAACTGACTCCGCCGACTGGAGCAGTTCTCCAGAAGAAAGGCTGCGTCATCGGGTCGAAGTTCTACGGGCATCTCACGAGAGCCTTTTTTTGCAAAAGCCTGTCGCGACAGAGCAGATCATAGAGACTGTGAACCAATGCCTGACGGAGCAGTCGCTGGCGGAGGCTAAAGTCCTTGTGCTAGATGACGATCCGCAAATTTTGCAGTGTTTGAAGCAGCTGCTAGACCCGTGGGGATTTCAGCTGACGCTGCTGTCAGACCCATTTCAGCTGTGGGATGTGTTAGAGCAGACGGTTCCCGATCTATTGATTTTAGATATTGAGATGCCCGAATTCAATGGATTAGAGCTGTGCCGGGTCATTCGGCACGATCCTAACTTGAGTCAGCTGCCGATTCTGTTTTTGTCTGCGCACACAGAGCCCGATATTGTGCAGCGAGTATTTGAATCTGGCGCGGATGACTATGTTAGTAAGCCGATTATTGGCTCTGAGCTGGTTTCACGGATTTTGAATCGGCTGGAGCGTTTGCATTTGCTTAGAAGGTTAGCAGAGACTGATAGTCTGACAGGCTTGAGCCGCCGCCGTCAGTCTGTTGAGCTATTTGACCGCTTAATTCGGCTGGCGAATCGGAAGCAAACAACACTGTGTTTGGCTCTGTTGGATTTGGATTGTTTTAAGCAGGTGAACGATCGCTATGGTCATGAGATGGGCGATCACGTGCTGAAAACGTTTGGAGACATGCTACGGCAGGCGTTTAGAGACGAGGATATGGTAGCCCGGTGGGGTGGGGAAGAGTTTGTCGTCGGGCTATACGATACGTCGAAAGCGATGGCGATGCAGCGGCTGAGCGCATTTTTAGAACAGTTTTCTCAGCATTCTTTTGAACAGGATAAGGACGATGCGAAGCAGATGTTTCAAGTCAGCTTTAGTGGGGGCATAGCAGCCTATCCAGCGGATGGAGAAGACATTCAGCAGCTGTACCGGCAGGCTGATGAGGCGCTGTATCGAGCAAAGGCAGCAGGGCGATCGCGCCTATTAGCGACAGAAACCAACTAACTATCGAGTATGAGGGGCAAGGGCTAGATGAGCAGAGCTGCTGACTGGTTTCAATCGGTGCTGTCGCCTGACCAGTTTATTCCGCATGGACACTGCTACCTGTGGCAGACCAATCTGGTGTGGCTGCATGTGCTGTCGGATGGGCTAATTGCGATCTCTTACTTCTCTATACCTATCATGCTTTTCTACTTTGTTCAAAAGCGTAAACATATAGTCTTTCGCAATATCTTCTTACTGTTTGGGCTATTTATCATCACCTGCGGAACAACCCACTTATTCTCGATTTTGACGTTATGGTATCCGGCATACTGGCTGTCGGGTACCGTCAAAGCAATCACCGCAGTGGCATCGAGCTATGCTGCTTTAGCACTTCTCCCTGTGATTCCGGTAGCACTAGCGCTGCCAAGCCCAGAAAAACTCAAACAGATCAACGAGCAGCTAGAAAAAGAGATCGGCGAACGCAGGCAGGCTGAAGCCGACTTACAACGCCTAAACCGGGAGCTAGAGTCTCGCACCGCGTCCCTGAGGAAAAGCGAACAGCGATTTCGCTCTTTATTTGAGTCGGCTCCTGATTTTATCTACGTGCTTAACGAGCGCGGGATAATTCAGCAGGTAAATTCAACGGTGATCAGTCGTTCTGGCTATTGCAAGGCAGAGCTGATTGGTCAACCACTGGTAGCTTTCTTGAGCGAGGAAACGCAAAGAGGTTGCCAGGCGACTTATTTGCAGCTGCTGCCAGAGAGTAGGCATCACCAAGAGGTGGAGTTTGTATGCAAGGACGGACAGGTTTTGTCGATGGACTGTGCCTGTACTGTAGTCAAGGATCAGGCTAGCGGTGAAGCGTTAGCAGATACCGTCGTGCTGGTGTTGCAGCGAGACGTCACCCAGCGAAACCAGGCGGAGAAAGAGCGGACCGAGCTGCTAACGACTCTCAAAGAATCAGAGCGTCGCTGGCAGAGCTTTTTGCAAAACGTACGGCTGATGGTAGTAGGGCTAAATCAGCTAGGAGAGGTAGAGTACGTCAATCCTTACTTTGCTGATTTACTGGACTATTCGCCTGCTAAAGCCATTGGTCAATCGTGGGTTAAGACGTTTGTCCCGGAGCTTGAGCGTGACCAAGCTCCGGCAATTTTTCAAGATATGCTCAACCACAAAAATCGTCCCAACTATCAAAGTAGCCTGGTTACGCGCTCGGGCGAGACGCGGGTAATCTCCTGGAATACAGTGCTCTTGCAGGATACACAGGGCGCGCCGTCCGGTACGCTCAGCATTGGTGAAGATATTACCGAACGCGACGCAGTTGACCGGATGAAGAATGAGTTTATCTCGGTGGTGAGCCACGAGCTGCGCACGCCATTGACGGCTGTGCACGGCGCGCTAGATTTGCTGTCGAGCGGCTTAATTGACCCGATCTCGAAGCAAGGGCAGTACGTGTTTGCGATCGCAGTCGAAAATTCGGACCGACTGGTGAAGCTAGTCAACGACATTTTAGAGCTAGAGCGGCTAGAATCTGGCAAAATCAGGCTGCATCGTGCGTCTGTCTCTACCCGTGAGCTGACTAGGCGAACCTTTGAGATGATGGCGCTATCCGCTGAGCGATCGCAGGTACAGCTAGAGGTGATGGATGCGAACCTACTGCTGTGGGCGGATGGCGATCGCATTATTCAAGTCCTGACAAACCTTGTAGACAACGCCATCAAGTTTTCGGATACGCCTGCGAAGGTTTGGGTGATGGTAACCGCTGTCGGAAAAGGCGAGCACAAGGCTGCGCTATTTACGGTGAAGGACGAAGGTCGGGGTATTCCGTCAGATAAGCTTGAAAATATCTTCGAGCGCTTCCATCAGGTAGATGCGTCAGACTCGCGTCAGAAAGGAGGAACGGGACTGGGACTGGCTATTTGTCGCAGTATTGTGCAGCAGCACGGCGGCGATATTTCTGTGGAGAGTACGCTGGATGAAGGCAGCTGTTTTCGCTTTAGAATCCCAATAGAATGACTTTGGTAGGAGTAGCTGTTATGCCTGTTCTATTTTTGCTCATTATAAAGCTGATCTAGTTCAAAAGAGCTGTAATAGGTAGCGTCATGACGAAACAGGTGCTGGTCGTAGACGATGACGATGGTGTACGCGAGATTATTCGGCTGTCACTGGAGACAGCGGGTGATTGGTCTGTGCAGACGGCGGCTTCGGGAAGGGCGGGCGTTGCGATCGCTCAAAACACGCCGCTCGATCTTATCTTGCTAGATGTGATGATGCCTGAAGAAGATGGTCTTGAGGTGTACAAGCAGCTACAGTCAGCTGAAAAAACGAAAGGTATTCCAACCATACTGCTTACTGCCAAAGCGCAGATGAGCGAGCAGCAAGCGTTTATGTCTTTAGGCATTCAAGGTGTTATTACCAAGCCCTTTCAGGCCAAGAGCCTTGTTGCAGAAATCGAGCAGATACTTGGCTGGTCATAGCGAGTACCCTATTTACGGGTCCTCACCTTTTTGTAAGGGTCCTGTTTTGTAATCCACTTTAGAAACTTTGTCATTGCCGGGTGCGATCGCAACAAGTCCGCAGAATGTAGATCTGCCGCTAGCTCTTTGTTGGTAAATAAAGTGTGCACCTGCTTATGGCAAGGCGGACAGATATCAATAGTAGGGCCGAGATCGGCGTGATCGTATTTTTTTTTGGTGTTCTTCTTACGTCTGGTTTCTTGGCGGGGAATGAGATGGTGCTCAGTAAGCTTGGGGCAGTCGCGCTGACACAGTTCACATATTTTTTCGCACGTTTTCATAGGGTAGCTGTCGGTAAGCGTTACGCGGTGTTTAAGCAGGTATTTGTAGTCTCTCTATTTTAGACCTGTACTTTTGGGTTCGTGCTTTGGTGGCTGCTAGGTACAGAGGAGTGATAAGTTCAGAACGCTTGTCCGGTTTGGATTTCTTCATTTTTTGCTTATGCTAGGCCTTGCTATTCACACATCTAGTCCTCAGCTCGGCCTAATGCTGCAAGGGTATAGCCAATCTGATGAACCTGTAAAACGTCACCAGGTATGGGATTTAGGTCGCGAGGTGTCGAGTCACCTACATGTGAAGATGATGGAATTTATTGAGCCGTATCGCTGGCAAGATTTAAGCTTTGTGGCAGTGGCAAAAGGGCCCGGTGGATTTACCGGTACAAGAATTGGCGTGGTGGCCGCGCGAACTTTGGCACAGCAGCTGGACATTCCGCTGTTTGGCGTATCTTCTTTAGCAGCGCTAGCGGCTCAATCTGTTGCTGATGGGCTAGAAGAGAGTAAAGATATTGCAGTAATGATGCCTGCTAAGCGAGAAGCCGTATACAGCGCCATCTTTCGAGCGCAGACCGACAGCGAATTGCTGTGTGTGAAAGAAGAGTCTGTTGTTTCTATTGCGGAGTGGGCAGGTGCGCTTACCGCATGGCCTCAGCCTATTCGTAAAGTAGAGACTATAGCCGGTGCTGGCGTCGCTGACGCTGTGACGGGGGTGATGACGCTGGCGCTGGCCAGGTGGGCAGGCGGCGATCGCCCTGACTGGTCTTCTGTGATGCCCTTTTACGGTCAGCATCCGGTGCATCGGTAGAATGTGCGGCACTTTTATCGCGTAGAAAAAGCAACAGACTACCACCAGAACTGTTTAAGCGTCTAAAACACCTTTTGCTCAGTAACCAGCGTTAGGCTTACCCACGCGCCCGCAGCGTCGTAGCTACGAATGAGTCTCTGCCGCGTATTGTCATCAGTCAGCCAGCCAACTTCGAGAAAGATGGGTTGGCGAGGCGTGATGGCGGTAGGACAGGTAGAAGATGCGCCATTTGGCAGCAGTAGAACCTGTACGGGCTGTGAGCCACCTTGGAAGAGAATGCGATTGCCATCAGTGCGACCGGACGAGCTGATAGGTGGAACCTTTGCACCAAGGTTGATAGTTTGGCGAATTTGCCCGCTGTCTGCTTGCTCTACTGTGAGCTGAGTAGTGCTATGCATTTCAGGCTGTAAGTCTGCGTACTGAGTAACGGCCTCCCCTTGCCATGTTCCAATTAAGTCAGAGAGTTTGAGCGGCGGTCTCTGCGCTGATTCGACTCCCTTTAACCCCTCGCGAATGAGCGTGATTGGCTTTAGATCTCCCTTCTCAAATAGCTGTACCAGCCGCAGCCTACGGTTTCCGGCAATGAGTCCTAGCTCTGCTCCAAAGCTAGAGAACGGGCCCCATTGCATAGAGCCTTGAGAAAATGCGCCGTCTTCAAAAAAGAGCGTCGTCCGGTTCAGCGAGCGGTAGTCTAATTTTTGAACTTGCGGCGTGCCGTTTGCTGGGTAGCGTCGCACCTCCTGATGCATTGCTTTGCCGTCCGCGCTCGGTGCGAGTTCTACTTCCGTGCGCACATCGGATAGAATTTGGCCTGTGGGAGAAACTTGGGTGAACGACCCTTCCCACGTGCCGACGTTTTGGAGCAGGCGTTGCCATTGGCTAGACGGTGATGTAGAGGCGGTCATACGGGTTACAAATCGGTGAGGCGGTGTGCCTGGTAGCTGCTGATACGGCCAAAGCCTTCTAAACTGTAGAACGATGCGGTGGCATCCATATAGTTGACGCCTTTGTTTTTTTGACCCTCCTTTTGGCGAGTAGAGTGCCCATGACTTCCAATTCACCTGATGTCGCTACGCTGCCAGCAAAGGATGAAGCAACTGGCCTTGGTACGTTTGGCGGGGTGTTTACGCCGTCTATTCTCACCATTTTAGGCGTGATTATGTACCTGCGCTTCGGCTGGGTACTGGGTCAAGTTGGCCTACCAGCGACGCTGCTGATAGTGACAATTGCAACGTCGATTACGTTTTTGACGGCGCTTTCGATTAGTGCGATCGCTACCGATAAAGTCATTCGTGCAGGCGGTGCCTACTATATGATCAGCCGTTCGCTCGGCATTGAAACTGGGGGCGCGGTTGGCATTCCACTGTACTTTGCTCAGGCCCTTTCCGTGGCGCTCTACACCATCGGTTTTGCGGAGAGCGTCAAAAATATCTTTCCTAGCACTTCGATTGTAATAGTGGCGATGATCACAACAGTGCTAGTAACCGCGCTGGCATTGGCCTCGGCAGATGTAGCTATCAAGGCGCAGTACGTGATTATGGCGGCGATTGTTCTTTCTCTCATCGCGCTTGTCTTCGGGCACGATGTAGAACCAATTGCTTCTGACGCGGCTTCTTCTCAGGTGATAAGGGTCGGATTTTGGACGGTGTTCGCGGTGTTTTTCCCGGCGGTGACCGGCATTATGTCGGGCGTGAATATGTCGGGAGATCTCAAGGATCCGATTCGCTCTATTCCACGCGGCACAATCGCAGCGGTGCTGGTTGGCTACGCGGTTTATATGTTTGTGCCTTTTATTTTGGCGATTCGTACGCCAACGCAATCTGCCGCGCTGCTAAATCCGAATGTGATGGTAATGAAGCGCATCGCTATTGGCGGCGAATACCTGATCGATTCGATTGTGCTGGGCGTGTGGGGAGCCACGCTATCGAGTGCGATTGGCAGTATTTTGGGTGCGCCGCGCATTTTGCAAGCGCTAGCTCGCGATAATATCCTACCGAGTAGCTTGCGCTGGCTGGGGAAAGGCAACGGGCCGACGGATGATCCGCGCCTCGGAACGCTGTTTACGCTAGGAATTGTGCTGGCGGTGGTGATGATGGGGAGTTTGGATGCGATCGCGCCCGTCCTCTCTATGTTTTTTCTCACTACCTACATGGTGCTCAACATCGCCGCTGGCCTAGAAGGCTTCCTGCAAAGTCCGTCTTTCAGGCCGACCTTCCGCGTGCACTGGTCGCTCTCTCTGCTTGGTGCAATCGGCTGTATTGCCGTGATGTTCCTGATTAACCCGGTTGCGACCATCGCAGCGCTGATTATCGTTGGCCTCATCTACTTCTGGCTAGAGCGTAGACAGATTGAAAGCACCTGGGGAGACGTGCGCCAGGGCATATGGATGACCATTGTGCGCACCGCTCTGCTGAACATAGACGACAACGCCGACCCTAAGAACTGGCGTCCTCATCTGCTGGTGCTTTCTGGGACACCGACTAAACGCTGGTATCTGATCGAGATGGCCAGGTCCTTTACGCACAATCGCGGTTTGATCACAGTTGCGAGCATATTACCTAGCGGCTCTCGAAGCATCGCTCAGCAGGAAAAGGCAGAGCTAACGCTTCGCGACTTTCTAGACCGCAAAGGTGTCCAAGCCTTTGCCAAAATCATCACTGCCGAAGATCCTTATCTGGGTTCTAAGCAGCTGCTTGAAACCTACGGCATGGGTCCGCTGGTACCCAATACCGTTCTGCTAGGCGACACTGAAGACCCGTCTCCAGACAGCATCGCACGCTACTGCAAAACTATCCGCATGTGTCACGACGCCAAGCGCAATGTGATCATTTACCGAGACGAGATTAGCGCCCATGATGCCCCACCCGAGTCGCTAACCCCACCTATGTTTGCGCGCGACCAAAAGCGGCAGATAGACGTGTGGTGGGGTGGTTTACAGTCTAACGGTGGCCTGATGCTGATTTTGGCGTACTTGCTGCGCACGAGCTGGCAGTGGCGCTCAGCCGACATTCGCCTGAAGCTAGTGGTGCCAAACGAGGCCGCTGCTCAAGCCGCAGAAGCCAACTTGACCAACCTCACCGACAGCCTGCGCATCGGTGCTAAGTCCGAGATTATCCTAGCGAAAGAGCGTCCTTTCAACGACATCTTAAAGGAGTCTTCAGCTACCGCAGACCTTGTATTCTTGGGTTTAGCGCTGCCTGATGAAAACATGCCGAGCTACTACCAAACGCTGCAAGAGCGCATTGCAGACTTGCCGCCTACTGTGCTGGTGCTAGCCGCTGAGAATTTAGACTTCTCAGAGATGTTGCAGAAAGATTAGTCGTCTATTTGACCAGTGATGAGTTGACTTACGGTGAGCGCAATATTGGGGAAAGCAGTGGACGCGATCTTCTCTTCTCCAACGTCTGGCTTACGATTTACCCACTTATCACCGACTGGGTGCACCTGAAGATCCTTGTTTCCAGTGCAGATATATCGAATAAAAGAGAGTCCTTTGGCTTTCTGTATTGCCAAGATGAAAGCAATTGTGATTATCCGATTTAATTCGCTTTCTGTTGACAATTCGATGACTTCTCCTGTACTAAGCAGCCGATAGTTCCTTTCTTCGGAGAGTTCTTCAGCGTTTAAGTATTCTCGAAAGGTTTGGTATCGCTTGAGGGTATAGGTCATTGAGCTACCTTTGGAAGCCGTCAGTATGAACGAGGTTAAGCGTTTATCGTTGTATGTAGAATAGCTTTTTCTTGAGTAGCCGTGGCAGTCGGCGTGCGACACGGCTTTCCCGGACTATCGCTATAGCGCGTATGATCAAGAGGATATTGATTTGGTTGAGTGTGGCTATGGGATTGTTGCGATCGCTAAAAGCAGGTTGGAAAACTGCAAGGGCTAGTGTACTGGTTGGGATAATGGCCACTTTACTGGTGATTGGACTTGCTGCACCGGGCGCTAGGGCAGATAGTGGCAGTGATAATGCGGTGGACTATACGCTGACAAATCAAGCCGGGGCAGATTTTGCGGGTAAGAATCTTTCTGGGACGTCGTTTGCGGCGGCAGATGCTCGCGATGCCAACTTCGAAGGCGCTGATTTGAGCGGCACTATCCTAACGAAGGCAACGTTTCTGCGGACGAATTTGAAGAATGCAGACTTTACGAAAACGTTTGCAGACCGAGTCGCTTTTGATGGATCGGATATGACGAACGTGGTGTTTGTAGGCGCGATCGCAACTAGCTCCTCTTTTGGCGACACCATCATCACAGGCGCAGACTTTTCGGACTCCATTCTTGACCGCATTCAGGTAAAGGAAATGTGCAAAAGAGCCGATGGTATCAATCCGGTAACTGGCGTTTCTACTCGCGATAGTTTGGGCTGTCGGGACTAACGTTTTCGCCAACGGCAGTATAGATAGCCAAAAAGCCCGGTCGGAACAGGTGAGTTTCAACCGGGCTTTTCTATTCGCTCCTATAACTTGAGCGACCGTTAGAACTCCTACAGCTTGCGCTCTAGCGTTTCGTTGAGCCGCGTCATGGTGGCGTCTAGCTTTTCAGTAGGTGTAGGTTCTGCGTCGAGTGCTTCGGTGCGCTTGAGCTTCTCAAACGCGCGAACAACCAGGAAGAGTACAAAGCCAATGACGACAAAGTTAATGATCGACGATAGAAATAGGCCGTACTTAATTCCACCAGCAGATAAAGCTGCAATGTCGTCAACTTTCGCCGCCGCAAGCGCTGGGCTGAGCAGCAAAGGTGTGATGATGTCGCTAATGAACGAGGTGATAACTGCACCGAAAGCCGCCGCTAAAATAACGGCAACTGCAAGATCAACAACGTTGCCGCGCAATAGAAATTCTTTAAAGTCGTTTGCAAAACTGCTTACAGAGCTAGTGGCTCTAGCTCTTGCTTGACGGTTAGCCATAATAAGTCCCTCTCAAACCGAGTGTAGATGTGTCCCTTTCAGCGAAGCACCTGATACGTCTAAGTTAGAGGTATCAAGATAATTTGCTTGTTTTCTTGCTGAGCATATGTGGATGCTGCCAGCGTATCAGCGTTCTTTTGGACTTCCAAATACATTTGCTACACAACGTCTGAAAACATACTTAAAGGCGAAAAGTTTCTGATTTCCTCTATGCCTGTCCCAATTCAAGTGTCCGCGCTTCCCTGGTACTTTTCACCTTTATTCGGATTGCTCCAATCGCACTCAAAGCCCTGAGTGCTCGAAATTTGCTGACTCCAAGGCTGCGGATCTATCGGCCCAGGCGACTTCCAGACAATGTCGAATAGGCCGTCGTCTCTTACTTGTCCGACGTAGGCGAACTGAGCCGTATGGTGGTTGTTTTTGACGGTGATAGGGCCGCCGGGTGAGGCGTATGTTTGTCCGTAGGCGGCGGTGCGGACGTCATCTATTGCAAGTGATTCGGCCTGGCGAACGGCCTGGGCCCACAGGTGCACCATGCTGTAGGCGTTTTCCATCGCGCCGCTAATAACGCGGTCAAATCCGTAGCGATCGCGAAACGCCTTAATCCACTTTTCATTCTCAGGCCCTTCTACTGTTTGAAAATAGGTATTAGCCGCGTAGTGACCCTGCAAAAAGCTCTTGCCAATTTGAAAGACCTCTTCTTCGCCAAGGCGCACCGACATTACCAAGTACTGACTGGCAGAGAGCCCTGCACTTCTGAGCTCTTGGAAAAAGACGCGATTTTGCGCCCCAACGAGGCTGTTGAAAATAATGCCACCTTCAGGCAGCGCCTGCTGAATATCGCTAACCACAGGCGACATATCTATCGGCCCACCGTTTTCAATTGGGACAAAGGCCTCACCAGCGACCTTTCCACCCTTGGCTCGCAGTACGGATTTGGCAATTTCGTGGGTGGCCTGCTCGTTTGCACTCAGCAGAAAAAAGGATTTACCCCGGTTGCCCAGCATCCAGCTGATGGCGGGTTCTATTTGCTGATTGGCCGTAGGTCCAGCGTAGAAAATATAGTTTGAGCACTCTTGCCCTTCGTACGCGCCGGGGTACCAGAGCAAATGATTTTTGGCGGTGACAACTGGCAGAATAGCTTTGCGGCTAGCGGTTGTCATGCCGCCAAAGAGGACGCTAACCTGACGCTGCGTGATTAGCTTTTCCGCCTTCTCGGCGAAGGTGGGCCAGTCGGAAGCACCGTCTTCTTGAATAGGTGTGATCTGCTTTCCAAGCAGGCCGCCCGCTGCGTTAATTTCTTCGATAGCGAGCAGTTCGGCTTCTACCAGGGGCGCTTCGCTAATAGCAAGGGTGCCACTGAGCGAATGCAGCAAACCGACTTTAATGTCGCTGCTTTCTGGCTCAAGAATGGGGTCGCCTTTTGCTGATGTGCTAGTGTCTGAGGCGTCGGTATCGGTAGGCGAATCTAGCGCTGTGAGGTCGGGGGCGCAGGCTTGAAATAAGAGGCTGCTACCAGTAGCGGCGGCGCTATAGCCTAGAAATTTTCGTCTGCCAAGTCTTGCCATATCTAGGGTGCTAGGGCCACTTTAGCGGCCTTTTGAAGAAGGTTCAGGAATCTTTTCTTTACGATACGCCTTTACAATGAAAAATGATTTTTTCAACCCGCTGTCAGTGATGTGTCAGTGACGAGTACTATGACCACCGTCGTCGTTGCGACCGGTAATCCGGGCAAGCTTGCAGAACTCAAAGACTATCTTCAGGTGCTGGACTGGACGCTAGCGCTCAAGCCTCAAGAGATAGAGGTAGAGGAGACCGGAGAAACTTTTATTGAGAATGCGCGGCTGAAGGCATCTGAGGTGGCGATCGCCACCAACAGCTGGGCGATCGCAGATGACTCTGGCCTTGCGGTAATGGCCCTAAACGGCGCACCGGGCGTTTACTCCGCTCGCTACGGTGAGAGCGACGCGGCGCGCATCAGCCGGGTGCTGCGTGAGCTGGGCGACGAGAGCGATCGAAGGGCTGAATTTGTATGCGCGATCGCCCTGGCTCGTCCGGATGGCACTATTGCGCTAGAAACTGAGGGCCGCTGTCCTGGTTCAATTTTGAGCGAAGGACAGGGCGCGGGCGGATTTGGCTACGATCCTATCTTTTATGTGCAGACGCAGGGTAAGACGTTTGCTGAGATGAGCAACGCAGAAAAAGAGCGCTACAGCCATCGAGGAATCGCGTTCGACCAGCTGATGCCGAAGCTAAAAACACTAGATATTTGACAGCAGATATTTAACGACTAAAAAGCCGTTGGTAGATCCTTAAGAAAAGTGAGATATGCGAGCGCGGTATTCAGTGTGCGCTCGTCGGTACTGAGTGCCGCACAGTGGTTTCTAGCGCGTGTTTTCACGCTCTCCAAACAACCTTTTTTAATCTTTTTTCATCCTATTTGTATCAACTGCATTTGTTAGCGGGAAGGCTACTTTTGTCGGACGAATAAGTCCGGTTCGTTCGGAGCCTACCCATGCGCAACTATCGTCATCTGTCTACTTTTACGCTGGTTCTACTGTTCTTGAGTGGAGCTTTAAAGCCCTTCAACTTTCTGGCGGTTGAAGCGATCGCAGCTTGCACCATTCAAGGCAACCCGCAGAGCGCCCCTGCGGCAGGTGCCAGCGTGCCCGACAACGACGCGACGCTCACCTGCATTGATGAAGATACTGCGGGCATTAACGCGCCAAATGCGACGGGAGTAACAGTTACGATTGAGTCGCCCGACGGTAGCATCTCTGTGACCGACAATCCGGGCATCCGGCTAGGCAATGATGCGGCGGTGACTATTCAAGCGCC
This sequence comes from uncultured cyanobacterium, assembly GCA_963836895.1. GTDB lineage: Bacteria > Cyanobacteriota > Cyanobacteriia > Phormidesmidales > Phormidesmidaceae > Phormidesmis. The sequence continues at coordinate 68,862 of CAWILA010000006.1, read as the reverse complement.
CGATAGACCGGTTACGGTGCAGGGCAACGATGTATCAGGTATTGAAGTCGGTGCAGGCTCTGATGTTAGGGTCGAAGGCGTTGTCTCTACGACGGGTGATTTTTCATCGGCAATTGTCACCGGAGAGAACGCCTCGGTTGTGATAGACGGCGGCAGCGGGCGGCGGCAGGTTGTTGACGCGAGTGTTAGTGGGACAGGCGTCGAAGAAATTGAAATTGTGTCGGACGGCGGCATTGTACGGACAGCGGGGCAGCAGGCTCCTGCGGTCGTGGTCGGATCTGGATCGATGGTGGAGGCGATTGGGCGATCGCAAATTTCGACCACTGGCTCCAATTCTGATGCTGTTGTCTTGAGCGGTCCAAACAGTCAGCTCAACGTGGGCGAAAATGCCGCTGTGACGACAACGGGCAGCATGTCCAACGCGGTGCAAATTAACGGCTCAAGCAGTCTGTTAGAGGTAGCCGGAACCGTGAGTTCGGCTTCAGCCGGAACCGCTACGGTGGTCGGTGCTGGTGAAGATATAGGCATCAACGTGCAGGCGGGCGGTGTCATTACGGCGCTTTCTCCGGGGTCTAGCGCGATTGAAATGACCAGTACAGGCGCTAGAATCACGGTCGCCCAAGGCGGTGAAGTCAGAGTCACCTCTGGGGATTCGGTCGCTATTATCGCTGGCGGCGGTGCTACCGTCACTGTTAGCGGCACCGTGTCGGCAGCGGGGGCCGGTAGTCAGGGCATTGTACTGGGCAATAACGCTGTACTGACGGTAAGCGCGCTTGGTCTGGTTGAAACGTCCGGGTCTACGGCTGCGGCTGTTCGCATCGATGAGATGGCGAGCATGTCCACGGTGAATGTGAACAGTGGGGGTGCCATCAATGCTAGCGGTCAGGCCATCGTAGATACAGGCGCGACAAATACTACCGTGAATATAGACGGCAGCGTAACGGGCAGCGGTGATGCGCCGGTTATAGCCCTGGCGGACGGTACTGATAGCGTAACCATCAACGGCTCTGTACGCGGCACCAGCAGTCAGAGTGTTGTAGACCTAGGCGGCGGCGACGACATACTAAGCGAAAACTCAAGCCAATCTATCTCCGGTCCCGGCATCCTTGCAGACGGCGGTAGCGGCAACGACATTCTCAACCTAGATAACAGCAGAACAAACGACTCAGCTAGCTACCGCAACTTTGAAGTCACCAACGTTGGCGTAAACACCAGCTCAGCGCTCAACGTGACCAACGACCAGACGGGTAACGAGATCAACGTTGGCAATGGCAGCACGCTCAACGTTGTAAACGGCGGTGTCGTAGACCTGCGAGCAGACGGTACGGCTAACCCATCCGGCACTGTAAACAACAGCATCAACTTTGCGCCAGGATCGACGGCGAATGTAGAGGCTGCTCGCGTGACGGGCGTACAGCCAGCCCAATCGTTTAGCAGCACTACTTTTGCGCCAGGAACCATGGTCAACCCAGGCTCTGGATTTATCAGAGGCACTGCCTTCAACGATGAAAACAGCAGTACTGGCACAATCGAGCTGCGCTCCGACTTTACAAACAGTGCGCAGACGGCAAACGGTACGAGCGTTGGTAATGCGCTAAATGTCCTCTCTGAGAGTGCAAACCTATCAGCAACGCAGCAAGAGGCTCTGAATGCTCTGGTCGCGAATGCTCTGGACACCCGCGCGGGTGAAGTCATCCTCTCAAATGTTTCTGGGGAAGTGAGGGCGCAGGCAGCGGCTAGTGGCCTGAACGCCGCGATGCAGTTTAACAACGCGCTGCTGCCTTCTGGAAACCGTACCAGTAGCCGAGGCGCGACTATCGCAACCGATCCTCAGAGGGCCGAGCGGGTATTTGAGCAGCCAACGTTCGGTAATGGCGTATGGGTGTCTGGGATAGGCAGCCTGCAAGACGTGAGTAGCAATGACGATTCAACGGCTTTTGACGCTAATACCTACGGTGTGGCTGTTGGCTATGACCGAGCGGCAAACCTGGGCACCTTTGGTACGGCTGTGTTTGGTGTGGGCGCTGGCTACTCAACAACAGATGTCAGCGGCATTAGCGACTCTGCCAGTGTGAATGCGTTCTCTCTGGGTACGTATTTTGAGGGTGATGCCGGACCGCTCTCAGGACATGTTGCCGCTTCCTATAGCTCGCAGGATATCAGCAGCGATGTGAGCAGTAGTGGCGGCGGCAGCATCTTTGCTCTGTCTTCCGAGGCTTTCTATAATGTTCGCCCCAACTCTAATTTGGCGATAGGTCCTATTGGTCGCTTAGGCGCTGCTTTTGGTAACTACGATGGCTTCAGCACAGACAGCGAGGCCTTTAGCATTAACTACGATGGAACGGATGTGAGCCAGGTGACCGGCGCGCTCGGCGTCAGAATTGGTGGCCAGAACCCTGTTAACGTTGGCTTTATGGCTTTGAATCTCGATCTGCTGTACGAAAGCTCGCTGGGCGATAATATTGTTCAGTTCGACGGTCGGCTCGGTGAGAGCGATGTAAGGATTGCGTCGCCGACAGCAAACCAAAGCGGTTTCTTCATTGGGGCAGAAGCCGCACTGGCAATTTCCGATACCAGTGCTGTCGGCTTCCGCTATCAGGGCAGCTTGGGCAGCGATATTCAGTCTCATACGGGCGAGATTAAGTTTTCGCTCTTTTTCTAAGGCTACTGTGGATAAGCTGAAAAATTGGACGAAGAAAGGGCTTGCTTCATCAGAAGCAAGCCCTTTCTTTAATGAGAAAAACCCTTAAAACAGGCACTCAATCAAAAGATGAGTGATGAGCTAAGGCGCGTCTATGCAGCGTTGTTTTTGTTCAACAGGTCTTGAACTTGGCCGAGTGCGGCTCTAAAAATGTTAAAGCCAGCCCAGCTTGCAGCAATGATCAGCGGTGAAATCACAAGCAGCACACGAATATCCATTTTTAGCCTACTCCAGAAATATTGCTTAAAAGGTTGTAATAATCTTCTCATACAATCTAACACCACACCCCAGGTTCATGATGACAAATCCTCAAAAAAAATCTGTGAATCGACCGGTGGCGATGGTTACGGGTGCTTCGAGCGGTATTGGGCTGGCGATCGCACAGGCACTCGCTGCCCAAGGCTACGACCTCGCCATCTGTGCGAGAAGGCAAGACAGGCTAGATGCGATCGCCCTTCAGCTCACTCAAAAAGGCACAGACATCCTCTCGCAAACCGTAGACCTGCGCGACGAAGCCCAAATTCTCAGCTTCTTTACCGCTATCAAGTCGCGCTGGGGCCGTCTGGATGTATTGATCAATAACGCTGGGCTAGGTCACAAAGAATCACTCACTAGCGGCAGCACCGAGGCCTGGCGAGAAATGCTAGATGTCAACGTACTCGCCCTGTGCATTTGCACGCGTGAGGCGCTAAGCATGATGAAATCCGCACAAATGACTGAACGGGCTGGACACATTGTGCATGTAAGCTCTATGTCTGGGCATCGAGTGCCCGACATTACAGGGATGTACTCGGCGACGAAGTTTGCAGTGCGGTCTTTGGCTGAGACGTTGAGAAGGGAATTGCGATCGCAAAAGAGCCCTATCCGTATCACCTCAGTTAGCCCAGGCATTGTAGAAACTGAATTCGCTGAAAAGTACCACCAGAGCGCGGCAAAAGCAGAAGACACCTACAGTCAGTTTCAAGTCCTACAGGCCGACGACATCGCAAACGCAGTCATCTATGCACTTACACAGCCAGCTCACGTTGAGATAAACGATATTTTGGTAAGACCAACTCAGCAGGCGTCTTAGTCGACTACCTCAATCTCATCTTCTTGCAAATGTGCCTTAAATGGCCGCTTTGCCCCTTCTACTTCAAACAGAGTCACAATCTGGTAGTTAGCGCTAACCGGTCGGCCTTCCCACTCAGTCAAAAACTCTGAAATCACGCCTTCCATCCCCTCAACGTTGAAGGGCTCATTGCGGTGCTTGGGATGATTAAAGAGCGTCAGGGGTGCTTTGATGCGAACGCGATCGCCAACTTTCATAATGGGAGATATATAAACGGTTCTACTCGGTACATTCTCTCACAGCGGCGTCTTGCTTCTAATAAGCCTCCCAACTTTGGCGGATATGCCTGTGTGCGTTTGCCCTTAGTTCGCCTCAGCTTCGGCAGGCGTATCTGGCTCTACTGGCAAGACACGTTCCGCATTGGGCTCAATAGCTCGCCATAGCAGCCAACCCACCACACCAATAATACCGGCGACGATGAGGGCTAGCAGCACGGTTACCCATCGGCCCGAGCGCGCCGACTCGCCGCTTTGCTCAGCGCTAAAGTCGGCCATCTCCTCTGGCGTGAGCGGCGTATCGTCGTCGTCGTCTTCGCCGTATAGCAGCGCTCTTGAAGCAGGCGTCATCACTGGTGCGGGTGGCTCTAGGGTCGCGGTGCTGCTTCTAGCCGTTCGGCTGAGCCCTGCGCTCTCGGCTCCTACAGCGTTACTGGCAGCGTTACTGGCAGCGTTACTGGCAACGACCTCCTGACTTTGGGTATTGCTAAAGCTGCGTTCAGCAGAGGCAGCGATCGCATCTTTTAGCTCGTCTTCGGTCCCAGCTTCATCAATCCGCGCCATCGCTACATTCATTAGCACCACGGCCACATTGTCATGCCCGTTCTTTTGATTGGCAAACTCAATCCACGAGTCCACCGCCGCGTCTAACGGCACAATTCGCTTCACCACGAGCCCAACGTAGTTCGCCCAAGAAGCTTCTACCTGATGGTTGTCACTCAGACCGTCTGAGCACAGCAGCAGCACGCCGCTAGAGTCGAACAGGAAGCGCTGCGTGTGTGGCTTCAGATGCTCGTATTCGCGTACGCCAACGGCTTGGCTGAGCGCGTGGGCATCCGGGCGCTGGCTGGCGCTGGCGTAAAAGCTGTTCCCTGCGCTGACCTCTCGCCCGGCGATGTCATCGTCTACGGTGAGCTGCTGGCAGTGTTCTGGTGTAATCCAATAGGCGCGGCTATCGCCAATGTGCGTAAGGTACAGCTCGTTGACTTCGGTAGGGCCTTCTGGAGTGTCTACGTGCTGGGGTAGTACGAGGGCCATTACCAGGGTCGTGCCCATGCGCTGACGGTCGGCGCGGCCCTGCTTGTCGTTTTGCTGTGCGATCAGGTTGTTGGCGACGCGGATGGCGGCTTCTATTTGTTCGATCACCACAGCGGGTGGAATGGCGGCGCTTTGTTCCATAGCTTCGAGCAGGCTCCGAAGCTGGAGCTGGAGCGTTTGCACCACTCGCTGGCTAGCTACCTCCCCACCTGCATGCCCACCTACGCCATCGCACACAATGGCCAACCGTGGCAACAGGGGTAAGTCTGCAGTGCGCGTGCGCTTTAGCTCGGCTTTACTGGGATAGCAGGCGTCTTCATTACGCGCCATTTGTGGCCCTGTGCTAGTTGCGCCTGCGACCTGAAACTCAATTGTGTTGCCTACGGCTTCCTGCATCAGCCGGTTGTTAACTTCCGCCTTGATAGCAGCAAAGTCCGGCTGAGCGCTCCGTAGCTGCTGACACACAGAAGTGATGAGCGCTTTGATCTCCGGTTTGGCTTTGGGAAGATAGATATCTCGCCAGGCTTCGGCCAGGTCAGCATAGGTCGGCGTCGCTGGATTTGTGGATAGACCAATGAGCCGCACCCGCCAGGCTTCTACGCGGATATTGCTTTTTTTCAGCAGGCTAGCAGCAGCGCCGAAGCTTTGCAATGGCTCCCACAGTGAAATCATTTGCCACAGCCAGTAGGCCTGACGGAAGGCGGCGGCAGAGGGCCAGGCTTTTGCGATCGCAGGCATCAGCCGCCCCTGCCGATTTACCGGCACATTGCTCAGCAGCAGCACCGCCTCGCCCGATGCCTGATGACAAATGCCATACACGCCCGGCAAATTGAGCTGATAAGGATACGCCTTTAAATAGGGCATAGCAAAGCTAGGCACGGGCTCGGGCACTTTTGGCGGCCGCTCCGGCTGCGTATCTAGCCAAATAGAAGGCGCAACCACCTGATATCGACTATCGACCCTATCGCCAATCGGAATCTTGTTCGTTCCGTGGCCTAAGGCCCAAACGTATTGTCTGAAGGGTGACTTTCTCTCTTCACCGTTCGCATTGCCGTTCATACCGCCATTCATATAGTGTCGCCGTCCCGGTTGTGCGCCGGAGGGGGTGTTGCCGTTAAATTAGCTATATGGTATAGGAAAAGGGATTTAGTGCAAGTAAAAAAATCTTTGCCGATGTAGGGCATGCTGCGTAAACAGTTTGGATGCAGCTGAATTAAGGTATAGAGAGATGATGTATCGAATGCCAGGTTTGTTTTCCTGGCTACATTTTTTATGACTTCAGCCTTTGCGTGGGTAGTTGTCGGTGTAGTGCTCTGCCTTATGGAGCTGCTGTTGCCCACGGCTTTTATTGAATCGGCGCTTGGTGTGAGTGCTTTTGCGATCGCACTTCTTACCCTCCTAATACCCAGCCTCAGCCCCAGCCTTCAAATCGTGCTGTGGATGGTGCTTTCCTTCCTGGCTTTTTGGGCCCTCAAGCGTTTCATCCCAGACAAAACCGCACCTTCTCTGCGCCAGGCCACCGAAGCACGCACCACCACCGAGATACTGCCTGGTCAGTCGGGCAGAGTAATTTACGAAGGCAATTCCTGGCAGGCCCGCTGCGAAGATCGCGACGTTTCTATTCCTTCGAACCAAGAAGTTTTTGTCGTTGAGCGCAAAGGCAACACGTTGATTGTCATCCCTCTGAGCAGTTTTCAGTAAAGTCCAGTCATTCTCCTCCTATGAATCCTTTTGCATTTCTTGTCTTATTAGTGCTTGGTGTTGGTATCGCCGGTAAGCCTGTACGCATCATCAATCAAAGCGACGAAGCGCTAGTGGAAACGCTAGGCCGCTACAGCGGCAAAAAGCTAACCCCTGGGCTCAACTTCACCGTACCCTACGTAGATCGCATGGTGTACAAAGCCACCGTACGAGAAAAAGTGCTAGACGTACCACCTCAGCAGTGCATTACCCGCGACAACGTTTCTATCAGCGTGGATGCGGTCGTATACTGGCGAATTGTCGATTTGGAAAAGGCCTACTACAAAGTCGAAAATCTCCAGTCGGCCATGACCAACCTCGTGCTGACTCAAATTCGTTCTGAAATGGGCCAGCTCGAACTCGATGAAACCTTTACCGCCCGCGCAGAAATCAACGAACTGCTGCTTCGTGAGCTGGACATCTCGACCGATCCTTGGGGCGTAAAAGTCACCCGTGTAGAGCTGCGCGACATCTCTCCATCTAAGGCCGTTCAAGACTCAATGGAACTGCAAATGACCGCTGAGCGGCAAAAAAGAGCCGCCGTTCTTACCTCAGAAGGCGAGCGCGATTCAGCGGTTAACTCAGCAAGAGGCCGGGCCGAGTCTGCGGTGCTAGACGCTGAAGCTCGAAAGAAAGCGGCAATTCTAGACGCTGAAGCTCAGCAAAAGTCAATCGTTCTTAAAGCCCAAGCCGAGCGGCAGGAACTCGTTCTACGGGCACAGGCCACCGCCGAATCTTTGGAAGTACTGGCCAAAAAGCTGAAGACAGACCCCAACGCTCGCGAAGCCCTGCAATTTATCTTGGCGCAAGACTATCTAAACATGGGTCGCCAAATCGGTGAAAGCAGCAGCAGTAAAGTGATGTTCCTAGATCCGCGCAGCATTCCAGGCGCGCTAGAAAGTATGAAATCCATTGTGGGTGATACCGAGTCTTAAGCGCTGCGCCTACTTTCTCCACTAGAGTCCAGAGAGTCCAGAGTCTATTGTCTCAGCGGATGTTGTAGAGGCGACTGTCGCGGATTTGAACAACGGGATAGTTGAGCGATCGCACCACCATCTCATCGTGTGTCGTCACCACCACCGTAATCCCAATGCTATTGAGCTTGCGTAAAATGTTGAACACCTGACGGGCATTGTCGCTATCGAGGTTGCCGGTAGGCTCGTCAGCGAGCAGTAGGGGAGGCGTCCCAACGACGGCGCGGGCAATGCTCGCTCGCTGTTGCTCTCCGCCGGAAAGCTGGGACGGAAAACGGTTAGCTTTGTCTTGCAGGCCCACCATCTTGAGGGTAAGCGGGAGACGGCGGTCGATTTCCTTGCGGCTAAAGCCCTGGGCATGGAGGACAAAAGCGACGTTTTCGGCGACAGTGCGCAGAGGAATTAGTTTGTAGTCTTGAAAGACGACGCCTACACGGCGGCGGAGCATGGCGAGGCGATCGCCTTTAAGCTGGGTAATTTCTTGGCCGTTGATGTGGATGTGGCCGCTGGTGGGCCGTTCCTGGCCGTAGAGCATTTTGAGCAGGGTGGATTTGCCCGCGCCAGAAGGACCAGTGATAAAGAGGAAGTCGCCTTTGTTGAGAGAGAGGTTGATATCCGTGAGGGCAGGTGTGCCGTTAGGGTAGGTTTTGCAGACCTGGCTGATGTTGACGATGGGTACAGGCGCTGAAGCGGGTGGCCGGTTCTGCTGTGGCGTTGGCTGTGGCCTAGTGGCACTTTCTAGCTGCTCTGCGAGTTGACGACCCACCGCACTAGCTCTTTGTGAACGATTGTGCGGTGCGGGGGCTGCCCTTTTGAAAGCTTTAGGCGACAGAATAGAGATCATGAAGGTGACACTAAAAAGATGAGTCCGGCAGCAGCTGCGCTCTTTTACAAAGTGCCCGTTCAAATCTTTGTAATCATCAACGGTTGATGATGCGAGCGGTCAGAAACTTTATTTTTTGGGTAACGCTCCGTCTTCTTACGCAGAAGGGAGAATCTCTTTGTACTTAGACTTCCTAGCCAAACCACTGAGCGATGAGCGCTTTCATTTCTCCGCTGGCTTTGATGTCTGAGATTGCAGCGTTGATTTCACGGCGCAGCGGGGAGCTTTTTGCGAGTGCGATCGCACTTCCACTCGGCTTATCCGACGGCATCACCCGCGCTGCAAAATCAGGATAGCGGCGCAGATAGCTAGTAGCCACCGTCGCCTCCATCAGTGCTCCGGCAATCGTGCCAACATCTAGCGCCTCAAAAATCTCGTCTAGCGTCTCATAAGGCACGATGTCCAAATTGACGAGTTTGCTCAGCGTATCGGCATAGCGAGCCTGAGCGCTATTGGCCAACACACCAATCGTCTGATAGTTCAAATCGTCTGCGCTCAAGTAGCCGTCCAAGGAAACCAGCGAATGGCGAGCGCGATAGTAAATATTAGAGAAATCAACCTTTCGTTTACGATTACGGTTGGGCTCTAGCGCAGCCATCGCAATATCGACTTCTTCGTTCATCACCGCTGGAATCAGCGCCCCAAACTCTAGATCGACAATAGTAAGCTCACGGTTCAGCCGTTCGGCAATTAGCCTGGCTAAGTCAATATCGAAGCCAACTATCTCGGCTTCTTCACCGTCTTGAGCAGTGGGACTTAGCTCTACAGTCTGTTCATAGGGCGGGTAGTTTGCCGTCGTCGCCATCACCAGCGTTTTGCTATTGCGAGCGACGTTAACAGGGCCATCCTCAGAAACTGCGCCATCACTATCGTCGCTGGTGCTGTCTTCTCTCGCTACCTGACAGCCTGCTGCTACTCCAGACAGGACCAGCCCTGTCACAAACCAACGCCGCTTCATCTATGCTTACCACCCGTGTCTCTAATGCATTTGCCCTTAGTCTTTATACCAAAAGGACGCCCACACGAACTGTGGCAGGGCCAACATCCGTCGCCAGCGCCAGGGCTCTTGATAAAGCCGGTACAGCCATTCCAGATGAGCGCTACGCATCAGCTTCGGCGCACGCGCTTTCGTCCCCGACCAAATATCGTAGCTACCGCCTACTCCAATCCACACGGCATTTGGGCAGAGGTGACGATGCTGTGCAATCCAGAATTCCTGCCGAGGCACACCTAAGCCGACGAAAATAACATCAGGCTGCGCTTGTTCTAAGCGGCGCAAAAACTCGTCGAATTCAGCGCCCTTCACATAGCCATGCTGTACAAGCATCAGGTTGAGATTTGGCGACTTGGCTTTCCACTGATCTGCCGCAGCTTCCACCACTTCAAGCTTGCCGCCGTAAAAGGCAACCTTAGTCTCGGGCCCTAGGCCCCTGAGCAAATCAGCGGCTAGCTCAATGCCAGGATACCGACGAACAGAGCGCCCTTTGAACAGGCGAAAGAACAGCTCCACGCCAGAACCATCTGGCGCGACCAAGTCAGCAGCTTCTATAAACTGGTGCAGCTGCGCATCTTCCTGCGCCTGCATACACATCTCTGCGTTGATGGTGACAACGTGGGTGCCCTTCTTTTGCGCAATACGATGGCTGAGCCACTGCACATAGTTTGGGCTTTGGTGTACAGGCAGTCCCATCACCGACAGCGTTCTTAGTTCTGGCCCTTCAGCTACCGATTCACCTGTCACCACTTTCAAGTCTCGCCTCTAAAGATCTAGCTTTTAGTAATCTGTTTCTTCTTCGTATTCCATGACTTTCTTCTTGGGAATATTCAGCGGCTTCGCTTCGATTAGCTCCTCTTCTTTTACCGGTTCACCCCACACATCACCCGTAATATCTGCGTCGTTTACTGGTGCGTCGACAATCGGCGGCGGAGCGGGCCGCTGCGGCTCTCTTTGTACTTCTCGCTGCGGCTGTCTTTGTACTTCTCGTTGGACGTCTCGCTGAACATCTCTACGCATGTCTCGCTGCGGTGGCGCTTCTTCACGCCAGCGTTCTTCTACAGCAGGACGGCGCACCTCGTTTTTCATGCCAGAAGGCAGCTGATTAGAGGCCGAGACGGGCATAACGTAGCCATCGCTTAAGCCCCGTTCCCACGGTGGGCTACCCAAGCCTAGCCGCTCTAGCAAGCCCATGCTTAGCTGCGTAAGTTTCTCTTCACTGCCTTCAAAGACGATGATGCGATCTGGGCCAGTGCTGACGATCTCTTCAACCGGTAGCTCGTAAGTACTTACGACCTGGTCGGGAATTTGGGGCATACCTATAGAGGCGACCACAATCGTTTCAAGCTTGCCCGTGATAACGTCAAACTTGAAGCCACGAACGCGCCCAAGCACTTCGCCCGATTCGGTAATGACTTCGCTATTCACTATGCTGCTAAAAGCCGCAGTGTTGATATCGCCATCGAGCACGGTGTCATCGTCTACTAGGATGACGTCGCCCATCTGGCGAATATCGCTTAGCAGCATTGCCCTTTCGTTGCTAGCAATGACCTTGGAGAGCATGTTTTCCTGTAGCCCAACGGCCAGTACTTCTAGCCGGTCCATATCAACCCAAAGCTGACTGATTACGCCAAGGCGTCGCCCGTTACTGCGGGTAATTACCTGGGTGCCTACGATGTCAGAACGGAGTCGGCTTTGTTCAAAGGTCATGGCGGTTCAAATATTGCCTTTAGAAGGGTGCCTTCTGGGGTTTGCTATGGTGGCTAACTTAAGAAAGTGGCACGGTAGCTTGAGGGACTATACCTCAATTAGATGTCTATTGTATCGAATTGCTTCACGCTTTCTGTGGGGGAATGCCGAACTGAAATCGGCTGGATCCTGGCTTTGGCTTCGCTCCAAATCTTCTAAGTCGCCTTTGCTAGATTAATCCCCAAGACCTGTGTGTACGCACCCCTTGCTTGCGTCACACCAATTGTTCGCTGCGCTGCTTCAATCATCGGGCGACGCAAGCTCACTACGATAAACTGTGCCTGCTGCGCCTGGTGCTGAATCATCTTCGATAGCTTTTCTACGTTGGCACCATCCAAGAACATGTCGACCTCATCGAAGGCATAGAAGGGTGAAGGGCGATAGCGCTGAAGGGCGAAGATGAAGCTAAGAGCGGTGAGGGACTTTTCGCCGCCAGACATAGAGGCGAGGCGACGAACTTGTTTGCCTTTGGGATGGGCTACAAGTGTGAGTCCCCCGGAGAAGGGATCTTCGGCGTTGTCGAGCTGGAGGTGGCCATCGCCGTCGGAGAGCTGTTCGAAGATGGTGATGAAGTTTTCGTTGACGGCGTCGAAGGCTTCTTTGAAAGCTTCTTTGCGTAGGGTGGTGAAGTTTTCGATGCGCAAGAGGAGTTCGGTGCGCTCTTCTTCGAGGGTGGTGAGTTTTTCTGTCAGTGCTTCGAGGCGCTCAAGGGTGCGCTCGTACTCTTCTAGGGCAAGCATGTTGACCGGTTCGAGGGCTTCGAGGCGTTTCTGCAATGATTTAAGGGATTTATCTAGCTCTTCGAGGGTGAGATCTTCGGGGATTTCGGGCAGTGGGTTAGGGAGTTCTAGCGCCTGGCGTTCGATGGTTCGCTGTAGGTCATAGAGCTGCTGCTGGCGAAGAGTTTGGGTTTCCTGAAGCTTTTGTAGCTGCCACTGGTTTTGCTGCTGTTCGTTTTGTTCGGTTTTGGACTGACGCTCTACGGTGTCGCGGGCGTTCTTTTCTTTCTTGAGTTTGTCGTCGAGAACGGCGATCGCACTTTTACTCTGCGCAATCGTCTCATTCAGTCCCTGCTGCTGCTTAGCCACTTCAGACTGCTGATTGATTTGCTGCTGCTGCTGCGATCGCAGCCCCACAATCTGCTCATTCCCCAGCTGAATTTTCTCCTGCAATCGCTGCTGCGCATTCGCCAAATCCTGCTGCCGCTTTTCAGCTTCTCTTAACTTCTGCTGCTGCTCATTTAGCTGCGTTTCAAAAGCTCGCACCGCACCTTGCGCCTGCTGCCATTCGCTGTGGCTCTGCTCTTTTTCTAAATCAGCTAGCGCCTGACGCTGATCGCTCAAAGCCTTTTCTTGAGCGGGTAGCGCTTGCTCTAGCTCGCTCAGTCGATGCTTTGCCTGCGCATATTCTTGATCCGCCCGGTTCAGCTGTGCCTTTGACTGGTTCAACCGCTGCGCTGTGGCCTGCCGCTGATTCTCTGCCTGAGACGCCTTTAGCTCATTCTCACGGTAGTTCTGCCGCGCTTCAATCAGCGCTTTCGACTTTTCTTTTGCCTTCATCGTGAGCTGGTTTACCTTTTGCTCACAGCGCACGAGGATGGCGCTGATTTCAGCGAGGCGATCGCGCAATTCCATCGCCTCCTGAGACTCCCCAGCTGACACAGTGCCAAAGTGCAGCCGTCCTCGATTGCGCAAGCTGCCACCCGTCATCGCACCGCTAGACTCAAGCACTTCACCGCCAAGCGTTACAATCCGGTACTTGCCCATATTGCGGCGAGCTTCTGCTAGCGTTTCAAAGACTGCCGTGCTGCCAAATACGAAGGCAAATACGTCTGCATACTTGTCATCGCAGGCAATCAAGTTCACCGCATAGTCAATAAATCCATCCGGTCGATTCCACTTGTCCATCATTTTGAAGTGGGGCACTCGAATCTTATTGAGCGGTAAGAAGGTTGCTCGCCCGGCCCGCTGCTGCTTAAGCAAATCAATCGCCCTAGCCCCTACCCGGTCGTCTTCTACCACCATGAAGCTCATGCGTCCACCGGCTGCAATCTCTAGCGCCAGCTGATAGGCGCTGTCTACTCGGCCCAGCTCAGCTACGATGCCGCACAGCCCTTGAATGCCGCTACGCTTAAGTGCTTCTGTCGCCTGTGTCCCTTGAGATTCTTTGATTGCCTGCTCTTGCGCTTCTAGCTTATCTAGCTCACGCTGCTTTTCTCTTTGCTCTTGCAGGAGTCGATTGAGCGTTTGTGTCTGTGTTTGCAGCTCCGCTTCAATATCTGCTACAGCCTGAGCCAATGTTTGAATTTGCGCTTCAGCAGCATTGGCGCTACTACCTTCTACGTCAGAGGCTTCTGTCGGCAAGTCGCTTCTGCCTGCACTCATTTCTGTTTCGAGTGCCGATAGCGTCTCTCGCTGATCGTTCATCTGCGCTTCGAGCTGACTGATTCGCTCTTGCAGCCGCACCTGTTCTGAACGCTGCGGTTCTAACTCGCGCAGGATTGTTTCTACTCGATGGCGAAGGTCGGTTTGCTGCTGTACCCAGGCTTGAGATTTGCCTGCGATCGCATTCGTCTCTTCTCTTTTCGCCTCTAGCTGCGCGATCGCCTTATCTTGAGCCGCCACCATCTGCGTTAGCTCTTCATCGTTTAGCCTCTTGAGCTGAGTGCTAACGCCTCCTAGCTCAACTTCCTGCTGCTTAACATTCGCCTGAATCGTCGTCAGCTGCGCCGACATCTCGCGGGTGGCATTACCTAGTGACTCTTCCTGACGCACCAGCTGTCGCAGTTCGGCTTCTTGCGTGGCTAGTTTGGCCTGCAAAGCCAGATATTCCTCTTCACCCAGCGCTTTGACTTTGCTATTTAGCACGGCTAGCTCAGCCGCTGTCGTTTCCATCTTCGCGGTGAGGCGGGTGATTTTCTCTTCTAGCGCCTCGCCTTCTCTATGTCCTTTCTCGATTTGGCTAGCGAGATTTTCGGCCTGCTTTTTGTGCGATCGCCATTGCATCACCCCTTCCCACTGCTGCTTCTCTTGCAGCGTAGCCTTCAGCTGCTTATATTTCTCCGCCTTCTTCCGGTCTTGGTCGAGCCTTTCTAGCTGGGCAGTCAGCTCCGTTTCTACAATGCGGAAGCGCTCCTCACGCTCTTTCACCACATCGAGCTTAGACTTAGCCTGATTGATTTTACGGTCAAAAGAAGCGACTCCGGCCAGCTCATCAATAATCTCGCGTCGCTCTCTGGCGTTCATTGAAATGATGCTGGTAACGTCACCTTGAAGAACAACGTTGTAGCCTTCTGGGTAAATGCGAAAGCGCTGAAGCTGCTCATGCAGCTCATTGAGCGTGCAGGGCTCATCGTTGATGTAGTAGTTCGAGGTGTAGGTACCCTGCGCAGTCACTCGGAGTCGACGGGTGACCTTCCACTCGTGCACTTCGGAAGTTTCTACCGCGTCTTGACCGTTGTTTGGCTTACCGTTTCGCCCGTTCGCTGCTAGCTGTCCGTTTCCGCTATGCCCGTTTCCATTTTGGTGATGGCCGTTTTGGCTATTGCCATTGCGATCGCCAACAGCCTGGCTACCGTTGCTTTCTGCTTGCGGGCTTGCACCATTAGCAGCGGTATTTTGAACAGCACTATTGTTAAATCCGCTGCCGTTCTTGCTCGCCGTACGAATATCTATCTCCAGCCCGCTAGCATCTAGCAAATCGGCTGTCAGCGTCTCAGCGTTAACAACATTGGCTTCGATAACTTCACTACTGTTGATGCCGTTGAAAGGTTCAGTTGTGTCTGCTTGGACGCTGTTTTCTTCCTCCTCCTCATTGCTAATGAGCTTATCGGCGACGTCAGTAATATCAAAAGTTGCAGTGACGATAGTCTCTACTGTAGAGCGTTTTTTCGCCTGATTCTGATTCACCAGATCGGGGAGCCTTTCGGCTCGCATACCACGGGAGCTTGCCAGACCCAGGCAGAACAGCAGCGAGTCGAGGATATTTGACTTCCCCGAACCGTTTGGGCCAGAAATGACCGTAAAGCCCGGCAGTAGAGGCACATCTGTTGCGCCCCCGAACGATTTGAAATTTGAAAGTTCGACTCTTTTTACGTGCACTCACGGCGGCGCACTACATGAGTGCGTACGGATGTACTGTTTTTTATAGTAGCACCCCCAAATATAGGGAGGTGCGGTTAGTTAAGTCGTATTCTTAACAAAGAATGGGGCAAAGATCACCCCTTTCATCAATAAAGTCTCAAATATTGTTCTCTCTTTCTATAAGGGATAATACTGAATGTAAAGGCAAGAATGCCGCTGTTGTTTGGATTGCACGTGAAAAGCCTATTGACCCTCCCATCACAATCTTGCGTGCGCTGTGCCTAATTCTTCTCTATTAACCCTCATTGGCCCTACTCTTTTAGGATTTGATCCGGGGCGCTCCAAATGTGGTCTAGCGATTGTCGGCCTAGATAGAGTGCTGCACTATCACGAAGTCATTGCGGTAGAGGCTGTCCCTGACACAATTGCGCAGTTGCGCGATCGCTACTCCATTTCATCAATCGTTATGGGCGATCAAACCGGCTCAAATCGTTGGAAACAGGAGCTATCGGCCTTACCCAACGCGCCGAGAATTACGCTGGTAGACGAGCGCTACAGTTCGTTAGAAGCACGCGATCGCTACTGGGAAATGTATCCGCCAAAAGGTGTCGGTAAGCTCATCCCCCAAAGCTTTCGCAGCATTCCACGCCCAATTGATGACATCGTAGCGATCTTGCTAGTAGAGCGGTATTTGAAGCGATTGTCGGGTGAAGACTAGGCTCTTCACAGGTCTGCTCGAATCGTAAACGAATAGTCTCCACCCGGCTCTAGCTGATAGTCAAACTGCTCCAGGAAGCGACCGAGCGGCTCCTGAATGAGCGCTCGGCCCAAAGAAGGCTCTACCATCAGCTGTCCCACACGAAAGCGCCAGCGAAACTGCCATTCGAACTCATTAGCAATGACTTCACCTTCAATCTTGCCGTTTTTCCAAGATTGATGCGTAATGCGAACGTATGCTGTTGTTTCCGGTAGATCTTGACTAGAATTCACTCAGACTCAGCGCTCCTTAATAGAAAATAAGAAAAAAACGATCTGCGATTGCCTCTATTCAAGGTATCGCCAAAGACGGTAGCCTAGAAACTAATCCCTTCACCTTCTTAAGAACCTACCGTGCCTAAGGTTGGCATCATTTACAACGATATTAAGCCCGTAGCCACAAAGGCTGCACATGAACTTGGCACTCGCCTGAGAGAGCTAGGCCACAAGGTATGTACAGCGACGGGCGCTGCTGGCATCTTGGGCTACTCCCAGCCTGGCAAGCCAATGTGCCACACCCCCGTTGCAAGCTTAGTCCCACCCGGTTTTGACCAGGATATGGATTTTGCGGTGGTCTTTGGTGGCGATGGCACAGTGCTGGCGGCTTTTCGTCAGGTTGCGCCCATGGGTATTCCTCTGCTGGCGGTTAATACAGGCCATATGGGGTTCCTGACCGAAATTTATCTCAATCAGCTCAATGATGCGGTAGACCAGGTTATTGCAGGCAACTGCCATGTGGAAGAGCGAGCCATGGTGATGGTGAAGCTCTACAACGACAACTATCTCAGCTGGGAAGCGCTGTGTATGAATGAGCTGGTGATTCAGCGGCAGCCGCTCACCAGCATGTGCCATTTTGAAGTGCAGGTGGGTAGGCATGCGCCAGTTGATATTGCCGCAGATGGACTGATTATCTCTACGCCTACCGGTTCTACGGCCTATTCTCTTTCTGCTGGGGGACCGGTGATTGTCCCGGGTGTGTCGGTATTGCAGCTCATTCCAATTTGTCCGCATTCTTTAGCTTCGCGATCGCTGGTTTTCCCAGATTCTGAGCCGGTGGTCGTGACATCGGCCAATGCTGAGCCGCTGGTGATGGTGGTCGATGGGAACGCGGGGTGCTATGTGGTACCGACCGACCACGTTGTACTGGTGCGATCGCCTCACCCAGCCAAATTTATTCGATTGCAGCCAAATGAGTTTTTCCGGGTGCTGCGCGAAAAGCTAGGGTGGGGGCTACCCCATATTGCCAAGCCGACTTCCGTAGAGCTACCCTGAGCGGAACACTGTCGGATTTCTTGATATGAGCGCATTTGCCTCAGCTAATTCAGACCCGTCTAATCAGAATCTACCCTCTGTACTGGTGGTAGAAAGCGATGAAAGTCTCTCTCATGCGATGGGTGTAGACCTGCACGAGGCTGGCTATGCACCTGTGGAAGTGCCCAACTTACGCCTTGGCCTAGTAAAGGCGAGGCAAAATGCGCCTGCGCTTATCGTGGTGGCCAGGCGACTGGCAGAAGAGTCTGGGCTCGACCTGTGCCGTCAGCTGCGCTCAGAGCAAAACCGGGTGCCTATTTTGCTGATGATGTCGCACGATGAGCTGGGCGATCGCATCGCCTGCCTAGATGCTGGAGCCGATGACTACTTTTTGGCCCCCTACCGCAGCGAAGACTTCATTCGACTGGTTAATACATACCTCAAGCCCAGCGTGGCAAGCGGCGATCAGCTGCGCTTTTCCGATATGGTGCTAGACCTGACTCAGCGTCATGTTATCCGCAACGACCGCGTGATTGAGCTGACGATGAAAGAGTTTGAGCTGCTGAAGTATTTGATGGAGCATCCGCGTGAGGTGCTTACTCGCAAGCAAATTTTGGAGAGTGTGTGGGGCTACGACTTTATTGGTGAGTCGAATGTAATAGAGGTGTATATTCGCTATCTGCGGCTGAAAATAGACGGCGAAAATGAAAAGCGGTTGATTCAGACAGTTCGCAGTGTGGGCTATGTGCTCAGAGAAAGCTAATGTTGGCGTGCTAAACCCAGGAGTGCCAAGGCAGAGCCTTAAAGAACAGTCCGAATAAAACTAACTAGAGTGTGGAGAGTACTGTGTTGAACTCTATATATTGTTGGATGCGCCTATCTGCGCTACTGCTTACGTTTGGCCTAGTAACGACCGGTTGCTCTATGCCAGATGTAGACCCTACGGCGACACCCCCCGGACTGGAAACGACGGCGAGCGCGCCAGAAATTACGTTGAACGGTCCTGGGCAGTTGCTGCCGGTAAGTGCGATCGCTCGCGTCACCACCAGCACGGGAGAATATCTCATTGACTTAGAAGTGGCCCGCACAAGCGCAGAACAATCTTTAGGTCTGATGTTTCGCTCTGAACTGCCCGACAATCGTGGTATGCTCTTTCCGTTTGCTCAGCCCCGGCGGACAAGCTTTTGGATGAAGGATGTTCCCGTTCCTCTGGATATGGTGTTTATACGGAATTCTGCGGTGATTGCGATCACAGCGGAAGCACCCCCCTGTGCTAGCCTACCTTGTCCTTCCTATGGCCCTAATGGAGATTTGGTTGATCAGGTCATGGAACTGCGTAGTGGCCGCGCTGCTGAAATTGGCCTTCAGCCGGGCGATAGCGTCATCGTTGAAGAAGATGCGCCATAAGGAACATTAAAGAAAGTTTAAGCTATCCGTATGGTATAGAAGCAGCCTGCCGATGTACCGTAGAATCACTTAACTAAACGAAAAGAACGTTTCTTCGTCTTTGTTCCTGACAGGAAAAAATGGGATTAATAAGTGTCCTATTGCGTTTTTGGCGTCTGTTCTAAGGTTGCTTAGCTTTGATAGCCTCTCTTTATTCAGGCCCACTAATTTAATACTCTATTATTCGACCCCCAAATACAGCTCATGATTCCGACTGAATACGCCAGATTAATTAAATTTCTTCAAGACGAACTTGCGGTGCCCCAGCCTGCTATCAAAATAGCGTTGCAGCAGTGTAAGAAAGATCCGGGTCCATTGCCGATGGTGCTGTGGCAGCAGGGTGTGCTGACGCTTCAGCAGCTAGAAAGAATATTTGACTGGATGGAGATGGCTTAGGAAGCGCTAATTTTCAAGCTCATTTCCTTGCTTACGTGTAAAAGCGCCTTTGCTCAGTAAAAGGGTTGCTAGCCCGCCCGCGATAAGACCCCAAAAAGCAGAATTAATCCCAAATAGAGCAATACCAGAAGCAGTCACCAAGAAGGTAATAAGCGCGGCTTCTCGATCTTTCTCCGTTCTGAGGGCGATAGAGAGGCTGTTACCGATAGTGCCGAGTAGGGCTAAGCCTGCGATCGCACTTACTAATTCCGCCGGTAGCGCAGCAAACACAGCGGCTACGGTAGCGCCGAAGAGTCCGACAATGAGGTAGAAAAATCCAGTTGCGATCGCTGCTACATATCGCCTGTCTGGATCTTCATGCGCCTCTCTCCCCATCGAAATCGCCGCCGTAATTGCCGCCAGGTTTAGAGCAAACGCGCCAAACGGTGCGAGTAAAACCGTCGCCGCTCCTGTCGAGCCAATCAGCGGAGAAATCGGCGTATCGTATCCGAAAGAGCGGATTGTTGCCACGCCGGGCACGTTTTGCGAAGCCATCGTCACGATAAACAATGGAAATCCCATTCCAATTAGGCTAGACACTGAAAACTGCGGTGTAATCCAAACCGGACTGGCCACCTGTAGCTGCACGCCCTCTAGCTGTAACAGTCCCTGAGCACCTGCGATGAGTATGCCGAGAACAAGCGCTGAGAGGACTGCATAGCGAGGCTGTGTCCTTCGCATTGCCAAGTACAGCAAAAACATCGCTATTGTCATCACAAACTGAGTTTGCATAGCGACAAACAGATTCATCCCAAACTTCAGCAGCACGCCTGCTAGCATCGCTGAGGCCAACGGCAGCGGAATGCGGTCCATAATTTTCTCGAACCAGCCGCTAAATCCGCAGATCGTCAGCAGCACCCCGCAAAAGACAAAAGACCCGATTGCTTCGGACATAGAGACGCCATCAGCCGCTGTAATCAGCAACGCCGCTCCAGGTGTGGACCAGGCGGTGACCACAGGCTGACGGTAGCGCCAGGATAGAACAATGCTGGTGAGCCCCATGCCCAGTCCCAACGCCCACATCCAGGAGGCAATCTCAGCAGGCGATGCGTTTAAGGCTTGTGCGGCCTGAAATACGATAACGCCAGCCCCTGTGAAACCGACTAAAACGGTGATGAATCCGGCGATAACGGCAGAAATCGAGAAGTCTTTGATAAGGCTCATAGGGGTCTTTTTCGCTCAATGCCTTTCATCCTACGGACATGAACGCATAGAAGATTGGATGAAATTGACTTTTTGGTAGTGTCCAGGCGCAACGCCGAACATACGCTTGAAGCCTCTATTGAGATGACTTTGGTCGTAGAATCCACAGTCTGTAGCTACAGTTGCAAGGGGAGTAGCTGTGTGAAGCGCTTGCTTGGCTTGAAGAAGCTGACACTGTTTTTTGTAGCTGTGGGGAGGGAGGCCGATCTCTCGCTTAAAGCAGCGAATTAAATAGTAGGGGTTGAGATTGACTAGCTTAGCTAAGGTATCAATTGAGATGTCGTCGGCGTAATGCTGCTCTAAATAAGTGCGAACCTGTTTGATAGCTGTAGGTTCTGAGCGGTGGATATTGGATGAGCCGCTACAGGTGTGACCGTCAAAAAAATGAGAGAAAAATTTCAGTAGAAGCGTTTGCTGCTGTAGCTGGGACGCTGGGTTACTCAGCGCCTGAAACATCTTTTGGAATAGCGATCGCAGCTGTGGCGCATTTACTTCAATATGTGCGAAGCATGGAAGAGGGGTGGCGTCATGCCCTAGCTGTTGCATGATGCGTCTCATTGCAGCGGCGCTAATGTATAGATTGCGAAATGCCCAGCCGTTATCAGAGGCTACTGCGCCCGTGTGCACTTCTCCTGGGTTGATGCAGTTAAAGCTTCCTGGACACTGGTAGTGAATGGTTTGTTTGTAGAGGCACTGACCCCGTCCCTTTTGATTGAGACCAATTGTGTAGACATCATGGAAATGTTTGTCAAACTCGTGTTTGAAGATCTGAGCTTCAAACAGCTCAATTCCGGCGACAGGTGATGCCCAAAGCTGCGCAAATTCGACGCCGTTACTCATATCCATTTTTGCCTCTGACCGAACGTTGATTTTTCCTACGTGAGAGATAAATCACTTAAACGGTAATTGCAGACATCACGACGTCTTTGAGCTGTTGCTGTTGACGAAAGTGAGCGATCGCCCTTTCCACCGCTGCTGGTTTGCCGCTGAGCAACAGAATCAGTGAAGTATTGGTACGAGTGATGGTCTCAATATGAAGCGTTTCGTCGCTGTCGCTAAGGGGTGTGTCAGGTAGGAGTTTGGTAACCGCGATCGCTCTGAGTCGATCGTCCTCGTATTCGTAGGCGCTGACTTTGGAAATGTTGGGTAGGCGTTCTAGCGATCGCTTCAGCAAAGCCTGCTTCTGAGACGTTGCTCGAAAGCTAAACAGCAGCCGACCGTTTTCCACGGTACTAGCATCAATCCCACTCCCCAAAAAACCTTCTAGCGAAACGCCACGATTAGAAAACACGGTTGCCGCTGCGGTTAGCGTACCGGGCTGGTTCAATGCGCGAACCACAAACATCCACCTCTGCCGCTTTTCCTGCTGTGCCATAGGCCTCCTGACTTTCTGACACTGTATCAGTGACTATTGCGGATTCAAATCGGCCTTTAGCCTTCGGTTGAGCTTTTCAGCAACCTGTTGTAGCATCTCCGCTTCTTCTGCCCACAGCTGAATCGAGACAACTCTGCTCCAGCCGGACTGACCCACCACAATAGGAACCCCTAACGGCGTACGAATATCATAAAACTCGCCTGCTAGCTGCACCTGTCCAGAGACAACAATCTCACGGCCCTGCAATAGATTTTGTACCAGGTCCACTGTGACATTAGCCGTTGCGGCAGTCGTCTTTGCGCCAGAAAGGTGAGTAACAAAAGGTTTGAGCAGAACGCGCAGGTCAGCTGTCAAGCTATCTACATAGCGGTACGCAGCTGGAATTTCTCCCTTCTTAATCATCAGTAGGATTGACTGCTGATGCTTTTCAATCAGCTGCGGAAAGTCTTGAAGCTGATGGCCCTGCCGCAGTCGTTTTCGCGTTTCTCTAAGTTCTTCAGAAGTCATGCCGTGAATTTTGAGGCTGCTCCACAGTGGCACCATGCCTTCGCCATGCTCACCTACAACAAAGCCCTGCACTAGCTGACGGCGAATGCCTAAGTCGGCGGCAATCTCTCGGCGAAAGCGCAAGGTGTCGGAATAAGCACCTACGCCAATGACTCGGTGCCGTCCTAGGTGCCTGCTGAAGACTTCGACGGCGAGTTCAACCGGATTTGTGATGATGATGACGACTTCGTGACCGTAGCCATGAGTTGCGATCGCCCTCGCATACGTCTCAAAAATCGGCAAATTGTTCTTCGCCAGCTGCGATCGCGACGTAATCTCACCGCCGACCGTAGCCCCAGCCGTCATCACAATTACATCCGCTACAATCTCTTCTGGGCTGAGCGCCACATCGAAAATGGGCGCTTTCTCGGCATAGGCATCGCTAAGGTCGCTGCACAGACCGTACAAAATTTGACGGCTGCGTCCGTTTTCTCTGCCCACCAGCTGTAGCCGTTCTGTCGGTGCAAGCGCGCCTAGCCCCACCAGCTGCGCCACAATCTCTCGCCCACAGTCACCGCTTGCCCCAATGACAGAGACATCCATATCCCACACCTTTTTGCCGACAGCTTTAGTAAACCATGCGTGCCTGCCAACGTTTGATGACTGGATAGTTCAAGGCTTACTGCGTAAAGCTAAAATGGAACGGTCCAAGCCATAGAGTGCTTGCTGATGAATGCTGCTGAGTTGACGTATGACATAGCTATATACCCGGAGACCGATGGTCAACGGTCAATATCAGCCTCTAACCCTACAGCATACGAGCGAAGAAATTCCGTTTTTGCCTAGTCAAGTACTGGGCTTAGACTTGCAGCTTCAACCAAGACAAGACTTTATAGTTGCGCCTGCGCCTCAAGATCTTAAGTATTACGATCCAAAAACAGGACGAAGCTTGCTGAACCGTAGGGAAGTAGAAGAATAATGGGTGCTTGCTCAGCAGGACCGAGATATCGCCTAGCAAGAACGAGATGCCGCTCAGCAAAAAGCTCAGCAGCTAGCCGCACGATTGAGAGAACTTGGCATTGACCCAGACGAAGTTAGCTAGAGGTAGCTGAAAGTAGCCACCCCTTTTTAACCTAGTTTCCTAATTGTTAGCCCTGCTGTAGTCGTTTGCTAGCCGCAGCTACGCCGCTTTCTTTGGGTTCGTGACCTAGCTCCAATAGCGTTGCTTCCAATGCACTGATAGCGCAGAGGACATCGCGATCGCTCACAAACCCTAGGTGACCCATCCGGAACATCTTGCCCTTCATGTGGTCCTGTCCGCCTGCCAATGCGATGTCGAACTTGCCTTTCATCACAGAGCGAATCTTTTCAGCATCAACGCCTTCTGGCACGACGGAAGTGACCGCTGGGCTAGCGTGTGTATCTGGTGCAAAGAGGGGTAGGCCGAATGCTTTCATCGCGGCTCGCGCAGCTTCTTTGTGGCGCGTATGGCGAGCAAATATGCTTTCTAGCCCTTCTGCTTTCATCATCTCTAGTGCGACCTTCATGCCGAAGTAGAGGTTGATCGATGGCGTGAAGGGGGTGCTGCTTTTGTCGATTGATTTGTTGTATTTGCCAAGATCTAGATAAAACTTAGGCAGGGTTGCGGTTTTGTACGCTTCCCAGGCCTTGTCGCTAGCCGTGATAAAGCCCATACCAGGCGGCAGCATGAAGCCTTTTTGTGAGCCAGATGCGATGACATCAATGCCCCACTCATCTACTGGAATGTCGTAAGAGCCTAGGCTAGTAACGGCATCTACAATAATGAGCGCTTCGCCGTGGTCTTTCACAAGCTTGTTGATGGCTTCGAGATCGTTTAGCACACCTGTGGAGGTTTCGCTGTGGGTGATCATCACCGCTTTAATTTTCTTTTCGCTGTCGGCCTGTAGCGCTTTGGCGAAGTCGTCAGGATTGAGCGGAGTGCCCCATTCGGCTTTGATGGTGGCGACGTCTAGACCGTAAGCCTCGGCGATTTGGACCCAACGCTCGCCAAACTTGCCGTTGCTACCGACTAAGATGCGATCGCCCGCACTCAGAAAATTAACAATCGCGGCTTCCACGGTACCTGTCCCGCTAGCCGTAAGCGTCATCACATTATTCTTCGTCTGAAACAGCCACTTTAAATTTTCATTCGTCTCCGCGATTAGCTGACTAAATTCGCCGCTACGATGGCCAATAGGGTGCTTAGCCATCGCTAGCAGCACCTTTTCAGGAACCGGTGTAGGTCCCGGAATCATCAGCATTAGTTTGTCATCCATGTGCAATCGCGTGGTTGAAAAATAAGTAGGCCTGTTAGCCCAAGTCACTAAAATAATACAGCTGTCAGCATTCTGAATGACGCTTGTAAACTTGTGGTTACATCGCGCCACGCCCTACGAGCTTGAACCTTTCTAAAATTAGATTCCTATGACTGCATCTACCGCGCTTCCGACTGGAAAGAACCTTACGAAGATTCAGCCGATGTCGGCAGTTTCAATCACTGCTGAGGCTTTCCGTCCGTTTGGTCAGCTAATTTTGCCCCAGCCAGACGACATCGCTTTTAATCCTCAAGATGCGCAGCTACGGCTAGATGGCGGGATTCCTCGCTTCTACATCATGTCGCTGCACCAGAGAGGCAGACGCTTTCATACAATTACTCGGCACGGTGGCTGTACTCAGTGCCTGGGTTCGCTAGAGGGCCAAGCCTGGTTTATGGGCGTTGCGCCACCTAGCTCAGCGTCGCAGCCAAGGCCGGAAGACATTACCGTTTTTGAGATTCCAGGTAACTGCTTCATCAAACTAGACGTCGGCACCTGGCACGCGGGTCCGTACTTTGATGCGGATACTGTCAACTTTTACAACTTGGAGCTAAGCGATACCAACGTGGTTGACCATACAACTTGCGATCTTTTGCAAACCTATGGCGTAGAGTTCGAGATCGAGTAGCTGGGCTTTTGTGATTTGATAGGGGCTAGCAATGACAGCAGGAATGAAGGCGCTATGGCAAAGTTTGTGATGTGGGGCAGCTACTGTGAGAACGCTTTGGAGAAGCGATCGCCCTACCGTGAGGCTCACCTAGCAGGGCTAACAGCGCAAAAAGAAAAAGGAATTTTGACTGCGCTCGGTCCCACTACCGACAATACAAAGGTGTTTGCAACCTACGAGGCCGACAGTGAATCCGACGTTAAAGCGCTCGTAGAAGGTGACCCCTATTGGAAAAACGGAATCTGGACTGACTACGCTGTATATGAATGGAACAAAGTATTCTAACGGCGGTTACTTCCGTCGAATACTTTTGTCTTAACGGGTCATCGTGAGTTTTTAATATGGGTAAGTCAAACAACGAAACGCCCGCGCTTGTCGTGGCGCTGATGGTAACCGTGTTACTCGTGGGCGGCGGTGGCTGGTGGCTCTATCAAAGCGGCTTTATCGGTGGCAGCAGGGACAATGAGGTTAGCGATGGCAACGGTACGACAACGGCAGCACAGCCGTCCGAGCCTGAAACTTCTTCTATTCCCTCAACGCCTCCTACAGGCGCTGCGTCGCTAGAGACATTCTCTGAGGTTCCCGATGTCCCTCAGGGCACTTTCTCCTACGGTGGTAGCACTACGTGGGCTCCTTTGCGCGGTGCGGTCGATCCGTTGATTCAATCGGCGGTACCTAGTTTTCAGCTGATATACAAAGACGCAGATAGCTCTAGCGCGGGCATTCAGCTATTGACCGAAGGTGAACTAGATTTTGCGCAGTCGTCGCGGCCTTTGAATTCGGCTGAGAAGCGAAGGGCGCAGCAGGCTGGGCTAGAGCTACAGGAAATTGCGGTGGCGCTAGAGGCAGTTGCGATCGCAACCCACCCTGACATCAGCCTCCCCGGCATCACCCTTGCCCAGCTCAAAGACATCTACACTGGCAACATTACCAACTGGAGCGAAGTCGGCGGCCCAAATCTCGCTATCAAACCAGCCTCGCGCAGCGCCGACGGCGGCACCGTTCAGTACTTTCAAGAAGACGTTCTCAAAGGCGAAGCCTTCACCCCTACGCTTACGACGCTTGACACCACTACAGAAGCCCTACGGTATGTCGGCACCACTCCCGGCGCTATCTATTTCGCTTCAGCACCCGAAGTCGTAGGGCAGTGCACTATCGCGCCTTTGCCCGTGGGCAGCTCCGTACAGCAGTTTATCCCACCCTACCGCCAGCCCTACGTCGATCCAGCCGATTGCCCCCTGCGCCGCAACCAGCTCAACCTAAACGCCTTTCAATCTCAGACCTATCCGCTCCTACGTCCGCTCTATATCGCCATGCGTAAAGACGAGTCAACCTCTGAACAAGCAGGCACCGCCTACGTCAACCTCCTAAAAACACGTGAAGGCCAAGAGCTGCTCACGCAAACTGGCTTCGTTCCACTTCCATAATGGAATGAATCGGCATCTCTTGTGGCAGACCGCCAAACTCTCCGTTCCAACGTCCAACATCTAGTTTCATCTCTGGCATCCAGCAGGGCTCTCTCATTGGCAGAATGCCTTTTATTTTAAGTTGGCTGTAGGCTGCTATGCTCAACCGCTGAGCAGGGCTTCGATGAATTCGTAGCTGGAGAAGGGTCGCAAATCTTCGATGCCTTCGCCTGCGCCGATAAAGCGGATGGGGAGGCCTAGCTGCTCGACGACAGCAAGGGCGACGCCACCTCGAGCCGTGCCGTCTAGCTTGGTGAGGACGACACCGCTGAGCTGAGCTGCTTCTGCAAAAACCTGAGCCTGACGAAGGCCGTTTTGGCCAAGGGTGGCGTCGAGAACAAGCAGCGATTCTACGTTGGCGTCGGGCGCTTTTTTGTCGATAATTTTACGAACTTTGGAGAGTTCGTCCATTAGGTTCTTTTTGTTTTGCAGGCGGCCAGCGGTGTCGATTAGCAGTAGCTCTATGTCGCGAGAGTTGGCAGCGCTGATAGCATCAAAGACGACCGAAGCAGGATCGGTATTTTGACCTGGGTTGGCAATCACCTCTACGCCGCTGCGCGCCCCCCACACTTTCACCTGCTCTACGGCAGCAGCGCGGAAGGTATCGGCAGCACCAATTAGGCATTTGAAGTCGGATTTGGTAGCGATGTGAGCAAGTTTACCAATGGTGGTGGTTTTACCCGCGCCGTTGACTCCCGTCATCAGCCAGATGCTGAGCGTGCCTTTCTCTGGCGTGAACGTCAGATTATGGCCCCCTTCTAGCGGCGCTTCTAGCATGTCGCGCAGCAGCTTTTTTAGGTAGCTGATGGCTTGCTCAGGCGGTAGCGTTTCTTCGCGCAGTTTGCCTTGCAGGGCGGAGATGATTTTGTCGGTAGCAGCGACGCCTACGTCTGCCTGGAGAAGGAGAGATTCGATCTCTTCTACGGCTTCGTCATTCAGGGGCCCTTGGCCAACGATTGACTTAAGCTGGTTGACAAGGCCACGTCGGGTTTTGTCAAGGCCCTGGCGTAGCTTGTTGAGCCAGGTGATTTCTTCGAGCGAGATTTCGTCTGGGCGACGGCCCTGTGAGGCGAGGACTTCGGCTGACCACAGGAAAGCTTCGTCGAGGTCAATATCTAGGGGGACGAATTTAGGGTCTGCTTGAGTGGGTTCAGGTTCGGGCTCAGGCTCTAGAATGGCTTCTTCTTCTAGTCGCTTCAGGCGCTCTTCTCTTTCGGCTTTTGCCTGCTCGGCTTTTGCCCAAAAAGCGCTAGCTGGGCTTTCGTTTGATGCTTCTGAATTACCTGCTTCTGCGGTCTCTAGGTCAGGAGATTCAGCATCCTCAGCGTCCGTTGATACCTTTGAATCGGTAGCTACTATACCGGTTGTGTCAGCTTCAGTCTCAGTACTGGGAACCGCTTCGCTATCCTCTGCTTCAGAGCTATCCTCTGCTGCTGCTTCAGACTGACGGGTCTGAATATTTTGGTAGGCGGCTTTTGCCCAGTTTAGATAGTCTTCAGAGCTGGCAGGGGTAGACTCTTCACCCGCTGTGCCTTTGCTTTCTGCGGTTTCATCGCTCTCTTTCGCGTCTTCTTTTGGCGCTTCGTAGCTGCGCTCGAACCAGTTGAAAGCTGCCATTACCCTAAACTCACTACTTGGACTTTCAGAATGTTTGTACTCGTAACTCTTGAACCGCCTATTCTGCCTTTTCTAGCTTATCAGTCGTGCGGCGAAGTACCCCATTAATGAAGCGATAGCCGTCTTCGTCGCTGTAGCGCTTGGCCATTTCTACGGCTTCGTCAATGGCGACTTTCTTGGGCACGTCCAAGTGAACGATCTCTATCATGGCAAGCCGTAGAATGTCTCGGTCTACTCTGGCAAGGCGGCGAATATTCCATTTTTCCATGGCGTCGTCGAGCTGGATGTCGATGCTTCGCCAGTTGCGAATCCAGCTGTACATGAGGTCGCAGGCGTAGCTGCGCACGTCTTCGTGGCTGATGAGCTGTGAGAGATATTCAGGAACGAGGGCTTTTTTTACGCCGATGAGCGCTGTTTTAATCGTGCCAGTGGCGAACTGGATTTGCGATCGCACCCTTTCAATATCCATAATCTTATTCTCATGGTCCGCCATCAGCTGGTCGGCCACTTCCACACTTTTGGCAGCCTCTCTGAGCGCATCTTTCGCCGATGCCATGCCCTTCCTATTTTCTTGCTGCGCAAACATCAGCAGCTCCAAAGCTTCGCCTACCCGGTTGATGGCAGCTTCTACGAGAGGGATTGCGGGCTGAATGCGATCGCGTACCTCCCCTTTCTCAATCGTCCGCGTCTCACTTTCTAAAACCAGTCGCTCCCCACGCTGCAACTCACCTTCAGCGGTTTCTATAGCTTCTTGCGCATCGGCGCTGAGCGCTGTCAGTGCCTTCAGCAGCAGCGCATCTAGCTGTTCTGTGGTCGGTTCTTCAGTAATTTTCTGTGTAAGCGTAGCGGTGGGTCTGCCCGGGCCCATTCTGCTACTTCGCCGAGCAGCCGCGCTGCCAGGAAGCGTGTCGCTGAGCTGACTGATACCCAAAAGGGCTAATTCACGAGCAATAGAGCGCGCCTTCATGTGAAACCATCGAGCGGGGCTTGGTTATTGTAACCTAGCTGATATCCTCAACCGGCGACGTCAATGGCTGAGGTTGGTTCATGACGGTTTCTAGTGGCAGTGTAGAAGGTCTGGCGTTTTCGAGGCGATCGCTGTTTATGCGGTGAGATGGAATTTCGGCGGCTAGGTTGGGGCCGACGATGCCGCCAGAGAGGAGGACTTTGAAGGCGTCTTCTACGGAGATGGAGAGGTTGAGAATGTCGTCTTCGGAGACGACGGAATACCAGCCGCTGGTGGGGTTTGGGGTGGTAGGAATGAAGACGCTGAGCATTTTGGTGGGGGGCCCGGTGACGCTACCGGTAACAGCGGCCCCGGTGACAAAGGCGATCGCCCACAGCCCACGACGCGGATACTCAATGAGAACTACACGGCGAAAACGACTTTTTGAGTCCTGAAAGACGGTTTGCAACAGCTGCTGGATGGTTTTGTAGACTGAGCCTGCTAGGGGGATCGATTGGGCAATGCGATCGCCAAAATCCAACAGCCAACGGCCCGCGAAGTTTCGAGCCATCAGGCCAATGAGCAGCAGCGCCAGCAGCGGAACGGCAAATCCGATACCTAAATTGATCAGGTCGATCAAGAAGGGATTGAGCCCTGTGAAGGGGTTGAGCTGCTTCGGAAAACGAGTGAGAAATCGAATCACCCAGGTGGCTACGTTGATGCTGAGCCAAATGGTGGTTGCCAACGGAATGACGACGACTAAGCCAGCAATGAGATCATTTTTAATGTCTTGCTTGAATTTTTGCAGCACGGGCTCCCTATTTGCCAGTGCACCCACTGGTCAATTGCGTTCATTCTAGACAATGCTTTGCACTTTAAGGAGAATCCGAAGAGGTGGGTATCCCCCCACCAAAACTATATCAAATCTAGTTAATGGGTAGATGTGTTTTAGGCGATCCCATGCTTGCTATTTGGGCTAGCTGCCTACAGCTTGAGGACGTATCTGGCCAGGTTGAGATATATCAATACGCCAAGAACGTCGACGATGGTAGTAATGAAAGGAGCCGACATCAGGGCCGGGTCGAGCCCGAGGGATTGGAATAGGAAAGGCAGCCCGGCGCCTGCACTAGAGGCCAAGATAGAAATACCAACCAGCGAAATGCCGACGGTAAGCGCTACCGGCAGACTGTTCGGCTCGCCGCTCTGTGAGAGCAGAAAGTAGGCCCAGGCGGTAACGACAATACCCAGCATCAGCCCCAGGAACGCGCCTGCGGTGGCTTCTCGGCGGATGACTTTGAAGGCGTCTTTCATTTTGAGCTCATCGGTGTTGAGCCCGCGAATGACCACCGTAGAAGACTGCGCGCCTACGTTGCCACCGCTGCCAATAAGCAGCGGGATGAAAGCTGTCAGCGCGACAACCCGGTTAAGGATGTCTTTTTGGCCGGTGAGGATAGCGGCGGTGACCGTATTGGTCACCAGCAGCACCGATAGCCACACAACTCGCTTGCGAGCAACATCTAGCAAATTGCTCTGGAAGTAGTTGTCTCCACCGGACTGCACGCCGCCCAGGGTATAGATATCTTCTGTGGCCTCTTCTTCCAAGATGTCGATGACATCGTCGACGGTAATGATGCCGACCAGTCGATTTTCGGTATCGACTACCGGCACGGCAAGAAAGTCGTAGCGCTGAATCATCCGGGCGACTTCTTCCTGGTCGTCGCTAGTCTGCGCTGAGACCACTTCACGGGTCATGATTTCACCGATACTTTGCTCGGTCTGGCCCACTACCAGCTGCCGCAAAGACAAGATGCCAGTGAGCTGCCGGGCATAGTTGGTGACAAACAGGTAGTACACCGTCTCACTCAGATCGGCCTGGGTACGAATGTGGTTGAGCGCTCTTTCTACGGTCCAGTTCTCTTTGAGCGCGACATATTCCGGAGTCATGATGCGGCCAGCCGTCTGCGCTTCGTAGCCCAGCAGCAGGGCTGTGGCTTTGCGCTCTTGTAGGCTTAGCTGCTCTAGCAGTCGGCGAACAATTTTGGCAGGCAGTTCGTCAAATAGTCGGGCTCGGTCGTCGGGCGACATTTTGTCGACAATGTCGATCAGGTCCTGTCGCTTGAATTCTTCGATGAGCGCCTGCTGCACGTGAGAGTCCAGGTTTTCGTAGACTTCGATGGCTTCGTTTTTGGAGAGCAGACGAAAGGCGATCGCCTGCATCGTCTCAGGCAGCCCCTCGATGGCTTCGGCGATATCAGCAGGCTGAACCGGCACTAGCAGCGCTTTGGCCCCACGGAAGTTGTCTTGCTCTAGCAGGGCTTGAAGCTGCGATCGCACAAGTTCTCTCAGCTCGTGACGAGAGACCGTTTGAGATTTGTTCGCTATTGATTCACCATTGGTCAAAATCAGCTTCCTCCCGAGTGACGCCTCTAGTCTAATAATGAGGCTGATGAGGCGTCTTTTGTATCGCTCGCAGCAATTCTATCGCGGTTGATGGGAGGAATCGGTGGCAGTGACTAACAAGGTAGAGATATTTGAAAACGCTTTGGACGCCTCAGCGCCCCCTCGATTAGCTTCTTTGGCTAACCCCGTGAGCGTTGCTGCTTCCATACAAAAGTGGGACACTGGCGGTTTGGCGATGGCGCGATCGCGTCCCCGTAGCTTTGCAGCATACAAAGCCTCGTCTGCACCGTGAATGAGATCCTCATAAGACTGCTGCAGGCTATCTGGCACCAGCGTAAAGACGCCAATACTCACGCTGACACTATCTTTAACCAACGAAGAGCTATGAGGGATCCGCGCTAGCTCAATCTCGGCCTGTACAGATTGCGCTATCTGTTGAGCGGCTCTAGACGATGTATTTGGCAGCACAATGGCGAATTCTTCACCGCCGTAACGTGCGACCTGGCTTGTATTCTCGCGTGTCCCACGCACCAACGCATCTGCTACCATACGCAGACACCGGTCCCCTTCAACATGACCGTAGGTATCGTTGTAGTACTTAAAATAATCGATATCGCATAGCAGTAGCGAGAGCGGCTGTTGGTTTTTGTAAGCTTCTTGCCAGCGCTGAGTCATGTTGCGACTAAATCCGCTTCGATTGGCAACTTGCGTTAGTCCATCGACAAAGGCCAGCTTCTGCAAGACTTCATTTTCCTGTATCAAAGACAGCTTTAGCCGCTCCTGCTGACCTAATATCTGGCTGTATTCGCCCACCTTTTGACTCAGACTTATCCTGTCTGCCTGAAGACGGCGAACCAGCCGAGCCGTTTCTAAATGCTGTCGTAAGCTAAGCCAGCACTCTTCAACTGAGATAGGCATTTGAAGGTAGGCATTTCCACCACAGCGTAAAACCTCAACTCGCCCAGCTTCGTCTGCTCTCGTCCCGATAAAAATAATCGGCAGGTGCTGAGTGGCGCTTTGCGCTCTGAGTGTTTGGCAAAGCGCGTAGCTATTATTTTGAGCGGTCTGCAAATGAACAATTAAAATATCAGGCTGCTGCGTCGTGACCTTTTCTAAGATCTGATAGTCGTGCTCAAAAGCAGCTGTTCTATAGCCTTTACTGTGTAGCGTCTCTATAACTGGCTGAATCTGTCGCTGAACGGTATTAGTGTCTCCATCACAACTTTTGGCGTTGTCACAGTGCCAAATGATAGCGGTCTTTACTGATTTAGGCGAAATTGGGTACGTCATGGCCGAACGATGGGGTGATTGCCATCTGTGATGATGCGGAGGCTTAAGGTGTTGAGTAATTCTCTCAACCTCAAATCTATCAATCAACGTCAATGTACGATTCCGTGTAAACACGATTATCGACGCTTAAATCGTTAGCTTACTGCCTAGAAATAACCGAGATTCCATCGAAAAAACAGCTAGAAGGATGATGTTTATAAGCCCCGAGTATGTGGTCTTACTCATCTGTTATAAGAAAATTCAGCAGTTAGCTCTTTAGCGTGTAAAAAAGGATGCTAGTTTTAGCTTTCTCACCGTTATAGCTTGTTCTGCCTACTTGATTTAATGGATTTATGAGCCAAAGCTTTGTAGGTAAAAACAAAAAAAATGCGGTGTTCATTCACACGTGAACATCGCATTTTACTGACTGACCGCTGACTTGAACCTGTTGTACTGGTGGCGATAGCTAGGCCACTGTATTGTTGGTGAGTCCTCTGTGACGTAGGAGCGCTTGTGTACTGGGTTCGCGACCTCTAAATGCCTTGAATACTTCCATCGGATGATGGCTGCCGCCCAATGCAAGTACGGTGTCACGAAATAGTCGACCAATCTCACTGACTTTAGCTTTGTCTTCGAGGCCCGCTTCTTCAAAGGCAGAGAAAGCATCGGCACTGAGTACCTCGGCCCAAAAATAGCTGTAGTAGCCAGCTGCATACCCGCCCGAAAAAATGTGGCCAAAGCTGCACAGGAAGGCGTCTTCAGGAATAGGTGGCATGACGGCAGCTTTCTTTGCAATGCGATCGCGCACTACCCATGCTGTCTCTTCGCCACCCGGCTGATAGTCCGCATGCAGCGCCATGTCCGTCCAGCCAAAGTTCACCTGCCGCAAAATGGCGTTGCCCGTCATAAAGTGGCGTGCTGCCAACAGCTTTTGGTAGTCGGCTTCGGGTAGAGGCTCACCCGTCTCATAATGCTGGGCCATACCAAAGAGCGTGTCACGGTCATAGCACCAGTTCTCCATAAACTGGCTAGGCAGCTCTACTGCGTCCCACTCCACATTGTTTATACCAGCCGCGCCAGGATAGTCTACCGCTGTGAGCATATGCTGTAGTCCGTGGCCAAACTCATGGAATAGCGTTTCCACTTCTCGAAACGTCATTAAGCTGGGCTTTCCGTCAATCGGTGGAGACTGGTTGCACACAAGATAGGCCACCGGCAGACGAATTTTGGTCGCCTCACTTTCTGACGCTTGAATTTTGGCACGCACGACGCATTCGTCCATCCAGGCGCCGCCGCGTTTTTCAGCAGGGCGACTGTACGGGTCCAGATAAAAGTGTGCAATCACCGCTTGCGTCTTCGTATCGCTTACCTGGAAGTAGCGCACGTCTGAATGCCATACCGGTGCCTGCTTGTCTGCGGCTGAAATGGTAATACCAAACAGCCGTTCTGCCAGGCCAAATAAGCCATCGAGTACGCTAGGCAGCGGAAAGTAGGGCCTGAGCGCTTCGTCATTCAAGCTAAACTGCTGCTCCCGCATCCGTTCTGTCCAGAAGGGAACGTCCCACTGTTTAATGTCTACAGCTTCGGATTCGGGCGAATGTTTGCTTGCGAACTCCTTGATTTCCTCAAGCTCACACTTGGCGGCATCGTAGCTTGCGCTCCTCAGCTCTTCCATGAGCTTTTCAACAGCGGCTACGGAAGGAGCCATTTTTCTCGCAAGGCTCAGCTCTGCGTAGTTCTTAAAGCCGAGAAGATGGGCCATTTGCGATCGCCGCGACAAAATCTTCTCAATCAGCGGCGCGTTGTCTAGCTCGCCCGAAGAAGCGCGGGTGATAAACGCGCGGTAAAGCTTTTCTCGCAGGTCGCGGCGCTGACTGTGACGCAAGAAAGGAATGTAGCTAGGCATATCTAGCGTGAGGCGCCAGGGACCGACTTCGGCAGTTGCCTCAGCGCCTATCTGGGAGTTGGAATTGTCGGAATTCTGCTCGGCATCGTCGCGAGCAGCTTGCGCAGCCAGGCTCAGCAGGCTTGGCGGAAGCCCGGCAATGTTTTCTGAATCGGTTAGCGTGAGGCTAAAGGCTTTTGTAGCGTCTAAGACGTGGTTGGAGAACTGGGTAGAAAGTTCCGCGAGCGATCGCTGAATGTCGTTGAAGGTTTCTTTCTGCTCTCCAGAAAGGCCCACCCCAGAAAGCTCAGCATCTCGCAAAGCTGCTTCTATAATTCGCTTTTGCGCCGGTTCAAGCTGCTGCCAGCCTTCGCTCGCCTTGATCTGCCCTAGCGCCGTATAAATTACCTGACTCTGGCCGATCCGATTAGAAAACGCTACAAGCGCAGGCTGCACACTTTCGTAGGCCGTGCGTAGCTCCGGGCTGTTCTTCACACCCATTAGATGGCTAACGATACCCCAACTCCAGTTCAGCCGTTCTGTAATCGAAGTGAGCGGATCGATGAGCGCTGACCACGTGAGACCACCTGCCGCGTTCGAAGGCAGGTTCGAGCTGATGTGTTTTTCTAGCGCGCTGAGATCGTCACCTAGCGTTTGTAGCAGCTGCTCAATGCCAGGGACAACATGGTCAGGTTTGATATCGCTAAAAGGCGGTAAACCTTTACCAATCAGCAGAGGATTTTGGCCGGTTTTAGCGATTGCCTCAGTGGAAGAAGATACAACACTCATAGGTTACAGGTGAAAATGTAATAAGTAGATGGCGCGGTATGCTGGGCTCCGAAGAAGGCAGCTTGCTGCGATGATTTTACAGGGATTACGGCTGTTGAAGCCTGTAAGATTACTGTCAAACTCATAGTCGTTACGAGTTCGCAGATCCATCATAAGCTCAAAGGTTCGGCTCTGTGTAGCCCTGCATGTTGTCAGGGCGGAAAGGACGAATAATGCGGCTAGATTCGGTGATCAGTCCATCTGAGCCTTTAACGACGATGAGGTACTTCCCCTCTTTGAGCCGCCTGCGATAAGACATCGCGTCGCCAGTGCTTGCGCCCGGGCCGCCACCGATGAAAAAGCTGCCCATCGCGCCGCCAAGCGCGCCTAAAACGCCGCCAATGATCTCGTTGCCAACGGTTCCGGCCCAGGGAAAGGTATTGAGCCCGGTAATGAGGTTAAAGGTAAATCCGCCCACAAAGCCAAAAGGAACAACCCAGGTTGCCATCCGCTTAGTTTGCTTCCAGGCTTCTTCGCCAGGGTCTACCAGGCCGTACTCGTCGGCCGATTTGAATCCGGGCCCGAGGATATCTACTTTATCCATGGTGATATTGGCTTTTTCTAATGCGGTGTATACCTCTTCTGCCTGAATGCGATCGCTTAGCACCGCAACTAAATAGCTCATTTCTTAGCGTTCTCCTGTTCTTGATTAGTCTGCGTTCTCGGCAAAGTAGCGGACGCGGCAACAGGCTGGCTCGCCATTTCCTTCGGTCTAAACAGATGTGTATGGGTAGGATTGTAGAGCTGTGACCTGACAGTTTCTTCTTTGTTTTGCGTCGCTGGCACATCCTCATCAATGGCGGCTCGCCTGGCAAGAGCAGGCGAGATAATATAGAGGGTTGTGCGCACTAGATTTTCAGCCTCACTTGCTGCCGCTAGCCGCGAGAGCGGGACTACCTGAATTTGCTCATCGGGCCAGCCGACTCTAAAGCAAATCGCAACCGACGTATCGGCAGGGTAGTGCTCCAACAGCTGAGCTTGAGCCTCTGCCACATGGCGCGCACTCAAATACAGACAAAGGCTGGCCTGGTGCGCAGCTAGTCCAACGAGTTCTTCAGTAGCGGGCACCTGAGTGCGCCCACTAATCCGGGTCAGGATGATGCTTTGTACCTGCGCTGGAATAGTAAGCTCCACCTGAAGCTTCGCCGCTGCCGCTTGAAACGCACTAATGCCTGGAATCACCTCAAAGGGAACATCTGCCTCACTGAGCCGCAGCATTTGCTCATGAATCGCGCTATAGAGGCTAGGGTCTCCAGAGTGTAGCCTCACGACCGACTTACCTTTGCGTACCCGGTCAACCATCAGCGGAACAATGTTTTCTAGCGTCATGTTTGCGGTCGCAATCTTTTCTGCGCCAGGCCGGATGGCTGAGAGTATCTGTTGGGGTACCAGCGAATTGGCATAGACTAAAACATCGGCGTTTTCAATGAGTTTTAGCGCCTTCACTGTTAGTAACTCGGGATCTCCAGGCCCTGCACCTACGATATAAACCGCAGGCGATATGTCAGCTGAAAATTTCTGAGAATTCATGGAAACATCCATAGCGTCAGGTCTAAAAGAATACTAAGGGGTAGCGGGCGGGCGATGAGATATATCAATAAAGTTGACGTATAGACCTAATATTCATGAACTCACTACTCTTACTCTCTGTTGTTTGAAGAGTGAATAAAGGTCAGCCCAAAACCCGAGATAAGCTGAAAAAATCCTGCATCTTGGTATGTAGATGCACCCTGATTCCAAGCCTCGAAGGTCTTATGACCCTTGGGGCTTTTTCTTGTTTGAGAGCGAGAGTCTTCAGCATGCTATGGAACTGGCGCATTCTTCCCAACGCTAACGGTATCAGGGAGCCGCTTACCCAATCCATACGTCCAAATCAACCCAGTCCAGCCTAGGACAATTCCAACGAGACTAATAAACTGCGCCATCCTAATAGGGCCAAACATCAGGCTGTCGATACGCAGTCCCTCTATCCAGAGCCTACCAGTGCTGTAGGCAATCATATAGACAAAAAACAAGGTGCCAGCTCTTAGCCGATTAGGGCGCTGTAGCCCCCAGAAAAATAGGCCAATTAGTAGAGCGAACACACCTAGGTTCCATAATGACTCGTACAGAAAGGTGGGATGAAAGTACTCAAATTCGCGTAGCGGTGTGGGACGATTTGTCAGCGGAATGTAGAGCTTCCAGGGTAGATCGGTGGGTCTGCCAAAGGCTTCAGAGTTAAAGAAATTGCCCCAGCGGCCAATGGCCTGACCCAAGATGAGTGAAGGGGCAACCAGGTCAGTCAGCTGCCAGAAGGAAAGCCTATTGATTTTGGCGAAAATTAACGTGGCTATAGTGCCGCCGATAACTGCGCCATGAATGGCGATTCCGCCTTTCCAGATAGCAATAATGTCTTCCGGTCTACTGGCATAAGACTGCCATTCAAACAAGACATAGTACAGCCGGGCGCAGGGAATGGCCGCAAGCACGAGCCAAATGACCAGGTCCCCTACTTTTTCAGGCTCAACCCCTCTTTTTTTGGCTAAGTACTGCGATAGGGCAACCCCAATGAGCACCGCAGAGGCGATCAGTAGCCCGTACCATCGCAGCGTTACAGGCCCGATGTTGACAATATCGGGGCCAGGAGACTGAAACTTACCAAAGATAGGAGGTGAGAGAAGGGCAGCGAGTGGAGAGGCAAGCCACCCAGACAAACCATGCATGGCAATTATCCGCTAACGTCGTTTTCTTATTGTGCCAGTGAGTTAGCGGTTTGGCTGACGGGGTGAGATTAGCAGCCTGCTAGTTATTGACTTCTGCCATTTCAATGACTTCGCCTTCCAAGTCTTTAACCAGGAAGTTGAGCGGGCGATCGCGCCTCAGCTTATGACGAATCCCCCGGGTCTGCACCTGCATAAACAAATACTCCAGGCAGTCGTGGTCAAAGCACACATGCCGCTGCCGATTGCGATTGCCCAGGCTAGCGCCACCAATGACATGGAGCTGAGTATTTTTCTTCAGCTGATACCACAGCCCTTCAGGACTCGCGTACTCTCCGCCAGGATGACCCATTCCACCGCTCAATCCTGTGCCAAACATAGGGTCCATACCGCTAGTACCCAGCGTTTGCTCATAGTTGTAGTAGTAGTGCAACGGCACATCCGCCGCCGTTAGGCTAAGGACGCCTTCGTAAAACCGGCGGGCCATTTCTAGATCAGAGACCATGACGGTATGCACTTTGGGCGCGCTGCTTAAAAACGCCCACATTGCGCCTGCATAGGCTACTAGCAGCATCACCATAATCCCCTGCGTAGAGACTAGGGTATCTAGCGGGAGCCCTTGAAAAATACTGCCGAGTGAAACGTTGAAGGCGCGTGCCGTAGGCAGCTTATCGAATAAAGCGCCAGTGAGCGAGATAGCCTCAGTGAGAAGGGAACTTGTCATTTAAGGACGGGTTAAATCGGATGGCTCAGTCGGATCATCAATGTTCACTCTAGTTTTAGTCTATCAACGGCGCTTTATGTTTTGCGATAGGTATTGACTTCACAAAGACTTTCTGCGATTTTCTGGGAAAGCTGTTAACTATCGGTTCAATAAAAACTGATTGGTTCAGTAAAAACTAATAGATGAGCTGGTACAGATGGGCTGATATAGATATCGTGGCGCTATTGTTAATGACTTCCCCTCTTTGTCTTTAGAATCCTGTGCAAATTCCTACCTTTCCTGAATGTGACCACGAGCTGGTCAAGCCGCTGATTCATCAGAGCGACTATACGCTGGTGGATAGTTTGCAGCGATCGCCCACAGAGGGGAAGTATTTTACGGCGCTATTTTGTCGATACAGCCCGGTCGTATATTCGCTCATTCGCCACTCGGCTAAGTCACCCGTGCAGGCCGATTATCTGTTTGCGCTTACCTGGCGGCATATTCTCAATGAGCTGGGCGGCATTGACCTGAGTTCTTTTCAGGCAAACCCCAGTGCCTCTGTAGCCTCTGCTGAGGACGAAGGTCAGTCGGCAGCAGAGTTTTCGCTACAGGGCTGGCTGATCAACCTCACAGCTGCTCATATTAACCAGGTCAAAATGCCAGATGTGGAGGCTATTCACTATGTGCTGCAAGATGCACCGCCGCCGCTATGGTGCTATACCGAACGGGCACTAGAAGGGCTTTCGCCAATACATCGGCTGATGGTGCTGATGGCTCAAACGTTTGAGTGGAGCGATACGCGCATTTCCGCCTACCTTCAGGCAGAAGGGGAGCGGCTGTCGCCTCAAGATGTGCAAGCTGAGCTACAGACGGCCTATCGGGCGCTAGAGCGAGCAATTCCTGAAGACATCCGCACGATTTATCTTCCGTACCCGCTGGTGGTTGTGCCATCACCTGTCGAAGCAGGCGTGATGACTATCGAGTTTGATGAGGTGGACCTACAGACTTAGTCGGTTCTAGCAGATTCAATTAGCTCTAGTCAGTCAGATTTAAGCGGTGCTTTAAGCGGTCAAATCAACTTGGGTACTTTAGGAGCGTAATCGTTTTGGCTGTTCCTGATGACGGGGCGACGGTGGTTACACCAACCTAACGGTACGCACCATAAGGTCGCGAGGAAGCATTTATGGGTTTTTGGCATACGGGTCAGCGCCTCACGTTGGAGGCGCTGCGCTTCAGCTCTTTGGCGGCGGCGGTACTATTTCTAGGCACGGTAGGAGCCCCTGCGCAGGCGGCTCTCACCCTTACAGAGCAGCTGCACACTCCGCCTCAAGACTCTCTTCGGCAGCAGCGAGATGTGGCCGATGAGTTTTTGCTGATGGGTCAGGAGCATCTGCTGCTCGGTGACCATACGGCGGCCATCACCGCGCTGCAAGCAGCGGCAAACGCCTACCATTACCTGGGCGATTTTGCGGGTATGGGAGAAGCCTACGAGCAGCTGGTAAAGATACACAGCACGCTAGGTCAGTATGACGCAGCAGAGCGTCTGGTACGGCAGCAGCTGGCGATCGCTCGCAGCAATCAAAACTTTAGCGACCAAATTCGAGCGCTCAACAACCTGGGCACCATTCATTTACAGGCAGGCGACTTGACGACGGCCCATGCTGCTTTTCTAGAAGGGCTGACCGTATCTCAAGACGTCGAAAGCGATAGCGGCATTGGCCTATCGCTGAGCAACCTGGGCCTGATTGCCGCTGCTCAAGGTCAGCTGAACGACGCCCGCAAATATTACGAAGTGGCTGTAGACTACCGGGTCCGCGCTCGTGACTATGCGGGACAGTCCAATACCGACAGCAATTTGGGCGATGTGTATTTGGCTGGCGGGCAGGTGCGTGAGGCGATTGGGGCGTATCGGGTAGCGCTTTCTGTGGCTAGAGATATCAATGCCCCATACTTGCAGCTGCGCGCGCTTGATGGACTAATTGCAATCTACCGCGATCGCAGCGAGCCCAGAGAACTCTCCAACTATCTCAATGACCGCATTGCGCTCACTCTCAGCACGGGCGACGACTGGCAGCGTCTGCTGACGCTTCAAACCATTGGCGAGATTCACCAGGATCAAGGTGATTGGCTAGCTGCGCAGGATGCTTTTAGCCGGGCGCTGACGCTAGCGCGAGCGATGGACCGTAAGCAGATGCAGGCAGAGTTGGTGAATCGGTTGCTGTGGCTGGCTTCGCAGTTGGACGGATAAAGGCTTGGGGGATGGCGGATGGCGGATGGGGAATGGGGAATAGGCGGTAAGATGGGCCTTGTGCTTTGAACTCTTTACATGCTTCCTTCTCCGCTTCGCTTTGATATCGTTAGCCTTTTTCCTGACTTTTTTACGTCGCCGCTCGGCTCTGGGCTGATTGGGAAG
The DNA here is from genome assembly GCA_963836895.1 of uncultured cyanobacterium. Taxonomy (GTDB): domain Bacteria; phylum Cyanobacteriota; class Cyanobacteriia; order Phormidesmidales; family Phormidesmidaceae; genus Phormidesmis. The sequence goes on along the minus strand of CAWILA010000006.1, from coordinate 27,191 downwards.
GCGCTGGAGCGTGAGATTGCCTCGGTGCATGTTACGAATCCGCGTGACTTTACAACGGATAAGCATCACAAGGTGGATGACATTCCCTATGGGGGTGGGGTGGGGATGGTGATGAAGCCGGAGCCTATTTTTGCAGCGATTGAGTCGCTGCCGCAGCTGCCTCGGCGAGAGGTGATTTTGATGACGCCGCAGGGGCAGACGATGGATCAAAGTCTGTTCAAATCGCTGTCGAGTGAATGCGACCAGCTGGTGCTGATCTGTGGGCATTACGAAGGGGTTGACGAGCGGGTGCTAAACCTGGTGACTCGGGAAGTTTCTTTGGGTGATTTTGTGCTGACCTGCGGCGAAATTCCAGCGCTGGCGTTGCTCAATGGGGTGATTCGCCTGCGGCCTGGAACGGTAGGCAAACCCGATTCGCTGAAGTACGAAAGCTTTGAGACGCCGCTACTGGACTATCCACAGTACACGCGGCCCGCGCAGTTTCGCGAGTGGGATGTACCAGAGGTGCTGATGTCTGGGAACCACGGTGCGATCGCTCAATGGCGACGTCAGCAGCAGATCGAGCGAACGCGATCACGGCGGCCAGATTTATTCGCCCGGTGGGAAGACGACCACCAGAAATAGACATCCGCTGTGGAAGAGGTGTCTACTTGATCTTTTCAAAATCCGTCGTTTCCCAATTGGTAACCGCGCCTATTTTTGTAAAGTTCCTCGGTAGAGTGACATAGGAACAGATCACGAGCGCAAAACGGTTTTATGAATATTCGCATTGGCAATGGATACGACATTCATCGGCTACAGTCTGGGCGAAAGCTGATTCTCGGCGGCATTGACATTCCCCATACGCAAGGGCTGCTGGGCCATAGCGATGCGGATGCGCTAACGCACGCCATTATGGACGCGATGCTAGGTGCGCTTAGCCTGGGCGATATCGGCCTGTACTTTCCGCCGAACGATCCGCAGTGGGCTGGGGCAGATAGTCAGGTGTTGCTAGCACAGGTGAATCGGCTAATTGGCGATCACGGCTGGCATATTGGCAATATTGATAGTGTGGTGATTGCCGAGCAGCCGAAGCTGAAGCCTCATATTCAAGCAATGCGTGATCGCCTGGCCACAACTCTCAAACTAGCACCCGGTCAAATCGGCATCAAAGCAACCACGCACGAAAAGCTAGGCCCCATAGGCAAAGAAGAAGGGATCGCTGCGCATGCGGTGGTCCTGTTGCAGCAGTAGGTTTGCAGCAGTAGGCCAGGAAAATCCAATAGGTTTTGTGATGATGTCAAGCGCGCCTACGAAAGTTTCACAGTTGCCTCAGGCAGCTTGAGCCGCAGCGCTTCACGCTAGTTTTACAAAAAGTGTCATACGCATTCTAGAAAACGCAAAAATCACAGGAGAATTTACGGATATACGTAGAAGAAAAGTGCCCAATGTATCTGAAAGTACGTAAATATCCCTGTATTGTTTATACAATCTTTGTTAACTATAAAGAAGCGAGGCATAAGGTCGCACGTTTTAATGCTTAGACCGTTTGTAAAGAGTAATGAAAGACTTACGTGTTTTGAATGGCGTACAAGAATAGAGAACTAAAAGAGCATAGAAGTTCTCCAAAAAATCTGCTGAAACGGTCTGCTGAGATAAGGGTGACTGCCAAGTTGCGACTAACGTACAGGTGTCTGGTAAATAGGCGATAGCAAACAGACGGCTTGAGGACTGTCTACTCTGGGTCCTGCCATTTCGCGCCATCAAGATAATAGATTAAGCGCTTTGGATGGGCTCTGCCAAAGCAAGATAACGCTAACAATTATGCTGTGCTGCTCAAAAAGAATGTTTGGATGTAGGGTGTAATCTCATGGGTGTACTGGGTGAATCTTCGGTTGTGTTAATTCCAGCGGTGCATAAGCCGTTTGGTGAGATGACACAAGCATTTTCTCCGATTCGAGGGTTTAAGTTTAGTCCGCCTGAACGCATCGGCTTGCTCGGCGAGTATGACCACAACGGGCTCGCTAAACGCGTGACCTACTGCTTTGAGCAGTCTGTTAGCGAAGATATCAGTCAGCTCAAGGTGCGTCAGCGAGGCTGCGTTGTTATTTTGACCGGTCAGGTGTCGTCACCTCGTCTGCTCAATCACCTCGTTGATTTGGTGATTACCGTAGAAGGGGCTGCGCTTGTTGAGATCTATCGCGTGAGCTTTAGCGAAGAAGATGTGATTGCAGAGGAAATTGCCGCATAGCGAAATTGCCGTATAGCGAAATTGCCGTATAGCGATCGCGTCACCTAGACAGCTCTGAGCTTAGTCCTGTATGCCAGACTCCAGCATGTTCGGTACAAAGTCCGTATACACTTCTCCTTTCACAAAATCCGGATGCTCCATCACGCGCTGATGAAAAGCAATAGTGGTAGGTAATCCGGTGATAGCGCACTCGCGAAGCGCTCTTCGCATGCGGCTAATCGCCGTAGCTCTGTCCGGGCCCCACACAATGATCTTGCCGATAAGAGAGTCGTAGTAGGGCGGGATTTCGTAGTCTGTATAGACGTGAGAATCCACCCGAACACCGAGCCCCCCGGGAGCTAAGTAGCCGCTGATTTTACCGGGGTTTGGCCTAAAGTTGTGCTCAGGGTCTTCAGCGTTAATTCGGCATTCTATAGAGTGGCCTCGCAGCTGAACGTCAGACTGTGAGAACGACAGCCGCTCACCCTGGGCGACTTTAATCTGCTCGGCAATTAGGTCTATGCCCGTTATCATCTCTGTGACCGGGTGCTCCACCTGAATACGCGTGTTCATTTCCATGAAGTAAAAGTCGCCTTTGCCATCGACTAAAAACTCCACGGTGCCTGCGCCTACGTAGTTGATTGATTGCGCCGCCCGTACAGCTGCTTTGCCCATGCGCTTACGCAACTTTTCATCTAGCGCCGCGCTAGGGGCTTCTTCTAGCAGCTTTTGATGCCGCCTCTGGATAGAGCAGTCACGCTCACCCAGGTGAACGACATTGCCGTGGCTATCGGCCAGTATTTGAAACTCAATATGGCGCGGGTTCTCAATGAACTTTTCTAGATATACGCCCGGGTTACCAAATGAAGCCTCGGCTTCACCTTGAGCGGCTAAGAACATCTTGTGAAGCTCTCCTGACTCACGCACCAGGCGCATGCCTCTGCCCCCACCGCCCGCTGTTGCTTTAATAATGACCGGGTAGCCAATTTTCTCAGCTAGTTCTGCGGCTTCATCTGAATTGCTGAGCAGTCCCTCACTACCAGGCACGGTAGGCACGTTAACACCTTGCATCGTCGCCTTGGCCGTGGACTTATCGCCCATAGCCAACATCGCCGCTGCCGTAGGGCCAATAAAGGTAAGGTTGTGGTCTGCGCAAATTTCTGCAAAGCGAGCATTTTCAGCCAGAAAGCCGTAGCCCGGATGGATGGCGGTAGCGCCGCGTGTGAGCGCTGCGGCAATAATGTTTGGAATATTCAAGTAGCTTTTACTGCTGGGAGCTTCGCCAATGCAGACGGCCTCATCTGCTAGCTGCACATGAAGAGCGCTGCGGTCCACAGTAGAGTGCACTGCGACGGTAGCAATGCCCATTTCTTCACAGCTGCGAATAATTCGCAGTGCAATCTCACCGCGATTGGCAATCAAAATTTTAGAGAAGCTCATCTGGCGGCCAGCATCTTTTCACTGAGTGATTAAGAAGATGATCGTATCACGCAGGCTTGTTCCATTTTCTTTAGCTTGCCGTGTGCTTTTCTCTACCCGCTCTTTTCGTTGCCTGTTGTTTTGCAGACCCGTCAAGAAAGTTGTTGAAAGTGCTCGTTATATCGTATTGTTATAAACCGATGTGCATGTCCTGATGCCAACAAGCGCGATTCCTCAGCTGCTTGTTCACCGCTAGAACCGGCTGTTTTAACCAACGCCCAGCTAGCGATAGGGCATTGCATTTCAACATCTGCGGATGTGGTGGAATTGGTAGACACGCACGCTTGAGGGGCGTGTGGCTCACGCCTTGCGAGTTCGAGTCTCGCCATCCGCATATTTTAAGTGAGAGCTGAGTACAGGCTGAGTACAAAACACAGGTCAAACCCTCGGCACAGAACGTCTATGCGCAGTTTTTGCGTGTAGGCGTTTTTGCTGAGGGTGTGATTTCTTCGTTATGATGAAGTCATTAACGTAAACTTTTGTGAATGCCTACTTGTGAGTGCTTTGACCTCTTCCTCTTCTGCGATTTCGCCGCCCCAATTGGCTCCTCGGACCGTTCAGCCCGCTAGTGAGCAGCCTGCTAGCTGGCATTCTTTGCAGACGCTTTGGCAAGGTGATAAGGCGGTCGTTCAGCGGGGGCTACCGCACGATCAGCTCTCTCCAGCATGGCAAATTTTGATGTTGGGAGACGGTTCTCCTACGCGGCACTTACAGCTATTAACCCGTGAGCCTACGGAGGTTGATGTAATCGATATGTCACCGGTTGCGCCTGGGGGAGATGCGGCGCCTTCGCAGATTGCCGAGGTTCCCGGGCCCCACTTGCGCAGACAGGTCTGGCTGCGAACTGCTTCTGGGCAGCGACTTGCCTACGCAACGTCGTGGTGGGAGGCTAGCCACGTCGATGAGTATCTAGAAAATAGGTCTTTGCCGATCTGGGCGAGCTTGGCCAAGCTACGCACTGAACTGTATCGAGATATTCAGGGCATTGAGTTTGGCTATTCAACGGCTTTAGAAGCGGCCTTCGAGCAGAAAGGTCCATTTTGGGGACGTCACTACCTGTTTTGGCACCATGGTAAGCCGCTGACGCTAATTTATGAAGTCTTTTCTCCCTGCTTGATTCGCTATCTCGGTCCGATGGGTGCGGAAGCGTAGCGCTTTCTTTGCTCACTTACTTTGGTAAAAGCTTTAGTGAAACGCTAAGGGTCATTTTCTACTTTCCTTGAACCTGATCTAGCCAAATTTGCGATCGCACTGGTCCATACTGCTCTCGCAGTGATCGCTCCACCTTTTCCCCGATAGCGTTCGCAATCACCATATACTCCGGGTGCAGCCTAATGTGCAGCTCTATCCAGACCTGACGGCCCACCATTCCACGCGACAAAATGCGGGTGCAGCGAGTTACTCCCTCCGTTTGGCAGACTAGGTGAGAGATAGCTTCGGGTGCGATCGCCGTTGGCTTTAGCAGCATTGGCAGCTGCCGTTGCAGCACCTGCCACAGGCTACGACTGGCAAGCACTACCCAAACGCAGGCGATCGCAGAATCAATCCAGCGGTAGCCTCGGCCAATAGCAACTAGGCCTATCAACAAAAGCCCGCTGAGCCAGGCACTGCTCAAAATATGCTCTGTCGTAAGCCGTAGCGCCATGCTGCTGTTTTGCTTACCCTGGCGCGAGGCAAACCATACCGTCGCAATCATCAGCATCACCACGACCCACATCAGCAGAACAATTGGCAGCGTAACCGTCACTGGAAAAAGTCCTTCTCTCGCTTGAAAGAAGACTCTGACCTGGTCAAAGGCAATCAAAATAATAGAGATACCCGCGAACCCTAAAACTGCCGACAAAATCAAAGCGCTGGCCGCCTCAGCGCGACCGTGCCCCCAAATCTCTTTGCCCAGCGTTCGCTGAGGGGAAGCTACCGCTACCAGGCTCAGCAGCGTACTAAAAATATCAATTAGCGTATGTAGCGCTTCAGCTAGCAGACACAGAGAATGGCTAACCCAGCCCGCCGTCAGCTCAACGGCAAACACCAACAGGGCCAACCACAGTATCATCATCAGCAGACGATAGCTGGTTCGTCGCTGGTATCCGCTTTCTTTCATAGCCGATAGGCTAGCACGAACCCGCTCAGAAAATAGCGTTCGTACTTCCAAAAGTCAAAGGGCCAAGAAAGCGAGCGTAGAATGCTTTCTTGGCCCTTCGGCCGATAGATTAAGAGGGTGCTTATGAATTGAGAGGGGAGAGGCTGAAGTTTAAAATCAGAAAGAGCACCGACGACTGGCCGTGTTTCGTCTCGGTGCTCTTACTGGTTCGCTCCTCACACTTGTCTAATATATATGACAACCCCTGATTTGTCATTCTAAGTGGACATTTTTGTTTTTTTGCATAACTGGCACAACGTCCTAGGTACTGACGTACAAACGCTCTTGTGAAAAGGCTACCCCGCGAGAAGGCTGCTTTGAGTCGTCGCACTATAGCCACTCGGGCGCAGATACTTCTAGGTGCTCTTGTAGTAGTAGTTTGAGCAGTGCGCAGGTACTGCTGACCAAAGTTAAACGCATAATGCCTTTGCCAGTGCTGGTTGAATGCCTGTGAAATTGGTCAAAGGCGTAGCATAGCTGATCAGATCGTTTTATCAGTAAAAGATACTGCTTCTTGGGGTATCGCTCAGGAACCCAAAAAAGATCATCGGCAGTCTCTACCAATGCCTGAATCAGCTGACGAGTGTAAGCGGGCTGCTCTTTAAGTGAGATTGGCTTCAGCTCTGTTGAAAAAGGCTGCTCAGTATTGCAAAGATGGTCATTTTGAAGCGGGCTATTCGTAGGACGAAATGTGTGCAAATGCCGTAAGAGTGAACAACAGCGTGCGTGCGTATATTGGGCCTGCCAAACGAGTTGATCTCTTTGTGTTCTTGTATACTTCTGCTGCGCTTGTTCTACTAGTGGCTTAGCAGTGGGCAGTGACGAAGGGTTGCTAGCTGATTTAAGCGGCAGCTTGTTAATAACTAATGCACGGCTCGTCTCAGTCAGATGTCCAGGATATTTGAGCTGATTTATCCACATACAAATGCCTCGGTTGGAAAGGCAAAATGAAATCCATCCAGGTTGCCTGCTTTCTATCTTGAATGCCTTCCAGAGACTAGACAAGATACCCGGCTTCTTCTCTGTATAAAGACGGTCATTTTCAATGTTTGCTTTTTGAAATGCGTTCAACTGTTCGGTAAGACAGTAAGTTGTTTCCTGAAGAGATAGACGGCGCTTGTTGGGTTCGCTTTGTGCCTGTAAGTTATTTCTCACTAACTGCGGAAGTGCACTGCTGTATAGAATCTCGGCATCGCTCCGCTGCTTCTGAAGCGGGATTCGATGCCAGGCGATCGCCTTATTCTCAAACGAAACTGTCTCCGATGATAACTGAGTTTTACTATTATGTGAAAAGTCTATGAAGCCATCATATTCTTCTCTGTATCCTGTCTCCAGAAAAAGACTTAAGTAGTGGAGTAATACGCTCTTTAAGACAACAACGTCTGTCCTGCTGCGAGGGGTTAGAGCCTCTTGACAAGAGAAGAAGCTGTGGTTTTTACGGGGAAGGTTCAATATTTGTTTGCGGATACTTTCGGAAAATGCTGAAGTAGGTATAAAGAAGAGAATTTACTCATACAAAACCTAACAATTTATATTAATGTACTAACAGTATTCGTGACGTTATAGCTTAGCCTTGTGCGAGTAAGTACAACGCGCTTGCATCAACGACTGTGCGAATGCCTGCCTCCCAACGTCCCCCAATGGATGGCTCTCCGAAATTACACTTAAATTGTCCTTAGGTTGGCCAACAAATGATTTGAACTATCCGTAAAAATACGGATGACTTCACTAAAGTCTTTTACTTTGTCAGCTATTATCCTGAATCATGCCATTATTCACTAATTTAAATGACGCTATCTACAACGGTTAAACTCAATCCCGATATTTCCAACATGTCTTCTCCCCAACCAGACAATGCTCGCCCGTTTCTAGCTTGGCAACGTATTTCTGATTGGGCAAGTGAACACTATCGCTGTCGTACCTTCAACAAGGATGAAAAGATCCCGGCTCGCCCAGGGCTTTTATACCTTGTGCAGAAAGGCTCTGTGCGTCTTTTGGGCAATGCTCAAGTGAGTGCAACGATGAAGAAGAAAAATGCAGCCGCTCGGATGCCCCTGGTGGCTTCTGAAGAAGCGTTTTTGGGTTTTGTCGGTGCAGGTCAACCCTTTGAGGTGGTTGCTCAGCCGCCTTTTACGCTGCAAAGCTTCGCCCACGTAGACCAGACAACGGTTATCTGGCTCTACTGGAACGACCTTGACACGTGGCCTCACTTTCAAAAAGAGGTTCTAGATGCTTTTCGTCGTCAGCATCAGCGCAAGCTCCTGTGGCTAAGCACGCTGGGCCAACGGCGGACGATTGATCGACTTTTGGGCTTTTTGACGCTTTTGATAGACGAGCACGGTGAGCACTGCGAGCAGGGCTACTATTTGCCTTTTCCACTAACTCATGCGCAAATTGGTAGCGCTATTGGTTCTACTCGAGTCACGGTGACTCGCCTGATGGGCAAGCTGCGACAGGGTGGCATGATTCAGAGCTACGGTGAAAACCTAATCTGTATTCCTCACAGTGCTAACTGGAAGAAGCAGCAAAATAACTAAAAGAGGGCACTAACTGTCTATTGGTTGAGAGCGCCGTCCATAGTGACGGCGCTTTTTTGCTGAAGCTGAAGGAGGATTCCATGCATCGAAAGCTCTTCTCCCGAGGGGAGAAAGGGAACCGGAGGCTGGCTCCTTCTCCCCTCGGGAGAGGGTCGGGATGAGGGCTTTCGACAAGTTGGATATTATTTAATTCTTGTTCCTTACCTCGTTTGAAAGCGAAGTAAAAGTGAGTTGACGACGACTGTGACTGAACTTAGCGCCATGAGTCCGCCAGCAAATCCTGGATTGAGTGAGATGCCGAATGCGGGTAGAAATGCGCCAGCGGCGAGCGGAATGCAGATGAGGTTGTAGGTGAAGGCCCAAGCCAAATTCTGTCGGATTTTGTTGAAGGTGCTTTGACTAAGACGGATGGCAGCTAGAACATCTGCGAGGCTGTTGCCCATCAGGACAATGTCGGCAGTTTCCATGGCAACTTCGGTGCCGGAGCCGAGGGCGATGCCAACGTCGGCCTGTGATAGTGCGGGCGCATCGTTGATTCCATCTCCAACAACGCCAACGAGATGTCCGGCGGCTTGCATCTGACGGATGGCGTTTAGCTTTCCTTCGGGAGAGACTTCTCCTTGTATATGACCAGAATCAAGATGAAGTTGCTGGGCGATCGCACCGACTGCCGACTGCCGGTCTCCGCTCAAAATCCGTATCTGTATGCCCATATTTTGCAGCGCTTCGAGGGTTTCTATAGCTTCGGGGCGCAGTGTGTCGGTGACACCAATAAGGCCAATAAGCTGCTGCTGAGCTCCAACGAAGACGACGGTTTTACCGCTTTTAGCCAGATCGTCTGCGATCGCCGCAGTCTCACTATCTACCGCAGCACCGTTTTGGTGCATCCAGGCTTCCTTGCCCAAGTAAACGAACGTACTTTGCTCGGCTTCCGGGTCGCTGATAGTGGCGCTGATTCCAAACCCTGCTTCGGTGTGAAACTGCTGCGCTGAGAGATTGGGCAGCTGTTTGTCTGTAGCGGCCTGCTGAATAGCGATCGCTAGCGGATGTTGCGTTCCTTTTTCGACAGCCGCCGCAATTTGTAGGAGCCGCTCGGCAGAAATGTCTGCTCTCAGGGGTAGGCAGTCTGTAACGTGCGGCGTGCCCGTTGTGAGCGTGCCTGTTTTGTCGAAGACTAATGTGTCGAGTCCGTGGGTGGCTTCTAAGATATCGCCACCGCGAATGAGCAGCCCCTTGTCTGCACCGATGCCGGAGCCCACCAAAATGGCAGTGGGGGTAGCGAGTCCTAAGGCGCAAGGACAGGCGACGACGACAACTGCGATCGCTAACTTCAAACTCACCAGCCATCTCAGCGAAGGTGTTAAGCCACTTGCCATCTGCTCTGGAGCCGCGTCTGTGAGCATTGAATGGCTCGCGGTAGCCAGCGCTGCCGAATGCTCTGCGGTGTGATGCATATGGCCCATTGCGGACATAGCCACTTCTGGCCATACCGGAGCACCGATAAAGTACCAAAAGCAAAAGGTCAGCAGTGCGCAGGTGAGCACGCCGTAGGTGAAGTAGCCCGAGATCAGATCGGCTAGTCCTTGAATGGGCGCTTTTCTAGTCTGCGCTGTTTCTACCAGCTGGATCATTTGACCCAGTGTGGTGTCTGCGCCTGTCCTTGAAACCTGTAGGGTAATCGCACCCGATTGGTTTAGCGTTCCAGCTGTGACCTCGTCACCGATACTTTTGACCACAGGCATAGATTCGCCGGTAATCATGGCCTCGTCGAGCGTGGTCTGCCCGAGTGCGATAGTGCCGTCTACAGGGACTTTTTCACCCGGCAGCACAGACAGCCAGTCGCCTATCTGTACTTGACTAGCTGGAATTTTGACCTCTGCGGCGTCTGCCGATGGCTCAGGGGCCTTACCCTCTTTGTTCGGTTTTGCTGTGAGCCTGGCAAGGGTGGGCTGTAGGGCGATAAGCGATCGCAGTGAGCTAGCCGCTTGAAATCGCGCTCTTTGTTCTAGCGATCGCCCGATCAAGATGAAGCTTAAAAGCATCACCGGCTCATCGAAAAAGCACTCCCAGCCTAAGCTCGGGAAAAGCAGCGCTGCCAGGCTAGTGGCATAGGCGCTCAATGCCCCTAGGCTTACCAGCGTGTTCATATTTGGCGATCTTCGCCGAATGCCCTGAAAGCCTTCAATGAGAATATTTCGAGCCGGAAAAAGTAGCGTCAGCGTGGCCAGCGTGCCGTGAAACCACAGCGTACTGATAACAGGAACATCCAGCCATGTGCTGAGGCGGCTATTTTCGGCGAAGCTTAGATGCTGCAAGTGGCCGAAAGTTGAGAGCAAGAGGAGGGTGCCTGCGATCGCTAGCTGCCGGGCCTGATCTTTCTGCTCAGCTTCTTTGCGTACGAGCCAATCGGTTTCTGCCTGAAGCCCTGAACCGCCTGTTGTCGTGCTGTTCTGCCGAACTTTGCTAGGGTAGCCTGCTTCACTGAGCGCCTGAGCTATTTGCTGTGGATCGGCAGTCGGCACACAGTCTACGGCAGCTACCTCAGTGACCAAGTTCACCCGAGCACTGACGACGCCTTCACACTGGGCCAGCTTTTTCTCTACCGTACCCACGCAGCCCGCACACATCATGCCTTCTACGTCTAAAACAATCGTTTCTGTAGCGCTGCTATCTGCTGCTGTGGAAGATGCCTGCTGTGCGATGGGCGCAGGCGATGCGAGTTGACTCATAGGTGAGAAATAGCGTTTAGTTCCTTCTTTGAGCCTACGACAATTATTCTTTTCTGTTAGAGGAAAGTGTGAAATCTCTTTCTTTTGCTATATCCCATCTCTTTTGCATCTCATCGTCGCATGGCTGTCTGTACGTCTGTGCATATTGGGTTCAAAGGTATTCGGTGTGATAATGGCCTTGATCTCTTGCAAAGCGGTAATCAAGGCTTATGTTTTCAGATGTTGCTCAGCACTGGGCGAGCAAATGCATAGTGGCTCTAGCCAAAAGAGAGATCATTCAAGGCTATCCCAACGGTACTTTTCGGCCTAATGCCGTGGTGAGCCGCGCTGAGTTTGCGGCGCTGATGCAGCAGGTGTTTCCCCAGATGCCAACTAAAAAAGCGCCGCTTGATTTTCAAGACGTGCCTGGTGAGCATTGGGCGAGTAAAGCGATTCGCTGGGCAAGCGAGCGAGGGCTTTTTAGCGGCGACGAGAGGGGGCGCTTTTTGCCAGGGCAAACCATTTCGAGGGTGCAGGCGATTGTGGTGCTCATGGTGGGGCTATCGGCGGAGTACTCTAGTGAGGCTGTGAGCGAGCCGGAAGCTGAGCAGGAAAAACAGTCTCTGCGCCAAGCTGTTACGAAAACGTTTAGCGATGCGCAGACAATTCCAGGCTATGCCTGGGAATCTGTAGGAGGTGCAATTCTTGGCGTGAGAGGTGATGCTATTGCCATACCGCTTTTAGAATCGCTCCTAGAACCGAGGCCACTGCATCCCAATCAATCAATGACACGCGGGGAAGTTGCCGCGTTGCTGTGCCGCGTTTTGGCTATCCCGGCGGCGGAGCTGGTTCGCGATCTGCCCGGCTTAGCAAAGACTCGGCAGGATCTGTTTCAAGGTCTGCTTCAGCAGGAAAGTGGTTTTGGGGCTGAAAAGCTGGCTTTTTTGGACCGTACAGTGGTGCGATCGCCCTATCGCAAAGACATCAAAGAAGCGGCTCTGCGGCTGCAGTCGCTGGGGGGAATTCCACAGCTATCCTCTGAGCCTATGCTCCAAGGTGCTAAGTCTTATCCCGCTCGTGGTGTGCGACCCTCTATAGATGCGGGCGGACTAGACTTTCTGTCGCCCAGTGTTCTATCGGGCTGCGTGTGCCTATCTACGGTGCAAAATGGCAATCTCAAAGCGCGTTGGCTGGGCCGAGATGCGTTTATCAATCGGCAGATGTGGAGTTCGACTAAGTTTATTCCACTGCTGAACTTGATTGATCGTGTCAATGGCCAGGCGCCTCAAACGGACATCGACCAGTGCTTAGTGCGTCAAGCGGGCTCGCAGGGGGGCTTCGGGTTCAATGACTTGGCTTCGAGCATTATGTCCTACGACAATCGCGTGGCGACTTCTAATTCGCTAGCAGCGATGTTTAAGCATTTCAATACGCCTGCTGGTCTAGAAAAATGGACTCGCGACATGACGGGCAATCAGCAGCTGTCTTTTCAGGGACGCTATGGCGAGGTGCCCTTCATTCAGTATCCGGAGCTATGGGACAGCAGGTCGCGCCGAGTGCTCATCAAGTCACCTGGGCAAGATCACCGTGGGCAAAACTTGGTGTCTACCTACGATTTGACTCGGCTGTTAACGATGGCAGCTTGGCACTGGCGGCTGCCGCGAAGCGCTATTTTTGCGAATGTACAGTCCCATAGTTTGGAAAGTGTGCTGCGAGCGATGGGCGTAGATACCGCGCGGTATGTGGATGTGGCAATGGACGAATTGGGTCTGGCGAGTGAGGTGAAAGCGCCCGTGATTGTCTCTAAAAGTGGGTTTGGTCGGAGTGATGAGCGCGATCGCACCGAACTCACCTACTCGGCCTTTGTTCAGTTCAGCCTGCCACGCTCAGGCGCAAGCGATCCTACTGCTAGCTATCAAAATTACTCGTTTGGGCTAACGCTGATTGCGGCAGAAAGGACCGGCGACGGTAATCAAGAAGCCAGGTTTGTCGATGCGCTTATGGCAGCAGAAGTGACGGAAATTGTACGGCGGGTAGTGCTCGGGAAGCTGTGATGGCTAAAGCTAAGCTTTGGGAGACTTTTCGCGCGTCGCTTCTAGCAGCCTGGAGAAGTAGAAAGGCGCTTTGTTGAGCGATCGCCTCTCAATTTTCCACCCATTCGCCTCTAGCGCTTTCACCACATCAGACTCTCTGTGCAAGTAAGCCCGCGTTGCCTTACTCGGCCCAGGGAAAAAGTCGCCTACCTTCTTCAGCGTGGCGTAAAAGCACGTCTTCGGCGCAAAGCTCATGATTACCCGGTCAGTTGCCAAAGAGCTGAGGTAAGCAATCATGTCATCCGCTTTTTCCTGCGGATAGTGAATCAATACATCCAGACACACCACCGTGTGATAGCTGCCCTCAATTGATTCCAAATCTTTCGCTTCAAACTCGGGCATTTTCTCTGGGCTCAGCTCATCAGCTAGCGCCGCTTTCGCCCGCACGTCGGCTTCACCGGCCATCTTCTCAGAAATGTCGCTGCCGTACACTTTTGCACCCATCTCAGCTAGCGGAATGCTCAAGCTGCCAACACCGCAGCCCGCATCGCAAACCGTGATGTCGTTAATGTTTTCGTCTTCAGCGAACCAGGCCAGTACGTTATCAATTGTTTTTTGGTGGCCGGTGCGAATGTTGGCCTGCACTTTGTTGACCTCACCATCGCCATAGATGCGCTGCCAACGGTCGAAGCCTGTCGCGTTGAAATAGTCGCGAACGATTGTCTTGTCGTCGACTGCTGGTTTACCGATGGTGGAATTAGCCATAACCGCTAAGAATAAATACTCATACGCTTGTGGACTGATTCTATTACGTTTTGGAGTTTGCGAAGGCGTTTCTACCAGCGATGTTCGCGGCTAATCTTCACAAGTTGGCACCTACAGAGGGAGTAGTTCCAGGAATGTCTCTGATGAAGTAGAACTGCTCTTGATCGTTTTGCAGACGCTTTTTACCCAGATAGCCGACAAGCGGTGAGGCGAGTTCTGCCAGGATGTCTTGAGTCGCCTTGTCGGTGACTAGAGGCGCGTATTTTGCATTGTGGTGCGCTCGAATCTCTAATGGTAAGAATGAGGTTTGTCCGCCGTGGATTATTTGGGCAGACAGTTCCTTTACGGTTTTGATGATTTGCGATCGCTGCCGAATATACTCATCCTTACTTTTGAACTCAAGCTCGCACTGCTCTACCCAGGTCAACACCTGCTCATCGGCTTTCATCCCAAACGGTGGCCTTTGTAGATAGCCCTTCAAATCTAAAATAGAAATAGCATCAGCGTACTTTTCTTTGAGTAAAACCAATGCCTGAAGCGTTTCGGGTCGAATGACATTGATTTTGTGGCCGTGCGCAATCTTTTCAGCATGCGACGTGATTTTACCTGCGGCAACGACAAGCTTTACGCTTTTCTCAAAAGTCTCCTGGGGCAAATATTTGAGCCCTAGCTTGTGCAATTGCGTTGCGGGGTCATCTTGCACCTTGTCAGTTTTGGTTGCCTTACACTCACCGACTAGCGAAAACGGCTGGTCGGCATAAAAGTCTATTCCGCCTGCACCGCCTGTTGCGTCTGGGTCTAAGCTCGCTTCTGGTTTCCCTAGTGAGTTACTAAAACCTAGCTTTATTAGCCCCTTTCTCACTAGCTTCTCAAACGTGTGACCGTCGCTGGAGTTGCCCACCTCGGCGATTTTGTCGATCCAATGAGGCGATGCAAGAACGTCTTTGTCTTCGATAGGTGGACTGAGCTCTATTGAATCTTTGGCGACTGAATCTGAAGGTTGAGATGGGTTTAGAAGAATCTGCTTAGCCGCTGCAAATTCTTCGTTGTTGAGAACTGGCTGCTGAGCGTCGCCAGTCAAGAAGTTTGGTAGCGGAAGAAATTTGTACAGCTGGTCGCAGACAGGTTCGGTGTCAACGGTCACGCTTTCTAATAGGGAGTAGACCTTCAAGAAGCATAAGAACAGGTTACCTGTGCTCTGAAGCTGTGTGAGCAGGGCGTCTTCTGTCCAAATGGTTCGCGCTGAGAGGGTCGTGATCGCACCCTCCTCGCTCAGCTGCTGACAAAATACGCACTTGGCCCAATGCGTTGCCTGTAAAGGTTCTTCGGCAGAGCTAACCGCAGCTGATAGGCGTTCTAGCCACGCTGACTGATATCGCTCTGCTAGCGGTCGCTCACCTACAGCGCTACGGCAAGGCACCAGCACAAAAGACTTACCCGGCACGATAAAACGCTGAGTGACCGCCACAATGGAATGTTGCGATCGCAGCGCAACGATATCGAGCTCAGGCAGACAGAGCGAAACGTTAAGAATTGTCATACGGCTAACGCTTCAGCAAACTCTTGTAAATCTGCCTGTGATTGAGCGTCGGCAGTCTCATTAGCGTCTGACGATGATAAATCCATTGCCAGATCGTCTTCTAGCGTGCTCAGGTCATCGCTGTCACTGAGTCGCTGAAGCTCATCGCCCTCTAACGCCTCTTCTACTACAATCCCTTCTGGACGGCTCAAAATCTCTTTGATCAGCAGGCTTTGCCGCAACAGATTGCGAACAAAGGCAAAAGAGTCTAAGCGCTTAATTGTCAGATCAAATTTCTCGTGATGCTCATATACGTATTGCAGTGCAAACAGCGGCTTGATCTCGTCCACTTTGAGATCTACCCATTCGCCGCCTGCGGCGACTAGCTGCTGATAGTACTCGAATGAGTCCCAATTGCGTTTTATTTTGCGATCACGCGATCGCACCAAACATCCTCTAGAAAGCCTAAACGTATCCAGGTCTAGTAAGCGCCGAAATCCAGCCCCTACTGAAAGGCCGTGGCTCTCCTGGAGCACACCAATCCCAATGACAACCGCCTCACCACCTTCTTCGACCGCTATCTTAAAGTTAAGCCGACCGTTGTTTTTAGCCCTTGGCGTAATATCTTCAACTTTCCTCAGCACAACGCCCTCAATAGGCTGTTCTCTGAGTCGATCAATCTCAATAATCTTCTCAAACCCGAACCGTAGCGCCGCCGCAACCTGGTCGTTACTATCTAAATCGTCAGAGTCAAACTGCGTCAGTGCGTTCTGGTAAGCCTTTTCCAATCGCTCTGAAGGCGAGACTGGTTTCACATGACCAGCCAATGTCTCATTCAGCTTGCTAGCTAGCCACTTCAATGACTCACGTGGAGTAGGTCTTCCTTTCCCAAATGCAGTCAGATCTTCTTTCACAAAAGGAAATAATTCGTGCGGCGGGACTAACCGTTTCTTGCTGTAGAAACGGTTAAGTGTCAGTGCTGCGAGCTCTTTTATCGTTTCACTATTTAAAAGTTCTAGATATATTGGCTTACCATGAGCAGAGATCTTCTCGGAGGAAGCAAATTTCGCTTGCTCTATCTGACGCCACAGGTCGGGTAGCACCACCGTCAGCGTTACCAAGCCTTTCGCCTCTCTCGACTGACTGACCGAGTCGAACAGTCGTTTTACCAGATCAAAGATGACAAAGACCGGTGTAAAGCCATTGGTGTCAGCAGCAATCGTGTCGAGTTCATCAAAGCAAACAACGACAGACTTGTATTCACCGAGTAAGGAGAGCAGCTTAGCGATCATCGTGGGCGCGAAGGCGTTCACTTCTTCTTCGGTTTTGTTGTTAGGCGGAAGCCGCAAATCAGCCGCATCTTGAGCTTCTAGCTGTTCACCAGCAAGCCACTTCACGGCTAGAGAGCCTCTCTCTTCAGACAGCGTCCATACTATCGCTTGCACAATATATGGATCTACACCTGGCTTCAGCCGTCGAATGGCCTTTGTAAGTTCACCGACAAGGTCTTTTCCTTTCGTACGATTTTTGCGATAGGCAAGGTCAAACTTACGCACCATATCGCCAGCAGCAGGAATATTCGCACTTGCATTGCTTGCCCGTAGTGCCTCTGCTACCATTAGCGAAGCAATCTCTTGCCACTGAGTTACTCCTTCACCTCCCGCCTGCTCAAGACTCTCTGCAATAGACTGCTGAAAAGACGCGTTGACCAGATTGAGGTCGCCATATCTATCAACGCTGGCGTATATGAATATCCCTTCTCCTGTAGCTTGTAAGCGCTTACGAATGCGCTTAATCACATGGCTTTTACCGACACCTTTGTCTGAGATAAGAACCATAGAGGTCACTTTCTCAAGACTAGAGTCAGCACTGCGTAATTGCTTGAGAGCGTCAAAAACACTGTCTGAAGCTTTCGCGTTTAGAGATAAGACGTCTGGAAAAGACTCCCCCCAAATATTTTGTTCTTTAACAACGGGCGGTCTTTCAAAAGGATTGTTGGCGCTGAGTGCGGAGATGATAGCGGATTCTGATGAGACTTTTTGAGAAACGGACATGGGGTGTAGGCAACTGTGATGAGTGATACGAAGATCGAATAGGCGTCATAAAATTCGTTGAGCCGTTATAGCCGCCTTACGTAGAAGCGAGTGCCTCCGCCAGGAATTGTCACAGAATCTTCTAGCTGGTCTGGAGTGACATTAGGTAGCTCGCCGCTAGTGAGCTGAACGAGATCTTTGTCTTGAACATCTAGCAGCCATTCGTTGAAGTTTTGGCGGGTAAGGCGATCGCCCATCTCCCGACGAATGCGATAAATCGGCACCAAATCGCCTAAGTTGTAATCTCGATTGAGCTGGTCATAGGTGGATAGTGCAGCTTCCGAAAACGCTTCGTAAGAGTCAATTGTGTCGGCGGCATGCCCGTTACCGTCTTTGCTTTTGCTCTTGTGGCCGTTACCGTTGTGCTTGTTGTTGTGCCTGTTGCTGTTGTGGCTACTAGAGGAGTCAGCTTTTCCATTCTCGTTGGGGGCCGCAGCCGCAAAATCCTTTTCAGCACTGTCTTCACGAAACCAGCGTAGGATCGCGTTAGTTGTTTTTGGTCCAATGGACGTACTAAAGACAAAAGACTCATCTTGCAGACCAGAAGCCAGCTTCGACTCACCAGCTTCCGCAAGTGAGTAAACGACATAGCGCCCTTTTTTCTCTCTAGTGAGTGCGCCACCTTCAACCAGCCTTACTAGCGCTGGGCTGTACGCCTTGCCTGGTAAGAATTTAGATTTGGTTGCGGGCGTCTCATCTAGAGCCCATAGGTTCAGAAGAGTACGGGTCTCAGCGTAGAGAGGCGTGACCTTGCTAGCCATTGAAAATCCTGAATGAAAACTGTGGAGCTTGATACTGACTGTATTTACAGACTTACTGACAGCTTTCAGTAGATTGCTAGCAAGTCTTCTGCCAGATATCAAAAAAGCCTGCTCTTAGCTTTCCCAAGATAATCAACCAATATTCTTCGTGTAGTGACCGAAGTCGCACTTCACGAGAACATCATTCACTCATTAAATAATTTCAATCTGATTTGTCTCTTTTAAGGGCGATCGCTATCTGCTTCTTGAGCTGGTCATACCGTGAAAGGTGCAGACAGAGCGCGAGCCGAAGACTCCGCTAAACTCGACTCAGTAACAGTCCACTGCTCAGCAGGCAGGGCGCTCAAAGGTGCGTGATAAAGCTCTTCAAATTCTTCGATATCTTGCGCTATTTCAGCGACGCGCAGTGACTTTTCTGCCGCGTTTAGCTCGCCCAATTGCAAGATGCCAGCACGCTGCAACTTTCTTGACAGCAAGCGACGCTCATCTTCAGACATTGCCGATACAATTTGCGCTACCGATTCTACTAACCGCTGGTTCATTATATTTACCTTCTCAGGGTTGCCTTCTCATGCAGCTGTTTCACGAGGTTATTCTACACGGCAATAGCCATTGCCACAGTAGCTGACCTTGCTCATTTTGATGCCAGCGCAGTAGCTCGGCTGGGCTACTCGAACTTAGCACAGGAAGATTGATGGCGTGTCTAGGAGATTGGGTAACCAGTGAGATCGCCTCCTCCACACTACACAGATCCCATGCCACTAAGTTCACCGCGCCCTGCACCAGCGGCAGCGTCGTCCCCGACAGCGTGCCGTCGTCTAGCCGCGCCGTTCCATTCACGACCTCAATTGTGCGGCTGTCCCAGGGGTAGCGACCATCCGGCAAGCCCAAGGGTGAAAGCGCATCGCTTACCAAAAACAAGCCGCCTATCGTCTGCGCTGCGGACTTAGCGATCGCTCCTCTACCAATTCGCAGCAGCACGTCCAGCATTGTCTTACAAATGTGCTGCCCGTCAGCGATAAACCCGCAGAACACGCGTGAGTCTGTCAGCGCCGCTCCTAGCAAGCCCGGCTCTCGGTGATGCAGTCCCGGCATCGCATTGAACGCGTGAGTAACCATCGTTGCGCCCTGGTCGAAAGACTGTTTTGCTTGGGGGGCGATCGCAAGAGAGTGACCCAAACTCACCGTAATCCCCCGATCAGTGAGCCAGCTAATCACGTCGTCAGCGGCCTGCTCAGGCGCTAGCGTCACAATACTAATGGCATCGGCAAAGTCACCCACAACCTGTTTCACTGCTGCTAGTGTTAGCGGCTGCAAATGCTCCGCCGGATGCGCGCCTCTTTTCGCCTCGTTCAAAAACGGCCCTTCTAAATGAGCGCCGAGTACCTTAGCGCTACCGGTCGTAATGCTTTTGGCCTGTCTCTGTTGAAAGGTGTAAATCGCAGCTAAGCTGCCGTGAAAGTTTTCTAGAGATGTTGTTACTAATGTCGGACAAAATCCGCTCACACCCTGCGTCCACAGCAGCTCACAAATCTCCTGTAGCTTGTCTAGCTGCTCTAGCCGTAAGTCAGGAAAGGCCAGTCCCAAAGCGCCGTTAATTTGCAGATCTACCGCGCCCAGCGACACCCAATCGCCGTCGACATCTTGTACGTTGGCCCGTTCAAGCGGCAAGGCGCTAGTAGGCTGAGTGTCCTTATCTTCCATAGAAAGGACAGTGTCAACGCGCCCATTCTTTATCGAGATTTGATACAGTCCTGAGCGGCCAGACAGCCGAGCATTAACAATGACAGTACTATCGAACATGGCTCAAGAAACCTCCAAACCCAAACAGCATTACGCACATGACAATTCCACAAAGCGGCTCCGTTGACGTTGGCATTATTATGGGCAGCGACTCAGACTTACCGACCATGATGGATGCGATCGCTATTTGCGAAGACTTTGAAATCGCCCACGAAGTCGCCATTTTATCGGCCCATCGCACCCCAAAACGGATGATGGCCTACGCCGAAGCTGCCCATACCAAAGGCCTCAAAGTCATCATCGCAGGCGCAGGCGGTGCGGCGCACCTCCCCGGCATGGTCGCGGCCCTTAGCCCACTTCCCGTCATCGGCGTTCCTATTAAAACCAGTACCCTCTCCGGCATAGACTCCCTCTACTCCATCGTCCAAATGCCTAAAGGCATCCCTGTCGCCACCGTCGCTATCGGCAACGCCAAAAACGCCGCCCTCCTCGCCATCCAAATGCTCGCGGCCCACGACCCAGCACTACAGGCCAAAGTCCTCAGCTACCGCCAGCAGCTCAAAACCATGGTGAGCGACAAGCAAAACCAGCTCTCAGCCCTCGGTGCTCGCCAATACCTCAAACACATGATCAACACCTGAGCCTAGCCAAACGCGCTGCAAATATCGCTTATGACGTTGCCTTACCAGGTCGTAAGCAACGTGCGCAAAACACAAACTCAACCGTCCAGATAAAATCTGCGAACTGCGTCGAAAAAACGCTGGATGCCCCTTGAAATCAAGCTTTTTTGATGTTGAGAAATGATACAAACCGCCTCAGTAAGCAGCCAATGATAAGACACTTTGTAAAGTTTCTCTAAAACCAGTGCACAAAAGATTTGTAAGGGTACCCAGTCTTCAATCAAAAGTATCATTCGATACAGAACGACTTGCTTAGACTTGGTGGAATAGGTGCCATCAGTCTGACAGGTGCAAACCAGGGATCAAAGCAACTCCCTGTAGCCGTGGATTACTGTCGAACTTGCGTTAGGAACGCCAGACAAAAATGTCTAATTTTACAATGAGAAAAAGAAAGCAGACAGGGAGAGCGCCATCTCCTTGGTCTGCAAACGTACCTCCGTTTACAGAAATGGCGAAGCGCGCCCTTAGCCGTGCGTTTGGTCGTCGGTTTGCCTGGGGCTGGCTAGCATGCACGCCTTTGGCTTTCGTGATTGTGGCGACTTGGGGCTTTGCGGCCCACGCTCAAGAAGCTGCTGAAGTTCAAGTCATCTTAGATAACATCTGGATCCTCGTTGCGGCTATCCTGGTTATCTTTATGAACGCTGGCTTTGGCATGTTAGAAACAGGCTTCTGTCGCCAAAAGAACGCTGTCAACATTTTGACCAAGAACTTAATCGTATTTGCGCTTGCGACTATCTCCTTCTGGGCACTCGGCTACGGCCTTGCGTTTGGTGGCGGCGGCAACCCCTTCCTTGGCCTAGATAGCTTCTTCCTCGCTGGCAGCGAACCCGATACGCTCGTAGATGGATTGAACCTGACTGTACCTGTGTTCTTCCTATTCCAGGCAGCGTTTGCAGGAACAGCCGCCACTATCGTATCGGGCGCAGTGGCTGAGCGCGTAAAGTTCTCTAGCTTTATCATCTTTAGCGTACTGCTCACCGCTATTTGCTATCCCATCACAGCCCACTGGGTTTGGGGTGGCGGCTGGCTGTCTGACCTTAGCGGTATGCTAGGCGAAAACGCAGCGGGCGATGGCTATGCTTTTAGCGACTTTGCAGGCTCTACAGTGGTTCACTCTGTAGGGGGTTGGGCAGCGCTGATGGGTGCTATTTTCCTCGGACCTCGTATCGGCAAGTACCAGAATGGTTCTGTCAACGCGATTCCCGGTCACAACATGAGCATTGCAACCCTAGGTTGCCTGATTCTTTGGATCGGCTGGTTTGGTTTCAACCCTGGCTCTCAGCTAGCAGCTGACCTGGCTGTTCCTCAAATCGCTTTGGTCACCAACCTAGCTGCCGCCGCAGGTGGCATCGGTGCAACCTTCACCGCTTGGGCTCTGAGCGGTAAGCCAGACCTTTCTATGGTTATCAACGGTATCTTGGCTGGTCTAGTTGGCATCACTGCCGGTTGTGGCGGTATTGGCTACTGGGGCGCAATTATCGTTGGCCTGATTGCTGGCATTATCGTCGTCTTCTCCGTTGGCTTCTTCGACAGCATCAAAGTCGATGACCCTGTAGGTGCAACGTCTGTTCACCTGGTATGCGGCATCTGGGGCACGCTAGCTGTGGGCCTGTTTGATGGCACTAACGGCCTATTTTCGGGCGGCGGCATTCAGCAGCTAATTGCTCAAATCATCGGTATTGTTGCCGTTGGTCTGTTCACAGTTGTGGTCACGTCTATTTTGTGGATCGCCATCAAGTCCATTGTTGGCTTGCGTGTGACCTCCGAAGAAGAGCTCAAGGGCTTGGACATCGGCGAGCACGGTATGGAAGCATACAGCGGTTTCCTCAAAGACACGAGCGACATGGGCGGTATCATCTAGCCTGGTTGAGCTTGAAGTATGGGTGAGACCTGAGTCTCGCCCTGCGCTCAACTCAAAAACGAAAGAAGCCTTTAGATGACGCCTGGTTATCTAGAGGCTTCTTTCGTTTCTATCCCTGCTCTTTCAGACTCTCTTTTGGCGAAGTACTGCGCTCATTGCTTTTAATTAACTTCTTGACTGTTTGTCGCAAGCTGCCTGCTATGGTGACGGTACTTAAGAAAGTTGTATAGAGAAGAAGTTTACAGATACCAACGATCACGCGAACGCATGGGTAATCCAACTTCCATCGTGGAAGAACTCTTTGAGGCGCTACCGGCACTGCGCGCTCAAATGTATTTCAAAACATCACTGACAGCACTTTCCCATGCTGTTGAAGATCAGGTTTTGGCCGGGTCTGAACGGCAGCCCTTGATTATCGCTAGCTTTCAGCAAGAGCGATTTTATCGGCTAGAAGCGCATCGCTACGTACGTATTGGCGAACTAAGCGATCAGGTCTATGTGCTTTCAGCGAGTGAAACACAGTTCAATGAGACCGTGGAGGGCTACGAAAAGATAGATTTTGACGAAGAAGATGCGCTGACTGAGGAATGGCATCTTGTCGTCGTTGGTGAAGACTACAGCGCGGCGCTTATCTGCCGTGAGCATCAGTCTGAGCCAGCTAAGCGCGGCCACATCGTCGCCGACAATAGCCCTACAGCGCTGACTCAACTGGATCAAACCCGACGATTTGAGGGTATTTGGACGCTTGATCGGCAGGTAAGTCTGAGAGCTGCGGATCTTCTGCTGGGAAGAATTGAAGACTATCGGCCTGAGCTAGCGGAAAAGATTGAGCAGGCACGCAATAGATTTATTCCTGACGTGCTCGGTAGCGATCTAGAGGTTGAAAAAGATCCTTTTGCTCAGCGGCTGATTACTTACTTACAGGCAGGCCAGTACAAGCAGTTGAAGGCTTACCGAGCGATCGCACTGCAAGAGCAGCGCGCCCGCCTGGTCAACTCCATCACCGCCGCCATTCGCAAATCGCTAGATCCGTCTGAGATTTTTGCGATCGCCGCCGCCGAACTCGGTAGCGTTCTAGATGTAGGCCGCTGTATCATCTATCGCTGCGCCAACACCGACCTAGATGCCACCATTCTTCATGAGTATCGCCAGCCCAATATCACCTCGCTGAAGGGTGCGACCTGGCCGCTAAAAGACAACACGCTCTATCAGTGGGTGAAGCAGCACCGCAGCAGCCTCGCCATAGACGACGTCAATGCCGCTACTGCTGACGCTACCAGTGCTCCCGGCGCAGACCTCAATCTTTCAACCGTCCGCGTTCGCTTGCAGCGCTGGCAAATTTGCGGCTGCCTGCTTGTACCGCTCATTCACCAGAGCCGCCTGCTCGGCATGATTGAGCTGCATTTAGAAGGCGATGCCATTCATCACTGGAACGACGACGAAATTCAGCTTACCGAGGCGATCGCCAACCAGCTCAGCGTCGCCCTCATCCAGGCCGAAGCCTATGCCCACCTAGAAGACTTCAACCAACAGCTTGCTAACCTGGAGCGCACTCGCAGCAACCTCATTGCCATCACTGGCCACGAGCTGCGCACTCCCCTTTCTACCATTCGCGTCTGTCTCGAAAGCCTGCTCACCGAGCCCGACATGCCCCCCGATATGCGGCAGGTCATGCTCGATACGGCGCTCACCGACGCAGAGCGCATGCGTAAGCTCGTACAGGATTTTCTCACCCTCTCTCGGCTTGAAAGTCAGCGCGTAGAGTGGAACTTAGAATCTCTCTCACTGAGGGAATGTATTGATCTGGCCTTGAGCAGCTTGCGCTGGCAAAACGTCTCAGACGCCGCGCCCGCTATGAGTATAGACACTCAAATTCCAGAGGATCTTCCCTTTGTCCGCGCCGACGGCGAGTGGATTGTAGAAGTGCTCTCAAAGCTGCTCGACAATGCCTGCAAGTTTACAGAGGCAAATGGAGATGTCACTATCGCCGCTAAGCTCATCAACAAAAAGACCGTAGAGGTTGTCGTTGCCGACACGGGTCGCGGTATCGAAGCCGACCGCCTAGAAACCGTTTTCGAGCGCTTTTATCAGGAGGAAGGTGCACTCCGTCGCTCTGTAGGGGGCACAGGGCTTGGGCTGGCAATTTGCCAGCAGGTTATAGAGGGGCTAGACGGCAAAATCTGGGCGACTTCAGCTGGGAAAGATCAGGGCACTCAAATTCACTTCACCCTGCCCGCCATTGGTAAGGTGAGCCGCTACAGCAGCACAAAGCGGCTTCCTAAAGGAAGAAAGGCTGCTAGCAATAGAACCATCGGTAAAACGGCTAAGAAGACATCGAGTAAAAGCCCTGCTAAGACGAGCGCAAAATCAGCTGTAAAGACGACCAAAGCGCGCGATCGCTAGCGTCCTCAGCGTTTTAGCCCACACCTAAAGAACTATTACGCTTCTCGTAATACAGGTTAATGAGCGCACGGGCCGATGTTACGATTTGGTTCATCAAGGTTGAGAGATATCATCCATGGCACTAACTGGTTCAATGCCTAAATTTGGAGGCAGCACAGGCGGTCTTCTCACTAAGGCTTTTGTTGAAGAAAGATACGCAATTACCTGGACTTCCGGAAAGGAACAGGTTTTCGAAATGCCCACAGGTGGCGCTGCCGTCATGAACGAAGGCGAGAACTTGCTAGAGCTTTCGCGTAAAGAGCAGTGCCTAGCGCTAGCCTTCCAGCTCAAAACAAAGTTCAAGCCCAAGATTATTGACTACAAGATTTACCGCATTTTGCCAAACGGTGAAACAACATTGCTGCACCCAGCCGATGGCGTATTCCCTGAAAAGGTCAACGAAGGTCGCGGCTACTCAGGCAAAAAGGATCGTCGCATTGGCGAAAATCCTAACCCCGCAGAGATCAAGTTCAGCGGTCAAAAGACCTTTGAATCTGATATGAAAAAGGCAGATACGCCTAGACCTAACTCTTTGCCTCGCACTGTAGGCAAGTAGCTATAGGTAAGTAAAGGTCAGCGCTAGCGGTCGTATTTAGCCGCTCTAAAGCAAAAACATTAAAAGGCGGAAGAGCAACTTCACTAAGATTGCACTTCCGCTTTTTGATTGAGTTACTCTCCAGGCCACTCCTCATGATTTTTCCAGACTTTAAGACCTTCTGCGATTTGGCAGAGCAAGGCAACTTCGTACCCATCTATCAAGAGTGGGTCGCCGATCTCGATACGCCAGTTTCCGCTTGGTACAAAGTCTGCGCTGGTCAGCCCTACAGCTTTTTACTCGAATCGGTAGAAGGCGGCACGCTAGGCCGCTACAGCTTTTTAGGCTGCGATCCGCTCTGGGTGCTTGAGTCGAAGGGTAAAACCACAACGCAACGCTTTCGCGATGGCCGCGAGCAGTCGCTAGCAGGCAACCCGTTCGATATCCTTCAAGATTGCCTCGCGCCGCTCGAACCCGTTCATCTGCCGCAGCTACCACCTGGCATCGGTGGGCTTTTTGGCTTTTGGGGCTACGAGCTGATCAAGTGGATAGAGCCGACGGTGACTACTCACGAACGTAGTGAAGATGATCTGCCCGACGGCCTGTGGATGCAGGTAGATCATCTGCTGATTTTTGATCAGGTGAAGCGGAAGGTGTGGGCGATCGCTTACGCGGACCTGCGAGATCCAGAGATGGACTTGAGGGATGCCTACGATTTGACGTGCGATCGCGTCACCACCCTCGTCACCAAACTCCGCCTTCCTCTAAGCGAGAAAGACACCCTTCTAGAATGGACCTCCCCCGAAAGCAGTACCGCCCCTCCACTGGACTACACCAGCAACCGCACCCCCGCAGAATTCTGCGAAAGCGTTGAAAAGGCCAAAGCCCACATCCGCGCCGGAGACATCTTCCAGGTCGTCATCTCCCAGCGCCTACAAGCTAGCTACAGCGGTCACCCCTTCAACCTCTACCGCTCCCTGCGCCTGGTAAACCCCTCGCCGTACATGTGCTACTTCAACTTTAACGGTTGGCAGCTCATCGGCTCTAGCCCCGAAGTCATGGTTAAAGCTACAAAGACTGGGCTAGACACACCCATGCAGGCTACTCTTCGCCCTATCGCAGGGACTCGCCCGCGCGGTAAAACTCCCGCAGAAGACGCCGAATACGCCGCCGACCTACTCGCCGACCCCAAAGAAATCGCCGAGCACGTCATGCTAGTCGACCTAGGCCGCAATGACCTAGGCCGCGTATGCACCAGCGGCACTGTAGAAGTCGATGAGCTAATGATCATTGAAAACTACTCTCACGTCATGCATATTGTTAGCAACGTCGTCGGTGACCTAGCACCAGACAAAACCGCCTGGGACCTGCTCAAGGCCAGCTTCCCTGCCGGTACCGTCAGCGGCGCACCCAAAATCCGCGCCATGCAAATCATCTATGAGCTAGAGCCCGACTACCGAGGCCCCTACTCCGGCGTCTACGGCTACTACGACTTCGAAGGCCAGCTCAATAGCGCCATCACCATCCGCACCATGGTCGTGCAAGCCGCTGAAGACGGCAGCCAAACCATCAGCGTTCAAGCAGGGGCAGGTCTAGTCGCGGATTCTGTACCCGAAAGTGAGTTTCAAGAAACCCTCAATAAAGCCAAAGGTATGCTAGAAGCAGTGCGATGTTTGAAGGGATAGA
>CAWILA010000005.1:0-392701 GCA_963836895.1 uncultured cyanobacterium | reverse complement strand
GTGAGCGATCGTCACTAGCATGAGACGAGGAATATTGGCAATCAGCGCAATGGTCGCTGCTGAGGCAATGAGCCATATCATTTGTCTACGTGGCTGCTTGTAGAGCAGTCCCATAAAGAGCCCCGCCGCCGCAATTGTAATCGCCATATCCAGGCCATTACAACCCCAGCCTACCTCTACAGCACCTTCTGGGAAGGTAATGAAGACACCCTGCTGAGTTGCCGGAAAGCCGATGGCCCTCATGCCTACGCTGCCAATAGACGCCATTACTCGCTCGAGCAGCTGATAGGGAACGAATAGCTCCCATAAGAACCGTGAGATTAAGCCAATGCGCGGATACACTGTCATGCCAATGAAAAAAGTTGGGATCAAGAACTTGCTAAAGATACTTAGCCCCCAACTGCTGATGGCAATGCCGATTAGTATAAGCAGCCAAAGCAGCGACTGTGGCCACAGCGCAAAGCGGAGAAATGGAGCTAGCGCTACGCCTGAAATAATAAGCAGATGCCCAATGAGGCGATCTTCTTCAGGTGCAGACGAGGCTTTCAAGATATCTCGCTTATGCCAAACTTCTAAGCCAGCTAGAAATAGCATGCTGAAGATTAAGAACCAGCCAATCTTACCCCTGAACGCTTGGGGGACCAAATAGCCTAGCCACATTGGTAAGTAAGCCAATCCAGCAACTAATCCTAACAGCACGATACGACCGTGATTAGTTTTGACAGCTTCTTTTAGAGGTTCAAAAACTGCTTTCTCTACAGATTGCTTTAATCGCTGCTGGGACACCATTACAAAAATATCTCACTATCGTTAACTTACGCAGAAAGTTGAGTGATACAAGAATATTGCTGTTGCAACAAACAAGTTTCTGCGACTATCAATTCTCGTACTATCCACGCTGAATTCGCCGAGCTGTAGTTAAGCCAAACCGACCTAGACCAATTAGTCCCATTCCAACAACAATCAAATTACCGATGCTAGCTAGGCCAGCTTTTGTAATACCACTTCGCGTGTTTTGCTTGAGTTGCTCGGCTTGAGTTGTAATTTGCTGCGCTGCTTGATCGAACTGCTCCGATGTTATTTCGGGGGGTAGTTCGGGGTTGCCTCTGCTGTCTTCAATTTGCGTTTGAAGCTGTTCTGCCTGAGTGCTAATGTTATTGATAGTTTGATCTTGCAGAATTAAGCTATCGCGGATGACTAATACCGAAGACAGTATAAAAGCGACACCGATTCCTAGCAAAATGAGCGAAAGCGGCTTAGTCAATCGGCGATTGCCTACCTGACTGTAGAGAATGAGCGCAGAGCCAAACAAAAGAATAATGCTGCGATCGCCCATCTGCTGTAAAAAGTTAATCCGCCAAGGCAGATCAAAAGGATTCAGTGGCATGCTAATTGCCAACATGTCCACAGCGAACCCAGCCAGGCAGACGAGGCCCACGATTAAACATATTTGTTTAGCACCAGAATCCATTACATTAGTCGTTGTGGGCTGGTTTCGATAGGGGGTTCGAGGCTTAGAGATACTAGTCATAATAAAATGAGTCGAGACAGAACAAGGTTAAAATGAAGCCTAACAGTACAATCACTAACGTTGGGCAAACAGGCGAAGAGTAGCTAGAGGGAAACACAAATTCAGCACAAATTTTCTTCACTTATGCTGAAACAAGACTGCTCAAAAGCGAAGCATCTAGTGTAACTATGTATGAAACTCTGATATCTAGGTAGAAGCATTAAACAAAGCAGGCAGGGCAGCCTACCTAGCTTTGCTTGACTATTTCGGACTGCTAAAAGATTTGCTGCACAAACATTTTGGAACCCACGATGGGCAAAGCTCCTCAGTTTTTAATGAGAAATCTCGGACCGTTTGGTCTCCAGCATGTTAGTGCAGCAGCCACTACAGCGTGGAAATTATAGAAAGGACAGCACTGAGCCTCTCTCTACGCTTCTACAGTCTCTTCTTCAGATGAACCACGCTTGCGGAGCGCAGCAACACCCATGCCAATCAAGCCAGGTAGCAGAGCAGGGGTAGGAATCTCTTTGCCTACATCAATGGTGGCAGAATATGATGTAGGACCAATTTTGAAACTTCCTTGAGACGTAAAGGCACCTGTACCATCTAACTGAGAGGGCGCAAATATACCCGCAATGTCTGCCTCAAAAGCAGTAGCAGCCAACTGTTTCAGAGAGAAGGTCTGAAGGGTATATTTGACACCATTAGGCAAACCAGTGAGCCATTCGATCTCACTACCAGCCAATTCCCAGATACCAAAGCCAGTAACAGCATCGGTACCAGTTCTTAGCAAGTCCAAATCAGCAATATCAAACTTATCACCAAAGTCTCCAAACGGGCTACCATCAGGACCAGTGAAGAGAGCTTTGGGCGAGAAATCGATCTTGCTGTTAGGACCGTCAGGTGTCAAGAGTTGCGCGTTCCCACCAAAATTCAGCGTTTCGCCTGCAATGGAGGCCGCTCGAGCTGGTGCAGCAACGACGACAGAAGCAGTAACAGTGCCTAGCATTAGGGCACTTATACCAACAGATTTTAAATTCATAGGTTCAAATTATCTCGATAATGAGCCGTTTTCTACAAATCTAAAATTACCTGGGCACGTTGAATACGCAGATAACCTTAGAACAGCACCACTGATAAGAGCACAATATTCTACCAGATTCTTACGTATCTATATCTCATACGCAAAGCTATTACAGTCGCCTCAAGCGGTACTGCATCAGCCATATCCAACCGGCGCAGAATACCACGCATCTCTACTCAAAAGCACAAGATGTGTTGCCGAGATATTATCTGCTGCTGAGTCATATTACTATATGACTTTGTCTAGAGAATTAGATTAGAGAATATGATAGAAACGAAACGTAACCGACCTGACAGCCGAAAGTCACGAGCAATTCCTTGATCGAAATTGCAACTTACCTTAGTAGATACGTTTCTTAAGCCCTGCCTACGCATAATAGTATTACTACTGAGATATTACTATCTATTGCTCAGCAATTTACACTAACTTCAATTTATATATTTTACATGTATGTATGTTTGCATCTATGCATCTATTCAGCGTTCAACGTCGTACATACGCAATTAGCTTACAAGTTTCTTATCGCATAGTGGTTCAAGCAAAATGGAACGAGGCTACTAGATAGAAAAGGCTATCAGCACTCTCGTTCCATTCTCAGTCTACAGTTCAGCTGGCAGGAAGTGATAGCACTTTATTGCATTCTTAAATCAAGCTGCCGATTTCGTTGTCACTCAAAGCATCATTGAATATCATCACTTCATCAATAGCGCCTGCAAATCCACTGCCGCTATTATTCGTCGACCCATCGTGAAAGAGCGTACTACCATTGATGCTACCAAGCCCGATGCCACCCCCATGATTCCAAAGCTGAGACCCCTTACCACTGTCAAATTCCTCACCATCTAAATACCCGCGAATAGCATTCTTATCAATCTTATTTCCACCTTCCAGTACCAAATCAACACGGTGCCACTTCTTCTGCTGATATCTTCGCGGTGTTGAGCCAGGTACCCGCCCAACCGCTTTCGCTATCTGGTCATATTCCAGCCACCAACATACAGTTCGTCTTCATCCAAGTAAATATTCAAACCACGTGCACTTCCACCTTCTTCATAAAGCACCTGTTTCTGGTCACCTCTATTGATTTCATTAGCTCTAAACCGTAGCGAGATAGTCCTTTCGCTCATGTATGCCTACATTGATATCTCTGGAGTTCTTGATTCGGATAGCATCACCTTTGCCATCGAATGCGATCGCGCCTCCCTCTCACCCCTTCTATCTCCTTCGTCCAATCTGCATCACCTACCAGGCTGCCAGAATTCTGACGACCATTAGTGGAGATATCTTTCGCGAGAGGTCCCTAGTCTTCATCAAAGCGAAAATGCGCTACTAGCTGCTCACTTTCACTAGGAGAAAACGAAGGAGTAGGCATAGAAGGACTAGGGAGGGTCGGTCTAGGAGAACTAGGCTCACTTACAACAGTCTCTCCTAGCTCAAACGCCCCTACATCAACCCGGCTGTCTCGCAGCAATCCTCTCTGATCGGTCATTGGTGCGCCTTTAGTCACACCAGCGTCAACAGCCGGACTTCCCATCTCCAATGGGTGAACCAGAGTACCGTTAATCTCAGTCAGCGGTCCCAACCGTGGATCGGCAACAATACCGTTTTTAATCACCTTGAGCATACCGGGCTCAGAGGTTTCAATATTACCGCCACCATCGTTCGCGTGGTAGCCCACCTGCGATTGTCGGTAGTCACGCTCCGTCGTATTGAAAGCAACAATCGAATTCTTCAGCGTCACGTTATGACTACCGTCAAACCAGAGAGCTCCATTAGCTCTACCAGCTTTGTTGTAAGCAATCGTTGAATTCGTGATATCTCACAGGTGTAGAGCGATTGTTCAAGAACATCGCGCCGCCCGCGTCTTGGATTGCTTCGTTACCCGAAAAAGTACTGTTGGAAATGTTGACTGGTAAGTCTAGTCTCTGTCCATAGCGCGCCGCCTTGCTGAGTCGCGACGTTATTAGCAAAGTCGTATTACTAATATCCAGTCCCATTTTTGCCCAGACTGCACCTCCCTTAGATTTTCCCTGGCTATTCCTATCCACAATGTTATCAACAAATACGCTATCTTCTATGATGGCTTGATCATTCTTATAACCCTGTTCCTGGGTGTATCCCCACAGATATAGAGCTCCGCCCGCCGCCTTAGACTTGTTATCTTCAAAGCGACTACGGCGAATGATAATCTTGCCATCATCCTTAAACCCAGGGGAATAGCCTTTAGAGCTAACGCCATCGGTGAAAATAGCGCCACCCTCCGCCCGGATTGCTGTGTTGCCTTCAAAAGTAGAGTCTTCAACGACTAAAGACACACTGCTAAAGCTATAAACTGCGCCCCCAAGAAATCCTTTGTTGTTCTCAAAAGAAGTGTTTTTGATGAAGAGCTGCCCACGTGATTCGTTGTGAACGATCGCACCAGAGCTAAATCCTTTGTGCTTGTCGGTTAGCGTACCGTCATTGCCCTCAAAGCTGCTGTTGAGAATAGTGGCTTTGGCCAAATGACCCACCCGCATACCGCCGCCCAGCTCGGAAGTGTTGTTGTGCACATTCACATTATCTAGCGTGATGGTGCTCTCGTGGCGCGTATCAATACCGCCACCTGCACCCTCAGTTTTGCCGTCGGCAATCGTTAGGTTTCGGATAGTTGCCGTCCGCTTTTTATCTAGATAGAAGACCCGACTTGCCTGGTTGCCACTCACTGTTAGTCCGGGCGCTGCTCCACCATCAATAGTCAAGTTTTTGTTCAAAACTAGCTGCCCAGTTTTGAGCGTGATGGTTTTGCCAGATAGGTTGCTTGAGAACTGAATAGTGTCGCCGCTTGTAGCTTGAGCGATCGCACTACGCAATGAACCGTCACCACTATCAGCAGTGGTCGTAACTGTAAGAATGCTCATAAATTATGTGTGGAATGTTTTTACAACGAATAGTCGCAGAGAATTAAGAAGACATCAGAGATTACGTCTTCTGACATTTTTTAGAGAAAAACAAGAGCAGCACACCGTAAAACAGCAGCCTAATATAGGCTGTTAACAATCTGTGAATGTAGCTGAGCCGTGGAGGAAAAGATCCAGCTACTCCATAAGGGAAAAATGAGTTCTGCCTTAAGACGGCAGTATGTTTGCTCGTTATTATTTGAGTTGCTTACTAGGTGAGAACGACGACTCAGCTGAACAAAAGTATCAAAAGGGGTAGTGCAATACAATTTTCAGAACTGATGTAAGCAAGTTGAGATGTTGACGACCGAATAGAGAGTCACTCTATTAAGTTGCGACACATTACTGCCAAGCGACTTTTTTTCTGTTGGTAGATAAACAAGGCTTGAACGTAAATGCACACTATGTGAAGAACTTATGACGATACTAACCTGAGTCGCCACAAAAGCAAGGCTATGCTCTATCAGAATAGTGGAATCGTATGAAGCCGTACATCGAAAAATTATATGAGTGCTCATATCATTCAAAAGATTGGGTAGAACAGTCCGGTTCGCTATAGCAATCAACGTATACCTTATGCACGAAGCAACTAAGCAAAGATACTTGGTTGAGACTTAGCCGAACGTTTCCCAACGGCGCTTCTAGGCGCGCCGTACCTTGTAGAGTTAAAATTCGGAAAAGACAAAACAAAAAGCCCCCGACACATTGTGTCGAGGGCTTTTCATCAACAATTAAGTTGAACCGTCAAGGAATAATCAAATGACTATGCGTTGATAGAAGGTGCAGTCAGAGCAACCGGTGCTGCTTCGCCTGCTGCTAGGTCTAGTGGGAAGTTGTGAGCGTTGCGCTCGTGCATTACTTCCATACCTAGGTTGGCTCGGTTCAACACATCTGCCCAAGAACCAATCACGCGACCCTGTGAGTCGATAATCGACTGGTTGAAGTTGAACCCGTTCAGGTTGAACGCCATCGTGGAAATACCAAGTGCGGTAAACCAGATGCCAACTACTGGCCATGCACCCAACAAGAAGTGGAGGCTACGGCTGTTGTTGAAACTCGCGTATTGGAAGATCAAACGTCCGAAGTAGCCGTGCGCTGCAACGATGTTGTAGGTCTCTTCTTCTTGGCCAAACTTGTATCCGTAGTTCTGGCTCTCTGTCTCAGTTGTTTCACGAACCAAGCTAGAAGTTACCAATGAACCGTGCATCGCACTAAACAATGAACCACCGAACACACCGGCTACGCCGAGCATGTGGAAAGGGTGCATCAAGATGTTGTGCTCTGCCTGGAACACCAACATGAAGTTGAACGTTCCAGAGATACCCAAAGGCATACCGTCAGAGAATGAACCTTGACCTAGTGGGTAGATGAGGAACACTGCGGTTGCCGCTGCTACAGGAGCAGAGTAAGCAACACAGATCCAAGGACGCATACCGAGGCGGTAGGATAGCTCCCACTCACGACCCATGTAGCAGAAGACGCCGATGAGGAAGTGAAAGATTACCAACTGGTAAGGACCACCGTTGTAAAGCCACTCATCGAGTGAAGCAGCTTCCCAGATGGGGTAGAAGTGTAGACCAATCGCGTTAGAAGATGGCACAACCGCACCAGAGATGATGTTGTTGCCGTACATCAAAGAGCCTGCTACGGGCTCACGGATGCCGTCGATGTCGACGGGAGGCGCTGCGATGAAGGCGATTACGAAACATGCGGTAGCAGCGAGTAGAGTCGGGATCATCAACACACCGAACCAACCTACATAGAGGCGGTTGTCTGTGCTAGTAACCCACTGACAAAACTGCTCCCACAAAGAAGCGCTTTCGCGCTGCTGTAGAGTAGTAGTCATTATTATTATTCCGAGTAATTAGGTACGTATGAGTTGAGCGCTTCAAAAAAGAAAGCGGTAACTGGACAAGCCAGCTGCTCAACCGATGTAATCAATATAACGTATGTAACGGAATGTTGCAAGCTTTTTAAGTTTATTTAATAATTATCTGTCAAAAGAAAGAACAGCAGCCCACGCTTCAAAAGCAAATTTAGACGGAATTGAGACGGAGTTTAGATATTGGTCTACTTGTGCTTGCTCCAAAGCGTCAGCCCTTGGATAGAGCGCTCAGCGGGTGCTGGACCTACTAAGGAGATGAGATATCCCAACAGAATAGAAATTGGCGCAACGATAGCAGAGCGCCAAATGCCTGGAAAGGTAAACCAACCGACATCTGTGCCAATGGTCAGCAAAACAACGGTAGCTACTGTCCCGTAAAAAGCACCCGTTGCATTAATGCGAGGAAATAGAACGCCCATCAAAAACAGACCTAGTAAGGGCGCTACGAACATCGTGGTGAACTCAATCAAAAATTGCAGCAAGTCCGCTTCTTGATTGGCCACAAAGAAGGCCGACACAATACCTAAAAAGCCCCACAGCACGATTAAACCTTGAGCTACTCTCAAAGATCGAGACTCGTTGAGAGGCGCTTTAGAATAGCGCTCGTAAAAGTCAACAGTCATACAAGTTGCTAGAGAATGCAGCGCTGAGTCGATAGAAGACATCGCCGCTGCAAAAATAGCAGCGACTAGCAGCCCAGAAGCACCGTTGGGAACATCGTTCACGATAAAGTATGGCAAAATAGCATCGCCAGGAATATCTGCGGGTAGTCCAGCATTCACGCTATAGAAGCTAAATAACAGCGCGCCTAGAATCAGCGTTGCGGCAACTCCAACAAAGCCCGAAAACCAGCCCAACAGAATTGCCTTACGCCCGTCTGCTTCATTTGCACAAGACACATAGCGCTGCACCGACTGTTGATTTGTCCCGGCGACTGCGAATGCCAATACGCCGTAGGCAAACACAGCCGTCGGTAGCGAATAGATAGAAGCAGGCTCCCAGGTGGCGTTGATTACCTGTAGCTTCCCGGCGTCTCTAGCGATACTCCACAGCTCTCCAAGCCCACCAGGTACACCTACTGCTGCTGCCCAAATACCTGCTGCTAACCCTACGAAGATCATGCCGAACTGAAGCACATCGGTCCAGACTACCGCTGCGATACCACCTGCCACTGTGTAGACAATAGAGACAATGCCCACCAGTAAAATTGCAGCAAATAGGGGCATGCCTACGACAGTAGAGAGCGCCAGGGAAGCGGCGTAGAGGAGACCACCGAGCCGGGCGATTACGAAAAGGAGAAAGCAAAGCGAGCCGAGCGATCGCGTCTTCGAATCAAACCGTTTTTCCAAATACTCGTAGGCCGTCGTCAAGTTCAGCCCTACAAAGAAGGGTAAAAATATTGCAATCACCAGGCTGAACCCAATCAGGTCGCCAATCTGCGTTTGCAGATACAGTAGGCCGTTGCTATAGCCCTGGCCCGGACCGCCCAGCAGCGAAGCCGCCGAAAAAGATGTCGCAATCAGCGATAGGCCAATCGCCCACCAGGGCAGCTGCCGCGAGCCCCGAAAGTATTCATCCGTCGTATTTTGCTTGCGACTAGCCACGACACCAATGACAATCAAAATGACGCCATACACCCCAACAATCGCCCAATCAATGGCACTCATAGACTGCCCCGTCCTTTACTAGTTCCTTTTGTTGCCTTTTCACGCAGCGCATACCGCTATGCGAGTGCTTATAAGGCATACGCTACGTGACCAGCAATGCCGACATGATGCCACAGCAAAGGAATGACACAAGAGGTGACGTGTCAAAACTTGTTACTTAATTCGCTCTGACGATTCAAGTACGAACAGGTTAGATACTATTTGAGTAGTCAGAATTGATAAGACATTATTATAAGGAGGCAACACGATGCTGGTTGCAAATATGAAGTGTACTCTAGACGAATATCACCAGCTGATCGCCGCTGGAAAATTGAGAGGGCGTCGAGTAGAGCTTATTAAAAGTGAGCTTTCAGAAATGCCGTCTATTAGTAAGGCCTATGCGTACTTCAGCACGCATGCCGACAAATATCTCACCCGGCTGCTAGGCGATCGCGCCACCGTTCGCCACAGCAAACCTATCACCCTTTGGAACGACTCGGAGCCCGTGCCTAGCCTCTCAGTCATTCAACCCTTACACACCGAGTATCTAGAACATCATCCCTATTCAGAGAATGTCTTTTGGGTGATAGAGTTCTTAGAGTTCTCTAGAGAGAATGTGTATAAAGACTTCTCTATCAAAGCGAATCTGTACGCGGAATCAAACATCTCTGAGTACTGGATCGTTTGCCTTGAAACGCATACGCTCATTGTCTTTCGCCATCCCGAAGGCGGACGGTATACCTCCCGCCAAGAGTATACAGAGGGAACACTTTCACCCATTACTTTTCCCGACCTGTCGGTCAGAGTATCTGGCATCATCCGTAAAATTCATTAGTAAAAAAGGACGCGCATTGGTGCAAATAGAACGCCGCTAAACTGCCGCGCATTGGTAATCCTAAAAGTAAGGGAACAGAACGCACCAAATTGAGTGCTATAGAATTAGCCGGCTCATTCCGCTATTGCCTATTGCCTTGGCCGCACTCATATGACGACAGCGCTAACGATTATTCTCACTATGCTGGTGGCATCTTTTGTGAGAGGGGCTTCTGGCTTTGGCGCGGCCCTCATTGCCATGCCCATACTCTCTAGTATTACTAGCGTTCCTGAAGCCGCACCGCTGATGGCACTCCTTGGGCTTACCAACGATACGCTGCTGAGCCTTTACTATCGTCGTGCTTTGAACTGGGACACTGTGCTTAAGCTATTGGCGGGCTCGGTACTGGGTATTCCGGTTGGCTTTTGGCTGCTTAATGTAGTGCCTGCTAGTGTGGCGCTTCTGGCGTTAGGCGGTGCGATCGCACTTTATTCCATCTATGCACTTATCTCTCCCTCGCTGCCAGTTCTGAGATCTCAGAGCTGGCTATACAGCACGGGATTTATCTCTGGCGTGCTCAACGGTGGCTATAACTTACCAGGCCCACCTGTCATCTTGTACGGCAACAGTCAAAAGTGGAGCCAAAACACGTTCAAAAGTAACCTCAGCGGGTTTTTCTGGTTCAATGCCGTTTTGGTGGTGCTAGGGCACGGATTGCAGCATCGCATTTCTACCACCACCTTGCAGCAGTATGCGATCGCACTCCCCAGCCTACTCATCGGCACCAGCACCGGTATTGTCCTCTCAAAATTCTTCAACCCCGCTATCTTTCAAAGAGTTGTTCTTGTCATTCTTCTAGTGATTGGCATTCAGCTGTGTAGAACGGGTTTGCAGACGTGATGTGTCTCTTCTAGGCATTGCTAATTCGCATCCACATCGGCAGCTGCGAAGCCTTACCGGCACGAATGCGATCAATCGCCGCCGTTAGCTCTACGCGCACGTCAAACTCGCTTTCGGCTTCAACCGCTCGCGTCAGTGCCTCAATAGCGCTCTCGTCACCTAATTCATTGAAAAAGCGACCCGCTCGCCAGCGCACCAGGCCAGATGAATCGCCTAGCGCTGCCATCATCGCGCCACTGGCCTGCGTATGGCCCAAGTCACTCAGCGCATCACCAGCAGTGCGGCGCACAATCGCTGAAGGGTCGCTTCGTAGAACCTCAGCGAGCGGCTCTACAGCATCAGACCGTTCGCCTGCGCCTAAAAGAGCCGCCGACCAACGACGAATCGTAGCGCGGTCGTCTTTGAGAGTCTCAACAACAGCGGAGAAAGTCTCTTCGTCAATTTCAATAGTCTGAATGGCCTTAAGGCGCTGCTTCCAGTCTGGGCTTTGCAGATCTGCAAGTAAGCGCTGCTGCGAAGGTTTGCTAGCCGTTGCCCTGAGGTCAGTGGTGATAGCCTGTTGCTCTAGTACGGCAAGA
Source organism: uncultured cyanobacterium (assembly GCA_963836895.1). Classification (GTDB taxonomy): domain Bacteria; phylum Cyanobacteriota; class Cyanobacteriia; order Phormidesmidales; family Phormidesmidaceae; genus Phormidesmis. Next base: position 381,348 of record CAWILA010000005.1, on the reverse strand, counting down.
TCTTGATCGTTGATTAGGCTATCGAGTTCTTCTGCGATTTGCTGGGCGATCGCTTCCACCTCTCCAAACTGCGGCTGATACGGCGCCCAAATTCGCTCTGCGACATAGTTGGCACCTGTAGCGGCGATCGCTCTTTGCAAAGCCTGATTAAATCGCTCTGGCAGTGCCACCCGCGACTGCTGCGCGTCATCCATTACCCGCACCTGCACCGGAATTCCTCGAAACTTTTGAATCGCCACTTCCACCTGACCAAAATTCTGAGCAGCGCTCTTCTCTTTGGGCTTAGAAACATCTGCCAGATTCTCATTCAGGTCTGATTCTGCGCCTTCAGCTAGTCCCAAAACCTCACCTGCCGCCGTCAAAATCGGCTGCCAGTCGACACTGCCCTTGCGCGTGAGTGTCACAAAATCACTGACGACGAAGATCGATTGAATGCCCTCTATCGCCAGCAGGTTTTGAAAAACTTCAGGGACATCTACGGTGGGTTCACCGGCCTTTAACGTCAGCGGCTTTGTGAGCGTCTGCGCGTCCAGATTGAGCTTCATACAGTTTGGGCTAGGCGTCGTCTCTATCGAGCGCAGTTTCATGTTTTAGCCTGAGATAGCTCTAACAATGTAGCTTTGATATGTATATGCTGACGCTGACGATTCAAAGCAGATACTTTTACAACAGCGATAGAATCTTCGGCGTAATGCCCGTTAGATCTTTCACCTGCGCAAACGCTACCGCATGATTACCTATCGTCAGCAGTGGCACTTTATTGAGCGTGTGGCGCTTTGTTGCAAGATCTTCTATGTTGCCGTGATCGCTGGTAACAATCAGCGTGACGTTTTGAGGCAGGTGTGCGATCGCACTCTCCAAAAAAGTATCTACCCGCTGCAAACAGGCGATCGCCTGGTCCCACTCTCTCGCATGGCCCGCATAGTCCGCCAAATAGCACTCGAAAAGCGTCACACCATAGCGTCCGCTTAGCCTGGCTAGTCGCTCCCCAGCGATCACAGGCGCAATTGGCAGCCGAGTACCCTTACCGCTCAAAGATTGCGTATTCCTCGCAGGGGGCACCGCCCCCACAATGTCCCAGAAAATCGCTTCACCCTGCTCGTATTCGTATTGCATTCTAAAAGGTAAACCTGCGCAGAGGTTGAGCAAGGTGCAGACGGAATAGCGGCGTTTTCGAGCTGCGATCGCGTAAAAATATTCCGGCGAATACGCGTTCGCCAGCGTCGCCGTTCGGCCTAAAGCCAACGCCTGCGCAAACAGCCCATACTCACCGATCAGCTGCCGCAAAGATCCATTAGCAAACCCCGACTGATGGCGGCCCAAAAACTTCGGCGCATTCTGCCCGGTATAAATCGTCGTTTGTCCCGACGCACTCTGCGGCAGACCTTCTACGCCTAACGTGGCATCTACAGGCTTCAGCATCAAGCCAGAGCGGTGCAAATGAGCTTCAGTCAGCAGTCGCTGACCTAAATACTCACTCAGAAACGGCATTGCTTCCGGCAGCGACAAAGGGTTGTTATCACCCGCGTCTCCTAACCCAACACCGTCTAGAAAAATCAGCAGAAAGCAAGATAGGTCAGTCGAAGATTCAGCCGTTTGCTTACAGACGCGATCTAGGAGGGCCACGCTTACCTTAGGGATGAGAATTAAAGAACTTGATCACTTGCTTGTTTCTCGTCGCCCTAAGCGGATGTTTTTGTAGAGTGAGGCCAAAAAGAGACCGTTCTGGCTAAATGTCGTTTTCTTCTACTAGCTCTGGCTCTACAAAAAATAACTGTCTAAGACTATCAGGAAAAGTACCTGTCTCTAAGAATTCAGCAGCTTCAGTGAAAAAAGCGGGCTCAACGCCGTCAGCAAGTTTGAGCTTGCCATCAGCAGTCGCAACTGAATAGGCTTGAGCTATCTGTCGTAGGTCGCTTGCCACCAGCATCTGTTTTTCCGGCTCAAGCGTATTAAAGGTCTCATAGATCAGAGCAGACATCTTGTCTGCCTCTCGGTACATGTTATCGTCCTCACGCAGGCTCAGTTCGTCTAGGCGGGCATCAAAATCAGGCGTTGAAAACAACAGTTCGCTGTAGACGAACACTCTGGAAATATATGCCTCTGGTCGCTCAGGCGAATCTTCTACCGCAAGCGCCAACAGCTCTAGAGCTTCATCGTACTCGTCTGCGGATGCATGATCTTCAGCTGTCAGTATCAGCCGCTCGTAGTTTTCAGCAGTGCTCACTCGGAGCAGATAAGATAGCCTACGATATTCCACGCCAGCCAAAGACGTAATGCCATCTTCAAATACGAAACGATACTCTCCTGTTGATGGCAAGACAAATGTCCGATACGTTTCTGGAACCGCCTCGAACCGTCCAAATCTCGGATAGAAGCTATTATAGGCCGGAGGAACAAGTTCTCCTCTAGTATCGTAAAGGTTCCATACAGTGGGATAAACCTGTCCACCACCTGCTTCAGCTTCTAGGTGCACCACAATAGTTTTGCCAGCCTCACCTCGAAAAGTAAATTCGTGAGTGACGCTGCTGCCAGTTTCTATTTCTATAGGTATCTCGATACTAATATGGTCTGCAACGTCTGTCTCAGGCATGTCCGTAGCCTGCGCGTTCTGCGCGGTTTCATCTGCAACAGCAGGCGTGGCACTATATACCGCTATAGACGAAGCTAAACTCACACCGAGTAGAGCGACACTCAAAAATAGTTGTCTTAGCATCATGCTTTTAGAATTGTGTTTCAAGAACTATGTCGTCACTGCGTTACAAGTATTATCTCTAAAACAATGGCTTCAGAACATTAACAGGTCCAATTCATCAACTGTTTCAGTAGAAAGAACATTGTAAACTACAGATTTTGTTGGGCTCGCTCGCCAAAGTCAAAGAGCAGCTGTCTCATCGTTTCTGTAGGCACACCCGTCTCTAAAAAATCGGCCATTCCGTCAAACGGCATTGCACCAATATCGTCCTCACCCAACTCAATTTCACCGGTTGCGATCGCAGCCCCATAAAGCTCATTCAGCTGCCGCAGGTCGCTCACAACAACAGATTGATCCTCAGCATCTAGTGTGAGAAACGCATCGTAAACCAGAGCAAACACCCCGTTTACAACCTGCTCATCAATTACATCGAGATCTATTTCGTTGAACTGCGCTTTAAGCTCAGTAGACTCATACAGCATCTTCCCGTAGGCAAATATCCTAGACATGTAGGCCGCTGGAATCTCTGGAGAATCTTCAACGGCCAGCGACAGGCTCGCCAAAGCGTCCTCGTAGTGCTTTTCAGCCACCATGTCATTAGCGGCAATTACCAGGCGCTCGTAGTAGGTCGCTTCGCGAATTTTTACCACGTACTCAGTATCAACAACAGATGAAGTATCGCGATTAACAATCATCGGCTCAGCGCTCAGCGCCAATCGGTACTCTCCTGTTTCCGGCAGTAAAAACGTCCTGTAGTATCCACGGTAATCGTCGAACGACATAGCACTAGGATAGTTGCGCTGGAGCGAAACTATCTCTTCGTCAGCGCCATAGATAATCTTGGCCGATAGATAGGGCGGCAAACCGTCTTTACGTTCTATAGAGATCACAACCCTTTCGTTGGCACTGCCAGTAAAGACCAACTCACTGTCAACGCGGCCATCTGCTTGAGAGGTTATCTGTTCTTCAATGTTTACAATAGCCAAGCTAGCGGGCGTTGAAACAGCCTGACTGGCCTCAGCAGCAGGCATCGGCTCCACACTGTGCACCGCTTCTGGTAAAGACAAACTCACACCTAACAAAGCAAAACCCAAAAGCAAACGTTGCAGCATTACAGAAATTCTCCAAAAAAGATTACGGTTTTCCAATCCATGCGCTCTTCAGCAGCTAAGGGCAAGTAGGCAAAGGCAAACCACCCTACCAATGTATTCCAATCAGCAAAGCAGTATTCCAGATAGTTGTGAACCAATGGAGCTGTTTGAGCTTAGGCAGTGAGCACCGCTTCTTTTTCCAGCATCGGCTCAGTCGAGACAGGCAGAACAAGTTCTATGCTGTGGTCGGTAGCCCAGGTTTGAAGAGACGAAAAGGCGCGATCGCGATACACCCCATACCGCTCTCTCTTATTCCTCACTCGCTTCTCCAACGGTGGAATAATCCCCATATTCGGCGGCATAGGCTGAAAATGCTTCGGCTCCGCAGTGCTAATAAAGTTCGTCAGCGCTCCGATCATAGTCGTCTCTGGTAGCACCAACAAATCTTTGCCCAGTGCCACTCGTGCTGCGTTCGTCCCGGCTAGCCAACCACCGGCTACAGCCGCCGTATACCCTTCAGTTCCTACCAGCTGCCCTGCCGCCAGTAGCGTAGGCCGCGATTTAAACTGCATCGACGCATTCAACAGCTCTGGCGAATTAATAAACGTATTGCGGTGCATCACCCCCATCCGCACAAACTCCGCATTCTCCAAACCCGGAATCATCTTGAATACGCGCTTCTGCTCACCCCAGCGCAAATTCGTCTGAAAACCCACCATATTCCACAGCTGCCCAGCCTTATCCTCTTGCCGCAGCTGCACCACCGCATAGGGCCGCTGTGTCTTATTCTCCGGCAGATCAAACGCCCCATATTTCTCTGTATCAAATAGGCCCACTGGCTTCAACGGCCCATAGCGCATCGTATCTTCCCCACGCCGCGCCATCTCCTCAATCGGCAAACAGGCCTCAAAGAACTTCGCCGTCTCCCGCTCAAAATCCTTCAGCTCCGCCTGCTCGGCCGCACACAGCTCAGCGTAGAACGCCAAATACTGTTCCTTATCCATCGGACAGTTCAGATATGCCGCCTCTCCCCGGTCATAGCGAGAGGCCATAAACGCCACACCTCGATCAATCGACTCACCCACGATAATCGGGCTCGCCGCATCGAAAAAGCTCATATACGCCTGACCTGCAAACCGCTCTAGGTCTTCACTGAGCGCCTCACTCGTCAACGGTCCCGTTGTCAGCACCGTAATCCCTTCTGCCGGAATCTGGAGTACCTCATCTCGCCGCAGCTCGACTAGCGGGTGGTTCTCCAGCGCCGCCGTTAAGTCCTGCCCAAATACCCCACGGTCTACAGCCAGTGCCCCGCCCGCAGGCACTGAATGCTCATCCGCCTTTCCAATGACCACCGACCCTAGCCGCCGCAGCTCCTCATGCAGCAGCCCCGAAGCCCGGTCTGTCCCCATCGCCCCAAACGAATTGCTGCACACCAGCTCCGCTAAATGCTCAGAGTGATGCGCCGGAGACTGCTTTACCGGCCTCATCTCATGGAGAACAACAGGTACCCCAGCCTGCGCAATCTGCCAGGCCGCCTCTGTCCCGGCTAAGCCACCCCCAATCACATGAATCGGCTGCTGCTCACTCATAAGTCTCTACACTAAATGCTATGTACGATCAGGTGCTTATACTACCTGAACTATCTACGTTAAGGCCTAATTTGCCCTTCATGTACGATCTCGTATGCAAATTTCTGGGCGAAAACATGGAGGATATAGTCGACCTATTTTTGTCTGGTTCTCGCTTACGAACGCTACTTGTTAGTTTTTGTGCGTAAGTGCTTTGAACGCCTGCCGAAGCCGAAGCTGCTTTTGGTAATGACTTTTCATTTCAGAATCCGAAGCCAGCAGGTGTTCTACCAGGCAACGCTCTTCTCCTGTCACCTCATCATCCAGGTAGGCACTCAGGAGCTGAAAAGATTCATCTGCCGTACGGGCTGACTCAGCAGGTGATACCAACTCAGTATTTGGCTCGTATGCACTGTCTTCGTTTTGGACGTCGGTGTTGATAGCGGCTGTTTTATTCACTGCTTTACGGCATACTCGCATAAAGGCATGGTTTTTTAGGCAATAATGAATTTAGTTGATATATGCATAACAGGCGTAATGGCTGCTTTGACTTTCCTGTTTGCTATAGGAAAGGTTGATGAATGAAGAATGACCGTTTGGACAAAAGGTGAAACGTATCCAAAATGGAAGGATCTGTCATTTATGTACACAACTTTATCTATTGGGTAAAGTGCCTTAATGATCGCGTAGAGTTATGTATCACATTGCGCGCAGGCTTGTATTCTCAGAGCTATACCGTTCTACTTCACTGATTTACGCCTATCTTCCCCCATATACCTATGCAATACCTGGCAAAGGTTCAATTCAAACACTCTCTGGGGAGCACCCAGCTTCAGCTCTTAGCACTCAACGTATCTGAGCACGTTTGGGAACTCATCACACCTACCAAAACCATTAAGACCGCTCTAGAAATGCCTTTCAATGAGCAGGTGCTTATTCTGGTAGAGATAGAGGGTGAAAGTCAGGTGACCAGTGCTGAAGATGCCACTCAGTGGGTCACAGACTTTGTTGCCGAATATCTGGCGCTAGGACTTACCCCTAGAGGCTTAGAAGACGAGCTGGAGCGAGCAGAGCAGTGGCGACAGTCTTTAACGCTACAAAGCCAGGAGGTCCGACGCAGAGCGTTAGAGACCGCTGCGCGCCGGGACGAAATTCAGAATTTAGAGAAACGACTTAAGCTAGAACGTGAGGCAGTAGAGCAGAAGGATTGACACTCCCACGGCTAAAGCGCGTGGGATTCTTCTTTCACCGAGGCGACTTGCTCAGCAAAGCCGAAGCCGGGCTGGGTAGCGGTCATCTCTCCAGAAGCGTTTACTCTGTCTAGCAGAGTCGTTCCCACGTGCCCTGTGGTACGTATTCCAGCACTGAGTATATTCAGCGCTGCATTCTCGTCTCTATCTAGCCGACAGCCACACTGGCAAGCGTGAGTTCGAGTAGAAAGCGACTTCTTCACTATGGTTCCACAGCTTGAACATTGCTGCGACGTATAGGCAGGCTTTACCGCAACGGTGACCCGGCCAAATATAGAACCATAGCGTTCTATCCATGTCCTGAACTGATACCAGCCCGCATCGCTGATTGACTTAGCTAGGCAATGGTTCTTCACCATATTCTGGATTCTCAAGTCTTCGTAGGCAATGAGGTCGTTAGATCTCACTACGCACCGCGCCAACTTTACGGCGTGGTCTTGACGCTGCCTACTGACTTTCAAATCATGCCGAGCTAGCTTGTTTCTGGCCTTCGCCCGGTTACGACTGCCTTTCTGCTTCTTCGACAACCGCCGCTGCAACTGACGGCGCTTAGTCTGCGACTTCCGGTAGAAACGTGGGTTAGGCGCTTTCTCGCCGTTGCTATCGGTATAGAACGACTCCAAGCCCACATCAAGCCCAACCGTTTTACCAGTAGCCGCCAGCGGCTCAGAGCGCTCTACCTGAATGCAGAACTGGCAGTAGTAGCCATCTGCTCTGCGCACTAAGCGGACTCGCTTTATCAGCGATTCACGATAGTGCCCTAAGTTGTGAGTGCCCACTAACTTCAAAATGCCGATGCCTTTCTTGTCGGTGAAAGTAATCCGCTTTGTTCCTTTCAGCTTCCATCCAGTCGTTTTATATTCAACTGAGCGAGCAAACTTCTTAAACTTCGGATAGCCAGCGGGCCGGATGCCTTTTTTACAGTTGTCGTAGAAACGGCTAATGGCAGACCAAGCGCGTTCTGCGCTGGCTTGCCGTGCCATGCTGTTGAGCTGCTTCGCAAACGGGAACTCCGCTGCTAGCAGCTTGCACAAGTGGCTCAGGTCAGCTTTGCTCACCTTCTGGTTGTCCATCCAATAGCGCAACGCTTTGTTCTGCACAAACTGAGCGGTGCGAATCGCTTCGTCTATGGCGGCAAACTGAGCGGGCTTTGCCTTGACTTTGAACTCTTGTACTAGCATGTTCTTATTCTAGCTGAGTGCGTATAAGAATTGGCTGAATCTACCGTATAGCTCAGGTTGAGATTGTTCGCTACGCTCACCGGCTTATATCCCACCCTTAGAAGAGGTAGGCTTTACGCTCGCTTCTGTAAGAGCTTTCTAGACCGCACTGTCCTGCGGTAGCACATCTTGCAAGAGCGGCGCCAATTCATCTTTTAGCTGGCCCGCACGAATAAACTCGGCGTATGTATCGGATTCGATAGCGAGTAATTCGTCTCGAATTTGCTCAGCTGCATACTCCAAAATCTCTGGATTGGAGCGCTGTAGCTTGAGCATGTCTTCCTTGATTTCTTCTAGCTGACCTTCAACTAAGGCAATTTGATAACGCGCAAACTCTTCGTCAACCTCTTGGCGCTCGATGAGTTCTTTGAGCCGGTCGAGAACGCGGTTGAGGGCAACGCGATGAGCGACGAGCTGTGTGTGCTTCTGGCGGGTAGGCTGGTCGCCAAGCAAGTCTAGCCAGGAGAGGAGAGGTTGGGTCGTGAGACCTTGCACAAGCAGCGTAAAGAGCATGACGCCAAAGACAACGGCAATCACTTCTTCTCGCTGAGCGAGTGATTCTGGCACGCTTAGCGCTAGTGCCACCGAGACAGATCCCCTAAGCCCCCCCCACCAGAGCACGGTTTGGCCGGGCAGTGAAATGTTTTCACCGGGGGTGAATACATTGCTGAGAAAGCCGAGTCCATATACGCTGACGGCGCGAGCTGCAATCATAATGGCGATCGCAATTCCAATCGTATCGGCGTTGTCTATCAGAGACTGGAAGCGAACCTGGTCGCCAATCAGCAGGAATACGATGGAGTTGACAAAGAACGCTAGAAATTCCCAGAACTCAGAGACAACTAGGCGCGTACGGGGGTTCATGCCAATACGCGAACCAAAATTACCCAAAATTAGACCGGTAGTCACAACCGCAATAACGCCGGAGCCACCTAGTTCTTCAGCCACGATATAGGTGCCGTAGGCAGAGACTAGCGTCAGCGACTGCTCTACTAGCGGGATATCGAATCGCTGGGTAAGAAAGGAAATGCCGAAGCCAATCAGGCCGCCTATGCTGATACCCAAGCCTACAAACAGGGAAAATCGGGCAATGGTGACCGAGACATCGAACTGTTCTACGCCGATAGCAATGCCGAGCAGCAGGTTGAAGGCAACAACAGCAACACCGTCATTAAACAGGCTTTCACCTTCCATCAGTGTGGTGAGCCTTTTGTCAACACCAAGCTCGCGAAAGAGAGCCGTCACCGAGACAGGGTCGGTTGCAGAGAGACTAGCGCCGACGAGCAGTGAGGTTGCAAGCGAAGCACCAGCAAACTGCTGGAGGCCAAACACAAGGCCCATTACGCAGATAACAACGCCGAGAACCGCATATAAAAGAATCGGAACAATGTCGCTCTTAAGTCGGCTCCACTTAATATTCCAGGCAGCTTCGAAGAGGAGTGGCGGCAAGAATATGAAGAGAATCAGCTCAGGCGAGAGGTTCACAAGGCGAACGTCTACAACAGCTAGGCCCAATCCCACTACGAGGAGAAGTAGCGTGTAGGGAATGTTTCGCAGAATGCTAAAAACCCGAGAGAGCGTCGCAACGCCTAGGGAAACGGAGAGAACCAGCAAAAACTGGCGGAGGTTTGCTTCAATTGCTGGATCTTGTAAAGTGGGTTCTACCGCTACGGCTAGCCAGTGCATAGGTTCTGCGCTTGTTGGGGCTTCGGGTTGGATATAGTCAGGTTTACTATAGGGCTTGATGGGACCGGAATTACCCTGCCTTTCGGATCGTTTCGGCTTGGGCTAGCAGCGAGTCGGCAAAGGCGATCGCTTCACTAAGCGACTTACCCCCGGCTAGCTGTGCCAGCTCATCTCGTCGCTCCTCAGTATTGTTCAGCGGCGTCACTTTTACGATCGTGCGCTCTTCTCCCACAGTAGGCAGTGCGCCATTTACCGAGCTATTGGCTTTCTCCGTCTGATTTTTAGATGTTTTAGCTGCCTTTTTCGCGGTAGATACGCTAGTAGCTTTCTTATCGGTTTGAGCGGCTATCTTAGCGCGGGCCCTTGCTTCTTCTTCGGCAATAGCAGCGGCCTTCGCTTTACCTTTAGCAGGTGGCTTATCGGTTGGCAGCATAATGACGTGCTTGCCCACGTGGTAGTGAGCATCGGCCATGGCAGCAACCAGCGGCTGGTGGGTCACACACAGCACCTGATGCTCTCGGCTGAGGTGGTGGAGCTTTTCGGCGATCGCCTGAGCCACCCGCCCTGATACGCCGACATCAATCTCGTCAAACACCATGGTGCTGATAGGGTCTACGCGCGAGAAGCAGGCTTTGAGTGCGAGCAAGAACCGGCTCATTTCACCACCAGAGGCGATTTCTACAAGCGGCTGGAGCGGCTCACCTGGGTTAGGACTGAAAAGAAAGGCGATCGCATCTGCCCCATACACTGTCGGCACCTGCGACTGAATATCCACCTTAAACTTCACCCGCTCCATCGCCAGCGGCTTCAGCTGTGCCACCAGGTCAGACTCTAGCGTCTTCGCCGCAGACTGCCGGAGCTTCGTCAGCTTGTCACAGCTAGCTAGCAGCGTCTTTTGCTTGGCTTGATAGGTCACTTCAAGCGCCTCAATCGACTGGCCATCACCACCTAGCGCCGCAAGAGACGCCTGAATGCTTTCGTAATATTCAATTAGCTCAGGCAAATCGCGACTGTACTTACGGCACAGCTGCTTTAGCTGCGACATCCGCGCATCAATTTCATCGAGTCGCTCGGGGTCAGTTTCGATACTTTCCCCGTAGTTATTCATTTGCCGACCCGCTTCTTGCACCTGCGCTAGCGCGTCGGCCACCATCTCCAAAATAGGATCTACCGCCGGGTCAAAGCGCAACATATCGTTCAAAATGCCTTCTGCGTCACCGAGTAAATCAGCGCAGGCGGCCCCACCGCCGTCGTTCTCGTACAGCATTTGGTATATCTGATAGCTTTGCTGCTGAAGTTCTACGCTGTGGCTCAGCCGCTGATGCTCTATCTGTAGGGTTTCCAGCTCATCGGGATCGCATAGCGCTGCTTCACTAAACTCCTTATTTTGAAACTGGAACAGGTCTATCTGCTCGGCTCGCTGCTTGTCCGCGCGGCGGCGAGTATCCAAAATTCTTTTCGCGGCGGCGGCAGCTTCGTAGTCTTTGGCAACTTGCGATCGCACATCCAGCAGCTTCTGATCGCCAAAACCATCTAGCCAATCCCGCTGCAAATCCGGGTCACCAAGCAGCAGCGTTTGTCCCTGCGCCGTGATCTCTATCAGCAGCTGACGCAGCGACTCCATTTGGGGCTTCTTCACGACGACCCCGTTGAGCCGAGACTTGCTGCGAACGGCTCCTCGACTATCAGCAGTTAAGTCGCGTCGGCAGGTAATCAAGTCCCCCTTTGCCGGAATCTCCTGCTCACTCAGCCAATCGGCAATTCGCGCGTCCGACTGAAAGTTTGCTTCTACCAGAGCCTTATCGGTGCCGGTTCTCACCCATCTACCGGAGGCTTTCCCCCCTAGCACCGCATCAATCGCGTCTAGGATAATAGACTTACCCGCACCGGTTTCCCCAGTGAGCACGTTGAGCCCAGGCTGAAGCGAAAGTTCGAGCTGATCGATGAGAGCAAAATTCTCGATTTTCAAAGAAACGAGCATAGAGTCAGCTGTGGTGTGAGCGAGGGCATAGTTTGCAGAGAAACCTCTGTACTATTAACCGTACTATTTTTGAGCAAAATAGAAGTTATAGCTTGAGAGAGAGGAGGTTTCTCAACATGTTGATACAATATTTTACATATAGCAATTCTATTGTTCTTATTAAGCCTAGCGTTATTGATTCGCTGTTCGCCGAAAACCTCCTTTTTCTGAAGATTTCTTATGAGTGCAGCTTTGCCTGATACTGTAATTCGCCCTTCTACTTCGCCAACACCCGGCGTGCCCCCTGCGCTTACGGTGGATGCTTCACCTGTAACCGACACGATGCCTTCTGCATCTATCCCCGCTAGAGCGGTTGGTGCGCCAGAATCCTTGGAAGACATCCTGGTGTACGACCCAGAGGCGATCGCAGCCTTCTACCGCAAACGCCCCCTCCAAATCTTATTTCGACTGATCAAAATATTCTGGATTGCAGCAGGCTACATTCTCGGACTGCTGTGGGACAGAGCTACCGGTAGGCAAAAGATCAACGAGCAAAAGCGAGCTGAAGGGCTGCGTATCATGCTCACCCGCCTAGGTCCGGCTTATATCAAAGTTGGGCAAGCGCTCTCTACTCGCCCAGACTTGGTGAGCCCTGCGGCTATGGCCGAAATGGTAAAGCTGCAAGATCAGCTGCCTGCATTTTCTAATGAAGTTGCTATGGGCTTCATTGAAGACGAAATCGGTCAGCCCCCCCAAAACGTTTACGCCTACCTCTCCGAATCGCCTATCGCTGCCGCTTCGCTCGGTCAGGTGTACAAAGGCCGACTCAAAACCGGCGAAGATGTCGCTGTCAAAGTACAGCGCCCTGGCCTAGCAGAGCAGATTACCAAAGACATCTTTGTGATCCGCGTTATCGCCGTTTGGGTTACCAACAACATCAAAGCTATTCGCAGTGACTTAGTCAGCATCGTCGACGAGTTCGGCCTGCGCATCTTCGAAGAGATGGACTACAACCACGAAGGCGCAAACGCCGAGCGCTTCGCTGAGCTATACGGCTACCTGTCTGAGATTGCAGTTCCTAGTATCTACAAGCAGTACACCGGTCGGCGTGTGCTCACGATGGAGTGGATCGACGGAATTAAACTTACCGAGCTAGAAGAGTTGGCCCGTCGTGGCATTGATCCTACTAAAGTTATTGAAGTGGGCGTTCAGTGCTCGCTGAGGCAGCTGCTAGAGCACGGCTTCTTCCACGCAGACCCCCATCCGGGCAACCTGCTGGTCACTGCAGAAGGCAAGCTTGCCTACCTTGACTTTGGCATGATGTGCGAGGTCGAGCCGTACCAGCGCTATGGCCTGATTGAAGCGATTGTGCATATGGTCAACCGAGACTTTGACGGACTCGCTCAAGACTATATAAACCTGGAGTTTTTAACGCCAGATACGGACCTAACGCCTATTATTCCAGCCCTAGCGGGCGTGTTTAACAATGCGCTAGGCGCTAGCGTGGCCGAGCTGAACCTCAAGAGCATCACCGATGAGTTCTCAGCTTTGATGTACGAGTATCCGTTTCGAGTACCGGCCTACTATGCGCTAATTATTCGCTCGCTTGTCACGCTAGACGGTATTGCCATCACGGTCGATCCAGACTTCAAAGTGCTTAGCAAGGCCTACCCGTACGTCGCTCGCCGCCTGTTGACCGATCCTGCACCTCAGCTGCGGACCTCGCTTCAGCAGCTACTCTTTCAAGACGGTAGCTTTCGCTGGAACCGTTTGGAAAACTTGCTCAAAAACGCCCGCAACAGTAACGACTACGACTTAGACAAAGTACTCGACCAAACGCTGGAGTTCCTGTTCTCAGACCGAGGGGAATATTTGCGAGTGCGCATAGCTGACGAGCTGGCAAAGGAAATTGACAAAATGGGCTTCAGTTTGTTGCAGCAGGTAACCCGCGCACTGAGATTGCCCGTCAACTACGCTGAGCCGGTCCCGGTTGGCGTTGCCACACCAGCCCAGTCGCTAGAGACCAGCTGGGAACAAGCCATACGTATTCTGAAGATTTTGCAGGATACGCCTGGATTCAATCCTGGAACAGTCGCTTCTGTGATTCCTAAGCTAATTGTGAAGCCTGAGGCGAGAGGGTTGGGTCGCCGGGTTGCGAGTGGTGTGGCGCAAAGAGCGATCGCTCGAATCATTCGTGAATTTATTACTGCGGACGCCCCTACAAGACCAGCGCTGCCCGCCGCAAGAGCTGCTTAAAGGTTTAGTGCTTAAGCGTATCTACAAGAGGAACACCGTAAGACATTCCGTCTGCGGTGTTTTTCTATGGAATTTCGCTCAAGCTACAGATCAGGTATAGCGGTGAATAGGCGCTACACGAAGCGATCAGTCGCTGGTCTTGTTTGCCGTAGGTGATTGTGCTGCCAAACCGATTGATCCATACCCAACCATCGTTAGCGACATGAGGCTCCAGCGACTGATACGAGCGGGTCACAATCTGCTGCGGGTCTTCTTCGATGGCCCGAGCACTTTCTTGGCTCAGCTCCATTCTGAGGATAGTTCTCAGCACACCAACGTTGTCTTGATGGGGCGACCAAGCGCCCTTAAAGAGCGAATACAGGAGAAAAATACCGGTACCGCTAAACAGTAAAAGTAAAATCACCGACTGAATAATTCTGGGATGGCGGGCGATTGATCTGCCCGTTCGGCGTAAAAGACTAACCTTAGGATTAGCTAGGTCTGTAGGCGTAGCAGACGGTGCAATTACGCTGGTAGACTTCCTTTCTTTAAGCGATGCCATAGACAAATTTTTAGGGCGCCTTAAACAACGGCGGCAAAGCGACGTGAAGGCGACATAAGCGTATTTACTCGTCTTGATTGTAAAGCTTGAGCGCAGTACTCGTCAGTAAATTTACTTATTCCGCCATTTCTAAGCCATACCTATCCCAGATACTGCGCTAGGTCTTCACTCCACGGTCAACCGGCGAAAGCCTAATAGGTAAGCGGTCTTTCATCATCTGAATTAGACGCGACGCCTGGTAGTCGTAGAGCCTAATCTCCATTGAGGCAGGCAGCTGATTTACAAAAGACTGAGCTTGCGATCGCGAACAGTTCGATAGCCTAGAGAAGAGCTGTGCAATATCAGATGCTCCGCTCACGTCTGGCGGTGCGCTAGCGGTAATTCGCCACTTGCGAGGCGGTGTCATTTCCTCACGCTCTATGCGGCGCAGTCCGTTGATAGAAGACAACACAAACAGGCGATCGCCCGGTGCCAAATACTGCTCATCGGTAGGCATCAAAATAGTACAGAGTTTGCCCTGTCGATTGCGCGTCTCTCTCAAAATAGGCACCACACCATACCCATAAGAAATCTGGGCAATTTGCTTACCGTTCAAAGTATCGCCTTCCTCAATCTGATACTCCGTGATCAAAATCGTTTGACCCGACAGCCGGAATAGCCCCAGAATGCTTTCACCAAAAGCCGCGCCTGCAAACGCTTCTGCCGACAGCGCATAGGGACAAAAAGCACGGGCCTGGGGCATCAGCGCCGCCAGATTATCGCTAAAGCTTTGACTGCGCGTACGCACGACAGGAGAAAAGTGCTGCTGGCTGCCCAGGTTCTTCTCAGAAGCGAGCAAAGCGACTTCCAGGTTCAGCATCTGGTCGTCAGTCACTGCAATCAGGCTTTTCGCCGTGGCCAAGTTTGCAGCGGACAGTTCTTCTACCACGTTGCCGATCAGCAGCGGCACCTGAGTAAATAGCTCAGGGTGGGTCAGCTGCGTGTCGATTGCAACCAGCGGTTGGTTGAGCTCTTGCAGCAGGCTCGTGACTTTACGACCAATACGGCCCAGCCCAACGACCACCACATGGCTATGCCGAGGCAGACGTGGCCGCTTTTGTAAAAAGTCGAACCGGGAACTCAGTAGCTGATCGGCAAGCAAGCCTAAAACACCTAGCACGACCAGAATACTGGCAAGTGTAATCAGCAGACACACCAGCTGTACCCAGCCTGGCACGCCCGAAGGCGTAAAGCCACCGAAAACGTCGCCATAGCCGCCCAACAGTAAAATTGCGCCAAGAGAGATAGCCATAACCCAGGTAATTCCAGGCACGGTGGCCTTGAGTAAGAAAGTGCCGGTAAGCAAAAGGAAAAGCGCTGTGAGCAGCGCGATCGCCACTACTCTTTCTAAAGACGCTTCTGATGACTGTCGCCAATTTCTCAGCCGCCGTCGCCAGTCGCCGCTGTGCCATTCTTCGAGCCAGTGTCCGATGCTCGCGATCGCATTTCTGCGCTTCTCCAGGGTCTCTACGTCATTTACTACTTCTATATAGGCCACGCGATCACCCGCAGAAACCCTGACATGCGGCTGCCAGCGATGAAAGACAGAAGACGCCGTCGTCGCCCAGCCTATAGGCTGCTGAGGATTATCAACTGGGTTAAAGTCAAGCAAACGGAACAGCTCCTGGTGAAGCTGCTGCACTGCCTGCTGATCGAACCGAGAGTCACCCGCGTTGACAACATGCTCAGCCACTCGAAACCGATGTCGCCCAACGCTAAAAACGCTAACGGTGTCATCACCTAGCCCAGCTAGTGCAAACGTCATAGCAGGAAGCTCGGTAGCATCTAGCGCAACAAACTTCCCAAGCTGGCGTTCTAGCAAGGTGTTTAAACTATGGCGCGAAGAGCGCAGAATAATTTGAATATGGGGATTGAGGCGGCGAGCGGCGATCGCACATTCTACATTCGTACTTTCATCGCTCGTCACAATCAAAATGGCCCGACTATCATCAATGCCTGCCGCCTTCAGAACATCTTCTCGGCGACAATCTCCTAAAATTGGCGCTACTGCTAGCTGCCTTGGCAAGTCATCGACTTCCCACGCCTGGATAACGCGCCGATCAATCGCCGTGATTGAAACTTCAAAGGGGTCGTAGTCAAACTTTTTGAGATTGATCACGCTTTGCTGACCGAGGCTACCCAAGCCACACACAATAAACCGATCTTTCTCAGTAGTAGAGCGCACTGCCGCTGCTGGCATGAGCGTTACAGGCCCCTCGGCGCGAGCAGCAGATCGATCTGGAAAAGGAACGTCAGTGGACATAGCGCCTACGCGAGCGAAACGATGCAGATGAAGAAGATACCTTTACTTATCTCATTTCAGCTCTCGTTTTACGCACGCCAAGGTCACTTATTACAACGGGCTGCTTCAAACGGGCTGCTTCAAACAAACTACACGGCAAGGAAGGCAACCTTCCCCCGTAAAATAGTGAGGCTCTTCACTATCAGGTCTGACAGCATGAGTGCTTTTCGCAGTATTGAATGGAAAAACGACCAGCTGCGACTGCTCGACCAGCGTCAGCTACCGGCAGAAACCACCTATCTCGACTACAACGATTATCAAGAAGTCGCCAATGCGATTACGGCAATGGTGGTCAGAGGTGCGCCCGCGATTGGCGTAACGGCAGCTTTTGGACTTGCGATCGCCGCCCGCCAATCTTCAGCAACCACCTTGAAAGCTTTTCTTACAGATCTACACAAGGCCGGAGACCACCTCATCGCCGCTCGTCCTACAGCCGTTAACCTCTCTTGGGCCATAGCACATCTCTTAAAACTGGCAGACTCAGCGGCTCAAGCTGGCGAGACCATGACTTTCATTCAAGAAGCCTTACTCACCGAGGCGAAAGCGCTCTGCGAAGCCGATGTCAAAATCTGTAAGCAGCTCGGTACCTACGCTCAGAAATTGATTCCTAACCCAGCAACCGTGATTCACCACTGCAACACAGGCGCACTAGCAGCAGTAGACTACGGTACAGCTATCGGCGTTATTCGAGTTGCCCACGAACAGGGTAAGAAAATCCATGTTTTTCTAGACGAAACAAGACCTAGATTGCAGGGGGCAAGCCTGTCTGCCTATGAGATGAAAGCGTTTGGCATTCCACACACGGTGATTGTCGATGGTGCGTCGGGCTACGTAATGAGTACGCGAAAAGTAGATGCCTGCGTGGTGGGATGCGATCGCGTTGCCGCCAACGGAGACGTCGCCAACAAAATCGGCACCTACAATCTTGCGCTTGTCGCTTGTGCCCACAACGTTCCCTTCTACGTCGCTTGCCCCACCAGCACCCTGGATATGACCCTATCTAACGGCAGCGAAATCAACATCGAAGAGCGAGCCACCACCGAAATCACCCACGTAAAGGGTCAGCAAATCACGCCAGACGACACCCCCGTATTCAACCCAGCCTTCGACGTTACCCCAGCCAAATACATCAGCGCCATCATCACCGAAAAAGGCATCATCTACCCGCCCTACAAAAAGAACCTAAAGCAGCTTTTTTCATAGAGCCTAGGCCCAACGTAAGTCTTCTCAACCTTAAAGTCCTGTTTAGCCGACGTAGAGAATAGTCTCCGATGGTGCAGGTTTCATTACCGATGCGGTCTCAAACGTGGGTATGTTTTCATGAGTTGCTGAACCTGTTCTGCGTGGTAAGAGCTTCGAGTAAGTGGAGAAGATACCACCTGCAAAAAGCCCATCTCATCTCCAGCGATGCGCCACGCGTCGAACTGTTCGGGGGTGACGAAGTCTTTGACGCCGAGATGCTTTTGGGTGGGCTGTAAGTATTGGCCAATGGTGACGATGTCGCAGTCGATAGCGCGAAGATGGCCGAGCACCTGTCGCACTTCGGCGTCGGTTTCGCCAAGGCCGACCATAATGCCAGATTTGGTGTAGGTCCAAGGTGCGATCGCCTTTGCCTGCTTCAGCAGCTCAAGGCTCCGCTGGTAGTTACCTTGAGGCCGCGTCTTCTTATACAGCCGAGGCACCGTCTCCGTATTGTGGTTCAGCACTTCCGGCTGACCGTCTAGCAATAGGGTTTCCAATGCGTCCCAGTTACCGCACAGGTCGGGAATCAAAACTTCTATGGTGGTTTGAGGCGAGACCTTACGGGTCTCCTGAATGCAGCGAATAAACTGGCTGATGCCACCGTCGGGCAAGTCGTCTCGATTGACTGAAGTGATGACGACGTGCTTTAGCTTCATGCGGCGCACGGCTTCAGCCAAGTGTACAGGCTCTAGCGGGTCGAGCGCTTGAGGCTTCTTCTCAAAATCAATATCGCAGTAGGGACAGGCGCGCGTACAGGCCGGACCCATAATTAAGAACGTCGCGGTACCTACACTAAAGCATTCACCAATATTGGGGCAAGAAGCCTCTTCGCAGACCGTGTTGAGACCCAAGTCCTGCAAAATACCTTTAACATTGCCAACTCGCTCCCACTGAGGTGCTTTTACCCGTAACCAATCTGGCTTAACTACCACGCGATCTTTGCCTCTTGTGCGAAATTGCAATCTTGCAATCTAAAATGCAACAATAATTCTAGCAAGGCGTTCGAATAAAAGAGCGATTTTGAAACTTGTAGGGTAGGATCAGACAACCATGGAGCCAGTAAGGTGAGACGTCAGCCTCCGCTTGTTCGCTGTTTTGTAGGACTGTGCTTTGGCTCAGCTATTTGCCTGGTGGCGCTTGAATGGCGCAACCCTTTTCCGACAGCCGTCGTGACACCCGATAGCCTCATGGTTGTCAGAGACAATATCAAGCTCTCTAGTTCAAACGCTTCGTCGAGCTCAGCGGCGCAGGCCGCAGAACTACCAGACTCCAATCCTGACAGTTTTTGGTCACGAGCACTTCTCGATCAGCGAAGCAAATCCCAGCAGGCAGCTCAAGACGAATTACCGGCAAAGCTAGTGCTCTCTTTGAGTGGACGCTACCTTGATGTCGTGCGTCTTGGTAAACCGACCATTCGCTATGAAGTGGCCGTTGGCCAAGACGATTGGCAAACGCCATCTGGCAGCTTCACCGTCATGAGTAAGATTGAAAGCCCGGCCTGGCAGCATCCTATTACCAAAGAAGAAATTCCGCCTGGGCCTGGTAATCCGCTGGGCGATCGCTGGATCGGATTTTGGTCGAACGAGCAGGCTCAAATCGGATTCCACGGCACAAACCAAGAAGAACTCATCGGCGAAGCAGTTTCCCATGGCTGCGTAAGGATGCGAAATCACGACATTCGCAAACTATACGAACTCGTACAAGTTGGCACGTCCGTCAAGATCTCACAGTAGTAGACGTGAGCAGTTGACGCTAGAGGATTGAGGATGTGACCAGTCAAGGCTACTCTTCAGCCTTGGAAAACTAGCATAAGAAAACGACCGCCAGATAAGAACCAGCAGTCGTCTTTGTGTAGAGTTGTGTGTAAGAAACCTTGTAGATTCTAGGCAGCAGTAGGCTGTTGCTCAAAATCGTGAGCGTAGTCTTTGAGTAGTTTGTTAACCTGGCCCAACAGACCACCTTCTTCGCCGCGCTGAATTTCCTTGCGCTCAGGGAAGAATTCAGGTTGGTTGAGGCTGCGGCCTACCGATTCAGACACCTGCTGTGCAATCAGTTCAGAAAGCTCGGCGCGAGCCTTATCACGCTGGTAGCTGGCACCTTCTTCGGTAGTGGCATACAAAGGAGGAAGGCGATTGAGCGCATAAGCAGCCACATCGCCTAGGTCAAGCGTTTTCTCGGTATTAGATTCTACTTCTGCAACTTGGGAAATAGCTTCGGTGAGTACTAGCTCTTCCATCACGTTAATAAACTGCTTGCGAGGAACAGCGACAACCTCACCTGTTAGCAAAGAGCCCATCAGCCGATCAAGCGCCATGTACTCTTCAATCGACAGCTCAGAGGCTGTATCACAAATGCGACCTACTTCTGCTTCCATTGCAGGGGTTAGGTAACCGTCTTGCAGCGCCTGGTCAACTATTTTCTCGATGCTACTCATCTGGCACAAAACTCCGTTTAGTAATTCCGTTTAATACTTCGGGCCGCTACAGACTCAACGGTAGCGACAGTTTGATAATGGTCTCGATTCGCTATGAGTGAATCTTGGTATGAACAAGTGTTCCCGCTGTCATGGTGGACAGAACAACCTTCTCAATGCCCCTGCTGGGGCTTATTCCACACCATCGTAGCGCCAGGGAACAGGATCGACAGAGACACCGTTAACAAACAGACCCCAGTGAAGATTGGGCCCAGTTGCAAAGCCTGTAGCCCCCATATAGCCAATAAGCTGGCCCTGACGCACGAAGTCACCTTCGTTCACAGTAAAGCCAGAGAGGTGAATCATCACGCTGGTAACACCCTGTCCATGGTCAATGCCGATGGTATTGCCGTTAAGAACAAAGCCTTCTGACTCACGGCCAACCAGGGCAATTCGGCCAGCGGCAGGCGCGTAAATAGGAGACCCATTGCCCGCAGCGTAGTCTACGCCTCGGTGGTAGTAGTCTTCAGCAAAGACCCCATTGTAATAGCGCTGATTGCCGTATACAGAGCTAACGTAGCCGTTGCTAGGCTTGGCCATTGGGCCGCTCCAATAGCGTTCGGGGGTTTGCAGCGCGCGAAGGGCGTCTAGGCGGTCGAATTCTACGTCGGTGCCTTCTAGCCCGGCGCGGCTAGGGGAAAGGGTAATGTACTGAACGTTGAAAGTGCGATCGCTAATATTGACCGCCACATTGTTGTTACCTTCTGGTCCATTAATTGCCAGGGTCATCCGACCCGGCGGCGTGTTTGGACTAGTCGGAACCAGGGCGCGATATCGGGTGCCCGATAGTAAGAAGGCCGTGTAGGTTGTGCCATTGACAGTAACCGTGGGAGCTTCGCCGCTATCAGTGCCCTGCACAATCACCGAAAGAGTATCGCCCTGAGTGGGGTTAGCCGGTGAGACCTGTATTTGATAGGCCTCAGCGGGCGTAACCATAACGCCCCACAGCAAGAAAGTGCTCGTAATAGCCGTTGCGAGCAGCCGCCGATAAACCGGCTTTGTGCCTTCAAGAAACCGAGTGAAAGGACGAGTTAACCGGGAAAATCGTGAGAAAGCCATAGAAGTAAAAATGCGACAAAACGAATAGGGACAGTCCTCTTGCAAATGCTCTATCAAATTCTCGAAGGGAATGGAATAGAAAGATGCCTGTAGGTTTGGTCAGCATTGACAATAGCACTCTCAGCATCTACCGATAGCCGCTGCTGTGACGATCTAAATATTTAGTCTCAGTATTTAGTTTTTCGTCTGATTTTTTCTAGCGCTTTGCTAACTTAAGCTTCGGTTTTAACGTAGGCGATCGCACCTCGCATCAGCATCGTATTCTGGCCGCTGCTATCTTTCACACAGATCGCATTGGCATCTTGCCAGACCACCGCGCCCGCCAAAGCATCACCTGTTGTCAGCTTAATCTCGACGTTCTTTTTGTCGCGGATAATGGCCTGTACTTGACGGATGCTAGGCAGCTCAGTGTCGAAAGGGGTAGCGCTCATGAGTATTACACGGGAAAAAAGCAGGTACTTTTGTAGGTTGCCCGAGGAGCGCTGGTCGAACACTAGGAAAAATTGATAGGGCGAATAGAATCCGTCTATAGATTCGGGTGGAGCGGGCGGTATAGAATGCTGAGGATCGTTGAAATTAATCAAAACAGACTCTCCTGACGCTATGACCACCCTTCCCTTTAGCAAGTATCACGGCTTGGGCAACGACTTTATCTTGGTAGATAATCGGGCCAGCGCTGAGCCGATGGTGACACCGGAGCAGGCGGTTGCTGTGTGCGATCGCAATTTTGGCATTGGTGGTGACGGGGTGATTTTTGTACTGCCTGCTACTGAAAGTGCGGACTACACCATGCGCATCTACAACTCGGATGGGTCTGAGCCGGAGATGTGTGGCAATGGGATTCGCTGCATGGCAAAATTCATTTTAGGCCTAGAAGCTGAAGATGGCAGCATGCCTGAGCTGCCTCACACTTACAGCATTCATACGCTTGCAGGGATAATTCGCCCTGAGCTACAGCCAAATGGACAGGTCACCGTGGATATGGGTGAGCCAGTGCTGATTGCCAAAGACATTCCAACGACGCTAGGTTCTCCTGACGGAAAAGTGGTTAATGAGACGCTGACAGTTGACGGGAAGGACTGGCAGGTCACCTGCGTGAGTATGGGCAATCCCCACTGCATTACCTTTGTAGGCGATGTGGAAGCGGTGCCCCTGACGGGAATCGGGCCGCTGTTCGAGAATCACAAGGCATTTCCAGCGCGGATCAACACTGAGTTTGTAGAAGTAGTGCGGCCTGACTATTTAAAGATGAAAGTGTGGGAACGGGGCGCAGGCGCAACGTTGGCCTGCGGAACAGGCGCTTGCGCACTGCTAGTAGCGGCTGCGCTAAATGAGAAGTGCGACCGTAAAGCAACCGTAGAGCTACCCGGCGGCAATCTAGAAATTGAGTGGGCCCAGAACAACCGGGTGTATATGACCGGGCCCGCCACGCTGGTATTTGGCGGAGACGTATTTGTAGATGCGGCGGGCCGCTCTTGAGCCTGTTTGTATTGACTAACGACGACGGGATAGACGCGCCGGGCATTCAGGCGCTGAGAGCGGCGGTCGTAGGCATGGGTAAGTCGGTCGTTGTAGCGCCGGATTCTCACCTGTCGGGCTGTAGCCATCAGATGAATAGAGGCCGCGCGATCGCTATCGATCAGCGCAACGAGACAGACTACGCGATTGGCGGCACGCCGGCAGACTGTAGCCGAGTAGCGCTTAGCCATTTGTATCAGGAGGCCGACTGGGTGCTCTCGGGAATCAACGCTGGGGGCAATTTAGGATCGGATACGTATGTCTCTGGAACGGTAGCAGCGGCGCGGGAGGCGACCCTGTTGCGAAAGCCAGCGATCGCAATTTCGCAGTACCGCTATCGGTCCACACCTTACGATTGGACGCGGGCAGCTCGACTGACAAGGAAAGTACTTCAGCAGCTGCTGGCAACAGAGCTACGGGCGGGTGAGTTTTGGAATGTGAACCTGCCCGCAGCTACTGCTACCACCGCTAGCAGCCAAGACGATCCGGACATTGTCTTCTGCAAGCAATGTACGCAGCCCCTGCCGACTGAATTTTTAATTGATGAAAACGGCTTTCGCTACGCCGGGGCATACGAGAAGCGCCTTAGAGATTTAGGCGGCGATGTCGACGTGTGCTTCAGCGGAAATATCAGCGTGGTGAAGATTCAGATGTGGCAATAGTTGAAATTGCCAAGTATTTCCGTAAAGATACATACACAAAATTTATGCGGCGAATAGCTTTAAGACAATAGTCTAAGTGACAGTACGGGTTTTGCCCCTACGCTTTAAGGGTTTGAGCAATTTTGCCGGTTCTTTTGTAGTGCGCTGTAGTAATATGCTGTGACATTTTCGTCGCTCATCTAGCTCCCCGTTCATTCTCTATTGCTGTAGCCTCTACACAGAGACTCGCCATATAGGTATTCACTTCCATAAAGATGGTTCAGCTCAATACAGGGATTACTCTATTTCTCAGCTTGCTGGTAGAAGCTATTCCTTTTTTACTGATTGGTGTGGCATTTTCTAGCCTGCTGCTGTTCTTTGTGGACGAACGGTGGCTAATAGGCACGCTGCCCAAAAACGCTTTTCTCGGTGCGCTGGTAGGCAGTTTGCTGGGCGTTTTCTTCCCAGTCTGTGAGTGCGGCAATGTGCCAGTGGCCCGCAGGCTGCTGGTACAAGGTGCGCCAACAGCGGTTTCAGTCGGATTTTTGCTAGCAGCGCCGACCGTCAACCCGGTGGTATTTTGGGCAACGTGGGTAGCCTTTCGCGGACAGCCAGAAATGGTGTTTTTACGGGTGGGCTGTACGCTGCTCATTGCAACCGTCATAGGCTGGGTCTTTAGCGTTCAGAGCGATATTGGACCTTTTTTACAAGAGAATGTGGCCCGCAGTCGTTTTCAAGACCGTACTCCTGTCCAGTCGAAGTCGAGGGGATTAACCTTGGATACGCAGTCGGCTTTACTTCAGGGCGGGACTTTTTTACAAGGCCCTGGCAACGAAATGCTACAGCTCGATACGCCTGCGGCTCAGCGACTGGTTGCCAACCCGATGGCAGCGACGACATCCGCAAGCAGGCTTCAGCTGGTCGTCGAGAATATAGTGCGTGAGCTGCGCGAGCTAGGGGCAGTGCTGGTGTTTGGCAGTGCGATCGCAGCTACAGTCCAGGTTGCTGTTCCCAGAGAAACCATCTTGAGCCTTGGGCAAGGCATGGTGTCTTCTATCTTGGCGATGATGATTTTAGCCGCAGTGGTTTCTATTTGCTCCACGGTAGATTCGTTTTTTGCCCTGTCGTTTGCATCGACGTTCACTAGCGGTTCGCTGCTGGCCTTTCTAATTTTTGGGCCGATGATCGATCTTAAAAATATTGGCCTACTGCTGACAGTGTTTAAGAGCCGGGCGGTATTCTATCTGTTTGCGCTAGCATCGCTGATGAGTTTTGCGATCGCACTCGCAGTCAACGTGTATCTAGGCTGAGGCTAGGAGCCTCTTTCAGACATTTGGACAGACACTTGGAACCTTGAGGAAGACGTTTTACGATGCGATCGCCCAGAAAACAGTCTGATACGAAGAGAGCACCTCTGCGTTTGCCCTGGCGAGATCTGCTAGATGTACTGGCGCTAGGGACCTGGAGTGCCATGCTGTTTCGCTATTGGCTCAGCGGACTGCTGCTGCTGTTACTCCATCCCAACTACGCATGGCTGTCAAACACAGCGGCAATCGTACTGGCACTGCTCGCACTCTACAAGCTAAGGGAAGCCTATCAAGCATTCAGAGCGACCCAGACGTCATCTAACCGTCAAAGCGGCGGGTCAGATGGCAGCGAAGGGCACGTCACGCTTTTACCTAGAAACTTAAGCAGCGCGATTCTGCTAGGCGTAGCCGTGTTTGGACTGATTTATACGCCTCAGGCATTTGCTAGCCAAACGGCTGCGCAGCGCGGCATTGCCGATACGCTGACGCTAACGCGCGCTCAGCCGCAGCGGTTTGCGCGCGCGGCCTCTCCGGAAGAGCGTACGATCATTGATTGGATTCGACTGGTCAACGTGTATCCGGAGCCCGACGCCTATACCGATGAAGCAGTTGAAGTAGAGGGATTTGTGATTTATCCGGAAGGGTGGCCAGCCGGGTACCTGATGCTGTCGCGCTTTGTGCTAACTTGCTGTGCGGCGGATGCGTATCCGGTAGGGCTGCCCCTAAGGCTGCCAGAGGGGAGTGCATCTGGAGATAGTGCTACAGGTCAGCCGTATCCAGTAGATACCTGGCTGTCGGTAAGCGGTAGAGTCGCGACCGATACGTTAAATGGACAGCGGCAGATTGTGATCGCACCCGTTGAGATTCGCACTATCGAAGCGCCCAAAAACCCTTACCAGTACTAAACAGTCGAGGCCTTAGCGATGCAAAAACGACGTCAGTCTCAGCCGCTAGATCGTGCGGCGACAGCCACGATGACTGTAATGGCAATCATCATCGTGGCTATGCTGCTCCTTGGCTCACAGGCGCTGCCTCGCGTCAGGGTGTTCTCCTGGCAAAACGATCCGGTAAAAGCCACCGACGTCGCTTTTTTGCTGACGTTTACTCAGCCAATGGTGCCAGCTAGCGTAGAGAAAAACCTGGTCATTGAACCGCCGCTTCCCGGTAAAATCAGCTGGGCAGGTCGACGAATGGCTTATACCTTAGAGACGCCCGCACCCTACGGCGAGAGCTTCAAGATTGCACTACCAGAAGCTCAGTCGCTGAGTGGTCAAGATGGATTTGAGTCATTCGACAGCGAGTTTCATACGCGCGATCGCGCTTTTGCCTACATCGGCGCAGAAGGCGAAGAGACAGACCGGCTGGTACTTTTCAACCTCACGGACAAAGAGAGAACGATTTTGACGCCTGCTAACCAGACCGTGTTGAATTTTCAGCCCTATCCGCAGCGCGATCGCATCCTATTTTCAGCCGTAGACTCAGCCATTGAAGAAAACCAAACTGCTAACGCTCAGCTCTACAGCGTCACCACAGGGTTAGAAAACCCATCGCCCCCTACATTCTGGCAATTCTGGAAATCAGAAGACCCCGTCGAAGCTGGTCGCACTGAGCTAGTGCTAGACAACCAAGACTTTCAAAATCTCAAATTTGACCTGGCACCCAATGGCGAGAATATCGTAGTGCAACGGGTAGCACAAAACGACCCTTCGGACTACGGACCCTGGCTAGTTCAACCGGGTAAACCCCCTCGCAAGATAAAAACCGAGCCTGGCGGAGACTTCAAAATCGCGCCAGACAGCGTCTCCCTACTGCTACAGCAGGGGCAGGGAACAGCCGTCATAGATTTGGCACCGGACGTTAACACAGCTGAATCTGAGGCATTACTGCTGGACTTTTTACCTGAATACGGACTGACGCTAGATATTGCGGATGATGGGGCATCAGCTGCCTTGGTCAATTTCAATCAAGACGATCCTGACAATCGGTTTACTCAGTCTCTATTTTGGGTCTCCAATCGGGGCGACGAAAAACTTTTGCTACAAACAGACGGCGCAATTGTCAGCGCACAGTTCAACAACAGCAATGAGATTTTGTACTGCCTGGTAAACCAGCTGATTAGAAATGACGATGCTGACGAAGCTGAGCAGGCAGAGGACAGCGAAAACTACACCGACGAAGCGAGCCCAGAGCCCATAGACCTGCTCGAAGAGACCTACTTACTCAGCCCTTACCTAACGGCTATCAACATTGAGACAGGCGAAATTCAGCGGCTGCTAGAAATGCCACCTCAGCCAGAAACAACGGTAAGCCTAGCTCCCGATGGACTCGCTATTTTATTTGATGAGATGCTGGTAAGCGATCGCACAACAGTTACCACAAACGCACTGCCAAGCACAGCCGAAAGCGCAACCCATCGCCTTTGGCTATTGCCGCTGTTTGGTACGCCCGAAGAGCGACTCAATGAAGAGCCCACGCCACTGGTACCCACCGAGCTGAACATAGCGGGCCGTCATCCCATTTGGCTGCCCTAAGCCCTAATCAGGCGTCCGACCTTCTGCTAACGAGACTACTATCGCGCTGAATATATAGCTGCAAGAAAATCTGTGCGGCAGGAGGTTCTAGCGTTTCTAATGCTGTGATGATGTCGGGAATAGAGTCAGCTAGCGGATCGCTTACCTCATTTACCCATTGATTAACGGTGGATCGCGCAACACCCATCGTTACAGCCAGCCGATTTTGGCTGATACCGTACTGCTGAAGAACGTTCTTTAATGCCTTGCCTGCCCTACCCATTTTTTTCATAATCTCTAATGAATGACGGTGCAGGAGAGCGCAGATTTACACCTAACGCTTACCCTACTGTTCATAACTACTGACTTCAATACACACAATCCTGAAGAATTTATACTGAAGTCTCTATTTCATAATCAGAGATAGCACTGAAGACTTAAAAATCAGAGAGCCACTATCGCGACTGACACCCTTAAAATTTGTTTTCTTTTTCTGTGTGCTCGGCTAGATTGAGCACTTCTATTCCTTGCGTATTAAATGTAAGAATTGCTGAATAAACTGGTGAGAGCAGCCCCTACAGCCGCTGCTGGCCAGCAGCGCCTTCGATATTAGAAAATAAGCCCATACGCAAAAATCGACGTCGCTCAGCCTTTTTTAACGAGACGCCTTTACCCGTCTCAAACTGTGGCGGCTATCAGGAGTGGTCTCAACAGCGCTCAAGCAGCAGGTATTATATAAAACACTGTACTCAGTGAATACACTTAGATCACATGCGCGGCAGCTAATTTTCAAAGGGCATCTGTAGAGCTGATAAAGGGCCTACTAAGGGCTCTTCGTAAGGCTCTATGCTCTTCCTGTGTTTGGGATCAGATGCTGGCACTTCTTTCAAAACGTTTTCTGAAGTAGAAGAAGGGGAAGTAGAAAATTCTGAGATGTCAGAGTCTGGAACGGCGCTACGGATCTTTGGTCTGTCTTCCACAGAGTCAGTTTCTGTTGGTTCAGCAGGTGCAGGTTCTATGAAAGAAGGCGCTGCCGGAGGGAAAGGCTCCGCTGGGAAAAGTGCCTCTGGCTCACGCATTAGCGGAGTGGGTGCTGGCATTTCGTACTTCTCTACTGCGGTCTCGGGGTCTAAGACGTCTTCCGGAAACTGCTCAGGTGAAATAGGTTCAATAGGTGTGGTAAACGTCTCGGCAGGAGAGAGGGCCTCAGGAGAGACAGGAATAACATCTGGCTGCGGCGTCAGGGTCAGCGGCGCTTTGAGGACAACTGGAAAGCGAAGAGGTTGATCAAAGGTTTTAGAGGCGCTACGGATACCTTGCAAAATAGCGGTGCC
The DNA here is from genome assembly GCA_963836895.1 of uncultured cyanobacterium. GTDB lineage: Bacteria > Cyanobacteriota > Cyanobacteriia > Phormidesmidales > Phormidesmidaceae > Phormidesmis. The sequence goes on along the minus strand of CAWILA010000005.1, from coordinate 352,656 downwards.
CTGGTCGCCGGTTGCCATCTGAATTTGGGAGTCGCGAATGCTGACGGGCAAAAACTCAACTTTCATCTGGCGGTTCCGCAGAGAAACGCGTAGGGCAGCGGTGTCATGGTCTTCTAAGGGAGCTTCGCCGAAGACAAAGTCGCCTAGGGAATAGGCGATCGCGCGATCGCGATAAATCTCAGCGCCTTGAATCTGGCTTGGATGGTAGCCCACAACTAGATCCGCGCCTGCATCGACCGCGTCGTGTGCCAGTGAGCGCTGCCACTCTTCAGGAACCGCCGCAAAGGAACTAGGCTCTTTGGCAGGCCCTTCATCTGATGAGGTTTGTCCTAAAATGTCTCCCCAGCGATAGTTCACCACTACCCAATCGACCTGAGAGCGAATCGCACGAATATCTTCCAAAATATGCTCGCGCTCTTTACTGTCGGTATGGGCGACCCCAGCCTCATCATCCTTCGCTGCTTTTACCGCTTCCGGGTTGTATCCCAAGTAGGCAATCCGCTGCCCTTTCACCTCCAAAATCTCAGGGCGATGCGCCTCTTGCTCATTGCGCCCTGCGCCCACTCGGTAAATGCCTTGACGGTCAAGCGTCACAAGGGTTTCGCTAAGGCCTCGTGTTCCATAGGTTAGCGTGCCTTCACTGGCGAGATTAACGATGTCAATACCACCTACTTTGAGTGCCCGCACAGCCTGAGGACGCGTACGGTGATAAAAGTTCTCTTGTAGGGTTGTGCTAGCGGCGGCTAAAGGCTCAGAAAGGCCCACCATCGCTACATCGGCCTGCTGATAGATATTGAGATCTGAGAAAAGCTGATCGAGGCTGTCGGCTTCTTCAAAAATAAAGTCGTTTAAGCCAAGCTCACCGCCAAACAGCAGTGTGACAGTCGGGTCTTCCGGCTGCGCTACATCGTTATGAGGAATAACGGCAACGGTTTCTAGGGCGGCTTCTACAGTTCTACCGCTGCGCTCAGGAGAGTGAAAGGTAACGTTTGTGGCACTGCTAGTGGGATCTTCGTCGTACCAGGGGACATCTGCCGGGGCAGGTTCGGTTGCAGCGGGTGATCCAAGCCGCTCTGAGAGAATAAGCTCTGTGAGGCCACCGAAGAGGAAAGCGGCAACAGTACTACCGGAGATCAGCGCCGCGCGGAAGAATTTGAACTGGCTGCGGACGACTTCGCGAGCGACCTTGCTGCGGGAGGATTCGTGGACGAGGGTGGGAGTGGTAGGGGAGTGGGGGATAGGAGATGGGGGGAGTGGGGTGCGGCGGGGTGCGGTGGGGATGCGGATGCGCTGTTCCCATTCTGTGTGGGTGGAGCCGACGGTGCGGGCGATGAGGTGAATGCCTGTAATTACGTTGGAGTTGAGCTTGTAGATGCGATCGCACACAAATTTCAGCAGTCGGAGAGGCTGAGGCGTGCGCTCGAACTCGACTAAAACTTTTATGTAGCCAGGTGTGTGGTCGGCTTTTACCTGAGCGTACACATTCTGAGGAATGAGGGGTTCGTTTAGCCAGTATGCGATCGCCTGGAAATAGCCCTCTGCGGCCAGCTGCTGTACGTTCAGCCCGGCAAAGCCGTGAGGCATCGCCTCATCTGGTGGTGTCACAGCCTCTGCAATCCGCGAATCGAGAGATGTGTTTAAAAATGCACTGACCATCAATAAGCCTTTCACACTGTCCTTGTATAGGCGCGCCTGCGTAAAGCAGCTTACCCAATTTTCTTGATGTATTGCGACTACTACGCGCGGCTTATGTAGATTTTCCCATAAATTAGTTCGGAACTAAGAGAAAAACGCGTTCTATGGCTGAGTTCTAGGATTGGCGCTGGGATACGGTTCTTCTTCAAGTAAAGGTGGCTCACCAATAGGTGCATCTTCTGTAGTGGGCGCTACGCCACTGGGTGCACCGTCTGCGCTACGTCCTGCATTGCCCAGTGGCGTGAGCGCTGGCTGTATTGCTTTCGCCGCCTCCTGGTAAGTCATGCTCGAAATCTTGTTGATCATATCTTGGGCTCTGCCATCGTTGATAGGCCGTTCTACCAGCGCGGCGATCACATATCGCTTGCCGTTGGGCAAATCTACCAGGGCCACATCACCGAGCGCCGAGCCGATATCGCCGGTTTTGTTGTAAGTCAGTGCGCCTTGTTCTATAGGGCCATTGGCTAGCAGGCTCTTGTTGCGAGTGCGATTGAGGATGTTTAGGATGCGATCGCGCGATCGCATCGTCAAGTCTTCGCCCTGGCTAATCAGCAGCATGGTGTGCACCAGGTCACGAGCGCTGGTTGTATTTGTACCTTCTAAGTCAGGCAGGGACGCGTTGAGCACGGTTTTTTCTAGCCCCTGCCGTTGAAAGCGCGCATTCAAGATTTCTTGGCCGCCTAGCAGGTCGATCATCATATTAGTTGCGGTATTATCGCTGCTAATAATCATTTGAGTAGCCACCTCTAGCGCGGTGAACTGTGTGCCAGGTTCCGCCATCTGCATATCGCCCGACCCTTCAGCAACTTGGCTAGGTTCCATGGCTATCGTGCGGTTGGGATCAATGCGCCCGGCGTCAATCTCCTCAAAAAAGGCCAGTAGAATCGGCAGCTTAATAGTGCTCGCCGCCGCTACCGTCTCTGTTCCTTCTACGCTGACATACTGACCGGTATCTACATCTATATAAAAGACTTTAGGTGTCAAATTAGGGTACAGATTTGGCAGATCCTGTAGCGAAGCTTTTAGCGCAGAATTTTCTTGAGCCAGGTTAACAGGAAAAGATTTGGCACGGGTAGGAGCGGGGCTAGCAGCTACCTCGAGGGGCGCGGGCTCAGGTGTGCTAGGCAGCACTTTGAGCAAAGTGCCACCAATAGCAGCAAGGCCAACGCCAGCAATTAGTAGCTGGATGCCTCTTCTAATCATGGTGTACTTTTTGTTAACCCGGCGGCGCTTGCGCACTAGGCTACGAGCAGGAGGCACTCTACCTGGGTAAGCGGAGTTAGGGAGAGCAGGGCGATTTTTGCCAGCGGATGTAGAAGCCGCTGTCTTTCCAGCAAGAGCAGCCATGTTTTCGGTCTTTTTGAGCAGGCGACCTTGCTTTCGCGCTTGGATACGAGTAGACGGTGTCGCCGTTTTAGCTTTGATAGCTCGCGTGCGGCTAGAAGATTTACTTTTGATACGATCAGGCACAGTGCCAAATAGCCGACGCCGCTCGCTGCTGCTGTGCGGTTGGCTTCGGCGGCGGCGGGCTGTCTTTTCTTCTGTTGCTCTGTAACGGGAGTTGGGGCGATCGCCGACTTTCTTATGAGACTGTGTGCCGACTTCCATTCCTGTAGAAGGTGCTGCGATCACAGGCGGTTTATCAGCTGGCGCAGAGGGTTTAAGCAAACGTTGAGACGGCAAACGTTGAGACGACGAGATACTGAGCTTTGGCCGCTCAATAGATAGTCTACTGTTGATAGACGAGCCGCTAGCGCCAGACGTGCTCTGGGCAGGCCCAGTCTGAGAGGTACCGCGAGACGTATTGCTAGGACCGGCGCTGCTGCTAGAACTCTGGTCACCAGTACGAATATTGCGTGTGCCGTTGGCATCCGTCATAGCAGAATTAACCTTTATTTGAGTCTGATAGTGCCCATTCCACCTGTCTGAGCATGCCGCGCAACAAGGCGACTTCATTAGAGGTAGGTGCGGTGCGATGCAGCAGCTGTCGAACCTTGCGCATCCGGGCGGTGGCGGTATGTGGATAGAGATATTCCACTTTGAGCAAGACAGATTCTAGATGCTGGTAGTAGCCTTCTAGTTCGTCAAGCGTTGCCTGGAGTTGTTGGTTAGATTCCGTCTGTTTATCAGATAGAGGGGCGTTTTGTAAAGGGCTGTCCTTTTTGTTGGGAGAAGGGAGGGAATTGTAGAGGGGAGGGGGGAGGGGGGAGGGGGGAGAGGTGTTTGTAGTGCTAGGGCTTTTGGGGAGGTCGGAGGTTAGGTTGGATTGATTGGTACGGTAGAGTTCGTAGCAGCAGACAGCGACGGCTTGGGCGAGGTTGAGGGCGCTATAGGTGTCGGTAGTTGGAATTTTGGTGAAGAATTGGGCGTAGGTGAGTTCGGTGTTGCTGAGGCCGCGATCTTCAGGGCCGAAGATGAGGGCAGTTTGAGCGGCAGAGGGCGTGATAAGGGTAGGGAGGATCGCTTCGGGGGGGTGGAGTGGGGCGTTGAAGCCGCGAATGCGAGCGGTGGTTGCGATCGCAATTTCACAGCCTACTAAGGCCTCTGGAATTGTCTCTACTCGCTTTGCTCCGCGCAAGATATCGTCTGCATGTACAGCCATCTGCAAGGCTTCTGGCCCTAGCACGTCGCACTGCGGTGCTACTAGCACCAGCTGCGAAAGCCCAAAGTTTTTCATTACTCGAGCTGCCGAGCCCACGTTTAGCGGCCCTGCTGGAGACACCAGCACAATTCTGACAGCGTCCAAAGCTCTTAGAGAAACAGCGTTCTGTGTCATTCAGCAAAAACCAAGCGTCCTAACTACCACGTTTTAACTACGATATAGGTTGTGACCCTTTAAGATCATCGTCCTTATCTCCTGTTCTTCCAATGTCTCGCCAACGCAAAAAATCAGATCTCCCCTCCAAACCCTGCCAGGTCTGCGGCCGCCCCTTCACCTGGCGTAAGAAGTGGGAGAAATGCTGGGACGATGTGAAGTACTGCTCTGACCGCTGTCGGCGACGAAAGAACCAGGCGGATAAAGAAGTCAGCTAAACAGTGACGGGAAATAGCGTTTTATTGAGGGATCTAGCTTAGCTGGGGTAAAGTCTGCGATCGCATCCGTCGCACCTATCTCTAATAGCTCCTCTGCTGTGTGAGTTGTTGTCATGCCAATTGTGATAATACCGGCACCGACAGCTGAACGAATGCCTGCTGTGGAATCTTCAAATGCGATCGCTTCTGCAGCAGCCACACCTAGCTGATCTAGGGCTGTTTGATAAGGCAGCGGGTCGGGCTTACCTCTAGGTAGCTCGTCAGCAATGATCACCGGATCAAAGGCGTCTGCCAGGTTCAACGTTTGAAGCATGAAAGCAGCATTCTTGGGAGGCGCGTTGGTCACAACAGCCATTGCCAGCCTTCTAGTCTTAAGTCGGTCTATCAGGTTGAGCAAGCCAGGCAAAGGGACTAGCTGATCTTTGGCGTTCTCGCGGAAAGTCGCTTCTTTTTGCATGCTGAAGCGATCCCCTTCTTCAGCGGAAAGCTCAGGGAAAAAGTCAGCGATGATAGCTGCATTTTGTCGTCCGCTGATTTTTTGCTTGTAGAGAGACTTATCTAGCGTGATGCCTCGCTGAGCGAATAGCGATTGAAAAACTTGGAAATGGACTTTGTCACTATCGGTCAACGTACCGTCTAGATCGAAAATAACGGCTTTGAGCATAGGAATTGTCAGAGGCGATCGCCGTTCTTTTGGCTGGCTTTACGGTGGTTTCTACGGCTGAGTATCCGATGGATTGCTCTCCAATGGATTGCTCAACGATAGAAGATGTCATCATTGTGTCGCGAGTCGCCGTGCTAGTCTAGTTAGCCTGAGATGTCTAATCGATCGCCCGTTATTTTTGTGAGTTGAAACACATGCAAACAGCATTTGAATACAGCTTGAGAGCCTGTGTTTTCTCCTGAAAAATTGGCCGCTCGACCACGGGGAAAGTTCGGTGAAAAACCGGCGCTGTCCCGCAGCTGTGATGATAGAAGATGACGCTTTTTCGATGCGCATATCTCTTGTCTGAGCCAGAATGCCCGTACGTCTTGCTAATGCACTTAAATCTCTGCGCTGCGCGGTACAGCCAGAGGAGGTAAACCATGACAAAGAATATTTTCACTCGCCGGACTGCGCACAGCCACGCTGTAGTAAATCGTACGGTGACGAGCAGTGCCCTCGGCGCTGTAGTCGCAACGCTAGTAGCCGCGCCCGCTTTAGCCCATCACCCCTTCGGCGGCGCGGCCCCTAAAACAGTCCTGCAAGGGCTACTCTCCGGCATAGGCCATCCCATCATCGGGTTCGATCATCTAGCCTTTGTGGTTGCAGTTGGCCTGCTAGCAGCCGTTGCCCGCAGGGGACTCATAGTTCCGGCTGCGTTCGTCATAGCAACGTTGATTGGAACGGGAGCGCATATAGCAGGACTGGATCTGCCTGCACCAGAGCTGGTCATTTCAGCTTCAGTTGTGGTGTTTGGCTTGCTAGCCGCCGCAGGCGATCAACCAAATTCGCTAGCCGTTGCTGGGCTAGCGGCTTTAGCCGGTGTGTTTCACGGCTATGCCTATGGGGAAGCCGTTGTTGGAGCGGAGCTAGCACCCTTAATTGCCTACCTAGCTGGGTTTGCGGTAGCTCAAGGTGCGATCGCCTTCGCAGCCTATTGCCTTTCCAAGCGCACAGTTAGCAAAAACAAAACCGCTGGTCTCATTTCTGTTCGCCACGCGGGGTTCGCTGTTTCAGGCGCAGGCGCGGCTCTTTTAAGCGGTCTGTTGGTCTAACACTCACCCCTTTTAAAACACCTTAAATTATGAATAAACTGCCTGTAACGGTTGTCACTGGCTTCTTAGGCGCGGGTAAAACCACACTTGTGCGCCACCTGCTGCAAAACAACCAGGGACGCCGAATTGCCGTTATCGTCAACGAATTTGGCGAAGTCGGCATCGACGGTGAGCTACTACGAGACTGCCAGGTCTGCGACGAAGAAGAACTTACAGCAAAAGCGGCCATAGCAAGAGGGTCAAAAGAATTCTCACTGGCACCAAAGAACAACATTTTGGAGCTAGCGAACGGCTGCCTGTGCTGCACCGTTCAAGAAGAGTTTTTGCCTACGATGAAAGCCTTAATTGAGCGACGCGATGAACTGGACTGTGTCGTGATAGAAACCTCCGGGCTAGCACTCCCCAAGCCGCTCATACAGGCCTTTCGCTGGCCAGAGATTCGGACCAGTGCCACTGTTGATGGCGTAGTCACAGTGGTAGACTGTGAAGCCTTGGCCAAAGGCGAACTTGTCGGCGATTTGGCTGCGCTCGAAGCGCAAAGGCAGGCTGATGAGGAGCTAGACCATGAAACGCCTATTGAGGAGCTGTTTGAAGATCAGCTCGGCTGCGCAGATATGGTACTGCTCACCAAAGTAGACCGGGTAAGCCCTGATGAGCTGAGTAGCGTTAAAGACTGGCTAGCTCACGAACTTTCGGAGGGTGTGAAAGTAGTGCCCTGTTACAGTGGCAGCATCAGCCCAGATATTTTGCTAGGCTTTGGCGCAGCGGTAGAAGACGATTTGGACGCTCGTCACAGCCATCACGACCACGAAGAAGAACACGAACACGATGACGACATTACTTCTCTTCCGCTAACGCTCGATCAAGCATTTGAACCCAAAGCGCTGGTTCGACAGCTCACCGAGCTTGTAGGGCAGCAGGAGATTTACCGGATTAAAGGCTTTGTCGCTGTACCAAATAAGGCCATGCGACTCGTATTAAACGGCGTAGGAAACCGATTTGACTACTTTTATGATCGCGCCTGGAAGCCAGATGAGCCCAGACAAACCAAGCTCATCGTCATTGGGCACAAGCTGGATGAAAAGGAGATTCGAGAAGCGATCGCGCCATAGAATATCTCATCTTCTCACTAGGCGCGCCTAACTCTCTTTTTTCTCAATCTGACGGCGAATTTTGTTGAGATCGATATAGCGATCGGTCACGTTTCTCAGCTCGCGGGCAATCATACCTTCAGTTGACACCACCGTGATATGCGTACTTTTAGAGCGCAACAGCTCAATAGCTCTCTCAAAATCTCCATCGCCGCTGAGTAATACAACACGGTCGTACTGATCGACCGTGTTGAACATGTCCACAACAATTTCGATATCCAGGTTTGCCTTCTGAGAGTAGCGTCCCGAATTGTCGTCGTAGTACTCTTTGAGCACCTTTGTGCGTACGGTGTAGCCTAGGCTGATTAGGGCATCACGAAAGGCTCTTTGGTCTTGAGGATCTTTCAGTCCGGTATACCAGAAGGCATTGACAAGAGAGATGCCTTCCATCTCAGTCACAAAGTACTCTAAAACTCGCTTAGGGTCAAAAAACCAGCCGTTCTTTTGCTGGGCATAAAACATATTGTTACCATCTACAAAAATAGACAGTCGGTTGAGTGCCGGTGAAACCATAAGAATTAAATAATAGTAAGGTTATGTAGCTTGAAACCAATAGCGAATGCAGCTTTCGAAGGAAGCGACCGTAAATGTCATGTGTCAGCTCGATAGTGCGATCGCTATTGAGTAGAAACAGATGATCAAAAAATCAGGAATTACTCAATCGGAAGTGACAAGTTCGTGAGGCTAGTTTGTGAGGTCAATAGAGCGTTGATAGTTCGTGACACCAGATAGTGTTTGTGATTAACGTCTTGCAACCGTAATTTCTATAAGAATTTGCCGGAATATAACCGGCTACACAGTAATAGTTAATGTACTTAGGCAAGCCATGTAGTCAGCGCCGCATGGTCAGAACAGCGAGCTCATATGTATGCTTATAGATTTGGAAAGATCATTTTTGAAAATCGCATTTGACTAAATGCATTAACTGAACACACTTTAGAGAAATAACGAGTGACGAAATAGCGAAATACAGTCAAGGGATTAAAATGAGAATGCTGAGTAATCAAGAGAGTAGTCAGTATAATTCGTTTTCTGCATGCTAGCTATTATAGTATCTTCCTCTAATACAGCGTTCGTTTTGATACAGCCTTTACTTACGAACATCCTACTTAGAGTTCCACATAAAAACATAGACGATAAGTGATATGCCCAAACCTGTCGGCCGCAACCGCAAAGTGCCCAAGCCTAACCAGTACAGACCTGCAAGCTTATCTTCAGCAGACGATACAAAAACGCTAACCAACAAAGACCGTTTGGAGAGCTGGCAACAAAAAGTCGTCTCCAAATACTGGCGGTTTGCAGTGTCTGCGCTATGTACAACAGTCGCGGCTAGCGCGGTAGGGCTTAATCTGGGGCTGACAAACCTGTGGGAAAGACAGTCTCAGAGCCTATTTTTTGAGCTGCGCGGACCCGTTGCAGCCCCTGACAATGTGGTGATATTGGCCATCGACGCAGAGTCGCTTTCTCAAGGACAGCATTACCTGGCCGATCCTGACCGCTATGCGGCATTAGAGCCGATTGAGTCTTGGCCGTGGCAGCGCCGGGCCTATGCTCAGGTCGTCACTCGGCTGATGGAATCTGGGGCAAAATCAGTGGCGCTAGACGTTTTGTTTACCACGCCTAGTGCCTATGGCGAAGAAGACGATGCTGCTTTTGCTAGCGCGCTGGCACAGTATGGCGATCGCATCGTATTAGCAGCAGACTATACCCCCACAGAGCTAAATCAGGGCAGCCTGTCTGAGCCCAAACTACCGATTGATCGCTTGCAAGACGCTGGCGCTCAAATGGGCTCTATTAACTTTCGAGTAGAACACAATGGGCGAATTCATCGTTTGGGACAAGAGTTTCTCAAGGAGATAGCAGAGCCAAACGATGACACCTCTGGGGCGGCGGCGGTCCTGCTAGATGAAGCGCCACCGTTGAGCTTCGCGCAAGCAACGCTCAACGCAGCCAGAGTGCCTTTTAGCAAAGCGCCCAAAGAGAACATCTTCTTCCATGGACCGAGCGGCACGTACGAACAAATCCCCTTCTGGTACGTGCTAGATGACGACCCCTGGCATAACAAGCTAAGTTCAGGCAGATTCTTCAAAGACAAGATTGTCATCATTGGCACGACTGCGCTTGAAAAGCACGACTTTCACAAGGCACCTTTCTCCGAAAGCCTGCTCTATCCCGGGTCAATGGCTGGGGTAGAGATTCTGGCAAATACCGTCACCACGCTAGAGCAGGGAATTTCGCCCACTCAGCTGGTCAAACGTCCGGGCTTGAACGCGCTGGTCGTCATGGCGCTAGGGCTATCTATCGCGGCTTTGGTCAATCAACAGAAGCGACAGTCGAGGCGAGCGCTCGTTGTCTTGGGGGGTATAGGAACCTGGGTAGCAATCAGCTACACCGCATTTGTAGTAGGTAACGTTATTTTAATTACGGGTACGCCGGTTGTCGCGATCGCGACGCTAGGGCTTCTGGACTTTGGCATTGGCTTTGCGGGCGATCGCTTCAGACGCAAGCGCCTGCGCACTACGCTAGCTCGCTATGCTACCTCGCCACTGGTTCAGGAAATCATTAGCCAGCAAGACGATTTGCAAGATCTGCTAGATGTTAATAGAACCGATATTATTGGTACTCTGCTGCGCGATCGCTACCGAATTATGGAAGTCATCGGAGCCGGTGGATTTGGAGAAACCTACCTTGCGAGCGATACCTTGCGCCCTGGGCTACCGGTCTGTGTGGTCAAGCAGCTCAAAATCGTCAGCGACAACCCCAAAGCGCATCACCTTGCCAGACGTTTGTTTGAGTCAGAAGCTGTTGTTTTAGGTCAGCTAGGCGAGCACAGCCAAATTCCTCGACTGCTAGCGTATTTTGAAGTTCAGCAAACCTTTTATCTCGTTCAAGAGATGATAAAAGGCAAACTACTGCGTGATGTCCTATCGCGCAGCCGCCCGCTCTCGCAAAGAGCCGTCGCAAAAATGCTGATCGACCTCTTGCCGGTTATCAGCTTTGTCCACTCCCGTGACGTTATCCACCGGGATATCAAGCCGTCAAATATCATTCATCGCAGTAGCGACAGCCGCTACGTCCTTATCGATTTTGGTGCGGTCAAAACCATCTCTAATAAGCTGATTGACTCCAATACCCACATCACAGCAACAGTAGGCATTGGCACCCAAGGGTATATGCCCGATGAGCAGTCGGCAGGCAGACCTAACGTCCGCAGCGATATCTACGCTTTGGGCATTACTGCGATTGAAGCGCTGACCGGTAGGCCGCCCCACGCCTTTAAACGTAGCGATGACGGCGAGATTATTTGGTCTCACATCATAGAAGATATCTCACCCGATCTCTCTCGCATCATCAATAAGATGGTGCGCCACGACTTCAACAAGCGCTATGCCTCCAGCGATGAAGTACTAGGCGAACTTAGCCAAATCAACTATGAGCTGCTGCCTAACGACCCGGCGATCGCGGATGAAGACTTTGAGCTGATGCCGGGGACAACCCTCAATCAGGGTACGCGGCCCGGCGTAATTGACACAGATTCAGCGCTCGGCGATACACAAGTGTTGCCACACGACTGGCAGAACGACGCGCAGACTTGCGCTGATAAAACAGACGCCGAAGAAGGCAGTAGTAGTGAGCCAGATAACCTTTGAACAGGACGATTGACACTCCCCGCACTGAAGTGACGGGGATTCTTCTTTCTACGAGGCGACTTGCTCAGCGAAGCCTAAGCCGGGCTGAGTAGCGGTCATCTCTCCAGAAGCGTTTACCCTGTCTAGCAGAGTCGTTCCGACGTGCCCCGTCGTACGTATTCCAGCACTCAATATGTTGATAGCCGCATTCTCGTCTCTATCCATCCAACAGCCGCACAAACAAGCATGGATGCGAGTAGACAAAGACTTCTTGACAATTGATCCACAGCTAGAACACTGCTGCGATGTATAGGCAGGATTGACTGCAACAGTTATCCGGCCAAACACATTGCCGAACCGTTCTAGCCACTGCCTGAACTGATACCAGCCAGCATCACTAATCGACTTGGCTAAGCAATGGTTCTTGACCATATTTCTGATTCTCAAGTCTTCGTACGCTACGAGGTCGTTAGATCTCATCACGGACCGTGCCAACTTAACAGCGTGGTCTTTTCGCTTGCGTGAAACTCTTCAAATCAAATCTAGCTAGCTTGTTAATAGCCTTCTTCCGGTTGTTGCTCCCTTTCTTCGTTCTAGACAGCCGACGTTGCAAGGTGCGGCGCTTGGCTTGGCTATGGCGGTAAAACCGGGGGTTCTCCTCTCTATGCCCGTTACTATCGGTGAAGAAAGATTCTAAACCAACATCAAGGCCGATAGTTTTACCCGTCGCTTCGAGCGGTTCAGAGCGGTCTACAGCAATACAAAACTGGCAGTAGTAGCCAGCAGGTCTCTTGATTAGTCGAACCCGTTTGATTAGCTCCACCGGATAGTGAGCTAGATCGTGAGTGCCTACCAACTTCAAAAGGCCAATGCCTTTCTTATCGGTGAACCTAATTCGCTTGGGTCCGCTTAGCTTCCATCCAGATGTTTTGTACTCGACTGAGCGAGCGAACTTCTTGAACTTCGGGTAGCCAACGGGTTTAACGCCTTTCTTGCAATTGTCATAGAAGCGACTAATCCCAGACCAGGCGCGTTCGGCGCTGGCTTGCCTAGCCATGCTATTGAGTTCTTTAGCAAAGCTAAACTCAGCCGCAAGCGTTTTGCACAGCTTGCTTAAGTCAAACTTGCTAACCTTTTCGTTATCCATCCAGAACCGTAGTGCCTTGTTTTGGACAAACTGCGCGGTTCTAATGGCATCATCTATGGCAGTAAGTTGAAGAGGGTTTGCTTTAACCTTCAACTCTTGTATTAGCATGCTCTTGTTCTACTAGGTTCAGCATAAGAAAACCGTAAAGCCTTGTGAATACTGGATGTTCGCTACACTCACCTGAGAGACGCGAGGCTTACATCTCCTATCTGAAGAAAGGGGCTTTGCTCTTTCTCTCAGACTCTCTTAGCTTCGGTAAATTAGCGATCGCTCCTACCAAAAGCGTCTAAACGTCACGAATAACGCCCGCTACCCCCAAAAGTAGCAGGCGTTATTTGCTGAGACCAAAGACATATCAGCTCTAGTTGGAACTTCCCGAATTAACACCGCCTGGGTTAGCACCGCCTGGGTTAGCACCGCCTGGATTGACGCTTCCCGGATTAGCATTGCCTGGATCGACACCGCCTGAATTAGCAGTACCTGGATCAGCGTCCCCTGGGCTCACATTGCCCGGTGCTAACTCAGACATACCATCGTCGACACCATGCATTTCCGCATCGTGAACAGACTGGACTTCGTCTAACTTATCGATCTGATCTGGGACTGGCTGCAATATCGACGTTTCCCCAATCGAGTTAGTCAAGTCGTTATCACCAGGCACCGTAACTTCCTCAGTCGGCGTGGGAATATCTTGTGCTGGGATACTATCTGAAAACGTTGTGTCAGACTGAACGGGCTGAATGCTTGTAGCAGGGGAGTCAACCGCAGTCCCATTTCCTTCAGTACTGCCGGGTACTACCGAGGGAGAGCCTGTTGGCGTTGTAGCGTCTCTAGTCGTCGTCCCTAAGCCACCGGATGGTGTGCTTGGTGAAGCATCAGAAGGTTGAACGCTGCCAAAACTGCCCGATTCAGAATTAACAGAATCACTATCTAACGCTGAGGATGAGTCACCGCCAGCCAATGTATCTGTAGCGCCTGTATCAGAAACGTCTGTGCCGCTATCGGTAGCAGTCCCCTGAGCACCTGACGAGCTAGTACCCAGCGTCCCAGAATCTCCACTATCAGAAGATGCTGATATCTCAGTATCTTCTTCGCCACTATTATCTACCGCCGCAGTATCACTTTCAGAAACAGGTGGCCCTCCTTCACCAGCAGCAACTCTGGGTTCTGCAGCAGGTTCCAGCTTGTTGTTGATACCGACTTCTAAAGACCGTTCATCAACAGGATCAACGGAGCTTTCATACTCTTGAGCAGGCGAACCCTGAAATTCTATCTCGGGCTCTTCCGTATCTACATTGATATCGTCGATATCGTCATTCAATTCTGTAGCAGGCGCTTTGAAGGCTTCTGGATTAGTAATAACGCTGTCGCCACTGATACGTCCTTGCGTCGTAATGGCATCTCTAATTTCTCGACGAACGCCGTCAAGCTCATCTGTACTGGTCGACTCAGACAGATAGTTGAAGCCTTCTGCCAAGCCGCTGCTCTGCCAGAACAAGGTGCCATCGAACTGGTACAGCTCAGTGATTTGGTCACCTTCAATCACCCCAATCTCGTTAGCCCTCAAAGCCTGTTGCTCGCTCCCATCGCGATTGAAGAGGACCATCGGGCCATCGGGATTGTCTGTAAGTGCGCCTACAATAGTAGTATCGGTTTCTGGGATATAGCGGACAAACAGCGCTGAGCCCTGGATGCCGGTTACCGCGTTAGGCGTTTGAATAGTGCTTCGCCCTCTGCCTGGTGGAATCAACAGCAGAATAGTGCCATTGCTCAGCTGAAAGTTGCGAGTATTCGGCGTAAATCGGAAAGTGGCACGCTCTCCAACGCGAGCCAGCGAGCCGTCGTTGAATCTCAGCTCAGCGCGTGATGCTCTCGCCGTACGAAGCGCATCGCCTAGCCTTAAAATGTCTGCAATATTAGCCCGCCTACCGCTCTCATCTTGAGGCACTAGCAAAACTCGGTTGCGAATGAAGTCCACGCGCGCCCACGTTAAGGGTTCGGGCCGTATCTCTACGCCTTCAGACGGCGTCTCGTCTTCTTCGCTCGCCGCCTGTTTCTCCTCAGGTTGCGCTTGCTTGGTTACTCTTAGCGGGGTCTGTGCCGTTGCCGCATAGGTTAGCAACGAACCCGACAGACCGAGTGCCAAAGCAAGCGTCCATGACAGCTTGCGCAGCGTACGTCCTAGTTGAAAATAATACCCGTTCATATGTTTTGTACGTAAGAAAAGCTAGCCAGAGGGGTCTAATTGTCAGTAGGATAACTGTATGAAGGCAAGTTTATATAACGTCCACCGACTTCGGCTGTTGGCACAGTTGTACCACTAAAAGGCTCTGTGGCTTTTTTTGCCAATTTTTGCCGTTAAAATTGTGTAGCTTAGGATCGTGTAGCTATGTCGTCATGAAGATATGCCGTGTAGAGATGCTAGGCAGATGCACTCAGAATTGGCGAGGTGTTTTCTCGCCAGCTTCATCAGGAGAAAACTGATAAACACAACCATCTTCGCATCACATTCTATCGCTTTCAGATGTCTATAGAACTCAGAACCCGCAAATCTTGCCAGAAAAACTATAGTCACACAGTCGCACACCAATCAACTATTCATGTTTGTTCAAAGTAAGCAGACAAAAGATTGTAAAGAGAGCATAAAGATATTAAAGAGGTTGACAAGTTGGCATGTGCTAGAAATCACTGACTCGCCTAATTCAGGAAAGAAATAGAGAAAAACCAGGCTAATTTTGACGTTTTAACCTGATAGCTACGTAGATGACTTGCATATAGACATGATGCGCCCAAGCAATTTCCTGTGTCTTTATATCTTCGTAACGAAAAAGCGCAGTCCATGCTCCTGCCTGCCGAGGTAATTTTTTTTCATGCAGAATCAGGCTATTCCTACCTATTATCAGGTGCTGAAACTGAGTCTTGGCTTGGGTGGAATATTGAATATTCTCTGCGTTTCTGCGATCGCGCAAACGTCTCCAGCAGAATATAGCAAGCTAGAGCTAAGCGAGCTAAATCGTACGAATGAACATTCGTTCGAGCCAACAGAACCACAGCTTTCTAGGTCAGAGAGGGAACGACCGCAGCTAAGACGGCTAGAAGTAGAGCAAGCAGCTCGTATTTCGGTGCCACCGCCAACAGCGGAAGCAAACGCTTTGCTTAAAAGACTTTTAGAAACAGCCGATAGTCAGGCCCCTCGGTTTTCACCATCTACGCCGACGACTGCAACAGATAAAGCTGCACTAAGAACAGCGGATGCGCGAGAAAGTGCACTTGGAGTAGCAGAGCAGAGTAAGCCTAAACCTTGGAGTATCACGGCTTTATCTACCTCCAATACAGCTCAATCTGTATCTGTACCGGAGGTGCAGAATATAGGGCTGGAGTGGGGTGAGGTTCGGCAGGGTAGCGCAGACGACTGGCTCACTGAAATAGCACGGACATCAGCAGATACGACGGCTGGGCTATCTACATCTACAAGCGCTATATCCACAGACTTAGGATCTACAGAAGCGAGTGGGGCGGAGATGCTCATTGCGGGAGCAGAAACTGAGCAGCTTACGAGTCGATTTGAGGATGAGAGAGCAGCAGGGAGTAACGATGCAGAGAGTTTAGGCACAGAGAGTTTAGGCACAGAGAGTTTAGACACGAATTCAGATTTGCTCTCGGAAATTCTAGAAGATCAAGGTGTCGTTACTCAGGTGTACCCCGTACTAGATGAAGAGCTAGGAACCCTGCGACTGGTACAGCTGCGATCGCGTGAGAACGAAGAGCTTGGCGTTTTACGTATACTGCGAACCGCCCAGGCAGCACCGCCAAAGCCCCGTCCTCCCATTGCGTTTTTAAGCGGCAGACTGGGGTTTGTTGATGTTGACAACGTTTTCCGGACAAGCGGCGCGTTTGTAGAAGAACAGATCTATCAGGCAGGCACATCGCTGTATCTGCTGCCTATGCTGTCGGAATCGACTAGTTTGTATGCGATCGCAGAAACCAACATCGCCAGATACAACAACGTCTCACAGGTTAACTACAACGAAGTTCAGCTACAGATCGGACTAAGACAGCGCTTGCGGCCTCGCACCTTTGCTCAAATCGGCTGGCGCAACCAGCGGCTGTACTCTCCTGGCTATCGTGATAAGCTCTTTGGCGTTAACCACATCGACGCTGTTGTTAGCCACCGTAGCATCTTAGGCCCTAAAGTTTGGCTAGACAGCTTCTATCAAATGCGACTTGGATTTGCCGATTCGCGAAGGGCCAGCCGGTTCCGACAGACCATGACCCTGTCACTAAACTACGGTATCACTAGAGAGCTAAGAACCAGCCTGCTCTACCAGCTCGACCTTGACGACTACACTCAAACGCCGCGCTACGATACATACCAGCAAATCCTAGGCATTGTCAGCTACAACATTACGCCGGAAAGCCGCCTCAGCCTGTTTGGAGGCACCCGCTTTGGCAACTCATCAGAAGCCAGCATAAACCTAGACGACACCTTCTACGGCGCTGGGATAAACGTCAGCGTTCCTCTTTTTTAGACGGCGGGACTTCCCGCCGACTAGTTAAACCTGACCAACCTTATCTGTACGACTAGCGTGCCGCACCGCGCTTGCAAGCTGCTCTAGCATAGTTGCGGTCGTTTCAATATCCACGCAGGCATCGGTGATGCTCTGCCCGTAGGTCAGCTTGTCTAGTCCCTTTGCAATCGGCTGACTTCCAGCAACCAAGTGGCTTTCAATCATCGCGCCGATAATATGTTGCGAACCTGAACGGACCTGCTCTGCCACGTTTTCTAGCACAGTGACTTGGCGGTTGTGGTCCTTGTTAGCATTGGCATGGCTACAGTCCACCATCACCCGAGGGTTGAGGTTTTGCTCTGCTAGCGCCTTTGCAGCATTTTCTACAAAAGACTGCTCATAGTTTGGCCCTTGCTTACCGCCGCGCAATACTAAGTGACCGTCGGCGTTACCCGTAGTGGAGACGATGCTGGCATGACCGTCGCCATTGATACCCAGAAAATGGTGCGGTTGGCTAGCCGCAAGCATCGCATTGGAAGCAGCCTGCAAGCTGCCGTTCGTGTTGTTTTTGAAGCCAATGGGCATAGATAGTCCAGAAGCCATTTCGCGGTGAGTTTGGCTTTCTGTAGTGCGCGCGCCAATAGCAGTCCAAGCGATAACATCAGCAATATACTGTGGCGTAATCGGATCTAGCAGCTCAGTAGCAGCAGGCAAACCTAGCTCAGCTAGGTCAAGTAAAAGCTTACGTGCTAGGCGCAGCCCTGCGTTGATATCGTAGCTGCCGTCTAGGTGAGGATCGTTGATGAGCCCCTTCCAACCAATACTCGTACGAGGCTTCTCGAAGTAGACCCGCATCACCACTTCTAGCTCATCGGAAAACTGCGATCGCAAACCAACTAGCTTTTTAGCATAGTCATAAGCTGCCTCGACATCGTGCACAGAGCAGGGGCCGACAATCACCAACAGGCGACGGTCTTCGTTGTGCATAATGTTGCGAATGTGATCGCGAGTTTGAGCCACTAGCTCAGCCGCCGTTTCGGTGAGCGGTAGTTCCTCAAGAATCTGATTAGGGGCTAGCAAGGGGCGATTTTCGACCACATGAAGGTCTTGGGTCTTGTACATAAGTCGGAGATCTACCAGATAATAAAAGCTACCAGTGAGCGAAAAGACTCATTCATTGTGACAGGTTGCTGACGAAATGTGGACATACGGCAATTTAAGGCTCTCATTTCTTCATCGCAATCTATCGAGGAAGTCATTTAGCGAAATATCACGCTCTATATACTGCGGCGACTGCGGCTGGTAAGGCCCTTTCAGCCGGTCGATGTGCGAAACTAGCGCCGCGCTAGGCAGGACAGGTTCTTCCGGGTCAAATGCGGTAGGTCGCATCAAAGAGCTAGAAAATCCTTTGAAGATCACAATTTGATCGTTTTCATCTTCAATCTGCGCATGTACAATTAGTACTTCTTTCGGGTGCTTAAGCGTATAGCTTTCAAGCTGAGCGGCCAGCGTTGCATCACTCATAAATCAAGACTTTGAACTAAGCGGCATCTTACCGTCACGATTGAGCATAGTTAAGTTGAGGATAGTTAAGTGGCTACTGATTCAGCGCAGAACGACCTTGACGGCCCAAGCGAACAAACAGAAAGTACCCCAGATAAAGCGCATATAAGCCCAAAGCCACCGCACCTAACCAACCCCAGAATGCCAGGTTTTCGCTACCTGCATCTCCGCTGTGGAAAATCGACTTGTACGCTAGCGCAGGCGCTCGCCATGTCTGACATACCTCGCTTGCTAAAGCCGCTCTAGAAAACGCACAGCGGATAAAGAGCAGCTGTATCAGACCACTAATTGCGCAGTACACAGAAATTGCCCACCGCCAGGCGTTGAAACCTAGATTAATTGGTCTCTTAGGCCGCTCGCGAATATCTTCATTGAGATCTGCCCAAAACCACACGCTCAAAGGTATTAGTATTTTTGCGAGCAGTGAGGTCACAAAACCTACAGACCACCCCGGGATTAATAAGTACACCGTAATAGCCAGCAGAATAGCGACTCGCCAATAGATCTTTAAAAGTGCACTAATCGATTCAGATTTCTCTACCCATGACCAAATCAGCAGCGTGAGTGGGATAAAGACAGCCACTAGTAGCGCTAGTCGGTAGTCTGTCCATACCAGAGACAGTACTGAAGCAGGATTTGTTAGCACGTAGCAACGAGGGATAAATGAGCATTAATCAATGTAGCACCTGCCGTGCAATATCAAGCCACTTTGTCAAGTTACTGAAGAATACATCAATTTTTTCTAAAATCCTTCCGCTATGTCACGCATATATTAGCCGCTCAAAAAATAAAGGGAAGCAACTCCTCTAACGGTACTGCTTCCCTTTATTTGGCAATCTTTCAAAGCTGTAAGACTAAGCTACGAATTACAAGACGACACAGCCTGTACATCAGATTTACGCCCTCAGCACACTCGCGAACGGTGGCGTTACAGTAAGTGCACTAAAGAGAAAAAAGTAAGCGGACTGTACTCAGCATCTATGGTTAAGCTTTGCTGGCCTTGGCGATCACAGCCTTGGTTGTCGCGACCTTAGTTGTCGTAGACGCGGCACTCATCGGCTTCAGGATTTTCGTCGCAGTACTTATCGAAAGGCGTCTTTTCGCTTTCCTTTTCACGCTGGTGAGAAGCTTCAGCTTGAAGCTCTTCTACCGCATCCCAAGCAGCTGCACAGCCTTCTGTGTCTTCTGTAGAGCAGGCTTCACGAGCTGCTTCTATTTCGGTCTTAATTTTCTCTTGAATATCGCTCATGGCAAACCGTATTTAGTAGAGTTTTGACGACGTATGGTTCAGATACTATCTTAGCTTTTACAGCTCCAAGGTTGCCGTATCATTTATGGCAATTTAAGGATGCCAGTTTAGAAGAACGGATTGGCAATGGTAAGCCGAAAAGGAACATAGTAAGGTTCTTCAACCTTCTACTGATAGAGATAAACCACAGACGAAACGATGTTGGTAAACAGGCAAGACCTGCTAGTAAACAAGAACTTTCGCACTCACCGACAACGACAGTAGATAATAGAACTATCGAGCAGCGTTGAGAGCATGGTTCGGATGTGCACTTGCAGAAGCCCAAGCTTACCTCGCATAAGTATGTATCAGACTTCGATTTAAATGCTCTACCCGTAGAATTATCTTAAGGAATCACCAAGTATGAAGTGGGTCAGCGCAATCTCAACTAGCGCCTCTTTGGAAACTGCGGTGCAGGAAGTGACGCAGCAGGCGAAAAATCAGCTCGGCGATCAGCCGCCAGATTTGGCGTTTGTATTTGTATCGGTTGCGTTTGCTAGCGAGTACGCGCGGCTGATGCCGCTGATTCAAGCGCAGCTGCCGGTCGCTCACATAGTGGGCTGTAGCGGTAGTGGCGTCATTGGTATGGACGGTGAGTTTCCATCAGAAATTGAGGAAGGCCCGGCGCTTAGCATAACGGTGGCGCACTTACCGAATGTTAATATCGAGAGTTTTCATCTGACCGCTGCTGATTTGCCCGATTTGGACAGCCCACCGCAGGCCTGGAGCGATTTGATCGGGGTCACTCCCGAAGCCCAGCCCAGCTTTGTGCTGATGGCCGATCCGTTTTCGTCTGGCACTAGCGAGCTGCTGCAAGGAATGGACTATGCCTATCCAGAAGCGACGAAGGTGGGCGGACTCGCTGGGATTGAGAGTTTTAGCCGCAACAGCGGGCTATTTTGCGGTGGGGAACTTCACCGAGAAGGCATTGTTGGGGTGGCGCTCTCTGGGGAGATTGTGCTGGAGGCGATTGTAGCGCAGGGGTGTCGGCCAATTGGTGAGCTGTATCGGGTGAGTGAGGGCGATCGCAACATTATGCTCAAGCTAGAACCCGACGATTTAGAAGATACCGACGCAGCGCAAACCCCACTAGAAATTCTGCAAAATATCTTTCAAGATATGGACGAAGAAGAGCGTGAGCTGGCTCAAAATGCGCTGTTTATTGGCGTCGCGCAGAGTGGGTTCAAGCCGAGCCTGACGCGGCGAGATTTTTTGATTCGCAATTTGGTGGGAGTGGACCCGAGGAACGGTGCGATCGCAGTTGCCGATAAAATCCGTCCTGGTATGCGGGTTCAGTTCCACATGCGCGACGCTCAAACTTCTGAAGAAGATTTGGAAGGCATGCTGCGACGCTATCGTATAGAGCGTTTGGAGAGCAAATTAGAGAACGACGGTACCGGAGCATCCCCTGTTGGCGCTTTGCTCTTTGCCTGCACCGGCAGAGGCGAAGGACTCTACGACGAGCCTAATTTTGACTCAGACTTGTTTGAGGAATACTTAGGCCCCTTACCCGTTGGCGGATTCTTCTGCAATGGGGAAATTGGTCCGGTTGGCTCGACCACCTTTCTGCATGGATTTACGTCCGTATTTGGCATCTGCTGTCAGCCAAATCATTCTGACTAACCGCTACTATTAGTTGCGGCCATGAGGAATTTTCAAGCTATCCCAGCCTGGACCGATTGGAACGATGCCGCCAGGATTTAGCGGAAACAGGTTGCCAAAGTAGTCGCGTTTGACGGCCTCAATCTCACAGGTATCGGCGATGCCTGGCATTTGATAGATTTCAGCGAGATAGCCGCTCAAGTTTTTATAGTCAGCAATACGGCGACGGTTGCACTTAAAGATGCCGTGATAGGCCACGTCGAATCGAATCAGCGTGGTAAATAGCCGGACATCGGCTAGTGTCAGCGCATCTCCGCAGAGATAGCGATGCGCTGAAAGCCGGTCGTCCATTTCGTCGAGCGTGGTAAATAATTCGCCGACCGCTTCGTCATAGGCAAACTGCGTTTGAGCAAATCCGCAGCGGTATACGCCGTTGTTGACCGTAGCGTAGATCTTGTTGTTTAGTTCGTCAATCTCAGAGCGTAGATTCTCTGGATACAAGTCGGGCCCGGTAGCCAGGTCGCTGAACTCGCTGTTGAGCAATTCAATAATATCAGCGCTTTCATTGTTGACGATGGTTTGGGTTTGGCTATCCCACAGGACTGGAACCGTAGAGCGGCCTGAATAACCAGACTGGCAGGCGCGATAAAATTCGGGGAGCGTTCGACTGCCTAAAAGAGAGTGGTCCGACTCAAAAAGCCAGAGGCCTTCGTCTGTAGAAGGGTAGACCAGTGTGAGCGCGATCGCACCTTCCAATCCCTTCAACGCCCTCGTTACCAGCGTCCTATGGGCCCACGGACAGCTCATCCCCACGATTAGCCGATACCGTCCCGCTTCAGGAAAAATCTCTCGAGTGCGAAACACACTCTCAGGCCGGACATAGTCGCCCGACTTACTGCGCGGAGCCATCTGCGACATCATCGTGCGCCACATCGTATTCCAGACAAACTTGCCCGTACGAACAATTAGTCCCGGTGGCAGTGCAGCGCGTTTTGGCATAGCGAGGTCTCGGGCGTAATAGCGTTCTTAGTATAGTGCGCAGTCCGTTCAAGACAGTCCTTACAAAATAATGCACAAAGAAAAAACCTACCGCCTGATCATTCAGACAGCAGGACTACAGGTACATGACAAGAAACAGCTGGAAAAGGAACAAGGCGAAAAAGCCGTCAGGCTACTTTGCCCGCTAGCAGCGACTGAACGGTGTTGAGCAATTCACCAGGGCGAAAAGGCTTAATAACATAGGCATCCGCGCCCTGCTTAATCCCCCAGTAGCGGTCAAACTCTTCGCTCTTCGACGAGCACAAGATAACAAGAACATGCTTGGTCGCTTCGTTACTTTTTACCCACCGGCACAGCTCATAGCCATTCATGTTGGGCATCACCACATCTAGCACGACCAAATCCGGTGGGCTAGCGGAAATTTTGTCTTTGGCTTCGTGGCCGTCTTTTGCCACCGAGATACTCAGACCGGTCTTATTCAAGAGACCAGAAATCATCTCGCGGAGCATAGGACTATCGTCTACGACCAGTATTGAGCTCATAGCTTTAATAGATTCGACAGCTGCGTTCATATAAAGTGCCCTGCGTCCGCCTCGGGAATCTGATTTGACAGAAAGAGGACCAAGGAGGAGCCCAAAGAGAAGTAATTCAAAGCGATTGCTCTAAGTATTCCCGTCTAATCAGATTCGAGCGCTTCGATGACCGCTTTTGGTAGTAACTTATCTTTGAACCAAACTATTTTGGTAGGTGTGGTGTTGATATCAACGCCTGCCTTTTCCAGGTTTAGCCGCTCAGATACGGCTAATATTAGATTTTTACACTCGGCCTGTCTCACCTGATAAAACTTTTTGCGCAAGTACTCAGGTCGCCAATAGCCCACAATCTCGAGCAGGTACACCTGCCCATCGGGATGCACTAGGCGAAAGTCTGGAATCATTACACTCCCTGGAATAGGAATAAGGTCTACTTCGCGTTCTAGCTGCCAGGGCGTTTTTGCTTTGGCCCATTTCTCAGCAAAGGCCTGCTCTAGCATGCTGTCGTAGGGTTTTCCGGGTGGATAGTGACTCACCAGCCCACAGTCTGCATCGAGGCTATAGCTTTTATCTTGAGCAACTTTGGTGTAGGGATTTTTCCACTGGAGGGTGGCGGTGAGCTGCCAGCGAGTCACGTGCAAAATTGCGGGAATGAGCTTAGCGATATCGACACCGTAGCGGGTGCTGGGTTTGAACAGGCTAGCCGGGCCATCAATTGTAATCGTAAAGCCTTGATTGGCCTCGCCTTCTATGTAGGTCATGAGGCGAAAAAGCTTGAGATACTTGAACATCAGCTTGTATTCGCCAGGGTCGTTGCGGTACAGATTGATCACCATATGACTGGCTTTGTAAAAGATGCCCTGAACCTGGGAAAGGTTGTAGCGATGGACGAGCGCTTCAGGCGTAGGGGCATCGAGCGTCGTCAGGATGCGATTTTCTTGAAGATCGGCGTAGAGACCTTGCCGAATGTGAACCGGTTCTATGGGTTTGTCTAGTTCTTGGGTGAGCTGAGCGGCAAGGGTGGTAAGGTGCTGCTCAGCGTTGGCAGGAGTCGCTGCGCGGGTGGCGGCGAAGGTGAAGATGCGATCGCGCAATTCAGTCGGCTCCAACGGACTCACAATCTCAAAGGTGCTAAAGCTGTTGCGCAAAATGTGAGCTAGACCGCGCTTGACCCGGTAGTCTGTCCCTTCTCCCTCCTCTATGTGTAGCTGCTGGTCAAGCTCGCCCTGCGTTTTACCCACAGCGCTCTGAAAAAGATCGATGAGCATTTGCGCAGTTGAGAGATTAGCTGGCTTGAGGGCGAGGCGTTTGGGAACGAGGGAGTCGCCGCTGTATTTTTGGATGAGCAAAGGTGAAGGTAGCGTTGTGAAATCCTCCTGAGTACTTTTGGCTGAGCTTTTACTCAGACCTCTTCCTTATAATAAGGAGGAATGCTTTGAGCAATCTAGCCCTCCCGTTTTTTTACGAACCCTCTCTTGATTCAATCTGAAACGCTTAATCTGTTGGAATGGCCTCGGCTATGTCGCCACTTGGCTACGTTTACCGCTACGAATATAGGAAATGTGGCTGCGCAAAGGCTGCCTATTCCCACAAGCCAGGCAGAAAGTAATGCGCTGCTAGCGCTGACCGTAGAAGCCACGCAGCTAGAGTCGACGGTCGGCGGGCTTCAGTTTGGCGGCATTCGAGATATTGGCGATGCGCTAGAACGCGCTGAAGTTCAAGGCATTTTGTCAGGAGATGAGCTGCTTGATATCGCGACGACACTTTCTGGTGCGAGGCGGCTGCGCAGACAGATCGATGCGCAAGAAGAGCTGCCGGTGCTGCAAGCGCTGGTAGAAGATGTGCGGACGTTTCCTGAACTAGAGCAAGAGATTCATCGCTGTATTGATGATCGCGGCAATGTTGCAGATCGAGCCAGCGCTAAATTAGGTGGGATACGGCAGAATCTGAAAGTGGTGCGCGATCGCATCTACACCAAGCTTCAGCGCATCACCCAAAGACAACATGGTGCTTTGCAAGAAACTCTCATCACCCAGCGCAACGACCGCTTTGTGCTGCCCGTAAAAGCTGCTCAAAAGGACGCAATACCCGGCATCGTTCACGACGTTTCGACCAGTGGAGCGACGCTATATGTAGAGCCCCATAGCATTGTGGACAACGGCAACAAGCGCCGCGCCCTGCGTAAAGAAGAGGAAGTAGAATCTGAAGCGATTCGTCAAATGCTCACCTTTCAGGTGGCCGAAGTACTGCCTGAGCTAGAGCATTTGATTCTTATCATGGTGAAGCTTGATCTGGCAACAGCCCGCGCCCGCTACGGACTGTGGATGGATGGCAACGCACCTAGGTTTGTTGAAGGTGAGCAGATCACCCTGCGTCAGCTTAAGCATCCGCTGCTGCTGTGGCAACAGAAAAAAGAACAGAGCACTAAAGTTGTTCCAACTGATTTGGTAATGCGGCCAGATCTTCGTGTGGTGGCAATTACAGGTCCAAACACAGGAGGTAAAACCGTTACGCTAAAGACTTTAGGACTCACTGCGCTGATGGCAAAAGTCGGCATGTTTATTCCGGCAAAAGAGCCGGTTGAGCTGCCTTGGTTTGAGTCTGTGCTGGCTGATATTGGCGATGAACAGTCGATTGAACAAAGCCTTTCCACCTTTTCGGGGCATGTAAAGCGCATTGGTCGAATTCTAGATGAGATAGACGAAGTCGGTGAAGGAAAGGACTTTGCAAATTCGCTCGTGCTGCTAGATGAAGTTGGAGCCGGAACCGATCCTTCTGAGGGAAGCGCGCTTGCGATCGCTCTCCTAAAACACCTGGCTGACAAAACCCGCCTCACTGTCGCCACCACCCACTACGGCGAACTCAAGTCACTCAAGTACGAAGATGATCGCTTTGAAAATGCATCCGTAGAATTTGACGACGTGAAGCTCGCACCGACCTACAAGCTGCTATGGGGAATTCCTGGCCGCTCAAACGCACTGTCGATTGCGAAGCGGTTGGGCATGAAACAAAGTGTCCTCATTAGCGCCAAAGAGAGAATGGGCGGTGCCAATGAAGATGTCAATCAGGTGATTGAAGGACTTGAAGCGCAGCGGCAGCGGCAGGAGCGGCGAGCGGAAGAGGCTGAGAATATAGTAGCGAAGGCAGAGAAATTTTATAGGGAGGTGGAGGCGCGGGCTCAGAGCTTGCGCGATCGCGAACAAAAAATAAAGCGCCAGCAGGAAAAAGACGTCGAAACTGCCCTTCTTCACGCCCGCGCCGAGGTCGCTAAAGTCATTCGCGATTTGCAGAAAGGCGGACTTACTGGCAAAGACGCACAAAAGGCAACAGAAGAACTCAATCGGATAGAAGAAAAGAGACTGCCTACCGGTAAGCATCCGGCTAAGGTGAAATCAACAGGAACTGGCTACCGGCCCAAAGAAGGTGAGCGCGTAAAGCTTGCGAGCTTGGGTGGTCAGGTCGCGGAAGTCATAGCAGAAGCCGACGAAGACGGCAAAGTCTCTGTGCGCTTCGGCATTATGAAGATGACTGTAGACCTTTCAGACATTGAGTCACTCAAAGGTGAGAAGGCAGAGCCGATTGAAAAGAAGCCGAAGGCGCAGCCCGTTGCCAAGACTCAGCTAGAAGCTCCGATGGTGAAAACAGAAAGTAATACGGTGGACCTGCGGGGAATGCGAGTGAGTGAAGCAGAAAGCGTGATAGAAGAAGCAATCCAGAGCGCGAGAGGTCCGCTCTGGCTCATTCATGGGCACGGAACCGGCAAGCTAAGGCGAGGCGTACAGGAGTACTTGAAAACGCACCCGCAGGTAAAGAGCTTTGAAGAGGCAGAGCAGATAGATGGTGGAAAAGGCGTGACAGTCGCTAGAGTTTAAATGGCACGATGACCCCGTCGTCTCACAACAGACAAAACCTCTGATAGGCGTTGTGACCGCTACAGCGAGGTATTCCACCTTTCTCTCTACCGCTAAAACTGAAGGATAGTTCTTTAATAGCGGCTTCTAGGCGCACTGTTTTTTCGCTAAAAACTCAGCAGAGTAGTCTCTTCTAACCTGGCAAAATGACGTTGTCAATTACATGAATAATTCCGTTGCTTGCCTCAATGTCAGCCGCTAGCACAGTTGCATTTTTTACTTCAAAGTTATCTCCCTGCCGGACAGGGATAGGAGACTCTTCGAGAGAGGTTAATGTATCGGTACTGGCCAAATCAGCCTGTCGCCAGGCGCCTGAGACCACATGATACTTTAGGATTCGAGCTAGCTGGGGTGGATTATCAACCAGAGTTTGCACCGTACCGGGTGGCAGCTTTGCAAAAGCAGCGTCATTAGGCGCAAACACCGTGAACGGACCTTCAGAAGAGAGGGCATCGACCAGATCAGCCGCCTGGACCGCTGCGACAAGGGTAGAAAATCCTTCGGTGCTAACAGCAATATCAACAATTGTAGGCATGGGTTAAATTACTTTAGTTTTGTGTGAAGCCAGAGCGTAGTCATTTAGCGGTAGCTTTGCTCCTGAACGTCTTTCAAGCGAGCCTCAGGGCGCTTAAATCGATCAAGGTTCTGTTCAAAAAACTGACGGTTTGCCTTCAAGTGCTCAGGGTTAGGATCGTCTAGTGGATACAGCAGCGCAGCGCGCAGCGCTTGAATTACAGCCGAAGTTACGTTGTACATAGAGCGCTGAAAGGTAATCCCAAGTTGGATCAGTATGTCGTCGTCACCTCGACTGTGCTGCCGGTAGCCTTCTACTAGGTATTCAGGAAGAAAGTGCAGCATATCCTGCATGAGCAGTGTGGGAGGAATGCCAGCGCTGCCTACTGGGAACACGTCGGCGTAAAGAATGCCATAGTGAAAGTCTTTTTGGTCAGCAGGTACCTGCTGGGCCTGCGCGTTGTAAGATTTTGTGCCTCTAAAGGGAGCTGTACGATAGAAAACGGCTTCTACATAAGGAAGCGCTGCCTCGTAAAGCCAGGTGAATCCTTGAGATTTTGGAATAATTTCGTAGCGCTCGCCGTCTATGTAGGCGTGGTGATAAATAGGACGACCCGCCACAGCAAAAATCCCGTTAACTAAGAAATCCATCGCTTCAGGAACGCTAGTCATCTTACCTTCATCGTAGAGATCGCTCATCTCAAAAAAGACGGGCGCCATCACTTCCCAAAACAAACCGAGATTAGAATAGTAGGAGAGTTTTTTCACCTGCTCATGGAACATATCTGGAAAGAGCTTGTATAAACCCAGCATGACAGGATTTCCCTTAAAGTAAGCCCGAATAGCTTTGTCACTGTTGGCTTTATATTCGCCGCTGTCCAGGTAGGCATTGAATTTGGGGTTAATGTCTTTATGCCAGAGCATTGCCTGCATACAGGCTTCAGCAAATTCCATGTTGACACGGTCATGCCAGAGGTGATGAAGAATCTTAGGCAGCTTTCGTTTGGTTTCACCTTTCTCCATAAAGTCTCTTAGCTCAGGGTGAGCATCTCCGCCGCCGCGCCAAATACGCAGGTCCGCGTCGTCGCCTGCGTAAGCGTTGTTACGATCAAGATAGTCTTCTGAAATGAAATACTTGAAGGCAGGCAGCGGATTGAGGAAAACCTTCTCAGCAATATAGAGTAGGTCTCGCCAGTAGAAGTCCATAGGGACGGCGTAGGCTTTGTAGATACCGATTATCTGTTTTAGGTTGTCGGGGTTGTCGGGCAGCATGGAGCCACCTGCTTCGAGGCGATGAATAATCTCGGAAAATTCGTGTTTGGAAGGGGGGAGAGTCGTTTTAGAAACTGTAGTGGTGCTCATTGTGTGTTTTATCTGGTGGGTTCGCAAGGGGGCAACGAATGTAAGCTGATGTTGTGGCGATTAGTGGGTTCTAAAAAGACGTGTTAGGGTGTTGTCGTTCTAGCGGCGGCTGCTTCGGTCGCTAGAGAGATGAACTGCTCTGTTTCCGCCTTGGGTTCAAAAACCTGCACCCAGCTAACCGATGATGTGGGAACAGCTGCTACTAGTCCTTCAGACGTTACCGCGCTCCACTGTACTAGCCAGCCGGGTCGCAGTCCCAGGATAAGTACTAGCGCAGCGAGGACCAGCGCAGGTACTTTTTCAGCAATTGTAACTTTGTCGTAATATGCGGTTTCAGAGTCTAGTCGACCAAAGCAGGTTCGGTTGATCAAAATCACGAAGTAAACTGCTGTTAGACCCGTGCCAATCACACAAATTAGTGTGGGGACAGGGAAGACGCTGTAGCTTCCTTGGAAAACGAGAAATTCCGTGATGAAGCCAACCAGTCCAGGAATGCCAGCGCTTGCCATACCGCTTAGCACCAGCAGAGCGCTAATCATAGGCAGGCCTCTGAGCGGATTCATTAGGCCGTTGAGCTGATCGAGCTGGCGCGTACCAACTTTGGTTTCAACAACGCCTACAAGATGGAACAGCAGCGCTAGAATCAGTCCGTGAGAGACCATCTGCGAGATAGCGCCAATCAGGCTAAGCTCGGTGAAAGCCGCACCGCCGAGCATGACGTAACCCATGTGTCCAATGGAGCTGTAGGCAACCATACGCTTGATGTCTTTTTGTGCGATCGCAGTCACCGACCCATACAGCACACTCACCGTTGCCCACACCGCAAGGCCAGGAGAAAGCAGCGCCCAAGCGTCGGGAAACAGCCCCAAACCAAATCGAAAAATGCCGTAGGTTCCTAGCTTAGCAAGCACTCCACCCAGCATAATCGCGACCGGCGGAGAAGCCGCTACATACGTATCGGGTAGCCAGGTGTGAAAAGGCACGAGCGGAATTTTTATACCAAAGCCGACTAGCAACATACTGAGCAGAACAACCTGCGCGGTAATCGGCAGCGTGATTTGTGAGACCGCGTCGTAGGAAAAATCGAGCCCTTCGCCTAGCAGAACCGTTCCCAGGAAAGCCGCTAGGATGAGGGCACCTGCAAGCGCGGTGTACAGCAAAAACTTCGTCGCCGCGTACTCTCGCTTTGTCCCACCCCAGATAGAAACAAGAAAGTACAGCGGTACCAGCTCAATCTCGAACAGCAAGAAGAACAACAGCAAGTTTTGTGCTAAGAAGGCACCCGCTACACCGCCGCTCACTAGCAGCATCAACGAGTAGAAGAATCGAGGCCGTTCAATCTCCGGCGAGCTGCTATAGATTGCGATCCAAGTCAGCAGACTGTTGAGAGATATCATCATCAGCGCTAGCCCATCTAGGCCGAGGTCGTAGTTTAGACCTAGCATCGGTAGCCAAGGCATGAACTCGCGCATCTGTAGACCTTCAGCGCCAAGGTCAAACTGAGTAAATATGCCAATTGTCCAAAGCAAAATACTGCCTGAGATCAGCAGGGCAGCTAGCCGGATTTGGGACGATTTGAGCTTGAGTGGCAGGAAAGCAATGAGCAAAGCACCGAGGGTCGGTAGCCAAATGAGAGGGCTGAGCATGGCTTTTAGGAAGTGAAAAAGGATTTGTAAAAGAAGAGCGAACGACTAAGCACCGAAAACAAACGAAGGTAAAAAGTTCCAGCTGAAGTAAAGCGTCATCGCCGCCACAAAGAAGGCAATCGTCAGCGCATAGGCCTGAGTCTTACCGCTGTTGGCGTACTTGAGCGCTTCCCCGCTAAACAAGGAACCAAGACCGATAGCATTTACCAGTCCATCAACCACGTAACGATCCAGCCAGTCTGTTATCTGAGAGAGCTTATCGACGAGGGCGATCGCCGTAAACTGATACACCTTCGGCGTATAAAAGTCGTAGGCCAGCAGCCGATTGAGCACAGGCGGCAGCAGCTCGGCAGGCTTCAACACCCGGCGAAATACATAGAAGTAGCTTGCGGCCGCAATGCCTGCCACCGTAGAGAGGAACAAAGTCCAACCGATAGACCAGTTCAGCTGCAAGTCCGCAGGGAAAAGAGACATCTCTCTAATGATCAGCGGCGTGTGTAGCGTGAAGCCAGCGAGCGCCATCATTGGCAATACAATTAGCCAAATGGGTTCCGGCGCGCGGTAGGTCATCGGCTGCCTTTCACCTGCGAAGATCAAGCCGAACATTCGGACGAGCGCAAAAGCTGCGATCGCATTTGTCGCCACCACCATCGTGACTACGCCCCACCGCCCTGTCAGCCACAGATCTTCTAGCATCGCCATCAGTGACCAAAACCCACCCAAAGGCGGCAGCGCAACCAGCCCAGCAATCCCTACCAGAAAAGAAAACCCTGTCACCGGGCGACGGCTCCAAAGCCCACCTAGCTGCGTAATATCTTGAGAAACCACATTGAGAATAATCGAGCCAGTACTCATCAGCAGTAGCGCCGTTGCCACTGCATGGGTAAACACCAACAGCAGCGCCGCCGTTACTTGCCCGGTACCTACCGCAAGGAAAATCAACCCCATGTAGGCACTCGCCAGGTAAGAAAGCACCCGCTTAGCATCAATCTGCGCCGCTGCAATCAACGCGCCGCCCACCGCAGAGATCCCGCCAATTACTATCACCATGCCAGTCGCTATAGGCGAAAGCGCAATCACCGGCTCTAGCTTTACCAGCACCCACGCGCCCGTCGCCACCACCACCGAATTACGCAGAATTGTCGTCGGCAGCGGCCCTTCCATTGCCTCGTCTAGCCACAAATGCAGCGGAAACTGAGCGCACTTACTTACTGGCCCAGAGACCAAGGCAACCCCAATCAAAGCCAAAACAACCGCCGAGTGAGTTTCACCTGGTACGACTGTTTGTGCCCACTGAGCTAGCTCGGTGAAGTTCCAAGTGCCCGTCAGCGGAAACAAGGCCAGCACACCCATTAGCAGAATTAAGTCACCAATTCGCTTGGTCAAAAAGGCATCGCGAGCACCGCTCACCACCAGCGACTGGTTGAACCAGAAGCCCACAATGAGATAGGTGCCTAGCGTCAAAATCTCCAACAGAATGTAGCTGAAGAACAGCGAATCACACAGCACAAGCGCCGTCAGTCCAGCTTCAAACAGCGCCAGCAGAGAGTACATTCGCCCCCAGCCCCAGTCCATTTCGAGATAGCCCACCGTATAGACTTGCACCAGCAGGTTGAGCACCGTTATGATCACGCTCGCGCCTAGCGTCAGCGCCGAAAGCTCTAGCGGAATCACCAGATTGAGATCGGCAATCTGTAGCCAAGATACCTCCAAAAACTGAACCGGCTGATGCCACACAGCGGCCAGTGCCACACCGCTATGAATCAGCGCTAGTACAGTCGTGACCAAGTTTAGGTACCCCACGGGGCGCGGCCCGGTTCGCCGAATCAGCGCAGGTGACCAAAAGACAGAAAGGAGAGCGCCAAACAGCGGGTAGCAGGGGATTAGCCAGCTGGTTTGGGCACTTATCTGAGCCAGATTTTGAGCGAGAACAGGAGCACTCATAGGAAAGGCATCACTTTTGCGAGAAGGACTTCTTAGAACTCAGCATAGGACACCTGAAGGCACTTAACCAAAGGGGTTTAAGGTTTGTTAATAGGCTTAAAACTATGGCCAGTTCAAAAAGTGCTGATATATTCTATGCAATCAATAATATCACTGCTTAATCTATTCTAAATGTGGATAGCATTGAATATTCTTTATGGCTGGGTTTACCTCCGCTGATGAAATCGAGATGTAATCAACCGAGAAGTTTTGAGATGACTATAGAAACTAATGAAATATTAAATCCCTTAGAAAATGAGCCTTACTCGGCGCTGTCGCCTGAGCAAAAGCAGCGGCGGATAAAGGCGCTAGCGGCTGTGTTCTTTCGGCTAGGCGTTGTTGCTTTTGGCGGACCGGCAGCTCATGTTGCCATGATGGACGACGAGGTAGTGAAGCGTCGCCGCTGGATGAGCCGAGAAAATCTGTTGGATTTGATTGGTGTGACAAACCTGTTGCCTGGGCCTAATTCGACCGAGCTAGCTATTCATATTGGCTACGAACGCGCTGGATGGTTGGGGCTCTTTGTCGCGGGCAGCTGCTTTATTTTGCCAGCGATGGCTTTGGTGTGGCTGCTAGCGGCTGTGTATGTGCGCTATCAAACGGTGCCGCAGGTAGGGTGGCTACTGTATGGCGTTAAGCCGGTGATTATCGCGGTAGTGCTTCGGGCGCTCTTTAAGCTGGGAGAGAAGGCGATGAAGGATAGACCCACGATAGCGGTGGGGGTAGTTGCGATCGCAGCCTACTTCACTGGCATCAACGAAATTCTCATCTTGTTGCTCTCTGGTCTGATCGTCATGGCTATCAAAGTGTGGCCGCACAGAGACAACACGGTCGGCGCATTCTTGCTGCCGCTCTCAGGCTCTTTCTCGCAGCCCCTCGCACAGATAGATAGTGTAGCGATCGCAGCTACTTCAGCCGCTTCAGTAGGTTGGGTCAGCGTCTTTCTGTTCTTTCTCAAAGTAGGCTCTGTCTTATACGGCAGTGGCTATGTGCTACTGGCATTTCTACAGCGAGACCTTGTAGAGCAGCATCAGTGGATCACCTCACAGCAGCTGCTAGATGCGGTGGCAATTGGGCAGATTACGCCGGGTCCGGTGCTGACAACGGCGACTTTTGTGGGGTATTTGGTGGCGGGAAATGGAGGTGCGATCGCTGGCACAGTCGGTATCTTTCTCCCTGCCTTCTTACTCGTCGGCATTGTCAACCCATGGGTACCCAAACTTCGCCGGTCTCCCTTAGCCAGTGCCTTTTTGGATGGTGTCAATGCGGCATCTTTAGGACTGATGGCCGGTGTTACCTATATTTTGGCCCGTGCGGCGGTGGTAGATGCACCGACTTTGCTAATTGCGATCGCCAGTGCCGTTGCTGTCTTTCGCTACAAGCTAAATGCGGCTTGGCTAGTGTTTATCGGCGCAGCACTAGGCTACTTACTTCAGCTCGGCTAAGGCTACGCCGAACCAAAAGTAAGCGGCTTTCTCTCAGCGACTCCTTCCCTAGACAGATTCTAAAAAGAGAGAAAAATCGTATCACTATATAGTACGTATTTACTCTTATTAACTATGCCAGTAGACGACCTCCGCAAAAACAACACCATGGCGCACATCCTAGACGCGCTAGACGATGGTAAAGACATTGGTCACTACGGACGGCTCACCTTTGCGATGGTGGCTCAGTACTTCGCAGATGAAGAAGAGATTGTTACCCATCTACAAAAGGACAAAGACTTCACCGAGGAAGAGGCCAAATCACTCTATCAACAGGTCACCAGCAAAGAATACAGTCCGCCAAGCCGCGACAGCATTCTAGATTGGCAGTCTCAGCAAGACTTTCAAATCTGCCCCAATCCAGACGACCCGGACGCTGGCAATGTCTATCAAGATCTTACTTTTCCCAGCAGCGTGTACGATAGCATCTCCAATTACAACCAAAGCAAAGACAGCTGAGCAAACAACCTTGCATAGCGCTATAGGCGTTTCTTCGTAGCGGCTACTCTGCTGAAGAGACTGTGTATGTCTAATCTGGCATTTTCTTAGAAAGTAGAACTAAAGCCAAGCTCAATAGAAACCGCTCTCTCCACTCACTGAATAAACCACAGCCGTTCATCGACTGCGCTAGGTGCTAGCCTAGTGAGATATTTGTCAGCTTATTCGTTTCATGAGCAAAATTGTCGTCGGTTTATCTGGCGGAGTCGACAGCTCCGTCGCCGCAGCCACCCTTCATAATGCAGGCCACGAAGTCACTGGCCTCACCCTCTGGCTGATGAAAGGAAAAGGTCAGTGCTGCTCAGAAGGCATGACCGACGCTGCTCAGCTGTGTGAAGAACTCGGCATCGACTACAACGTCGTTGACTCACGCGACGTCTTTGAAAAGCACATTGTCAACTACGTTGTCGATGGCTACGCACGAGGCGTTACCCCTTTACCGTGCTCTCAATGTAATAGCACCGTAAAGTTTGGGCCTATGCTCAGCTATGCCATTAACGAAATGGGCGCAGACTATATTGCCACTGGGCACTATGCCCGCATCACCCACAACACAAATACTGGCCGCTACGAACTGCGCCGGGCCGTAGACCGCAATAAGGATCAGTCCTATTTCCTGTACGATCTGAGCCAGGAACAGCTAGCCGCTACTCGGTTTCCTCTAGGTGATAAAACCAAACTCGAAACCCGCAAAATTGCTGCGGCGCTAGGGCTGCATACTGCCGAGAAGCCAGAGAGTCAGGACCTGTGCCTGGTAGAGCAGCATGGCTCTATGAAAACCTTCTTAGAAAAATATCTGGCACCGAAACCCGGAGATATCGTCAACGCGACTGGCGTGGTACTCGGTCAGCACGAAGGGATTCATAACTACACGATTGGCCAGCGCAAAGGACTCGGTATTGCCGCACCGAACCCACTGTATGTAGTCGGGCTAGATGTCGGTCGCAATCAGGTCGTTGTGGGTGAGCGTGACAGCGTCACTGCCGCAGAATGCACCGTGCACCGAGTGAATTGGGTTTCTATTATGCCGCCTGCTGGGCCTATTTCAGCCGAGGTACAAATCCGCTATCGCTCTCAGGCCGTGGGCGCAACGATTGTTCCAATTGCAGGTACGGATGGTACCGGGCACGTCAAAATTATTTTTGATGAACCTCAGTTTGGCGTAACGCCCGGACAAGCTGCCGTCTGGTACGAAAGTAGTGGACGTGTGCTAGGGGGCGGTATTATTGAGCCCGTGTGCGCAGCTACCGCTGAATAGCGCATAATTTGCAAATCAGTTTTTACAGCTACAAAGCAGAGATGAAGATGTCTTTGCGGGTACTTTGCTATGAAGGCACAGATTTACAATTTGAAACGAATCGGAAAGACGCAGTCACAAGGAGACATCTCTTGAGCGAAGTAAAAGAAACCATCGCAGCCCATGGCGGTACGCTAATTAACCGTTTGGCCAGCGACGAGCAAAAGAAAGAATTTAAAAGTAAGGCAGATAGCCTCCCCCGCGTCACGCTAGATGCAAGAGCTGCTTCTGACCTTGTCATGATTGCCATTGGTGGCTTCAGTCCGCTGACTGGCTTTATGAAAGAAGCTGACTACAACCCTGTCGTTACCGACATGCGTTTGGCCAGCGGTGTGCCCTGGTCTGTACCGGTCACACTCTCTGTAAGCGAAGACATTGCAGCGCCTCTGGAAATCGGTCAGCTTGTTCGCCTAGATGACGAGAGCGATCGCTTCATTGGCGTGCTAGAACTCAGCGAAAAATACACCTACGACAAGAAAAAAGAAGCGATCAACGTTTACCGCACAGAAGAGGAAGCTCACCCTGGTGTGAAGGTTGTCTACGACCAGGGCCCTATCAACCTTGCAGGCGATGTGTGGCTCCTAGAGCGCGATGCACATCCTCTCTTCCCCGACTACCAAATCGATCCAGCTGAATCACGCAAGCAGTTCGCTGAGCGTGGCTGGAAAACCGTTGTCGGCTTCCAGACTCGCAACCCCATCCACCGCGCACACGAGTACATCCAAAAATGTGCGCTAGAAACAGTAGATGGCCTCTTCTTACATCCACTTGTAGGTGCCACTAAGAGCGACGACATCCCCGCTGACGTACGGATGCGCTGCTACGAGATCATGATGGAAAACTACTTTCCTCAAGATCGCGTTATTCTTGCGATCAATCCTTCTGCGATGCGCTACGCGGGCCCTCGCGAAGCCATTTTTCACGCCCTCATTCGTAAGAACTACGGCTGCACCCACTTCATCGTAGGCCGCGACCACGCTGGCGTTGGCGACTACTACGGTACGTACGATGCGCAAGCGATCTTCGATGAGTTTGAGCCTGGCGAGCTTGGCATTGCGCCTATGAAGTTTGAGCATGCATTCTACTGTAAGCGCACAAGCACGATGGCGACGACAAAGACAAGTCCTGCTACACCTGAAGAGCGTGTGCATCTGTCGGGTACGAAAGTACGCGCGATGCTCCGCGAAGGTAAGCAGCCGCCTCCAGAGTTCTCCCGCCCTGAAGTTGCAGCGGAGTTGATTAAGGCGATGAAGGCGTAGATACGCCTGCTTTAATCACTCACAATTAACCGTTTAGTGCTCAAGGATTCAAACACTTGGGCACTTGACGGTTTAAGCTACATTAAAGGGAAGTAGGAGACGGTGTCTTATGGGGTTTAAGTCGGGTGATAGCCACGGTCAGCAAGGTAATCAACCCAATGGTCAGCCCAAGAATCAGCGACGTAGTCAGCCGGGTTTGAACCGACGTGTATTCCTCCAAAGAACAGCGCTTATAGCTGGCGCATTAGGCTTAGGTGAGCTGTCTTTTCAGAAAGGCTTACCTCAGAAGGCAAGAGACTATGGTCAGGCGCTAGCCGATACCAATGGTCGAAAACTCGCTCTCTTAATTGGCATTGACAACTACCCAAGAGAGGCGATTCCAACAAGTCAAAACGGGACTCAGAAGCTGAGAGGATGCGCAACGGATGTAGCGCTACAAAAGCAGCTGCTAATTCATCGCTTTGGCTTTTTGCCCGCAGGCATTGTATGCCTTACTAATGAGCAAGCAACGCGAGCAGGTATTTACGATGCTTTTGTCAGCCATCTCTACAATCAGGCTAAAGCGGGCGATGCGGTGGTGCTGCATTTTAGTGGCTACGGTGCGCAAGTTCGTATTGCTGACTCAGCCGGTGAACAGGCAACTGTAAGAACATTAGTACCGGCAGACGGTTTGCTTCCTACCGAAGGCCGTCCTGCGCTAAACGATATTTCAGAAACAGAGTTGAAGGCACTGCTAGGACTGTTGAAGACTAAGAATGTGACAACCGTATTGGACGCTGGATTTGTCGATATTGCGCTGCCGCTTTCTGGCGGGCTGCGATCGCGTACCCGCTCAGCTCTCGTCACGGGCCAACTTCCAACACCTTTCCCGCTCCTAGCTAACCAAAAGCCAGCCAAAGAAAAAGAGCCGTTCCCTGGCATTTTGCTACGCGGAGCAGCTGTTGACGATGTTGTACTAGAGCGGCAGTGGAATGGATTTACCGCAGGCGCATTTACCTATGTGCTCACACAGCATTTGTGGACGGCGCCTGCACCTGTTGTGACTAAAAAAAGCATGGCGATCGCACAGGAAACGCTGCGGCGATGGGGCGGGAGTAATCAGCAGCCGATAATAGACGGCAGACGCGATAAATCTCAAATCATCCCGGTTTACAACACTCCTGCAATCGACAGCACGAGAGGCGAAGGAGTCATCACAGATCTTAGCGGCGATGGTAGAACAGCGACGATATGGCTCGGTGGACTGCCGCCTCGGATCCTGGAGTATTGGGGCTCGCCTGCGGTGATGCGCTGTGGTGGCAGTAGACTGAAGGTGCGATCGCACGATGGCCTCACTGGTAAAGCCAGGCTCATTAATAGCGCTGACAGCAGCGGCGCACCGCTGCAAATCGGTCAGCCCATCTTTGAATCTATCCGTACCCTACCTAAGAACTTAGATCTCATTGTTGCGCTCGATAGCCGTCTAGAGAGAATCGAGCGCGTCGATGCCACCAGTGCACTTTCAGCCCTCTCTTTCGTCAGTTCCACATCAGACACAGATCTACCGGCTGATTGCCTACTCGGAAAGCCTTTTGACCCCAGCGAGCAAACACTTACAGCCAGTTTGAGCCCGACAAAGATCGCGCAGACAGCGTCAGATGCTGCAACCAACTACACCACACCAGACACAATTGTAGACCCAAGTACCAGCGCCGGATATGGGTTATTCTCGCTTACCAGGAACCTAATTTCTGGTACGTTAGCGCAGCAGGAAGAAGCTATCAAGCCTGCTATCGGCCGCTTAAGCGATAAGCTGCGAGCCCTCATGGCACTCAAGATGCTGAGACTCACCGAGAATCAAGCGTCGTCAAAGCTACCGCTACGCGTTCTTTTAGAAGAAGTAGGAGAGCAAGAGAATAAGCTACTGGTAAGCAGGCAAATTCTCAAACAAGAACAAACAAGCAATAAAGACATCACAGGCTTCACACCAGAGGTAGCCGTCGGCAGTCGGGTTCGCTACCGCCTGTTTAACGATGGCGATAAGCCGCTCTTTTATACTCTAGTCAACGTCGATCCAAGAGAGCGTTTGTCAGCGTTTTGTCCTACCATGGAAGCTTCCCTCATGCCTACGGCTACGGTAGAAGGTGACAGCGAAGCTATCATCTCGGCAACCAGCATTGCGCCTGGCGGTTCTGTTGTTATTCCCAGCGTTGATCGAGACTGGACGGTAGAGACGCCCATCGGTCTAGTCGAGACCTACGTGGTGTGCACTACTCAGCCGCTGACAAATACATTCAACCTGCTGCTAGTAGATCCTAACAACGCGGGCAAACGAGTCAATCCGTTGCCCAATCCACTTGAGGTGATTAGAGCATTACTCTCTGATATCAGTAGAGATGATGAGGACGATAGCTATACCCTTGATGTCTCTCAGTGGGCCACGCTAAACTTCACTTATCAATCTGTGTGAAGCAGCTCAAATTTGCCTTCTGTTGGATAAATAAGAGTTCTGGATGAATGGCCCTCTAGTCCTTTCCGGAGAAGCTGTTCGAGATAATTTAGATTGTCTTTATAATTTAGCTTTAAGACTTTCTACTAAAAGCGAGATAGCCCTACTCTACTGAGTTCGTATCGTCAGAATTGTTACTGTTGCTGTTATCCTCTTTCTCCACTTCCGTGCTATCAGCATCTTCAGCACTGTTATTTTCACCACTGCTATCTTCGTCCAGTACTGGTGGCAACTCTTCTTTCTCTGGTGCAACTGGTGGCTCGGAGGATACTCTATCTACCGCCAGCGTTAGCTCGTAGTCGGTGGCTTCAAGCGACTGGTTTACAACGACGACTTCGTATAGACCAGATCGAGTTACTTCCCCAGACCACGTAACTTGCTCTGAGTCTTCAATGATGGCTGCGTCGTTTTCCAATGAGTTGGGTGGATAGATAGAGAGTAGAGTATCGTTTGTGTTCGCGTTGAGATTGAGCCGGAGGACTTGCCCGGAGGTGAGCTGCACAGTGTATATTTTGCCGTTGCCGCTACCAAGCCGACCATCTAAGGTTTTACTATAGGCACTTTCAGCGAAGCTGACGTTCTCTGTAAGAGTGCCGTCGGCGATCGCACGCGCCCTATCGTCGGCGATCGCATAGTAAAGCTGTCCGGTTGGCTCCTGTAAAAAGTCTCTACCCGTCTGCTCAGGGAAGATGCTGAAAAACTTCGCATCGGTCAGGTCGTACAGCGATCGCGTGCCAACGTTGACCGCATTCACATCCGACTGCCAGCGAGCGCGGTCGTTTTCGCTGTAGTTGTTCAAATTCTCTAGGCTGCGCGCACTAAAGTTGTCTTCTAGCTTCGAGAGTAGACCCAACGCGGTGTTGTTCCAGCGAATGCGCAGCGGCTCGTCTTCTGGGGCGCTGGTGAGTGCCTTGCGTCCACCGTCAGGTCCGCTGGTGCGCAGGGTGGGATACTCTGCGTAAAACAGCTGATCGACAATGCGGATAAAGGTATTTTCTCCAATGCCGAGCGCTTCTCGGCGATCGCGAATTTCCTGCTGGCGTTCAGTCTCTGTGAGTGAAAACCCGCCTGTGTTCGAGACATTCTCTGAAACGGCAGGGTCTTGAGTTCCTCCGATTACGGGTGCTGTCGGTCGCCGCAGCCTAAACCAGCCAAATAGCAACAGTGTGGCGAGTACGCCCAGCATAATCAGCAGCGGAATCAAGGCCTGGCGCTCCTCTCTGCGCTCAATTTCGTCTTCGATAGTGGGCTCATGTACGCTAGATTCGGCCAGAGTCGTTTCGTAAGTGGATGAGATTTCTGGATCAGGCGGTCGGCCGCTGACGGCGGAAATGGGGACAACGGTATTGTCGTCGTAGGCGATCGCTTCGCTGTGCATGTGCTGATCGAACACGGCTTGCGACG
Organism: uncultured cyanobacterium; assembly: GCA_963836895.1. Lineage (GTDB taxonomy): Bacteria > Cyanobacteriota > Cyanobacteriia > Phormidesmidales > Phormidesmidaceae > Phormidesmis. The sequence continues at coordinate 311,905 of CAWILA010000005.1, read as the reverse complement.
CGCGCTCGACAGGCGCTGCGGTTCCGATAGATGGCCCAGCAGATGGCCCAGCAGACGGATAGAGGTCGCTGCTGCCAACGGCGGGACTTCTCTGTATAGCCTCACTGCCGCTAAGGGCTGCAATGACTTCTTCGGCTGACTGAAATCGGCTAGCCGGGTCAGCTTGCAGCATCTTTTCTACAATGGCACCTAGCTTAGGGCTAAGCACGTCAAAACCATTCCAGCCGCCGTGGTAAGTATCGTGCAGCACCTGCGGGTCTTTACCATTGGCAAGGACTAACAGGGTTGCGCCTAGTCCATACAGGTCACTTGCAGCGTCCGATTGCCCGGTGCTCAGCTGCTCTTGTGGCACGTAGCCGACTTTGCCGATGCGGGTAACATCTGAGCCTACGCCTTCAATGGATAGCTGACTGCGCACCGCAGCGGCAATCTCCTTAACGCTGCCAAAGTCAATCAGCACAGGTAAGCCGTCGCTGCGACGCGATATGAGGTTATCTGGTGAAATGTCGCGGTGAACGATGCCTATATTATGAATGTACGAGAGCACCGGCAGCAGCTGATATAGAAGCTGGGTAATTTCAGTCTCGTTGAAGTGCCCACCAAACTTTTGACGCTCTTGAAGCAGATGTTGGTAGGTAGGGCCTTCTACATAGTCTTGAACTAAGAATAGACGTCCGCCGGTTTCGGTTTCTACCTGTAGCAGCTGCCGAAATTCTGGAATTTGCTTGTGGTCAAGCTGGTAGAGCGTATTGGCCTCTCGCTCAAACAGCTCTTTTGCCTTGTTGAGAACGGCTTTGTCTTGAATTTGAGGGATGAACTCTTTGATGACGCACAGCTCCTTGTAGCGGTGCAAATCTTCGGCTAGGTAGGTTTGGCCAAAGCCACCGCGCCCGAGTTCGCGAACGATCTGATAGCGATCGCCTAATAGTGATGATGCCGCGTCTGAATGCCCGCCAGAATTCGCCCCTGAGTTCATGAAGGCTAGCCTCTTCCATATCTACACATGAATAGACTAGCGGGTTTTGCCAAATCCTACGACGTAGAATAACTTTGCGAGGTGTTTCTGATATATTTTTATACTTGGTTTAGAAAAGTCCGCTAACCCGGCGCAGCCCTATGAAATCTCTTGGTCGCCACATTCTCGTTGAGTTTCACGGCTGTTCTGCTGAAATTTTGAATGATGTTCCCCGCATTGAGCAAAGCATGATTGATGCGGCTGAAAAGTCGGGTGCAACGATTATTAGTTCAGTGTTTCATCACTTTTCTCCGTTTGGTGTTTCTGGTGTCATCGTCATTCAGGAAAGCCATTTGGCAATTCATACCTGGCCAGAGTACCGGTATGCGGCAGTTGATCTATTTACCTGTGGTGATTCGGTCAATCCCTGGGTGTCTTACGAGCATCTAAAAGCGTCGTTTGAGGCAGCTCACGGCTCGGCAGTTGAAATCAATCGGGGTCAGCTAGATTTGCTGGAGAGAGCAGATATTGACCTAGGAGATCTGCGCGATGAAGCGACCCAACAGCTGACGTCGCCAAAGCAAAGCCGCAGCGTTTGGTTTACCGATAAGGACGAGAATATTGCGCTGTCGATTCGGCACAAGGGCGATCGCCTATTCAAAGAAAAGTCACCCTATCAGCTAGTTGAAATCTACGACACGTTCAAATACGGCAAAATGCTTACCGTCGATAAGATGGTGATGTGCAGCGAAAAAGACGAAACGGCCTATCACGAGATGATTATCCACGTGCCGATGCTGGCCAACGCGGCAAAACCGGTTAAAAAAGTGCTGGTGATTGGTGGCGGCGATGGCGGCAGCGTTCGCGAAATACTGCGCCACTCGTCGGTAGAGCAGGTCACGATGGTAGAAATTGATGAAGCAGTGGTGCGAGCATCTCGCGAGTTTTTGCCGTCGCTGTCTTCATCGCTAAACGATCCTAAGCTGGATCTTATCATCGGTGATGGGATTGAGTATGTGCAAAAGGCCGCAGCCGAAAGCTTTGACTACATTGTGGTCGATTCTTCTGATCCGGTAGGCCCGTCGACTGGGCTGTTTAGCACCGCGTTCTATAAAGATGTGTACCGGTGCCTCTCGCCTCATGGCATGATGGTGGCACAAAGCGAGTCGCCCAGGTTCAACCAAAAGGCTTTTGTGCAGCTAAGTCACTGTTTGCAAGATATCTTTGGAACAGATAACATTCACACATACTTAGCCTTTATTCAAACGTATCCAACGGGTATGTGGAGCTTTACCTATGGTACAAAAGATGGGACGCATCCGGCGCAATCGCTCGACTCAGATCAAGCCTCACAGTTCGCTGCTATCCACGATTTGCAGTACTACAACAGCGAGGTGCATCAAGCCGCTTTCTGCCTCCCGACCTTTATAAAAAACATGCTTTCTCGTGACTGATCACAAAATCCGTAAGCAGCAGATTATTGATAACTTCGACCTAAGCGGTGTTGGCTTAGCAAACGGCAATATCTTTGGGTTTCCTTTCGATTACAACACTGCTGATATTGTCATTTTTGGCGTGCCGTGGGAAGTGACCGTTTCTTTTCAAGGGGGAACTGCGAAAGGTCCGCAGGCGGTGTTAGACGCTTCGCCTCAGCTAGACTTTTACGACTACGACAATCCTAGCGGCTGGCAGCAGGGGATCTTTATGCCGCCTGTGCCGGACTGGATTTTGAAAGAGAATAAAAGATTGCGATCGCATGCTCAAAAAGTCGTAGCTGCGACAGAGAAAGGTTCACTTCCCGATCAGTTCGCACTCAACGAAGTCAATGCTGGCTGCTATCGGCTCAATCAGCAGCTGTTTGAAGCGACGGCAAAAGCGCTGAGCGACGGTAAAAGGGTAGGCATTATTGGCGGCGATCACAGCGTTCCCTTGGGGGCGTTGCAGGCGATCGCCCAAGCTCACGAAGACTTTGGCATTCTACATATCGACGCGCACTGCGACTTGCGCGACACCTACCAGGGGTTTGAATTCTCTCATGCTTCGATTATGCACAATGTGTTGAAGCTGCCTCAAGTGTCGAAGCTAGTGCAAGTTGGCATACGTGATGTGTCGCCGAAAGAGATGGCGTTTGCTCGGAGTAATGAGAGAGTTGTTGTTTATCACGATACGGAAGTGAAGCGATCGCGCTACGCAGGCACCTCCTGGAAAATAATCTGCCAACAAATCGCTGTCAACTTACCCGCAAAAGTCTACATCAGCTTCGACATAGACGGCCTTGACCCGAAGCTTTGTCCTGCTACTGGAACGCCTGTCCCCGGCGGCCTAGAGCTAGAAGAAGCCTTCTGCCTACTTCGAGAAATCGCAGACACTAGAGAAATCATCGGCTTCGACCTGTGTGAGGTCGGCCCCGATAAATGGGACGGCAATGTAGGCGCTCGAATTATCTATAAGCTATGTAGTTTGATGGGTCTGTAGTTCTCAGAGGTTTTCTGCCTGCAAAACTTCTGCTGCTGTTAGCTTCAAACTGGGAAACGCGATAGAGACAATAGGCTGATCGCCTCGAAGCAACTGTATATCGTATTCTCCGTCTACTAGCGTACAGATAGAGAGTGTTGGCTGTTTTGGTCTTCCGATGTAGCGAATGCCGCCTAGCCCTGCGTGGTCGGCGATCCAGTACTCAGGTATGCCCAAAGCGGCATAGTCTTCTACCTTACGAGCATAGTCATTTTGCCAATTGCTGCTCACTACCTCTGCCACGAACTTAATTGAGCTACCCAATGTCAAGATCGACTGGACAGGCCACAAAGGTTCTTTCGTAAGTTCAGAACGATCTATAACTGAGATATCGGGACGAAACGCCGTCATACCTGTATTAGAAGGTCTCAATAGACCTCTTTGGAGCACGAACCAAGGCAATCTCTCCGCATCGATCTGAGTACAGGCTTTTGTAGTGATAAAAGCCGCAACCTCCTCATGCTTACCAGTAGGCTCCAAATCAAAAACTTCTCCGTCAATTAGCTCATAACGATTGCTCTCGCCATAAAGAGTTAGAAACTCATCAAAGCTCAGCGCACTTTGCTGTATAGATCGGCCGGTTGCAAGCGTCATTGGTTTATCCTCGGCTTCAGTTAATGGCGTTGTCTTGACAATGCTCCACTATGACAAATCTCACCTCAATCGGATATTTTACTCAATCTCGACAGAAAATCCATTCATCTTGACTCGAAAGCGCTTTGTTGAAAGCGTAGCCGTCGCGATCAAATCCTTTCACCAGCTCTAGGTTCTCAATGCGATTGCGAATAACGAAGTCCACCATCAGACCTCGTGCTCGCTTCGCATGTATTGTCACCACTTTGTAAGTACCCGACTTGTTTTCTTTGAAGGCAATATTCAGCACTCTTGCTTTAAGCGTTTTAGGATTGACAGATTTGAAGTATTCTTTGGAAGCAAGATTCACCAAACAGGGCGCAAGGCTGTTCTCAAGCTCGGTGTTGATCAGCTCAGCAATTTGAGCACCCCAGAAATCATATAGATTCTTACCTTTGTCAGTGACTAGCTTTGTTCCCATCTCTAGCCGATAAGGCTGTATCAGATCTAGCGGACGCAAAATGCCGTAGAGACCAGATAGGATGCGCAAGTGGTCTTGGGCGAAAGACAGATCGTCCTCATCGTAGTTCTCTGAGTCGATGCCTTTGTAAACGTCCCCGTTGAAGACTAGGAGAGCTTGCTTTGCGTTGTCTGGTGTGAAAGGTGTCTCAAAATCTTGATAGCGCTGATGGTTGAGCGTGGCGAGCCTGTCGCTAATTTTCATAAGCTCAGAAAGCTGAGGTGCGTCGTAGTCGCTGAGCTGTTCTACGAGTTCTTTGCTCTGGCTAAGAAGCGCAGGTACTGTGGACTCGGGGTAGTCTCGGCCTTCATAATCCAGCGATTTGGCTGGAGAAATCACCATTAGCATTGATTTTTTGAACCTCTTTTCTCTCTTTCAAGCTAGCACTCATTTTGCCGGATAAGCGAGCCGGATGCACTCGCGATACACTAGGAAATGGCAGCTATTTTATGAGTGCGATGACGTCGGAATCTGACCAGTTTCCCAAAGCCTATCAGGTACCTTCTAGAGAAGATTCTTCCAGAGCAACAGAGAATACAGAGAATGCAGAGAAGGGCGGTACCGAAGCACCGGACCCTATAAAGCAAGCGCTAAACCGACTGAATAATGCTGAGAAGCGGCAGCAGGCAGATGCGGCGATGGCAAGCGGTCAGGCGCTGTTTGAACGGGGGCGATATAAATATGCGATCGCCGACTTCAAAATGGCGCTTTCCCTCTCGAACCCAATGGGGGCAAGGGGCGGTGGAATTCAAATGTGGCTGGTGAATGCCTATATCGCATCTGGTAACGAGGAAGCAGGGCTCTCGCTCTGTCGTAAGCTGATTGTGCATCCTGACTTGGACACTAAGCAGCAAAGTAAGCGGATGCTCTATATCCTCGAAGCGCCGGAGCTAGAGATGAGGCCTGAGTGGGTGACCAAAATTCCAGACCTGACTGATTTTGATGACGATGTAAAGGTTCGCTACGCACAGAGATCGAAGAAAAAGCGCCGCCGTAAAGCAGAACCCGAACCGGAGCCAATAGATCTTAGCCAGGTAAATACTGCCGATAACCAGTTTGTATGGATTGCGCTAGTCGGCGTTGCGCTCACCCTGGGTGGTTTGGTCTGGTTTAGCTAGTGACTCTCTGCGCCGATACGCTTGCGTTTTATAACTCGTCGCTAGTCATTCATCACTGGGCAATCTCACCACAGTATGATGGTTTGAGTTTATTTTGCCCCTCTACTTCACCTGCCCATGGCCCTGCAACTGCGCATTTATGTTCCGCCGCACCCTTTAATTAAGCATTGGCTGGGTGTTGTGCGCAGTAATACAACGCCTTCGCCTGTGTTCCGCAGCGGGATGACAGAACTGGGACGATGGTTGACCTACGAAGCCATGCGCGACTGGCTGCCTACGGTGGATATGACGATTGAAACGCCGCTGACAACCTGTCCGGCTACGTTTGTAGATCCGGACGCGGCGATCGCAATTATCCCCATCCTCCGCGCTGGCCTAGCCCTGGTTGAAGGTATTCAAAGCGCCGTACCCAACAGCAGCACTTACCACATTGGCCTAGCTCGCAATGAGGAAACGCTAGAGCCGGTCTGGTACTTAAACAAGCTGCCCGAAACCTTTGCGCCCGGTACGCGAATCATCATCAGTGAGCCAATGATGGCCACAGGCGGTACGATCATCGCAACGCTAGAAGAGCTGACTAAGCGCGGGGTAGATCCCGCGCTTGTGCGAATCATTTCAGTGGTGACCGCACCACCCGCCCTGCAAAAGCTGTCAGAATCTTACCCGGCGCTTACGGTATACGCGGCCATTATCGACGAAGGACTAGATGAAAATGGGTTCATTGTGCCGGGACTGGGTGATGCAGGCGATCGCACCTTCGGCACCTAGTCACAGACACCTAATGACAGACACCTAAAAGCTGCTTGAAAAACTAACCTTTCAAGCAGCAGCCAAAAACTTCTAACAAATGACTTTCAAGGAGATGTCATGAGTCAAAATAATTTTGCCGGTGGATTTATCGCTGGAGCCTTTGTCGGTGGCATCATCGGTGGTGTTGTCGGCGTACTTGCCAGCAACCGCCTGCGTTCAGAACCTGCCGACGACTTTGCTCTTTCGGACGAAGAGCGCCGTCAGCTAGAAAACGCCACTACCGAAGAGCGCATGGAAATTGCCCGACGGGGGCTCGAAGACAAGATCTCTCAGCTCAATACGGCTATTGAAGACGTGCGTGTGCAGATGGGCAATGTGAAAAATGGCCATTCGGTCGCGGACTTTAGCTCACCAGTATCAGAGCGGGAAGGCTAGTGGCCTTTGTGACAGCTCCCTTCGCAGCGCCTCTCTGGGCGATCCAACTGCGGCATTTTGCCGTTGCAATAAGGTGAAGATAGCCGATCCTCACAAGCGGTAGCCCATCGGTTAAAATACAGTCAACTATCTGCAAAACAGTCATTATTTCACTGTCCTTTCTCTGTTCTCAACTCTGAGTTTTGTCAAGCTATGGCTTCAGGAATTATTGCCACGCTCTTTCAAGGCATTTACGCCTTTCTCCAGATCTATTCAATCTTGCTGATTATCCGCGTTCTGCTAACGTGGTTTCCCAACGTTGACTGGTCGAATCCGCTCCTATCGACACTTTCTCAACTCACAGATCCTTACTTGAACCTCTTCCGTTCGATTATTCCGCCGATTGGTGGTCTAGATTTGTCCGCTATTTTGGCGTTCATCGCACTTAACTTGATTACAAGTGCGATCGCGAAGTCAGGCGCGATGATGGCTCAAGCTGCTTACTATTCTTCGCTTTACTAGACTAAGTAGAAAAAACAACCACGAAAAAGCCCAACTGAGTTCTTCTCGGCTGGGCTTTTTCGTGCGCAATTTCACGCTAAGCGCCTTCACTCGTCAATCGACTGGTCCCACGCTTGAAAGCGGCGAACTTTACTCGCAAACCCAGATGCCTTAAATTTTTCGAGCCTCAGCGGCGCCTTCTGTACAGAGGGCACCGAAATTCTAAAAGAGAAAGGGCTCTCTCCCATCGGCACATACTCAATACCGCCCAGACGATATCGGTTCTTCATCACAGAGTTATCTTCCGCATCGTAAATCCGACCAAAGATATCCGCATCCATAATGTCTTTAGCGGAGTTGTTAACGGCGGTGCCTTTGATGAGGTAGCAGGTCGCTGCCATTGAGGAGCCGCTGGTTGTCAGGTTTTCAGCGTAGGCTGCGTCAGCGGGGCACTCTTCAGCGACAAGGTCTTTTAGCTGGATTTGCGTGAGGGCATGGGCCGCTGGCATCCAGCCAAAAAAGCAAAGGCAGGTAACCAGGAAAAAGCTGACACAATGGGTGAGAGAAAGCACCGTGCGAGCTTTTGCGTGAATAGTGCGAAGCGATGAAAACATGGTGAGGCGATTGTTTTTGAGCCGAAGTCTTATCACTAAGCTTACCTCGGTTTTGAGCGACGGCCTGTGCAGGTGCTCTTTTGACCGGGCCTGCTTTCAGGCTCCACCTCAAACTTGACCTAGATGATGTAGCAGGCTTTGGCGCATCACTTCAACGGGCGCAGGCTGCCCAATCCAAATTTCTAGGGCGGCGGCTCCTTGCTGCACGAGCATTTCTAGTCCATCAATAGCATGAAGCCTGGCGGCGGTTGCCTGCTGGAGGAATTTGGTGGGACTTGGTGTATAGATGAGGTCGTAGGCGATCGCACCTGGCTTTAGCAAAGCCATCTCATCGTTGCTTAGGGGAGAGTCGTTTGCCTGAGGGTGCATACCAACGGGTGTGGCGTTGACGATAAGATCGGTTTTGGGCAGCTGAATGGGCAGCTCGTCTTGAGTCATGACTTTGAGCCGCGATGAAATATGGGGCGTATGTGCCCAGCTTTCGGCAAAGTAGGCGAGCTTGTCAGGCGATCGCCCAACGACCCCAATTCGTCTACAGCCCAGCTGCTCACAGGCCGCAACTACGGCTCTAGCCGCGCCACCGTTGCCTAAAATCAACGCCTTAGCATCCGTCCAATCTTTAGGCTTATCCGATGAGATGCCAGGCAGTGCCTTTAACGGCGCTAGAAAGCCGTAGGCATCTGTATTCGTACCGTGCCAACCTTTCTCACCGCGCCACACAGTATTGACCGCGCCGATGGCTTTGGCAACATCGCTGACGTCATCCAGTATTGGAATAATACTTTGCTTGTGAGGAATGGTGATATTAAAGCCTTGTAAGCCGATGGCCTGAAAACCAGCGATCGCATCTTTTAGCCGTTCAGGTCGAATGGGGAACGGCAGATAAACATAGTCTGGCTGGTCACTGCCGCTTTCTTGCTGAAGGTGTGCGATCGCCGCATTGTGCATCAGCGGTGAAAAAGAATGCTCTACCGGATGGCCAATCACGCCCAGCAAACGGGTTGTTCCTTTAATCACCATAGCGACTGCTTTGCATTAAGGTGCACAGGTAGGATTACATCGTTCCTTATACACTACATGTCCCCTTTTTGACAGCTGAGTTTGGGTTTGATCGCCTGATTGTACGATTAGCTCTATTGGTAAGCTGAGCGAGTAAGGCGTGCATAGTCTACTGCCAGGACTCTTCTAATTCCCTCATTCTTCTGTGCGTACTGTAAGCACTTGCGGCGGCGTGGAGTCAGCCGGATAAAGCAGGTCAATGCTGACAGTGCTGGTGCTCTGAGGAGCAATCGTTACTTCTGCCAAGGGTGTACCGGGCTGACCGCGCTTCATCACGAGGTGGATGTTACGAATGCGAGGAAGCCCGCGCTCATCGCGGAAGCGTATCTGCACCGGACCTCTAAAGAACGTTTGGGGCGGCAGGGGCTCAAAAAAACGTAGGCCGCCTTCGCTGAGTTCGTCTTCTTTGACTGGGGTTTCAAGAGCTACAGTAACGGTCCTCGGTGTGTCGGTAGGGTTGTAGAGCGGCAGCGTGAGGCTGTACTGCACGCCGTAGTTGCCGTGGCTTTGGTAGGCAGTGTCTGGGTAGCGAACGAGCATTTCGGCGCTCTGGTTTTGGCCGCTGCCCAGGGTGCCTGCATACAGCAGGCTAATCCCGTACGAAAAGCCGTCGCCGGGTGCAGGAATGGTGAGCTGCTCGGAGCTTTGCGCATTTGCCTCGGGCGTGCCTGAGTCAGTGAGGGTCGCTCTCCATTCAGAGCCAGAAGACACACCGGCCACGCGGCCATAGATGAGCTGAACGCCTTCTGCAAGCGGTAGAGGGGCAGGTGTGCGATCGCGTGGCCCAGACAGCTCACCTGTTTCTAGCAGCGTTTGCCACGATTCCAGCGTAGGTGGTACCTCACTCCCAGAATCATCCAGGCTCACCGGCTGTGCCAGGCTCGCAACATGTACCGGACCGCTGCTCTCTAATCTTGCCAGCGTTGAGCGTCCGTTGATAGGGGGCTCTAGCTCACGAATTGGAATGGGCTGATTTAGCAGCAGTTCACTTTCTCCAGGGGCTATAGTCATCATCGCCGGAAAAATGTCCTGTCGTCGCCCTTGCAGTATGTCGCCCATTGCTCGGCTTCCTGGTCCGGCATATACCGGGTTGAGCGGGCTAAAAGGAACAAAACCGGGAAGCTGTATAAAGGGTGCATCGGGCTGGCTAAGGTAGCTAGCTGCCTGTAGCGTCCGAACGGTAACCGGCTCTGTGCCCGGATTGTGAACGAGTACACCTAAATACATACTGTCTAAAAGGACGGGCGTTTCTTCGCTATAGTCCAGCGCTTTGTACACGTGGTGGGCAAATACATCGAAGCGCCCACTGAAAGGAAAGTTCAGGTGTGCTTCTGGCGTAGCCATGCCTGCGGGCGGAAATGTGGAGAGTAAAATGCCAGGCGTTTCAACTAGCTCCGGGCTGTTGCTGTTGAAGACAGGGGTGCTGTCGAGTGAGCCGGGCAGTGGTCTGACGGTTTGGTCTACGACGTACTCTTCTGGCGAAGGGGCCTGTGCGACTCGCTGCTCAGCGGTTTGACCAGGTGCTGATGCCAGCGCTTGTGGCGGTAGTGTTTGTAGCGGCAGCGCTTGTGGGGACAGTAAAAGAGTTGTAAGCCATACGAGCATTGGGCACTTCCTTAGGCAATTTTTAGAACGAGATAGACTCTTATTCTTGCCTGAGGTTGGGGCTGTAAACAAGACTGTCGCAATACCACTTTATTTTTACTGCATTTGGATTTCTGTGCATTCTTCGACACTTTGCTTTAGAATTCACCTTATCTCTACTGTCTGACTGCGGTTTGTTCAATTGATGAAAATCCTTCACGGTACCTGGATTCCAGATGCGCACCCCACCTTCGTGCAAGCTGGGTCCTTTTATCTATGGGTAGAAACGTCAAAGCAGGCGATGCCAAAGCAGGCCCTGGCGAAGTTTTTGGAAGAAGATCTGGGCTTCGCGAACGCTCACCAGGCTAGTTTGACTAACGATATTGCGCCTAAGTTTTTTGAGCTGCCAACGGCTGAGGGGGAGTGGCTACCTTCGATTGAGCTAGCGCGCTATCTGGAGAGAGAACTGCCTGAGTCGTACGAGTGGCAAACCTGGCCGATAGATTGTTATCGGATCGGTCAGTTTTTAAAAGGATCGCAGCGTCTATCTGGTGCGGGTGCGCTGCTGCCACAGCTAAAAGAGCTTCACTTTATTGCGCAATATCAGCTAGCTGAGGTGCAGCTAGGTGCGGATCTGTTGTTTTGGTTCCACTACACGCAGTCGTTTAAGCAGGTAATTTTAAAAGATCACTACATTCCTTCTTTGCGCTACCGAGCGGTGGAGAAAAAGTTTGAGACTTATCCTCATTGGGAGATTGTGAGTGAGGCCTACGAGGCGGCTGTGCAGCACTATGTTGACTGTATGCCCTTGTCGTGTGTGTCTGGCTTTGCCGAGCCCATAGCGTCTTCAGATGTTTTGCTGTACGACAGAGAGACCCTGTTGCGACATTGTTCTGAGTGTTTGCTGCACGATATTGTGATGCGCACACCCTTGCCGCAGTCTTTTTATAAGCAGATTGAGGGCTCACTGATTTATAGCTGCCTGAAGTCAGCGCATTGGACGACTAGCACAAAAATGACGCTGTATGAGCAGTGGCGTCCCTGGCGCGATCGCGTTGTCCGCACGCAAAGTAGTGTTCCTTTCTACCTCTGCTTTCAGCTGCAATCTCCAACAGATCCAGACGACGATTGGGAGATCGACTTTAAGGTCGCACCCAAGGAGCACCCTTCTTTGCGCATCAGCCTAGAGGAATATTGGCAGCTCAAGCCGCATCAGCAGATGGCGCTCAAGCTTCAGCTGGGTGAGAGCTTTGAGCAAGATCTGCTATTTGCTCTGGGTGATGCGGCGCGAATTTATCCGCCGATGTGGGAGGGGCTAGAAACCGATGAGCCTGCCGGTATTTCGCTAGATGTAGATGCGGCCTTCGACTTTTTGAACGAAGCAGCCTGGGTGCTAGAAGATGCGGGCTGTAAAGTAATTGTGCCATCGTGGTGGACGCCGAAAGGTCGGCGCAGGGCGCAGCTCAAGCTCAAGGCCAGCAGTAAATCGCATAAGGATGACAAATCCTCAGATGCATCTCGCAGCTATTTCTCCTTTGACACGCTGGTGGAATATCAGTATGAGCTGTCAATTGGTGGCGAGCAGGTGAGTGAGAAAGAATGGCAGCAGCTAGTCGCTTCGCAGACGCCGCTGGTGCAGTTTCGCGGTCAGTGGATGGAGCTAGACCAGGCGAAAATGCAGGAGATGATGGACTTTTGGAAAAAGCACCGGCAGGACAATCCAGAGATGGGACTGTTGGAATTTATGCAGATGGCAGCGCAGCAGGGCGATGATGTGGAGGTTGACTTCAGCCGCGATCGCACCCTTCTCACCATGATGGACAAGCTCAACGACACCAGCGCTTTAGTCCCGGTAGAGAACCCTGAAAACTTTGCCGGACAGCTCAGAGAATACCAAAAGCGAGGCGTTTCCTGGCTAAGCTACTTAGAGAGCTTGGGGCTTAACGGCTGCTTGGCCGATGATATGGGCCTGGGGAAAACGGTACAGGTGATTGCCCGGCTGCTGCAAGAAGAAGAGCAGGCCGAAGCGGCCAAGGTCAAAGATTTACCGCCTACGCTGCTGATTGCGCCGACGTCGGTTCTGGGCAACTGGCATCGAGAGATTGAGACGTTTGCGCCGCATCTAAAAGCGGCTGTTCATCATGGGAGCGATCGCACCAAAGACAAGCGCGCCTTCAAACAGCTTTGCAAAAGTCACGATTTACTCATCACCTCCTTTGCCTTGGCTCGCCGCGATGCAGACTTGATCAACGGCGTTACCTGGCATCGCATCGTGCTCGACGAAGCGCAAAATATCAAAAATCCGAAAGCCGCCCAAACTAAGGCGATACTGACGCTCTCTGCCCGGCATCGACTGGCACTAACCGGCACCCCGATTGAGAACAGACTGTTGGATCTGTGGTCTATTTTCAACTTTCTCAATCCGGGCTACCTGGGTAAAGCCTCCCAGTTTCGTAAAAACTTCGAGCTGCCAATTGCCCGCAACAACGATCGCACCCAGTCTGTCGTACTCAAAAAGCTAGTAGAGCCCTTTATCCTGCGCCGGGTAAAAACAGACGAATCTATCATCAAAGATCTGCCTAGCAAAGTAGAACAGAAGCTGTACTGCAACCTCACCAAAGAGCAGGCGTCTTTGTACGAAGCCACCGTACGCGACGTAGAGCAGCAGCTTAAAAACGCAGAAGGCATTCAGCGCAAGGGTCTCATTCTATCTACCCTGATGAAGCTCAAGCAAATTTGCAACCATCCCGCTCAGTTTTTGCAGGACGGCAGCGATTTTGCAACCACCCGATCGCACAAGCTCAGCCGCCTGAGCGAAATGGTTGCCGAAGCTATTGCCGACGGCGATAGCCTGCTAATTTTCACTCAGTTCAAAGAAATTGGCGACGCGCTAGAGAAACATCTGCATCAGATTCACCACTACAACACGTATTACTTGCATGGAGGAACAACACGAAAAAAGCGCGATCGTATGATGACTGAATTCCAATCTGCCGACACCGGCCCTTCCGTCTTCGTCCTTTCTCTCAAAGCTGGCGGCGTCGGCATTACCCTCACCAAAGCCAACCACGTCTTCCACTTCGACCGCTGGTGGAACCCTGCCGTAGAAGATCAGGCCACCGACCGCGCCTTCCGCATCGGCCAAAAGAAAAACGTCTTCGTCCACAAATTTGTCTCCATCGGCACCCTAGAAGAGAGAATCGACCAGATGATAGAAGACAAAAAGAAGCTCGCTACCTCCATCGTCGGCTCCGACGAGTCCTGGCTCACCGAACTCGACAACGACGCCTTCAAACGCCTAATCGCCCTCAACAAAAACGCAATAATGGACTAAATCCCCATTCCCCATCCCCTATCCCCCATCCCTGTCCAAACATGCCCAACTTCACCCGCACCTGGTGGGGCGAGACCTTCCTCACCACCATCGAACAATTCACCGACAGCGGTCGCCTTAGCCGGGGGCGCAGCTACGCCAACGGGCGCAAGGTGAAGTCTTTTGAGATAGAGGGCGATCGCGTCACGGCCCAAGTCCGAGGCTCCGTCAACCCTTATTACGGCGTTTACACAGAGCCGCTCTACACCACCGTTCTAGAATTTGAGCCCATCAGCCGCGCTAAGTGGGCCGCTGTTATTGCGCTTATGGCTTCTAAAGTCAGCGTGTTATCCAAGCTGCTAGTCGGCGAGATTCCAGACAACATAGAAGAAAGCTTTGAAACCCTCGGGCTGCACCTGCTGCCCCAAAAAGGTGACTTCACAAGTCAGTGCAACTGCCCTGACTGGAGCAATCCCTGCAAGCACGTCGCAGGCGTTTACTATCTCGTCGCCGCCGAACTCGACCGCGACCCGCTAAAACTCTTCGAGCTACGTGGGCTTTTAAAAGATGACCTCCTCGCCGAGCTATCCAAAACGCCTTTAGGCGTTGCCCTTTCCAAAGAGCTTATTGCCGAACCCAACGCTGCCGAACCGGTAGAAAGCCTACACACTCAGCCTAAAATCGTCACGTTAGAGCAGCAGGTTTCTCTCACCGACTTCTGGCAAGGGAAGACGCGATCGCTCGGCACTGTAGACTCTCCTCAACCTATCAACGTCCCTGCAATCCTAATCAAAAAACAAGGCGACTTCCCCCCTTTCTGGCAGCGCAACAACTCATTTATTGAAGTCATGGAAGACTTTTACACCCGAGTACGGACAAAGAACAACAATATATTAGACTAACTGAGGCTGTGTGTATTGGCTAGCCTGTTGGCGATATCAGTAAAGTCTTCTAGCACCAGTCGACTGCGGTCTTCTTTTGGCAGGGCTTTGTGATCGCATCCCAAATCGCACTTCAGCACAGGCACATGTGCAAACACAGCCACTGTTGGCAGCTTGTACTTTTGGATACTTTCTAGAACGCTGTAGTAGAGCGCATTACACACGTAGTTGCCTGCGTTGTAGCTGATGGTACTCAGTCTTGTTGTTTCTAGCAGGCGCTGTAAATCTACAGTGGTTTGTATCTGCTTGCTACCTTGCGTAGCCCTTTGCTCAATAGAAAGATAAGGTCGATTTTCTGCCATGCCGCAGCAGATGATGGCCTGAGGTCTGTACCGATAGAGTTCACTGATTACCCGAATCGGGGCTAGCTCAAAGCTCACGGGCACGTTTCTAATCCAAATACTGTTTTTGGGAAGCTTGTTTTGAGCCGTTAGCGCCGCGATTAGATCGTCAGATGAATTGGATAGCTGGTGCGATCGCCAGGGCTGAAAAGAGGTGATGAGAATCGGCGGAGCGGCCATAATCTTCTACTTGACGGTATCCAACAATTGTATTTCCATCGTGTTCTTGGGCTTTACTATATAATCTAGACTGCGTTCTATATAGATGTGAGTACCTGCTATGACGACTATCGCGGTGATCGATTACGACATGGGCAACTTGCACTCTGCCTGTAAGGGATTAGAGTTTGCAGGCGCGACAACGCTGGTGACCGATTCTGTCGCAGACATTGAGCGCGCAGACGGTGTTGTCTTGCCAGGGGTCGGCGCTTTCGACCCAGCAATGCAACACTTGCGATCGCGCGACCTCATCGACCCTATCCGCCGCATCGCGCAAAGCGGCAAGCCTTTCCTGGGAATTTGTGTCGGTATGCAGGTGCTATTTGAAGGCAGCGAAGAAGGCTCAGAAGCTGGACTGGGTATCTTCCCCGGATTGGTCCGACGCTTCCGGCCTGAGCCCACTATTACCATTCCTCACATGGGATGGAATCAGCTAAATCTATCGCAGCCCACACTACCGCTGTGGCAAGGTATCGAGCCCGATACCTGGGTGTACTTTGTGCACTCCTACTACGCTGCGCCTACAGATCCTACGCTCAACGCGGCGACCATCACCCACGGCACGCAAACGGTAACCGCCGCCGTCGCCAAAGGTAACCTCATGGCGGTGCAGTTCCACCCCGAGAAATCTTCGACAGCTGGGCTACAAATTTTGAGCAATTTTGTCAGCTACGTACGCGAAAGCCAGCTAGTGGTAGCCTAACGGTTGGCCACGCTCGCGCTCCTTTTCATGAAACCCTACCAAAAAGTTCCGATTGAAGACTGTGGTGAAGCGCTATTGCCGATTCCGCGATCGCAGTTTTCAATCGTTCGTCCTCATCCCTACAAGGCGCTGGGCGCACCCTACGGCGATCGCTCTCCCTACTTCTTGCGTGAGAGCGTACTGCACCAGCTGATACAGGCACAGCTCGATTTACAGGCGCAGCACCCCGGCTGGAAGCTCCAAATATTTGATGCCTATCGCCCTATTGCTGTACAGCAGTTCATGGTAGACCATACGTTTGCTCAGCTCGCAGCTAAAAAAGGCGTTGCGCTAGATGCGATGGACGACAAAGTGCGATCGCGTCTACATGCAGAAGTCCTCAAATTTTGGGCTGTTCCTAGCCCTAGTCCCAATACACCGCCGCCTCACAGCACTGGCGCAGCCGTAGACCTTACCCTGGTTGACGCTAAGGGTGAAACGGTTGATATGGGCTCTCCTATCGACGAAATCTCACTGCGCTCGTATCCCAATCACTTCGAGGATCGCTTGGAGCCTCAAGCGCAAGCAGCCCACCGTCACCGCAGTCTGCTCGCTAGCGTGATGGTGGGCGTGGGGTTTCGCCAGCATCCGAATGAATGGTGGCACTTTTCGCTAGGCGATCAGCTGTGGGCTTGGCAGGTAGGCGAGGGTGCGATCGCTCGATACGGCGGCGCTTAGGCTGGAGCTGCGGCCAGGTCTTTTTCTAGCTTCAGGCAGTTGCGATGGCTTTGCCCATCCGAAGGATGATCGCCTCCCACGTGCAGCTGATACTCCACCCGGTCCATAATGCGGTTCAAAATCAGCCAGCCATAGCCACCTTCTTGAAAGTCGGTAGGCGCAGGCGCTGAATAGTTCCCTAGCTCAAAGCCTTGGCCTTGATCCCACACTTCCAAAGAGAGATTGTTGTCTTCTAGCTCAATACGAATCAGCACGGGCAGCTCAGGCTGCTCGTTGTGCGCGTGGCGAACAATGTTGGAGTACACTTCTACCACCACGAGCCTCAGTCGCTTTTCCACCTGAGACCAGTCAATTTCCTGGTCAACCTCCAGCTGTAAAGATTCCAAGAGCCAGTGTTCTACCACTTCCATAAATTTGAGATCACTGGGTACAGTTAGTTCGGTTTTTAGCATGACGTCACCTCCAGTGACAAGATAGTTTGGTCGTCTTCTTGCTCACCTTCAGGCAGGTGAATGTAGGAAAGTAAATTGTCCAAATCGAGATTAGCAGGCTGCTGTTGAAGATAGGCCCATAGCCCCTCCTGGTTGAGCATGGAGCAGCTGCCACTGCCCCGACAATCTGGCACTGTTGCTTCGGTAATGCCATCACTCGTAAGTAATACAACATCTCCATCTGAAAGCGTTAGCGCTCCAGAAGCTGCCTTCCAGCTAGGCAAAATGCCCAGCGGTACGCCCCGAACGTCCAAGTAGGTTGGCTCTACCTGTGGGCCTTCACCGACCGACGGCTGTTCGTCTCTACGGGCAACCATTCGCTTGTGGGCCCACACTACCGGATACACATGGCCCGCATTTGCGTACACCAGCTGGCCTGTTTCCTCGCTGTAGCGAATGAGCGCCATTGTAATAAAGCAATTGTTGCTCATCAAGTCGTTAGACAGGCTGTGATTGAGATTACTCATTACCTTTTCCGGCTCAGGAGACTTCTCTTGCGCTAGCTCACGGCGCAATACCGAGATGGCACTGGCCATAAAGAGCGCGGCAGGGACGCCCTTGCCAGAGACATCGCCAACGGCTAGCCAAATGTCTCCCTGCGGGTGCCTGAAGACTTCAAAAAAGTCTCCACCCACTTCTCTGGCAGGCTGGCAGCGGGCTTGAATTTTTAGGCCGGGCGTTTCTGGCCAGCTTTGGTGTAACAGGTTGCTCTGGATTTTTCTGGCTACCTCTAGCTCAGCGCGCATTTTAAGAGACTGTCGCTGAATCTGCTGATAGAGCTTTGCATGCAGGATAGCTAGCGCCACCTGGTCGGAAACATTCTCTAGTAAATTGATCGCGTTTTTTGCCCACCGTGAGTCGTGCGTTGTGCAGTACAGGCAGATAGTTGCAACAGTTGTTTCTTTATCCAAGAAAGGCGCAACTACTCTGACCATAGCCTTGCCTTCTATCTCTACAGACTCGGCGGTGATATTGTCGCTTCCTGGCAGAGGCGGCAGCTGTTCTAGCGAGAATAAGTACGGTTCGTGATCGCCTTTTTCTCTTTCTACTGCCTGATCGTCCGCAGGTTCACCATCAGCACCCTCACCCTTAGCCTGGTAGATAGGCACTAGCTGATCGCCATCATCACTTTGCAGATTTTTGGCCGGGTATAGCACAGCAAAATCTGTCTTAAGCGCTTTACCTAGAGTGCTGACAACTGTTTTAAGCGTATTGTCGTAGTCGAGCGATCCTCGAACCGCTGCCATAATATTGTTGCTGACAGACTCTTGAGAGAGGGCTCGGCTGAGTGCCAGCGTTCGCTTTTTGATGACTCGATAGGTCTCAGAAGCTTGAGCAACGACCTCTTTTAGCTTCTTAGGATGCCAAGGCTTTGTGATGTATTTAAACACTTTGCCTGAGTTGATTGCCGAGACGAGGTCTTCAACGTCTGTGTAGCCTGTGAGCACCATCCGAATGGTATCTGGAAAGCGTTCTACGGTTCGGCTTAGAAATTCAGTCCCGGTCATTTTCGGCATACGCTGGTCGGAGATGATGATGGCCATCTCACCTTGCGTATCTAAAACATCTAGGGCTTCTGCACCGCTTTTCGCTTTGAAGACTCGAAAGTCCCGGCGAAAGGTGCGATACAGCAAATCTAAGTTGTCTGACTCATCGTCGACGACGAGCAGTTTCAGTTTTTCTTCCATTCTAGGTTTGTCTGCGGTTGCCTACAGGGATTGACCGGGCCGTATTTGAACGGATTCCGGCGTTTGAGTGGAGCGATCTATGACCTACTATGCCCGGCTGATGTATGCCGCTAGCGATAGCTTGCATAATTAAACGGAGCTTGCTGGCACTAGGTTTGGGCACTATTGCAGTAAGAATTGAAGGAGAAATACAGACAATGCGCCGACCTCAGTTTGAGAACATTCGATTGGGTCGTCCACTGGTGCTAGCGGCAGTAGCGCTGTTAGGACTAGGTACACTGCCAGCTAGCGCTCAAAGAACTACTGTGTTTGATCTCAATCAGGCTATTTGTGCCAACGACTGGGGCCGGGCGGTTGGCATTACTGGAACGCTGGTAGCCAATGAAGCTACAACCAGTGCCAACCGTGAGTCTTTACTCGTTTTGCGCCGTAGGTTGGAGTATTACCGCGCAGACGGACTGATTCTGCACAATTCTCAAACCTGCAATCTAACCGATCCTTACTTTTTAGCAGAAGCAGCTCCGGTAGAGGTGGAGCCCGAGCGGGCGCTAGGCTGGGAGATGGCAGTCGCTGAAGTCACCGAGAATCAGTACACGAGCGCGGTCATTACAGCATCTTCTGCGCTGACGCTGCCGGTGAGCATGGGAAATCAGCGCGGTCTATCTCCGGCTCAGCCTATAGACTTGAGCCGAGGACTTAACGTGGTTTCGGGCCATGTAGGTGCAGGGCATGAGGTGTATGGCTTTGTTGCAGGGATGGGCGATCGCATCAGCCTCAACCTAGAAGTCACCGAAGTGATGACAGGTAGCCTGTACACCAGCGACGATTCGCAGCTATTTGTATTCGACCGTGAGGGTCAGCTGATTGCGTCTTCTGACGATGCGAGCGGCGGCAGTCAGTCTCGCATCAGCGGACTGCTGGTACCCAGAACAGATTTGTACTTTGCGGTGGTGACTAGTTACAACAACGATCCTATTTTCAATCAAGAGAATCGGCTGACGGGGTGGCAGGAAAATGGCGGTGGGCGATTTGACTACACGCTGAGCGTTTCGGGCGCTACGCCGACTAGCGCGCTGGTGCGATAGTGTAGGGTTTGTCAAAATCCCGTTAGCTGAAGCGTAGAGACGTAGCGATGTGATTGGCGTAGCGATGTGATTGGCCGAATGCGATAGGCTAATCACATCGTTTTTTATAAGCAGCCGTGAGTTCATCTGTTGGGTCTTCTGTGACTGAGTCTCTTGTGACTGGGTCTTCTGTGACGATTGCCGAGCTGATTTCAACGTTTGAGCGCTGGGCAAATCCAGCCTGGCAGGAAAAGTGGGACAACTGCGGTTGGCAGGTGGAGCCGGGCATTTTATCTCACTCGGCGGGCGTGCTGGTGTGCTTGACGCCGACGCTTGCGGTGATGGAAGAAGCGATCGCACTGCAAGCTCAGGGCAAACCAGTAAACCTAATTTTTGCCCATCATCCGCTAATCTTCGGCGGGCTTTCGTCGGTGGTTGCAGGCAACAGTATTGGCGATATGGTACGGCTTGCGATCGCACACAACATTAGCATCTACACGGCTCATACTAATTTTGATCAGGTGAGTAACGGGACTGCGGATGTGTTGGCTCAGCTGTTGGATTTGCGCCATGTGTCTCCTGTAGAAGCGATCGCGCCTGATACAGATCCAACTAGAGGATACGGACGGGTTGGCGACTTGCCAGAAACGCAGTCATTGCAGCAGCTGCTAGATAAGATTCAATCTGTGCTCGCTCCGCCCCGATTGCTATATTCACCTACGACAGATTTGCAAAAGCCCATTGAGAAAGTTGCTGTGCTAGGCGGCTCTGGTGCTAGCTATATTTCATCAGTTTGTCAGACAGGAGCGCAGGCCTATCTGACTGCCGACTGTAAGTTTCATCAGTTTCAAGAAAGTCGCGACCAGGGTTTGGTGCTCATTGATGCGGGCCACTATGCAACGGAAAGACCAGCGTGTGAACGGCTCGTAGATTGGTTTGTTCAACAGGGCGTGGAATGGACTCAGCTGAGTGAAAAAGACGAAGACTTTCGTCAGTTTTGGGGATGAGAGCAGCAGACTGTGACGAAGCGCTTTGACTTATGTGTTTAGAGGTGAGCATACTTCACGACGCCTTAGATAATGGCTCCTCCTATTAGCAATATGCCTAAACTCAGTAGCCACTGCGCTTTTTCTGAGGAAGGTTGTTCTGAAGCAGCAACGCCTCGTACAAGCTTTGTTGAACCAACTCAGTAGGCGCTGGAGCTGTGATCGCTGCTGAAGACTGTGTGAGCAAGGCGTTGATGATGAGCACAAAAAGGTAGATGTAGCGATGCATGCTGATAGAAAAAATAAGAAGAGACTCTAAGACGACTTACCAACGGCGGATAAACAATAGCGGTGAGAAATACTAAGATTAGTTGATGAGTGTTTTGAGCTGACCCGTCTCTTTACCTGAAGCAACTCAACATTAGGCTAACGGGTCAAGTTTTTGCGAAGAATTGAGCGGTGTGTGAGGCCATGGATAAGTTAGCACTGTGTTTATACTGAGAAACTCACATTGAGGCAGTATGAAACGGATAGGTAAGTTAAGGAGAATCGAATGCGGGCTTTACAAAAGCTGAGTGCTGTCTGCGCGGCGACTGGCTTTTTAGTGCTTTCTAACTGGGGATTGGGCTGGCGATTGAATGGCGCTCAGTGGATGGCTAAGGCCGATACTTTGGTAGCAACGGAAGGCCGGTTGATTCCGGGCGACGCCGTTTTAGACGATGGCAGTCTCTACGACCAGTATGTTTTTTCTGGCAACAATGGACAGTATGTGACGATCTCTCTAGAAAGCGATGACTTTGACCCGTATTTGATACTGCTAGACCCCAACGGTCAACGGATCGGTGAAAATGACGATGTTAGCCGTACTAATCGAAACTCTCGTCTGGCGATGCCGCTGCCTGTGACAGGAACGTACACAGCTGTTGCCAATAGCTATGAATCGGGTAAAAACGGCAGGTATACCATTCGCGTAGATGTGACAAACAATAGAGCGTCGTTGCTGGAGATGCTGACGAGCGTGGCGGTTCCTAGAAGCACCGAGGTGCGTGCGCAGGCGATTATGCTCTTAGCTGGTGTGCATAGCGATCGCGCTAAGCGCTGAATTGCCAAAAAGATGCTCTGGGCTATGGCACAATTGCCAGTATTCTCTTAAAGGCCAGCTTGGCCAAGATTGCTGTGACGGTGCCTATCTCAGGTGATAATTTGTGGGTTGATCGGCTATCGGCTAGGCAGCTTGGCAGTATAAAGGCGCAGCTAGATTTGGTTTTGATGGCGGTGGAAGCGCTGACCAATATTGGCTCAGACGCGGTCCTGTCGGCAGCGAAAGAGCTACAGCTTGCCGAGACGCTGTCGGACCGGGTGGGGCTATGGCGGCTGCGGCAGTCGAGCCCACTGCGCAAGGGCAAGGGACGTAAAAAGCTAGATATTGAAGAGGCGAGGGCGCTAGTACTGGTGGTGTGCCATCTTGCTAGAGTGCACCACGAGGCGATTCGGCAGGCTGTGGCTAAGCTAGAGCAGCTGAGCGCTGAGGGTGAGCCGCCCCATCGCGCGGCGGTGCTGGGCGACTATCTTGATAATTTTAATAATATGTACTGCGATCGCATGGAAGAACCAAACCTAGATACGCAGGTTTTGACGCAGCTTTCCTTGCGGCTGCTGATTGATCTGCTTTTTTACAGTGCAGATGGAGGCGAGCGGCAGCTGTGGCTAGCGCTGATTGACCGCGCCCAAAGTTGAACCCAAAGTTGAGCCCAAAGTTGAGCTGTGCGCCCAAAATTAAGCTGCGCTAGGTGCCAGCGGCTGAGATAATAGCTGACGTACTTACGGTGCTTGTTGCCACTGCTTCTATGACCGCCCAGCCGACTGCCAACCTCAAACAAGATCTTAAAAAGACCAATATCTACCTTGTTGGCATGATGGGTGCGGGCAAAACCACGATTGGACGGAAGCTAGCGAACCGACTAGGCTACCACTTTTTTGATACAGATGCGCTGATTGAGCAAAGTACGGGGCAAACGGTCACCAATTTGTTTGCCGCAGAAGGTGAGGCTGCGTTTCGAGAGATAGAAACGCAGGTGCTCTCTCAGGTCTGTCGCCATACGAATTTGGTGGTGGCAACCGGGGGCGGCATTGTCACTCAAAAGATGAACTGGAGCTATTTGCACCACGGCCTGGTCATCTGGCTAGATGTGCCGCTGTTAGTTTTGCAGTCGAGGCTGTCGGGCGATACGACTCGGCCTTTGCTCAAGGGAGTGGATTTGCAGACGAAGCTGAGCGATTTGTTGATGCAGCGCGGTGATCGATATGCGCTCTCAGACATTCGGATTGCCTATGAAGGTAAGTCGGTTGGGAAAACGTGCGATCGCATTCTCACCGCCATTCAGCAAAACCTACGCCCAGATCCTAAGCTCGCTGCTGGCGAAATCAAGATCAGCCAAACCTCCATTAATCCGGTCCTCACTGATCTCGATTCCTCTGACGTTTAAAAATTTAGCCCTCACGGTTTATCACATGGAGAATTCCGCTCAAACCCAATCTTTTCAAAAGTCTGAAGCTGCTCGCGTACGTATTTTGAGCGAAGCGCTGCCCTACATTCAAAAGTTTAACGGTCGTACAGTCGTGGTGAAGTACGGCGGTGCGGCGATGAAAGACAGCCGTCTTAAAGCGGATGTGATTCGCGATGTGGTGTTTATGGCGAGTGTGGGCATTCGCCCGGTGATGGTGCACGGTGGCGGCCCGGAGATTAATAGCTGGCTAGGAAAGCTAAATATTGAGCCACAGTTTAAAGATGGGCTGCGGGTGACGGACGCTGAAACCATGGACGTGGTGGAAATGGTGCTAGTAGGCCGGGTGAATAAGGAGCTGGTGTCGCTGATTAATCAGGCAGGTGGTAAGGCGGTGGGCATTTGCGGCAGAGACGGAAACCTGGTGACAGCGCGGCTACAGTCAGAATCTGCCGATGTGGGCTTTGTAGGCGATGTGAGCAATGTGCGCCCAGACCTGGTACGGACGCTAGCAGAAGCGGGCTATATTCCAGTGATTTCGAGTGTAGCCTCGGATGCTAGCGGTCAGGCTTACAACATCAATGCCGATACGGTAGCCGGTGAGCTAGCGGCGTCGCTCAATGCGGAAAAGCTAATTTTGCTGACGGACGCGCCGGGTATTATGCGCGACTTTCACGATCCAAGCACGCTGATTAGTCAGCTGGATATTCAGCAGGCCCGGCAGCTTATCGCGGAAGGTATTGTAGCGGGTGGGATGATTCCAAAGGTGAACTGCTGCGTGCGATCGCTCGCTCAAGGTGTTCGCGCTGCCACAATTCTCGATGGGCGCGTACCCCACGCACTGCTACTGGAGATGTTCTCTGATATGGGAATCGGCACTATGATGGTGGCCTCTAGCTTTAGCCAGTAACGCGTATAGACCCGTTTGTAATCCATATAGCCTGCCAAGCGTGATCTAGATAACCGGGCTAGTTTTGGGCCGAGCGCTGCGACAATCGCAGCGCTATAATCTGCTTACCAAGTTTTGAGACCTCGCTTCTATGCATCGGCTTTTATCGGGTTCGCTCGCTGTTGAGACCCTTACGATTCCGATTCGAGATTTACCTGAGCGCCTGGCAGGTACGGTGATTGCTCAGCTTTCAGACTTTCACTTTGATGGCCTACGCCTCTCCAATTCGCTACTGGCTAAGACCATGGCGCAGATAGAAGCGATTCAGCCAGATTTGATTGCGCTGACGGGAGATTTTGTAACAGATGATCCTAGTCCGATTCATGAGCTGGCGCGGCGGATCAAGCGGATGCCCAGTCGGTATGGTGCGATCGCGGTGCTGGGTAATCACGATATTGCGGTTGCTGGGGCGCGGAGTATAGTGACCAAAGCGCTAGAGCAGGTTGACATTCCGGTACTGTGGAATGCGATCGCTACACCGTTCGGCAAAGATTTTCCCATTGTCGGTTTTGCTGACTACTGGTCCAAAGAATTCGATCCATCTGTGCTGAATCAGCTAGACCCAGCTGTACCGCGTCTGGTGCTCTCCCACAACCCAGATACGGCAGAGCTCCTGTCGCAGTGGCGGGTAGATTTGCAGCTGTCTGGCCACACCCACGGCGGGCAGATCTACATTCCATTTTTAGGACCAGGTCCGCTGGTATGGCAGCGAATTCGACGCGGGGTTCCTAGCGCTATTCGCAATCGGATTCCTTTTTTGAGCGATCGCTGTTTCCATGTGGTGCGTCACTGGGAATGGTGCAGAGGACTGCACCGTGTCGGTGACAACTGGCTGTATGTGAACCGGGGCTTGGGTACGTATTTTCCCGGTCGGCTGCTGTGTTCGCCTGAGCTGACGGTATTTACCCTGGTACGGGCCTGAGCTTCGAGGATTAGATTGGTTTGACCTTCGCACGGTGAAGCAGTTTGCCGTGGTGGGTTTGTCCTGTGTGGGTGACCTGCACTAGCTCACCTGGCTCGGCGCTACCTTTTGTAAGCTGATGCCAGATGGGATCGTAGGGGATCTGCTCGTCAACGGTGGCAATGGACTCTACGTTCCACTCGCGCATCAGCTGCTCAACTGGGCGGATGAAGGGGAGTAGCTTGGCGGCGGCAAGGTCGGGATGGGTTTGGGCTCGTTTGGCGATGGTGGGCCACTGGGTGAGCCAGGTTTCGAGGGTTTGGAGGGCGTGGGCCTGGGAGATGGGGGGATGGGGAACGGGGGATGGGGGATGGGGAGATTGGGTGAGGGTGTTTGAGAATTGTTCTAATAGGTCAGTGATTTGGATTTGTAGGGCGGCGCTGATTTTTGCTAGGGCTTCTACTCGCATTTTTTCGATGTTGCCAGTTCGTAGCTGCTGGATTTGCCAGCGGGAGACGCCTGCTTTGTCTGCGAGGGCGCGGTAGCTTTTGATGTTGGCAGCTTGCATGAGTGCCTGTAAGGGATTGGATTTGGGTGGCATAGATCAGGCGAGATGCATTTTGAGGACGGATTTGGGGGCGCGGCGGACGCGAGCAAGGATGGTTTTGTGGCCGAGGTGCCAGCAGGCTTCGTAGCGGTGGCAGCCGGAGAAGCCGTAGTATTGGCCATCGACTTCTAGGATGTCGATGGGTTCTTGTAGGCCGATCTCTTGGATGGAGATCATGAGCGCTTTGACTTTGTCGGGGTCGTTTTGTCTGTAGAGGGGACGTCTGATTTGATCGATGGGGACTTCTTTGATTTGAACCATGAAAAGAACCGGTGTAGAGGCGTTGGAGAAGGGTCGGCAAGGTCTTTTTTTGACTGCGGTCTGCTTTTTATTCTAGATAGAACGGTGAACTGTGTCGGTTATGTGATTACTTTATGCGATCGCTATTTAACCAAACAGCAAAAAATCCCGCGCTCTAATCTGGTGATTGAGCGTCGGGACGAAAGCTATATGCGTGTGAGAACGGACTTGACTTTCACCTATCTAAGGCTACTCGGGGATGATTGTTGAAGGGCCGAACCCAGAGCAGCCTCCTAAAAGCTTACCAGAGTGCTCTTGGGCTGTTGTTAGCAGGCGCAGATGTCGCAGCTGGAGCAGGCGTTGAAGTCGGCTCAGGCGAATTGACGGGCGCAGCAGTAGGCGGTGCTGGCGTGGTCGTTGTTGGATTTGAGACGGGCGTTGCTGCTGGAATAGCAGGCGTTTCAGCGCCTACTTCTGTGTCCATTTCAGCAGGATCTGTAACAACTTCAGCGTCTGGGCTGGATTCTTCGTTGGCGTCAGCGGCTGTATCCGAATTTGGCGTTCCCGCTTCTACACCTTCCATTGGCATCCCTGCCGGTGTTGGCTCCGCTGCTGGCGTTGGCTCAGGACTTGCGCTAGGCGTTGCTGTAGGTGTCGTGCCACTTGGCATAGGCGTCGTTGTTGGAGTGGCTTCTGGTGTGTCTTGGGCTAGCGCAGCGCTAGGCAAGATGGCTAGCAATCCTATCCCAGAGACGACGGATACTGATAGTAGAAAGCGCTTTGCCGACAGACGTTTTTGCTGATGCATGGAAGTAAGTCCTAAACTTGTTTGCTTGTTTATGCACCCTTACAATTGTCGCGAATTGTGACGCGGATCACAATACCCTTTTGGCAGACGACATAACTATGGACAGTCCAGCGTGCACACTACAAAGTTTCATCGCCAGGAGAAGTTGGCAAGTTCATGCCTCCTTGGTCGCAAGAGAGCGTCCCATCCAGCAGTTTTCCAGCTTGCCAGATACCTGATTTAGAAGAGCCATTCGTAAAAATAAACGTTCCTTTACCGCTGCACTTGTTGTTTTTAAACTCGCCAATATAGCGCTCGCCGTTCTCTAAGATCCAGGTGCCTTTGCCGCTAAACTGATCGGCTTCAAACTGGCCGATGTATCGTCTGCCGTTGCTAAAAGTAAACGTGCCACAGCCGTTTCGCTGTCCGTCTTTAAACTCGCCGTCGTAGCGGTTCTTACTAGGATAAATCAGAGTGCCTCTACCATCCGCAGGTTGACCCTCGGCGAAGTTGCCATAGTAGAGTGTGCCATCTTTGTACTCGTAGCCGATAGCGGCGATGAGCTGAGCGGGCGGCTGTCCTTCGTTGCAAGGCAAAGAGACAAAATCTTCTGCCACCGGCGGAGATGGCAAAGCCTGCTCAGCGTCAGACGATGTGGAATTAGCAGACTTTGGCTGAAGGTTAACTGTTATCAACGCGATCGCTGCGATCGCACTCAACCCACCGAATCCAGCCAGCCAAGGCGAGCCTTTAATCGCGCCTAGTACCAGACCAGATCTCCCAGGTCGTTTATTCTGCTGAAACTGGGGCTTAGGTTGAGCAAGCAGTGCGGTCAACTCTCCAGGACCGAACTCGCCTTTGGTAGGCGATCGCTGCTGAGGCTCTAAATAGACGTGAGTACCGCGCAGGCTGCTTAAGATAGTCGTTTTGTTGGCGTCCCAGCGCGATAGGCAAGCGCCACTGAAGCTAGCACCGCTAAAGTTAGTCCCAGCTACCTTTGCCGCTGACAAATTAGCCTCGTCAAAGCAGGCTTCGCTGAAGTTGCTCCGACTTAGATCTGCTCCATCAAGATTGGCTCCCGTCAGGTCCGCGCCGCTAGCATATACCGACTCTAGGCAGCTTCCCTGCAAATTCGCACCTCGCAGGTTAGTGCCAATCAAACAGGCCCGCTCTAGATTGGTATTGCTTAAATCAAACTCGCCTAGCACCTGTCCAAACAGGTAAGCCTGGCTTAAATTAGGTCGAACTTTGGGATGGTCAGCTCGCCAGAGGTTCCAGCTCTCGCTTCCTTGCCCCATCAACGCTAAAAAGTCGATATCAGCCATGATTCGTTTCGGCGGTAGAAAGATATGCAGACTTCGA
Organism: uncultured cyanobacterium; assembly: GCA_963836895.1. Classification (GTDB taxonomy): domain Bacteria; phylum Cyanobacteriota; class Cyanobacteriia; order Phormidesmidales; family Phormidesmidaceae; genus Phormidesmis. The sequence goes on along the minus strand of CAWILA010000005.1, from coordinate 283,490 downwards.
AAAAACTAGCTGTGCCCCGATGATCTATTAATACCGTATATTTGCGGTTACAGCCTATAGCCGCATAGCCGCGATGTATCAGGCTATCTGAAAGTTTATCGTCATTCAGTACGCGCGTCCTGTTCTCACGGTGTCTAAAAGACAACTCTGGGAGTTGGTGTAGCTATTGGTACAAAGAGGTTTTTGACCACTGTGAGACACCGTGAAATGCCAGAAAGCTACTATTAAGATAGTGAAGGTAACTTGTTGATAGGAATAGCTGGGGAAATTCGCTCAGTGAATTTAAAAAAAGTTGATGTGAACATCATGTAGTTCTATCAATTTGGGTTGAATAATAAGCGTACGGGTCTTCGGGCCACTCTTTTGTCCGCAAAATGGTTTCTATGAATCGTTTGAGTTGTCGTGTCGGTGTAGTTTCTTCGGCGATATTGAGCTGGGCTCTGATGACTGGCGGCTTGGCAGTGAGTCTGGCGGCTGTGGAAGGAGCTGTTTTTCCGGCTGCGGTGCGATCGCAAACAGCTGTTCAAAATCCTGAAATTAAAGTCGGAATTGTTCAGCGCTTTGGTGCGAAAAAAGACGACAAAATCACCTTAGGTCCGCTAGAAGGCGATCAGCTGACGGTGAGCTTTAATACGGGTAGCCAAACGCAAACGGTGAAGACCGACCGGCTACAGATAGAAATGACGATGCAGCCTGTCGCTACGCCGCAGCTACAGGAATGGGTAGTGCTGAGTACTCACCGCAGCTTTGAGAGTGCAGAAGATAGTGCAATGCGGTGGCAGGCGGCGGGGATCAACGCAGAGATTGCGCAGCCGGATGCCTGGCAGGTGTGGGCGAAGCGAGAAGACTATAGCTCGCCTGTGGTGCGACGACTGCTAATTGAGAACCTGCATGCGGCGGGCTACACCAATTCTTTTATTGATAGCAAGGTGGTGAAAGAGATTCCAAAAGTCTCTTTTACAGCAAACGGGTTCAAGTACGCGCGCGACGAGCTTACGATTACGAGTGCGAATCGACGAATTTTGATGGCGCAGGGAAATCGAACGACTTTTCGAGATCTCTTTGCGGGCGATATGAAAATTCAGCCTAATTCTTACGGGAGCTACACGCTGGTCAATCAAGTGCCAGTGGAGCTGTACTTGCGAGGTGTTGTTCCCCACGAGATTGGGGCGGGCGCGCCACGCAAAGCGATTGAGGCGCAGGCAATTTTGGCGCGGACGTACGCGCTGCGCAATTTGCGGCGGTTTGCGGTTGATGACTACGAAATTTGTGCGGACACGCACTGTCAGGTGTATTTTGGCCTGGCAAATACTGACCCTGGGAGTGACGCTGCGATCGCAGCAACAGCAGGCCAGGTGCTCACTTACAACGATGAGCTAGTCGATGCGCTGTATTCTTCTACAACCGGGGGCGTAACGGCTCGCTTTACCGATGTGTGGAACGGTGAAAATCGCCCGTATCTAAGGCCAGTGATTGATTCCTTGCAGGGAAAGTGGGATTTGGAAGCGAAACCGCTTTCCAACGAGGCCAATTTTCGCGCGTTTATCGCCTTGAACAATGGCTTCAATGAAGACGAATGGCCCCTGTTCCGGTGGAATCGGACGGCAACGCTGAAAGAGATGGATGAAGTGCTAAAACGATATTTGGCAAATCGACAGCACCCGCTGGCAAATTACAACAGTTTAACGGGAATAACGGTGCTAGAGCGTGCTAGCTCAGGGCGAGTACAGAAGCTACGGGTGGAGACAGATATGGGCGCGGTTGACCTGTTAAAAGATGAGGCCGTAAAGGCGTTGCTGCCGCCGAAGAGTCTGTTGTTTTATGTAGAGCCAATAATGACGATGCCGGTGGTGAAGCCCGGTAATGGAGTGACGGTGCCAGGATCAAGCACAACAGCTGAGCGGAGTGCGAATCCAACAACTTTAGAGAGTGAGGCTGCTCCTCGGGCAACGACTGATGCAGCGAAGCCAAAAGAGACAAAGATAGAGGAGAAACAGAATCCTGCGCCTGTTCTAACTGGGTTTCGGTTTGTAGGCGGCGGATTTGGCCATGGGGTAGGAATGAGTCAGGCGGGGGCTTATAACCTGGGAGAGCAAGGGTATTCGCCTCAGCAGATTTTGGAATTTTATTATCCAGGGACGGAGCTAAAGCCGCTCAGTGAAGAGATTGTCTTTTGGGATGAGAATTAATTTTTTTCGTGAATCTTAATGTTCTGAGAAACGAAAAGCTAGATAGTATTGTGATCATGATCACGCTAAGTCAGAATGATCATAAGCATCCCAAATCAGGCAGCATCTTATGAAAGCGATCGCATCTCTCACGCTCATGCTTACCACCGCCACTATCAGCGTCACACCTGAACCTACCTCAGCCACACAGCTTCTTACGCAGCGCTTTAGTAAGCAACTTCCCACCCAGTTCATTCCCACTAAGGACGGTCTCACCTACGCAGAACGCTTCGACCTTGGCGAGAGCTATGTAGACACCGTCGTCTACACCATGATGGACGCAGACCCCGACCTCATCGAATTTCTGTTCGACATCAACACTGTAAGAGTCTCTAGCGACGGCCGATTTGCCACCGTAGCATGGCGCTACGACCGCACCTATGGCGGTGTCACCCTGTTAGCACAGCAGGGCAACCACATCGTCATCCTGGCAGAACGCAGCGAAGCACTACCGCAGTACAGCCTTGAAATAATGGGCGTACCTCCCGCCGTCGCCGCCGAAATCGCCATCAACTAGACTCGCGCTAGGAGACTTCGACCCGCGCTAGGAAACTTCACTACGCAGCGACGACCCCTTCTCCTCTGACCGCTCGCTGCCCTCGATTCGGCCCCTGACTCTCGGTTACAATCGTGCACTGTCCGCGCTGGTTACCCAACTCGTAATACACCACCACCCAATCGTCTGTTCTGCCCAGCTCATGTGCCCTCGCCGTGTTGGAATACAGCACGTTAAAATCCCAGCCATCTTTACTCAGCTGCATCACCGGTAGCCAGCACTTGCCCTCCGGATTGAACCGTTTGGGCGTCACCATCTTTAGCTGTCCGGCCTTCGCCAAATAGCGATACTGCTCATCTACTGCCAGCAGTAATTCGATGCTGGGTGCTGCGCTCTGTATCGCGGTTTCTTTTGCCTGGTAGATTACTGGCTGCCTCCGTTTTGCCTTGCTACGTCGCCGCCCAGTTCGGTTGAGCATCGTTTCCAAAGCATCGCGCACTAGCACCACCCGGCCCTGCCCAAATCCTGGCATCTGGGCTAGTGTGCCATCGTGCGCTGCCTGCTCCAAATCTTCTAGCGTCTTTATTCCAAGCCCTCTATATACTCTGCGCGCCAGCACCTGCCCAATACCTGGCACCGTCGTAAAAATATCCTCAGACGATACGTCAATTGATAGCCGCTCTAGCAGGCTAAACTCACCGGTTGTTGCCAGCTCAGCGATCGCACTGCCCAACCGCTGACCAATGTAGGGCAGATCCTCCAATCCCTGAGTTCCTTTCGCCTCAAAAATATCGACAACCGGTTCGCAATGCGTGCGAATGGACTGCGCACCCTTACGATAGGCGCGAATTCGATAGTAGTCGTCGCCCTGCGCTTCGAGCAGGTTAGCTACCTGCTCAAAAATGCTGGCAATATCTTCGTTTGAGAGAGAAAATATCTGTCTAAAAGTATCTGGAAATAGCGTTGTCTGAATCATGTTTAAATGCTTCTCTAGTCAGCCCCTAACAAGTCTTTGAGCGGCCTCTTCTGCTTTCTCTATTATCCAACATTTAAACGAAAATGACAGCTACAAAAAGGGGTCTAATTTGACCTGAAATTCAGCGCTAGCCACCCTTGATATAAACCAACTGCTGTAGTGATCTTGTTCGAAAGAGTCCTATCACTTCTTCTTTGCACGTATGCGGCTTAACGTTTCCTGCGACATTCCCAAATAAGAGGCCAGATACCCTAATGGCACTTTCTCTTCTATATCAGGATGATTCCTCAAGAGGCTGCGATACCTCTGCGCTGTCGACTTTGTTTGAAACGCCATCACCCGCGCTTGTAGCGTAGTGTAGTAATACTCCAACAGATGACGATTGAGATCAATCCAGATAGTGTCTCGGCGAGACAGGTCTTGCAGTGCGCCGTAGCTGAGCGAAAGCACCGTAGAATCTGTAATCGGTAGAATAGCGTCTTCACTAGGCTGACGATATACAAAGCTGAAGTAAGCCGAGGCAAAGTCACCCTCAAAACTAAACCAGCGGGTCACATCTTTTCCCTCTATTTCACAAGACGAGCGTACAACGCCATCGGTCAGAAAATAGATATGGTCCGAGACTTCCCCTCGCTCCAATAAAATGTCATCTTTTGTCACCTCAATGACCTTTAGCGCAGCGCAGAGATCTCGCTGCTGCTGTGGATTGAGCAGAACTAGCTGATTTAGCCGCTGTAGGAGTTTTTGATACATCTTTGCGTCAATCTACCTAAATCTATTCTTTTGTGTCACTGCCATAGTAAGAGCCGCCGGTCCTATCAGCCGGTTCTAATATGGGTATTGCACGCGTACAATCGTTAAGATCTCATGATGACAGCCCTATGACAGCCCCTTTGTGAACGACGGCGCTTTAACACACCTGCTATGACCCACCTCAATTTCACGTTCGCCATCGTCAGCGATTTGCATATTGCTCTGCCTCAGACTATTTGGGATGCGCCCAATCGCTTTCATCTGGTAGAAGTCAGCATTCCTGCTTTCGAGCAAATTTTGACGCAGCTAGAAGCAGACCCACCCGATTTTTTACTGCTGCCAGGCGACCTAGTACAGCACGGTGAGCGCGAAAACCATGAGTGGCTGGCCCATCGACTTTCTCAGCTGCCTTTTCCCTGCTATGTGGTTCCGGGCAATCACGACGTGGTCCGCAGAGACGGTAACCTTTCTACTGATGAAAGTGGTAAAGATCGCATCGCGCTGCAAGATTTTCCAGCGATCTATCAGCAGTTTGGCTATACCGACGGCCATCAGCTCGACTATCATCGCGAGATTTTACCCGGCGTACATCTAATCGGCCTTAATTCCAATGCCTTTGATGACTCCGGTGAGCAAATCGGGACAGGACTAATAGACGACACGCAGTTTGCCTGGCTAGACGAGCGTCTAGCTGCACTCTCTGGCGAGTTCGTTATGGTGATGGTGCACCACAACGTGCTAGAGCATTTGCCCGGCCAGTCAAAAACAGAGCTAGGTCAGCGCTACATGATCCGCAATGCGCCCGAGCTAGTGTCGCGACTACAGTTGGCGAAAGTGCCCGTTGCCTTCACAGGCCACCTACATGTGCAAGACATCGCTCAAGCAGACAATTTCTACGCCATCACGACCGGCTCTTTGGTCAGCTATCCCCATCCTTACCGGCTTATGTCGCTCACTACAGACGAGCAAGGACGTCGTCACTTACAGGTGAAAACGCAGCGGATTGAATCTGTACCAGACTGGCCTACTTTGCAGGAAACTTCTAAAGACTGGATGGGCGATCGCTCATTTCCCTTCATCATGAAGCTGCTTACCGAGCCGCCGCTGTCTCTAACACTAGAGCAGGCTAGAAGCTACGCCATCGACATTCGCGACTTTTGGGCCACTGTGGCCGCCGGAGATGCCAGCTTCGACTATGCAAACCTGCCTGCACCAGCGCAGAAATATTTCCGCCGCTACAACGCGGTGAATGCTGAAGGGCAGGCGCAGCAGATTGATAACAACGCGACTTTGGTGCTGGGATCGCCCTAGCTTGCCTTCGCCTCCGGTATAGAGCCCTGCTGCTGAGCCAATTGGTTGAGCGCGGCTGCCGCCTCGCGAGAAATGGGCCAAACCATTCCCGCCAAGTTGGATGTTGCTACGCTGTAGCCCTGATTCGCCGCGAGGTAGTACCACCGGATAGCTTTGGCTTCATTGACTTCTACATCGCCAAGGCCGAGCTGATACAAGTTACCGAGCATGCACTGCGCTTCGGCGTCACCGCGTTCGGCGGATTCTATCAGTAGCGGAAAGGCTTCCACAAAGTGCTGAGCGCGAAATTCTTCAATACCGGGGGCTGCCATTTTCCAGGGTCTTCGAGAGTGATGTGTACGGATGAGCTTCATCAGGGGTGAGGACATAGGGTCAGTTCTCTCAGCGATTGCTTTCGCTGCTATGTAGGAACGGTTGCAGGTTTCTGTTGTGAGGAGGGAAAGTACGGTTTTTACTGAGACGATACAGCAATTATAGTAGTACAAAAGTACTTTATGCGAGATGCGGCTGAAAAGTTAGCCAAATTCTCTCTGTGCGTTTTAGCTGGCGATCGCATTAAAGCTAGGCGCTATACAATATCGCTACAGGTGCTTTTGATGTGAAGGTGCAAAGGAGGTTTTGAGTGGCAGCAGGCGGTTCTTTGGCAGATAGGTATTTGGCGCTGATTGACGATATTGTGCAGCAGACGCTTGAGGGCAATGTGCGATCAAAAGAGCAGGTGCGATCGCAGCTCGAAGCCGCCGTCGAAACCGGCACTGGCGAAATATTTGAACGCGCTGTCGCAACCCGTATCACCGAAACCGAATCGCATCTAGAGGGTTCTTTGAAGGCCCCACGTATTTTGAGGGCGCTCAAAACGATTGAAAGCGAGTGGCAAAAAGGACAAAAGGCGCGTCAGGCAGCTGGTGGAATTACTATCGCTGCGCAAAAGCTTCAGCAGGCCGATGCAGCAGACCGTCCGGAAGTCTTCTTGAGCTTTATCGACCCTAATCAGCCGAGCAGTCTCAACCGTGAGCAGCTAAAGCAGCTGGCCAAACAGTTGGAAGCTGAGGAGATGGCACCCTGGCGAACGGGCATCTTTGCCGGGCTGGCAACCTACGAACGGATAGAGCCTGATCTCGTCAGCTGGCTGTACGGCACAGGCGGTAGACCCGTTGGCTTTGGTGAGCGTGAGCAGGGAGGCCCTTGGAGCCTTTGGAAGAAATTGTCTACAGGTTTACCGAGTCTGCTGTTTACGACGCTAGAACAGGATGAACCGGTAGAAGCCATTACCCGTACGGCAGTCGATATCTCTAGCTGGGTAGACCTGGCCGTTTCTCTTCACTTTTTGCAGCGCAGCCTGATTGTTTGGTTCGACAAACAGCCCTATAGCGCCAAGGCAGGTAAGCAGCTTTCATACAGCACGTCTTTAATTTTTGCGGCCATTTGGGGACGTCTTTCTCAAGGCTTTCGGCAAGCTGAAAACGTGTCTTACAGGGCGCTAGGCGACGGCTGTTTTCAGATCATGCTACAGATTTTGCGTGCATTCGCCCGTAGAGACGACTTCCCACTATATGGCGGCGTGTTTGCTTCTTTCTCGGGCGACTATTTGCAAGATACGCTCGACTACTTTAGCGAACCGCTTTCTCAGGCAGAAGGCACGCAGGAGAAGGCTCGAATTTTGACTTTGCTAGGCTACTCTCGGCAGATGTTAGGCCAGGCGGCGGCGGCAAAGGCTTTTTATAAGCGATCGCTCGAAATTGCTCAAGAAGCAGGAGACCTGGCCTGTGAAACCGCAGATCTGTGTCATCTGGCGCGTAATTCAGTATTAGAGAAAGACTATTCAGCGGGCGTTTCGACCAGTCAGCGGGCGTTGATTTTGGCGCGGCAGCGTGGCGATAGGGTGGGCGAGGCGAATGCGCTGGTGAATTTGGGCTATGCGCAGGTGTTGCAGGCGAGGGCAAATGATGTGGGTGATGTAGCAGTTTATGACGGTGCGATCGCCTATCTCAATCAAGGACTAGAACTGGCTGTAAAACAAGGAGACTTTCAGAGTCAGGCGCTGGCTTACAACAGTTTGGGCATTGGATACGTGATGTGCGATCGCCCTCAAGATGGTCTCGACATTCTCACTAAAGGAGCCGACGCCGTCAAGGGATCTGGCAACATCTATCTACAGGGTCTCTATACTCTCTACACTGCTGAAGCTCAGCACGCATTGAAGAAAACAGACGAAGCCGTCTTCTACAGCGCTCTCGCTATGCACTTACTCAACAGTATTAGCTCAGAAGAATGGCGACAGGCCGCAGGGCTCGCCTCTATTTTGCAAGGTCAGCTCGGTGCAGAGGCGTTTACTCAAACTCTCGAAAAGTACCGTCGTCAGCTCGCGCCAATTATGAGTATGGAAGGTTTCGAGTCTTTGCCTACGCTGATTGAAAAATACAGAGACCAGTGAAAGCAAGTCCCTAACAGCGGCTTCTACTATCTTACTTCCAGCATGCTTTTATCGCAGCGCTCTACACCTTTGGGTCTTTTACAATAAAGCATCCTAATAGAAAATAAGTTTGACGCTTACTTGCTTTTTGCCATGAAATTTTTCGAGAAGCCCGGCGCTGAACTTGCTGATCGTGTGCCGCCTGGCCAGCACCTGGCAAAAGGATTTCCCGTTCTCACTTACGGCGATACCCCGCAGATCGACGCAGATGACTGGCAGCTAACAGTATCTGGTATGGCTACGCCTAAGACGTTTTCCTGGCAAGACTTTATGGACTTACCTCAAAGTGAATTTACTGCCGACTTCCACTGCGTGACTACATGGAGCAAGCTAGATGTGAAATGGAAGGGTGTGAAGGTCACTGACTTTCTTAAAGCCATTGAAGTTGACCTTGAGGCGGTGCATGTGATGGAGCACTGCTATGGCGGCTATACGACCAACCTGGCGCTGGACGACTTTGCTAGAGAGGAGAACTTTTTTGCCCATACGCTTTACGGTGAGCCACTGCCATCTGAGCACGGCGGCCCGATGCGAACGGTGGTGCCTCACCTCTACGCCTGGAAAAGTGCAAAGTGGATCAACGGTATTGAGTTCTTAGCGCAAAAGGAGCTGGGCTTTTGGGAGAAAAACGGCTATCACCATCGAGGTGAGCCCTTTGCTGAGGAGCGATACAGCTCACTGTAGGCGTCGGGCACATCGTATTGGATGCTTCTACATTCTTGGCTTTGAATTTTTGAAGCTGTTGTTTCTCGTGAGCTGGGCATAGCACGAGAGATTACAGCTGGCCAGATCATTGATATCGGCTTTACGGTACTGCGCCATCCGAATGCGATTTACTTTGGCTATGACTATGTTTATGAGCCCTACAGCTCCTATAGTTAGAGGCGATCGCGCATAGATAACACAATTCACACTACACACCAGTTTGTAGAGCTGTAGCAGCACTTACCTCGATGCTTTTCGAGATTTTCGTATAGAAGCCTCTTCACTCGCCGAACTGCTGAACTGCTCCATAGGAATGACGCTGACGTTGAGCGTGACCGGATGGTCAAGCTCTTGTGCTAGGAGGTTAGTCACTTCATCAATTTGGTCTGCTGAAATGGAGTCAGGCACGGCTTCTACATTCAAGCTGACGTTGATTGAGTCGTCTTTTCTGCTGATAGCGAGCGAGCGAATATTAGCCTCTGAAAAGGTGGGATTGCGGCGACGAATAACATCGTTGATGCTGAGGCTAGCCTGCTTTTTGATGACCAGATCTTGAAAAGATAGGCTCAGTGGAATGCCCAGGCCTACCAGGGCCAGGATAGCTACGATCAGTCCTCGCTTTGCCCGTTCTAACGAGCCGTAGCGCTGAGACAAGAAGACAATGCCGCCGCTGAAGATGATGCCGACTAAGTTGGTTAGAAAAAGCAGCAGCGAGCCAAAAAATACAGGGCTAGAGCCAGTTGCTATACCAATACCGATGACGCTGAGCGGGGGGACGAGGGCCACTGCGATCGCAACACCAGGCAACGCATCCCCAATTCCCCTTCGAGACTTTGCCAACGCACCGACCGCACCAGCTGCTAGTGCCACGCCCAGGTCAATTAAAGTCGGCTTTGTTCTAGCTGAAATTTCAGAAGTTAAAGTGTCAATGCCAATTACCTGGGTCAAAACCGCCGCTGTACCTATGGTCAGTAAGCAGCCTAGCAATAGAGATAAGCTTGCTCTTTTGAGCAGTCTGCGGTTGGCCATTACCATTGCGAACGCAATACCGGTGATTGGGCCCATCAGGGGTGCAACAATCATGGCGCCGATAACGGTCGCAGTACTGTCCGATAAAAGGCCAAGGGTAGCGATCGCACCTGAGAGAAACAACAGCGCGTAATAGTTGTAGGAAGATTCCGCACTCTTCCAGAGATTGCGGTTGAGGCTAGCGAGCGGCATAGAACGGTGTTCCATCCAATGCCAGGCTCCGCGATTGCGTTCTTTGAGCGAGAGGATCTTTTGGCTGCCCCAAGATACCATCTGCTTACTGACAATACCCAACATGCTCAGCGCCTCTTTTTATAATGAAGTGAAATATGACGTGAAGTGAGATGTAGCGAACCGAGGAAAAGCTGTCATAAAAAAACGAACCCACCATTTACGAGCTCGCTAGCGTTCAATTGTAAATCATATTCTAGACGCGTACCAGACAACTATAGGCAGATATTCTTACTGTTCCTATGGGTGCCAGTCTAGTGACTCTCAGCACCGCCCTTTCTTACGGGTCCTTTCTTACGGGTCCTTTCTTATAGATTCCTATCTTGTGAATCTATGGCAGAAAGTAGTCCATATAAAAAATGATCCCTATGGCAGAGATACGCAACAGACAAGCCTTTTAGAATTCGTGGAAGTCAGTGAAACTTACGTACTTGTAGCCCCAAAGCAAACTTATGAGCGACCTAATTGTTGTTGGATTTGAGAATGAGACTAAAGCCGATGAAGTGCTAGCCAAGCTTGGTAAGCTACAGCGATCGCATCTTATCGATCTAGAAGACGCTGCTGTCGTCACTAAGAATGACAAAGGAAAAGTCCGCATCCGTCAGGCGTTCAACCTTGTTGCAGCCGGTGCCTCTTCCGGCGGATTCTGGGGTTCTCTACTAGGCTTATTGTTCCTTCACCCTTTGCTAGGTTTAGCAGCTGGCGCGGCAACGGGCGCACTGAGCGGCGTACTCACCGATATCGGCATAGACGACAATTTCATGAAGGATTTAGGCAAAACCATTGAGCCAGGTGCCTCCGCTCTATTTATCTTGGTACGCGAAGCTACACCAGACAAAGTGATTGAAGAACTTCAGCCCTTCGACGGTAAGATTCTCAAAACCTCTTTGACCAAGAGCGATGAAGATAGCCTGAAGGCTGCTTTGGAGAAAGCGCAGGCCGTTGCCGCATAAACATTTCGCATATGTATAAAAGCGCTCTGAACAACTGAAGTTCAGAGCGCTTTTTATCGTGACTTCGCCAGAATAGCCGCAAGAAGAGACTTTGTCACTGCTCTCTAACGTCTCTAACAGACGGTTTTGTTAGCCAGGACCCATTCCGATAGTGCCTGCATACACACCTTGATCACCTAGTTCATCTTCAATTCGTAGCAGCTGATTATATTTAGCAACCCGCTCGCTGCGACAGAGAGAACCCGTTTTAATTTGTCCAGCGCGAGTTGCAACTGCCAGATCAGCAATGGTGGTATCCTCTGTTTCCCCAGAACGATGACTGACTACGCAGTTGAACTGGTTGCGCTGTGCTAAGTTGATGGCTTCTAGCGTTTCGGTGAGCGTACCGATTTGGTTTAGCTTTACCAGTAAAGCATTCGCAGAAGATTGTTCAATCCCCTTTTGCAAGCGAGTAGGGTTTGTAACAAACAAATCGTCACCTACGAGCTGTACTTTGTTCCCAATGCGTTCTGTGAGCTTGCCCCAGCCCGCCCAGTCTTCTTCATCCAATCCGTCCTCAATCGAGACAATGGGATAGCTGTTTACTAATCCTTCGAGGTAGTCAATGGTTTCATCAGGAGAATGTGCTTTGCCATCGAAGGTGTACTTTCCGTCTTTGTGAAACTCGGTAGCCGCAACGTCTAGTGCAAGCGCAACCTGTTCGCCCGGCTCATAGCCCGCTTCAGAAATTGCAGACATCAGCAGGTCGAGCGCTTCCTGGTTGGACCCCAGGTTTGGCGCGAAGCCGCCTTCGTCACCGACGCCGGTAAGCAGGCCTTTGCTCGCGAGTACTTTGCTGAGCTGCGCAAAAATTTCAGCGCCCCAGCGCAGCGCTTCGCGGAAGCTGCTTGCGCCTACAGGCATAATCATAAATTCTTGAATATCTACATTGTTGTTGGCATGCTCACCGCCGTTGATGACGTTCATCATCGGTACTGGCAGGACGTTCGCCAAAGGTCCGCCGAGGTAACGGTAAAGCGGCATCGCCTGAGCGGCTGCGGCCGCGTGAGCGTTTGCTAAAGACACGGCTAGAATGGCGTTCGCACCTAGATTCTTTTTGTTAGGTGTGCCGTCTAGGGCGATCATTATACGGTCGATTTCGATTTGGTTGAGGGCGTTGGAGCCCATGAGTTCGCGGGCGATCGCATCGTTCACGTTCTCAACGGCTTTAATGACACCTTTGCCGCCGTACTTACTGCTATCGCCATCGCGCAGTTCGTGCGCTTCAAAGCTGCCAGTCGATGCACCGCTAGGGACTTGTGCGATACCGTACGCACCGCCTGCGAGGTAAATTTCTGCCTCAATGGTGGGCCTTCCTCGGGAGTCGAGAATCTCTCTTGCTTGAATTGCTTCAATGGCCGTATCGAGGGAATCAATCATTCTGCTGCGCCTTTTGTTGGTTGGTTATTGTTGGATGGTTAAGATGTTCACTTTCCGTCAAAATAATAAGACACAACGAGAGGATTCGTACAATGCGTATGCTACACACCATGATCCGAGTAGGCAATTTGGATAAGTCCGTTGCCTTCTACTGCGACATCCTAGGCATGAAGCTCCTACGTAAAAAGGACTATCCTGGCGGTAAGTTCACCAATGCTTTCGTTGGCTATGGCGATGAGTCGGCGCATACGGTGCTAGAGCTAACGCACAATTGGGAAACAGAAAGCTACGACTTGGGCTCAGGCTATGGCCATGTTGCGCTGGGTGTAGACGATATCTACGGCACCTGCGAAGCGATAAAAGCTCAAGGCGGCAAGGTTAGCCGTGAGCCAGGACCGATGAAGCACGGGACGACGGTAATTGCGTTTGTAGAAGATCCCGATGGATACAAAATTGAGCTAATTGAGGGTCGCAGTTAGCGTGGGCTAGGCTTTCAGCAAATTGAACAGATCTTCAATAGTGTAGGACAGCCCATTCATGAAATCTGGCATGGGTAATACGGTACTCGGTTCATCGATCAAGATGACCTGAAGCGCCTTTTAGGGTTCGTGAATTAAAACAGCCCTATCGTTTGGATCAATCAGCCAGCCCATACCAGTGCCATGGCGCAAGCAGCATTGAATTTTCCTAATGACTTCCCTGTGGCATTGGCTTTTGAATCACTTGACCGTTGATAAAGTCGCTAGGAGGTTCTGTCTCCAGTATTGCCAGAAACATCTCTAGGATCATGGGTCTTGACTGGGTTGCAACCATCTTTGAGCCACTGTTAAGCGTACGCCGCACCTCTCTATCTTAAGCGTGCGGCGCGATCGCGGCTCAGCATACTACTATGCTCACAGATAGCAGGCTTCAGTAGAGAAATCTGTTAGTCCTAATTTCAACGCCCATAGACGTAGGACGAACTCGCCAATCGCGTTGTCGACAGAGAGAAAGTCGACATACCTTCGGTTGCTATACTTAACTACTGAGTTAATCTCATATTCACCGCCTCTTCTCGTCCCTTCTTGCCATAACCCATGCAGCCAACAGATCCCGATAAGTTTACCGCCAAAGCTTGGGACGCTATTGTAGAAGCCCAAGATGTCGCGCGCCGCTTTCGGCAGCAGTATCTGGAGGTAGAGCATGTCACCCTGGCAATGCTAGAACAGGCTGGGCAAGCAGACGTTGTTTTAGCGAAAGCTGGGCTGTCTCCTGAGCAGATCTTGCAGGAGCTAGAGACCTTCGCTAAGCGTCAGTCGCGAGTGCGTGTAGCGGTCGACAGCAATCTCTACTTAGGTCAAAGCTTAGATCGGATGCTGGATGCGGCAGACGGTGCTCGGCTGAATCTGCAAGACGATCTGATTTCCGTTGACCACTTGCTGGTGGGTTTTGTAGAAGATGAGCGCATCGGCAGACGGCTGCTGCGCGGCTTTGATGTGGACACTTCCCATGTCATGAAGGCAATTCAAGCGCTAAGAACGCCCGAAGAAGGCGAGAAGCCTGCGGCCCAGCTAGGTGGTGGCTCGGATGAGGAGGAATATCCAGCGCTGCACCAGTATGGGCGAGACCTGACTGAGGAAGCTAGAGCAGGCAAGCTCGACCCGGTCATTGGCCGGGATGAAGAGATTCGCCGGGTGATTCATGTGCTGTCGCGGCGGACGAAGAATAATCCGGTGCTGATTGGGGAACCGGGGGTGGGTAAGACTGCGATCGCAGAAGCCTTAGCCCAACGCATTATCAACGGCGACGTCCCCGAATCTTTGAAAAACCGCGTCCTCATCTCCCTTGACGTTGGTAGCCTGATTGCAGGCGCAAAGTATCGCGGTGAATTTGAGGAACGCCTGCGCTCTGTACTGGGTGAAGTTACTGATTCAGGTGGTCAAGTCGTACTATTTATCGACGAACTACACACAGTGGTAGGTGCAGGCGCGGGTGCGAACAACGTCGACGCGGGCAACATCCTTAAGCCGGTGCTAGCCAGAGGCGGCTTGCGCTGTATCGGTGCAAGCACGCTAGATGAATATCGTAAGCATATTGAGAAAGATACTGCGTTAGAACGTCGCTTTCAGCAGGTGTATGTGGGTCAGCCCAGCGTAGAAGATGCTGTGTCAATTCTACGCGGACTAAAAGAGCGCTATGAGGTGCATCACGGCGTAACGATTTTAGATTCTGCTCTAGTAGCGGCAGCGGCGCTGTCTGATCGGTATGTGAGCGACAGATTCCTACCAGACAAAGCTATTGACCTGATAGACGAAGCGGCTGCAAAGCTTAAGATGGAGATCGACTCTAAGCCTGAAGAACTAGAAATTATTGATCGACGACTTATGCAGCTGGAGATGGAAAAACTCTCCTTGGAAGGAGAGAAAGCAGCAGGCTCTAGCAATCGCACGTCAAAGCAGCGCTTGGCAGGCATTAAGCAAGAGATAGAAGAACTGTCTGAAGAACAAAAAGTACTCGACCAACAGTGGCACAAAGAGAAAGAAACTCTCGATGCGATTACTGAGCTTAAGGAAGAAGAAGAGCGCACGCGCCTGCGAATGAATCAGGCCGAGCGAGCGAGTGACTTAGAGCGGGCCGCTCAGCTAAAGTATGGACGCCTAGAAGAAATTCAGCGTGAGCTAGAAGCGCTAGAAGTAAGCCAGCAAGATTCGCAGGCCAAGGGACTTACCATGCTCAGAGAGCAGGTCACCGAAGACGACATCGCCGAAATCGTCGCCCGCTGGACAGGTATTCCCGTTAACCGACTAATGGCCTCAGAGCGGCAGAAGCTACTCCAGCTAGAGAGCCACCTGCACGAAAAAGTCATTGGCCAATCGGAAGCTGTGACTGCTGTGTCTGCCGCTATTCGCCGCGCTCGCGCCGGTATGAAAGATCCCGGTAGACCTATTGGCTCGTTTATGTTTATGGGGCCAACTGGCGTCGGTAAAACAGAATTGGCCAGAGCCCTGGCATCTTTCCTTTTCGATACGGAAGAAGCGCTCATTCGCTTAGATATGTCTGAGTATATGGAGAAGAACTCAGTCTCTCGCTTAGTGGGTGCCCCTCCTGGATACGTCGGCTACGAAGAAGGCGGACAGCTCTCTGAAGCCGTTCGTCGTCGCCCCTATTCAGTCGTCTTGCTAGATGAAGTAGAGAAAGCTCACGCTGATGTATTCAACATTCTTTTGCAAGTGTTGGACGATGGACGCATCACTGATTCTCAGGGACGCACGGTAGATTTTAGAAATACCGTAATCGTGATGACGAGTAACATCGGCAGTGAGCATATTCTCGATGTTTCGGGGGATGATTCTAAGTTCGAAGAGATGGAGACTTTGGTGATGGGCGCGCTGCGATCGCACTTCCGCCCCGAATTTCTCAACCGTATTGACGATACCATTCTCTTCCATGCCCTTACCAAGAAAGAACTGCGCAGCATCGTCACCATTCAGCTCAAACGCATCTTCCGTTTGCTCTGCGACCAAAAGATCAACCTGGAAATGTCCGAAGCCGCCGTCGACTTTGTTGCCGACAAAGGCTACGACCCAGCCTACGGTGCACGTCCGCTCAAGCGAGCCATTCAGCGCGAGCTAGAAAACCCTATCGCAACCTTGATTTTGGAAGACAAGTTTGCAGAAGGCAGCACCCTCAAAATTGGTATGAGTAAGGCAAACGGCCTCACTTTCAAGATAAAAGTGGCTAAGCCTGAGCCGGTTGAAGAAGAACTTGTAGAAGCAGAAGTTGCCGAAGTAGAAGCACCTGAGGATGAAACTCCGAAGGAAACAGTAGCGGCTGCGGCTGATTCTTAAACTCTGTAGGAGGCGCCATAGAGGTGGCCTTTGCATAAGCTTTGCGACCATGCTCTGTCTACCAATAGTAGATGGACCGTAGTAGATGGAGTCGCTTACCGGGCTACCAGTCTAGTCTTGGAGCAGGAGCTTATCCACTCTTGTGGTAGAGCGTTCAGCAAGTCGTCAATTCCCGACTCAACGCCACCAAGCCCACTAAAAAATCAAACTCACTGAGAACCTCACCGCCTTTCATCTTGGTACTAACCGCGCTGTATCACTTCTGCAAATCTTCGACAGAAGAGGCCACTACCCGTACAAACTCAGTGGTAGATTCGTAAGGCAACACGTTACGCCCGACAATACTTATTCCCCTTGCTCGAGGAAAGTGGTCCAAATAATCCTGTAGACGATGCACCGCTGACTCAGCAGAAGATACATCTATCTGCTTAGCAACCTTGCGGTCAATCGTAGAAGCTTCTTCGCCCATAACTATCATCACGGGCTGCTGAATGCGAGCGATCGCACTTGAATAGTCCTGTCGCCAAAACCCAGCTAAAAACGAAAACACCGCATACCGGCTGTCCATATCTCGCGATCCCTTGCGCAGCATCTCCAGCCAGCCATCGGTCACATCGGAAGCTTTCTCGAACAGCTGACGTTCAGAGAAAGACCTTAAAAAAGACTCGCGACGGGCGTAGCGATAGAAGGCACTTCCAAAGGGCGAAGACAGCAGCTGCCAGGCCAGATTGACCTTCCAGGGCGGCGTTTGTGTACTCATCAGTGGCCAAGCTGGAGGCCCTGAAAGGACTAAGCCTGCAACGTGCTCACTTACCGACATCTCCATCAGCTTCACCGCAACCGGCAGCAGTGCCCCCTGAACAACTAGAACAACGGGTTCTTGCACTACCTTTTCAACAAAGAACGCCAGTTGGTCGGCCCAATCTTGCGGAGTATAGGCTTGCGGCGTCATATCGCTATCGCCACAGCCCAACAGATCCAGGTTGTAAATAGGTGAAGGACTCCCAAGCTTTTCCCAGGCTTGAATAAAGGGATGCCAAAAAGCGCGAGATAGTCCCACCCCAATCGGATGGATGAGCAGCAGTGCAGGTGAGTCGCCGCCGGGGATAGCGTCGTACGCGCATCGACGGTCTTTGCAGGTGTAGAAATCCATAGTCTTAGAATACAGGCTCTAGAATGCTAAGTGCTATGCGGCCATCAGCGATCGGTTAGAGCTAGCAACAACATTAGCGGCTTGATTATCTGCAAGCTGAGCGGGCTCTAGCAACGTCGCATGGCAACAGGCCGCATCTAGACACGCACCGGTTAGCTTTGCACCTGTTAAGTCAGCCCCGGTCAGGTCAGCGCCTGTAAAGTTAGCATTGCGCAGGTCGCTATAAGAAAGTTTTGCGCCGCGTAAGTTAGCTCCAGCAAAGTTAGCTTCCTGCAAATTCGCTAAGCGCAAGTCGCTACGATGGCAGCACGCACCGCTGAAGTTTGCGCCATGTGCCTCGCAACGCACCATAACGGCTCTGTGAAAGTTCGCCCACAATAGGCTCGCATTGCTAAGATTTGCCCGCCACATCATTGCACCTGTCAAATCGGCGTTGTTCAGCAGGGAGTTCGACAGATTGACACTGGTTAGATCAGCCCAGCAGAAGCGAATATCGGCGAGCTGGCGATCGCTAAGATTGCACTCACGTAAATCTATCCGTTCGAAATTGCGATCGCCCGACGAGTAGCGGCCAAGAAGCCTGTAAGAACCGAGTTGATAAGCGTCCATGACACTGCCGCGCTACTAAATACATGACTGGCATATATTCCGCGCACAAAGGATGCTAGCTAGCTGCCTAGACAAGACACTTTGTAACGTTATATTAACCACCTTTAATGTAACAAAGTGTAACGGAAGCTGCAATGACTTAGAAGCCGTAACCAATTAGAAGCTGCAATGACTTAGCTGCAATGACTTAGCTGCAATGACTTAGTAAACAGGTCGCTGAGCCGCGCATACCGTAGACCAGGCATCGTAGTTTAGCCGAGCGTCGAGCATACCGCTGACTTCGCCACGCTGACCGATGAGCCGTTCACGATTGAGCGAATTGGGCTCCGTGTACATAGTGAGCTGATCGAGCGTAGTAGCTGCGCACACCCAGTCGCTGGCAGCCGTTGCCCGCAGCAAGCGAGACTCTAGCTGATCTATCTCCCACTGACGCGCAGAAATTCGCGCATGCTCAATGTAAAAGGCCATGTTATCAGCAGCAGCCGATGCATAAGGATGATTAGGCCGCAGCGCTAGCGCCCGCCGAAAGTTAATCAGCGCCGTATTGAAGTCGCCCTGCAAAGAAGCCGCATAGCCAACGTCCATCAGCTGCTGAAACGACATCTGAGCCTTAGCAGGCGCGGCAGCCACCGGTACGGACTGTACACTTACACCGGTTATTATCACTGGTACCACGGCAAACAGGCCTAAACAAGAGAGCTTGTAGAGTGTGCGTCTCATTGCGTTCTTGAGAACCGGCAGGGCAACAGGCATCATAGTGATACTTTGATAAAAAAAGGTGGCATGTGCCCGACAGCGTAAGCCATTCTACGGAGAACGCACATGGGTACAATCGACCAACCTTCACAGGCAAATCACCAAGCCCCTATCAAGCTCTACGCAAATCCACCAGTCACGACACATCCCCTATTCCCCATCTCCCATCCCCCACCGGAGACTCACACCATGCACATCTGGGTCGACGCCGACGCCTGCCCCAACGCCATCAAAGAAATTATCTTCCGTGCGGCCAAGCGTACGAGCTGTCCGCTGACCCTGGTAGCCAATCATCCTGTACAAGCACCTGCCTATGCTGAGATGCTGGTCGTGCCTTCTGGGTTTGACGGTGCCGACAACAAAATTGTTGAACTGTTGACATCGGGTGATCTGGTGATTACAGCCGATATTCCGCTGGCGGCTAAAGTACTAGATAAGGGCGGCTATGTGTTCAATCCTCGA
This sequence comes from uncultured cyanobacterium, assembly GCA_963836895.1. Classification (GTDB taxonomy): domain Bacteria; phylum Cyanobacteriota; class Cyanobacteriia; order Phormidesmidales; family Phormidesmidaceae; genus Phormidesmis. The sequence goes on along the minus strand of CAWILA010000005.1, from coordinate 264,109 downwards.
GGTGAGGAATATACCGCTCGCAATATTGGCGATCGCCTCTCGGTCAGGAATCTGTTGGAGTCTTTTCGAGGCGGCGCAGAACCCGTCGGCGGTGGCCCCCCGCCGTTGAACAATCGCGATAAAGCGAACTTCGCCAATCGGTTGGATCGTTTTTTGGCAAAGCACATGACCCAGTAGATTGGGTTAGGATCCGTCATCCCGACCTATTACCTATTATTAGAGAGCGGCGAGCTAGGAGCAAGACAACAGATTTACAGACATGAATCGCGAACCTTGTAGGCGATTTCTTCTACGGGTAAATCTTCATTATTCCAATCGCCGTAGCGTAGCTGCAATCGCCGCTCGCCAGCGTGTTCTACTAGCTTTCCACCGTAGCGCTCAGCTTCCATGCCAAGGCTTTGAATACACACTTTGCCGTTAAACACAGTAGCCCTAGCAAGATAAATCACCAGGTCGTCTCTAGAAGGGCGGTTGACGGTTGTGCTAGCTGTGAGGTGAGCGAGCCCACGTTCATCCATTTCTTGTGCCAGCGCGATCGCCGTATTGCGAATGCCGCGTATGGCGACAATGACAGAGGCGATCGCCATCGTAATTTCTACCCCTTCATCCGTCATAATCTGATGCGTCGATAGATATTGAAAATTTTCTTCGCCCAGGTCATCGCGAATGCGACGATGAATGAGATTTTGCGGACGGTAGTCTGTCAAGGCTCCAACGATGGCTCCACAGGCCGCGCGTGGCTCACGCCAAGGAGATTCGCGAGTTTTACCATATACAACGTGTTTGCCGCCATCGCGCAGACGGCCCACATGAGTTTTAAGATCAATGGCAACCAGTGAGATTGACTGCGGATTGCCTTTATACAGCTCGCGCTTTAAGTGCTCGTCTAGCTCGTGAGCTACGGTTACATGCGCCAGCGTTGCCCCGTTGTCTGTGCCGCCCCCAGCTGGGAAAAAGGCTTCTAGCTTGAGTTCACCAATCTCTGAAAGGGTAGCAAAGCGGGAGGCGACGACATCGCGGTAGCGCTTAGTAGCTTCGCCCTGGTGAATGCGATCGCCGCAGTTGGTATAGGCCAAAGTTGTCACGACGCTCGGCAGATTCAGGTCCGCGCCGCAGGTATCCATTGCCGTATGGCTGTGGGCGGCAAACTGTAGCTCATCGCGAAGGATTTGCAGACCTCTTACTAGCGTGTAGCGATCGCTCACCAGCTCATTGAGATAGTTGTGATAGGCGTTGCGTTCTGTCCCAAAACTAGCAGGGCGCTGCCAGAAGGCGTCGACTCGATCTTGTGTAGCAGTGGCATCGAAAGGAAAGCATTCTTTGCTGCTAGGGGTTAACGACATATTGCTTTGGGAAGAGGGGGCTAGGAGAGTAGATCAGCGGATTTGCTAGCGGTGGGCGGCGGCGGTAATGAACGTTTGGCAGTACTGAGCGGGGCCGCCGGGAAAGGCAAGGTTTAGGCGCAGCGGATCGGCGCTGTCGCCAGGGCCCTGGATAACGCGCGAGGTGCCATTTTCCTCAGCGAGCTTGAGCGGCTGACGATTTTCTAGCTCACCGCCGCTGCTGTCGACGTAGACGGTGAAGTTGCCGGTGCTAAAAACGTCGTTGAGGTTTTGGATGAGCTGGAGGAAGTTGCGATCGCTGCCACCGCGCTTGACTTCGCCGCCTTTCGCCTGAGCGGTTACGGTATCACCAACGCCGATAATTGTTGGCATGAGTTCTGGATCAAAAGCGGTTTTTGCTAAGTCCAGCAGTGATTCTAAGGAGGTAGGTGCCGTGCGCGCACTAAAAGATTCGCCCAGGGGGTATGTGCCCATGCGCTGATGATAGTAGCGGTTGAGCAGTGCCAGTACACCGGCTTCTTTGAGCGCACCGCGCAGCATAAACTGGAAATCGGTGGTGCCCGATTCGGCATCGCTGCCAAACCAGACGCGCTCTTTGCCTGCTGCGTCGCGTCCTAAGTTGGGGGCGTAGTGAATAAAGAAGGAATCTGTTAGGCCCTGACTGTCGGCTTTGGCTAGGAGGGATTCGAGGTGCGATCGCATTGCGGTTTGCAGGGCGACGAAAGTCTCAGTATCGTCTGCAAAGCAAGGGTACAGGCTGTTGAGATTCACTGTTGGCGAAGCGATGTTATCTAAAATAGAGGAGGCAATGTACGCATCGAACTGTTGAGCCATCTGAGGCGGACAGGGATGCGACGAGAAAAAGTCTCTTAAGCAGGCTTCCATCTGTTGAGGGACCGCCTGCAAAAAGGCCAGCTCGGCTTGGCTTACCCCCGGATGAGAGCCCTGACCATCTCGCTGCTGCCACTGCACGCCCCCTGCGGCCAATCCGGGCAAGTAGCTATCTTGTGCCTGCAATGTGGCCGAGTCCACATCAAACGCCCGCTCGATAATTCGGTTAACCCCTCTTCTGCCGATATGCTCTCCATTTGTCAGCACATAAAAATGAGGTCCGAACGATTGCGTCGCCTTGACATATTCAGTGTCGATTCGGCGGGTTAGAGGATCGTTGACCAGCTCCATGCAGACCCCGTCAAGATCTTGAATGATCAACAAGTTATCGGTTGTAGAGAGCGTTTGAACAAAAGCCTGATGGTCTAGAGAAAGGGTTTGTTGGCTCAAGGGAGTGGCCATTGTGTGGTCCTAAGTGAGTATGTGTTTCTTTTCGAGTAAAACGGCCTGGCCATCTTCCAAAACCAATCCTTTTAGCGAACGAGCGTCGCTTACTGATAGCCCCGGCGAGGCGATGACAATCTTCCATTCATCAGGGTCGAGCTGTAGCCAGTCGAAGAAAGCCGTCTGTGCGCGATCGCCGCCCATGTGGGCCAACATCGCTATCTGCTTGCGCTCCACGTTGGGAATTTCGTCGTTGGGGTCCGGCTGCGATCGCACTCCATAAAACAGCGTATAGCCGTCTTCACTAATCCGGTTGAAGCGATCGGTACCGGAGATATTTTCAGCCAGCCAAGGATTTTGCCGCCGATAGTTGCGTAGCATCAGGTTGAAGTTAGCTCGATTACCCGTCATTTTGACCGGCTTACTGGCAGGAGGTGATGTTGCCGGTGTTTCGTCTTGAGTGCTTGTACTATCAGGTGTGATATCGGCAGCGGCAATCTCATGGCGATCGCCGTCATCCGGACTGTCGGTATTTGCCTGGTTTATCTCAGAGGTGAAGTGAGAGACGCGGCTAAATTCGTGACAGTCCTCCATGAAGGCCAGCGCAAACGCTTTTAGGAGCCCAGCGTCAATATTTAAACAAAACGGCTTGAGCGTAGGAACATCCTCACTCAAAGCAATACATCGATTGCGACACTGGCGAGCCACCAGATCAAGGTCGTATTCAAACTCACTGAGCGTCGTCGATAGCATCTCGGCAAACAGATTGAGAACAGCCAAATCTTCAAAGCCCATCTGCTTGAGATGCTTGAAGAAATAAGGCTTGTCGTAAAACGCTGACGTTACTTGCCAGCTGAGGAAGCCTAGCTCTTCAGCAGCCACCTTAACGCCGTAAAGATCGTCGGTGTTTCGGAAAAATCCCCAGCCGCTGTGCATCGTAGCATTGAGAAAATCCATCGGTAGGCCAGGGCTAAAGCCGTACACCCAAAGCGTCGCCGCCGGATTGTCGTAGGCGTTGTTCAACACCTCAGGCAAGGTTTTTCCTAGGTTCCAGTTAATATTGTCCTTCAATGGTAGCTGGTTGCCTCGGCGCACCGTATCGTGATTGCCACAGCCCGTAATCCAGCGATCGCCCATCAGCATCACTTCTTGCACCCGAGGCCACTTATAGTCCCAAAATCCCTTTAGAGCAGGCGTATTGTGAGCAAAAATCAGCGGGCCCCATTGGAAAGAATCAGGACGCAGCTCCACCAGCTCGCGATAGGTTGAATTTGTTTCCCAGCCTTCGTCCGGCCAGGGGCGACCGTCTTCAAAGATAGTGAACATCAGCCGCCGATGGCCGTTGATATCTTGAACGACATCGCTCATTGCCATCAAATAATTGTCGTCGTACTCTAGCCGCCCTGAAAAGGGGTTAAAGAACTTAAAGTCCTGCCCGCCGTCAATCCGAATTCCATCGATCCCGGTATTCATCTTGCGTCGCTGCATCTCTAATAAAATCGCTCGCACCATCGGCAGCGTATGGCTTAAGTCCTGCCCGTACATATTGGGCCCGGCGAAAAACTGAGGACTGAGTAAGCCCAGCGCCTGATTGTCTGAATGACCATACACCAAATCGTAAATTACCTGAATAGGCCCACTCGGAAAGCTATGCATTTCTGCGATGAAGTCAATAACTTCGTCGGGCCGCAGGGTGCTCAGCAAGGAAGGGTTGGTGGTAGAGGATCCTAAAATGGGCACGTCGTAGCCCCAATTTTGGGTAGCAGGCTTACGCAAGGTAATCATTACAGGCTCGTCGGTCAAGCCGCACGTGGGACCCTGATGGCCATATACGTCATCTTCGATGTCTATTGAGAAGAAGTCGCGACTGCCGTCTTCTGCGCGATATTCAATGGTGGGCTCTGTCGGCAGCAGCTGGAGAGCGTCGTAGCCCACGTAGTACTGCTCAGCCGAGGTCAGCGGCTGCTGCTGGCGGATTTTGTCTGCAATTTGTCGATAGATTGCGCTCAGCCCGGCCAGCGTACCTTCTGCTGAAGCGGTAGGAATATGCAGCTGCAATATACTGACGGGCGCAGCTTCTCGCGGGAGGGCAGGCTCCTCGCCTGTAGCAGCAGGTACAATAGGCGGCTGCTGGGCACGCTCGGCAAAGTAGTCTCGGTCTGGGCGCGATCGCTGCAACGTATCCATGTCGTACAGCTCAGCCGGAGCAAATACGCCGTAGGGCAACGAGTAAGCGGCCACATCGCGAAGCGTATTGAGTTCGCCACTGTTAATATCGCGGTAGCGTAGCCAGTAAAGACTGCCGAGGCGATCGCGACTCCCCATCCGCAGGCCTTTCACCACCGCCCACACAAACTCCCCTTGCAGCGGCACCTCTACGCACTCGTAGTGAAAAGCCACCGTCTGCTCTAGCGCGGTAAAGTCAACGTCCTCTGCAGGCGTAAATATCTCCAGATAGAGCTGCCTTTCCATTGGCAGAATTTGACCGGCTAGCTTAGGCGTCCAAAAGCCAAACTCAGTCAGGCCATCTTCAATCGGGTGCGCGCCGAGCCGCCGAGCCAGCTGCTGCCCAATTTCAAAATAGGTTTTCTTAGACCCTGCAACGCCTAGCGCCCAAGCCATCAGCGCTTCGGTTTCGGCCTCTTTCAGCTCAACACATGAAAGAAAAGTAGTCGCGTTAGGGAGAGGCTCTTTCATCAAAATCGTCCTGACATTCGAGATAGATATTTCTGCTTCTTACTCTAAACTCAACGAACCGGATGTAAAAGTTTTCATCACTATTTTTGTCAGAGGATTTTGGCGCGCGTACTGGGACCGGCGTCAGAACCGTTTTTTGGACAGTATTAAGGCTTAGCTTTTGCGGGGTCAAACGATAGCAATCTACCGGTGGAAGGAAACTGCTATTTACCTTTCATGGTAAGTTGAATACAAATTATTACAAATAGCACAGCTACGGTTGCCTTCCTTTGTTTAGGAATATCTGTTAGCTAAATAGTTGTTATTTGATTGTTGTTTATTGAGGTCTTTAAGTTTTCTTGTACACAACAACTTTGTATACCATAAATCGATGATACTTTCGCGCTAGAAATGGCCTTGTTATCGGCTATGGCACGTTTGTCTTCACTCGTTACAATTTTGTCTTCTGTCACTGCTTAAAGGGCTTCTACCTAGTATGAAATCATCCCTGGTTATTCTTTACCACCGCGAGCCGTATGACGAGGTAATCGAGAACGGGAAAACAGTATACAAAGAAAAGAAAAGTCCCAACGGTATCTTACCGACGATCAAAAGCTTTTTTGCCAGCGCGGAGCGCAGCACATGGATTGCCTGGAAGCAGGTTAATGCTAAGCAAAAAGGCAGCTTTCAAGAGCGCATGAGCTTCGCAGACAATGAAAACGGGACCGTACGCCGAATTCCGCTCAGCGCAGATCAAGTCAAGAACTTCTATCACGTCACTTCCAAAGAAGCTTTTTGGCCCATCTTGCACTCGTTCCCCTGGCAGTTTACCTTCGAGAGTTCCGACTGGGAGAACTTCCAAGACATCAATCGTAAGTTTGCCGACGCGGCCTGCGAAGATGCGGCAGAAGACGCTCTCATTTGGATTCACGACTACAACCTGTGGCTGACGCCTTTCTATATTCGGCAGCAGCGGCCCAATGCCAAAATTATATTCTTCCATCACACGCCCTTTCCTGGCTCTGATGCCTTCAACGTGCTGCCCTGGAGAGAAGAGATTATCGACAGCCTGCTCTGCTGCGATGTTTGCGGCTTCCACATTCCTCGCTACGTCGAGAACTTTGTTTCGATTGCCCAGGGTTTTCGAGAAATTGAGATTGTTGAAAAAGGCCCGGTCTCCAAGCAGTTTACCCCAAGGGGCACAGCCCTAGCCGCTCCTGAGATGACCACGCAAATCCGCTATAAGGATCAGCTGGTGCATCTGGGCGCGTTTCCGGTGGGCACCAACGTAGACTTTATTCGCTCTGTGGTAGAAAAGCCTACTGTGCAAAAGCGCATTGCCGAAATCCGTGAGGAAATGGGAGGAGAGCGTCAGCTCATCGTCTCTGCCGGGCGCGTAGACTACGTGAAAGGCACCAAGGAAATGCTGCTGTGCTACGAGCGACTGCTCACCCGCAGACCTGAGATGCAGGGCAAGATAAACTTTGTGGTCGCGGTTGCTAAGCCCGCGACTGGTATGCGCATATACAAGACCGCGCAAAGTGAAATTGAGCGCCTGGTCGGTAAAATCAATGGCCGATTCGCTAAGCTAAGCTGGACACCAATTTTGCTGTTTACTTCGGCGCTACCGCTAGAGGAGATATTGGCACTGTATGCCGCTGCCGATATTGTTTGGGTCACGCCGCTTAGAGACGGTCTGAACCTGGTGGGCAAAGAGTACGTCGTCGCCAAAGGTGGAAAAGACGGTGTTCTTGTCTTCTCCGAATTTGCCGGGGCCGCCGTAGAGCTACCAGATGCGGTACTGACCAACCCTTATGCCGACAGCAGCATGGACAAAGCTATCGACCAGGCGCTGGCTATGGAACCCGACGAGCGCTCTAAGCGTATGGGCCGTATGTACGAAGCGATTAAGGCCTACGATGTAGACCGATGGGCTACTGAGCTGCTTGGCGCTGCGGATTAGTCCTTTTCCTCTCCCTTTTCTCTTTCTTTTTCTCTAACCATCTATGAATACGCTTGCGAATATAGCCGAACAATCCTTCGATGTGATCATTATCGGTGGCGGTATCAACGGAGCAGGCACCGCGAGAGATGCTGCCCTACGTGGGCTGAAGACGCTGCTGGTAGACAAAGGCGACTTTGGCGGCGCGGTGGGCTGGTCTTCTCGGCTAATCCACGGCGGTTTGCGGTATCTAGAATATTTTGAGTTCAACCTGGTACGAGAGTCACTTAGGGAGCGCGAACGGCTGTTGCGCAATGCGCCGCACATGATACAGCCGTTGCAGATGACAATCCCAATCTACAAAGGCAACAAGCGCGGCCCGCAAATCGTGCGACTCGGGATGATTCTGTACGATGTGCTGAGCTTTGATAAGACGTTGCCAAATCATCGGATGCTGCGCCCTGCGCCCTTTTCTCAGCTGTTTCGTGGGGTGGAGTGCGATCGCCTTAGCGGCGCAGCCCAGTACTTCGATGCCCAAATTGAATATGCAGAGCAAATCTGCATCGAAAACGTCCTTTCGGCAGAGGCCGCAGGGGCAACTGTGCTCAACCACACCAGTGTCACTCGGCTATTACAGCCGTCTGAAGGGGGAGGCATCACCCAAGTCACTCTAAAAGATCAGCTTAGTGGCGAACAAGTTGAGCTACAGACCGATGGTTCTTTCCTGCTCAACATGGCTGGGCCCTGGGTCGATCAGGTCTGTGAAAGGGGCTGGCAAGATGGCCATCCGCAGCCGCTGAGTCCCCGTCCGCTTATGGGCGGAACCAAGGGCAGCCATATTATCGTTGACCCCTTTCCAGGCGCACCCACCGATGGCGCACTGTATGTAGAAGCTGAAGTAGACGGACGCCCATATTTCATTATTCCTTGGCTAGGTAAGTATTTAATTGGCACGACGGACCTGCGCTACACCGCCAATCTCGACCAGGTAAAAGCCAGTGATGAAGAGGTTGACTACCTGATCAAGGAAACCAACCGAGTGCTGCCTCAGGCGCAGCTCAGCCGAGAGGACATACGCTTTACCTATTCAGGTGTGCGCCCACTGCCAGCACCTGAAAGGCCAGGGCAAAAGAACAGCAGCATTACCCGCAGCCATGTTCTGCACAATCACGCGCCAGCTGAGAACGGCGGCATTCGCAACCTGATGTCTTTGGTAGGCGGTAAGCTTACCACCTACCGGCAGGTGGCCGAAGAGCTGACTGATGTTACCTACAAATGGTTGGGCCGCCCTGTTCCGCCCTGCCCCACTAGAGATCAGCCGTTGCCTGGCGCTGTCAACTTCTCGCTGCAAGCGCTGGTAGATATCACTGAAAAGTACAGAGGGTCTGTGCCTCTCTCGACACTCGAATATCTGTTCCACCTGTACGGGATGCGTACTTGGGATGTGCTCGCCCTACTGGAGCGATCGCCTGAGCTAGCAGAACCCCTTCAGGCCAACTTGCCAGATATTAAAGCGCAGGTCGTATACGCGGTGGAAACCGAGTTTGCCAAGACGCTGGTAGACATTTGTTTTCATCGGCTGCTGGTGGCGCACCGGGCGAACTATGGGCGCGATTCGCTCTCTAGTATTGTCAATACGCTGCGTCAGCACTGCGGCTGGAGTGAGGAAGTGTGCGATCGCCAAATTCAGGCCTATCATCAGTATCTTGGCACCCATGCTATTCCTGACTATCAGCTCACAGTAGAAGCACAGCAGGCCGATCCATCATTGGCGGTTCGCTAACAGCACAGCTGCCAGTACGACTGCAATCTCCACCGCTATGGTTTTATCGGCGTAGTTTCTAAGAACAGTTTTCAAAGAGTACTCAAAGAGCAGTTTACTATCTTCTTTTAGGGTACTGTCACTTTCGCAGCCTACAAACAACAATCTCCCTCTCGTTTTGGAGTTTTCCCCAATGCTTGCGCTCACCAATGCACCTACCGATCTATCTAACGCATCAACGACTTCTAGCAGATGTTTAAACATGACCGTGCTGGGCGCAGGAGCCTGGGGGTCGGCGCTAGCAAGTTTGGCCGAGCTGAACGATCACAATATTACGATTTGGTCGCGGCGTAATGGATTGGCATTAGCCGATGCCGTCGCTGGCGCGGATATTATTCTTTCGGCAATTTCCATGAAGGGAGTTGCCGACATTGCTGAACAGCTACAGGCCTTGAATCTGCCCAAGCATACAATTTTGGTAACAGCAACCAAGGGACTCGATCCCAAAACCACTCGCACACCATCGCAAATTTTCTCCGAAGCGTTTCCCTCTCACCCGGTTGTTGTTCTCTCAGGGCCCAATCTTTCTAAGGAGATTGAGCGAGGTTTGCCCAGCGCGACAGTGCTTGCCAGTACCGACCAGCTCGCTGCTGAAACGATGCAACAGGTCTTTTCGTCTGAGCAGTTTCGGGTGTATACCAGTAGCGATCCGCTGGGCGCTGAGCTAGGTGGGACGCTGAAGAATGTGATTGCGATCGCAGTTGGCGTGTGCGATGGCCTTAGCCTTGGCACCAATGCAAAATCAGCGCTCATTACCAGAGCCCTGCCCGAAGTCATCCGTATCGGTATGCACCTAGGCGCAACCGAAGTAGAAACCTTTTATGGACTCAGCGGCCTCGGCGACATGCTAGCCACCTGTAGCAGCAGCCTCAGTCGTAACTACCGCGTAGGCTATGGCCTCGCACAAGGCAAGTCGTTAGAGCAGATCCTCGAAGAACTAGGTAGCACCGCAGAAGGGGTGAATACGGCCTATGTGCTGATGGCGATCGCCAATCGAGAAGGCATTGCCGCTCCCATTTCTCGGCAGGTGAATCGGCTACTAGAAGGCAACATTACACCCCAAGAAGCGGTAGAGTCGCTCATGGAACGCGAACTCAAGCCTGAAGCCTGTGACTTAGCCTGCGACCTTCCAGCTTAGTTCGGTGCATAGCTTGGGTAAACAAGTTCGGGTAGACAATAGGTGCCTTCTCATAGGAAGGCACCTATTGTTGTAGCTAATCGCTATCTAGAAGGTATTATCTACCAAAACACGTTTAAGAACTTCATACTGAAATAGAACAGACAATAGAACCCTACGTGATCCCAGCCTTGCAACGTAGGGTACTCTACTCATAAAGAGTATCTTCTATCTACTATTTCGTCAGTATAAAGTTGCCGTGCCACCTCACTTACTCATTGCCGTTGTGCCACTGGTTACGGCCTGCGCCGCAGCGATTCTAATGCTTCAAGCCTGGCGGCGTCGAGAGGGCAATGGAGCCCGTACCTTCGCGATACTTTCAGGGGACATTCTAATTTGGTGCTTCTTTTGCACGCTAGAGCAGATTTCTCCAAACGCACAGCTACAGATTTTTTTCGGAAGAATTCAATACTTTGGCATTGCACCTCTACCTGTGCTTTGGCTGATATTTACGCTGCAATATGTGCAACAAGATGGTTGGCTTCGCCGACCTGTGCTCTACGCGTTAAGCATAGTTCCGCTACTGAGTTTAGGATTAGTCTTAACCGACCATTGGCACGGTTTGATTTGGCAGGCAACTGAATTTCAGTCGGAGCCTTTTCCAAAACTGATTATCACGCACGGGTGGTGGTTTGACTGGGTGCTAATTCCATATGGCTATGCACTCTATATAGTGAGCAACTGCGCACTGCTAATTGCTTTTTTTTCAGGCTCCAAACTACATCGTAAGCAAACGCTGGTGCTGGTGGGGACGACAATATTTCCACTCTTCTTCAATCTGCTGTATTTGATTGCAGGGGTTCATCTATATGGGCTAGATGTCACTCCAATAGGATTTGGGTTCGCAACCATTATCGTCTATTTTGATTTGTTCGATGCCAAGTTTTTAGATGTTGCTCCTATCTCGTACAAGACAGTTTTCCTCTGTACGACAGATGCTGTCATCCTGCTAGATACGCGGCACCGGGTTGTTGACTTGAACCCAGCAGCTTTACTGGAAAGTCCTTGGCGCACCGATATCTGCAAAGCGGTTGGTCAGCCTTTTGCTCGCGTATTTCCCGCTTACCATCGGTTGATAAAGCAGTTGGATACTTCACTCACAGGCGAACTGACAGAAACGATAAGCTTGGATACATCAGTTGAGCCACAAAGCGATCTGGCGCGGGAGGCGTTTAGAGAGATCAAGGCGCGATCGCTTCGCAGTCCTCGTGGTAACAGCGTCGGCTGGGCCATTATTGTGCGAGATGTCACCTTGGAAAAACAACAGCAGGCGCGGCTAGAGAAATTTGCCTATGTCGATGGCCTAACAGGAGTGTTCAACCGTAGACAGTTAGAACTAAAAGCTAAAGAGATATTCTCACTTCAGCCAGAATTTGCGGATGGCAACCTCGATTCTATTGCGCTGCTGTATGTGGATCTCAATCATTTCAAGCCAATCAACGACAACTATGGTCATGACGTAGGCGACGCGGTACTACGCTACTTTGCAAAGTGCTTGCAGCGCAGTGTGCGCAAGGACGATATGGTGGTGCGCCTAGGGGGGGATGAGTTTGCATTGCTGCTGTACGACGCAGATGAGAAGGTAGTTTTGGAGGTGCGAACTCGTTTCTCAAAATTACTTGAGCAAGAAGCCCTGTTAATGGGCCACCGTCTAGCCTTGAGCGCTAGTATTGGCGCGGCCTATTATCCTACCGATGGCACAACGCTACCTGTACTGTTACGACAGGCGGATAAAAACATGTACGAGGAGAAGCGACAGAAGAAAGAAGTAAAGTAGTGGCGCGACCAGCTAACCGCTCTCATCTACGACTAAATCGCGCTAGATAACGTACTTGTCAAGAAATGTGCGGTTAAATCACTTGTCCACTTTCCTTGTCAAAAAGGTGAAAACGAGTGAGGTCAAACTGAAGATTGAGCTGTTCACCCGGTGAGATTTTGGCTCTAGGATCTAGGCGGGCGACAAACTCTGATCCGTCGGCTAGGGCGAAGTACACAATCACTTCGTAGCCCATTAGCTCTACGAGCCTAGCAGTAGCTGAAACGCTTACCGGGCTGATACCGGGAGGCACATACTGAGGATGGTAGATCCCTTCAGGGCGAATGCCAAAGACAACGGCGCGATCGCTAAATTCCCGATACCGCTCCAATCGCTCACTCGGAATCGGTACCGCAATTCCCCCGTCTGTCTGAATTGTCAACTCGGTCCCATCTCCTTTAGACAGCAGCCTCGCATCAAAGAAGTTCATCGAAGGACTACCTAGGAAGCCCGCTACAAATATGTTTTGGGGATGCTCGTACACATTTTGAGGCGTGTCGATCTGTTGCAAAATGCCTCCGTTCATCACCGCGATACGAGTACCCATCGTCATCGCTTCCGCCTGATCGTGAGTGACATAGACAAAGGTCGTGCCTACCTTCTTGTGTAGCTCGCTAAGCTCAGCGCGGGCCTGTACGCGAAGCTTAGCATCTAAATTCGACAGGGGTTCGTCCATCAAGAAAACGGCAGGCGATCGCACAATCGCTCTCCCTAGAGCCACCCTTTGCCGCTGTCCGCCCGACAGCTGCTTCGGCTTTCTGTCCAAAAGTTGTTCTATCCCAAGCTGCTTAGCCGCCGCTTCTACTCGCTGGCGAATCTCTTTTTTGGGAACACGTTTAAGGTCGAGGCTAAAGCCCATATTCTCCGCTACGCTCATGTGAGGATACAGCGCGTAAGACTGAAACACCATCGCAATGTCGCGATCTTTTGGCGTAACATCGTTCACCCGCTGACCGTCGATATAAATGCTGCCGCTGCTAATGTCTTCTAGGCCTGCCAGCATTCGCAAAGAGGTTGTTTTGCCACAGCCAGAAGGACCAACCAGCACCAGAAACTCTCTATCTTCGAGTTCAATGTTGAGATCTTTGACGGCAACGTAGCCATTCTCGTATTGCTTGGTTACTTTTTCAAAAACAACGCTGGACATGAATTTATAGGGGTAAAGATTAGCCTTTGACAGAACCTGCAAGCAGACCGCGCACAAAGTAGCGCTGGAGCGCAAAGAATACGGCCATAGGCACCAGCATAGAAATGAACGCGCCAGAGGTAAGGAGAAACCAGTCTTGGCCTCTGTCGCCCACGATGTTTCTAAGAACCAATGTGACGGGAGCAACTTCTTGATTGCCGCCCAGGTATACAAGAGCCACAAGCAGATCGTTCCACACCCAGAGGAATTGGAAAACGGCAAAAGAGGCGATCGCAGGCATACTCAGCGGCACAATAATACGCATAAACACATTCAAATAAGAAGCGCCATCCACAGCCGCCGCTTCAATCAGGTCTCTTGGCAGCGCGCCAATGTAGTTGCGCAGCAGGTACACGCCTAGCGGCAGGCCATAGGCCGCGTGAGCTAACCACACCGCGAGAAACGTACCCGAAATGCCCAGCGCGCTGTAGGCTCTGAGAATGGGAATTAGCGTCATTTGGAGTGGAACAACCAGCAGGCCAACAGTGACGATGAAGATCGCCTGGCGACCGGGAAAATCCATCCAGGCCAGCGCGTAGGCAGCGAAAGTGGCGATCGCAATCGGAATCACCGTCGCTGGTACCGAAATTACCAAACTGTTCAAAAAGGCCTGACCCATCCCAGCGGCTAGCACATCCTGATAGTTGCTCAGCGTAAACTGCGTAAACTCAAGCGGATTGGCAAACACTGTCCACCAGCCGCTGCTTACCAGGGCATCGGGCGGGCGAAAAGAGCTGACTAGCAGGCCAAAGGTGGGCAACGTCCAGAGCGCGGCGATCGCAATAACGGCCACATGCACAGGCGCTTTCGCCATAAACTTCTCAAACTGCGACTGCTCTTTTCGCTTAGCGACGTAGTTTGGCCCAGAATTAGGGCCAGAATTAGGGCCAGAGGCATTCGGCGGAAGATGGGGCTTGGGGGCAGTTGTGGTCATCGGTTTTGCTCCTGCTGACGAAATCGGCGAATGTTGGCCACCATCACAGGGATGACCGCAAGCAGCAGAATTACCGCGATCGCACTTCCCCGCCCATAGTTTCTAAAATTGAACATTTCTCGAATCATGCGGCTGGCAATCACATCGGTGCCCAAGTTACCGCCGGTCATCACAAAGACGATATCAAACACTTTTAGCACCAGCACGATCACCGTCGTTGATACCACCAGAATCGTCGGCATAATCATCGGCATAATAATGCGCCGAAAAATTTGAATTTCGTTAGCTCCGTCCACTCTGGCCGCTTCTAGTACATCAGCCGGAACGCCCTTCACCGCTGAAGAAAGCAGCACCATACAAAAGCCCGTTTGCAGCCAAATCATGATAGCGATCAGCGCAAAGTTGTTGATCGCCGGGTTTACCAGCCATCCTACTGGCTCAAAGCCTAACCCGGTTGCGATCGCATTTAGCACCCCAATTTGCTCAGCATCGGCAGGCCGGTAGGCATAGATAAATCGCCAGATCACGCTGGCGCCCACAAAAGAGATCGCCATCGGCAGAAAAATCAGCGACTTAGCAACAGACTCATACTTCACCCGGTCTATTAGCACCGCAATTATCAGCCCCAAAGACACGCTAACGCCCGTCACCAACACCAGCCACAGCAAGTTATTGCGAAAGGTGATCAGCGTATCGGGAGCTGTCAGCACAAAGATATAGTTGCCCAGTCCCACAAAGCGATCGGAGCTAGGGCCAAAGAAGCTGAGATAAAAAGTCCGCAGCGTCGGAATGACCAGATAAGCTCCTAGCAGCAATATCGCTGGCCCAACGTAAATCCAGGGCAGCACCTTGATGCGGATGCGCTCAGGAAAAGCCTTTTCGACCAGGATGTTAAGACCATAGAAAAGACCAATCACCCCAAACGAACCTAAAAAGATCGCCAGTAGCGCCTTCAAAATTAAAGAGATATTGCCGCTCACTGTTCGTCTCCCGGGTGCACATTTGAGTGCACATCCACTAATTGCACGCCTACTTGGTCAGCGTCAAGCTGGCTTACCCTGCTCTCATCCGTATCACGCTTACCTGCATCGCTCGTTGCCGCCTCAAATCTCTCTTCTGGCCAATAGAACTCAATCTTATCGGTCACTGCTTCAGCCGACGAGCCCGCCACAAAATCCATCATGCCTGACCAAAAAGTGCCTGTACCAACCGCACCTGGCATAGAGTCGGAAGCATCAAACTGCACGACCTCAGCGGTAGTCAGCAGCTCTGCCTGCTTACGGCTCAGATCATCTGGATAAACGCCGAGATCGACCTGTTTGTTCGCAGAAAGAAATCCACCTAGCTCTGCCCAAATCTCATGCGGTGTAGGCGTGGCCAAGTATGCCATCAGCTGACGCGCTTCGGGCGTGTCGTTGAGCATAGAGAAAATATCGCCCGCGACGAGCAGCGCATTTTCGTACTCGAGATTGATTACAGGGGTAGGGAAAAAGTCGACGTCTTCTCCAATCACCACGTCTTCAGGGAAAAAGCTGCTGATAAAATTAGCCTGCTTTTGCATGTAGCATTCGGGGATATCGGTGTCTCTCTTAGCAGTAAATAAACCCGCGATAGAATCTCCCCATGGAATGCTGAGCGCACCTGTCGGACCACCGTAAAGGTAGCCAGGCGTCTTCGCAATCTCGCCAAAGTACTCAAAGGCCGCCTGCACTTCCGGCGCGTTAAACGGCACTTCATGCTGTACCCATTTGTCATAGAACTCAGGGCCTGCCGTGTGCAGTAAAATATCTTCTATCCAGTCGGTTCCTGGCCAGCCGGAGGCGTTGCCGCTTTCCAACCCCAGACACCACGGATTAGCGCCGTCTGCAACAATTTGATCGCTTAGGGCAATTAGTTCATCCCAGGTTTGCGCCGGTTCGTAGCCAAGCGCCGCAAATTCTTTGGGGTTGTACCATACGAGGCTTTTGACCGCTGAACGATACCAAATGCCGTAAATTTCATCGTTCACGGTCGAAAGATCTATCCAGCTGTCGGGATAGTAAGCCTGAAGCTCTTCGAGCGTGAGGACTTCGGTTACCGGCACGAGTGCGCCTTCTTCGGCGAGCGATCGCATCAAGCCTGGCTGAGGAAACATCGCAATATCAGGTGCATCACCCGAATCTACCCTCACCGGCAGCAAAGTAGAAAAAGCGTCCGTCCCCTCGTAGATAACGTCAATACCGGTCTCTGCTTCAAAAGGTGCGATCGCCGCTTCTAGCTTGGCCTGCTGGTCACCGACAATAACGCCTAAGACGGTAACCGTATTGTCTCCGGCAGGAGCGGCCTCTGTAGCGGCATCAGGTTCGTCAGGTTGGCTACAGCCGCCTAGAGACAGCGAAAGACATAGCAATAGCCCTAACATCAGCTTGCGAGTGGGCGGGGCAGTCAACATCGACCACCACGGCGGAAAAACCATGTTTGTAAACCTTTGCTCCTTATTTGTGCGAATACGAGTTGTGCGAATACGTTGCTCATAGCGACTTAGTCCTTGGCAAAAGCGATGCGTTCAGCATGCCTTTCTAGAACTGCGTTTCTAGTGCGGTGTAGGTGCGTTGTATTGTTCTCGCAACTTTTCATACAAGCAATGCTAATACCCTGCTGAAAGTCTTACGCTTTATCGTTGAAAATAGTAATAGAGGAAAAATACAAAGCGTTACACTTCAGCAGCAAAATTTCTCTAACATTTGGATGCTGAATATACGCAGACAGGTTTGAGAACTGTTGCAAATAGCGATCGCAGTTCACACACAGGCACAAACAACAAACGAGAGCGTAATGACAGGGGGAGAAAGTGCGGTGTATCTCGTAATGTTTGACGGCTAGAGATAGCAGTATGATACTCACGAAACCAATAGCAAAATGAGTGTCATACAATGCCTAAAAAAATGAGCCCTAACGAAAAGGCTTTCTTAGATAAAGTCATGCAGAAATCTAACATTCCTGACATCTACGACGCTCGCGATATTACTATCGTCGTGTTTCGTGCCCTTAGAGATCTGCTCAGCACAGACGTCTCCGAACGCACCGCCGCCGACCTAGATGACGAGCAAATCAGCAAGCTTTGGCAAGATGACAACCCTATCGTCAGCGCCCTGTCAAAACTCCGTCCCCCGCTAAATGTAGATACCGAAACCTTCCTACGTCGCGTTCGTCAAGAAGGTGGCGTTCCTAAAAACGTTACACCTGAAGCCGCCGTCATCGCCGTCTTTTCCACCGTACGCGAAGAGCTTTCTGATGAGCGGATTAAAGAGATTGCAGGATTTTTGCCCGACGGGCTTAAAGTAATGTGGGAACAGATATAGGAAGCGTTCACAGGGAGTGAAAAACGGACGGGCCAAAGCTAAAGTTTATTGCTAATGATCGCACTTCTTGGATCGCTCGTCCGGCTGTCTCGAATCTTCTCATACAGCGCCTTCTCCTCTTCACCCAGCGCTTTCGGCGGCGTAATCACCACTTTCACCAGCAAATCACTGCGGCTAGCTCCCTTCTTACTCGGCCATCCCTTACCGCGCAGCCGCAGTGACTGACCAGACTTCACACCCGGAGGCACGCTTACCGTCACGTTTCCGTCAGGCGTCGGCACAGAAATCTTAGCGCCCAGCACAGCTTCATCTGGCGTAATTGGCACCTCACACGTCAAGTTACTACCGTCAAAGCTAAAGAACCCGTGCGGCATCAGCGACACCGTAAGATACACATCGCCTCTCTCCTGCGTTTGCGGATTGCGAGCACCCTTTCCTTTCAAGCGAATCTTACTTCCTTTTTTCACACCTGCCGGAATGCTCACCGTCACCGATTCGCCGCCGATGCTAAACCGCTTCTGCGCCCCCCGAAAGGCCTCAGACATCGATAGCTTCAGCTCAGCATCTTGGTCTAACGGACCCCGCCCCGAAGCGGCACTACCAGCGGCTCTGCTGCTTGCACCACTCGCCGTGCGCGGATCGAAGCCAAAGCCGCTGTTGCCAAACCCACCCGTATTAAAGCCTGCACTACCAGGACGCTGCTGGTAGCTGTACGACTGAGAGCGACCGGCACCAGCACCTCCCATACGGCCTAGCAGCTCGTTGATAAAATCGTCAAAGCTACCGTACGCACCAAAGTCAAAGCCAGTAGCCCCACCCGGCGCACCAGTTGGCATACCACCTCCGGCCCGGCTCGCCTGCTGCCAGTACTGACCGTACTGGTCGTACTTCGTGCGCTTCTCCTTATCAGAGAGCACCTCATAGGCTTCGCTCACCTCTTTGAACTTAGCCTCAGCCGCTTTGTTATCAGGATTCACATCTGGGTGATACTTTCGCGCCAGCTTACGGAAAGCTTTCTTAATTTCGCTAGCATCCGCCGTCTTACTCACACCCAAAATGGCGTAGTAATCTTTAAAGTCAGTTGCGGCCATGCTCACTCTTATCTCCCAGTAAAACCAACGCGAAGCGCTATTCAGCTATACCCTAGCAAAGCGAGTGAGTTTATCAGGTTCGGTTTATCAGGTTCGGTCGGAAAAAGCGTTATCCTTCTGACGACGCTCTGCCATACAGCTCCGTCAAATTCCGCAGCTGCCCGGTAATCGTCGGCGTCAGCATAGCGTCTACATAGCGCCATTCCCAGTTGCCCTGACCGGTGCCTGGTGTATTCATCCGCGACTGCGTACCTAGCCCTAAAATGTCTTGCAGCTGAATGACAGCCTGGTTAGCAACTGAACTCATCGCTAGGCGAATCATCGCCCAGTGCACCGAACTAGCTTCAAACGCACCTACATAGTTCACCAGTCGCAGCTTCTCGTACTCAGTTGCCTGGGTAAACCAGCCCACCGTTGTGTCGTTGTCGTGAGTACCGGTGTAAACCACAAAATTGCGATCTATGTTGTGTGGCAAGTACAGGTTTTTGTCGTCAGAGCCAAAGGCAAACTGGAGGATTTTCATTCCTGGGAAGCCATAGTGCTCACGCAGCGCATGAACTTTGTCATCGATCAACCCCAAATCTTCTGCTAAAAACGGTAGCTTACCTAGCTTTTCTTCTACCGTGTCAAAAAAATCGTAGCCAGGCGCTTCTATCCACTCTCCAGACAGTGCGTTTTGAGACCCTTCAGGTACTGCCCAGAAAGCTTCAAACCCGCGAAAGTGATCGATACGCATTAGGTCCACAAAATCTAGCAGGGACTGAATGCGCAGCAGCCACCAGCTATAGCCTTCTTTTTGCACATTGACCCAGTTGTAGGTAGGGTTGCCCCACAGCTGCCCGTCAGCACTGAAGAAATCGGGGGGCACACCCGCCATCTGAGAGGGATTCATCGTCTCCGGGTTCAGCATGAACTTTTCAGGAAAAGCCCATACGTCTGAGCTATTGTGCGCCACATAAATCGGCATGTCGCCCACAATCTGGATGCCCTTCTCATTTGCGTAGTGTTTGAGGTCGTTCCACTGGCGAAAGAACTCAAACTGCATGTACTCGTGGTAAAAGATATCCGCTGCCAGGTCTACCCGTGCGAAGTTAAGTGCATCTGGGTCACGGTGAGTCAGGCCATACTCCCATTCGGGCCAGGGGCGGTGGTCGTTAGCATCTCGCAGCGCCATAAACAGGCCATAGTCTTCTAGCCAGCTTGATCGATCTTTGCGGAACTGATTGAACTCGGAGCGGAGCTCTTCGCTAGCATTGTCTTTGAATCGCTCCGCAGCTTTGCGCAACAGCGGCAGCTTAAATGCACCTACCGCGTCGTAGTCCACTCGGTCAATCGGAAAGCTCTCAATTAGCGAGAGCTCCTCTTCTTCTAGCAGCCCTTGCGACTGTACGTTCTCTAGGCTAATCAACAGAGGGTTGCCCGCCATCGCGGAGTAGGACATATATGGTGAGTTGCCGTGCCCGGTAGGGCCCAAGGGCAAAATTTGCCAAAGCTGCTGTTTAGTCTCGGCTAAAAAATCCACAAATTTGTACGACTGATAGCCGATATCTCCAATTCCAAAACGGCCTGGAAGCGAAGTGGGGTGAAGCAAAATACCGCTAGTTCTGGAAAAAGACATGGATAGGTAATTAGGTAAATTGGTCAGACTTTATCACGGGCTGTTAAAGCCAAGATCCGTATTTCGGAATAACCCGTTAATTAGCCGGAAAAAGAAAGTCAGCAAAAGACTATAAAGAGGCGATTGCGCAAAGAATGAGAGAATGGCAAGATTTGCACAGCGAGACAACCATGACGTATCGCAATCCCGCGCCCACCGTCGATCTCATCATTGAAATGACCGACCGTCCTCATCGTCCCATCGTTTTGATAGAACGCTTAAATTTACCGTATGGATGGGCGCTACCCGGTGGATTTGTTGACTATGGCGAGTCGGTCGAGGCCGCAGCAGTTCGCGAAGCTAAAGAAGAGACCGCTTTAGACGTTGCGCTCGTTGAGCAATTTTACGTATATTCCGATCCTAAGCGCGACGAAAGAAAACACACGCTAAGTGTTGTTTTTATCGCAACGGCAGTGGGCGCGCCCATTGCTCAAGATGATGCCAAAAGCCTGTCGGTTGTGAACCCGTGGGAAATGCCGCAAACGCTGTGTTTTGATCACGGTCAAATTCTTCAAGACTACTGGCAGTATCGTTACTATGGCCATCGACCTAAGCTAGCGTCAAAGGGCTAGCTTAGCGTTCAAATCAGTTCAAAAGGCTGCATAGAATCGCGCTAGCCCTTACTATATGTCTGCGTGAGCGACGCTCAAGTTTTATAGCTCACTCTCAAAACCAAAGAAGCAGAGAAGAAACGTGCGCAAAATCATTCAAACAGACAAGGCCCCAGCTCCCGTTGGCCCCTACAATCAGGGCATTGTTGCCAGCGGTGCTTTACTGTTTGTCGCCGGACAAATCCCGCTAGATGCCACGACCGGAGAACTCGTGGGTACAGACGTTGCTGAACAGACAGAAAAATCAATTCAAAACCTGATAGCTGTCGTTGAAGCGGCCGGTTCAGACCTTTCTCAGGTCGTGAAGACCTCTGTATTTCTTAAAGATATGAACGATTTTGTCGCAATGAATAAGGTGTACGCCAAGCACTTTGGCGACGAGCAAGCACCCGCTCGCGCCTGTGTAGAAGTCGCTCGGCTGCCCAAAGATGTGCTAGTTGAGATTGAATGTATTGCTATGGTACCTGCCGGTTAGTACGTCAGCGCCCGGACCCATTTATCAACACACAGCCCATATCAGCAATTCAAAGGAAACTATGGCGAGTTCATTAGCGATCGCAATTCTAGCCGCAGGCAAAGGCACCCGCATGCGCTCTTCGCTGCCAAAGGTACTCCACCGGCTCAGCGGTCGCACCCTCGTTGAAAACGTCATCGCCAGCACAGCGCTCGTCAACCCAGAGCGCAAAATTGCCATCGTCGGCTACGCCGCTGACCAAGTAAGGACCACACTTTCCACCATTTCCAATCTAGAATTCGTCGAGCAAACCGAGCAGCTCGGCACGGGCCACGCGGTGCAGCAGGTCATACCGGCGCTAGAAGGCTTTAAAGGCAACCTGCTTGTCCTCAATGGCGACGTTCCCTTGCTCAAGCCCGAGACCGTTGAGCAAATGATGACCACTCACAGCGAGAATGGCAACGCCGCCACCATTCTCACCGCGCAGATGGAGGATCCTACCGGCTACGGCAGAGTCTTCTGCGATGATAATCTCATCGTCACAGAGATTATCGAACACCGCGACTGTACAGCAGAGCAGCAGGCTAACAACCGCATCAACGCTGGCATCTACTGCTTCAACTGGGAAGCGCTAATGACTATTCTGCCGCATCTCAAAGCTGACAACGATCAGCAAGAGTACTACCTTACGGACGTGATTAAAGATCTTTCTCCGGTAATGGCAATGGACGCCCCCACCTCTGAGGTTGCAGGGATTAACAACCGCAAGCAGCTAGCCGAAGCCGAAGCGGTCATGCAAAAGCGGATTAAAGACGATCTATTGCTTTCAGGCGTTACGCTGATCAATCCAGAGAGCATCACCATTGACGCGACCGTTACCGTTGAGCCTGATGTGATTGTTGAGCCTCAGACGAATCTACGCGGGACGTCTGTTATCAGCGCGGGCTGCCATATTGGGCCCGGTAGCCTGATTGAAAACAGCAAAATTGGACCGAATACAAAGGTGGTGCATTCTGTTATTACCAATAGCGAAGTGGCGGCAAACGGTCGCATTGGGCCTTTTGCGCACATCCGAGGGAAAGCCGCTATTGGTAGCGGCTGCCGGATTGGTAATTTCGTTGAAGTGAAGAAGTCGACGGTTGGCAATAACACCAATGCTGCGCACCTTTCTTATCTCGGCGATGCGGAGCTAGGTGAGCAGGTGAATGTGGGAGCCGGAACCATCACGGTAAACTATGACGGCAAAAATAAGCATAAGACGGTGTTGGGCGATCGCACCAAAACCGGCGCTAATAGCTGCCTTGTCGCCCCCATCACCATCGCCGAAGATGTCACCATTGGGGCGGGCTCTGTGATTACCAAAGACGTCGATGCTGACTGTCTGGTATTTACGCGATCGCCCCAGAAGTCCATCCCAGGCTGGAAACCTAAATACCTTAGAGATTAAGCCGAAGAATCTACGCAGTTTATGAGAGCACCCGTTAAGAAAACTATATAAACAGCTAGCTTTCTTTAGTTCGTCTAAAGGTTGAATTCAGAACCTATCTGATTTTCTTAGTATGTAACCTATACAGAACGCATGTGTCACTGCGGTAAAAGTAGGCGGCAAGGAAAATATGGCAGACAAGTATCAGCCCAAAGTGGGCGGCGCACTCAGTCGCGACAGCATGACGCTCTCACAGCACATTCTCAAGCAGCTGCAAAGCTTTGGCCCAGATGCGCAAGATCTCAGCTCCTTGATGAACCGCATTGCGTTCGCAGGCAAGCTCGTATCCAAGCGCCTCACCCGAGCCGGTCTTGTTGAAGATGCGCTGGGCTTTACCGGCACTCAAAACGTGCAGGGCGAATCGGTCAAAAAAATGGACGTATACGCCAACGATGTCTTCCTATCAGTGCTTCAGCAGAGCGGCCTAGTGTGTCGGCTTGTCTCTGAAGAGATGGAAGACATCTACTACATGCCAGAAAACTGTCCGCTCACACGCTACACGCTGCTCTACGACCCTATCGACGGCTCCTCAAACGTCGATATCAACCTCAACGTCGGCTCTATCTTCGCCATCCGCCGCCAGCAAGGAGACGACGAAGACGGAACCGGCTCAGACCTATTGACTGATGGCCGAGACCAGGTCGCCGCAGGCTATATCCTGTACGGCCCTAGCACGGTACTGGTATTTTCTATCGGCAGGGGCGTTCATTCCTATACGTTAGACCCTAGCCTGGGTGAGTTCATTCTCTCTAGCGAAAACATTCAAATCCCCTCCCACGGCTCCAACTACAGCGTCAACGAAGGCAACTTCTGGCAGTGGGACGAACACTACCGCGACTACATTCGCTACATGCATCGGCACGAAGGCTACTCAGGGCGCTACAGCGGCGCGCTTGTAGGCGACTTTCACCGCATCCTCATGCAGGGCGGCGTCTTTCTCTACCCCGGTACGCTCAAGAAGCCAGAAGGCAAACTCAGACTGCTGTACGAGTCTGCGCCATTGGCATTTTTGGCAGAGCAGTCGGGCGGTAAGGCGACGACGGGCAAGCAGGCCGTACTCGATGTCGTTCCAGACGCACTGCACACGCGGACACCGCTCATCATTGGCAGTAGCGAAGATGTCGCGCTCGTGGAGTCATTCATTCAAGAACGGGCGCTAGACAAACCGCCTGCTGTCTCTAGTGCGTCCTCCGGCGCGTCATAAAGCAAATTTAATACAGAGCAAACGTAATTCGGTAGCCCCTGTATGTGCGTGATTATTCACCGTGCGCTATCATCCACAACAGCAAGTACCGCACCGCATCTTTTCGCTATTCTCCATACCCACGAGCCCGTTCATATAAGCCCTTCTCCCTCGCTATGGTCTCTCTTCTCGAAAACCCACTCCGCGTCGGCCTTCAACACGACAAGATTCCAGCGCCGCAGATTCTTATCATCTTCGGCGCTTCTGGAGACCTAACCCAGCGCAAGCTAGTTCCGGCCCTGTTTCAGATGCGTCAGGAGCGCCGTTTGCCACCAGAACTCACCATTGTTGGCGTCGCGCGCCGAGAGTGGAGCCACGAATATTTTCGTGAGCATATGGAAAAAGGGGTGCAGGAGTTTGGCGGTGGAATCGACGCCAGCAATCAGGCGCTTTGGGACCAGTTTGCTCAGGGGCTGTTTTACTGTCCTGGCAACATCGACAAGCCAGAAGACTATTTGCGGCTCAAGCAATTTTTAGCCGAGCTAGATGAAAAGAGAAACACGCAGGGCAACCGCACCTTTTACCTGTCGGTAGCGCCTCGATTCTTTGGTGAAGCCGCCGAACAGCTTGGTAAAGCAGGCATGTTAGCTGACTCTAGTAAGCATCGACTTGTCATTGAAAAACCCTTCGGACGAGACTTAGCCTCTGCGCAAGCGCTTAACTACAGGGTGAGAAATGTCTGCAGTGAAGATCAAATCTATCGGATTGACCACTATCTAGGAAAAGAGACCGTTCAGAACCTGTTGGTTTTCCGCTTTGCCAACGCGATTTTTGAACCGCTCTGGAACCGTCAGTTTGTAGACCACGTGCAGATTACTGTGGCTGAAACAGTTGGCCTAGAAGGGCGAGCAGGTTACTACGAAACCGCAGGCGCAATCCGCGACATGGTGCAAAACCACCTAATGCAGCTCTTTTGCCTCACAGCGATGGAAACGCCGAACTCGCTAGATGCCAACAGTATTCGCAATGAGAAGGTGAAAGTGTTGCAGGCGACTCGGCTCGAGAGCGAAGAGCTCTCTCAGTGCGCGGTGCGTGGGCAGTATTCTTCAGGCTGGATGAATGGGCAGGAGGTGAAAGACTATCGCAGCGAAGAAGACGCGCCGCTAGAGTCAACCAATAATACCTACGCAGCGCTTGCACTGCGCGTCGACAACTGGCGCTGGCAGGGCGTTCCCTTTTACCTGCGAACCGGTAAGCGTTTGCCTAAGAAAGTTTCTGAAATCTCTATTCACTTCAAAGCTGTGCCGCACTTGATGTTCCAATCTGCGGCAAAGCAGATGAACGACAACATTTTGGCGCTGCGTATTCAGCCAAACGAAGGTGTTGCTATGCGGTTTGAGGTAAAAACACCTGGCTCTTCTCTGCGAACTCGCTCGGTTGAGATGGATTTTCGCTACGATGCGGCCTTTGGCAAGCCCAGTACAGATGCTTACAGCCGTCTCCTGGTAGACGCCATGCTAGGAGACCAAACCCTGTTTACCCTAGGTGACGAAGTAGAACAGTCCTGGCGTGTGCTAACGCCGCTGCTCGAAGTATGGGACGCGCCAGCACCGCCTGATAGCATTCCGATGTATGAGGCCGGTACCTGGGGCCCTATCGAGGCCGAACTGCTGCTAAACCGGACCAACCGGCGCTGGAGACGCCTATAAACGGCGTTTTCAACAGCTGATAACTAAGAAAGCTCGCTTCAAAAGATTTACTGGGCCTTTTGGCTTACTCCATTCTTACCTTCTTACTACATACCCAAGATGGCTACTTCTATCCTTGCGCTTCAAAAACCCAAAGATATTTCGCTAGATGAAATCGAAGCTGAGCTGCGTAATATTTGGCAGACTCAAGACGATGGTGGCACCGCGCCAGTGGCCACTAGAGCGACCACCTTCACCATTGTGATCTATGAGCCTGAAGAATTTCAGCAGCTGCTGGCCAATCTTGACTTTTACCGAGGAACGATTGACGGCTCCCACGGACCGCTGACCCGCGAGGCGATCTTGGAAGCCCAGAAAGGGTATGGACTGAGGATGACAGGCCGGGTAGATCCTGAGACGCTGTCGATGCTGAGAAAGGAAGTGCGATCGCGCCCAGTCAATCAGCAGCAGTTCAAAAACGAAGACATTCGCGGCTTTAACTTCAGCGGCGCGCTCGCCGCCCAAAATCCCTGTCGGGTCATCACACTGTGCCCTACCTTTGGTGAAGACGAGGGTGTAAGTGCGCAAGTATCGGCCTACTGCCCTGTGCAAAAAAGCCAGAGCAGCAACCTAGTGTGCTGTGAGTACATTACGCTCAGAGGCACCAAAGAAGCGCTAGAGCGCGTTGGCGATCTGGTGAACTCGCTTGTTGTTTCCGATTTGCCTAAGTTTGTGTGGTGGAAAGCCACGCCAAACCCAGAGCAAATCCTGTTCCAGAAGCTGGCACTCATCAGCAGCTGTCTCATTCTCGACTCCAGCTACTACGGCGACGCCGAGTCAGAAATTGTCAAAATTCAAAATCTGCTAGATGAGCACACCAATACGGCCGATCTTAACTGGTATCGGCTCGCCCCCTGGCAAGAACTCACCGCAGAAGCTTTTGATCCGCCTGAGCGAAGAATGGCTATTACAGAAGTAGACCGAATAGGCATCGACTATGAGAAGGGAAATCCGGCTCAGGCGTTCATGTTCCTCGGCTGGTTAGCGAGTCGACTGAACTGGCAGCCCACAGAATACAAAAACGAAGGTGGCGACTACGACCTGAAGCGTATCTGCTTTACCAATGAGAGTGGTCGGCAGATTGAAGCTGAGCTTGCGGCTATTCCCGTGGCCAACCAGGGAGAAGTGCTAGGTGACCTTACAGGCGTGCGGCTAGAGTCAACCAACCACGAGGCAAACTGCAACACTATTTTATGTTCTGAAACCGCAGGCTGCATGAGAATGGAGTCCGGCGGCAGCGCGCAAAGCAGCCTGGTAGAAGAAGTGACCTCTTTGTCTGACCAACGCTCTGACCTTTTGCTAGGACAGCAGCTACAGAGCTGGGGAGAAGACGTTCTGTTTGAAGAGAGCCTGGCTGTGACCTCACAAATCTTGGGACTTATGAATCAGTAGAGCCTAAGTTCAGCCAGCAAAAAAATGCCTACACTACTGCAAGAATGCAAAGAATGTAGGACAGGCAACTTGTCTGTTGCGACTTATCTATTAAAGATGACCGATGTCACCGCTTGAGCGTGAAGACAGAGGTTGTCTTTTTTTTGAGATATCTGTTGAGCAAGAACTCGCTCAGGAGAAAGAACTATATGAGAGCGAGTAAAACAAACGAGCGTAGCAGCGCTATACGAACACCGCAGTGAGCGTTAGTCGCCGTAGCCGCTGAGATAGCCTTCAAGGGCATGAAAGCGATCTGCGTTGAGACTGTAGTACATCCAGCGCCCCTGCTGGCGCGCGGTTACCAGGCCAGCTTCTTTGAGTGTTTTGAGATGAAAGGAGAGTTTGGATTGAGCGATGCTAAGTCGTTCGCACATATCGCCGACACAGAACTCTCCTTCCTGTAAAAGCTCGATAACCTGAATGCGGATGGGCTCAGAAAGCGCGTGAAAACCAGAAAAAACAGGGTCCGATGATTTAGCCATTTTGATTATTAGATTTGACCTGAGATAGCTCTAAAGTATCCGAGCAAAAGAGAATCTATGTGCTACTGGATACTCACAGCTTAAACAAGGGAAATCGGTTTGGCCATCCGAGCTTCCACCATGAAATCAAGCTATATCAATAGTTCTCTGGCTGCGACAACTAGCGATAGTGCGGTGATAGAGGCCGTTACCGACCGTAGAATTACAGAGCCTAGAGAAACAACTTCATAACTCTTGTGTATGGCAACCGTAATTTCGTCGGGGGTCCACCCGCCTTCTGGTCCCACCATCAAAGTGACATCCAACAAATCTCCTGAAGTTAAGTCATTCTGCACTCTTGCTAATAGATGTGGACTATTTTGACGGGCCGCGCAAATGTAGCGGAGACCGTTCCACTCTGCTTGCGCTAAGCACGCACTGAATGTAACTGGTAAGGAAATTTCTGGAACGGTAATGCGCTCGCTTTGCTCTGAGGCTTCTTGGGCAATCCTCTGCCACCGCTCTAGCCTGCTGCCTTTGGGCTTGAGGAGAGTGCGATCGCTAATCACAGGATAGATATGAGTCACGCCTAGCTCTGTCGCCTGACGCACGACCTGATCAAAACTATTGCCCTTTGGCAAGGCCGCTACTAGACGAAGGGGTGCGGTTGAGAGGGTTTGCTCAGGATTGGTCAGTCTCTCAAGAATGTGGGCCTGATTTGGCGCTTCGGCTATAGCAGCAAGCCACTGCGAGCCAAAACCATCTTGGGCAATGAAGCGATCGCCCACGCTCAGACGTAACACCCTTCGCAAATAGTGACTTTGCTCGGCGGCTAGCTGAATTTGGTCTTCTTCTAGCTGGTTAGCACTAATGGTGATGCGTTGAACCATAGTGACCTGCTAGTAACCTATAAAAGAATGCTCTATGAGAAAAGTGAACTGGGGAGGTGAAAAGAACCTAGAACTGAAAAGGCCTAGAAGACGATCGTATCAGGCAGTGAAAGGATAGAAAATCTGTTGAAGCGTTGGGTGATCTGTT
Source organism: uncultured cyanobacterium (assembly GCA_963836895.1). Lineage (GTDB taxonomy): Bacteria > Cyanobacteriota > Cyanobacteriia > Phormidesmidales > Phormidesmidaceae > Phormidesmis. The sequence goes on along the minus strand of CAWILA010000005.1, from coordinate 235,437 downwards.
GTGACAGCGCTCTGTTATTAAATGGTTGTTGAAGTCTATTGTCTAAGGCGTAGAATCAGCGGAGTAGTGACGATTTTCGTGCTGGTTCTAGAAACGGCAGGTTAAAGGCGTCTTATTCCCCCCATTGTAAAATTTCTACATTGACAGAGGCAATTCCTGTGCTGTAAGTACCCAAATCACGGGCAGCCTGTTCAGAAATATCAAGCGCACCACCAGAGCGGTCATTGATTCTAATGGTGACGCGATCGCCCGTCTCAAAGTTTGTAAGCCGTACAACCGTACCAAAGGGCCACTCAGGATGAGCTCCCGTATGGGCGTAGCGGCTGAAAATTTCACCACTTGCGGTGTAGCCTCCATCAAATCCAGGACCGTACCAGCTCACGCGCATTGTCTCGGCAACGGCGCTAGCAGAAGAACATAGCACCACACCCAGACTAATGAGAGCCCCGAAACGATTGAGAGCTGCTAGACGACTCAGAATCCAGAGGTGCTTATCAAAAAAACCTGGGCTGTTCATCTAAACATTCCTTAATCAATTTTCGTCGCTATTATCTCAACAGATGAAATCAAATGCAATTTTTCTCAAACGTCGTCATTCTCTGACGCAACCTATTAGGATCGAGGCATGTATTTTCATCACTTGCACTTCTATATAAAAGACGCTGCTTTCTGGGAAGCGTGGTTTTGCCACAAGCTAGGCTTTCGCGCTGTCACCAAAGTACCGGCTACTCAGCGCGTGCCCAGCAGCGAACCCCGTGTGCTGAGCCAGGGCAATATAGAGATTCGACTCTCAGCCCCAGAACAGTCTTCTCAGGTTGCCCACTACTTACAGCAGCATCCCGCTGGGCTGGTCGATATCGCCTTTGCCACTGACCGCTTCGACGTTGCGCTAGCCGTATCTCAGCGCAACGGTGCAACACTGCTAGAGCCAGTGAGCACGCTGCCTTCTGGTCAGCGTCAGTGCCAGTTGCAGGGTTGGGCCCACCTGCGTCATACCCTAGTTGAAGTCTCAGCCGACTGGGTACAGGCCCATCAGGCAAAGGCTTTAGCAGGATCATCAGCCCATCACCAGCAAACTTCTACATCGCAAATCGCTGACTTACCCGCCCTACTTTCACAGGTCGATCATGTGGTTATCAATGTGCCGCACGGTGAGCTCTCAGCCGCCGTCCGCTGGTATCAGCATGTATTTGGCCTAGAGCTCGGCCAGTCATTTGAAATCAATACGGCGAACTCAGGCCTATGCAGTCAGGTACTGGTGCACCCGGAGGGAACGCTTCAGCTGCCGATTAATGAACCTAGCTCAGAAAATTCGCAAATTCAAGAGTTTTTGCACCACAACCGGGGCGCGGGAGTGCAGCACGTTGCGTTGCGATCGCCCAACGCAGTCGATGCGATCGCCCACTTCAGAAACCAGGGACTCCAGCTGCTTAGCGTCCCCTCCACCTACTACGAAGATCTGCAAGAACGGTTAGACCGTCCGCTCTACAATCTCTCAGCCATTCGTCAGCAGCAGCTTCTGATCGACTGGGACCAGAGCGGCGAGCGGGGCATGCTTCTACAGACGTTCACTCAGCCCATTTTTGCTGAGCCTACCTTCTTCTTTGAGGTAATTGAGCGCAGCAACTACCGAGAGAACGGCCAAACAAAAATCGCTCAAGGCTTCGGCGAGGGCAACTTTCAGGCCCTGTTTGAAGCAATTGAGCGATCGCAAATGGAAAGAGGCAGCCTAGCGTAAGAAGCTCGTGGCAAACCACAATACTGCCAGCGTGATCGACGTAGACAGTGAGGCAACCTGCTCATCTGGCAGGGTAGTGCCTTGAGCGCCCAGTATCTCAACGATAATAATGCCCAGCGTCAGGCCCACCACAAGACCAATCGCAGCTAGCCCAGACGAACGCCAAAACTTACGCGTCTTTTGATTGAGAAAGTAGACAGCGCTCATCATACCCAGTGCCAGCGCGAACGAAGCCCCAACCGCGCTAGCTGACTTCAGCACCCAGCTCAGCACAATTAGCCCGGCAAATATCACCGAAGGCCACAGCAGCTCACTGCTGCTTTCAGGTTGATCGAGCAGCTCAGAAAACCACTGCGAACCAATGTTGTCTGTAAAGCTGCCAACCGGTGAGGAGGCCTTTGGCCTGGACTGCTTCTCAGCAAATCGAATTCGGTCAGGCACCTTGATTTTGCCCTCCTGACGAAGACGCAGCCGTTCCATTAAAATAGCGTCGTAAGCGGCTTCTATCCCCTCTTTCTTTTGAGGATTGTCTTCGTAGTCTGCTGCTAGCCGCATCCGTGCAGACTGCACTTCTTCAAATGAAGAGGCCTCCGTTAGCCCCAACGTTTCGTAGTGAACGTTCTGTTCGCTCATGCATCAACCTCCGAATCGACCAAGTCTATAAACCCAAACCTAAGACGCAATATCAACACACAACCAACCCTCGTTACAGAAGCTGGCGCTGTAAAAGCCAGCGTGAGGACCAGTACAAAAATCTCTGGTCACAATAAATACACCTACTTCTAGTCTAACTGGGGAACGACCTAAACGAATACGACTATAGATGAAGTCTTTTAAAAATTTGATACTTTAACCCGGCAAATGGCAAAAGAGAAATCTGTATTTCGGATGCCTATATCCGCGTATGCCTGCGTCCGAGAATGTAGCAATAGCCACCATAAAGCAAATATGTCTACACTTTGTGAGCGTCGTACTTCATTACATAGCGCTATTTGCGGTAAGTTACACCAGTAAAAGATGTTTTTTTGCTAAGGTATGGATGCATTATTGTAAGTACCCTATTAAACCTTTCAGAGAAAACCGCTCTGAAGCCGCCGAATTATTGAGAAATAAGTAAGGCAGCTACTTCTTATATTACTGCCCAGCGCCTAACGCTTACGCCTAATGCTCGCTTTCATTTGATTTAGTACCCGGATTCTCAACTATGGCCGCTGCCAAAATCCTTGTGGTTGATGACGAACCTGCCATCCGTAACCTCATTCACCGTTTTCTAGCCAAGCAAGACTATCAAATGGAGTCGGCTGAGGATGGAAAAAGTGCTCTTACCGTTTTTGAACAGTTCAATCCTGATCTGGTGATATTGGATGTTAACTTGCCAGATGCTAACGGCTACGACCTCTGTAAAGAGATGCAGTCGCGGACGGGTGTGTTTGTGCTTATGCTCACTAGCCGTACCGATGAAGCCGATAAAATTCGGGGCTTCAATACGGGCGCTGACGACTATATTACGAAGCCGTTTAGCCTAGGTGAGCTAGAGGTGCGTTTGGGCGCTATTTTGAAGCGTCAGCGCCCGGTTACCGTTGCAGAGCAGCAGTGCCTCACCTTTAATAAGCTCTCGATTGATCCGATTCGCCGTGAGGTGACTTTGGCTGGAAACATCGTACCGCTAACGGCGCTTGAGTTTGACCTGCTGCATTTCTTGGCGGGTCATCCGGGCCGAGTATGGCGTCGCTCAGAGCTGATTCAAAAGGTTTGGGACTACGAATATGTGGGCGACCAGCGGGTAGTCGACGTGCATATTGGTCAAATTAGAAAGAAGATTGAGATAGACACCACACAGCCGACCTTAATTCAAACCGTGCGCGGCGTAGGCTATAAGTTTGAACCACCGCCTGAGATGCTAGAAGAGCAGCCGGTATAGACAATTCTACCGCTTCTCGTTGAATGCTTTTTCTTCAGGTTTTCTCTAAAGAGCCTTTCCCTGTAGCAGGGAAAGGCTCTTTAGTAAGTTTAAAGCACATAGAGAACAGGGCCCAATTAAGAGGACTCACATGAAAGGGCTCAGGATAGAGTGGTTTTAGGGACGGGTTTGGAGACTGGTTTAGCCTGATTGCGCACCTTCCATGCCTGGCCAATGAGCTTACTCCAGCGGCGGTTAACGCGCTTGGGCGTCCAGTTTAGCGCCCTAGCGATCGCAACATCAGAAGGACCGTTCTCCAGATCTTGCATCTGCTGCTGCTTAAGGTCTAAAAGCTGAGCCTGGTCGGCGGTGAGCTGCGCGGTAAACAGCGTCCACTCACGCGGCGAGAGGCCAAGGTTTTTGTCGAGATCTGCGCCCAGCCACTGGTGCACCAGCTCCCAGCGGTGAGACTGGGAAAACTTCTCGACGTGGTACTTAAAGCGCTGCTGGAGATAGTCCCGCTGGCGAGAGCTCAGGCCTAAAACTTCGTCGATTTCGCAAGCTGGCATGTCCTGTAAGCGCAGAGCCAGGTAGTCAATACATTCAGACTGATCTTGCGCCTCTAGATACGCTACTAGCTCACTGATGATGCGCTCGCGCAGCACGCTCTCAGAAGGGTCTGTCGCATTAGCTACCATCTTCTCGCGAATTTGGGCGATGGCCGGAGAGCGAAAGAAGCTGTCATTGTCGCCTTTGGGCGAGTCGACAGCCATCTCAATATCGACAGAGGTTTCTGCCGGTAGCCGACGCGCAAAGGCCTGGGCTCGTAGTACCAGCAGCTGCTGGTTGTAGCAGCCGGGCAGGGAGATGCGGCGTTTGCCATAGTGCTCGCTAAAGGCCATGTACTCGGCAAGCTCTAGGCGAGAGCGTGGGGTGTAGTCGGCGCTCATGTGGTTTTCGCGGCGAAAGGCTTTGAGCACTTCAATGTAGAAGCCCTGCAAAAAGTCTTCAAGCAGCGTGCAGCGGCCCTGGAAGCCAAGCTGCGTTCTGGCCGGGGCGATGTAGCGATAGGCGATCGCACTGAGCCGACTGTGCAGCTCAATGCGGCCATGGCGAGAGCCCAATTTGTAATAGTCAACGTATTTTTTGACCCGGTTTTGTGAGAGCGATCGCTGCCAGGCACTCACCTCACCCAAAGACTGAATGCGTTTGCTCTTGCGGCAGATGCGCGTCACCTCAATTGCCAGGCGAGTAGCTACCGCGTTCACCACCTTAGTGCTGGTGGTAATCTGGCCGTTAATTTCCTCAATCAAAAAGTCAATCAGCTTTTGATCTACAGGGCACAGCGTCTGCTCATCGCCATCAGCTAAAGCAGGCGTACTGCTGCTAATGACTTCTTTAACCGGATCTTTAACAGAATCAGCGATCGCAGACGCTGAAGATTTGACATCTTCTTTGCCTTCCGGATTTGCAATATTGGAGTCAGTAGTATAAAAAGCAACACAAGGCTGCGAGCTATCGGATTCTAGGTGGCGCATAGTAGATGAACTCATAATTCTGAAGTGATGTGAGTCGGGTTTTATATAGAGATGAAGTGACTTCATCGCCAGGTATTAATAGGAGGCCAGCTCAGTGCTATCGAAGAAGGTTCAAGACGAGAAGATCTAAAAGAAAGATCGGCTAATCAGCTAAACCCAACAAAATCAACACGTTTACCGGTATCGACTGTTTCACTTTAGGAAATATGAATCCAACTCTTAAGAATCGGTGTGGCAGTATCCCAATCAACTGTCACATAGCAACTGTCACATACAAGACGGGTCTGAACGAAGGGTTTCATAGATGAACCTATGTGCTTTGTCTGGCAGGGTGTTCAGCGTTCTGAGGCACAGACAGACAAAAGAGATGAGGGGTCAGGGCCCGCTGTGACAGTTGCGAGGAGCGTCCCAGCTCGCTAGCTGCTTTTACGGCAGCTCTGCGCCCCAGTCCATGGCTTCGCGCCATCCTTGGCCCTGACGAGTCACCGTCGGAGTGTTACCCGTCATATCTAAAATTGTGGATACTTGATACCTCAGATCAGCATCACTGTCTACAATTACGTCCACAAGCTTCTCCATCCGGTCAAACAGCTCAACCTTTGGTAAAGCTTCTGTATCGTCTTCGGTAGAATTACGAGCAGCTGATAAAGCAGATGTCGAAATTACAGGGTTCCCCAGTGCCTCAATTAACGACAGGCACAGCGTATGGTCTGGTACGCGAATGCCAGTTGTTTTCCGTCTTGGGTTCATCACCAGCTTGGGCACTGCCTTAGTCGCCGGAAGCAAAAAGGTGTATGGCCCAGGAATCAGGTGCTTCATCAGGCGAAAGGCCGGATCGCTGACATGGGCGTAGTCGGCAATATTAGAAAGCGACGCACACAAAAACGTCAGCGGCTTGTCGTTTGAAAGCTGTTTGAGCTGACGTACCTTCTTCAAAGCCGACTTAGCGTTAAGATCGCAGCCGATGGCATACACCGTATCGGTGGGATACAGCATAATCGCTCCTTGGCGCAGCGCATCACGCACCGCAGCTATTTTTCGAGGCTGGGGCGTTTTAGGATGGATCTTGTAAGTCGTTGCCATGACTAAGTTCAGGGGTTATTGCTTTTGTTATTCTCTCCTATTTAGATACGTAAAGAAGATGCGTAAAGATATTCACCGTCCAAAGAATCGACCATGCCCGTAAAAACATTGGCCTACTTAGAATGTCCGACCGGCATTGCGGGAGATATGTGCTTAGGCGCACTCGTCCACGCAGGCGTGCCGCTCACCTATTTGATAGAGCAGCTTGCAAAGCTAGGCATCAGCAAAGAATTTCAGCTGCGAGCCGAATCCGTACAGCGCAACCAGCAGGCAGCCACCAAAGTACACGTAGATCTGCTTAAAGCCTCGCACATCCATACTCACAAGCCACAGCAAAACCAGATCAACGACCACGATCACGAACACGACCACACGCATAGCCATGATGCCAATCACGGCCATCATGTAGCGAGTCGGCGACTCCCTGAAATCGAGGCGATGATTCAGCAGGCCAACCTACCTAAGCGAGTGGAGCAGTGGAGCCTAGCAACGTTTCACACACTCGCCACAGCCGAAGCCACCGTTCACGGCATTCCCCCCGAGCAAGTGCACTTTCACGAAGTCGGTGCCACCGACGCCATCGTCGACATTGTCGGCACCTGCCTAGGCCTCGACTGGCTAAACATTGACAAACTCATTTGCTCGCCGCTGCCAACCGGCAGCGGCACCGTTCGCTGCGACCACGGCCTGCTGCCGGTTCCAGCCCCTGCCGTATTAGCTATGCTAGCGGCGGCAAACGTCCCGGTCTACAGCAACGGCATCCCTAGAGAACTAGTAACACCCACCGGCTGCGCGATCGCCACCACCCTAGCCACCACCTTCGGCCCACCTCCTACCTTCACCCTCACCAAAATCGGCCTCGGCGCAGGCGGCCGTAACCTCCCCCTCCCCAACATCCTCCGCCTCTGGCTCGGCACCTCTCCCTCCCATTCCCACTCTCACCAAACCACTCACTCCCACCAACACCCCCCATCCCCTACTCCCAACCCCCCAACCCCCCAACCCCTCACCCAGCTCCAAACCCAAATCGACGACGCCTCCCCCCAGTCCATTGGCTACCTCTTCGAGCAGCTCTTCACCCTCGGTGCGCTCGACGTATACAGTCAGGCCGTTGCCATGAAGAAAAATCGACTGGGCACACTGCTCACCGTGATCTGCGAAGACGCGATCGCCGCTGACTGTGAAGCGCTCATTTTTCGTGAAAGCACTACGCTTGGCATTCGCCGCACTCAGCAAACTAGATCTGTACTCGCTCGCGAGATGGTCAGCGTCTCTACGCCCTACGGCGAAATTCCTGTAAAAGTAGCACGCAGCCCTGAAAATGGCCGCGTGCTAAATGTTCAACCTGAGTATGAAGACTGCGCTAGGGTGGCGCGATCGCAAAATATCCCCTGGAAGCAGGTTCACCAGACCGCAATGAAAGCCGCTTTAGAAATCACGTCGCTTTCCGCTTCGCCCATGCCAGCTTCGCCCGCTTCTGCGCCGCTCTAAAACTCCGAGAAAAGATCCGAAAATCTTCCAAGTCTTCCAGACCGTCCCCTACGCCCTCTTGAATCACGGTCGACGCCTCGCGCGTTACCCGAGAAGGCACCTTCACCAGGTTATATTCCACATTGTCGCTATAGATAGCGAACGTCACCCCGCAAATCTCTAAGAACTGAACAACACTCCGACATTCAGCTTCCATAAAATGCTTGTAATAGCCAATTAAATTGGCCAGCCGCGCTTCTAGATACAGCTGCGAGTTAGGAGAAATTAGCACAACTTTAAGCAGGACCACCACCAGGTTCAGCGGATTTCCCTGAGCCATCAGCCGAACGAACAGCTTAGATGGATGATGCTCGTCTTCAGTCGTCAAAATATCGATCAGGCGGTTGCAGGTCCGCAAGTTCAAAGAAGGATCAACCGGGTCTTTGTCATGAGTTGCATATAGCTGGGGTAGCTTCTCACCGAGGTAAGCTTCTATAGTGCTGACAAATTCTGGCTGAGAGATAGAAAAGCAAAGGTACTCTATCAAGCTTTGTTTATAGCTGGCGTAGGGCGCTTCAAACGTTTGCTGCTGAAAAATACGCGCTACGTTGCGATAGCTGTACTGCCCGCGACGCACGAGTATTGCCTTGATGAGTCTTAGCACCTCATCGCCAAGCACCGTTGGATTGATGTATCTGTGGTTTAGCTGAGAAGAGCTTTGAGAAAAGGCCGTATACATAGCCAAGTCATGCTTGAACTTGTTTTTGAGCTGACGTGACAGGCTACGAGCCGCCTCACGCTGCTCCAGAGAGTTCGACCCATCGACATACTGGGCAGTCAGCTGATAGGTTACATAGCGATTGCTCCAGCTGTCAGGCTGGTTGATGCTAAGGCGCTGACTGGCAAACAGCCGAAGGTCTTCAAAATCCTGACTCTCAGCAAAGTTTAGCAGCCACTGCCGCAGGCGCTTGAGGCTAGGAGAGAAAGTAGCTCTCCTGAGTGAGGACTGCTGAAAGAGAGAGAGAAGGGCATGCACCGTATTGCCATCGCGGGCCAAATCCCAGTTGTTGACCAGGATGTAGCAGGCCCGCTTAAGCGTGTTGCAAAATTCCTGCTCGTCGTCAGCAAATAGGATTCGGTATAGAAACGGCGATACGTCTGCATCTTGCGAACGGCTGCTGCCAAAAAATAGTGCCTCGAAGTGGGCCAGGGCCTCAACTGGCGGCGAGTGCCTGACGGCTTCTAGCAGATCGTCGTAGATTTGCTGCTGGGCTATGTGAAATTCTAGAGGCTTTTCGCGATTGCGCTGATCAAGGCTCGAATCTTGGTCTGAGCTTTTGGACGTCCTGTCTACAACCATCGCAATACAAAGGCAATTTAGATTACCTCTAGACTGCCCGTTGCCACTGGTAAAAATTCTATCTTGCGGTTTTCGCTGCTATTTATCTTGATATTCTCGGTTTATCTCAGCATTCTGCCGTTTGCAGCGCAACTGTTGGAATTGACTGTTCTTTATGACGCTTCTGAACGTAAATATGGGGGCGGAGGGACTTGAACCCTCACGACTTTTACAGTCAACGGATTTTAAATCCGCAGCGTCTACCATTCCGCCACGCCCCCTTGAAGGGTTCTTTTGGGTTCCCAACTGGATGTTTCTGTAAGCTCAGCTCAGCAGTCGGACACTTGCATTCGGCTTTACAGATGTCTATTCCACCACCAAGTGTGTCTGGATGCAACCATTTTGAGGAGATCGTCCGAAAAAGTTCAGCGGAAAAGATAGGCTAGGAAGAGCCGTTTTGAATCGCGCTCTTGCGGTCCGCATATAGGTCTACTATATATATTGGCTGTTGAGTATGCAGCTACCAGCTCTAAATAGTGGCAGGTAACCGTCGTGGCGCTTGGAAGGATCAGATCTCAAAGATGACATTTCCCAACATTGAAACATCTACACTCACAGTGATTGGCCTGTACGGTGCGCTGGCAGTCGCCTATTTAGCTGTCATTCCAGCGGCGCTGATGTTTTATCTCAAAGCAAGGCAAACGTCGGCGGGCTCTATAGAGCGGCTGCTTATCTATGGGTTGATTTTGGTATTTTTCCCTGGCTGCCTGGTGCTAAGCCCCTTCCTCAACTTCCGGCCTTATCGGCGTGAAGTGTAGCCTCAACAAGAAGAATTGATGAGAAGAATTGATGTTATTGGTATTGGCGCTGGCACTTTTGTTGCAGGCGGACTGATCTATGTCGCGTTCAGCCTAGCTGGCTTGGATGGGCTGTCGGCTGGCATTTGGAGTCAGGTGATTTTTGTGGCAGGCTTACTGGGCTGGACGGCAACCTATGTTGCTAGAGCGCTGGGTAAAAACATGACCTATTATCAGCAGCTTGAAGACTATGAAGATGCGGTTTTGGAAAAGCGGCTAGAAGAGATGAGCCCGGAAGAGATTGCGCAGCTGCAAGCTGAAGTTGAACAGGAGCGGCTAGCGCGTAAAGAAGAAACCAGTGACAAAGCACCCACTCCACTCAAGGGCCCATGATATCTGTCAAAGCACGATTTGATGAACTGCGCGATCGCAACGAATGCGCGCTCATTCCTTTTATTACTGCTGGAGACCCGGATCTAGCAACGACGGCTAAAGCGCTACAGGTGCTAGACCAAAACGGCGCGGATATCATAGAGTTGGGCATTCCTTATTCCGACCCACTGGCTGACGGCCCAACGATTCAGGCGGCGGCGACTAGGGCGCTGAAGCGAGGGGTCACTTTAGAAGATGTGATTGAGCTAGTAGCAGAGGTCTCACCTCAGCTATCTGCGCCGCTGGTTCTGTTTACTTACTACAACCCTATTTTGAATCGAGGCGTTGAGACCTTTTTAAAGGACATCTACGCAGCCGGTGCACGTGGCCTACTGGTCCCCGATCTGCCGCTCGAAGAGATGGATAGTTTGCTCAAGCTGGCTGAAGCGGTAGGGATTGAGGTGATTTTGCTAGTAGCGCCAACGTCGACCGATGAGCGGATTCAGGCGATCGCACACCGCTCTCAGGGCTTTGTATATCTTGTGAGTGTCACAGGGGTTACCGGCGTCCGTCAAGAAATCGCAACCAGGGTAGAGGGCCTTATTGCCGATATTCACAAGGCTACAGATAAGCCTGTAGGCGTTGGCTTTGGTGTATCGGAGCCTGCTCAAGCAAAGCAGCTTAAAGACTGGGGCGCAGACGGTGTGATTGTTGGGAGTGCCATTGTGAAGCGATTGGCACAGGGCACGCCTGAAGAAGGGCTTGCCGCTGTCTCAGCATTTTGCACTTCGCTGAAGTCGGCTGTTCAATAATGCGATAGGCGGAAGATGAACTAAAACAAAAGAGGGCAGATTTACCTAATTGTAGATCTGCCCTCTTTTGTTTTATGGACTGTATTGGTTTGTACCGTTCAAGCGATGCTGTCAATAATCAGTAGCGATCGCGCGAAGATCCGCGACCGTCTCGACTGCCGCTATTTCGGCTACTACTACGGCTGCGGCGATCGCGAGCGTAGTCTTTGCGCGACGAATCACCGCCGTAGTTGTCGCTAGAAGAGCGCTCAAAGTCTGATATGCGTCTGCGCTTTGGCTTCTGATTAGTAGAAGCGTGAAGGCTGATGAAAATGAAGACCACTAAGATGGCGAATAAAGGAAATATGGCTGGCATGGTAGATAAAACTCCGTATGCTTGAGCAAAGCGAAAGCAATCACTGAAGACTTCTAAACAAAACTTACATAGATATCTCTGTAATATTACTGAAAATATAAGGAAATGAGCGCGTTTGTATTCTTCCTTAAAGAAGCTAAAAGCGTTTTAAGTGCCAGCTTTTAACGCTTACGAAAAAGCGCAGCCTTTCACAGAAGGGCTGCGCTTCTTCAAGCCGGACCAATGATTGGTCAATTGTTATGACTCGGGCAAGTTCTCTTCACCTACCACGTCACCATTTTGCAGCGCACCCACTTGAACCGTGAAGCGCGTTGCCGAAATCTCGCTAGGCGCGATGTCGAATGAGTCGGTCACAACACCACCACCCGTTCCGTTTGGACCGGTAGGGCCTGGCGGACCCGCTAAAAATGTGTCACCGCCGTCTAGAGCAGCAGCGCAGGCATCGTCGGCAGGTGCGAGCGGTGCACGATCAAAATTATTGGTATTTTCGAAGTCGAGAGACGGCGTATCCGTGGCATCAGCAGGCTGGGAAAACTGAATATTGTCGCGCTGAAGAACGCTAGGGCGACGAATAGGATCGCAAAGCACGACGTTCTCAAAAGTTGTTTCAGTTGGGTTGAACAGATAGAGAGTGTACTCGACTTCGTCACCGGGCTGAAGCGTGGTAGGTGCTTCGACAATGCCCCTTGGGAAAGCGCCGCCAGTTGCATCTCGCATCTGCGTATCGAACGGTGTGTTTTCCTGGTTCACAAAGCTATCAAACCGCTGTGTCTCTTGACCAACTCTGGTAATGGCGGTGATTCGCTTCACTAGCAGCAGCTCGCCAACAACTGGCACTGGGCGAAGACAGGCAGAAGCCTCGAAGTCTGTTCCACCGGAAGGGGCTAGGTCAATCTCGAAGAGCGCGTTTAGTAAGGGGCCTGTTCCTGGATCGCTGTAAACGTAGCCGGTTTCGGCCGTTGGGTTTCGACTGCTGCCTGTTGTTGCAAACAGCCGACCGCGCAGGTCAAATGACAAGTCTTCTACGTCTCTGATCACATTACCGTTAGAGTCTACAAACCTATCTATATCACTTAGCTGACCATTGCCAGTATTTATGCTGACCAATCGCTGAACGAAAGCGGGGCCACCGTTGGCGACCGCCAGCACATTACCCGCTGGTGATATTGCAATACCATCAATAGAGTTGGTACGCCTTGGAAAACCGCTGAGCGGGATTCCGGCGCTCTGAGCAGCAATTCCTATTGCCGCTCCATTATCATCCAGTTCTAAAATGATCTCTACCAGCTGATTTCCAGTCGTACCGCTGTTGTCCGCTGAAACAGCCAGAAGTCTGTTTTGACTGCCGCTGCGGTCAATTGCGATCGCATCAAAATCTATGTAGCCATCGATAGTGCCTAGCGACAGAAATTCGCCGGTTTCTGGATCGATGCTGCCAAGTTCGTTGCCGTTAGCGGCAATGAGCATACCAAAGTCAGGACGTGACGTAAGTGCCTCAATGTTGAGAATACGCGTAGTCCCGTCTGGACGTCTTATGTTTTCTCGTCCAAAGTTGGTTTCATTAACAATCCCAAGCTCGCCTGTATCAAGATCAACCGTAATCAGCGTATCTGGTACCCTATTACCGCCACCGTCATTGCCACCGCCAGCTAGTCTGTTGTCAGCGATCGCATAGCAAATCTGGTCTTGAGCTTGCGCTTCGGCAGGCGCGGGTTGATAGGTGATAAGCGAGACTAGGGCAAATGCGCTTGTGGCCGCTAGGCGTCTTAGCCTCATCGGTCTGTGAACGATATTCATAGAAGCAATAAGGCGTCTGGTTAGCTGATACATGGGAGGCAACAAAAGCTCGATTGTTAAAAGAGAGAATGGAAAGGCTTGAACACGCCTGGCCCGCTAAAAAGTGGGCCGCTGGCTTGGAGCAACACTATTCAATTTGTAGATCGCTTTCTTGACGTTCAAAGACAATGTTTAGGCCGCGAGTGTCAAAGAAAATGAACTCCACTCGGCGATCGCGCGCATAGTCAACCACGTCTGGCTCGTTTGAAATCAGCTGCGTTTCACCAAAGGAGCGAATCCGCATTCGCTCTGGCGCAATGCCTCGCTGTAGCAGGTAGTCTCTAGCCGCTAGCGATCGCCGCTCACCTAGCGCCTGATTGTACTCATCGCTAGCTCGAGGGTCGGTGTGGCCCTGAAGCTCTACTGTTAGCGACGGGTACTCCGCCATTGCAGCCGCAATTTCGTCCATAATGCTTGCACTTTGGGCGCTGATAAAAGAGCGGTCTAGCGCAAAGTGAATGTTGAGCGGAATGTGCAGCGTAATCGGTGTAGCAGGCGGTAGCACAACCACTTCTGCGGGCAGCGGCGGATCTTGGCACACCGGCTCGTACGGCGTGGCCGCAGGTGCGAGCGGTGGCTCGGTGCCAATAGCGGCCACGGGCGAAGGTTCAGAAGTGCCGTAGCGAGGATCGGTAGCGATCGCACTCACCTCAGAGCCAACAGCAACCGTCCTATCAGACGTCTGCTTGGTCACATCAACGCCCGAAGCAGCGCTGTTGACTCCAGCAGCATCACTCACATCCAAAGTCGCACTAAAGCTACCGTCTTCACCAACCGGCACCGTCGTCAGCAGGTTGCCCAGGTTGCCATAGTGGCGATTTGGCTTGGTCGATACCGTGTAGATACTCACTTCAGAGCCGGGGTCCGCTCGGCCAGTGACCGTCACAGCGCTGCCTGCCGTTGCAAACACGTATTCGTCAAACTCAGGGGCGTTAATCGCATTGTTGGCCGAATCTCTTCGCCGCTGGCGAGAATTACGCGGTGGGTTTGGCCCGTCGTTGAACTGATAGTCGGAAACGCGAGTGTCGTGGTTATAGCCTAGGTCCACACTCAGGCCATCGACCCGGCGGAAAAAGTTGCGCTGCACGATGTTGCGATCGCTCTCAGGATAGGCCACAACCGAAACCCCAGGACCTGGCTGAAACGCCACGTAGTTATCAGTCACCTCGTGGCCGTTACCCATCAGCGCAATGGCCGGAGAGCGAAAGCGTCTGCCGTTAAAGCGCACATCGTTACTAAAAATTCGCGCAGACCCTTCAGGCTTAAACATCGCAACGCCGCTGCCGTCGTTGGCACATACCAGGTTGCCATACACCTCTGCGCCGTCGATATTGCCGCTCATGTACAGCGCCGCAGGCAGCCCGCGCAGCCCATTGCCGATCAGCGTATTTTCAGTCACCACCAGCCCCTGAGCCAGATTGCCAGTGATAATACCGCTACTCTCGTGATAGGCAATTCGGTTGCGCTGCACAATCGTGTCAACACCGTTGAACACAGACACACCAAAAGCAGACATCTCTTCAGGAGCCGGAATGAGCCCAGAAGGAGAGACTCCAAGCCAGTTATCCTCAATCACTACACCCGTCGGTGCCTGATCGTACTCATCGGGCGTCAGGCGCAGTGTGTTAGAAGAAGGCGAATCGGGCCGACCCAGGCGAAGGTTGTTGCCCTGCGGTGGCACAGCGTGAGTGATAAAGATATCGGCAGGCGGCGTAGAAGCCGTCGACCGATGCTGCGAGGAGAAACCATAGAGGCTTAGGCCTCGCACGGTTACATCGTTAGCGCTAACGGTAAGCCCTCGAAACACTTCAGCGCCCGCCGCCGGAGTAAGTGAAATAGCAGGTACCGGCACCGGCACAATCGCGGGCTCGTCAGAACTGGCGCCGTAGCCCGATTGGCTGGTGCCGTCAACGATGAGGCCATTAGCCGTAATCGCAGGCAGCACTTCAGTCAGCTCAATGCGCGTATCACCGACCAGGTTGAACCCAATTTGAGGTGCACCGCCCGGCGAAACCAAAGCCGCTTCAGCTTGACTCAGCGCACTCAGAGGCAAGGTACCGTTGATAATTTCAATCGCTTCACGCAGCGTCAAAGACGCATCGGGCGTAATCGGGCCGTCCAAATCGCTGTTGACAGTGACATAAACAACAGGGGGAACGCCGCTCCCTGCTGACGTGGAAGCGGGCACCTGAATATCTGCACCATCTTGGGCCAGGACGGGTAAGGCAACTGCGCTCACTACGCCTGCCGCCATCGAGAGTAAGCGGACCAGAAACGTAGAAGACTTTTGGCTAGCGCGTACAAGGACCGGAGCCTTCGCGGTTGCCAGAGGATGATTGTTCGGGGTTGACATAGCGGATTTTTCGCTCACTCGTCTGCTCACTCTTCTATTCATTAATTTGCTCTTCACCGCCTTGAACTGGTTAACGCTCATCTATCAAAGACCTCGGATAGGCGCTGCCGGAGCAGCTGTCGCTGGTGCCGTCACAAAATTAAAGGTAGCTGTCTCTGATTTTGTTGTGGTGTCTGATTCTGTTGTGGTATCAGAATTATTCAGCGTAGGCTGAGCTGGAATAGAGGGAAGCACAGGCACAGAAGTCGCAGCCTCGGACGGCGCTTCGAAGACCCGGTTTTCACAGGTATCCACACCACCCGCTTCTGGATCGACCTCGTCCGGGCAAACATCGTCTACGACGACGGTGGTTGCAACCGGTACGTAGGCCTCCGTCTGCTGCGCTGCACCCACATCCTGTAAGCCAAAGCCGTTGAACAGCTCGTTGACTTTGAAGGTCGCGGCGACATAGAAGCCACCGTCGTCTCGGTAGTTGCCTTGGAAGCTGCGGTCGTCGGCAGAACCAAAGCCGTAGCCAACGCCCAGACGCAGATCGGGCGTGACATAGTAGCCCGCTTCTAGCGCGAGCCCCGTTTCTGAATAGTCAGCAGAAGGCGACGTAATATAGCGTGCCTCACCGACGATATCCCAGCGGTATCCCAGGCGATAGGCTGCTCTTAGCTGCGCCAGATGAATTGTATTGTTGATATTGCCTAGCCCCGTGCCCAGCGCCGATAGGTCAGCGTCCGTATTGCGCAGCGCGTACTTTCCGTAGAACTCCCATCGGTAGTTGGGCGCGTAGATACCTTCAGCAGAGAGCGTATGCTCGTTGATGCCGTCGGAGTTGAGGCTGTTGGCGCTGAGGTTAGGGTTGGTCGCGTACTCGTAGCTCAGCAGTCCGTTGAAGGTATCGCTACTGGGGTTGCGGTAGGCAAGGCCCAGCTTGAAAGCACTTGTATCATCGAACCTGTCGGCCAGTCCTAGGTTGGCATAGTTGGCGTATTCATATCGGCCCAGCGCGGTAAGCGAGGGCGAAAGCTTACCGGCTAGCGCCGCCGTTATCACGGTGTTGTCGTCACCATTGTCGCTATCTCGATACTCAGCGCGAGCGCTGGCCTGGAAGGAAGGATTATCCAGGTACTCCAAGCCGACCGAGTAGCTGCTGCCGGGCAAAATGCCGAGCGCAGCCGCCGACTGACCCAGTGCAAAGGCCTCTGCGACCCGGCCACCTGTAAGCACATTGCCTAAGCCCTCACCCACAATTCGCTCGTAGCCCAAGTCCAGGTTTAGCCCAGGCGAAACGTTCCAGCGGTGGTTGAGGCCGACCGCGCCTTGACCGGTGATGCCTTGGAAGCCACCGAGCACCGAGTAGCGACCTGTCAGCTGCGTATTATCTGAGAGATCGTAGTCGAGCAGCGTATCTAAAGAGGTGATGGAGTCGGGCGCGATGTCACTTTCTTGGAAGAACTGCTGCGCTAGGCGAACGGTGATCTCGGGAAGGACCTGCCAGTCGAGGCCCAGAATGGTCCGTCCGGGGTAGATCGGGTCGTCGTTGTTGCCAATGTTGAATTCGTTTTGAGCGCGAAAAGAGAGATTGCTCGCCAGCGGCAAAGTAAGGCCAGAGACGATTTGCTGACTGCTGAAGTCGAGCCCGCCGGGCAGGTTGTTGCTGCGATCGCGATAAACATATCCCAGATCAACCGTTGTATCGCCAAACTGCTGCTGCAAGCCAGCTCTTAACGTCGTCAGCGAACTGTCTACATCGGCCCGCTGCTGAGAGAAAAAGCCAGACGACACCGGTTCAACAAACTCAGGGTTGAGCGCGCCAAACAAACGGGCCCGGTCGAATATGGTAACCGGCACGTTGCCCCGATTCTCTTCTTGATCGTACTGAAACTCTAACAGCGTGCTGTCGGAGACGAGCGCCGATATCTCCGCGCCGTAGCGAGTTTGCCCCGGTCTAA
Source organism: uncultured cyanobacterium (assembly GCA_963836895.1). Taxonomy (GTDB): domain Bacteria; phylum Cyanobacteriota; class Cyanobacteriia; order Phormidesmidales; family Phormidesmidaceae; genus Phormidesmis. The sequence continues at coordinate 217,901 of CAWILA010000005.1, read as the reverse complement.
AGCTGGTCGTTGCCGTGTTGGAGAAGCCCTCGTCGGCGCTGCGCCAGTAGGCTCTACCGAAGAGGCGATCGCTAAAATCATTTCGCGCTTCTACCCGGTAAGCAGACCCGTTACCGTCAAACTCACCGTCACGAGCTAGGCCATTGCTCAGCGAAGAGTTAGCATACTCAGCCACAATCTGACCGCTATCACCTAGCGAGAGCAGAGCGTCTACGCCATAGAGCGTAAAGTCTCGCAGATTGTCTGTTTCAGTGACAACAGAAGCCCCAATCCAGCTCGGCGCATCGATATCGTAAGAGAAATTGTACTGCAAGCGACCACCATAGAGATCACCGCCACTCTCTTCGCCATCTCGCTGGTAGGCCACCACAATCCGGCGAACCAGCGTCGCACCAAAAGGATTTGCATCGGTAATCGACACCGGCTGATTGAACAGAATCGCACCGCGATTGTAGTCAATTCGGTAGTCTGTTCTACGTGCCAGCGGAATTCGCTCTACGACTGTACCCGGACGGTTTAGCTCTTCTACTTCAATGAATACCTCTTCACTGCCCGGCAGCACCTCACTCTCAGAAAGGAAGTAGTAGCCGCTCGTCCCATCAGGAACAATCGTATCGCGCTTAAACGGACGAATGTTGTTGGCATACATCGCCGTCAGCTGAAGGCCGCTATTCTCACCGCCCGCCAGAGTGTAATTGCCCATAAAGCCGTGCAGCTGACGGCTTGTAGCGCTAAACAGCTGCGAAGCGCGAGAAAACTCATCTGTGCTGTAGTCGCCCCACATAAAGAAATTAGGATCAGCATCTAAAACAGCCGCGTCCTGCTGCAAGCGAACGTAAAGGCTGTCTTGAGAAGGTGTGAGATAGTCATTTGTTGAGCTATCGCCATATATCTCATAAGAACAGAACTGCTGCTGCGTATTTTGATAGAGGCGAATGCCGCCATCGCAGCGTTCGTTTAAGGTACGGCGACTATTGTAGGCACCGGTAAAGAGCCAGTCACCCACCGCGCCAGTTGCGAAAAGTGAGCCGCCCCCGCTAAATTCAGTATCGCCAATATCTTCAGGGCGAAGGAAATCGCGGAAGCTGCCCCACATATTAGTAGATGCATTGCCAAAACGCAGGTCCACTACACCGGTCACCAGAGAGGGGCGCAGCGGCGTGACAAAGTTCACATCCGTATAGCCTTCAATCTCTCTAGAACCCGTCACCAAATCAGTGTCTAGCGGCATTGGCGTCTCGGCCAGCAGGTCGTTGCGAGCCGCGCTTGCACGCACCAGCACCCGCTGCGCATCTAAGTTAGAGCGTAGCTCAGCGTCAAACTCACCTCGGCGAGCTAGCACCTGAAAGCCCGCTCGGTCGATGTCGTAGTCCGCACCAATAAACTCACCGGCACTCGTGGTTAAGGTCACCACCACATCGTGACTGAGCAGCTCACCGCTTTCGTCATTCACCTGACCGGCAATTTTCAGCGTAGAGCGCCTGTCGGCATCGATACGAGACTCTAAAACAGGCGACACTTCAATGGTGTACAGCTCTTCTAGCAGCCGCTCATCGGGCACCTGGCGAAGGATCACATCGTCGATCTCAGCTTCAACTTCGCCCTGAATTCTCTCATTGTTGCGAATTTGAGTGCCTACTGGAGAGCCACCAGGCTCAACGATAGTTTGCTCAGTTTGTTCATTTTCGAGAATTTCATCTAGCGACTGAGCCACCTCAGAAAGCGCTTCAGGCGCTGCTTGCGCAGGTTCTGAAAGTGACTGTAGTGTCAGCGATGAGGCCAACGGTGCTTCATCAATTGTTGCACTCGCCACAGTGTCAACAGGCGGCTGTGACAACAGCTCGTTTAGCAACCTCGCTGAATCAACGATCTCAGCATGAGACGTCTTGATTATCTCCTTCGGACCTTGCTGCCCAGTTAGCTGCTCAATTGCTTGCACGGGCAGCTCTACTAGAAACAAACCGAATGCAGAGACCGTAAGCGCCAAACCAAAGTTTTTCCGACTAAAACCTTTTAGTAACTTCATGCGTACCTATTCTCCTTCACCGAACGTGGGGGTCACTGCAAAGTTCATCCGAACAAGACCGCCGGGCTCAAGGCGAACCAAACGAGACTGACTGTTATCTTCTACACGGAAGAGATTGGGCGCTAGGGTGTAGCCGTTCAAGCTACTGATGTCTAGCACGCCTACTCGGTTGCCGGAGATGACATTGGCCACTGAAAAGAGGCCGTTGGGGTCGGTGATGATACGATTACCGCTGTCCATATAGATCACAGCGTTAGGAATACCTGGCTCGCCTGACTGCTGATGTCCGTCAAAGTTGTTATCCACAAACACGCGGCCTAGAATGGTGCCACAGTCGGACAGGATACCTGGACGAATGGTGAGCTGAAACTGGTCTGAGACGCTGCCTAGCGTACCGCCAATATCGTCGGCAGTAGCCCGGTTGATACCGTCCCCGCGTACCGAATCAGGGCTTAAAGTAGCGGCGTACCGCACCGTTAGCTGCTCACCTGGGCCTAGCTGTGAACTGAAGTTGTCTAGCGTCAGCTGACGGTTGGTGGCGTTTACATCAAATGTCAGTGGGCTGTTGTTAAGCGTAGCTGCTACCGAATCTGGAACATACTGCACGCCTAGTGGGAAGGTATCTGTCACGCTTAACCCAACGGTGCTAACGTTTCCACTGCGGTTGCTGATAAGCAGCGTGTAGATCACCACATCGCCAGGCTCAGCCGCTGACTTGTTTGCCGACTTAACAATTCCTAGGCCTAAGTTATTTACACCCGCTACCGCACCCAGCCGATAGCTAGCTGTATTGGAGACCTGGTCTATTCGCGTATTTCCATCAGAGCCTGGCTCATCGTATTGAATGCTGGCGTTATTAGGGATTGTGTTGGGTGTTGTTTGAGCGATCGCAGGCGCTAGCATCAGAGTGCTAAGTGAAATGCTTAATAGGACACCTAACGAGAAGAAGAAAGCCAACTTGAGCAAACGGCCAAGCTGCCTCCCAACGCTCATGCGGCGAAGCATTATTTTCGTAAACATTTCATAAACCAATCTATTTAGACTCTTCACAGCCAGCCAAAGCCAGCTAAATTGATGTCCTACAAGAACCACATTGAGTAGGCCTGTGCCTGCGAAACTCAACATAGAACCTGCTGCAAGAGGCACAGGCCCAATTTGCGGACACCAAACAACCACCGAGAACAAGACCGCCCTCAGAAAAAACAAGCACAATGTGTCAGGTTTGAAAACGATTGGCTAGCTGGTGATGGCGCTACCAGAACTTACTGGACAACTGCCATCTCAAAACCAAATGTCGGAATAGTACCGACTTCGACCGCACACCAAACAACTTTTCCCAGTGGATATACCTACATCTTTTCGCAAAACAATTATTACACCGAGAAATGCACAAGATCAATTATTAAGATTCTAAATACAAGTATAAATTGATACTTATGTCTGTTCGTGATGACGGCTGCGTGACTGTCTACTTTTTGACTTGGACCATTTTTATTTAAATTAGAAACCTACACCCCTTTGCCTCTATGGCTTGCAGAACCTTCGCAAGACTGTCTTTAACATAGAATCTTAAGACAATCTTTTTATCGTTGGCTTGTTGTGTGTCTGCTCGATTGTGACAACTTCACCAAAGCAATTGACAATTCGTTCAATCTGTTGACTAGCTGTATTTCGTAAATTGTGGTGTAAGCGAGCAGTACAAGAAACAACGCGTATGCACACTTCTGAGCTTTTAGAAATGTGCATACGCGCTGTTTTTAATCTCTCTTTGTTTTATCTGATATGGCTATTGCGCGAAGGCGCATATAAGCCTGCTGTGTGAGTGAGTTGAATTGGCTATGGACAGCTTAGTAGAAGCAGTAAAAAGTAGCAGATGATGTCTAAACAGGAGACAATTGCCAGAGGCTAAGCACAAGGCCAACTAACGGCGGCGGAGCCAGATTGGTAGAATAGCAAGCAAGGTGAGTAGCAGTAGACAGATGACGAGAGGAATAAGACTGCCGCCGCTAAGAGCATCTGCACCCGTAACACCCAGCCACGTGTAGGCTAACGTACCAGGAACGATGCCAATAAATGTGCCCAACGCGTAGTCGCGAACGGGAACTGAGGTCAGACCGAAGGCGTAGTTGACTACGTTGAATGGAGAAATAGGAGAGAAACGCACGGTGAGCACACAGGAAAGCGCGCGATCGCACAGCATGCCATCGAGTTTTTTGAACAGTGGCCGATGCGCAAACCGCTGAGTAAACCAGCCGTGGAGTAAGTAGCGAGCCAGCCAAAAAGCAATGACTGCTCCCATCGTCGCCCCCATCACCGACAGCGCCGTTCCCCACCACAGACCGTACACCGCCCCACCTACTGCCACTAGCAGCGTACCGGGCACCCCAACAGCATTGGCCACTACGTGAGCGCAGAGAAAAAAGCACACTCCTTTTGGTCCTGCTGCGCTTCGGAAAAAATCAGTTAGCGCTGAGCGGTTAAAAAGAAGCGAAAGATTTTCGGTGCCAATAAGTGAAGCCGCAACGGTACATAGCAGCGCCAATAACAACAGAAACAGAAATCGCTGGCTGACTTTCATAGCCTTAAAAATAAGGAGTGCCGAGGCATTCTCGGCACAGTGTTTTTAGTACGGTGTTTTAGTACGGTATTCGCTTCTTTAAGCTAGGCTACATCAGAGATCGTAGTAACAGGCTCTTCAGCTTCAGGAACCGCGTCTTTCAAAGCTTTGCGAGCGATTTTAGCAATGTATAGAGAAATCGCGACGATGGTTACGAGCAGCAGTATGTTGATGGTCCATTTGATTGCGACTTCCTGCCAGGTAGCACCGCTAGTATTGCCTAGCGTAGCAGCCTCACGTGCAATCCAGCCGAGATATACGTACATAATCGTGCCAGGAATGATGCCTGTTGTACCGATGACGTAGTCTTTGAACGAAACTTTCGTTAGGCCCAGTGCGTAGTTCAAAAGATTGAACGGGAAAGCGGGCGATAGGCGAATGAGGAAAATTAGCTTGAGGCCTTCTTCTGCGATCGCATTGTCCAAAGCCTTGAAAAACGGCTTATCTTCAACCTTTTTGGCAATCCAATCGCGGGCTACAAAGCGACCGATTAAAAACGCCGCCGTCGCTCCCAACATCGCTCCAATAAATACATAGATTGGACCGAGTACCGGGCCAAACGTCGCCCCCGCCCCTAGCGTCACCACCGAAGCAGGTAAAAAAGCGACTGTAATAACGATATAGGCCAAGACAAACACAAACGGCGCAATCCAACCGAGCTGATTGATAGAATCAACAAACCCTTCTAGCCCCTGAGAAAGGCGAGCAAACGCCCCAGGTGCCTGCTGGGCAGCATCTTGCGCCCAAGCAGGTGCTACCGCCAACACAAAGCTGCCCAACAAACACAGTACCGTCATCTTCAATAGCCTCGATAGCAACGTCTTTCTCTTAAGGAATTGAACAGACTCTTGTACAAAGTTCATGGAATACTCCGTCGGTTTTTGGATATGAAAGCTCAGGCTGGACTAAGGCAACGTAGAGCCGATTACAGCAGCGCCCCACCACAGCTAGAACCACTGCCCGCCGTACAGCCGTAGCAGTAGGGCCTCGTCGCTACCTGCTCAATCACATCGAGCGACCCCGCTTCTAGCAGGTGAGCTACCGTAAGCGCTTGGCCTGCCTCATCACGAGCGCTGAGCATCTCCATCTGGTTAAAGTCGCAGTCGTACACATTGCCCATATAGTCAATCGACAGCTCGTTGCGACACATCAAATGTTCAACAGTTGTAGCGTTGTAATGGCCTTCTAAAAACTTGAGGTAGGGCGTTAGCAGCTGGCGATGCTGAAGCTGAAACTTTGTTCGACCAATTGGCAAATTTGTAATCGTAAATAGATTGTTGAACACGATGCCAAAGTGCTTCATCAGGTAGGCGCTATAGTCTTTTTGTAGACCGGCCTGTCCTGGTGTGAGTGAAAAGTTCTCATCTGTTGGAATCGGCGGATTATATACTAGGTCTAGCTGTAGGCTGCTATCTTTAGCGTAGCCCAAGGCGTTCAGCAGCTGAATGGCTTGGATAGACTCGTCATAGACGCCCTTACCGCGCATCGCATCTACATTGTCTTCTAGGTAGCAGGGGAGAGAAGCCACTACGTGCAGCTTATGCCGTGCAAAGTATTCCGGCAGGTCTTCGTAGCCCGGCTCAAAGAAAATGGTCAAATTTGAGCGTACGATAACTTCTTTGCCCTTCGCTCTAGCCGCTTCTACAATCGAACGAAAGCCATAGTTCATCTCAGGCGCGCCGCCCGTCAGGTCCACCGTCTGGATTTGGTCAAAGCGGTTGATCATCTCTAGCAGCTGATCGCAAACCACTGTAGATAGCTCCTCAGTCCGATGCGGACCGGCCTCTACATGGCAGTGGGTGCAGGCAAGATTGCACCGACGCCCCAGGTTAACTTGCAGCGTACGAATAGTTTGCTTGGTCAGCGGGCCGCCTAGCTTTTGTTCAAACGGTGCGATCGCTGGCGTAGTTTTAGGTAGTGGCACGGCGGCGGATGGACGATTTGGAATTGACGGGCGAGTTTGAACCATGAACTTTAGAAAGAGAGGTAGAAGGGGAAATAAATTTAATTGCTATGCAGTAGGCTGAATAACACCAGCACCTAATATGTCTTAACAGTTTCTATTAATTCTATTAAAAAGGATTCAACAAAGCCTGAGTTTTCCATTAGAAGTTGCCAAAATCTTCTTACAGCTTCTACTCATAAAACCTTTTGACGGCTATCAGCGTCTTCTCAGGCTAGGCAGATACGCTGAGGGTGAAAGTATAGACGAATACCTGCGTCGCGTCCCTAGGTCCCAATCATGAAATCTGTTGTCGACCCCAACTCTATTCAGTTCCGGCTTACGGTAGGGGTTGTAGTAGCTTCCACTTTGGGGATAACCGGACTGACGGGATGGCTGAACGTACGCATGCGACAGATTTTGGTCGAGAGCCACAAAGACAACGCGCTGATGATTGCCGGACGGCTCGAACAGGATGTAGGGCTGTACGAAGAGTCGATGATTGTGCAAGAGGCGCTCTCTAGAGCAATTGATTACCGTGAGGACGCGGATATTGCTATCTGGGTTGAAGCGCCAGACGGCGGCTTGCTAGCCGAGTCGGACACGCTGAAAATGGGCTCCTGGCAAATCAACGAGTTTGCAACAGAGCTGATGAATAAAATCGAGAACAGGCCCGGCCTCGACGTTTTTAAACTGCAAAATCGCCATCTGGTTACCTGCTCTAGCCCGCTGAGAATCGACGATCAAGTCGTTGGGCAGCTGTATGTAGTAGACGATATTACTGAAGATAGCGAGAGCCTAGCTCGCATCAGCAGAACGCTGGTGCTCTCTAGCCTGCTTGCAATTGTCGTTGGCGCGATCGCAACGTCTCTATACGTGGGCCGTGCCATGCGCCCCATCCGTAAAATGAACCGACTCGCAGGCAATATCTCAGCCAACAACCTCGCAGATGTCAACCTCGAATTTGACCACGCTCCTACCGAAGTACAAGAGCTGGCTCAAACCTGTAAAACGATGATCGCCCGGCTATCTGCCGCCTGGGACCAGCAGCGCCGCTTCGTTAGCGATGTCTCCCACGAGCTGCGCACTCCGCTCACACTCGTACACGGCTATCTGCAAAGCACCTTGCGCCGCAGCAGCAACCTCACTGCCCCCCAAAAAGAAGGCCTCGAAATCGCCGCCTCCGAAGCCGAGCGCACCATTCGCCTGCTGCAAGACCTGCTCGATCTCGCTCGCGCCGACGGCGGCCACATGCGCTTTCAAATTGAGCGCGAGCCGCTGCATGAGGTGGTGCAAGAAGTATTGGAAGCCAGTCGGTATGTGAGCGATCGCATCCAAGCTGACATAGAGCCGGTCGAAGGCCTTGCCGATCGCAATCGCCTCAAGCAAGTTCTGATCAACCTCATCGACAACGCCATGAAGTATTCAGCTGACGATAAGCCTATAAACATCAGCCTTAAGCGCATCGGTGAAACGGCATACATAGAAATTAAAGACCAGGGCCGAGGCATTCCCCTAGCCGATCTCACCAAAATCTTTGATCCGTTTTACCGTGTCGATGAAGACCGCTCGCGAGTAACTGGCGGAACAGGACTGGGCCTATCTATTGTGAAAACGCTAGTAGAAGGGATGAACGGCACGCTCAAGGTGCAGTCGAAGCTCAATGAAGGTAGCGTTTTCACCGTTTCGCTGCCGCTATAAATCGAAACCAATCTTCAAGAACGCGTATAAAGTTGGAGCACTCTGCTATAAGGAGGGTAAGCCCATAAAAAGAGCGAATAGGCTAACTCGCTTATCTCGTAAGTCAAAGCAATCGGCCAAAGCAATCGGCCACCTTAAGGAGACGCCGATGTCTGAGGGAACTGCCAAAATCTTAATCGTAGAAGACGAGGAAAAGCTCGCTAAGTTTGTACAGCTAGAACTCGGCTACGAGGGCTACGACGTCATTGTGGCCAACGACGGCCTCAGCGGACTCATGTCCATCCGCGACAATGAGCCCGATCTTGTCCTGCTCGACTGGATGATGCCTGGCCTGACGGGCGTAGAAGTATGCCGCCGCCTGCGAGCAACCGGCGCCATGATGCCTGTGATTTTGCTGACGGCTAAAGATGGCATTGAAGACCGGGTTGCCGGGCTCGACGCAGGTGCGGATGACTATGTGGTAAAACCCTTTAGCATTGAAGAATTACTAGCCAGGGTTCGCGCCCATCTACGGCGCAATCAGCCGGAAGATCCTGAGGCGTTTTTGTTTGCTGATTTGAGCCTTAGCCGAAAAACAAGAGAAGTGAAGAGAGGCGATCGCACCGTTGAACTCACCGCCAAAGAGTTCGATCTGTTGGACTATTTGATCTCGCATCCTAAGCAGGTATTGACACGCGATCGCATTCTTGAAGAAGTGTGGGGCTACGACTTCATGGGCGACTCCAACATTATTGAAGTGTACATTCGCTATCTGCGCTTGAAGCTTGAAGCTGAACAAGAAAACCGTCTAATTCAAACCGTACGCGGTGTAGGATATGTGATGCGTAGCTAGAAACGAATCTCTAGATCAAAGATTCTAGACTTCCACTGCTGATAGAAGAGACTGCTGGCCATACAGCCAATACAGTCTAATGGTGAAGCTCCTTTGCACTCGCCATTTGCCGCTTCACCATTTGCCGCTTCACCATTTGCCGCTATAGTATTGTCGAACAAAACCTATCTATAAAGCGTATTTACTGGGACGAAACCTATGAAGCAAGTCAATTTCGTAGTGATTTTCGTGATTTGTCTGGCGCTGGTGCTCTTTGGCATTGAAAACACGACGCCTTCGGTAATCCATGTGGTGAATGGCGTAGACTTTGAAGCGCCGCTGAGCGTGGAGCTAATTGTAGCAGCGGGCATTGGGGCGACACTGGCATGGGTATTTAGCGTGTGGGTGCAGGTGCAGAGCTACGCTCAGAAAAAACCAGAGATTGAACAAAAAGAGCAGCGCATTCAAGAGCTTGAGCAAGATGTAGAGCGCTACCGAGTGGAGCTTGAGCAGCCGCCGATGCTGCCTCAGGCTGATCCTCAAATGGATGCGTAATACAACCGCTGAAATCTCAGCAGGTGTGCACAAATTGACTTCCTCTTATAGAATATATGTACTAAAGCATGCGCATTCTGATTCTCTTTCGAGCAGGCGAGCCAAAAGGCAGGCGAAAAAGATAGGTTGCAAAATTTCGCGTTTGCCTATAAGCTCAGCGCACCGTTAAACAACCGTTAAACACGTTAAATAACGGTGCAAAGAAGCCATTGGCATATCCAGTAGCCGGGAAGAGCCAGATCCTTTGTGTAGCAGCACATTCTTGTATTTACCACAGCGGATAGCTCAAGCTTTTCTCTTGTTTTCTTATGGCCAGTTCTCTAGCCCAGGGCGCGATCGCATTTCTGATTGACCTTGCTGAAAAAGGCGAGATTGACCCCTGGGATGTTCAGGTTATCGACGTCATTGATAGATTTCTTAAGACCTTACAGGATCAGCCCCTAATTCAAGAGCCGAAAGAAGCTGGCCAATCTTCCTACGAATCGAGCCTAACAGAGTCAGGACAGGCTTTTCTATACGCTTCTATGCTGGTACTGCTCAAGGCCGATACCCTGGTACGGCATGAGCTAGAACAGAAAGAAGAAGCGTTTGAAGGCGATGACTTTTTTGACGAGGATTTGGACTTCGAGGCAAGCGAACTGCCCCGCAATTTAGAAAAACATATTCACAGACGTGCAGTTGCACCGCCGCCAGCAAAGAGACAGGTGACGCTAAAAGAGCTGATTGAGCAGCTAGAAGCGATCGCAGCCGCCATGAGTGAACCGTCTCGGGTGCGCGATCGCCGCGCCAAGCCCCACTCCAAAAGAGACGCCGTTCGCGCTATCTCAGAACTTGCTCATCAGGAAAACCTGAACGAGATTGCCGACGCGCTCAACGCTTTCCTAGAAGACCACTGGGACGATGTGTTTGAAGATACCGTGAACTGGATGGACTTTGAGCTACTGCTTACCCACTGGGCTAGCTTTCGCCCAGAGATATTAGGCGGGCCGATTGAAGGGGAGTTAACCGAAGCCGACTACAAGCACGAAAAAGTAGGCGTGTTTTGGGGACTGTTGTTTCTCACGTCGCAGTCGAAGGTAGAGCTATTGCAGGAGAACTTCTATCAGGACTTGAAAGTGCGGCAGCTCAATGAAATTACGTTAGCGGAAGTTCCAGCCTACGCACTGCCGGACTAAGTATTCGAAAGAACAAGAGCTAGATAATATCTAACTTGTCGGAAACCCTCTCCCCAATCCTCTCCTTCGGGAGAGGGCTTTTGATCGCTATCAATACAGACCTATTTAGCACCCACCTTCTGCCGAGCGGGCTGCGAATGCGCTTCCAAAGGCACAGGTCGAATCTTACGCTGCGGGCGAAGTCTAGTTTGCTTTACATTCCAAGCCAGCCCGACTGACTGAAGTGCCCGAATCAGCCACCAGCCAGGATCGTATTGCTTTTCACCCAGGCTAAAGCGAGCAGATGACGGAAAGGCCTGATGATTGCTCAGCCATCCTTCCCCAAACGTGAGCAGTCCTAGCTTCGGCAAATTGCGATGCAGAATCGCTGAGCCCTCTATGCCACGAGGACTATCGCCCCACCGATGAGCAAAGTACTGGATTGCCCACTGAATATTCGCACAGAGCGCGATGCGAACGTAAATGCCCCAGAAAACCCAGCTCCAGCCGCCGAAGGAGTAAAACGCAACGGCCCAGGGTAGCTGCTGTAAGATGCGAGTTTGCTCTAGCCACTGGTAGAAGGTGTTTTGAGCGACGCGAGGCTCATAGCGCAGGATGGGAGGGTAGGTGAGCTGAATGTCGCAGTGAAGCGTCCAAAGCCAGTCGATGAAAGGGTTTTGTGAGTGGGAGAAATAGCTATGGCAGCTAGGTTGACGCTGTGCCCATTCATGCAGGTCGTGCCTTTCAATCGCGGAGTAGGGGCCTTGTGTACCTACCAGTACACCTAGGTACACAAGCGTATTCTCTAGCCACTGGGAGCATTGAAAGCTGTTGTGAATCAGCAGGCGGTGAATGCCGACAGAGTAGCCTGCGCACAGCGTAATCAGGCTTGTGGTTATACAGAGCGCGATCGCATCCCACCGAAAAGTTGCGTAGCCACCAAAAATGGCACCCACGGTCATCAGCGTAATCCAAATAGACTTGGTAGATGACCAGTAGACTCGTCCGAAAGCCGAGGTAGAACGGCCACTGTTGGAATCTACCCTGGTCTTTACAGGCGTGAGGCTCATAGGGATGAGGCGGAGGGCGTCAGTATTTGTACCTTACATAGTATGTCTATTTCTTATTCGCCAAGAGATAATTCTGGTAAAAAATCTGCTGAATGACAGATTTAGCAGTGAATAGTTAAGGTTGCTTCGTCAGTATCACCAGGAAACTTTGCTGAAATTGGCAAAGTTAACCTGTAGATTAGGCGAGTGGCTATTTGTGACAAGAAAGGTGAGCGAACGATGGCAACAGAGGCATCTGCACAGTTATTTCAGCGAGCGCTGTCTCTTATTAAAGTAGAGCGCGTATTTGAAGCCGTACCGCTGCTAAATCAAGTTATTGAGTCTGAGCCTGCGTGGGTGGAGCCCTATGTGCATCGGGCGCGGGTGCGACGACGGCTAGGCGATCAGGAGCGGGCGATCGCAGACTATACCAAAGCAATCAAGCTGTCGCCTACTGCCGAAACGTACCTGGCTCGGGCGCTGGTCTGGCTAGAGCTCAATCAGATTAAGGGCGTGATCGCAGATGCTAGGCAGGTCGTAGCCCTCAAGCCTGACCTGGCTGGTGGACATCGACTGCTAGGGAAGGCATTGGGTCTACTAGGTGACGGGGCAAGTGCGATCGCTGCCTACAAAGCAGCCGCTAGATGCTACTTGAACGCGAAAGATAAGGAAAACGCGCAGAAGTGCCTGGAGGCAATTGGTCCACTAAAAGCACTTCCAGCCTTTTCCCTACGTGAGCAGTACGCGCACGATCATGGCAATCTGAACCCAGATTCGCAGCCGGGAGAGCAAGCTGATACTATTCCAGCAACGCCCGAGTCTTTTGTACAGCGATTAGAAGCGAAGTATGAAGCCGGTGAGTATGCAGCAACGCTAAAAGATCTGAACTGGTTGATTCAGATTCATCCGCAAAATGTAAAAGCGATCGCCCTGCGCGGTGTTGTGCAAGCAAGGCTAGACAACAGAGCCGAGGCCGTTGCAGATTTGGCTTTGGCTGCTCGGCTACAGGCCGAAGAAGGACCTGATGCGGATGAGGTGCGCTTTCGCCGTGGCCAAATGCGGCTGATTTTGAGTGATTGTGATGGCGCAGTGGAGGAATTCTCGGCGCTAATAGAGAAAGCGCAGCCACCACAGTCTCGATACTTCGTGCAGCGTGGACACAGCTATCGACTGATGGAAAATGCAGAGCAGGCGTTTAAAGATTACTCAAATGCAATCTCACTAGATAGCGAGAATGCGCTGCTGTATGAACTGCGCGCAGACGTGCAGAAAGCAATGGGATCGAACGAGGGTGCGATCGCCGACTATCAGCAGGCGGCGACGCTATGGCTGAATCAAGGTCATTGGCAGAAGCATCAGCAGGTTGTTGACAGCGTACGGAGCTTGCGCAGACAGTCGTCTACACAGGGCAACAGCAAAAGCACAGGCTCTACTGTGCCAATCAAGTCCTATTTTCGGCAGCTGCCAGTCGTGGAAGTTTTGTTTGACGGGATTGCCAAGTTTGATGTGGTGATAGATCGCAACGCGCCAAATTCGATTATCACGCAGAGTATGGCAAACCAGCTGAACTTGAACTTGGTGAGCTATCGGTATGTGTATCTAGCCGATGGAACGCCGACGGAGCTATCGATTGCGCAGCTGCGGTCGGTGGTAGTCGGTGAGCTTGTAGTGACGGATGTGTATGTGGCGATCGCGCCAGACAATGCTACGGCCGTTCTCGGCAAAGACTGCTTCAGCGCCTACAGCATCAGAATCAGCGGCAACGAAATTACCTTCATACGCCGCTGATAGAGTTGACTGCAAGGCTGCAAGAGTCTCTAATATCTGCTGATCAGCTCTAGACCTCGCAGCTTTCCCCACCGCCACCATTTACACAGAAAGCGAATGCCAGGAATCGGCTTCTCTCTTGTGCGGTTGCTTCAGTAATGTCTTGTAGCTTGAAGAAGTTAGCAGCTGTCTGAGACTGTTCGGTCGGTGCCTTCTGTAAGAACCAATCGCTTGTAGAGACGGTTTCGAAAGTGACGTCCTGATTCTGGGCCTGCTGCATTACTAGCCAAGACACGTTCTCCTGCTCAGCGGCGGGCAGGCTTTCATACCATAGCTGATATACCTGTAGCACTTGACCTGTCTGGTCGTCGGCATCAATCGCACCTTCGTTAGCACTTAAGTCGAGGCCTAGTGTATTGCTCAGACTGGTGAGCGTATACGCCGTACCGTTGATCGTATTGTTGAGATAGTTGAGGTTTCTGTTGACTCGGTTGACCGTGTTGAGAAGATCACCAAATCCGGCAGAGGCAGGCGCTTGAGAGACTGTCAGTAGGCAAGCCGCTGAGACAAATGCCGTTAGAGCTTTATTGATTTTCATAGTGCCACTTAACGAATTGATTGCATATCTCTAGAAGGGTACATTCTCCCTTTGAATAGATGCAATATCAAATTTGCCTAGAAGAACGTTTCTTTACAAAGCTTCTATGTCTACAGAGCAGTCTGTGAAGCGCTGGAGAAGACTTATAAGGATAACGTGAAGTTGGGCAGACAGAGGTTATGGGCGCGTGATTTCGACACCAACGGTTCCTCCGAAGTCGGGGATAGGCGGTGTTGGCTTGGTGACTTTCACGTTGATTTTTTGAATACGGCTATCGCTAGCGAGTGCGTGGGTTGCGACAGCATCGGCAAGGCTTTCGATCAGCTTGTATTGCTTAGTTTGGATGAGTTTTTTAGTCTCTTGAACAATCTCAACGTAGCTGTGAGTATCTTCTAGTGCGTCTGTTTTACCGGCTTTAGAGAGATCGATAAAGATTTTCAAATCGACGTAAAACCATTGCCCGAGCACATTTTCTTCGGGAAGGACACCTAAGTATCCAAAGGCTTTGATGTCGTTGATGTGAATGATGTCCATTAAGTTATTAGAAGATGAGTTCAAAGATTTCGATGTGTGAATGCTTTTGCATCCGCACCGGAATACGTTGCAACAATATGGCCGTTTCCAGCCATCTGGTACTTGTAGGTGACGAGTCCTTCTAGCCCAACGGGACCACGGGGGGGCATTTTTTGGGTGCTGATGCCAACTTCCGCGCCGAATCCGTAGCGGAAACCGTCGGCAAATCGGGTGGAGCAGTTGTGGTATACGCCTGCTGCATCTACTTGGGCCATGAAGGTGTCGGCGGTGGCTTGGCGGGTGGTTGCGATCGCCTCCGTATGCCGAGACCCATACACACTAATATGCTCTATCGCCGCCTCGGTCGATTCCACCACTCGCACAGCCAAAATCAAATCGCTGTACTCAGTCGCCCAGTCTTCTTCAGTCGCAGACTCTATACCAGTCAAAGTATCAGTCAGAATCTTTCTAGTCTTATCGTCACCTCTTAGTTCTACGCCTTCAGCCTGTAGCGCTTTGGCGATGACAGGCAGTGCCTGAGCTGCAATATCCTGGTGAACCAGCAGAGTTTCGATGGCGTTGCAGGCTGAAGGATAGCCAACTTTGGCATCTACTGCGATCGCACTCGCCTGCTCAATATCCACCTCGCTATCCACATACAAATGGCAAATGCCGTCCGCATGACCCAGCACCGGGATGCGAGTATTCGCCTGCACATACTGCACAAACTGATTGGACCCACGAGGAATGATCAAATCCACGTACTTATCTAGAGCGAGCAGCGCGTTGGTTTCTTCTCGGGTGGTAAGGAGCTGAACGGCGTTAGGATCAGCGCCAGCGTTAGCAATACCTTGACGGATAGCCGTGACCAGAGCGCTACAGGAGTTGATTGCTTCGCGGCCGCCTTTGAGGATGACGCCATTGCCAGACTTGAGAGCCAGGGTAGAGATTTGCATCACCGCGTCGGGACGTGATTCGAAGATAATGCCGAGTACGCCAAGAGGAACGCCGATGCGCTTGAGGATGAGGCCGTCGTCGAGTTCTCGGTGGAGGGTGACTTCGCCTGTAGGATCAAGGAGGCTAGCGACGCTGCGAACGCCCTGAATTGCGCCTTTTAGCTTTACCTCGTCTAGCTTCAGTCGACCGTAGAGAGGTTTGGCGAGGTTGTTACGCCTGGCGGCGTCAAGGTCTTTTTGATTGGCGGTAGTGATGTCGTCGGTGGCGGCTTCTAGAGCTTGGGCAACGGACTCGATAATTGTATTTTTAGCGTCGCTAGAGAGCTGAGCAAGCTGACGAGCGGCACTCTGCGTTTGCTGTGCGATCGCCGTCAGCGGTAGGCTCTCAACGGCTGAATCATTGCGTTGCGTTTGTTCTGAAGAGAGGGTTTGAGTGACCATGGTGACGCGATCGCCGCAGGCGGCAAAGGTAGCAGTTGAAGTATGAATATGATAGACCGTCGCAGGACTCAACCGGCTAGCTGCTTCTGTACCCACTCGCGAAACTCTTTTTCCACTGCTATCTCATCTTGTTTTGCACTTAATCATCACAAGTTCATATTCTTCAACAATTTCTCAGCAATTCTTTGACCTGCACCAGAGCCACCCATTCGCTTCTTGCCGTTCTGCCGGATCTTTTGCATACGAGCGGGATCTTTGAGAATTTGGGCGATCGCACTTCCCACCGCATCAGCGTCTCGCACCATCTCCACCGAAGGGCCCAGCAGCTTTGCCTGTACCGCTGCAAAAGCCTGAGTGAATTGAGGACCGTTGCCAGGAAGGGTGATTGCAGGTTTGCCAAGGCCCACAAACTGCTCGGTGGCAGTGCCTGCGGTAGCAATTGCAATATCGCTTTCAGCCAGGCAGTCGCTGTAGGCGGTGGTGAGGATAAGGCGAGCGGTTTTGCTCGGGAGCTGTGTTTTGAACTTGTCTCGGTGGAGGATGGGTGCGATCGCGCCCAAAAACACAATCCGCTTCTCAGCAAAAGCCTCAACCACGCTAGGCAACGCGGCCACTATCCGGGCCCAGTTCTTATAGGCTTCGGGCGAACGAGACCCTGGAATCAAAGCAATCTTCAGGTCCGCCTCTGTCAGTTCGCCTGCGAGCTTTCCGGTTGGCGCTAGGCCATCCATCATAGGGTTGCCAGCGTAGGTAGCGTTTACGCCCAGCGTCTGCAATTGCCTGGCCGTAAGCTCATCGCGCACAAAAATACTGCGGCACTGAGGCCGGTTCATCAGCCAGCGCTCCCACGGAAGATAAACGGAGCCAGACCAACCTTCTACTCGATTCCATATTTTCTCCGGTGGAAGCTTTCCCTGTTCATTGCGGAGCCAGTATTCAGACTTGGCAGTGCCAACGAAATGGTAGGGCTGAGCGCTGCGGTGCGCAAAGATAAGGGGAACGATATCGCCGACAGCAAGAATCTGCGGATTTTGATTGGTGTGCTGCGTTGTCCACAGCTTTATGGCCAAAAGCTGGGCACGGGTAAGCGCAATCAGGCCGCCGCTGACATCGCGAGCGAGCTGCTTGGCATCTCGGTTTAGAAAGCCGCCAGAAGGCAGATTTTTGGTAGGGCCAATGATGTCTATATTGGCATTACGGTAGGCGCTGCCAGTGCCCGAAATGGGTAGCGCCGATAGCCGGATACTGGGCTGCTGCTGACGTAGGGCGCTAAGAATGC
Source organism: uncultured cyanobacterium (assembly GCA_963836895.1). Classification (GTDB taxonomy): domain Bacteria; phylum Cyanobacteriota; class Cyanobacteriia; order Phormidesmidales; family Phormidesmidaceae; genus Phormidesmis. The sequence goes on along the minus strand of CAWILA010000005.1, from coordinate 200,492 downwards.
GAAGGGCAATCACATCTTCGCCATGGCCATTACTAATGCACAGCAGGTTAATCAAAAGACTTAACGTTTGTTGCTAACGTTGAGAGGGGGCTTAGCTCCCAATATTATCTATCCAAAAACCGGCCTAAAAACACTATCCATCCAAAACGTCTGACGAATGACACCCACACTCAATAAAAATGACGTTCTCAACGATGCGCTTGAAGCCTATTTGCGCTCAGAAGTGCAGCCGATCGCGAGCCAGCTAGATACAGACTCAGCAGCCTTATTTGAGAGTTTTCGAGAGCTAGGGCAAAGAGGATGGCTTGCACCTAAGAATTCTATTGACTGCGGTGGGTTGGGATTGAGTAGCGCTGAGTATCAGCAGTTTCAAAGCAGGGTAGCCAGGTACTCAGGGGCACTGGCTTTCTTGCAAACGCAGCATCAGAGCGCGGCTAGTTTGCTGCTAAGCAGTGAAAATGAAACGCTAAAGCAAAGATATTTGCCTGGAATGGCGACGGGAAGCGTTCGACTGGGAGTGGGTTTCTCTCAGCTACGGCGTCGACCTGCGCCTTTGAGCGCTACAGCGGTAGAAGGTGGCTATCGACTAAACGGATTATTTCCTTGGGTAACAGGGGCAGGACTCTTTACTCATTTTATAGGCGCAGCGGTACTGCCAGATGGCACGGCAGTATTTGGCGTAGTTCCACTGGTGGACGAATCGGTAGAAGGCCAGCTAACGGTGGGGATGCCGATGGCACTCGCTGGAATGGCAGCATCGCGTACGGTAGAAGTGCGCTTAGAGAACTGGTTTTTGGCGGACGAGCAGGTGGTGGGAATGCAGCCAGCAGGCTGGATTGAAAGGCGCGATCGCGCCAACCCCCTCAGCCCTATGGGCCTGATCTTTGGCTGCTCGCAAGCAGGCATAGACGCGCTAAAGATATCGCTAAATCGGCGAAGCATTGATCATGCCATAGCGCAGCAGCTAGCCCTGAAGCTGGCCTGGCTACAGATGGACCTGCCTAGAGTGGCCGCGCTATCGGGAGAAGCCTATGCTCAAAAGATGGCGCTCAGGGGCCAGGCGATTTCGCTGATGAATACCTGTGCGCAGGCGGCAATTATTGCCGCTAGTGGCGCTGCCAACTTAGCGAACCACCCAACGCAGCGAATATACAAAGAATCGCTGGTTTTTAGCGTTAGTGGGCAGACTACCGGTGGCGCGATCGCTAGCCTGGATAGCCTCTTGTCCCCACCTTAGAAAATGAGCTAAAAGTGAAGCGATGTAACGCTCTAAGTGCAGCTGTTAAGAAGAATGTTTTAAACAGCTTCTATCAGTTCTTCGCTACGCATGTACGTTAAACCTAAAAAGAATATAAAGGTTTTCGACTATGGATGTCCGACTCATACGCCAGCTGTGGGCAATCGTTGAATCAGCACATACGCAGCGACTTTCTACCCTTGACGACTCCAGCATGCTGCAAAAGCTTATAGACTTGCTCAAGGCAGATCCGACCTTTGACTCGCGCCAGCTACCTTTGGCTAGCAGCTACCTTCAGTCTCGTATGTCGCTCATTCGCGACTTAGCTCAGCAAATGTAGTCGCTGAAAATATTAGTCACTGGCAACGGCCAAGAACCCCTCACAGCCGCTGCTAACCCTACACAATCTTTTCAAAATATGTAGGTAACGTAGCGAATATACCGATATTCACTGTAAGAAAGATGATAATGTTGAGCGCAATTACCGCTCTATAGATTTTGTGAATCTGCTGAAAGTCTATCCTATCAAGGATTGTTGATAGCTTTTCGGCCTGATGAAGACTGTCTATCTATGAGCTAATTGTGTTCTCTTTCTTCGAAAGTGCGTGATGTTTGATATGAAAAAATGGGGTTTAACGCTCGCTGCGAGCATGAGTGTTGTCGCCTTGGCTGGCTGTGGTGCACCTGGCGAGCCTGTTGCAGATGGCGGCGAAGTCACACAAGGTGACGCGGCAGCAGGAGTCGGCAATAGCCGCCTGCAAACTGTTTTAGACCGAGGCGAGCTTATCTGCGGTGTAGATGGCGGTATTCCCGGCTTTAGCTTTGTCGAAGACGGCCAGTACTCCGGTATGGACGTAGATATTTGCAAGGCCGTTGCCTCTGCGCTATTTGACGACCCTGAAGCAGTGGTCTATCGCAACCTCGACTCCACCGAGCGCTTTGAAGCGCTAAAAGGCGGCGAGGTCGATATGCTAGCGCGTAATACGACCTGGACAATCAGCCGTGATACCTCTGTCGGCATGGAGTTTGCACCGACTACGTTCTACGATGGTCAGGGCATGATGGTACGCGCGGCTGATGGCATCACCGAGCTGACAGACTTTGAAGGCAGATCGGTTTGTGTAGAAGCCGGTACCACAACTGAGCTGAACCTCGCTGACCAAATGCGTCAGCTCGGGGTGACCTTTGAGCCTCAAACATTCCAGGATGCTGACGCGGCTTACGCTGCTTACGAAGCAGGCAGCTGTGAGGGCATGACCTCTGATAAGTCTCAGCTGGTTGCGCGTCGTAGTACGCTCAGTAATCCAGATGAGCATGAGCTGCTAGAAGTCACCATGTCAAAAGAGCCTCTAGGCCCCTTGACCGGCAACAACGACTCTGCCTGGTTTGACACAGTGAAGTGGGTTACCTACGCGCTGATTGAAGGCGAAGAGCTTGGGCTCACAGCTGAAAATGCTGAGAGCACTGTCGCCTCTACAGATGATCCCAACATCAAGCGTTTTGCCGGTACGGAAGGAACCTTAGGCACTGACATGGGTCTGCCAAATGATTTTGCGCTGCGAGCAATCAAGAACGTAGGCAACTACGGTGAAATCTACGAGCGTAACTTGGGTGCTGATTCACAGTTCGACCTGCCGCGTGGTCAAAACGCGCTCTGGTCTGACGGTGGACTGCTGTATTCGCCACCGTTCCGATAATTTTGGCTGCGCTCAGCCACCGAAAGCGGAAGGGTAAGAGAGAACATTCATAGTGACTCTTCTACTCTTTCACTTGAGATCGATCCTAGGAAGAGCGTGGGCTATTTGAATAAGTGGCCTGCGCTCTTTCGTTTAGAGGCCTCAATGATACGTATTTTATACGGCTCAAGTTCCTGCTGCTAAAGGCTCATGATAACCATACGTAAATTCTCTTTTACGAATACGTTTATCTTTTTAGAGTGAGTTTAAACATCTTTCTTCATAAAGACATTTGGCAATCAACTGTTGGACTGTAAAAAAACAGACCGAATGTTGTGTAGCTTTGCTGCATAGTTGCCTAAAGGTTTAAAGACCCGCTTAAGATCTACGACTCACAGCGCTAGCTCATCTGGATTCTCTTTTTGTAGGATCCGCTTCTGTTGAGACTCACGGATTAGTCGCTCTACTGTTGACCGCTTAAACTTATGGCAAAACATTCCACGAAACCAATCTCTGGGCTGCGAGCACTGCTTCGAGATGAAAGGTTCTGGCAAATCGCGTTTCAGCTCATTGTAGCCGCAGCGGTGTTTGCTGTCTTTTCCTATCTATTTGGTAATCTCGCGCGAAATCTAGCTCGCCGGGGAACGACATTTGGCTTTAATTTTCTAATAAACCCGGCAGGCTTTGACATTGGTGAGAACATGCTGGGCTACAGCACGGGTAACCAAGACTCTTACGCTAAGGTGCTCCAGGCTGGCGTTGTCAACTCTTTGCGGCTGATATTTGTCAGTGTGATTACAGCCACTATTGTGGGTATTGCAGCTGGGGTTGCTAGCTTTTCAGATAACTGGCTGGTGCATAAAATTAGCCGTGTTTACGTCAGCATCATCCGAAACGTACCGCTGCTAATTCAGCTGATTTTTTGGTATTCCGCTGTTTTCTTGGCCGCACCGCAAGAGGCAAACCAACTTGTACTGTCTGTGTTTAACACTAATTTACTGGTGCTAAACAATAAAAGCTTTAGCGCGCCAGGGCCCGGATTGCCGGGTGAGGTATGGGTGGGGCTGATGCTGTTAGGGATAGCAGCGCTGCTGTTTGGTCTGCTGGTAAACGCGGTCAAGAAGCTGCGTCAGGGACGGTTCGCAGCTGGAATTGCTGGCTGGTTCGGCCGACTAGGCGCGATCGCGGTCATTGTTGCTGTGCTAGTCGCTGACTACTTTTTGCTGTTTAGCAATTCGACCGAAGACAGTCTGTACTTTAAAGGGGCGGTGCTAGCGCTCTTTGGTAATCCATCAGGGCTGTGGATTATGGCGCTGATTGCGGCGGCGATCGCATTTTTTGTCGTCAGCAGCATTCGCACCAGGTCCATGATAGAAGATGGGCAGGACGGCAAGACGCTGCTGTATGTGATAGTTGCGATCGCGCTAGTCGCGCTAGGCATTCTGCTGTTTGCCTTTAACTGGAACGCGCCTGTCATTGCAGAAACGGGTCGAGCTAGCGGCGGACTTACCACGTCTATTCGCTACCTTGCCTCTGTGACTGCGCTGACATTCTACACAGGCGCATTTATCGCTGAAATTGTGCGCGCTGGCATTCAGTCGGTTTCGCGTGGCCAGTGGGAAGCGGCTCGCTCTGTAGGCCTTAGCAACGGCAAGGCGATGCGTCTAGTTGTGTTTCCTCAGTCGCTGCGGGTGATTATTCCCCCTCTAAACAGTGAGTTTGCCAACCTCGCGAAGAACTCCAGTTTGGCCTTTGCCGTTGGCTACCCCGAGCTATACAACCTGGCGAACACCAGCCTCAACCAAACCGGTAAACCCATTGAGGTATTCCTGGTAGTAATGGGCGTCTATCTCACCTTGAACCTACTAATTTCTCTCAACATGAACCAGCTCAACCAAGCCGTTCAATTCAAGGAGCGCTAAACCGATGACAACTGTAACCTCAAGGCCGGTAGAACGAGGCGCACCGAGGGTGCAAAAAACAGGCCCGTTTGTATGGACCCAGAAGCATCTGTTCAATAGCGTATTTAACAGCATTTTGACTGTGGTGCTGTTGGGTGTCATCGGCTACGCCCTTTACAACATGCTCAACTGGGCGTTTACCAAAGCACAATGGGCGGTTGTCACCGATAACCTCGCTCAGTTCATGTCGGGCTTGTATCCTTCTGAGTCTTACTGGCGGCTGTGGACTATTTTGGGCATGGTGCTGGTGCTCGCTGGACTCAGCTGGGGGCTTCTGGCGCGCAATCAAAAGAAGCTTTTCACCACAGCTCCTCTTGTGGGCATTGGCGTCGCTGCGCTGCTGCTGATACTGCTGCCAATGACTCGGCCCTACTTACCCTATTCGCTGGGGCTACTAGCGCTGTTTGCGCTTAGCGCGGTGGTAGGCCAGGTCCTTGGCCGAAAAGTGCCAAAAGCGGGCACTTTCATCTCAGGTGGGTGGTTTGTCTCCTACTTTGTGATGCTGTACCTGCTAGGTGGTAACACCTTTACCGATAGCTTACTCTACACGGTAGTGGCCCAGATTGGACTGGGCCTTTTGGCTGGCTGGCTGCTCTCTTCACAGATCAAGAGTTCCGTCGTGCTGACCTGGGCGGGGCGGATTGGTTTGCTAGCGCTAGGATTTGTCGTTGGCTACTACGTTTTAGGCAACGTGCTGTACGGTCCGCTGGTTGGCATTGGGCTCAGCTATCCTATTTTTCTGTGGCTGATGCGCATCGCTGGCGTGCTGCTAGGACTGCTGCTGATCTGGGTATTTGCTGCGCCTCAGACGCAGCAGAGTGTTGGTAAAGCGGCTCTCTTTGTGTTGGGATTTGCTGCTGTGTTTGCCCTAATGGGCGGGCTGCCGCAGGTTCTTGGTCTTGAGTTCGGGCTCGAGAACGTTCGTACAAATAACTGGGGTGGGCTGCTGCTAACGCTGTTTTTAGCGATTAGCGGTATTTTGCTCTGCTTCCCAGCAGGTGTGCTGCTAGCGCTAGGCCGACGCAGTAAGCTGCCGCTGATTCGTATGTTTTCAGTTGCCTATATTGAGCTGGTTCGTGGCGTTCCTCTGATTGCGATTTTGTTTATGGGTCAGGTGCTAATTCCGCTGTTTTTGCCAGAGGGTATGCGTCCAGACTCTGTGGTTCGCGCCATTGTAGGACTGACCATTTTCAGTGCGGCTTACTTAGCGGAGAACGTGAGAGCAGGCCTACAGGCAGTGCCTCAAGGGCAGGCTGAAGCGGCGCAATCTCTAGGCCTTAACAAGCCGCTAACGATGTCGCTGATTGTGCTGCCCCAGGCGCTGAAGACGGCTATCCCGGCGATTGTGGGCCAGTTTATCAGCTTATTTCAGGACACGACGCTATTGGGTATAGTAGGCCTTTCAGAGCTGTTAGGTATGACGCAAGACTTGCTGGCGAGTCCCAAATATTTGGGTAACTATGCGCCTGCTTTTGTCTTCATCGCTGCCATTTACTGGGTGTTCTGCTACGGCATGAGCTTCGGCAGTCGGCGAATAGAAGAAGCGTTGAATACAGACTTGCGTTGATGCGCTTTCCTTTTTCCATTCTTATTGTTTTTGTTTTCGAGGAACCTTACCGATGACCCAATCAGAAATAGCTGCGCCGATGACTCCTCGTAACGAGGTAGGGACCGAAGCGGTAATTGTCGCAAAAGACGTAAATAAGTGGTACGACAATGGCTTTCATGTGCTCAAAGGAGTGAGCATGAACGTTTACAAGGGCGAAGTCGTTGTCGTAATGGGTCCTTCGGGCTCAGGTAAGTCGACCTTTATTCGCACGTTTAACGCGCTAGAGCCGTATCAGGAAGGCACCATCGAAATTGACGGTGTGTTAATTGCCAATGACCTCAAAGATATTGAGGTGGTACGCCGTGAGGTGGGCATGGTATTTCAGCAGTTCAATCTGTTCCCTCACCTGACGGTGCTACAAAATGTGACCCTAGCCCCCATTTGGGTGCGTCGATGGCCAAAGGCCAAAGCAGAAGAGATTGCGATGAGACTGCTTGACCGGGTGGGTATTGCGGAGCAGGCGTATAAGTTTCCAGGGCAGATGTCGGGCGGTCAGCAGCAGAGGGTTGCGATCGCCCGTTCTCTTGCTATGCAGCCAAAGGTCATGCTGTTTGATGAACCTACCTCTGCGCTTGACCCCGAAATGGTGCGCGAAGTGCTAGACGTGATGCGTAACTTGGCTAAAGACGGTATGACGATGGTGTGTGTCACACACGAAGTCGGCTTTGCTAGAGAAGTCGCTGACCGGGTGGTGCTGATGGATGGTGGCGTACTGGTAGAAGAGAATACGCCAGCTGAGTTTTTCAACAACCCGAGAGAGGAGAGAAGTCAGGCGTTCCTGTCGCAGATTTTGTAAGCGACAAAGACCAAGGCTGCGATTACCAGCCTTCAGATGACTGCCTGAAGAGGATCCTCTCTTAAGATGAAACCTACTTCAGGCAGTAAAACAGAAAGTGTTGAGGCCTACATAAACCTGCCAGCCATACCGAGCATGTCGCCCATGTCTACGTCGCCATCGCCATCGCCATCCAAGAAAGCGGTGAGGATGGGATTACTGTCGGTAGCAGCTGCGCCGCCCTTTGCGTTACCGGTGCTAAGGAACTTCATTACCAGAGGTAGCACCATAGGTAAAATGCCTTGAACCTGGTTGGTGTTGAGGCTGGTTCTTTGAGTGACTGCGCCAATCATGTCTGTGAGCTGGCCAGAGCTGAACAGCTTAGGAATAACCGATGCCCCGTTTGCCGCACCTTCTTCTAGCAGAGCCTGAGCGGCGGCTGGTCCATCTGTCTGACGCTTTTCTTTGAGCGAGGAGCGTACGAAGCCCCCAATAACAGACATTGCCTGCTGCATAGTATCAGAGTCTGCATTGTTATCTTTAGCAACCTGCTTGGCCGAGCCTAAAATTTGAGTGAGCTGGCTGACGTTGGCCTGGCGGCTAGGGTCTGCAACGGCTTTCATGACCTGATCAAAAAGTCCCATAGTGCAAAAATCCTTACTGATAAGATGAGCGGCATGCGGGGATACCATCGGCATTATACGGCAAGGTCTGTCCGAGCTTTAGATCCTACAGAGAGGTATGTTTGCGGTGCGCTATAACTAGAGACTAAGGTAGGCTTGCTCTGCTAGCTAAGCCACAATTCGAGCGAAAAACGATGGTGAATAAGCAGTCTGTACAGGTTCTGACCGCGTTAAGTGTAGGACTTTCTGTTCTGTCCTGTAGTACTAGTCCGATTGCAAGCAGCCAGGTACTTGCCCTTTCCTCAGACGGTGGCTCTACCTGCGAGCTGAACGAGTCTGCCGTGAGTAGTTCGAGAGCTTACAGTGCCAACGTGGACCTGACGGCGAGCGTTGCTTTGCCAGGCGCGGTAGGCGTTGATGTTGTGATGACGCCTCAAGGTGCGGTGGCTGCTGTGAATACAGAAAGTGGCGCGCTGCTGCACTGGGCTGACCCGGCGACAGGTGCGATCGCTCGAACGGTAGAACTGCGCAATCAGGTGAGTGATATTGCTTCTGATAGCGCTAATCGGCTGGTAGTTGCTGCGGGTCAACGACTCTTTTATCTGGATGCTGCTACAGGTGATGTGGTAGATGAAGTTAGCCTACCTGGGGTGGAACGAGTTGCGATCGCCCCGGATGGTCATGTCGCTGCGATCGCAGGCAATGTTGTTCACCTGTTCGATTCGGACAACCGTGAGATATTTTCAAAAGAGCGAGATTACACAGGCGTAACCGATATAGAAGTGCTCAGCTGCGGTGAGCAACAGTTTGTGTATGTTACCAGCTTTCGCAACGCCACTTTTACTGACCTCAACAATCGCCGTAATCCGGTTCAGATCGCTCGTTTAGAAGCGCTAGATTTTACTGGCAATGTGCAGTGGTCTCTCTTTGGCGACAGCGCAGAAACGATCAAGCAAAACGTTGCAGATACTCGGCTGTACAAAGTCACGCTCGGACGCGATGGCTACCTGTACATCGCGGGTGAAAGCGCTGGCACAGCAACCATCTTTCGCTGGCGCGGTGAACCTATGACCGAAGCAGAGCAGACTGGCCAAACCGATCCCTTTCTCTCTCGCATCGATCCCTATTCTCGTTTACACAACAGCGGCGCAGCACATTTACCCTACTACGCCCGCGTACATCCGACAGAAGGGAGACTTGTCAGTGCGCAGATGAGCTTCCCTCGTAAGTCTGATACGAAGGCGAACGCGATGCGGCTAGGAGACATTGCGGCAAGCGCTGACGGGACACTGTATTTTGGCGGAGCGGCGAGTGCGTCAATTGCGAATCGAGAGAATTTGACGCTGAACGGTGTGCCGGTGGGTAGCTATAGTGGCAAAGACCAGACCTGGATGGCAATCGCGCCAGATTTTCAGACGCGTGAGTTTTGGACTGTGCTGGCGAAAGAGAGTGGGAAGGGTATTGTGCAAGGCGTTGACGCTGGATATGGCTACAGCGCAGCGATAAGTAACGTGGAAAGCGGTTCTGTTCCGGTAACGACAGGCGAGGAGATAGGAAGCGTTTTTCTCAGCTTCACAGCGAAGTAGCACATTCTTTGACTCAACGGCATTCTGTCCACGCTATGACCTCTGCTTTTTCAGCCTTCAGTAGGTGCGAACTTGAGCATTTTCTGCTGAAAGAACTCAGGTGTCTTAGGCTTGAAGCAGCCGGAAAGAGAACCGTTTCTTATGCGTCGACCCTATGTTTTCTTGAGTGCGATCGCTCTGCTCCTTTTCCTGGTACTCCTCCTCAGTGCCGTAGGCTCACTTGCGCAGCTATATGGCGCAGTTGCGGCAATCTCTCCTCTTCTTGCTCAAATCGTATTGGGCCTGGTACTGCTAACTTTTATAGGTGTGATCGCCGTTCTTTTTCGCTACGGCCTCCATTTTTTACGGCCCCAGCGAAAGCGAGCAATTACGCTGCCTACAGCGCCTGATGAAGTAGCCTCGATGAGCTTGCAGGCAACGCAGCAGCAGGTAAACCAGATTAAGGATGAGATCGCACGGCAGGCGCTAGAGGTGCGATCGCAAGCACTGACTCAGCGAATGGTTCAGCAAACTTTTCAGATTGTAGTGTTTGGGCTTGGATCTACTGGCAAGACGGCGCTGGTGAATGCACTGGTTGGCGAGATGGCCGGAGAGGTGGCAGCGACGATTGGGACAACTGAGGGGGAAAGAACGTATCGGATAGCGGTTGATGGGGTCCGGGCTTCGGCTACGCTCAGCCCCGGTGGTCTGTCGGCTTTGCGTGATGTTTTGATTACCGATACGCCTGGCTTGCTGGAGTCGGGTGTGATGGGCGAGACGCGATCGCATGAGGCGAAGGCGTTGGCAGCGGCGGCGGATTTGTTGCTGTTTGTAATTGATAATGATTTGCATCGAGCGGAGTATGAGCCGTTGCAGATGCTGATGGGGATGGGAAAGCGATCGCTGCTGGTGTTTAATAAGGGCGATCGCTATTTGCCTGAGGAAAAAGAACAGATCCTTGGGAGACTAAGAGAAAGAACAAGAAATCTGCTCAGTCCTGAGGATGTAGTCGCTACTTCTGCTTTGCCCGCCTCAGCTCAGCTAGCCGACGGTACCTGGGTGCAGCTAGACCCAGAGATTGCTGAACTCATCGCGCGAGTGATTACGATTTTGCGGCAGGAAAGTACCGCGCTCATGGCAAGCAACTTACTCTTACAGTCTCAGCAGCTTAGCGAAACGGCGCAAACCTTGCTGAGCGCCCAACGGCAGCAGCAGGCAGAGGCGATTGTTGATCGCTATCAGTGGGTGGGGGCGGGTGTGCTTGCTGCAACGCCGCTGCCGGTGATTGATATGCTGGCAACGGCGGCAGTAAATGCGCAAATGGTGATAGAGATAGGGCGGGTGTATGGCGTGGAGGTGAGTATAGAAGAAGCAAAGGCGCTGGCGGTGTCGTTAGCCAAGACAATGGCCGGGCTGAGTTTGGCTAAGGGCGCTATGAAGATGCTAGCAGTAGGGTTACAGGTGAACCTAGCGACAGCGGTGGCCAGTAAGTTAGTACAAGGCGCGAGCGCGGCTTATTTAACTCGAATTGCCGGGAAAAGCTTTATGACGTACTTTCAGGAGAATCAAGACTGGGGCGACGGTGGCATTCAATCGGTAGTGGCAGAGCAGTATCAGCTGAATCGACGAGATGAGTTTGTAAGACAGTTTCTTCGTAGTGCCGTCGAGAAGTTGACCTAGGGGGCAGTGCGCTTACTACGGCTAAAGATGCCACTCCCGGTAGATGACGGCAGATGAGTATCTTCTCTACCCTAAGACGGATAGGCGAGCGATAGATAGGTACGAGATGACGTTTGTTTTTTCCTTGATTGGTGGGTTGCTAGTTGCGATCGCGCTACAGCTCGTATTCGCCAATCTAGGAATTGCGCTAGGGCTAACGGTGCTCGACTGGTCGCCTGGCAAAGCCGGTGAACGCTTGCAAGCTCCCGATGAGGATGCCGTTGAAGAATCAGATTCAGATACGAAGCAGTCTTTACCGATTACGCATTTCCTGGGTTTGGGTGTCGCTATCGGATTCTCGGTGGCTGTCTTTACCGCCGCGCTGCTGTCTGTCGAGTTTAGCCAAATCTTTGAGCCGCGCCGGGGCATTATTTTTGGGCTAATTGCCTGGGCGACCTATTGGCTGCTCTTTATCTGGCTTAGCTCTACGACAATTTCAGGCATTGCTGACTCGTTGCTGGGGAGCGCGCTGCAAGGCGGAAAGCAGCTGCTCTCTACCGTGAAGAAAACTGCGCAGCAAACCGCGCAGCTGTTGGAAGGAAGCGATCAGCCAGCTGAGAGCGACATTTCCACGGGTGAGTATGCGATATTGCAAGATCTTATGGTAGAAGTCTCTCAGCTGGCCGATGCGCAGAAACAGCTGCCAGCACTCTTAGCCGATCAGCGTGAGACCTTATTAGCAGAGCTAGCAGAAGAAGGGGCAGACACAGTCAAGGCCACTGAAAACGGCAGTACCCAAAACGGTAGTACGAGCCAGGAAGACAGAGAGCTTAAGGTAGAAACAACCGTTAGTTCCTCATCCGCTCGACCGTCAGTTGCTACCGCTGTTTCCACCTCGTCCTCATCGCTGCTCTCTCAGCTAGATTTGCCAAGCTGGCAGCAAATTCTTAGGCGCACGCTCAACCAGGTTGATCTATCCGAATGGGATGTAGAAACAATTCTGCAACAGCTGCCCACCGATAACAAAGCAGTCAACTATGCTAAGTCGCAGCTAATATCGTCGGCAACTGCCTTTTTGCCAGACTCAAGCACGTCAGAAGACGCGCTGAATGCTGTTAAAAACGGTAGCTCACCGCCAGAGCGTATCTCTTTAGAAGCGCGTCGGGCGGCGATGAAAGCAATTCAGACTAAGCTAGTTGCCTACTGCCGCTATACAAATACAGATTTGCTCACGCCGGAAAATCTGATTGAAAAAGTACAGGCTCAGCGCGAAGAATACAGGCTAGCTGATGACGCTAGCCGTTCTGGAGTTTCGCTAGATATAGATGAGATTGACTACGTTCTAAGAAGACGTCAGAAGCTAACTCCTCACGATAGGCAGCTCCTACTAGAGGCGCTACGTCAAGCCTGGCCTGTCTCGCCAGTAGAAGGCTCCGTTACAGAAGATTCTAATACCTCAGAGGTTTTTCAGATAGAAGAAGATTCATCCTCTAGCGAAGCCTCTACTGAATTTGCTACAGAGGTTGACGACGAGCCAGAGCTGTCGGTGAGCGGGGTTGCGTCCAAAGCCTATGAGACGCTAGAAAACCATTTTCAATCGATCAACTGGTCCGAAGTTTCGCTAGAAGACGTTAAGCCTGATGTGGCCCTGCTGCTAGAGCAGGTGGAGAAACAAGGAACGCTGCCAGCGCCAGATTGGCAAACTATTAGCTCGCGCATTCAGCTGCCAGAGAGCGCCAAGGCTGAATTTACAACCTGGCTAAAAACAGCCTGGACAGATAGAGTGCAGTCGCTACAGCCAGCTGTCGCCCAAAGCTCGCAGGATTTATCGCACCAGCTAGCTAAGCAAATCACACACTTTCTCCATCATCAGCAGAAAGCTGCGCTCACACCTGCGCAGATGAGTGAAAGCCTCACTCATGTTGTCAGCGGCGCACTAGCAATTCTGCCTAATCCTTCCGCTCTCTCCAATTTCTCGAACCTTTCTAACCTGTGGGATAAAGAGACTTGGCAAGAGACGCTAGAAAAACGTAAAGACCTTACACGCGATGAGATTGAGCAAGTTTTGGACTGGGGTGAAACAGTATGGCAGCCCAAAGCACAGCAGCTGGGCAGCTGGCTTCAGACGATTCAAGCAGAGGCAAAGGAGTACATAGACTTGCCGGATGTTGACACGCTTACCCAGCCGGTAGCCGATGCTGCGCAGCAGGTGATCGAGCAGCTGGTTGAGACGAAAGAGAGTCTTGTTCAGCAGGCAGGTGAGGTAAAAGAGAGCTTTGTAGAACAGGTGGATGAGGTGAAGGCTGACATTCAGCGGCAGGCTGATGCAGCAAGAGGGCAAGTTGCGATCGCAGCCTGGTGGCTTTTCATTGCCCTGGTATCTTCCGGTAGCGCCGCTGCTGGAGCCGGGTACCTGGCCGCTACTTACTAGCGTTTGAGCGATGGTCATAAAAGCCAAAGAGTACGCATCTATCGCCGCTGTGCTTCTATTTTGTCCGTGATACTTTTGCTCACTGCGAGTGATACGTGCTTAAGTACTGATTTACATAGCTCTGGCTAATGCGTTCTTGCTCTAGGCGCTTTTGAGTCGCAGCGAGCTGTAAGTATAGGTCGGTTTCTTCTAGGGTGAGAGGAGTAGGTGGCCTGGTGATCTCTTTTGTGTCTGTCACGACAAAACTTTTGAAAGCGCGGTAGGTTTCGGTGTCCATCAAGATCGATTGGGTTTGGGGGAAGTGCGATCGCGCCTGCGACAAAATCCGAAACCCATCCACATCTAGATCTCCCCAGTAAAAGATAGAACAGTCCTGAAGCCAGTCAGCCACTTTCAACAGGCTGACCGCACCACCGCTGCCCAATATAGCAATACTGTTCTTCAATAGTGGCAAGGTCAAAAAAGGCATCGCGTTTTCGGTGACAAAGCATCGCGGCATGCCGAGCTGAAGCTGAGAAAAGTCAGAAACGCTAAGACTAAAATCCGCGATGGGAAATCCATATTGATTCTGAAGCGCCGGATCTAAAATCCTGATATGAATGAGCGGCTCACGGTACCGCAGTGAAAATCGCTGTTCAAACGTGTGCTTTTCGCCTTCGACTGGGGCTAGCTGCTCGAGCGGCAGTATAGCTTCTAGCAGGCTACGCAGAACCTTTTTGTGTTCTTCAACGAACTTGGTATGAACCTGAATAGGTAGCTCTCGAATGTACAAATCAGGCTTTGGGTTGTGCTGAAAGTACTGGCAAACCTTGAGTAGACCTGGCCAATCACTGTGGTTATCAACTACCTTCAACGGGTGCTGATGTAGCCAGGCATTGAGCAGTGGAATGGTAGAGCGAATCAACGCAACGTCCGAGGTGAAACGCTCAAATTCTTTTGTTTTATCAATCAGCTTCAAGTAGTCGGTGGCCGCTTCGATGTAGATACGCTTCGGCAGCGATTGACGTCCGTGCCTGCGAGTATTTGTAGGTTCTAGCATCAGCGTATAGCCAAAGCCGATGCTCTCTTTTGAGCGGTCGATTAGCGCAGTTACCGATTGTTGTAAGTCAGGATAGATTTTAGGTGTGCTGCCTATAGGCAACTCCATAGGGAAAAACGCTGAGCTATCGAGCGTAGCGCGTAGAAAATCAGGATACTTTCTGGCTGCTTTTTTCTTTATTTCTTCGGGACTAATCATGACTGCGTGTCGCCCTTACCTCCAGCCCCTCCTCAATGCTCACCCCTGTACTGCTGAAACTCCTCAACAGAAACAGACATTACCTTAGAAAAATCACCGGCCGGAGAATTAGAAACCAGATGCAAAGTATCAATATACGACTCGATGACGTTGATTTTGTCCATAGGCGTAATCACCAGCAGCTGCAAGTCTAAGTTCTTGAACAGCTCCATAGCGTAGCGGGCGTTGCTGTCATCCGAGCGGCTGAATGCTTCATCAATCACGACAAAGCGGAAAGATTTTGAGATGCCGTTTAGGGTGGTGACTTCACTCTGGGTAAGGCCAAACTGATAGGCGATCGCACTTGCCAAGATCGTGTAGGCCAGCTTCACCTTCTGCCCGCCAGACTTACCCGAAGAATCGGTGTGATGCTCTTTTTCCACATTGTCTTCCCGGTAGCGCTCACTCACCGAAAAATCCAACCAGTTGCGCACATCTGTCACCAGCTTCGTCCATCTATCTTCGCCCTTAAACCGTTCTATCAGCTGCGTGCGTATCCGCTGAAAGCGCTCTTCTTGATCTTCTTCCGACTGCTTAGCCACATCTCCCAGGCAAGACCGTAAGCTGTCTTTAAAGTCTCGAATCTCACGATATTTTGTTTTTGTGCAGCACAGCTCAATGTAGGTCGAATCGGTGTAAGCAATACGCCTGAGTGAGTCATTCAGATCATAAATGATGGACTCAATCTCTTCTTCCTGCTTTTCTAAATCGCTTTTAAACATAGAGATAGCGATAATCACTTTCTCATTCATCAGCTGCTTAAACCGTTTCTCATGACGCGGTAAATCGTCCTTTTCTATCTGCGCTTGCAGCTTGAGATACTCCGGTAAATCTTTGTAATCGCTGCTAAACTCTAGCGTCTCTTCTTTAAACTCACCCTTGAACTTAACAAGGCAGCGGATAATATCGTTTTTAACGGTGTCTACTTTCTGTTCTCGCTTTCTGAGCCCGGCCTGCAAAAAGTCTTTCATAGCAGACTCATCGGCGGCAATCGTTTCCAAAGAGAGATCGTAGGTCTTCAGCTGCTTAGCGTGGCCAGCTTCAAAAGCGCTGATGTCTTGTTTTTCAACTGTTTTCGCTACCGCCTCGCACTGCGCCTGTCCTCTGAGGTTACCGTCTTGACGATCTTCGAGGGTGCCGATCTCTCCAACTGCCTGATCTCGAATTTTGCTGGTCTCTTTTATCTCTAGCTGAGTCGCTTTGAGCTGCGCTTCTAACTGCTTGAGCTGATCAGAGCTGTCTTCTAAAACCTGCTTTTTCTCCAAGAGAACTTCGCGATCGCGCACCCCCTTCTCCCAATCAATCGCCGCAAAGTCGTCAAACCGCATAAAGTCTTGTAGCCAGGCCCGCTGAGCTTCTCGCTGATTCTGCTGCTTTTCTACCGCTGCGATCGCCTTATCAATCTTCGCCAGCTGCTGACCCACCGCCTTCAAATCCGCTTCCAAAGCCTTTATCTTGTCAACGTTGTTCCAACCTAGAATGTAAGTGCTGCGTCGACCAATAGCTGAACGGTCGTCCTTTTCATGTCGCCCCTGCCCGTGCTTAACCAAGCCTGACTGGGTAATCGCCTTCTTCTCGCGCTGAAATTGCTCAATGTCGTCGCAGCACACATAGTCAAACTGCTTGACAAGTTTTTCCTTAATCCATTCAAAGAACACATCGTCTTGCTTGACCTGTAGCTTAGCGGGAATTTTGTTCGGGTCTAGGGCTCTTTGCGTTGCACTTGGCTTAGTATCGGTAACCTTGTAGTAGACCAACCGGCCTCGTAGATCGGTCTTATTTACGTAGGCGTTCACTGCTTTGTAGTGCGCTTCTGGTACGAGCAGACACAGACCAAAGCTATGTAGCAGACGCTCAATGGCACCTTCCCAGGCTTGATCCTCTGAGCGCACCTGTAGCAGCTCACCTGCGAAAGGCAAATCCGATTCTTCGAGATCTAGAGCGCGCAGGAGGCGATCGCGAATTCTCACATTGGGCGTTGGAATCTGGCTAGTGCGGCTGCGTAAGGACGCTAATTCCTCGTTGAGCTGACCTTCCTGCTTACTCAGCTCGGCCTGCTGTAGCTTCTGCTGATCTCGCTGAGCAACAATCTCAGCTAGTGCGGCGGTGATCTCTTCAGAAAGCTGCAACCCTTGCTTTCGCGAGTCGTAGAAAGTTTCCTGATCGGCATACGGTTTTAGGTCTAGCCGCTTTGCTAGGTCATCGTAGGCAGTCGCTGAGGCTTGCTTTTGGTCGATCTCTTTTTGAATGGCTTCTATTTGCTTTTTTAACGATTGAAGCTGCTGACCGCCGCTGTCGTTTTGAATGGCGAATCCTAGATCTCTTTCCTGCTGACGCTGGCTGTCAAGGAGGCGATCGCACGATTCTTTTTGGTTTTGCGATCGCGCCAAATCCTGCCGGGTCTTCTGCAAAGCCGCCTTCAGTAAATTTAGCTTCTGCGCCGCAAAAAATACGCTCACCAGCCCGACCGATTGCTCTAGCCCTGTCACCTCACGCTCTAGCCTGTTGAGCTTAGCCGACTCCTTCGTTAGCGGCGTCAGCATTTCCAGCTGCTGACGAGCCTTCTGAATCGCCGTGTGCGAAATCGTCAAATTCTCATAGCTGCCAATGAGCCCATCAATTTTATCGCGCATATCAGCGGCTTCTAGCATGTGATCGCGCACAAACTTGTTGAGCCCGTCAATCTGTTTGATGCTCACCGTTTGATTGAACAAATCGAGCGCTTTATCGGAAGCAAGGCCGAAGCGCTTGCGAAACTGCTGCGTATACTTCGAGAAATTATCAAAGATTTCGGCCCCGTTTGCCTTCAGCGCCTTCTTTAGCGCAGCGGTATCTCGGTATTCTGCCAGGTTCTCCATCGTCAGCTCTAGATCTGCAATGGTAAAGAACTTTTTCACGCTGCCCTTATCCATCCACAGCACCTGTGCCAGGGAAACTTTTCTGTCTAGCGCTGCATCTTCAAAATAGGCCAGCAGCACCGAAATCTTACCCTTCTCCCGCAGATATTTAGATTTGGACTCGTAGGCTTCTTCCGAGCGCGTACGAGCATAGGCACCCTGCACATAGCTTTTCTCGTTACGCTCTTTCTTCTTCCCCGCTTCTCCAGACGCCTGATTGTAGTTGCGCCCCCTGTTTGGCACTAGCAGCGTCAGCAGCGCATCTACCAGGGTTGATTTTCCTGAGCCATTGGCACCAGTAAGCAGCGCTGTGCCGCCCGCCAAATCAAGCGACCAGGGGCGCTGATCAAACGTGCCCCAGTTCAGCACTTCTAACCGCTGTAGGCGAAAGCCAGCAAGGGTAGCAGGATCTTGTTCAGTAAGTTCGGGCGATGCGAGCGTTTGCATATCAAGTCAATTCCTCTTGAGTAATCTCTTCTAGCTTTTGCTTCAGCCGCTCCAACATATCAGCGTCAATTTTTGCCTTAATAATAGGCCGAACCTCATAGTTCGCTTCGTCACCGCCAAGCTTTTTCAAAAAGCCCATCTCCTCCACCGCACTTTTTACGAGTCTTTTCACATCAGTGCGAAATCTCACCTCGTTATTACCCTCTGGCAAATAAGGCTGAAGCAAATCTCGAATCTCTTCTATGCTCAGCACCAGCCGCCCAATCTCATCGCTCGCGTCAAACTGTCTGAGCTGCTCGCGCAATAGCACATAGAAGATGGTCGCTTTGAAGCTGAGCCGATGCCTTACCGTAAGTCGGGGCAGGCGATCGCTCGGTGACTCGTCTGGGTCCGGATCGGGCTGCTCTAAATAAGCAAAGCCTTGACTCTCATAGTTCTGCACTTGCAGTCCAATCTTATCGAAGTACTCAGCGATCGGCGTCAAATAGCTTTGCAGCTGCTCCCAGTAGGGCATATCGTCGCTATACACAACGCCTTGAAGAAGCTTGATGACGACTGGTGCATACGGTGCGGGCGGATCGAGTGACACGGAATTATAGGTTCTCCTAAGTTGGACTGGGAGCGGATTCGAGCTTATCCGATACTACGGACTGTCTATCGATAAAAGATTACCTTTGGCAGCTTCAGCTGTAGCTGCGAATCAGGCGCTAAGCCTTCAATCTTGACCAAATCAATTGTACTAGAGTCCACGGAATGCCGTTCAGACTTTGTTGCCAAAGCAAGATAAACCACTATTTCTGGCAGCCCTTGGGTGATCGGATGCTGCTCTATTAGCTCAGCTAGGGCAATGCGATCGCTATCTTCTAGCGCCCGGTCAATCCGCTGAGCCAACAGGTTCTCATCCACAAAAAATCGCTGAGCCAGCTCGTTGAGTTCAGCCGTTAGCTCACCGTCGTCAGGCATACCGCTAAAGTCAATCTCGGCAAAAGTAGGTGCTTCGCTGTCTTCTAAAGGATGCAGCGGCCGCTCCATACTCAAGTTGAGTTTAGGCGCACCTTCTAAAAACCAGAAGGCATTATCATCAATGACCTCAGCCGCTGCCCGCCGAGAGAGTCGTTGCACATCGGTAATTAGCTCTGCGACGCGGCGATTCTCTCGCATATTGCGCTCATCGAGCATCTGCCGGAGCTTTTCGGTGAGTCGCTGGTTCGACTGCACAATGTGGTCGGCGGAGTTGAGCAGGTTGCGGACAATGCGGCGCAGAAAGCCGTAGTTTTGAGTCAGCGATCGCAGCGCGTCTAGCTCATACACCGAAGCAATCAAGTCCTTCAGCTCTTGCTGCTTACTGTCAGACATTAAGAACTTAAAAAAGGTATAGAAGCTACGCCCTTGATCAGACTCTTTAAGCGCATCGTCTGCATCCAATACCTTGCCGACGACACTGCCTCTACGGCTGTCAGCCTCTAGCTGATCGTCTTGCACTTTGCGAGTCAAATCTCGAAACTTCTGTTCTACTGCGCGAAAGTCACCCATCAGCTGCCGAGTGAGGCTGTTAGCCGACATAAACCGCTCTCGTAGCTGCGTTTCGTTAAAAGGATCAACTTCACCAACTTCGCGAATGGTGTCTATCTCTTGCTGAATGCGATCGCGGTCTTTCTCCAGCTGTGCAATCCGCGTTTCCACATCCGCCGTACTCCCTTCTCGAATCTCCTTTAGCAGCGACAAAATCTGCAAAAAGCGAGACTCCGTGCCAATAAATTCATCGCGCTGCTGCAAGTCTTCGAGCCAGGCTAGCGCCTTCTCAGTTTCCGGCGTCAGGCTAAATACCGGCTCATCGCCAAACTCATCCGATTTTTCAAACGTCTTGCGCAGCCACTGAGCGTTGCACCAGTCGTTTAGATAGTCTTTAGCCTCTTTCAGCTTTAGCTCCGAGTAGCTCTCCTGCAAAAAATTGATATAGTCTCCTAGCAATTCTTCCATCGCCAGCTGAGGAATCGAAACCCGCTGCGCCACCTTGAACTGCCGATGCAAAAAGCTGGCCGTAAACGCAACATTCTGGCTCCGCAATAGCTTGAGCGTAGGAGAGGTTTCTACCTCGTACTTAATTTGCTGATAGTCCATACGAGTTGGGGGAATCTCTAATAGCGCTGACACATCTACGAAAACTGTACACTGCTATGAACAGACCTTAATTATGGGGCGCTCCCGTGAAACTTGCAGCTATCGATATCGGTACCAACTCCATCCACATGATTGTGGTGAACGTGCTGCAAGGACGCCACTTTGAGGTGATAGACCGGATAAAAGAAATGGCAAAGCTGGGCGTGGGTGTGTTTGCAACGAATCGACTCAGCAATACCACCTACAAGATTGGGCTAGATACGATAGAGCGCTACGTTCAGCTTGCCGATCAGCTAGGAGTAGACGAGATTATTACAGCGGCAACCAGTGCGACTCGCGAGGCGCAAAACGGTGAAGCTTTCTTACGAGAGGTGTATCAGCGCACAAAGATTCGTCCACGACTTATCTCAGGGAAGGAAGAGGCAAGGCTGATTTTTTTGGCAGTGAGGAACGCGATCGCTTTGCAAGAAGGCGAGAAAGCCCTCGTGCTAGATATCGGCGGTGGCAGTACAGAAGCAGTCGTGGGCAGTCGAGATGACGTGCTGTTTGGCACCAGTATGAAGC
Source organism: uncultured cyanobacterium (assembly GCA_963836895.1). Classification (GTDB taxonomy): domain Bacteria; phylum Cyanobacteriota; class Cyanobacteriia; order Phormidesmidales; family Phormidesmidaceae; genus Phormidesmis. Next base: position 179,651 of record CAWILA010000005.1, on the reverse strand, counting down.
TAGGCGTACTGCGACTGTTGAATATGGTGGGCTCTCAAGGGCCGCTAGGTGAGGAAGCGCTAGGTGTGTTGAAGTCGCACATTCAGTTTCTAGCAAAAGATGCGATCGCCGCTGCAAAGCAAGCCGGTTTTACCCGAGTTATCGGGACCTCAGGCACTATCCGTACTTTAGGAGAAGCCGCCCATATTGAAACGCACGATACCTCACTACAATCTGTCAATGCTGAAGTTGTTTCTTTGAAGGCGCTCAAAGGAATCACCGAACGCTTGATAGACATGAAGCCAAGTAAAAGAGAGAAAGTAGACGGCGTTAGCGCCAAAAGAATAGACGCTATTCACCTTGGCGGCGTGCTGCTCACAACACTATTAGAGATGGCTGAGGTAGCAGAACTCACGCTGTGTGATGCCTCTCTTCGCGAAGGCCTAGTTTTGGACTACATAGACCGGCACCCTCAAAGTGCTTCTCAGCTGCCAGCCCAAGCGGATTTGCGCCATCGTAAGGCTGCTCAGCTCGTCTACAGATACGATGCTGACTGGGAGAGCAACACACATATAGCCAATCTTGCACTACAGCTATTTGAGCAAACGCAAGAAATTCATCAGCTTGGCCCACTGGAAAAAGACGTGTTGGAATATGCCTCACTTTTACATAATATTGGCCAGTATCTATCGCTAAAGGCCTACCATAAAAGCTCTCGCTATATATTAAAAAGGGTAGACCCGCGTGGCTTTACCGACGAAGAGATGCTCTTGATTAGTCACGTGGTTCGCTACCATCGCAAGGCTGCGCCTAAAACAAAGCACAAAAAGTTTAGACGACTCTCTGAACAGCAACAGAAAACGGTATGGATACTCTCGGGAATTTTGCGAATTGCGATCGCACTAGATAGAGCCAGAGATCAGAGCGTGACCAAGCTCACCTGTGAGCTTTCAGACGAAACGCTAGAGATAGCCGTTGCGGGCGCAAATGACCTGGCAATAGAGCTGTGGGCGGCTATGCGCGATCGCCAAGTCCTAGAGAAGGCAATAGATCGAGCGGTGCACATTACCGCAATGTGTCAGTCAGTCTAGCTAGCCCATTTAAGAGACAATACGCACGAAGCGGAACACAATACCTTGTGGAGAGTCAAAACTTGTGAGTCAATCGCAGAGTGCGTTTGCCTGTCACTGCGCGTGGTTCTCGCTACAGTAGTCAGTAGTCGCTAACACACCCTAATTTTTGTATGCAAGTAACTCCATCCATCACTAAAAATCTGGTCATGGTGGGTGGCGGACACAGCCATGCTCTAGTGCTGCGAAAAATGGGGATGGAGCCATGGCCTGCCAATGTTGGCATCACGCTTATTACTAACCTGGCAGACACTCCCTACTCAGGCATGCTGCCCTGCCACATCGCAGGACTCTACGACTTCGATACAGCGCATATCGATCTTAGGCCGCTGACCCGCTTCGCCAACTGCCGCTTGATCATGGATCAAATGGTAGGGCTAGATCCTAAGAAGCAGCAGGTCATTTGCCGAGACCATCCACCGATTGCCTACGACACCCTTTCTATTGATATCGGCAGCACACCGACCAAGTCTCAGGTGCCGGGAGCCGCTCAGTACGCTATTCCAGCAAAACCAGTGCCGGGTTTGCTGCGAGCCTGGGCTGCGTATCTAGACGAATTGGAACAGGCTTTGGTCGAAGATCCGCATACGCCCGCAACAGTTAGCATCGTAGGCGGTGGTGTAGGCGGTGTGGAGATGGCCTTTGCAATGCAGGTGCGGCTGTGGGCACTGATGCGACAGCACGACAGAGATCCTATGCAGCAGGTGGCGGTTCATATTTTTCATCGGGGGGCGCATTTGGCGAAGGGCCGCAATCGGCGCACCCAAAAACTGGTGGAGCGCATGTGCCGGGTGCGCAACATTCAGGTGCACACAGAGCAAAGCGTTTGTAAGGTGATGGCCGACCGGGTGCGCTGCCAGTCTGGACTGGAGGTGGCGTGCGATCGCACTTTTTGGGTCACCAACGCCGCCGCCCCACCCTGGCTCACCAACAGCAGACTGGCACTGACCGCCGACAGTTTTATCGCTGTAAAAGACACCCTCCAAACCTGTAGCCATCCCAACGTCTTTGCCGCAGGCGACGTTGCTACGATGGTGAACCACCACCGACCAAAAGCAGGCGTGTTCGCGGTGCGGCAGGGTCCACCGCTCTACCACAACCTCAAGCGTCACGTGCTGGGCAAGTCTCTTAAGCCTTTTAGGCCGCAGAAGCGCTATCTCAACATCATCGACACCGACACTCAGCGGTCGATTGCCTCCTGGGGTCTGTTTGCGGTGCGGGCAAAGTGGTGTCGCAAATGGAAAGACAGCATAGATCGTAAGTTCATGAGCCTGTTTTCTGACTTTCCAGAAATGACGGCTGAAAAATCAGGCTTTGCCCATAAACAGTCGCACCTGCCGACAGCGGCCATGCACTGCTCAGGCTGCGGTTCAAAAGTGGGCGGCGGCGTCCTCACCCGCGCGCTGACCCGTGTGCGCGCAGACGCGCCTAGCAGTACAGACTGGCCCTACCGTCACAATATTTACGCGGGCCTAGACGCGCCGGATGATGCCGCTGTGGTCCAAGTTCCAAGCGGGAAGCTAGCGGTTCATACGGTTGATCATTTCAGCGCTCTGGTCAAAGACCCGTTCGTGTTTGGGCAAATTGCGGCCAACCACTGCCTGAGCGATTTGTTTGCAATGGGCGCGACTAGTCACAACGTACTGGCTATTGCAACGATTCCCTACGGAACCGATGCGGCTCAAGAAGAAACGCTGTATCAGCTGCTGCTAGGCGCAACAATCGTCCTGGCCGATGCCAAGACGTTTCTAGTCGGTGGCCACACGACCGAAGGCCCAGAGATGTCTCTGGGATTTGCCTGCAACGGCTGGATAGATCCTGAGCAAACCTGGCGCAAAGGTAACATGCTGCCGGGACAGTCTTTGATTTTGACCAAGGCGCTAGGGTCTGGAACGCTGTTTGCAGCCGACCAGCAGTGTCAGGCAAAGGGCCGCTGGATAGAAGCAGCGGTAGCCAGTATGCTGCTGTCCAATCGCGGTGCGGCAGAGTGTTTTCAGCAGTACGGGGCGACGGCCTGCACAGATGTCACAGGCTTTGGTCTGGCAGGACATCTGCTGGAGATGGTAAAAGCCTCTCAGGTAGACGTGGCTTTGGACCTGAGTGCGATCGCCCATCTACCCGGCGCAGATACCACCCTATCGCGCAAACTCTTCAGCTCTCTGCACAAGCGCAACCAGGCCAACGTCATCACCGCTATCCAGCTAGATCGCACCCCTACCCACCTCCCCGCTTTCCAAATCCTGTTCGATCCTCAAACCTCTGGCGGGCTGTTAGCGAGCCTGCCTACGAGCGAAGTCGAAGCCTGCCTGAGCGATCTGCACCAAATGGGCTACGTCAATAGTCGCTGTATCGGCACCGTGCTCGAATCGACCCAAAGACCCGTGAATATCACCAAACCCATTACAATCAGTCTGTAATCTTGGGCACGTGCAAAGTCACTGCCAAAGGAAAAAATATAAGAGCACCCACCGACCGTGTCTGAAGCGCCTCAAGTTTTAATCGACGAGTTTCTATCCGCACCGGGACCTATTTTAGATGTGCGCAGCCCCGGCGAGTTTGAGCAGGGACATATTCCAGGCGCTGTCAGCTTTCCGCTGCTGAGCAACGAAGAGAGAGCCGATGTCGGCACTTGCTACCAGCAAAAAAGTCGTGAGCAGGCGGTAGAGCTAGGCTTTGACATTGTGGGACCTAAGCTTGGTGACTTTATTCGCACCGCTCAGGCACTTGCACCAGAGCGAATCGTTCGGGTGCACTGCTGGCGAGGGGGTATGCGCAGCGGTGCGATCGCCTGGGCACTCAATCTATCTGGCTTTCACGTCATCACCTTGGAAGGCGGCTACAAAGCCTATCGTCAGTGGGTTCGTCAGACGCTAGCCACACCCAAGAAAATCGTACTGCTAGGCGGCATGACCGGAACGGCAAAAACAGACATACTGCACGCACTGGCCGATCAAGGTGAGCAGGTGCTCGACCTGGAGGGGCATGCCAACCATCGCGGCAGCAGCTTTGGCGCACTGTGCTTACCGCCGCAGCCGAGCACTGAGCACTTTGAGAATATTCTAGCGGTTGAGTGGCAGCGCTTCGAGGCAAGTAGGCCCACCTGGATAGAAGCTGAAAGTCGTCGAGTAGGCGCGTGCCGCGTGCCAGCAGAGCTATTCGACCAAATGGAAGCGGCGTTCGCGCTAGAAATTACCCGACCAATTCCTGAGCGAGTAGCTCTGCTGGTTGATATCTACGGTCAGGCCGATCTTGAAGATCTCGTCGCGGCGACAGAGCGAATTCGCAAGCGCCTAGGCGGTCAGCGGACTCAAGCAGCGATCGCCGCCATTCGATCCGGCGACCTGGCCACTGCTGTCACCATTACGCTCGACTACTACGATCGCACCTACCGCTACGGCTTAGAAAAGCGCCTGGAAGAAACCTCACCAGGAGAGCACAAGCAAGTCCCCAATGTAGATGTGACCGGGCTCTCTCCAGACCAAGCCGCTCAACAGTTGCGTCGTACTCTCACAGCTTTCACAAATAAAGAACCTATTTTTTCAGGAACTTTTTAATTGAAGGCTTTGTCTTTGTCTTTCTTCACTATCATCAGAGCGTGCACAGTGTATTTCTTCTTATCAAAGTTGGCAATTCGGACATGTTCGTTGCGCCTCGGGCAGTCTAAACCATCTTCTACCACCTAATCAGCTCATGGTTGTCGCGTACTGGACTATTGCTAGCCTCACTTTCGCTCTGATTCTCGCAGCTTTCTTAAAAGACAGCACAGCTGTTAAGCGTAACCTCAACGCCTGGCTGTTTGTGCTGGTTTCATCGCTGCTTTGGCCGATCACACTGCCTTTTATTATCAGCAGTAAGCTGCGAAGGGACAAGCTGCAAGCATCTGCCAAATCTAGCTTTTCATCAAAATTAAACGCGGCACCAGCTACAGATTCCTAGGTCTAGACATACAGTCCTGCGCTTCCTTCAAATGCTTCACCAGCGTAGCTTTGGGTAAAGGACCTTCCAGATGCTCCCACGGCAGCACCTGTGTCACTGGCCATTCTTCATGCACATAAAAGTCTAGCGGTGGCAGCGTTCCTTTTAGCGCTTTAAACGCTCGCCGATAGCTACCGAGCGTATCGCCATAGCCGCGCGTGAGTTCTAGTAAATCTGCTAGGCGGCGATCGCCTCGCGAAATCAACGCTTGAATAACCGACCAGCTATAGCTTTCTGGCCGAAAATCTATACCGCAGGGCCGCAGCTGCTTTTGCAGAAACTTCAGCCGCTTCTCAGCCTGCTTATCAACCCCGTACCACTGGAATGGGGTATGTCCTTTCGGCACAAATGTGCTGCACCCTAGCGTCAGTCGCAGTCCGGGCACCTGCTTTTTAAGCGCTATCATCAGCGCAGCGGTCTCTGCTAAGTCTTCTTGAGCCTCTCCGGGTACGCCTGCCATGCCGTAGAGCTTGAGCGCTTTTAGCCCACCTGCTTTTGCCGCCTGCGCAGCGATCGCAATCTCGTCGGTATCCAGCTTTTTGTTGACGATATCGCGCATACGCTGAGAGCCGCTTTCAATCGCAATCGTGATAGATTTCGAGTCGTGCTTTACCAGGGTTTCGGCCAGCTTGGCATTGACGGTATTGGTGCGGACCGATGACATGCTGACGCGCACGTCGTCGTATTCGGGGCGATTGATATAGTCCAGCAAATCTTCAAATTCGGGATGCTGAGTGATAGACGCACCCAGTAGTCCTAACCGGCGCGTGACCGAGAGTCCTTTTTCAATCGCTGGAATAAGCGAAGCTTCAATACTCGCCGCACGAAAAGGCAGCGTCAGGTAGCTCGCTAAGCAAAACCGGCACATCTCTGGGCAGCTACGTACCACTTCCACCATGAAGATATTTTCCCAGGCCGCTTTTTCAGTAACAACGGTAGAAGCTGAGAGAACATTGCCTCGGTATGTCTGTTTTTTGACGGTGGGTGGAACGTCAGAATCTACCGGCAAAATAGAAGCGATAGGACCGTTAGGCGAGGTGTAGGTGACTTCGTATAGCGCTGGGATGTAGACGCCCGGAACTTGTGCCAGCGCTTTTAGCTGAGCGCGTCTGTTTGCGTCTCGGACTTTGCTATAGGCATCTAGAAAGTCGTGGAGTAGGGTTTCGCCATCGCCAAGTAAAATGACATCGAAGAATGCTGAGAAGGGTTCTGGGTTGGCGGTGAGAACAGGGCCACCGCCAAAGACGAGAGGATGATCACAGGTGCGATCGCTCGTGCGAATCGGAATACCTTGCTCCTCTAGCAGACCCAGCACGTTTACATAGTCCAGCTCCCAAGAGAGCGAAAATCCCATCAGCTCAGCTTGCGTAGGCAGCGGTTCGCTCGTATCTGTAAACAGCCGACTCACATCGATATCGCTACGCTGCGCCAGCATCGACCATACGATTTGGAAGCCCAGACTGGTGATGCCTACCGTATATTCATTAGGAAAGGCGAAAATGACCGGAATCGCATCCTCGTCAGGCTGAACGGGATTGAAGAGTCGTTTCTCATCAGAGAAGAAATTAGGCACAGAATTAGAGACAGCGAACTCTCAGGTTACGGGTAGGTTTTGTCTTCAGTATAAAGAGCCTCGCTGCCAAATCGCTAACCCCTGATAGAAATATCGCTTTTCGTCAGCCAATAGTTCTAGATGCGCTACAGCTTATGGCGGACAGTCATAAAAAAGAAGGAAAGAGCTGTGGTACTCTTTCCTTCTTCCTTTTTCTCAATTTGAATGCTTAATCAGCTGTAACCAGCGCAGCTTAGCCTTCCCACTTGGAAGCAACCAGCTCGGCTAAGTCAACGACGCGCTGAGAGTAGCCCCACTCGTTGTCGTACCAGGCAATCACCTTCATCAGATCGCCGTCCATTACCAAAGACAGCTGAGAGTCGATGGTAGCAGAAACGTTTGTCTTGCGGAAGTCAACAGAGACTAGAGGCTCATCGGTGTAGCCCATAATGCCTTTCATGCTCGTTTCAGACGCATTCTTGAGCACTTCGTTCAGCTCTTCTGTAATGGTCTTTTTGCTGACTTGAGCAACCAGATCAACGATGGAAACGTTAGGGGTTGGTACGCGCAGTGCAATCCCGTTTAGCTTGCCCGCCATCTCAGGAATAACCAGAGCAACTGCTTTGGCCGCACCCGTCGTCGTAGGAACAATATTGACCGCAGCGGCTCTTGCCCGGCGCAGGTCACGGTGGCTAGCGTCTAGAATTCTCTGGTCGCCTGTGTAGCTGTGCGTGGTAGTCATTGTGCCTTTGATGATGCCAAAGTTGTCGTTGATAACTTTGACAACAGGCGCTAGGCAGTTGGTCGTACAGCTGGCGTTACTGATAACGTTCTGCTTATCGTGCGCATAGTCCTGATCGTTTACGCCCATTACATAGGTGCCAACATGACCACCTTTACCCGGTGCGGTAATCAATACCTTCTTAGCGCCTGCTTCAATGTGGCGAGAAGCGCCTTCTTCACTGTTGAAAACACCGGTTGATTCAATGACCAAATCAATGCCCCAATCTTTCCAGGGCAAGTTGCTAGGATTGCGGTCCGAGTAGCATTTGATGACGTTGCCGTTCACCGTCATGGTGTTGGCATCGTAAGAAATGTCAGCATCTAAAGTGCCGAGTAAAGAATCGTATTTCAACAAGTGAGTATTAATTCTGGGATCGGAAGTGTTGTTGACGGCAACCAGCTCAATATTGCTGTTCTCACGTGTCAACCAGCACCGTAAAAAGTTACGGCCGATCCGCCCAAAACCATTAATCGCTACTCTAACCACTGCGCGCTAACCTCGTGTCTTAAGGAAAATAGATGAAAATAATGTAGCCAAGTTAAGACTTGCTAAGCACCATAATCATATCGCATCGTTGACACCTCACTGGTGTTCTTGATAGTGATTTATACCTAGCTATTATTATTCAGGGATCGAATATTAGCTTAGATAGATCATTCGTGGGGATCAAACGGGAAATCAAATCCGCGCACACAGCACGTGATTGAGATCTTAGGCTGTGTTGCCGCTAGAAAATGTAGCGGTTGATCTCTTCAAGAAGTTATCTGGAGAAAACGGCCTTTTAAAACGTAATTTTTCGGCGCTACTACCGTTTTTTCATCGCCAAAATCTGCCGCTACAGGAAAAATATGGAGACTTTGAACGCAGAACATTTGCATCACAGAGAACACTTTTAATGTGATGCTAGTGACAGTGTAAGCGCTTGCTGTATCGGTATGAGAGCAGGCTATTACCCCTTTGCGCCGAAGGGAAGGGAAGAGTGGGGCCAGCTGAGAATTCCTGCTATGATACGCCTGATTATGTTGATGTGCCACGGCTTGTGAGGAAGTTAAACATGCTGAATTCAGTAGATTTCAGCGGCAAACCTTTCCATTTTATTGGGATTGGTGGAATTGGAATGTCGGCTCTGGCCTATGTGCTTAGCGCCCGTGGACTGCCGGTGTCAGGCTCTGACCTTCGCTTGAGCGATATTACTGAGCGATTAGAGTCGAAAGGGACGCATGTATTCAATCAGCAGCAGGCTGAGAATCTCTCGTTTTTTGCGCAGCGCGGCGATCACACCGCGAAGCTTCCTCAGGTAGTGTGCTCTACCGCAATTGGAAAAAGCAATCTCGAATATCAGGAAGCGGTTGCGATGGGCTGCCCGATTTTTCATCGTTCGGACATTCTGGCAGCGCTGATGAATGAGCGCAAAGGCATTGCGATCGCAGGCACCCACGGCAAAACTACAACCAGCAGCATCACGGGCTATCTACTGCTAAAAGCGGGCGTAGACCCCACTATTATTATCGGTGGTGAAGTTAGCGCCTGGTCGGGCAATGCCTACGTAGGGAAGAGCGATTATGTCGTTGCTGAGGCCGATGAGTCGGACGGCTCTCTGGTGAAGCTGTCTTCTTATATAGGCGTCATTACCAACATCGAGCTAGACCATCCCGACCACTACAGCAGCCTCGATCAGGTTGTAGACATCTTTGACCAGTTTGTAGACAAGTGCGAAACGGTAATCGGCTCAATTGATTGCCCTACGGTGCGCGAGCTGCTATTTGGAGAAAGGCTTCGCCAACGCGCCAAGCCCACCATTTCATATAGTCTCGATCCAGACTCTGGTGCAGACTACATTGCAGCTAATGTGAGCGAAGATGCCGAAGGGACGACCGCCGATATCTTAGAGCGGGGCAAACTGCTCGGTCGGCTGACGGTGCCGCTGCTCGGTTTGCACAACCTCAGCAATGCGCTAGCTGCGATCGCGGTCGCCCGGCAGCTAGGGATAAGCTTCGAGAGCCTAGCAACTCACATGCCAAACTTCCAGGGCGCACGTCGGCGGTTTGAGCATCGCGGCTTCCACAACGATATTTTGTTTATTGATGACTATGCGCACCACCCGAGTGAGGTGAAAGCGACGATGGCGGCAGCGCAGGTTCAGCGCAGCGGGGCGCTACCTTCAGGCCGAGAGCGCCGAGTAGTCGCGGTGTTTCAGCCCCATCGCTACAGCCGGGCGTCAACGCTGTTAGATGATTTTGCGACGTCCTTTGAGGGGGCAGATCGTATCCTGGTGACCGATATCTATAGTGCGGGCGAAAGCAATACAGCCAATATTACCGGCGAGCAGGTTAAGGACGCGATCGCTCAGCACCAGCCCAACGTTGAGTACTGCCCTACCCTGGAGGCCGCGAAGCAGACGCTGCAAACGAGCCTAATGCCCGGTGATATTGTCATTTTCTTAACGGCGGGTAACCTCAATCAGGTGATTCCTGATGTCATGTCGGCCTATCAGAGCGCGGCTCAGCCAGAAGCCGCTTTGACATAGTTCTCTCATCGTCTTGAGATGACAATAAGGTAAACCGACTTACACTCTGTGACGGCTAATTCTATGCATTCCCACGGCTTCGAACCTGAGCCCAAATCGGTGCGCCTCAGCAGTGGCCTAGACGTAAAATCGCAGGCGCCAGTGGCGAAGCTCACGACCCTTCGAGTAGGTGGCCGGGCTGAGTGGCTAGCCTTGCCCAAGACGCCTGAGCAGCTAGAAGATGTTTTGAGCTGGGGGCGATCGCAGGGCCTGACCGTTACAATGCTGGGCGCAGGGTCCAATCTGCTGGTAAGCGATCGCGGCTTACCCGGACTGATCGTTTGTACGCGCGCACTGCGTCACAGCGAGTTTGACGCTGAGAGCGGACGTGTGAGCGCAGCGGCTGGAGAACCGTGGTCTTCTCTGGCCTGGAAAGCCGCGCGTCACGGACTAAAGGGATTTGAGTGGACAATTGGAATTCCTGGGACAGTAGGCGGCGCGGTAGTGATGAACGCCGGCGCCCACGGCGGCGAAACAGCCGACATTTTAATAGAGACAAAAGTTGTCAGCCCGGACGGTACGCTGAGCGTGCTTAAGCCAGAAGACTTGGCCTATCGCTATCGCACCTCAAACCTACAGGGCAGCCGTAAAATCGTCACAATGGCCGCCTTTCAGCTGAGCCCTAGTCACGATCCCGGCATGGTAAAAGCAGCAACAGCAGAAGACCTCAGGCAGCGTCGAACAACTCAGCCCTACCACTTGCCCAACTGCGGCAGTGTCTTTCGCAATCCGCCTGGTAGCAGTGCCGGTAGGCTAATTCAATCCGCCGGGCTCAAAGGCTATCAAATTGGCGATGCGCAAATCTCGACCCTCCACGCCAACTTCATTGTGAACCTGGGCAGTGCGAAGGCTCAAGACGTTTTGGCACTAATTCACCACGCGCAAGCGGTCATTCAGGCGCGTGACGGCATTTCGCTAGAAACTGAGGTAAAGGTTATGGGCGAGTTTGAGGCGGCGTGACTCACCGCAAAACGGCCAGTCAAGACACCTAATGCTATAGTTTGACAGTCAATTTATTGAAACACCCACACCATCATGACTAAAGGCCAAGGATTCGGGTTCGGTCTCGGCAAAATGAAAGAGCTGACTGAGGCATTCAAAAAAGCGCAGCAGGTTCAAGAAGGGGCGAAGCGTCTTCAAGAAGAGCTAGAGCAGATGGAGATTGAGGGCCAGGCGGGCAGCGGCATGGTGAAGGTAACTATGAGCGGTAACCAGGAGCCTCGCAGCGTTGTGATTTCGGATGAAGCGCTAGGAGAAGGCGCTGAAGTGCTTTCGGATCTGGTAAAAGCAGCTATGCTCGACGCTTACAACAAGTCAACGGCCACCATGCGCGAGCAAATGGAAGAGCTGACCGGTGGACTCAACCTGCCTGGAATGTAGTTCTTTAAGATGATTCTTTGAGATAGTTCTTTGAAGCTGAAAATAGCACTATGCCCACGCGTATACTCTTTGTTTGCCTAGGTAATATCTGCCGGTCGCCCTCAGCAGAAAACATTATGAATCACCTGATTGAGCAGCGTGGATGCGGTGACCAAGTCAGCTGCGACTCTGCTGGAACGGCTGGCTATCACGTGGGCAACGTGCCTGACCGGCGAATGAACCAGGCGGCTAAGAAAAAGGGTATTACCCTGGTGGGCAGTGCGCGTCAGTTCACAGAGCGCGATTTTGAAGCGTTTGATCTTATTCTGGCGATGGACCGCAGTAACTATCACGATATTTTGAGCCTAGACGCAGGCGATCGCTACGCAGACAAAGTCAAAATGATGTGTGACTTTTGCCAGGTACACGATGACAAAGAAGTCCCTGACCCCTATTACGGTGGTGAAGAAGGGTTTGACTATGTGATTGGCTTATTGACAGATGCCTGTGAAAATCTCCTGACAGAAATTCAGCAGTCATAGCGGCTATCTTCTAATGTGAGTGCAGATGGGTTTGCCGTCAGCTACAGCGACGTTAGCGACTATATTGAAGCTTGCATTGACAGCTACGACGGTTGAGTTTTCGCACGTACTATTTTCTATGCAAAGAAGACCAGCACAGTAGCCAGTCGTTATAAAACGAGATTCTCACCGCTATTGAAACAGCTAGAATCAAACGAATAGCCAGTCCACAGCGAACTTTGTAAATGAATGGACTTCACACTTCGGGTGATTGTTCCAATCTATGGATTTTTCTTTGATAAGTTGCCATGGTGAGCTCAGATGTCTTCAGTAACGCCAACGCTAATTCAGATTATGGCGCTGACGCTGACGCTGGCAAAGTCTCTTCGCTAGAGATAGGCTCTCCTCCGGAGATTTGCTCTTTAGGAGAGGATCGCATCTTAGTCGTTGACGATGCGCCGACCAATCTGTTTATCCTTTCTCGGCTATTAGAAGCAGCAGGCTACCGCGTCGATGAGGCCCAGAACGGCCTAGAAGCTATCTCTCTAGCGACATTGCACCGGCCCTCGGTAATATTGCTAGATATTATAATGCCTAATATGAATGGCTATGAGGTGTGTACTCAACTGCGATCGCAGCCTAATACCGCTCATATTCCCGTCATCTTTATCAGCTCACTGGACGCTCCTTTCGACAAGGTACAAGCTTTTCAGAACGGTGCGGCAGACTATGTCACCAAGCCCTTTCAGCCAGAAGAAGTTCTCGCTCGGGTTCGCCATCAAACAGAACTGCAGCGAGCGCGAAAGCAGCAGCAGCAGATTAATATCGAGCTAGAGTCGCGAGTGAAAGAGAGAACTCAGCTGCTAGAGATAGCTCACAATCAGCTGCTGAAGGTTGCCATGACTGACCGCCTTACTCATCTGCCCAATCGTCTGTCTTTTATAAAGCGTCTGAGTAGAGTGATGGCGCAGGTTCAAATAGACCCGGCTCGTACTTTTGCGGTGTTGTTTTTCGATTTTGATCGATTTAAGCGAATCAACGATTCACTGGGGCATCGCATAGGAGATCAGCTGCTCAAAGGAGTCGCTCACCGATTGGTTCGCATGAAGCCCAACTACGCGGCGGTAGACATGATCGCTCGCTTTGGAGGAGATGAGTTCGCGCTACTGCTAACAGAGGTTGACCGGCGATCTGTCGTGGTTGGCATTGCGAAGGATGTCCTACAGATAATCTCTCAGCCCTTCGCACTCGCTGAGCACGATATTTTTGTGAACGCCAGTATTGGTATGGTGTGGGGCGATTCTGGCTATGTTGCCGCAGAGCATTTGCTGCGAGATGCCGACATGGCGATGTATCAGGCAAAAGTATGTACTCAGCGCCCATACAGGTGGTTTGAGTCTGATATGCACAGTGATGCGGTGCAGCTGTTAGAGCTCGAAACCGACTTTCGCCTGGCGTTAGACCGACGGGAGTTTGAGCTGCACTATCAGCCGATTGTCGATTTGAAGCGCATGAAGCTTGTTAGCTTCGAGGCGTTGGTACGCTGGCGGCACCCTGTGAAAGGTCTGGTCTTCCCAAATGACTTTATCAGCTTTGCCGAAGAGAACGGATTCATTACAGAGCTAGGCAATCAGGTGCTAGAGATGGCCTGCCAGCACCTGGCTGATTGGGAGCGTCTCGGTGATCTGGACCCTGAGCTGAGCGTGAGCGTGAACATTGCATCAGAGCAGCTCCTTCAGCCAGATATTTTGGCTCAGATGGAGATAATCATCGCAAAAACAGGGGCTTGCGCGCATCGGCTACGGCTAGAGCTTACTGAGCGCTCGATTATTAGCAATCGCGTGCTGGCAGATGAAGTTCTGCAGGCTTTTCGACGGCGTCATATTCAGGTGAGTATTGATGACTTTGGCACAGGCTACTCTGCGCTGAACTACTTACATACGCTACCGGTGAGCTGTCTAAAGATCGACCGTTCTTTTGTACAGCGGATTACTCATGAGGCTAGCAGTCTAGGCATTGTGCCGTTGATTATTAACATGGCTGAGACGATGCATATGGATGTGATTGCAGAAGGCATCGAAAACGAGACTCAGCTGCGTCAGCTACAAAAGCTAGGTTGCAAACACGGCCAGGGCTATTTTTTTCAGAAGGCAGTGTCTTTTGAAAAAGCACACGCGTTGCTGAGTCACCCCTTCTTTCCTGATTGGGCAGAGTCTTTTAGTGCCTGATATCAGCGCTGAGCGCCTGTATAAACGCCACTATGGTTTGAAGACGAAATCGTAGCCCTGGTATTCTCCTTCGCTGTAGTTCAAGACGATCCATGTCTCCGGGTCGAAGGCTAGTGGATAGGCTTCGCGCTCGACTGTTTTAGGCTGGCTGCTTGGCTGGACTGTTTCGACGCTAGAGCCAGCATTTACTTCGGTACTGTCTTCCAATGTGGTCGGCGGTAGGATGCAATAGGGATCAGCGATCGCCTGCCGTACGGCTTCTCTGGTAGAGCGCTCGGGCATGACCAACAGACTAGAGATTTGTCCGCGTGAAATTTCAGCGCCGGACTTAACGACCTGCTCACAGGTTGAGTCGGCAATGGCCTGCGAAGAGACTTGCGGTAAAACGGTTGCCATGGCTAGTAGCGTGATAGCGCCAGCTGCGCCAAGCACCTTGCGACGGTGAGACGTGAGTAGGGGTGGTTGCGATCGCACAGCTTTTGAATCATCAGATCTAGCGTCTATGTGGTGCTCGAGAGGGTTTTCAGCGCTGAAAGAGGTACGCCTATGCCTCGGCGGTACGTTCGCTAAAGATGCTGTAGAAGGGTAATGAGATACGTGCGAGTGCGACATCAACTGTCTCCAAAACCAGTATTAGTACAATAATAGTTCAATTGTACTAATACGGCATATGATTTCGGTGACTACGAAGAGGCCATAGCAGAGCGATCGGGTCTAGCGAAAATCATGCGGCCCGCAGATGTTTGCAGTGCGCCTGTGACCACTACCACTAAGTTGTCGCCGATAAACTCGTTACCTTCTTCGATTACAACCATTGTGCCATCGTTCAGATAGCCAACGCCTTGAGAGGGTTCCTTGCCTTCTTTGAGGACGCGGATTTCGATGTCGTCACCAGGGAGGTAGGTAGGACGCAATGCCTTGGCAAGGTCGTTGATGTTGAGGACGCTGACCTGTTGGACACTGGCGACCTTGTTGAGGTTGTAGTCGGTGGTGAGCAGGTAGGCTTCCATCTCTTGGGCAAGCCGGACAAGCTTGGCATCGACCAAATTAATATCGTCGTAGTCGGCTGGGTCGATGACAACGCGAGTGGGATAGGTCTTGCGAATGCGGTTGATAATGTCTAGGCCGCGTCTGCCTCTAGCACGCTTTTGGTCGCTAGAAGAGTCGGCAACACGCTGCAATTCTTGAAGGACAAACTGCGGTACGAAGAGCTGGCCTTCGATAAAGCCGGTTTTGAGCAAATCTTCTATGCGACCGTCGATGATACAGCTGGTGTCGAGCACTTTCGCTTTTGAAGGCTTGATGGTGCCTTCGTTAATCAGCATGGTTTCGTAGCTGTTTGGATTAATAAGCCGTAGCAGGGCTCTGCCGTTGGTTTCAGCTAGGCTCATACCTGATACGGCGAATAGCAGGCTACCCATGACAGCGGTAATCGGCTTGATAAAGCCAAACTCTGCGGGGATGGGCAGCAGGAAAAGCGGGGCTAGCATAAGGTTGGCAACCAGTAGGCCAAGCACTAAGCCAACGGCTCGTGATAGCAGCCGGTCGGGGGCCATATCTTTGATATCACGCTCAACTCGCCGGTAGCTCGTTTGCACCACGAGGCCAACGCCAACACCGACTAGCGCACCAAAACCTGCGGTAACAGACTCTAAGCCTTCAATGTTGGTAACTTGGCTGAGGGCGGATTCGGGCAAGAAGTCGATGCTGAAAAAGCCGACAGCTGCCCCGGTCAATACAAATGAAAATACGATAAGTGCGTCGAGCATAGGCTAGGTATGTGAGTACTTGACGGCGCTGCTGAAGAGCACTGATGTAGTTGAGATTACGGCTATTATAGGGGTTTGATTAACAATCCCTCCCGTTATCCTTTTTTTTGTAATCTTGACAAAATCTGCCTACGTTCATATTCCGTTTTGTCGCCGCCGCTGCTTTTACTGCGACTTTGCAATTTCTGTGGTGGGCGATCGCAAACGAGGCGACACCTCAAACACCGTAACGCGCTACATCGAGACCCTAATTCGTGAAATTCAAGCCACCCCGGTTGCAGGTGACCATTCGCAGCCGCTAGAAACCGTCTTCTTTGGTGGCGGCACACCTTCCTTGCTAGCCCCCGCTCAGGTAGAAACCATCCTGAGCGCTTTAGATCAGCGTTTTGGCATTGCTAGCACGGCTGAAATATCAATGGAAATGGACCCGGCGACGTTTGAGCTAGCACATGCGCAAGGTTACAAAGCGGCTGGGATTAATCGGGTAAGTCTAGGAGCGCAGGCCTTTCAAAATGAGCTGCTAGCAGCGGCAGGACGCTTTCATCGCCGTAGCGATATTGTGCAAGCGGTAGGAACGCTACGAACAGCCGGGTTTGAGAACATCAGCTTAGACTTGATCTCTGGTCTGCCGCATCAGACGATGGCGCACTGGCGTGAGTCTTTGCAAGAAGCGATCGCACTAAACCCCACCCATCTCTCCGTATACGATCTCATCGTAGAGCCTCAAACTACCTTTGCTCGCTACTTCACGCCGGGCGAAAAGCCTTTACCAAGCGATCGCACCACCGCCGAAATGTACACCGTCGCCCAGCAAACCCTCATCCCCCTCGGCTACGACCACTACGAAATCTGCAACTTCGCCAAACCCGGCTACGAAGCCCAGCACAACCTCACCTACTGGCGCTGCGAACCAAACTACGGCTTCGGCATGGGCGCAACTAGCTACCTACCTCAGCCAACCGGTCCCCAAAGAATTGATCGCCCTCGCACCCAAGCCTCCTACCGCACCTGGGTAGATCAGCTCATCGCTCAGAAAGGCCAAACCAACGACCCAGCCCTACCGCCAGCCGAACAAGTACTCGAAGCCATCATGATGGGCCTTCGACTAAAGTCAGGCATCTCAATGAAAAGCGTAAACGAAATATACGGCGAAGCCGGACTTAAAAAGCTGAGTCAAGCGATCGCCCCTCACATTCAAAACAACTGGCTCACTATCGACCCCCCATCCCCCATCCCCCATTCCCCATCCTTAACCCCACACACCCACATCCGCCTAACCGATCCCCTCGGCTTTCTTATGTCGAACGTCGTCATTACAGATGCTTTTAACGCATTAGAAGCCTCTACGCCGCTGAAACAATTATCAAAAACCACACTGCTGAATAATAAGGAGAATCACAACCTTTCTAGAGGAGCTCCCGCTTTGCAGTAATATAGCCCTCTGTAAAGACCTAATAGACTACTCAATTTAGGGCCCATAATCTTCTAGCCGCTCCTTGTATTTTCTCTATGCCTAAGGTACTCGTCTCCGATCCTATCGACCAAGCGGGCCTGGATATCCTCGCCCAAGTTGCCACTGTCGATGTCAAAACAAAACTGCCTCTAGAAGAACTGATCGCAATCATCCCTGAATACGATGCTTTGATGATTCGTTCGGGTACTAAGGTGACTCAGGCCGTCATTGAAGCCGGTAAGAGCCTCAAGATCATTGGCCGCGCTGGTGTCGGTGTAGACAACGTCGATGTTGTTGCCGCAACCCGTCGTGGCATCGTTGTTGTGAATTCTCCAGAGGGTAATACGATTGCAGCGGCTGAGCATGCGCTGGCAATGATGCTGTCTATGTCGCGCTATATTCCCGCTGCCAACAAGTCGATGAAAGCGGGCGAATGGAACCGCAAAGCGTTTACCGGCGTAGAAGTGTATAAGAAGACGCTCGGTGTCGTTGGCCTCGGTAAGATTGGTTCCCACGTGGCAACGGTAGCGCGGGCAATGGGGATGAATCTGCTAGCGTTTGACCCGTTTATTTCGAGCGATCGCGCCGAAGAACTCGGCTGTCGCCTGGTAGAAATGGACCTGCTCCTGAGCGAGTCGGACTACATCACGCTTCACATTCCCAAAACACCAGAAACCGCTAACCTCATCAACGCCGAATCCTTAGCGAAGATGAAGCCTACAGCGCGGATTGTAAACTGCGCTCGCGGC
Organism: uncultured cyanobacterium; assembly: GCA_963836895.1. Classification (GTDB taxonomy): domain Bacteria; phylum Cyanobacteriota; class Cyanobacteriia; order Phormidesmidales; family Phormidesmidaceae; genus Phormidesmis. The sequence continues at coordinate 161,586 of CAWILA010000005.1, read as the reverse complement.
GGCATTATTGACGAAGCAGCCTTAGCACAAGCTCTAAACGACGGTGTGATTGCTGGTGCGGCGCTCGACGTTTACAGTGAGGAACCCTTAGGTGAGTCACCTTTGAGATCCGTTGATAAATCGCTGGTGCTCACACCTCACTTGGGCGCTTCTACCGCAGAAGCGCAGGTCAACGTAGCGGTAGATGTCGCCGAGCAAATCCGCGACGTCCTGCTTGAACTGCCCGCCCGCTCAGCTGTGAACATTCCTGGCCTGCGCCCTGACGTCCTCGAAAAACTACGCCCTTATCTACAGCTAGCCGAAACCCTCGGTAACTTTGTCGGTCAGCTCGCAGGCGGACGTATTGAAGAACTCAACATTCGGTTACAAGGTGAGCTAGCGCAAAATGACACCAAGCCCATCGTGGTTGCCGCGCTAAAAGGCTTACTTTCTAACGCGCTACAGGAGCGAGTGAACTATGTGAACGCTTCTATTGAAGCGAAAGAGCGTGGTATTCGGGTTGTAGAAACCCGCGATACCACCGCCGAAGACTACACGGGCTCTCTATATCTATCGGCGAAGGGCTCATTGGGTCAGCACTCGGTAACTGGCGTACTGCTCGGCGGCAGCGAAGTTCGCATCATTGATATGGATGAGTTTCCAATCAACGTACCGCCGACTAAATACATGCTCTTTACCCTGCACCGCGATATGCCCGGCATTATTGGTAAAATCGGCTCACTGCTGGGCAGCTTCAATGTGAATATTGCCAGTATGCAGGTAGGCCGCAAGATTGTGCGAGGCGACGCCGTCATGGTGCTTAGCATTGACGATCCTTTGCCCGAAGGCATCTTGAATGAAATCAAGAAAGAGCCCGGTATTCGCGATGCCTACACTGTAGCCCTCTAGGAGAGTTTTCTAAGTTTTTATGGCTGCTGACATTCAAACGCCAGAAAAATGGTGGGAAGTTACCGTCGAGTGTCCAATAGCGCTAGAAGATAGCGTTTACTGGGCATTTGACGAGCTGGGTAGCAAAGGGACCGCTAGCCAGACCAAAGACGATCGCCGTATTGTGACGGCTTACTTTCCGCAGGTCCAGTTTCAGCCTTCAGATTTTGAAGGGCTGCGCTCTGTGGTGCTAAATAGCGCGGCGATGCAGGCGGATATGCTGCTGAAAAGTGCCGCAGCTCAAGCCGGTGGACTAACGACGCTACCTTCTGTAGATATTGGCTGGCAGCTGATCGATGAAGAAGACTGGGCTAAAAGTTGGAAAGACCACTGGCAGGCTGAGGAGGTAGGCGATCGCCTGCTAATTAACCCAGCTTGGATGACACCGCCCACGACAGAACGAACTATCCTCACACTCGATCCTGGCAGCGCTTTTGGCACAGGCGCTCACGCCACCACCCAGCTGTGTTTAGAAGCGTTAGAAAAGCATTCTCTCTCCGGCGCTACCATTGCCGACATTGGCTGTGGCTCTGGGATTCTTTCTATCGTGGCACTGCTGTACGGTGCGAAGCGGGCCTTTGCAGCTGATGTCGATCCGCTGGCTATTAGCTCGACTCAGTCTAATGCTGAGGTGAATGGGATAGAAGCTAGCACCAAGAATAGTCAGTCACAAGCGCAACTGTCTGTACAGCTTGGTAGCCTGCTCGAAGTTATCACAATGGCAGACGCAGCGAACGCGCTTCCGGTTGACGGCATTGTCTGCAATATTCTTTCAGAGATCATCGTAGGGCTGATTATTCCTCGACTCAGCGAGCTAGCTGGACCCAAAACTTGGGTCATTCTCAGCGGTATTCTTACAAGCAAGGCTCCCTGGGTAGAAGAACACCTCACTGCCTATGGTTGGCAAGTCACCGGTATCACCCACAAAGACGAATGGTGCGCCATGACGCTCTCATTAGCAGATACAGATACTGTGTGAGTCTTACCGCACGAACAACGCCGTATGAATGACACCGCCAGCTTTTTACTCAAAGTACTGTTTCTCTCCGCTGGTCTCAGCTTTTTGATCAAGCTCGGTGGCCCTAGCCTGGCGGTGCAGACCCTAAACGTACCTGCGCTCAGCCGTATTTCCCTTATTATCATTGTTTTACCTAGCCTGACGGTAGGCGCTTTTCTTCTCATTAAAAGCCGCTCGTAGCGCAGGTAATGACAAATGCCTACCATTGCGGAAATTAACGACAAAATTCGTAAAGGCAAAGCAACGGCCTGGACGATTACAGAAGCGAAGGCTCGCATCTTAGAAATGGGCGTCTCTGCTGCGGCTGCGGCTGTAGACGTAGTGACTACAGGGGCGTTTGAGCCTATGGAAAGCTCTGGGGCAGTGCTGAACCTAGGTCATACCGATCCGCCGATCAAAATCGTGGAGTGCCACTTGGACGGGGTGCTAGCCTACTCAGGTTTTGGCGCAGTCGATTTGTACATAGGTGCAGGGCAAATGGCATCGCCCAACCGAGACGGTAGCCGAGATGGAGAGCTAGAAGAGCGCGGCGGTGGCCATGTGATTGCTGATTTGATCGCCGACAAGCCAGTGAGCTTGTCGGCGATTGGGCAGGCGACGGACTGCTATCCTCGGGCGAGTTTGGATACGACAATTACGCGCGATCGCATCAATCAGTTCTACCTGTTCAACCCGCGCAACCTCTACCAAAACTTCATCGTAGCCGTCAACGGCGGTGAGCGTCCCCTTTCCACCTACATGGGCCCTTTGCAGCCTCGCTTAGGCAACGCAGTTTACGCCAACACAGGCGCACTGTCCCCGCTGTTAAACGACCCTGATCTGCAAACTATTGGTATCGGCACCCGCGTTCTGCTCGGCGGCGGCGAAGGCTATATTGCCTGGGAGGGCACCCAGCACTTTCCCCTACAGCGGCGTCTGCTGAACCGAGCACCAGTGGGCCCAGCTGCAACCGTTGCGCTTATCGGCGATGCTAAAAAAATGGATGCTCACTGGGTGCGCGGCTGCTACTTCAAAGGCTACGGCCCCTCACTTATGCTCGGCGTAGGCGTGCCGATTCCCATCTTGAACGAAGAAATTCTCACTCGCTGCGCGGTCACAGACGAATCACTCGTTGCGCCCGTTGTCGATTTTTCTATTCCCAGACGAGTGCGCCCTACCTTTGGTCTGGTCAGCTACGCTCAGCTCAAATCGGGCCAAATAGTGCTAGACGGCAAGGAAGTTCGTACCGCCCCTCTGGCGAGCATGTATCTGTCGGGGCAGGTCGCTCTAGATCTGAAGCAGCGCATCGAGTCGGGTGAGTTTGAACTTACCGAGCCCGTCGCTGCGCTGCCGACCGACACGCAGTTTATGCCGCAAGATAGCTGGGGACCGTCGATAGACATGAATTGATGCCCCTAAGCGTCAGCCGTTTCTTTCTGCGCTTCAACAGCTGCCGACTCACTCTTCGACTTCGGTTTTGGCTTTGGCATAGAAACCGCACTGCGAGGCCTGCTGTCACCGCCGCCGTTCGTTGGCCGACGACGAGCGCCGCCCTTTTTGCCCTTTGGCTTTCTCTTCGGTGGAACGACGGCAATAGATTTACCTTTGATCAGCACAAGCTTGCCCGCTTGCCTTTCTACTTCCAAATCCCAGAAGTAGCCGGTTGTTCTACCCGTAAGCTGGCCATTGATCAGCAGCTTGAAGGGCCGCTTAGGCTTAACCGTCTCAGACTTACTTTTCTGGACGATATTAACCGTGATTTCACCGTCTTCCTCGGAATACTTAGCGATTTCGCCCCTCACAGAGAACTGATCGCATTGGTCTTCGGCTTCCACGCTCGATAGCGGTCGATCTTCTTCGTTCTCGTACTCCGCATCCTTGTTTAGCGTTTCAGGCTCCCACACACCTACGATTTGGACGTGAAGCGCGGGTATCTTCTCCTCTGACTGGCTTTCTGCTTCCTTTTGCTCACTATCTTCGTAATCTTTATAGAGCGTGCGAGGATACACCACCCAAAGATGGTCTTTATCAAGATCCAGGTGCTTTTTGATTAGGCTAGTGACTCTTCCTAGCAGGACGGCATCAACGAGAGTGCCATCTGCTGCGGCAATATCACCTCGGTTGAACTGCTCTTCAGAAGGGACATACTTCCCCTTGATCAGGCCGATAGCCCGATACTGCATAGGTTCGCTGGGCAGCGAGATAGGACCGGGTCGCTGTGGCGCTGATGGTTCCTTGGCAGCTGCGCTTGGAGGGGTTGAGGGCTCAACAGGTGCTGCGGGCGCTGCGGGCGCTGGTTTTGGACGAGCAGGGGGCTTCAGCAGTGAGCGGCTGGGCGGCTTACGTAGGTTGGCTTTCTCTGCGCTAGAGTGTCCGGTCTGCGGGCTGCTTGCCGAACTGGTGGCTGTGGGCGCACTTGCGCTACCGGTTGGTTGGCTACTGAGCCGACTCTCAGGACTAGAAGATGCGCTAGAGGCCATGGTGGTTGCGCCTGCTGAAGGACTATGTAGACTGTTGGATTGGCCGAGAAGAGGTCATCGGTAGGACAACGGGGCCAACAATATTGGTAGGGGGGCGGCTAGCGGCAGAACTCATCAATCCTCAAACTCCTGAAACTGTACCTGCGACTCTGATGGTGAAAGCGACGTTTGCGTTAGCGATCGCCCGCTCTCTAAGCTGCCTAGCAGCCAAACCCAGCATCACTTTTTGAAATCTAGGTTAGCATCAGCGCCAAGTTTGATTTTGGCTGACTCGATACGTTTTTCCCAGATTGTTTTTGAAAAAGTGCAAAGCTAGAGAGTGTCTACAGGCTAGCGTAGACAGCTAGCCCTCATGACTGAGAGTTCACGGTTCTTGTTGAAAAGGGAACACCTCACTCCCAAAAACTACAAAAAAAGTTGTTTGGAGCAGCGACTGTGTCACTTTTCGGCTGTGACACACCTCAAGTACCATCAAATCTCTTGACTAATAGTTCACAGCGATCGCAATAAATCCGTATCTTTTTGGGTAGGCTCACAGCGGGCCCGGTGAGTTTTCAGCGCAGAGGTTAGTATGGGCAAGGTATTTTGATCATCAATTTATCTTGATAATCAGCGTAGTCATTTATTGGACCTAGGAGCAACCGCTATGGCATTCAAAAAAGATAGCTGGCTAGTCAGAGGCGTGCTAATCGTTGCTGTAGCCGCATTTCTGGCAGTATCAGTCATAGGTGTCGTCAGCAGCAGCAATCGCCGTGGTGCCAGTACCGCTGCTAGCACCGCAACAGGCACGGACAGAGCCACCCAGCTACAGGGTGAAATTAACGGCTACACCGCAGTACTCGGTAGAGAGCCCAATAATCAAACGGCGCTTCGAGGCATTATTGACGCCAAGGCAGAGCTAGGCGACCTAGAGGGAACTGTCGAACCCCTAGAGCGGTTGGCAGAATTGAATCCTACAGTGCCTGAGTATTCAATTATTTTGGCTCAGACCAAGCAGCAGCTAGGCGACGCAGAAGGCGCGGCTCAAATCTATCGCAGGGTACTCACTCAAGTGCCGGGCAACGTACAGGCGCTCGATGGACTGGTGCAGCTGCTCGTTGCTCAAGAGCGCACAGAAGCAGCAGTGGGCCTACTGCGCGACACGCTGGCGACTGCTGACCAAAGCAACGAGCTCAACCCTGGTAGCGTCGATAAGCTCTCGGTGAAGCTTTTACTAGGTCAGGTGTTTGTCACTCAAGAGAAGTATGATGACGCTTTAAAAATCTACGACGAAACAATTGCTGAAGCGAAAGTAGCTTCTCCTGCTCAGCCGGACTTTCGACCTACTCTTGCTAAAGCGCTCGTACTGCAAGAAAAAGGCGACACCGCTGCCGCTCAGCCGCTATTTGACGAAGCCCTGGAAATGGCTCCAGTGCAGTATAAAGACGGCGTGAGACAGCTGATCAGTCAAAACACCGCCCCGGAGGAGTCCGAAGCGGTGACAGAGGATGACGGAGGGACGGTTGTTCCCGATGCGCCCTAGATAGGGAATGGGGATAGGGAAACCTTTAAACACGCTGTTCCCTATCTCAAGTACTATGCGCTCTGGCTCGACATCTTCCCAGCTACAAACGCCTCACTCCCGGTAACTTCTGTCATCGGTTCGACTGCGTTGAACTCAATGTGATTGAGCAGGGTGGTAACGAAGGCGAAAAGCAAGAAGGGGAGCGATAGTACGAGGATGAGGCCGACGGTAGCAAGGGCGTAGATGGGTCGGCTTGCGCCCATGAGGCCAAGTGCGGTGGCGAGGCTTACAAATAAGACGATGAGCCAAACGATGATTTGGCTATAAATGTCGCCAAATGTGAGGGTGCACTTCATTTGATACTTTTTAGCGTTATTCATAGCCTGGGGGGTGTAAAAGATTAAGACCGATTGTCCTATATAGGATATCGAGTGGTCTTTAATTTAGGATGTTTTATCAATAGAGTTCAAGAATTAATAAGATTGCTTACGTGGCCTATCGCTATCTCCTTTTTCATAAGCCTTACAACGTGCTGAGCCAGTTTACTGATGGGGGCGGACGCTCGACGCTAAAAGACTTTATCAACGTGGAAAATGTGTATGCGGTAGGACGACTTGACCGCGACAGTGAGGGGCTGCTGCTGTTAACAGATGATGGGCCTATGCAGCACCGGCTAAGTCATCCTAAGTTTGGCCATCGGCGGCGGTATTGGGTGCAGGTAGAGCAGGCGGTGAATAGTCCGCCGCTAGAGGCCTCGCTAGAGAAGCTGCGGCGTGGGATAACCATTCGAGACTACCGGACGCGTCCGGCGCAGGTGAGTGCGATCGCACCTCCCGATCTCCCGCCTAGAAATCCACCTATTCGCTATCGTAAGCAGATACCCACTGTCTGGCTTGAGATTGTTTTGAGCGAGGGTAAAAATCGTCAGGTGCGCAGAATGACCGCAGCGGTAGGCTTCCCAACGCTACGTTTGGTGCGCAGTGCAGTTCTTCTACCATCTTCTGCGTCCGCTTCGCAGCCGCTAACGTTAGCCGGCCTGCATCCCGGTCAATGGCGTGACTTGACCGCTGAGGAAGTTCGTACTTTACCTTGCCGCTGAAAGCGCGCTCCGGTTGTGCTTGTACGTTTATTTGTACATTCTGTGACTGCCGGATTAATCTTAAGCGCCATAATCAGGCATAATCCATCCTGAGAGCTAACACGCCTCTAAGGCTAAATCTAACAAGGCTGAATCTAAGATTGAACCCAATTGTTCAGCCGACTGAATCTCTGAAAATCAGCTCAAAGCGCTGCAACGGCTATTTCTCATAACATCTAACGATTTAAACCCCCGATATGCTTACCTGCGGTAACTGTCAGTTCAAAAATCCTGCCGATCATAAGTTTTGCCAGCGCTGTGGTGAGCCGCTAGGTGCTCCGGTCGCCGTAGAAGCACCGCCTACCCTACAAGTTAGGCTCATGCCACCGGGCAACTTCCAGCTGACGCCTGCGACCTACCTGACACCACCGGCTGAGCAGACAGCAGACGTAGATTTAGAACAGGACGCTAGTACAGGGCGCTACCAGGTACTAACGGTGCTGAGCCAGGACCGGGCTCACGTGGTTGACACAACGCCAGAGGTGCGATCGCCAATACAACAGCAGCTAGCACAGCTCACCGCGCCTGATCTTGCTGAACTACAGGCTGTGCCCGATTTGCCCACAGCGGCATATCCTTACCTGCTTCTCGCAGAAGCCGCTCCCGCGCTGTACGACATCTGGGAGTGGGACAACACTACGCTGCTCGTAGTGCCTGAAAGACCTGAGATCTCTTCTATTATTCAGGCGTTCTCAACGGCGGTCGTTCCGCTACAGCCGGTGTACTGGATGTACAAGCTCACAGAGCTTTGGGCGGCATTGGCTCCCCTTCCTCAGTGGCGCTCTAGTCTGCTGCTAGCCGATAACCTTGGCATAGACACCGACCAATCTCTGCGGATTCAAGGGTTTATTCCGCCTGCACAAGATCCAAATACGCAGCCGCCTCAGCTGTCGGACTTTAAGGTGTTTTTGCAGTCGCTGCTGGCGCAGCCTCACCGGGGAGAGGTCGCTTCTTTGAGGCAAATTAGAAAGCTGATTTTAGCGGTGTCGTCTGCCAAAACGTTGGAACAGCTCAGCAGTGAACTGGCTGAAATTGGTGAGGCGCTGCTGTCTACGCCTGAAGCCATCACACCAGTAACGGCCTCATCAGTATCGCCGTCAGCCGCGCTGCCCGTGCCCATCACCCTGCCGCCCAACACTTCCTTATCCTCTGCTATGACTCAGCCAGAAGCCCCTCTGCAAGACCCACTAGAAGCTGCTGTAGAGAAAGATGCTTTAGAAGATACGGTACTGCAAGCAGCGGTAGGATCGGAGGAACTTTCGGAAGAAAGCGAGGCCACAATGGTTTTACCGATGAAGCTAGTGTCGCTTAGCGACGCCGGGCAAACCGATGTAGGTCGTCAGCGCGATCACAATGAGGACTGCTTTTTGATTGCTAGAAGCGTTCAGAAGCACGCAGATAACAGCGGCCAGGCTACAGCAGCGCGCGGTCTATACATTTTGTGCGACGGCATGGGTGGCCACGATGGCGGTGAGGTGGCCAGCCAGCTAGCGGCGCAAACGTTGACTCAGTATTTTGAGACGCATTGGCCGACCCCATTACCGGGCGAATCGCCTGCGCCGCTACCGGATGAAAGCACGCTTGTAGAAGCGGTCAAGCTAGCGAACCAGGCAATTTATGATGTGAATGAAAAAGAGCAGCGCGCAGGCCACGAGCGAATGGGAACAACGCTGGTGGTGCTGCTGTTGCAGGGAACATCGGCAGTGGTCGCGCATGTGGGGGATAGTCGCCTGTACAAGCACTCTCGGCGGTTGGGCCTGATGCAGATGACGACCGACCATGAAGTAGGACAGCGAGAAATTCAGCGCGGCGTTGACCCAGAAAAGGCCTACGGTCGGCCAGATGCCTATCAGCTAACGCAGGCGCTAGGGCCGCGTGAGTCGGATGATTTGGCGCCAAGCGTGAGCTATCTCTCTTTTTCTGAAGATACGCTGCTGCTGCTGTGTTCTGACGGCCTTAGTGATAATGACCTGGTAGAAGACTATTTGGATAGTCATCTCGACCCTTTGCTAAGAGAGAATAAAGCGCTAGAGCGTGGGTTGGAGGAGCTAGTGTCTTTGGCCAATGAGGTGAACGGGCACGACAATATTAGCGCGATCGCAATTCACCTAAAAGTCCGTCCTGACATGGAGCAGGGAGAACTCAAGTAGTTTGCTTTGACAGTGCTAATCGGGGCTAACGGCGCGGCCTGACGAGTGACGCAGTCGGCGCGCTGGAAAATATGATCAATCCGTTGGAGGTGGTGTCAGGTCTGCGGCTTTTGCTTTGGCAATCTGGCGCTTTGCTTTTTGCCAAAAGGCCTCTAGCTCTTCTGTTGAATAGTCGGTGAGAGCCTTGTCAGCCTGCGCTTCTACCTGGGCAAAGCGCTGGATAAAGCGATGGTTTGTTCCTTTGAGAGCAGCGGTAGGATCGAGAGACTGCCACCGGGCAATTTGGATAAGTGAGAAGAAGACATCGCCAAGTTCGCTTTCCTGATTGGCTTTAGATTCGTGGGCGATCGCCTCTCTCAATTCCGCAATTTCTTCCTCTACCTTTTGCCAAACCCCTTCCAGGTTTTCCCACTCAAATCCAGCCTTGGCCGCTTTCCTTGAAATTTTCATAGCGCCTAACAGCGGCGGCATAGCGCTAGCGTAGCGCTGTAGCTTTGGCGATAGCTTGGTCTCATCTTCTCCTTTCTCAGCCGCCTTAATCTGCTCCCAGTTAGCATTCACAGCCGCTGGCGTCTCTGCGGTAGCATCGCTAAAAACATGCGGATGACGGCGAATCATTTTCTCTGTGATTCCACGGGCAATGTCTCCTAGATCAAAATCTCCTTGTTCTTGATAGATTTGCGCTTGAAGAACAACCTGCAACAGTAAATCACCCAATTCTTCTTCAACATCTTTTACCGTGCCGTGTTGAATCGCATCAACAACTTCGTAAGCTTCTTCGATCACATACGGCGTCAGTGATTCGGGCGTTTGTGCGAGGTCCCACGGACAGCCGCCATCGGGATTGCGCAGCTTTGCGATCACCTCTACTAAACGCTGCAACTCGGTCAACGTCTTTGAGCTTTGACTAGACATAGGTAAGGACCTGCTTTCTAAGGTGGGGAGTGTGCAAGGTGAAGACCGTATCTCTGTAGCTTCAACTGGGACTCAGTTTAGATCATGGCTCTACAACTAGCCGAAATCCAAACAGAATGTGTTTAGAATTGGTCGGGCGATCGTGCTCATAGGCGGCTCTACAAAAGCCAGGGAAGTCGTCCCAGCCGCATCCTTTTAGCAGGACTTCTTGAGTCCCGTCGGACTTTTTGATGAGCGTGCTGGTGTACTCGAAGACATTACCAGACATATCTTCAATGCCGTAGGGGCTTCGGCTGAGCGGGTAAGCGGCGATCGCACTTGTCCCATAGGGCCCGTTCTTCGCCCAGTTTGTCCCATCGCTTCGCCATTCGCTTCCCCACGGAAAGTAACGACCGTCCGTCCCGCGAGCAGCTTTCTCCCATTCTGCGGTTGTTGGCAGTCGGTAAGTCACGCCGTCCTGCTGTGATCGCCACTCTACATATGCCAAAGCGTCTTCGTAAGATACCAGCACAACCGGATGCTGACCTTGCCCGGTCGGGTACTGGTCGCCTTGCCACAAGTAGGGTTCTACCTCGCGGTAGTCGTGTACCAAAAAGCCCTGTTCTTGATATGCTTCTGCGGAAATGCCAGGCGCTGAATATTTTGTTGCCTGCACAAAGATCTGATAGTTCGCATTCGTAATCAGATTTTCACTAAGGCAAAATGGCGGTAGCGTCTGGGTCTGTCGCTCCGGCTCACGGTCGAACCATCCTTGCTGCCGGTACCTCGCTTCAATGTCCGCGACCTCAGCCGGAGAGTCTGCCGCGCCTTCTGCTGAGATGCGATAGGCGTACTCGCGCTCAGTGCGATCGCTCCCCATCACGAACTCACCGCCACCCACAAAGGCAAATCCAGCCTGCACCTCACACTCAGCTTGAGTCATTGGCTCATCGTCAGCCAACAGCCCCAACACATCTCTGTTCTGGCACCCAAGCAGCAGCCCAACCAGCAAAATACTAAGCGTCTGGTGCATTGGTTTCAGCATAAATATTCTCCTGCCTGATTTTTAGTGCAGTAGTACACCCTATCGCCGATCATGCCACGTCCCACCCGACCGACAGCACAATCAAACCTTGTAATATAGAGAGCAGTCACAGAGTTCTTCCCCTATCCCCTTCCATGAAAAACTGGCTAGTCACTGACGACGGCGTTTGCACCGAATTTGGTACAGCTGAAACAGAGCCGCCCGAACGGACCTATCGGATGTATCGCTTCCTCACAGAAATGGAAGACATACTAGAGCGCGAGCCAGATGACGCTAAGCGAGTGCAGGCGATTATTCCACTGGTGCGCAAGCTATTGATTAGCTCCTACTGGCTTCAGCTAGAGCACAAACCCCCCAGCGAAAAAACGGGCTGGGCGGTGAACTTTTTGTACCGGGAGCATGAGTATCCGCTAACGGTACAGATGGTGACCTGGGCACCCGGTGCCCAGTCAAAGATTCACAACCATGCCACTTGGGGAATTGTCGCGATGGTAGGTGGGCAGGAAAAAAACACTTTTTGGCAACAGTCGCTAGAGGACCCGAAAGTGATTGCCCAGGTCGGTGAAAAGATGATCTACGCAGGCGACATTATTGGGTTTACGGGAAACGCGGTGCATCGCGTTGCGCCCATTGGCGATGAGCAGACGGTCTCGTTCAACCTGTACGGTGTGACAGATCGCAGCCGCCGCTACAAGTACGACGAAGAGACGCTAGCAGCGTCGAAATTTTAGCTGGCGGTAGCCATATCGTTTTGCCAGACGGCTAAGCCTGCTTCTTCAGGGGGTGAGCTAATAAGCTCAATAGAATCTAAATCTACCTGTGTCAGGTTTATGCGGCGTAAGTCGGCCTGGGCAAATTTGGCCCGGTACAGGCTGGCTTGGCTCAGATCGATTCCGGCTAACTGAGCCCATCGGAAGTTACTGTTTTGTAAGCTGGCTTCTTGAAAGTTGGCGGCTGTAAGATCTGCCTGTTGAAAGCTTGCACCTTTAAGCCGGGCGCCTTTAAAGCTAACGCCGCTCAGCGCCATGCCGCTAAAGTCTAGCCCGTTGAGAAAGGCGTATTCCAAACGAGCGTGGGTGAGTTTAATACCGGCGATCGCCGCGCCCAAGAGCCGAACACCGTTCATGTTTGTCCAGGCAAAGTTTCCTGCTGTCAAATCCGCATCTCGCAAATTCGCACCCGTCAGGTTTGAGCCGCTACAGTTTGCCTCTTGCATCTGGGCGGATCGCAGGTTGATGTGATCCATTTTGGCTCCGCTCATGCTGGCTTTCAAAAAATCTGCTCTCACACCAAAAGCGCCGCGTAGGTCAGCTTTAGTTAGCGACGCTGAGGTGAAGCAGGCATCGCTGATTTTTGCAAACTGTAGATTGGCTCTGTTTAGAATTGTGCCAGTGAAGTTGGCTTTGGTTAAAAACGTTCGGCTTAGGTTTGCAGCCGTTAGGTTTGAGTGAGCAAAGTTGACGCCTACTAAGATGCGATCGCTTAAATCTGCTCCCGTTAAATCGATGCCAGTAAAGTCTCTATATCCTTCTTCATATAGTCGAAAGACGTCTTGCGATTGCATAAGCTATATCTAGAAGAAAAGAAGGAACAACACATAGAGATGGCAAGTCATATCCTTCGATAGGACCGGTGGCCTAATCAAATATGTACCCGATACTTAAGGTAATCTTTAGCCGCTAGGTCATGTCTCTATGCTTCGGCTTATTTACATAGCCTCTCAAAACTTAAAAAACTACTGCGAATATTAACTTCGCATCCTGTGACGTTCACTCTAATGACAGAGTTATCTCAACTTATGACTAGAAAATTTGGCTTCGCCTTCTTGTGGCTAGGCTTTGTAGTGTATGCCTTCGCCTTCGCACCACCGACTCAGCCAGACACCCTAGACAAAATTATCAAGCTTTCGTCAGGTCAGTGGTCGGGGCTAAACCCCACAGTCGTAGCCCTCTTCAACCTAATGGGCGTCTGGCCAATGATCTACGCCTGTTTGGTTTTGATCGATGGCGATGGGCAGAAAATACCGGCCTGGCCGTTTGTGGTACTTAGTTTTGGCACGGGTGCGTTTGCCTTGCTGCCATATCTGGCTCTGCGCGAGCCGAATCGGACTTTTGAAGGGGAAAAGACGAGTTTGCTGAAGCTGCTGGACTCACCCTGGACTGGACGCGCGATCGCACTTAGCAGCGTCGTCCTACTCATCTACGGTATCTTCAACGGTGATTGGAGCGATTTTACTCAGCAGTGGCAGACCAGCCAGTTTGTCAACGTCATGAGCTTAGACTTTTGTCTGCTGTGCGCAATAGTCAGCCCGCTGGTGAAAGATGACATGGCCAAACGCAACTTAGATAATCCCGCTCTATTCTGGATAGCTGCCTTAATTCCGCTATTGGGCGTAGCCTTTTATCTATCTGTGCGGCCACCGCTAAAAACGAGCGAAAGCGAGCCCGTTTCGTTAACAGGAGCCGCGTCATGAGTGCCGATTCAGAATCACCCATTCCAGAAGCAGCGATCGCATCGCCATTAGACCACCAGTGGGACTGTATCCGGCGCAATATTGGCGTGTGGAACGGTGCTTTTCTACAGTTTTCGCCGGGAGGCAAGCTAGTTGAAGAGACACCGAGCGTGCTGACGCTAGAAGAAACAGAGCCAGATCAGACAATGGCGCTGACCCTGGAGCGATTTCCTGAAGGTGAGACGAAAAAGGTCAACCGGCTGACGTTCACCGCGCCCGGTCCGGCCCCTTCTATCTACTTTTTTAGCAGCGGTGCGTTTGCTCAAGGCTCAGCGCAGTGGTCTTCGTTTGGTCATTTTGGCACAGAGATTTCGCTGAAGGTGGGTGATAGGCGAGTGCGCTATGTGGTGATGTATGAGAGTACGAGCCACTATACAAGCGTGCTAAAGTACGTGACGCTAATTTGTGAGACGCAGGCAGGTGGGACGTCGTTTGCGGAAAAGGCGCTGAGCGCAGAACAGCTGTTGGGAGTATGGGAAGGGTCGGCTGAGGTAATCTACTCGACCGGGAAGCCCTTTACAGCTGGAGACAGCAAGTGGCAGCTCAGCGACGACCTAGCGCTTTCTTGTAAGGAACAGTTTGATAGTGACACTAAGCTGCTTTCTGTCGCAAGCAATACAGAAGACACCGTATCTTCGGAGGCGGTTTTTCAGCTGAAAGCAACAGAAGACACTCAGCTAGATTATCAGCTGATGCTTCTACCTAAAGGAGCCTACTGTCTGCTACCGAAAGAGATTAAGCGAGAGAGTGCCTTTCGAATCGAGGTAGGCTGGGTGAGTGTGGAGGGTTCTCGGTCTCGTCTTATTCGCTATTACGACACTCGCGGGGTTTGGACCGGCTCAGCGCTTATTGAAGATCGACGTTGACAATATATTAAGTTAGGCTGGTGTATAGCTGACTAAGGTAAATAGGGAAGTATTAGCAGTAGTTAGGCTTACTTTCCGGTTTGCTTATGCGTATAGTTGTATCAAAAATAATTAATACGTTCAAAGTAGCCCTTTCTGTTAGCACCTGCAATTCAGCACTATGGCAATCCTTATAACTGGCGCTGCTGGCTTTATCGGCTACTTTTTATCACGACGGTTGCTAGAAGCCGGAGAGCAGGTATACGGCATAGATTCGCTAAATAGCTATTACGATGTTGCGCTAAAGCAGGATCGATTGGCACAGCTGAAGGCGTTTGACAATTTTACGTTTGAGCAGGTGGATGTGGGCGATCGCACCACCATTGCCGCTCTATTTGCGCAAAACACTTTTAGCTGTGTGGTACACCTTGCGGCTCAAGCGGGCGTGCGCTACTCGCTAGAAAATCCGCTTGCCTACGCCGATAGCAACCTGCTGGGCTTTGTGAACATTTTGGAAGGCTGTCGCCACAGCAGCATAGACCATTTGGTATTTGCCTCTTCTAGCTCGGTGTACGGCAAAAATAAGAAGGTACCGTTTGATACGTGCGATCGCGTTGATCATCCCGTCTCACTATACGCAGCCACCAAAAAGGCCAACGAGCTGATGGCGCATTCCTATAGCCATCTGTATGATTTACCGGTTACAGGGCTGCGGTTCTTCACGGTGTACGGCCCCTGGGGGCGGCCTGATATGGCGTACTTTAAGTTTGTCGATGCGATCGCGCAGGGCAAACCCATCGACGTTTACAACCACGGCCAAATGCAGCGAGACTTCACCTATATCGACGACGTGGTTGAAGGCATTGTGCGAGTGATGGCCAGGCCTCACAGCCAGGTGAGCCCAGACGACGCGGCGACCAAAGGGCTAGACACCACCGCTCCCTACAAAATTTACAACATCGGCAATCATAGCCCTGTTACCCTGATGGACTTCATCGCCATTATTGAGAAAGCTATGGGCAAGCAGGCAAATAAAAACATGATGCCGATGCAGCCAGGTGACGTTCCTGCCACCTACGCTCAGGTTCAAGACCTGATGGACGACGTTGGCTTTAAGCCTTCGACGCCGCTATCTGTCGGCATTCAAAAATTTGTTGACTGGTATAAAGACTACTACCGTGAGTAGCGTTAGCTGTCGTCCGTTCAGCTACGCGTCAACAACATCTTCTTTTTCACCTTCAAAAAGAGTCTCTAAAGGACTGGCTTCAACAGACATCTTTTCATTCAAGTAACGTGAAAGAACGTCGTTTTGCCCGTGCGTAACGTATATCTTTTTCGCTTTAGTTTGCTCTACCGTTTTGATTAAGCTAGGCCAGTCGGCATGATCTGAAAGAACAAAGCCGCGCTCATATCCTCGCCGCCTGCGGTTGCCACGCACTGCCATCCACCCAGACGCAAACGCCGTCTGTGGCCGTTTGAATCGTTTCATCCAGCTTGAGCGATGGCCAGAAGGCGGCGCAATAATTAGATCTCCTGCGAATTTGTACGACTTCTCCATCTGCGAGACTGGAATCGTCGGTACCATCTCTATGCCAACATCTCGATAGATCTCAGTGAGATTGTGAACCGCGCCGTGCAGGTAAACCGTTTTGTCTGTAAATTTCGTAAGTTCGGCGAGAACTCTTTGTGACTTACCGAAAGCGTAGCAAAAGAGGAGAGAAGGACGTGTAAGATCACCCTGCCACCACTGGTAAATTTGCTCTGCGGTGACTTCGCCGCTGTCCCAGTGATAGATAGGTAAGCCAAAGGTAGCTTCAGTAATGAAGGCATCACACTCTACGACCTCAAACGGCTCGCAGGAGGGATCGTTATCGCGCTTGTAGTCGCCAGAAGCTACCCAAACTTCGCCTTTATACTCGACGCGAACTTGAGCTGAACCCAGGACATGACCCGCTGAATGGAGAGAAACCCAGGTCTCGCCAAGCTTAATTTTATCGCCGTAGCGGACGCTGTTTAATCTGATGTCTTCACCTAGCCTTCTGCGTAAAATGCCTTCAGAAATAGCCGTAGCGTAGTAGTTCTGATGTCCAGAATAGGCATGATCCGCATGTGCGTGGGTGACTACCGCAGTCTCTACTGGCTTCCACGGATCGATGTAGAAGTTCCCAGCTTCGCAGTAAAGACCTTCGGGGCGGACAGTAATCAGGGGCATACAACAAAAATGGTGAAAGGGGAAATCAAACGTGACTTGGATAGTGAATAGCTGACGGTTAGCGCACTGGTTGATTTAATAGGTTTAGTCTGGGGAATTGTAGAGTGAATTTTCTTCTCTACTCTAACTAATCTTCTTAAGCAGTTATGCCATCTCCTATTGTATCGCAACACCAAAAGTCGGCAGCTTCATCAGCGACTATTGACCCGCAGGCGGTTTATCAGGCGCTCTGGGAAGACAGCTATGTAGGCAGGGCCGTTTTGGCAGTGGTAGAGCAAGGAATGGCCTTTCGCTTTCTAAGCTGTAATCTTGCGATCGCACACTCTAGACTGTTCCCGACAACTGATGTGATGGACAAAACGCTGTTTGATATCTTCTCAGCTCAGCAGGCACAGCAGTACTGCGATCACTGCAATAGCTGCGTCCGTACCAAAGAATCTGTGATATTTGAGATTGGTCTAGCAGCAGGTACAGCGTTAGAAGCCGAGCCAGAGCAGTGGTGGCAGGTACGCCTTTCTCCTATAAAGGACGAAGCCGGAGAAATTCATCAGCTCGTACTAAGTGCCACTAACATTAGCGATGTTAAACAGGCAAAAGCGGAACTAGAAGCCGCTGTCCAAGACTCTCGCACAATTATCGACAACATCAAAGAATTTATCACGATTCACGAGCCTGACGGTACGATTATAGATGTCAACCAAGCGCTTCTAGATCTGCATCAGGTTACTCGTGAAGAAGCCTTACGCTCCAGTATTGCCAAAGAGTATGCGCTGCCAGAATCACCTGTTCACTTGCTGCCGGGGTTCTGGGAACGGGCACTACAGGGTGAACAAGTAGAGTTTGAATGGCCTACAAAACGTCTGTGCGACAACAGCCGCCTGGACGGAGAAATCACCCTCAAAAAAGTAACCTTAGGCGGGAAAGATCGGATAATAGCCTGTGCTGTTGACCTTACCGCCCGTAAGCAGGCAGAAGCAGAACAGAATCGTCTGCTGAAAATTATAGAAGCCACGCCTGATCTTGTGGGTATTGCAGATGCTAAGGGTAACTGCTTTTATCTCAATCAGGCGGGGCGAAGAATTATGGAGATACCGGAAGGCGCGCCCGTCGACTTTCACGTCAGCGAAACTCTGCTTGACCATCACAAAAATCTTTTTGCGGATACCGTTTTACCCCATGCTCTAGAAAGAGGCAGCTGGTCAGGAGATCAAATACTGGTAACTCGTTTAGGAAAAGAGCTGCCAGTTTCTCAAGTTATCATTGCTCATAAAGATACGTCCGGAGAGTTAGAACATATATCCACGATCATGCGGGATGTCAGTCAGGTAAAAGCGGTAGAAGAAAAGCTGCGCGATCGCGAACAGTTTCTCGACAGCATCTACAGCTACACAGACATTGTAATTTTCTCCTGGAATATGCCTCAAGCTGACTCTGACAAGGTCAGCTGCTCGGGTTGGAACCCTGCCTGCGAGAGTATAACCGGAATCAGAGCCGAGGCTGCCATAGGAAAGACACCTATTGAGGTTATGGGCCCGGAAGTCGGTAAAACCGTCATGCAACACCTTTCACGGTGTGTGGCTCAAAAGCGCTCTATAGAGTACGAAGAAGAAATTCCATTTAAAGGGGAACCTACCTGGTGGACAACGCAGCTAAGTCCTATCTTTGATCAAGCAGGTCAAGTTCATCGAGTAGTGGGAACAACCACCAACATTACAGAGATAAAGCTAAACGCAATCAAGCTCAAAGCGTATAGCGAAAGTCAAGCGCAGCAAACAAAAGAACTCACCGCCGCCCTCTCGGAGCTTAAACGCACGCAGACCCAAATCGTTCAAAGTGAGAAAATGTCTAGCTTAGGGCAAATGGTCGCAGGCGTAGCTCATGAGATCAACAATCCGGTGAACTTTATTCACGCAAATATTCAGCCTGCCTGCACCTATGCCGACGAACTACTAGAGCTAATTGCACTCTACCAGAAAGAGTATCCACAGCCTTCTGACGTACTCTCGGAGGCATTAGAAGAGCTAGACTTCGACTTCATCAAAAAAGATTTTATAGAACTGCTCGGCTCGATGAAAGTAGGCACTCAGCGAATTCGAGAGATTGTACTTTCACTGCGCAACTTCTCTCGTTTAGACGAAGCCGATATCAAGGCCGTTGACTTGCACGAAGGGATTGATAGCACGCTCGTTATCTTGGCGCACAAAATCAAAGCTGATGGTAAGCACAAAGGCATTGAGATAACAAAAGACTATCAGCTTTCTGACCTGGTAGAGTGCTACCCCAGTCAGATTAACCAGGTAGTCATGAACATTCTATCGAACGCAATTGATGCCCTCGAATTAGTAAGCAAACCCAAGGTTAATATATCAACTCAGCTGTTCGAGAACCAAGCTGTCATTACTGTTTCAGACAATGGACTAGGTATATCTGAAGCAGTGCAAGCTCGAATTTTTGACCCGTTCTTCACCACCAAAGCCGTGGGCAAAGGCACGGGGATGGGGCTGTCGATTAGCTATCAAATTGTAACTGAGAGACATAGCGGCATGCTTTCAGTGAGTTCACAACCAGAACAGGGTACACAGTTTAAGGTTTCACTTCCGCTGAGACAATAAGAGCGAGACAGTAGGAAAATCACATATGCTTTCATATCGCCTATCGTGCGCTACAGCACGGCTCTAGCAGCTAAGTTATCTAGTGAGCGGAGTGACCAAAGCTATAATATCTGGAGATGGCCGGAAAGTCCTTTCTAGCTTAAGGTCAGGTAATCGGACCTTCAAAAAACTTATGGCGGAGATTAATGTCAATCGAATTAAGCTGTCTCAGCTGCGGGCGCTAGTCGCAATCGCCCGCACTGGCACGTTCAGTGATGCGGCTTCTCAGCTGGATTTATCACAGTCGGCGGTGAGTCATGCGATCGCCACCCTAGAAGAAGAACTTGGCGTTAGCCTGCTCAGTAGAGGTCGTCAGGGCGCTGTCCTCACACCAGTAGGTCAACAGATTACGACAGAAGCGCAAGCGATGCTCTCTCGTCTTATAAACATTGGCCGCAAGGCGCAAGATGCAAAAGGATTGCAGTCTGGTTTAGTTCGAGTGGTGGGCTTCCGCAGTGTAGCGACCCACGTGCTGCCTGTCGTTATTGAAGAGTTCCGGCGGCAGTATCCAGGTATTAGCGTTTCAATTGGGGAAGGAAGTGACGTACGTGGAGCGGAAGAAATTTTGCGACGGGGTGAGGCAGATATTGGCTTCACCTATCTGCCTGTAAACGATGCCTTTGACGCATGGGAGCTGTTTCGCGATGACTATGTGGCTCTACTGCCCAAGGCCAAAGCACCAACGAGTAACGCCCCGCTAAGCTGGGAGCAGCTCACCGCGCTGCCATTGATTTTGCCTTTGCCAGACGATGGCTGTCGTTACAATGTAGACCAGTATTTGCTCAAGCACGGCCAGTCAGTGATTCCTGCCTATGAAGTAAAGGAAGACTCGACCGTAGTGGGCATGGTGCGCCGAGGGCTGGGTGCGACTATCATTGCCAGGCTTGCCGCTGAGCCGATTCCCGAGGATGTTATCGTCTGCGAACTGCCAGCCCCCTTACAGCGGGTTATCGGCGTGATCACGCTGGCAGATGCGCTGCAAACTCCACCCGTTTTTGCCTTCTTGGACACAATGAAAGCGACCTGGCAGCAGCAGAGTGGGCCCAGTGTATAAATCATTTTTTGAGTTTTAAATCAATAGGTCGAACCTACAGGCGTTATTCTATGGAGCGCCTTAGTAGAACAGGACTTCATTGTTTCAAGGTGCGTAACCGAAGTTTTGCTAGCCGGTAAAAGAAACCGGCCTCTGACATGAGTCGATGCTTTATTCTTTGCGGCAAAGTGCGCTGAGGATACTCAATTTCCCGATGCTGCGCAAACTCAGCTTTCATTACGTTAGGGTCGGCCTCACCAGACTTGATTTTCTCTTTTTGGATATTATCTTTAAAGCAAGGGAACCAGTCTTCTCTATGAAACGTGACGGTGAGACCTGAAGCTGCTGCGGCAAGGCCCATGACGTTTCCCACCCCATCGTAAGTACCTGCTCGCTCAAATCTTTCACCGATATGCTCAAACGCTTCTAGAAAAGCCTCTTCCTTTCCCTGCTGCTTTCGCAGGCTAAACATAAACTCGTGAAACCAAACTGTTTCTTCTAAATCAACGTTAAGAGCCTGAGCAGTCTCCTGAATAAGAGGGAAAGCGGGCCTTATCTTTAGCTGCGTGTTGTGCTTGATGATGCCACAGCCATATCTAGCCATTAATCCCGGTGTCAGTTCAAGTGTTTCAGGTATTGGACCCAGCACACGTATATCCGAATCTACAAAAATGCAGGCCTCAAACTGCGAAAAGGCCTGCCGAATGACAAATCGTTTATCGTAGTAGCCTTTAACGCTCTGTAAGCGATGCGGTACAGCTTGAACATTGGGAAAGGGATCAAATTCTTTGGGTTTATCAGTCAGCAGTAGCAGCACTGTCTCAGGTGCGTGCTTTTGCAAATCTTGTGCTAATTGTTTTGCGTGGGCTCGATATCGCTGGCCTGTTGCCAATGAGCAAAAGCAATAGGAAATTGGCGTGACCATAGGACCTATATACCTATAAATTTTCCTTGGTTTAGTAGAGCGTGCCCGACTCAAACAGTGAAATAGCTTTACAGCATTCTCAACAGCCGCGCAAAACCATTAACGCTAGTCATTTCCAAAGGATACTCGTAAGCGGGTGACGCTGACCACTCCCACATAGAGCCTGCGTAGTTTTGGGCTCGAAATCCAATTGCTGTGAGCACCGCAACGAGCCAGCTAGAGCGGATACCGCCTGTGCAGTAAGCAACAACTCGCTTATCTGGCGTGATATTCAATGCATCTAGCTTATCTAGTATGACTGGCTCCGGCAGTAGCCGACCATCGCTATCTAATAGGTCTTTAAAGTACAGATGAACAGCGCCGATAATGTGCCCGCCACGCTGTTCGCCATAGGGTGTGCTGCCTGAAAATTCTCTTGCTTCGCGGGTATCGACGACAATCAGGTTGCCTTCACCAAGCTGTCGTTTTAAGCTCTCTTTCTCAATGCTCCACTGGTTGTTTCGCTGAATTTTGAAGCGACTGTCTGATGTAGCAAGGGGTAAGGGCAGGGAAATGTTGGATTCTGTGAGTGCTCTAAAGCCGCCATCCACCATAGTGGCTTGGGTATGGCCGAGCGATCGCAGCATCCACACGATACGCCCATCCTCCCCCCATCCCCTAGGCGGATTGCCAAACACAACGACCGGCCTATCAGTTGAGACGCCAAGGTCCTGCAATCGTTCACTCAGTTCAGTATCGCTGGCTAGTAAGTTGCCTCTGTGCGCCGAATCTGTAGGCGAGAAATCTTTCCAGCTGACGGAGATTGCGCCTTTGATGTGGCCAAAATACAGACCGCCGCGAGCATCTAAGGCTGTAGCGCCCTGCGCGATCAGCGATCGCGCTTCGTCCGCGCTGACAATCCACCGAGGCGCTAAGCTTTGTAAGGCTTCGGCAGTCGGTAGAACAGCTGTAGGCACAGGTGTCATCTCAGGCGGCGTATTGATCTGCTGGCGATAGGCCGCTATCGAAACGCAAAGGAGAAGGACCAGCGCTGCTAAAAGCAAAGAGGGGGGCGTAGTTTTCATGGAATGCTGATGTAGGTTCTGGTTGTAAATATGGCCGATAGGCGGGAAAATGTAATGCTTGTCCCTGTTGAGACGAAAGACGGATCTAGCACGTTTTACTCTGACACCTTTGGAGAGTGGTTTCACAACCGTGAGGGCGCATGCAATGAGGCTCAGAAGACTTATGTGGAGGCGTCGAACCTCGCAGAGCGGGCAAAAGGAAAGGGTCTGAAAATACTGGATGTGTGCTACGGGCTAGGTTACAACACGGCGGCGGCATTAGAGACGATTTGGCGGGTGAATCCGCGCTGCGAGGTGGAGGTGCAGGCGCTGGAGATTGATATTGAAGTTGCGAGGAGTGCGATCGCGCAAGGTCTGACACAGCAGTATTCACCTGAAGTTCAGATGGCTTTAAGTGCGATCGCTACCGATCAAAAGGTAGCGCGAGCTTCACGCTTAGAAAAATCTCTCCTAGCAAATCTGCGTTTGGGCGATGCGCGCCAACAGATTCAGCCTTTGGTCGAAGCAGGCTGGCAGGCTGATATTATTTTTCTCGATCCGTTTTCACCTCGTAACTGCCCGCAGCTATGGACGGTCGAGTTTTTACAGCTTGTAGCGCAGTGCTCGAATCCTACAGAAGGCATACTAGTCACCTATTCTTGTGCTGCGGCTGTCCGCGCAGCGCTTCAGCTTACAGGCCTTTCTATCACGTCCTCTTACTCGGGCGGACGAAAGTGGCCAGGTACAATTGCTCAGTTTTCCTCAGGGGTCTTGCCGCCGCTCTCTCAGCAGGAAACAGAACATCTGCAAACTCGGGCGGCGGTTCCCTATCGCGACCCGAGCTTGCAGGCAACTGCCGCAGAAATCTTGGCGCAGCGAGAAAAAGAACAGAGTACGTCTACGCTGTTGCCAACAAAGCCCTGGAGACGTCGTTGGCAGCAGCGCTATCAAAAATCTGTATTGTAAAGATAATCTTTTAGGTAATCTCTAGATGAGCATTGTTTTCGCTTACAGGAAAAGAGCTTCGCCAACATCGGCAAAGCTCTCCGTCAACGCTGAATTTCTCAAGGGTTATGTAGGCTGTTGAGGCTAGTGTCTACGCTTTATAAACTGCTGCTATCGAACTGAGTTAGAACTGTATTAATTGTTGCCGTAGATGTTGGGCATAAGAGCAATGCAGGGAAGTCCTTTTAAGCGCGATCGCACCATCTCTTTCCAGGTCTGCGCATCGACTTGCCCATTCACGACCAGACCTTTTTTCCGCTGATAGAGTTTCACAGCCTGCTCGGTTGTTTCGCAAAATCTGCCGTCTTGAGCAACTGGCATATCAACGCAGCTCGCTAATACCTGCTTGACCGCAAGCACCGCAATGCCAACGCTCCCACGTGAGAGCACCTCCAATCCGGCAGCGCCATCGTTAATAAACTGGTAGGTACGCAGCGTAACTTGTCCGTTAACAGGCAGGCCGCTAATACACTGCAAATACTTCACAGCTGAGACCGTTTCGTTACCAAACCAACCGTCTACATGCAGCCACAGCAAGTCGCTGATGCCAAGCGCCTCAAATCGGAAGTTGATGTTGTCTTGAAGTCGCCTGACGGCAGGCCCTTGGGCGTAGGGGCTAAGCGATCTAAAGGACGGATTGCTCAAGCTCCGCTGCCGTACCCGAAAGAGTATAGATTCCATATCCATAGTCTAAGAACATTTACGGAGAAAAGCTTGTATGAGTAACGCACTTTTGATGGCCAAAATAGGATCTATATGTTGCAGAGAAGTGCAGATAAAGTTGCCAGATTTGGCAATACAGGCAATTAACCGATGTCCCATAGCTGTGTGATCGCAATAGCCTTTTCAAGAAAACCTAGAGAGATCTCTAGCTAGAGGATTTTGGGCGAGATATTGATATAAACGTTGGGCGTCAGCAGAGAGCAGGGTAGGCCGCTGAGACGCGATCGCACAATCACTCCCCAGGTCTTTTCGCCCACAACACCATCTGCTTTTAGCCCTGCGCTCTGCTGGTAGCGCTTCACTGCCTGCTGAGTGGTTTCGCAAAAATTATTATCTAGCGCTAGCTGGACACTGCTTCTGGTACACAGCGTTTGCTTTACCGCTGACACGCTCGTGCCCGTACTGCCAAGAGAAAGTGTTTCTAGCCCTGAGAACCCGTCGACAAGGAAAGCTTGTAGCAGCGAGGTAGCGTGCCCATTAACAGGCAGCCCGGCAGCACACTGTAAGTACTTCACAGCGGCTAGCGTCTTGTCACCAAACCAACCATCGACTCTCAATGAGACTAAATCACTAATCCCTAAAGCTTTGAGCCTACGGTTAAGACTCTGTTGCAGTTGCCTGACGGCAGGCCCCTGCGCATAGGGTGTAATGGCTTTGGACGAAGCGTCATTCAAGGATTTACTTTGGCGATAAAAAAGGGTAGTTTTCATACTTTTAGCATAGGTAATCTTACTGACAGATGCTTTCCTATTCCCTGCATAGTTGCTTGCCAACTTTGGCACGTCAGGTTGCAGAGTAGCGCACCTTCATAGCGCCCAGTCCAGAGAAAAGGTAAGGCCATTCTCTTGCAGTGTGTTTCTACCCCTTTCTCGGTTAATCAGCGGGTAGCCGTAATCTACTCGAATTCGCGTACTGTCACTGGTTTGCCACAGTAGCCCAACGCCCATGCTGGCAAGTCCCTCTAGTGAATTTACTTCGTTGCTGTCCCAGCCGATGCCGCCTTCTAAAAAAGGCGTGAGCTGTAGTCGCCCTGGTGGGCTACTTAGCGGCAGCCTGAATTCTGTTGAGACGACGATGCCGCTGTCTGTGACCAGTCGATTGGTGCTATAGCCACGAACGCTGCCAAAGCCGCCAAGGCTAAACTGCTCTAGCGGCAGGAGCGCTTCGGATGTGAGCTGAGAAGATATTCGAGTGATGAGTAGGCGGGTTTGGGGAAGCTGCTCTACCCACTGAAACTGCCCTCTCCAGCTGAGGAACTCACCGTCTGGGCCGCTGTCTCGAACGGTGGCGTTAAAGGCGTTTAGGCCAAGGCTAAACTGCGATCGCGCTGCCAATACCCGCGTTGGCGTTCTCTTTACCCAGTCCTGCGAAAACCTCAGTACGCTGGCTCTCGACTCAGAAAACGGTATGTTGTTGTCAAAAAAAGTCTCGCTCTCGCGCAAATCGAACGCGAGCCCTAGAGAGAATTCTTCGGTGGGTGATCGCACCAGAGGCTGCTGAAACGCCAGCGAAGCGGTCTGGCTATTTCCGCGAATGTTTAAGTCTCTAAACTCGGTTTCAACAATTCGACTAGCGCTATCTGTAAAACTAAACGAAAGGCTACCATCGCGTGCGTTAACAGGCACACGGTAGGCCACGCTATAGCTGTTGCTCCCCTGGCTAAGGCTGTCGGAAATATCAATGCGATCGCCTATTCCCAACAGATTGCTGTAGCTAAGATAGGGCGTCACCTGCTCAGAGCCGACGCTCACCGCCCGATAGTTGTTTACTCCAATTGCTCCATTCAGCGAGGGCGATTCTTCTAAAGTGAGTGATAAAATGCTTTGGCCAGGGCCAGATCCGGCTAAAAGCTGCGCACTGACCCGGTCGATCAGCGGATCGAGCTGAAGGCGTTGAAGCGCGGCTTCTATAGCTGTCTGCCGCAGAGGGCGAGTGACCTGCGAGCGAATACGACTGCGTACGTAAGATTCTCGCAGTCGGCTAAGGCCGCTAATCTCTACAAGCTCTAGCCCACCTTCTACAATTTGGATTTGAACAGCTTCTCCTTCGGCAAAGTCCTGTTCTGGGATGAACGCGCCAGAGGTGACATAGCCTGCGCTGACATAGGCCTGTGTAATGAAAGACCTAAGCGCTAGGAGATCGTCTAGGCCAATGCGTTGACTGCTAAGAGCGGAGATGCGATCGCTCACCGAAACTTGCTCTCCATCTACCATCACCGTCAGCTCAGCTGGGTCAACCGTAATGCCCAACAGCTCAATAGTACCAATGCGAAACTGTTCTTCTAACTGTTCTTCTGTAGGTGCGGGCGCAGGCTCAAACGGAGCGGGTTCCTCTGAGGCCGGAAGCTCTAGCAGCAGCGGAGCCTCCGCTGGAAAATTGTCAGGAAGGCTAGGCGGAGTAGGTTCTGGGAGGACGTCTTCTAAATCTAGCGTATTAGCTGGCGCATTAGACGGCAGCGCAGGCTGCTGCGCAAAGGCGGACGTCAGTACTTCAGGCCACAGACATAGGGTAGCCGCAACCCCAACTGCCCCAGCTAGCTTGTTTTGCCATTTCATAAATCACGACAGCTTTGGCCAAACACAATACGACCATCAGCCAATCTGGAAATACTTTCTGGCTCGACGATAGGATCGCCTAGTGCCCATCCTGGCTTCGCCGCCGAGGGCGCTGACGACGTTTGCGAAGGAAGCACCTGCACATCGCCCAGGCTATAGACAGAGGCCGCGCTGTCTTCTGGACTCGCTGGCAGGTCGCCTGCACCTGGAATCGTAAAACTACCTACAGATGAGCTATTAGGAGAGATGCAGCTGTTGGAAATGAGCTGTTCAGAGGTCGCAAAGCTAGCGTCGAGTTCTTCCGACTCTATTTGGTTAGGCGTGTCGGTGATGTCGCTTAGCGTAATGCTGCCATCTCGGCCAAACTCGGAGCTTGTACTAATGTCGTTGGACCGGCTGCTTCTGAGCCGAGCTGTTGTCAGGCCGTTGCGCAGCCTAAATCCATACAGAGTAGCGCCGGGTGCGAAAAAGCTGCCGCCGTTACCCCCGCTAGCGTTAGTGATAATGTCGTTGTTGCCATTGGGGCTGGCAATTACTCGGCGAGAGACAATCCTGATCGGGCCGCCGTCTCTATTTTCTTCTGCATCTGCGAGCAGCAGGCTGCCGTTGCGCAGCAGCACGTAGTCCGCCCCTTCCACCGTGATATCTCCCGCGCTGCCTTCCCCAGTTGTTCTGGTAATCAGCGCCGTGTTGTCCAAAACAACGCTTCGTGCGTTTTCGATGGCGATAGTACCACCGCCGCCAGTGCTAACGCTATCGGTTTCGAGCTGACTGTCAATTAGCGTGATAGCGCCTGGGCTAGAGAGCCGAATTTGGCCCGCGTTGACCTGACTGTTTGCGCTGTTTGAAACCAAGAGATTGACGGCAGTGAGGTTACCGCTACTGCTAATAGAAACATCGCCTGGCGTTCCCGACTGCGGAATGTTCACCCTGGTCGGAATGTCTCTATTCTCTTCGTTTCTAGCTAAGTTTGAGGGAAAGAGTGGATTTTCATCAAAGCTAAAGCTCCCGCCAACAATATCTTCGTTTGTGATAATGCGAATATCTTCGACCCTTAAGTTGCCTGTTCCTACAATGCTGACATCGCCCGATTCATCGAGATTTGACAGGGTAAAAATGTTGAGCCCTGAAATGCGATCGCCCGCTGTGAGTGTAACGTCACCACTATCCCTCGATTGTCTGATAATACTGCCGTTGAGCATACCGTCCGGGTCAGTCTCTACAATGCTCGATACGGCTGACGTAATAATGTTTGCACGCTCTACTGTGCGACCCGAAATACTCCCCTGCTGCGTGCTGATAGTAACATCGCCACCATTACCCGAGTTGCCGTTGAGAGAGTAGGACTTTGCGTCCAAATAGGCATTGAGTGCGATGTTTCCACCTTCTGAAACAATCTCAATGTTGCCAGCGTTGCCAGTGTTGCCTTCTCTGGTCACAGAGCGCACGTTTAAAGAGCCGCCATTGTCTCCTGCAACAGTGCCTCTTCCGACAATATCTCCATTCTCGGTTCTCAGCGTGATGTTCCCACCGCTGCCAGCGTTCCCGACTCCATTTGCCAACGACTGCGCATTCAGCGCGCCGTTATTCACAACGCTGCCATTGCCTACAGCGGTAATGGTAATACTGCCGCCGTTGCCTGTATTACCTTCGTTGGAGGCTGAAAGCGATCGCAGCGATCCTCGATTGACCACACTGCCGCCATCGACTGAGCGAATGTTAATATCGCCGCCGTCTCCCGTTTGGCCTGTACGAGAGAATGAATATGAGCTAAGTAGTCCCTGATTGTTGATATTGCCAGATGCGGTGACTGTAATACTGCCGCCATTTCCCGCGTTTCCTTGATTTGTTGAGGCGCGCGTGACTAAGTCGCTTTCGTTCGTAATGCTGCCATTTGTCGCTGCCAGCAAAATATCGCCTGCACCTATCGCATTACCGCTAAGCGTATCCGATTGCGCTCTCAGGGCGTCTCTATTAAGAATGTTGCCGTCAGCGGCTGAGATTGTTATGTTGCCACTTTCTCCAGCGTTTCCTCTGTTTGAATCAGACTGCGATCGCAGCACACTATTGTTTGTAATGTTGCCGTTACTCAGCGCTTCTAGCGTAATATTTCCGCTATCGCCTGCGTTTCCAGTGAAGGCGCGAGACAACGTGCTGATTGCCCCTTCAGTCGTAATATTGCCACCAGCAGCCGTAGAAATCGTGATATCGCCGCCCGTCCCTGCGTTTGTGGCGGCATCAGATGCATCCGCGCTGTCGGTAGCATCGCTGCGCCGGGTTGCCGACGACGCGCTTAGGGGGCCTCGGCTGCGGATGCTGCCGCCCGCTGTGGTTTGCAGCGTAATATCACCGCCATCGCCAGCATCGCCGCTGGGATTAACGGCCTGCGCTCTGATGCTATCGGTCTCAATACTGCCAGCAGCGGTGATTTGGACACTGCCAGCATCGGCCTCACCAGAGGTGCGGGTGTTGATCTCTCCAACAGTAGCGCCTCCCGCTACCGCTATTACGCTCAGATTTCCAGATCTATTAGAGGTTCGAGTGCTAAGCTCACCTGTCGAAATATCTCCTTGCGTAGACATTAGCGTCAGGTCTGCGCCTCTGGTCCTTAACGCGGTAGTTTCGATATTGTTGTAGGCAATTAGCGATAGCGCGATGTTTTCTCTAACCACTATTGGCTGTGTTGAGAGAATAGCGCCACCGGCTAAGGTAAGCGATGTGTTTCTACCACTAGCACCCGTATTGAAAAGAGTACTTCGATTCTCAATATCTCCTGAGCCAGCCGTAAGATAGTTGGCAAAAGCCACTTCTGGAGGGACTGATAGGAGCTGGCTGCTCTCAGGGCTCACAGCGCTAAATATTCCGTTGCCAAGCGCGATCGCACCTCCTGTCGTCGCGTAAAAAGAGCCCTCAATATCCAGGCTCGCCTCTTCCCCAAACACAATTCCTCGAGGATTGATCAGCCAAAGATTAGCAGTGCCTTCTACACCTAGCCGTCCAAAGATATTAGAAGGATTAGCTCCTGTTACTCGTGTCAGAATATTCTCAGTCGGTAGCTCGGGCGTAAAGTACACCGACTGATCGGTCAGCACGCTGAACTCTCGAAAGCTGTGGAAAAGGTTTGTACCCGCCTGTACGCCGCCTGTGATGTTTATCCGAGTATTGTTGAGCGGTTCTACTTGCGATCGCCCGGTTCCCAGAGTGCCATCATCAGGATCTATTTGGGCCTGACTCGGCAGGATGCTAATGGCAAAGCCACCCAGCAGGATGCCTGAAAACAATAAAGCCAGTCGGCTCTTGCGGGCGCGCTTTTTACAGCGAAGCGTTTCAAGGTTGCAGGTCATAGCGGGCCATCCGGCTATCTTTGTTCGATTTGTCTCGTTCGCTTTATCTCGTAGGTGAACGTGCTGGCTAGATGACGATTCTATTTACCCTATCACGCCTATCGAAAAAGATTTCATCAAGAATTGATTGGTCCAAGGTATTTTTCGACTGTGTTTCGAAGGCGAAGAGAAGACCTTTGATAATATGAAATACGACTACACCTGTAGCCTGGTTTGCAGCTCATTACGTTTGGCCTTAACTAGAATGAGGAAATTGTTCGTTCAGCGTCGCTTTCGTCTGTTTGGCTTAGCTCTGTTTACGATAGTCTGCTGCTGGTGCTGGCAAATACTTTCTACAGGCATATCCATAGCTGTTGCTAATACGCCTGCTCAGCTGGTACAGCAAGGTGTAAGCGCCTACCGTAACGACAGCTACCGGGCGGCAATTGAGCATTGGCAGGCGGCGATCGCTCACTATTCAACCGCTGAAAATTCTCCTGATCGCGCCGTCATCTTAGAGAACCTCGCCCGCGCCTATCAACAAACCGGGGAGCCGACGGAATCGCTAGGCTACTGGCAGTCGGCAACAGCTGTACACGTCGCGCTGCAAGACTGGCCCAAAGTAGGTCGCACGCTGACGCAGCAAGCGCAAACCTACAGCCGACTAGGTCAGCCCTATCAAGCGATTGGCCTGCTGTGCTCACCGGCTGACGTTCCTACGCCCGTAGATGAATCATTGGAAGCACTACCCCAGTGCGCGGCAGACAGTGCGGTTCATCTGACGCAGGTTGCGGCGGATGCGATCGCTCAAATCGCAGCTTTAGGTAGCCTAGGTGAAGCTTACCGAGCCACCAAAAACTACCCGCTGGCGCTTCGAGCATTGCGCTCAGCGCTGGCGATCGCCAGCGAACAAGAAAGCTTGTCTCAGCAGGCCCTACTGCACAACAGTTTAGGAAATCTCTATAAAGAACGAGCTGAGCTGAGCTATCAGCAGGCGGCTTCTGCACGCCGAGGCGCTACGGGATCAGCAGCACTCTTCTACACAGCAGCAACAGAAAATGATCAACTTGCCTTGGACCACTTTAGGCAGAGTCGGGCGATCGCTCAAAGACTACCCTTACCTGCTCTAGAAGTGAAAGCGCTACTCGGACAAATGGCCGTTTACGCACACGGTAAAAGTCCAGGCACTAGCCAGCTAGACAGCGTACAAAGCGCACGTGCTCAGGCCGCAGAGATTTGGGAACAGCTGCCGCCTACCCAGGAGAAAGTCTATCTGGCCCTACAGCTCACCAAGCAGCGCAGCTCACTCTTAAATCTTGCCAATACCTCTGTTGCTTCTCGCACGCAATGCCGCGACGTCATTACCGATGCGGCTACGCAAACGCTGCTGCAAGCTGCTCACACGCTCGCCGTTTCCCTTCAGAACAATCGCCTAGAGGCTTTTACGCAAGGAGAGATTGGCCACTACTACGAGTGCAAAGGTGAATATGACAAAGCGCTGGAGTGGTCACAGCAGGCGAGGCTAGCGGCCAGCGGCGATCGCGTTCTTGCCCTCGATACGCTGTATCTGTGGCAGTGGCAAACCGGTCGTATCTACCAGGCGCTGGGCCGCTCCGACGCAGCTATCGACCTTTATAGCCAGGCTGTAGATAGCCTAAATCGGGTGCGCTCAGAAATCTTGGCCAGCAACCAAACGCTCCAGTTTGACTTTCGCGATGCGGTAGCGCCGGTCTATCGCGAACTGGCTAATATCCGACTTTCTTTAGTGCCCGAATCGTTAGAAGTTGTTAGCGTCGGCAATAACAAAGCTGAAAGCGCAACTGAAAATGTCGGTCGTGATCGCCAGCAAAATATCACCGCAGCGCTTAGCAGCATTGACGACTTGCAGCTAGCCGAACTGCAAAACTACTTTGGCAGCGATTGCATTGTGCCAGTCTCTCAGCGCCGTTTAGACGAAGTTCTCGCGGCTGCTAGTACAGACAACATCACTCCTTTATCTGTTGATTCGCAGGCATCAACTGCGCTGGTGAGCACTATCATTTTCCCAGAGAGAACGGCTGTTGTCCTTACGCTGCCAGGACAGATGCCGCTACTTCACTGGATAAACGTTCGCGACAGCGATTTACGCCAGTCGGTGATTGCCTTTCGCAATAGTTTAGAAGATACTTCCAACGAGCTAGAAGGCTACGATACGGGGCAAGCAGCGTATCTCTATCAAAATCTCATCGCGCCTTTTCAGCCAACGCTCGAATCTTTGAGCATCAAAACGCTGGTGTTTGTGAATGACGGCATACTGCGCAATATTCCGATGGCAGCGCTGTATGATGGCTCCCAATATTTGATAGAGCAGTATTCACTGGCGATCGCACCTTCTCTACAGAGATCTTTTAATACAGACTACAATTCGCGTCCTTCCAAAGCCCTGGTGCTGGGTCTTAGCGAAGATCCAACGGTAGGCGGACAGCGGCTTGGCGCTTTGCCAGCGGTAGAGCGAGAGGTTCAAAAAGTAGTCTCGCTATTACCAAACAGCGAGCTGCTTTTAAACGAAGATTTCACAAAAGATAATCTCAAATCTAGTCTGTTGGCGCAGTCGTACCCGGTCTTGCATATCGCTACTCACGGCAAGTTTGAGACAGAGCCTAGCAACACCTTTTTGGTGATGGGAGACAAGGAGCGCACTACAGCTGACAACAAACTGCTGAGACTTAGCGAGCTAGATTCGCTTATCCGCACGGGCGCTCCTCAAGAAGGACTGCTTGACCTGATTGTGCTAAGCGCCTGCCAAACAGGAAGCGGAGACGACCGTTCAGCGCTCGGGCTAGCAGGGGTAGCCATCAGGGCTGGTGCCGATACAGCAGTAGCGTCTCTTTGGTCTGTCGGCGATGAGTCGACAGCCGATTTAATTACGTACTTTTATCAGAACTGGAATAGCGGCCTGTCTAAATCTGAGGCACTGCGTCAGGCGCAAATGGCAGTCATGAATGACCGCCAGTACTTGAACCATCCGGCCTACTGGTCTGCTTTTATGTTGGTGGGAGATTGGCAGTAAACTTGTGAGGCTGCGAGCTGGCTCCACTATTTTGCCAGTCGGCAATCTGTCGTAGCGCCTGGCTGTGAGAAGTCTCGTCTAAAGTCTCTTCTATACTTTCGCTTGCTTCAGCAGTAGCTGAGTCTATGGCGGCTGAGTCCGCTTCTACACTACTATCTGCCGAGATGTCTGCTGTTTCTATAGCGGCTAATGCTAGCAACAGCGTATTGCGCTCAAAGTTAACCTCGCTAGGCGGTAGCTCAGCCGCTAAGGCAAGGGCGTCGTACCAGAGCCCTGCTTCAGAAAGCTGTTCTATACGAACAGCTGTTTGTAGGCTCGCTTCTGAGACCGCAGAGATATTGGAGGAGAGAGTCGGAGTATTTTCTACGATTTCGATTTGCGATCGCACCATAAAAATATCGCTAGGTCTAGGTCCATATCTCAGCAGCACCTGCCAAATGTAGTTCGTATTTGGCTTTAGCCCTTCTATCTCTTCTGGCAGCGTAAAGGACATAAATCCTTGCTCGCTGACAAATTCGTGGGGCGTTTCTAGCACCCGCTGAAACTCGACGGCTGGCTTACCTGTTTCGGCTACATCTTCAGATTCTTGAATCTCATATAGCTGAAACTCTCCCTGTAGCGCACTTTCCATCGGCACAAACCACTCAAAGGTAGGGTGGGTCGATTGACTCTGTCCGACATGCTGCTGTGGGGCGAGCAGGGTGAGCTGAAGACCGTTGTGAGCGATCGCGCTACCGTTACGGGCGCCAGACGTGCTGGTTGCGGTGCTGGGAGGGCGAGCGTTGCGGGGTCTTCTGTAGGCCGCTAGCCCTGGCATAGCTAGCGGCAGCAGTAAAAGAGAAAGGCTAAGCGTACCCCCTAGAAGCTTGAGCTTTACGGCGGCGGGGTTTCTATTGTGGTTGATTGTTCTCATGTTAGGGAGCCTCAGCCTTTCAACTACAGCTTTTTGGTGCGATCGCGTCGTCCTTCCCTGGCCCGAATAGCGACTAACGCCAACGCGAAGCATTCACACAGCGAATAGGAAGGACCTAGCGCGTTTAATCCTACCTTCGATCTTACAAGGATGAATCACTTGCTATCCTCATCTTTATCATATGCACACAGTATAAACGCGGATTTTCCTTCGTTGCTTTGAACATCAGGATAACAGTTCAGAAAACGCCACCGCTCTGAAGGAATACAGCCTTGCAGACTTCTGCATATGTCTCTCAGCCTATTCTTTCCAGGTCGCTGTCGACTTCACGGGCCATACCAGCTCGCATACAGTGCCTCTCGGCTTGTTAGCATATCTTGCAAAGTGTCCTTTTAGCCGCTTAGCCAGTCGCTTAGCCTGTTTACTACCGTCGCCTACTCTTGTATGCAGCGCAGTCGCGCCAGCGAGGTCTGCTTTCTCTCTCGCAGTAATCTCACGATCTATCTTGCCTTCTATAGCGCTGCCGTTATCGCTCACTCGAATAACGTTATTACTGCCCTCCTGTCTACAGGTCACCTGTAGCCTAGTAACCTTGACAGCGTGCTGTTCTACGTTGCAGAGCGCTTCTTCTAGAAAGCGTAGAATCTCTTCTTTCTGTGCGGCGCTGATGTGCTCAGCCTCCATTGGGCAAAAGTCAGAGAGTTTGATTTTGATGCGTTGAAAATAGCCTTCCGACTCCTGAAGCTTGTTGTGGTAGACCTGATACAGCAGCTCGTGGAAGGGTTCGCTAAGATTGATAATGTGATTTTTAGTCAAATATATCTGCGACTGAGCAGGCGAATATTCTCCCTGCAAAAACTCTCTCTGCATAAATTCGTAGATATTTCTAAGCTCGTCGTCTACCTGGTGCAGTTCAGCCGTCACCATATGGAGGTCAAGCTGAGGACTGCCATAAGAGCCATCAGAATAACTGCTAGAAGAGCTATCAGAAGTCATGGTCTGCTTCGGCTGTGAAGAGACTTTGCGAGTCAGAATTTTAAGCGTTTGCAAAGGGCCATTGTGAATAGCGTTGTAGCTGCTTTCTAAGACGCGCTGCCGTTCGTTGAAGCGAATTTTTCGACCCTGTTCGTATCGATGAATGCGATAAAAAAGAACGCCGCCGCCGTTGGCAAAGTAGCAAAACCAGGCTGGAAAAGCAGGAATCCATACGCCTGCGAGTAGCAGCCCATAGCTCAACAGAACGGGGACGCTTCCTAAAACAATAAAGACAATCGCAACAGTAGAGATAGATCTTTTGATATAAATCAAGCTCAGCCCAGCGGCACCACTCGCTATAATCCAAGCGTATTCCCAGTAGGACGACCAGGTTGCTATTAGCGGGCGACCGTCTAGCACTGCGCTGATAATTTGGCTGATGGCGTGGGCCTGTAGTTCTACGCCAGGTACTAGGCCAGGGTTAGTGTTTGAAATAGCAGCAGAGTTGATGTAGTCTTTGGTGCTTACAGCGGTCATGCCGATGAGAATGATGCGATCGCTCACCCACGCTTCTGGGAAATTGCCTGCCAAAAACTCAGTCAAAGACAGCGTTTGAAACGGCCGCTGATGGTTGCGAAAGTTCAGCAGCACGACTGGATTGTCACCCGTGTCCTGACTGTGATATCCACCAGAATTTGCCGTCATTCGGAACAGCTCCGTCTCTCCAAAACGCATAGTATTAACGTCTTTTAGACCATTGTTGAGTTCTAGCCCCTCTTCGGCTAAGTACTTCGCTACCAGCTGAATCGTAAAAGACATATGGTAGTCGTCTAGGTCAGCGTCGCTAGGGCTAGCCAGCAAACTTCTCCTGAGAAATCCGTCTGTATCTAGCAGCGCATCCGCAAACCCAACATTGTCAAGAGAAACCATAGCAGGCGCACCAACTGGCGGGTTCAAAATCTTCTCGATGACAACAATATCTGTTTTGTCCGCTTCAGCAGAGCGCTGTAGTAATGCTGTTAGCGCTTCATAAGCATTCCGAGATCTCTCTAGATCTGCCTCAAAAGGATTGATTACCGGCAAATCTCTAAAGATATCTAGTCCAATGACTCTCGGCTCGTAGCTCTCTAGCTTTTCGAGCAGCCGCACCATCGCGTCGTCCGGCACTGGGTAGGTACCCAACCGCTGCAAGTCATCGTCTGTAATCTCTAAAATCGTAATCCGCTCATCTGGCGCTTCTTGCGGCCTGTAGCGCAAAAACAAATCGAGCGTTTGCAGCTCTATGCCCTCCCAGAGTCCTAGCAGCCTAGCTACACACACTAGCAGCACAATGCCTACACTGCTCAGCAGCAGGCTAGACGAGCCACCGCCCAAAAAGCTTATAGCCCTAGCCAACTGCTTTTTCCAGTCAGTTTTCTTCATCAATTCAACGCCGACTCGCACAGATCTCTCTTAGTCGATCAGGCCTTCTTCCCTTGCTCTCAGCTCAGTCTGAATGCGTAGAATTTTGCCTTCTTCGTGATACACGCTCAATACGTCCTGTAGCTTAGCCCAGTAGTTACGTACCGTACGCTCAGCTACATTCATTTGCTTAGCAATGGCCTTATCATTTAGCCCCTCATAGACGGCTAATTCTAGCACCTGCATCCACTCAGGTTTTATCTCCAGGTGCTTTCTCATCGTTGGCGGTGTGTATACCAGCCCATCCATCGCCCAGTTCACACGCTTAATCATCTCTGCAATCGGCTCGCCTTTATCCACCAGTGCAAACCCACCTTGATGCGCATCAATAGCTGGCTTTATCCGTATAAGAGAAGCCACATTCGCACTTTGCACAACAAAATTGTAGTCGGTATAGGTCTCTAAAAACTCTCTTAGTAAGCTAATACCTGTCTCTGTACGGCAGATCTCCCCGGCGGTTTCTGGCAGCGATAGATCAACGATAACAACATCTGGCGTTAGCATTTTAAGCATCTGCCTAGCTTCCTCAGCCGTTTGTGCCGTTGTGATATCAGCGTTGGGAAACTCTTGCGTAAGCGACAGGCTCGTTCCGTTCAGTACAGCCGCATGGTCATCTACCAAAAGAAAACTCGCTCTGCGCCCCTGCTCTTTCAAATGATTTCCCATGGTTTGAATTTATCTTGAATCAAAATATCTCAGAAAGCAGCGTTTGGGAGTACTGAGTCGTTCTGTTAAACCATCTTAAAAGGCTTAACAGTAAGCCTATCACCACTCCTGCCGTATGTAATGTCACATACAAAGAACAGCCTTTGTACTTGCATTCAGCGATAATTACTGAGTCGCTCGCCACGCTTTAACTATGGAAAACCCCTTCCTATCAGCCCTCTCCCCGTTGGCTAATGTTCAATGGTTATCTCA
Organism: uncultured cyanobacterium; assembly: GCA_963836895.1. Classification (GTDB taxonomy): domain Bacteria; phylum Cyanobacteriota; class Cyanobacteriia; order Phormidesmidales; family Phormidesmidaceae; genus Phormidesmis. The sequence continues at coordinate 124,308 of CAWILA010000005.1, read as the reverse complement.
GCATCTAGCGGACCCCGATGTGGTGATTATCGATACCCGCTTCGATCTAGCGGACCCCGGTGAAGGACAACGTCAATATAGCAATGGCCATATTCCAGGCGCCTACTATCTCGATCTCAATCGGGATCTCTCTAGTGCAGTCGCTCGTCACGGCGGGCGGCATCCCCTCCCAGACTGGCCTATTTTCATCGACAGGCTCAATCGCATCGGCATTCACTCTCACCCGCCCAAAGGCCCTACCCAAGTCATCATCTACGACGACTCGCGGTTTGCCTTTGCCGCTCGGCTATGGTGGATGCTGCGCTACCTGGGCCATGAGCAGGTCGCCATCTTAGACGGCGGCATCCAGTCATGGCAGTCTGCCGGACTACAAATGAGTACTGAGGCACCGCCTGAAAGAACCGGTGACTTCCATCCTGCCTTCCAGTTGGACTCGGTAGTGGACATTGAGACGGTGCGACAGCGGAAAGACTTGCCTGGCGTCGTGCTGATTGATTCTAGAGCGCCTGAACGATGGCGCGCAGAAGTAGAGCCGATTGACCCAATTGCGGGCAGCATTCCTGGCGCTATCAACTCATTTTGGCAAGAAGTCACGACGCAAGCAGGTCGGCTCAAAAGCGCTGACGAGCTAAAGCAGCATTGGAGCGAGGTCGCTGCGGATAGTGAGGTGATTGTATACTGCGGCTCAGGTGTCACGGCCTGCGTCAACCTTTTTTCGCTGGTGATGGCCGGACACCCTATGCACAGGCTCTACCCTGGTGGCTGGAGTGACTGGTGCTCGCACCTTTGAGCGATCGCAAAGATTTTGTACCCACTGTCGAGCGTCTTTGTAGCCTCACTGAGTAGCCTCACTGGAGCGGTCTTTGCTACAAATTCTTCTGGCCCATTTGGAATCTCAGCATACCTACGAATAAAATTGACCACCGTCGTTTAGTCCAAGCTGGTTTAGCGCGTGCAGATATGGCAGTCCGAATCTACGGTAATCGAGAAATTAGGACACTGCCAGGAGAGGCGACGCGGCCTACCTCGTCGAAGGTGAGAGAGGCATTATTCAATATCTGGCAAGGGCGAGTGCGCGGTGCACGCTGGCTAGATTTGTGCGCAGGTAGTGGGGCGATGGGCGCAGAAGCACTGTGTCGAGGAGCTGTGGAAGCTGTCGGGATTGAGAAGTCGGCGGCGGCTTGCCGAATCGTAAAGGAAAATTGGCAGAAGATCGCAAAGCCAGAACAGTCGTATGAGGTGCTCAATGCTGATGTTGTAAAGGCTTTGAGTTCTATGAGCCGTTCGTTTGATTTGGTTTACTTTGATCCACCTTATGCCAGCGGTTTGTACCTGCCGCTGCTGAGTCAATTGCCTGATTGCTTGACGGCTGAGGGGGAGGCGGCAGTGGAGTATGGCGGTGGCCACTGGCATCCTGACCAGCTGCCAGAGACGGTGACAGACAGGCTTGAGATGGTGCGCCAAAAGCGCTACGGCAGTACAAATTTGGCTTTTTTTCGACATCGGCGCTAGATGCGTTATCGCTTCGATAAGTATTTGATCTCGTTTTAGGGTGCTGAGATTAGCGATTTGCGGCACAATATTAATTAAGCAACACTTTTGTTGCTAAACTCATTTCTAAGCCAAAGGCCTGAATGAGAAGTGCAGTTTTGCTGCTAATAGCAAGCGCTGTATGCCGCAGAAATAGGAGATTCGAATATGATTGCTGTTGCTACCAAACCCAAAGAGCCCAATCAGAAGCGCCTGTCTATGCAGGTGGAAGGGATTGCTGAAAATACGACGACGCTGCGATCGCAAGACTGGGACCGCGATCGATTCGATATCGAGTTCGGCCTTCAGAACGGCACCACCTACAACTCCTTCCTTATTCGCGGCGAAAAAACAGCTCTCGTCGACACCTCCCACGCCAAGTTCCGCGAGCAGTACATCGCAGCGCTCAAAGGCGAAATCGACCCGGCAGAAATTGACTATATCGTCGTGAGCCACACCGAGCCCGACCACAGCGGGCTGATCAAAGATGTGCTGGAGCTGGCTCCAAATGCGGTTGTCGTGGGTGCTAAGGTTGCGATCGCATTCCTAGAAGATCTCATCCACCAGCCTTTCGAGCGCCAAATCGTCAAAAGCGGCGAAACCTTGGACCTGGGCAACGGCCACACGCTCGAATTTATCAACGCGCCAAACCTCCACTGGCCCGACACCATCTTCACCTTCGACCACAAAACCGGCATCCTCTACACCTGCGATGCCTTCGGCGCACACTACTGCACGGGCGACACTTTCGACGAAGACCTAGCAGCCCTCTCGCCCGACTTTCGCTTTTACTACGATTGCCTGATGGGGCCAAACGCCCGCTCCGTCGTCTCTGCTATGAAGCGGATGGACAAGCTCGATGGCGACATTACAACTATTGCCACTGGGCACGGTCCGCTGCTGCGTCACCATTTGGACGAGCTAACCGGGCGCTACCGTGAGTGGAGCCAGCAGAAGAGCAGCGCGGAGACTTTGGTATCGGTGTTTTATGTATCGGACTATGGGTTTAGCGATCGCATCTCGCAGGCGATCGCTCGCGGCATCACCAAAACCGGCGTCGGTGTAGAAATGATTGACCTGCGATCGGCAGATGCTCAAGAGGTCAACGAAGTCGTCAGCCGCTCTACGGGCATCATCATCGGTATGCCGCCTTCTACCGGTAAAGGCTCTGAGGAAACCCGTGCGGCCCTCGGTACGATTCTGGCAGGTGTGGACAACAAGAAAACTTTCGGGCTGTTTGAGTCCTACGGTGGTGACGACGAACCGATTGACACCCTTCAAACCAACCTGCAAGATCTAGATCTTAAAGTCGCCTTCGATCCTATTCGCATAAAAGACACCCCCGGCGAAGCGATTTATCAGCTGTGCGAAGAGACAGGCACAGACCTGGGGCAAGACTTAGCCCAGACTAAGAAGATCAAAAAGATCAAAGCATTAGATGCAGATTTACAGAAGGCTTTGGGTCGCATTAGCAGCGGCCTTTACATCATCACAGCGACCAAAGGCGACGTACAGTCTGCCATGCTGGCTTCTTGGATTACGCAAGCAAGCTTCGAGCCTTTGGGCTTTACTGTCGCTGTTGCGAAAGATCGTGCGATCGAATCGCTGATGCAAGTTGGCGACACCTTTGTTCTAAATATCTTGGAAGAAGGCAACCACCTGCCGCTAATGAAGCATTTTCTCAAGCGCTTTCCGCCTGGCGCCGATCGCTTCGCGGGTGTACGTACCAGACCCGCCGAAAACAAATCACCGATTTTAGCTGATGCCTTAGCTTATTTAGAGTGTGAGGTTGCTAGCCGAATGGAGCTAAACGATCACTGGCTCGTGTATTGCACGGTAGATAACGGCAAAGTCTCTAAAGACGAAGCTTTAACAGCTGTTCATCACAGAAGAGTCGGCAACTACTACTAGCGCCTGCTTAGCCCCTAACCGCTTCCTACCAGAAGTAAATCCCCTCTCGAGAGGGGATTTACTTCTGGCGAGGTGTCTAACAATTTCCCCTCTACAGTCATTTTTCGTCTGCATAGGGGTTTTTCCGCATAAAACGCCCCTTCGATAACAACGAAATCCTTATGACTGCACAAATTCCCGCCCCACAAGCTTCTGCCGATACTACGCCAGAGCCTTCAGGTCGCAGAGACGTCCAAGTTTTTCCTATCGCTGCTGATACTACCGTCTTGCGATCGCGCTCCTGGGAACGCCTGCGCTTCGAGATTGAATACGCTCTCGAAAAAGGCACGACCGCCAACAGCTATCTCATTCGCGGCAACCAGACTGCACTAATTGATCCGCCCGGTGCTTCTTTTACCGAAAAGTTTTTGGAAGCGCTAAAAGCGGAACTCGACCCGCATACCATTGACTACATCGTGCTGGGCCACATCAATCCCAACCGCATTAAAACGCTCAAGACACTGCTAGAGCTAACGCCTCAAGCTAGAATTGTGTGCTCTTTGCCAGCGGCTTTAGCGCTCAAGGCCGCTGAGGTTGAACATCCTGTAGAGCCGGTAAAAAGCGGATCGGATTTGGATCTAGGACAAGGTCACCACCTGGAGTTTATCCCGATTCCAACCCCCCGCTGGCCGGGCGGCATGTGCACTTACGATAGCTATACAGAAGTTCTGTACAGCGACAAGTTTTTTGGCGCACATATTTGCAGCGAAGATGCCTACGACATAGAGCGTGCGCAGCTGATAGAACATCAGCAGTATTACTTCGACTGCCTGATGGCACCCAATGTTAGGCAGGTAGAAACTGCGCTTGAGAAGCTCTCTGACTATGCGCCAAGGCTATACGCTGTGGGCCACGGTCCGCTTGTGCGCTACGGCGTTGTAGAGCTGACGCAGCACTATAAAGACTGGGCAATACGGCAGAAACAACAGTCCGATTCTGTTGCGCTGATTTACGCTTCGGCCTATGGCAATACCGCGACAATTGCTCAGGCGATCGCCCGCGGCATCACCAAAGCAGGCGTCTCAGTCAACGCCATCAACGCCGAGCAGGCCACCACCGCCGAAATCAAAGACGCTGCCGAAAGCTCAGCCGGTTTTATCATGGGCTCACCTACGCTTGGCGGCCATGCGCCTACCCAAATTCAGACCGCGCTTGGCGTGGTGCTTGGCGCTGCGAGTAAAACCAAGTTAGCAGGCGTCTTCGGCTCTTTCGGCTGGAGCGGCGAAGCGATTGACCTGCTAGAAAGCAAGTTCAAAGATGCAGGCTATAGCTTTGGGTTTGAGCCTATTCGCGTGAAGTTCACGCCCGATGCTAGTACGCTGCAAATGTGTGAGGAGGCGGGCACAGATTTTGCGCAGCAGCTGAAGAAAGCGGCCAAAAAGAAGAAAACCGCCCCTAAAAATGCAGCCTCTTCCGTCGAAAAGGCGATTGGTCGGCTGGTGGGCTCTATGTGCATTGTCACCGCCAAGCAAGACAATGTGAGCAGCGCCATGCTCGCGTCCTGGGTAGCGCAGGCAACCTTTACACCGCCTGGCTTTACCGTTGCTGTCGCCAAAGACCGCGCAGTTGAGAACCTCATGCACACAGGTAAAAGCTTTGTGCTGAACATCCTCGCTGAGGGTAAGCATCTGGGCCCAATGAAGCATTTCCTCAAGCCGTTTGGTCCGGGAGAAGATCGCTTTGAAGGGGTGAAGACGCGAGAGGCAGAAAACGGTCAGCTGATTTTGGAAAATGCGATCGCCTACCTGGAGTGCGAAGTCGCCGGACGAATGGACTGCGGCGACCACTGGGTGGTATACGCCACAGTCAGCGGCGGCGAAGTCATAGACATGAATGCAAAAACAGCCATCCATCACCGCAAAACGGGCACTCACTATTGACGACTCTATAATAAGGCTACCGCTTGTTAGCCTTATTTCTGCCTTTTTGCAGCTCACAATGGAAACGCTATGGCTCCTATGATCTTCTAGATACTAGAGAACTGGTCGAAGTGCCCTATCAAACGCGAATCAACGATTTGTTGGCATTGGCCTTATATGATTATCTGAGACAGTTTGCACCTCGTAAGGTGTTGATCATAGAGAATGCTGTTTGGCTATCGGTGATTAGCGTGGGAAGATAAACAGACTGCCTGTTACTGAAACCTTCATGCCTGCTGCATTACACGGAATTGACTCATCTAGAACAGCTGTTGAAACATCTCTTAACGTGGCGGATGGAATGACGCCTGAGGTGGCAGAGACGTTTCGTTTTCTTACGCAGGTTCAGCGGCAGGCGACTGAGACTGGTCATCCTAAAATTGCTAGCCTCACGTTTGCTATTGGGCCGATTGCACCCTGGGCTGTGCTGTCTGCATTAGGCGATGTTCATCAGCGTCACTTTTACTACGATTCTCCTCAGCAGTGGGCGATTGTTGCGCTAGATGTGGTGATAGGCTGCAATGCGGCAGGACCCACCCGATTCATGCAAGCGCAAGACTTCACGCAGACCTGGCGAACTCAATTTATCCACGCCAAAACAGACTCAAAGGCCGACTTACCCGGTCGTTTCTTTTGCAGCGCGACTTTCTTTGATCAGCTTGCCTCCTCTGAGCAAGGTTCACCAGGCCTTCAAACATCTGATTTCGCTCTCAATTGCTTTGAGCCGGTCTATATATTTGTGCCGCAGATTCAGGTGATGACGCTGGCGGAGGGCTCGAATGTTACGTTCAACTATCTGATCACGGCAACGACAGAAATTGCGCAAAAGGCGCGTCATCTTCATTCACAGCGCGCACAGCTGACGGCGGCTGATTCTCTTGGAGAGGCTAAGCCTGCTTCTCAGAAAGTTGTTGTCAGAGATGTTGAAAACTTCGAGGATGCGGTAGCAAAGGCTCTGAAACAGGTAGATCGAACGCGAGTGCATAAGGTGGTGCTTGCCGATGTAATGGATGTAGTGGCTCCGCAGGCGGTGGATGTAGTGCGATCGCTCCAAACTCTCCGCAAAAACCACCCCGACTGCACCGTTTTCTCTGTCGGCAACAGCAGAGGCCAGTCTTTCATTGGCGCTAGCCCAGAGCGACTGCTGAGCATCAACGAAGGACGACTCACTACCGATGCTCTAGCGGGTTCTACCTCTCGTGGGCAAACGCTAGCAGCCGATGGTGAGCTGGCACAGACTCTGTTGAATAGTGATAAAGAGCGCTATGAGCATCAGGTCGTTGTGGAATTCATTGCTGAGCAGCTGCGATCGCTCGGCCTAGATCCGTCTTACGCTAGCGCCCCTAGACTCCTGCAACTGTTCCATATTCAACATCTACATACGCCCATGAGCGCCGCGCTAGATCCTAAACAGGTCTCTCCATTGGATGTTCTAGCAAAGCTTCATCCCACCCCAGCCGTCGCGGGTCTACCTTTGCAGAGTGCCTGCGAACTCATTCACCAACATGAGAATTTTGACAGGGGGCTGTACGCCGCTCCTCTCGGCTGGATAGACACAGAAGGTAACAGCGAGTTTATTGTTGGCATTCGCTCCGCGCTAATCGACGGCTGTAAAGCTCGGCTGTATGCAGGTGCGGGTATTGTCGCTGGATCTGAACCTGCTAAGGAACTAGCGGAAATCAGGCTAAAATTACAGACGCTGCTCAATGCGCTGGTGTAATGCCTATTGATTTTCGTAACACCAACAGTCTTTGGGCTTCCGTCGCGGTCGAAACGTTGGCAAAGCTGGGTTTGCAAACGGCTATTCTCTGTCCCGGCTCTCGCTCTACGCCGTTGACTTTTGCCTTTGCGACTCATCTCCATATTGAAGCACTGCCGATTCTCGACGAACGCTCAGCGGCTTTTTTTGCGTTAGGCTGTGCAAAGCGTCAGCATCGACCCGTTGCTTTGGTCTGTACCTCTGGGACAGCAGGCGCGAACTTTTACCCAGCGGTGATTGAAGCCTACGAAAGTGGCATTCCTCTACTCGTCTTTACCGCCGACCGCCCGCCGGAGTTGAGAGACTGTGCCTCTGGGCAAACAATTGATCAGCAGAAGCTGTACGGCAGTTTTGTAAAACATTACAGCGAGCTAGCTGTGCCGATGGCCGATATGCAGATGCTAGCGTATTTGCGGCAGACTTTGGTGAGTGGATGGAGACGTGCGATCGCTCCCCTCCCTGGCCCCATCCATTTCAACTGCCCTTTTCGAGATCCTTTACCTCCCATATCAGATGGCAGCACCAAACATCTAGAATCCAGTTGGAATATCGATCAGTTTTTCGCATCGGTTGGCACACCTTCTTCTGTTGTAGAACAAACGCAATCAATGCCGACAGAAATCTGGAGTCGGTGTCAGAAAGGCATTATCGTCGCCGGACCTAGCAGTCCTGACTATCCACAAGGATACTGTCAGTCCGTAAGTGAGCTATCTGCGCAGTTGGGATGGCCTGTACTAGCAGAAGGACTTTCTCCACTGCGAAATTATCAGTGTCTGAACGATTCACTCATTTCTGCCTACGATGCTATTTTGCGATCGCCCGCCAGAGCATCTGCGCTAGTTCCCGAGATGGTCATTCAACTTGGCCCTTTGCCTATCAGTAAAGTGTTGCGTCAGTGGCTGCAAACGTATGAGCCGAAGCGGTGGATCATCGGTTCACAGCAAAACCTGGACCCTCTACACGGACCTGTACAGGGACTATCAACAACTTTAGAGAATCTTTTGAGCGAGCTAAAAGAAGAGAATAGTCTTACCTCAACCGGACGTGACTATACTCAGCGGTGGTTGGCGTATGAGGAATCAGCTCGACAAGTTTTAGATGATATGCTTGCAGCTGAAACAACTCTAGTAGAAAGCAAAGTAGTTTGGCTACTGTCGCAGCACTTACCAGACGACACACCGCTCTTTATTGCAAACAGTATGCCTGTGCGAGATGTGGAGTACTTTTGGCCGCTAGGCGATCGCAAAATTCAACCCGTCTTCAGTCGCGGTGCAAACGGCATTGACGGCACGCTCTCTACCGCAATGGGGCTCGCTCACCACAATCTACCCACCGTCTTACTCACAGGCGATCTCGCCTTTTTACACGACACTAATGGACTCTTGAATGCTGCTCAACTCGTCGGGCACCTCACCATCGTAGTTATCAACAACAACGGTGGCGGCATTTTTGAAATGCTGCCAATTTCTCAGTTTGAGTCAGTATTTGAGCCGTACTTTGCAACGCCACAATCGGTAGAGCTATTTACCCTGTGCAAGGCGTATGGCGTAGAGCATCGGCTAGTAGCGGACGTGCAAGATTTTGTAGACTGTGTGAGTGTGCTGCCAACGCACGGGCTAAGAGTGCTAGAGGTAGTGTGCGATCGCAAGCAAAGCACCCATCAAAGAAAAACGCTCCTCAACTCAGTCTAAAATGCCTTTCATTTCCACAGCGCATCATACCCTTCACTACATCACGAAAGGCGAGCCGATAAATCCGCCTATCCTAATGCTCCACGGCTTCCTGGGCAGTCATAAAGACTTTGAACCGCTGTTGGGTGCCCTCTCTTACCACTTCTATTGCATCGTCTTAGACCTACCTGGGCATGGGCAAACGCAGGCCAATCTCAATAGCTATACTTTCTCTAAAACTGCCGAATCTTTGCTGACTTTGTTGAACCATTTTGGCATTCAGCAGACACATCTACTAGGCTACTCGATGGGAGGCCGGTTGGCACTGTATTTAGCTTGCAACTTCCCGGATCGCTTTACTCGCATAGTGCTAGAGTCGGCTTCACCAGGGCTGAAAACGGCTGAGGAGCGAGAGAAAAGGATAGAGAGGGATGATGCGATCGCCCATCGCATAGAAACCACACCGCTATCCGCATTTCTCACGCAATGGTACCAAAACCCTCTTTTCGGCAGTTTACAAAACTATCCTCAAGCCTATGCTGCGATGATTCAGCGACGAATGGACAACAGCCCTACCGAACTTGCTAAAGCGCTACGAGGGTTTAGTACAGGAAGACAGTCCTCTCTCTGGGAAAAGCTACCATCTGTGAAGGTGCCGCTACTTCTCATAGTCGGCTCACGAGATCCTAAGTTTATCGCTATTAACCGAGAGATGCATTCTGTCTCAGTAAAAACTGCTGTCTCTAATATAGAACTAGAGATAGTTGCGCTATGTGGACACAACGCTCATCTAGAGTTACCTAGTCAATACCTTGAGTCTGTTGTTTTGTTTTTAAGCTAATGTGCTTGTCGTTTCACCCGGCATGTAAGAGTCTGAAGACTGGGTTTATCAGTAAGCGCAGAATACGGGTATAGTTCTGCGCTTACTGTAAAATCACTATTAAAACTTTGTGACTTCAGCGCTTGCGGCAATAACAATTCTATCGGCTTCTACAGTGATAGTCTCAAACTGTAAATTCATTCCCTCTAGCTCGAAAAAACGTAGATCTAGCAGCGACTGAGTGTTGTCAATAAGCGTTTGCGTGAGTTCGGGCATATCGTTTTCACCCTCTACAAGCGCTACGTCTTTGAGCGATACACCAAAGCCACCGTCTATTAATTCTGGCTGCGCAGAGAAAGCGATGTGATGCGTTTCTACTTTCTCCATCAGCATGACGTCTGCCGACACGGCTACTCGCCCGGCTTCAGGGATGCTGAAGCTCACGTTGCTTGCATCTGTGGTCACACGCTCTCCCGAAGGCAGATCTATCTTCTGTCCCCGTAGCTTTTTCTTGATATAGCCCGCGTTAAAGGCGTCTTCAATATCTTCAGGCTTGAGGACAACATTAGCCTTTGCGCTAGTAGAGTGCTCTAGCTCGATCTCGCCAAACGGCAGCTTCATCATGTTAATGTCGACTGCGCCAGTCTCGAAGGTGAGTTTTTCGGTTCGCAAATCGTTTTGAATAACCAGTCCTTTGCCTTCTACGACTACGCTATCAACCTGGCCATGCACTAGCTTTCCAGGGTCTGTTGAGATATCTACGGTTAGCGCTTCTACCTGGTCGAGCTGAGCTTTGATACCTTCTTTGGTGAGCGTATTAATTGCCTGTTCGCCAAAGTTGGAATTTGAATCACTCATAGTCGCTACTCTCTATATTTGTAGCAAAAGTGTAGAAATTATGAAGGCCGAATGCTGTCTACCAGAAGAGTGACTTGTGGGACATGTATTTCTATGTATTTGTACTGGTATTTGTACTGATTACTTTACTGCCATATCTTAATCTCTTTGTTCTTTCCACCGCTGACTAGAGTTTGCTCAATCGGGTCAAAGGCAACACTAAGCACCCAACCGTCGCTATTATCCAGGGTTTTAATTGGCACCTGTTTTTTGATGTCCCATAGCCTTAAGGTGCTATCTACACTGCTGCTAGCCAATGTTTTACCGTCGGGGCTGATGGCTAGGCTGACCACGCGATCGCTATGTCCGCTCAAATTAGCCGTCAGCTCCCCGCTGGCCAAATCCCACAGATTAATGGTCGAATCCCAGCTACCGCTAGCGAGCGTGGTGCCATCCGCATCAATAGTTACCGCTCTTACAGCATCCGTATGGCTAGCAAAAGACCTGATAAGTTCGCCAGTTGCCAGGTTCCAATGGCGAACTAGGTTGTCTTCGCTGCCGCTCACAAAAGATTGACTATCGGGAGCGATCGCAATAGACCACACCGGCTTATCTACCGTTAGGCTATGCAGCAGCTTGCCGCTATCCATCTCCCAGACTCGGATATCGCCTGCATAGTCGCCGCTTACAAGCGTTTGCTCATCTGGGCTGATCGCCACAGACCATACAGGCGCATCCGGCTCGGCAGGTAGGCTGTACAGCAGTTCACCCGTCTGTAGCTGCCACACTTTAATACCGTCGCTACTGCTGCTCACTAGCCGCTCTCCCGATGGCGACACGGCCAAATCGCGAACCGCATCTTCGTGGGCACTCAAGGTATAGAGCGTCTCACCAGTAGACCCGTCCCAAATCTCGATAGTGCCATCCGCACCACCGCCGACCACCGTAGTGTGGCCGTCTTCACGAGTGTAGGTATCAACTGCCCATACCTGGCTATCGGCAGCAATTGACCTGATTAAAGCTAGGGTTTCCGATGACGGCTCTGATGTCTGGTTGGATAGTTGACTGGATAACTGAGCCGTTGACTTTTGATCATCTAACTCCTGAACGGAGGTGGCCGCAGGCGTCACATTAGTCATCACAACGGGGATAACGATAGAAAGACCTACGACCGCTGCTGCTGATAAAAAAAGAAGCGCTGGCGAAGCACCTCCCATGGAGAATCGCCGCTTTCGGCTGTTCTTGTTCTGAGAGTCGTCGGTGCTAGTGAAGCTGAATTCCTGGCTCTCTTTTCGGTCTGCGATCGCTATTGCAGTGCGCGATGAAGTCGGCTTTGTTTCTGTTCCAACAGACCGTGTCGAAATAGATCTTGCGTTCACAGACTGCGCAACGACAGCAGCACGAACTTCCCCGGAGCGAGTTTGCACTTTGCTACGGTGAGCCAAGCGGTCTTGAAGAGCAGCCTTTCTAAAATTCGTACAGCTCACGTTGGTGCCAGTTACATCAACGCCTGAGAGCACTGTCCCTTCAAAATTAGCTCTATCGATATAGGCATTTGTGAGATCGACGTTCCTTAAGTTGGCACCCGTCAAGTCAGCAGCAATAAGACAAGATCTTTGCAGGTTAGCACCCTGCAAATCTACGTTGCTAAAATTACCTTCAAAGTAGTAGCCGCAGCTTAAATCCTGCCCTGCCAGACTACAGGGCGCACTTTCAGTTTCCGCTCGCCAGCGGTTCCAGCGCTCTATCCCGCCTTGCAGAATTGTGATTGGGGAGTCTGCCATAACTAAGAAGCATCCGTAGCACTACTTACAGTACGGATGCTTAGACATAATGGATGCACAATTTAGCGAATATTACAGCTGTAAATACTACAGTACGTGGCGAACTTGCCATAAACTAGCCAGCAATAGACCGTCGCCAGTTGAAGAACTTTCTCAAAGAGGTTTGCAAGAAGGTATTTTTTGCATATTTTTGCTTCGTCAGCTGAAGCGCTGTTTTTGGACTGATTTCGCTAAGCGTAGGATAAATGTGAATGCACTGTAGTGCGCTGACCTTGAGTTTGTTACTCATCGCTAGCACCGCTTCGTGAATCAGCTCGCCTGCGTGAGGGCCAACGATATGCGCACCCAAAATTTCTCCGTCTTTTTTGGTGATGAATTTTGCGAAGCCGTAGCCCGCTGATTCTGCGAGGGCTCTGTCTACACCATCGAAGCCCTGCTTGAGCACAAATATATCGTCACCGTAGCGATCGCGCGCCTGCTTTTCTGTTAATCCCACCCGCGCCAGCTCAGGATCAGTAAACGTCGCCCAGGGAATCACCCTGTAATCCGCCTTCTTGGTCGGCATTACCAGCGCATTCTGCATCGCCACACCGGCTTCGTAGCCCGCTACATGCGTAAACTGATATCCACCAATCACATCGCCTGCCGCGTAAATTCGCCTATTGCTGGTGCGCAGCTTAGCATCGACCTTAATGCCCTTTTTGTCGTAGTCAACGCCTGCGGCCTCCAGGTTCAAAGAATCTACATTTGGCGTCCGCCCAGTTGCGATCAAAATCTCGTCAACGGTGATTGTTTTACCGCCCGTGCTAATTCGTTTTTTTCCATTGACAACCTCTACCTTCTGCGCCCGCGTATTGGTCAAAATTTCTAGCCCTTCCCGCTGAAGCTGCGCCTGTACCACCGCCGCCGCCTCTGGGTCTTCCTTCGGCATAATCACATCTCGGCTCGCTATCAGCGTCACCTGTGAGCCCAATCGAGAGAAAGACTGCCCCAGCTCGCAGCCAATTGGCCCAGCGCCAATCACAGCTAAAGCATCCGGACGATTGCTGACGTTAAAGACTTCCTCGTTGGTCAAAAATCCAGCTTCCTTCAGCCCTTCTACAGGCGGTATCGTCGGCCTAGAACCAGTGGCAATTAAAAACGCCCGCGCCTTGAGCTGCTGGCCGTTCACCTCAAACGTTCTGTCGTCAACAAACTGACCTTTACCGTAGATAACCTCTACGCCTAGCTTTTCAAAACGCTCGGTAGAGTCATGCTCTTGAATGGTATCTATGACTTCGTGCACATGGCCCATGGCCTCATCGAGCTTGATGGTGGGCTTATCGGTATAGATGCCAAAGCGAGAAGCCGTTTTAACGTTGTAGGCAATCTGCGCAGCGTGAATGAGCGATTTGCTAGGAACGCAGCCATAGTGCAGGCAGTCTCCGCCCAGTTTCGCCTTTTCAATCAGGGCAACTTTGGCGTTAATTTGCGCACCCGCGCTGGCCGCTACAAGCCCTGCCGACCCACCGCCAATAATCACCAAATCGTATTCTACTGACATTGATTTTCCCTCTTTGCCCTACTGTCAAGCTGCATGGAACGCGGATTAGATAGCTCGGATCCTACGGTATAAACACGCTTGCACTCTACAAGCTTACTGTTGCTCAAGCGTATGCCGCCTAGCTGAATCCTGGATGAGAGATTACCTAGAAAAGTATAGATTTTGTGCCGATGTTCCAGGCTGCACTATTCCCGTTCTCATCACCGCTAATCAACGTGCGTTCATCGGATGTAGTAGCAACCGGATTCCAAGCCTTTACAGCCCCATGGCTACCGCTCACCAGCCATTGACCAGACTTAGAAATTGCGATCGCTTTAATGCCGGTTCGTTCATCTTGACCGACCCGGCACTGCCGATAGACGGATATCCTGCTGCCAATCGGCAGTGGTCTCTGACTTCGCGCGGATGAGCATTTTAAGCTGCGCGGCGATGCGACGAACAAGAGAGGACTTTTCGACGGTGGTTTTTAGGTTGGGTAACGAAGCAACCTGCGGCTGTGATAGCAAGTAAGCAATCTCATTGCCATAAGGATCCAGCGTCGCATCTGAAAACTTTACGCTGCGAATGTCTGTGTCTGTGAGCTGCGTGCCTAGCAAATTAGCTCGTCGCATATCGGCTCGCTCTAGCGCTGTTTTAGCGAAGTTCGCATGAGAGAGATTGGCCCCATAGAAGCTGGCATCGCCCAGGTAAGCACCCGTCAGGTCAGCGCCTGTCAGGTCAGCACTGCGGAAGTTTGCACCGACCAGGCAGGCTCTTTGCAGATTGGCTCCTCGAAGGTTGACGCCTTCGAAGTTGCCTTCAAAGAAATATCCGTGGCTCAGGTCCTGGCCTTCTAGAGTGCACGCTGCTTTTGGATGGTGCGATCGCCACTGATTCCAATAGTTTATGCCCTGCTCCAGCAGCGTTTGGTAATCCATCGTACAGATGCCTAAGGTGACAAAGTCCCGTTGAATTAATGCTTACTACACAAAGCAAATATCAAACAGAGACCATGTAATAGGCTTCCCAGCGCTTTACTTAGGGCGCTATGTAATAGTGACCAAGTTTGATCTACTTACACAGTGAGTCCGCTCACCCTTAGCCGTAAACAGACATCACATCTACTATATAGATGCCGTACTTACACCGCGACTGCGCAGCGCTCACCTGTAAGACTAAAGGCCCGAATCTCAGTGATGGTAACAGGAACAATTTTGCCCTTAAGCGTATTAATGTCGCCAGGAAAGAAAGTAAGCCTGTTGCCGCGCGTGCGGCCCATAACTTGAGTTGGATCCTTAGGATTCACGGCTTCGACTAAGACGGTTTCAGTACGGCCCTTGTATCGCTGCGATCGCGCCTCCGCCTGCTGAGACACCAAATGGTTCAGCCGCTGCAATCTATCCTGCTTCACCTCCTCACTCAGCTGCTGATCCCACTGCGCCGCAGGCGTCCCCGGCCTCGGCGAGTAAGCCGCTGTATTCACCATGTCAAATACAATGTCTTCCATCAACCGAATCGTATTTTGAAACTGCTCTTCGGTTTCACCCGGAAACGCCGCAATCACGTCCGCGCTAATCGAAGCATCCGGCACATAGCGACGCACCGTATCAATAATGCGGCGATACTTTTCATGGGTATAGCCCCGGCCCATCGCCTTGAGCACATCATTGTCGCCAGACTGAAACGGAATATGAAAGTGCTCACAGATTTTCGGCAGCTCAGCGCAAGCCTTTACCAGCCTTTCGGTAAAGTAGCGCGGATGACTCGTCGCAAAGCGAATCCGCTCAATTCCCGGCACATCGTGCACGTAGTAGAGCAAATCTGTCAGCGTATTTTCCCTGCGCCCTTCCGGCGTAATCCCAGGTAAATCACGCCCGTAGGCATCAATGTTCTGCCCTAACAGCGTCACTTCTGTGTAGCCCTGCTCACCTAGCAGCACCATCTCATCTCGAATGGCTTCCTTCGTCCGCGACTGCTCTAGTCCTCGTACACCCGGCACCACGCAGTACGTACAGCGCTCATTGCAGCCGTAAATCACATTTACCCAGGCCGTCACCTCACTATCGCGACGCGGCTTCGTAATATCCTCCATAATATGGACCGGCTCAGTCGCCACCACCTGATTGCCCTGCGCCACCTGGCTTAGCAGACTCTCCAGCTGATTTGCGTACTGCGGACCCATCACCAAGTCCAGCTCCGGCACCCGGCGCAGCAGCTGCTCACCTTCTTGCTGAGCCACACAGCCCGCCACCACAAGAGTCAAATTCGGATTTTTGCGCTTACGCTTCGCCTGCTTGCCCAAATACGAATACACCTTTTGCTCAGCGCTATCGCGAATCGTGCAGGTGTTGTACAGCACCACATCCGCCTGAAGCGGATCTTCTTCCCAGCTCATCCCCATTGTTTCTAGGATGCCTGCCATGCGTTCGGAATCTGCCTTATTCATCTGGCAGCCAAAGGTCGTAACGTGATAGCGGCGAGATTCGCTCATGGCAAAAGGCAATAGCTTCTAATAGCTTTGACAAGACAGCTTTTGGACATTCTATTGTGACATGTATTCGCGCTTTGCTGCGCACATAGCTGTTGTAGCGTAGTGGTTTCAGCGGTTACCTGCGTAGGGGCCTATATGCGCCAAGCTATCGTTCGCCGCATCGTGAAACTTCCGCGCAGTCAGCCTTGTTCTCTAAGTTGAGTGGGCCCTCTAATAAGAAGGAAGGCGCTCTGCTACTCGTAGTTTGGCTGAGCGCGATCGCTTATTCTCCGCTGTCTCTTCTCGACTCGCCACCAGCGGCTTCTTCGTAATAATCTGCAACCGGTCATCTCCCCGGTAGGCATACTTCACAATCCGATCTTCCAAGCTGTGAAAGCTAATGACTGCCAGCCGTCCACCAGGATTTAGCCAATCGGGTGCTTTAGCCAAAAACTCGGTGAGCACATCTAGCTCGCCATTCACCGCAATGCGGAGCGCTTGGAACGTACGGGTAGCAGGGTGAATGCGACCACGACGAGCTTTGGGCGGAAATGCGCCACCGACGGCATAGGCTAATTCGGTCGTGGTGCTAAAGGGCCGATTCTCGATAATTTTCCGCGCAATCCGCCGGGATAGCCGCTCCTCACCATATTCATAGATGGTGTCGGCAATCGTTTTCTCATCCCAGTGGTTCACAATCTCCTCAGCCGTTAGCGCTTGAGTGCTGTCCATACGCATATCCAACGGTGCTTCGGCCCTGAAGCTAAATCCACGCTGAGCCTGGTCGAGCTGGGTAGAACTCACGCCAATATCGGCCAGAATGCCATCGAAGCGTAAATCTCCCGGTTCGTAACGGGCGAAGTTGGTGTGTACGAATGAAGTGCGATTCTCCCCTAGAGAGGCTTCGCCATCGCTCCAATCCTTTAGCCGCTCCTGCGCTGCCGCTAACGCCTGTAGGTCCTGATCGAGCGCTACAAGCGTCACATTTTCAGCTGCATCCAGGATCAATTCACTGTGGCCCGCCCCGCCAACCGTCGCATCCAGATAGCGCCCGCCCGCCTTGACCTGCAGGCCTTCTAGCACTTGCTCGCTGAGCACCGGAATATGGAAAAAAGGCTGAGCTGTACTATCTTCAGACATATTTGCAAACACGTAGGAGGAGCACTGTCCTATAATCAAGGCAAAACAGTGCCTCTGGACGTTGAATCTTTAGAGTAAACGTACGACAATAGAGGCAATAGACGAAACCCATATAAGGACGCCTCCTACGAATGGCTACGCTGCAAACCAAAACCGAACCCATGGTCATCAACATGGGCCCGCACCACCCCTCTATGCACGGGGTACTAAGGCTCATTGTTACTTTAGACGGCGAAAATGTCATTGACGTTGAACCGGTAATTGGCTACTTGCACCGTGGCATGGAGAAAATTGCCGAAAGCCGCACAAACGTAATGTTTGTACCGTATGTGAGCCGCTGGGACTATGCCGCTGGCATGTTCAATGAAGCCATTACGGTCAACGCGCCTGAGAAGCTAGCCGACATTCCGGTTCCTCGCCGCGCCAGCTACATCCGCATGATTATGCTGGAGCTGAACCGCATTGCGAATCACCTGCTCTGGCTTGGCCCATTTATGGCCGACTGTGGCGCGACGACGCCCTTCTTCTACATCTTCCGCGAGCGCGAGCTAATTTACGACCTGTGGGAAGCAGCTTCGGGCGCGCGCCTTATTAACAACAACTACTTCCGCGTAGGTGGCGTCGCCGCTGACTTACCCTACGGCTGGATCGACAAGTGCGAAGACTTCTGCGATTACTTCATGCCCAAAGTCGATGAGTACGAAAAGCTCATTACCGACAACCCCATCTTCCGTCGCCGCGTAGAAGGTGTAGGTACGATGTCTCGCGAAGATGCGATCAACTGGGGCTGTTCTGGTCCTATGCTGCGCGCTTCTGGCGTGAAGTGGGACTTGCGTAAGGTAGACCATTATGAGTGCTACGACGAACTCGATTGGGATGTGCAGTGGGCGACCGAAGGCGACTGCTTTGCTCGCTACATTGTGCGCATCAACGAAATGCGTGAGTCGGTAAAGATTATTCGTCAGGCGATGAAGCAGCTGCCGGGTGGTCCTTTTGAGAACCTGGAAGCGAAGCGAATGGCCGGTGGTCCTAAGTCTGAGTGGAATGACTTTGACTATCAGTTTGCCGGGAAGAAGATTGCGCCTACGTTCAAGATTCCTGAAGGCGAGCACTACGTGAGAGTTGAGACCGGTAAAGGCGAAGTTGGCGTCTACATCATTGGTGAAGACAACGTCTTCCCTTGGCGCTGGAAGATTCGTGCGGCGGACTTCAACAATCTACAAATTCTGCCGAACTTGCTCAAAGGCGTGAAGCTAGCGGACATTATGCCGATTCTGGGCAGTGTTGATATCATCATGGGCTCTGTAGATAGATAATTGCTAGAGCCATGAGATTAAAGGGGCGTTACTGAGTATTTGGTGACGTCCTTTTGTTTGGGTAGAGTTGTTTGAGTAGAGGTACTACACTGGTATGAGGTAATGTCCTTAAAGCAGGCCGGAAGGCAATGACGGTTACCACACAAAAAACATCGTTTGCTGATTATCTTAGTTACTCAGTAGAAAACGTAGCGGTGTTTTTATTGCTTTCATTTTCTCTCCCGACGACGCAGTTTTTCTTTATTTGCATCAGGCTTTGTCTATCTCAGATTTAGCTTTGTCAAAAGCGACCTGTAGTTCGCCCCAGGCGGACTCTATGCCGGACTTCATTTCTTTCCAGGCGCTTTCTGTGGAGTCTTTGATGGAGGCTAGCTTTGTTTTGAGGTCGGCCTGCTGCGATCGCAATGAGTCCAGCTGTTCCTGATACTTGACTTTTGCCTCTGCTTTAGCCAAATTCGCTTTCACTTGCAAGGTTTCAATTTGAGCGTTTAGCTCCTGCATTTTGGCCTCTGTAGCTGCTTGATAGGTGGTTTTATCTGGCTGGCTTGCCATGATGCGACTCCAAAAAAGAATGTATTTCTAAACCTATCAAACTTATACACTAAGCGGGCGGTACGGTGAGACGTGTTTTGCTCTGGTGTGAGCGGTGGGTGAGGTCCATGAGCCTTTGTGAGTAGATGCCTTCTGCCATAGCGGGTGTGCTGGCTTTCCCGGCATCAATGCAGCTTACCCAGTGGTCTACTACACGAACAAAGGGGGCGGTGCGACCGTCAGCGTAGAGCTGGGGAAAGGCAAATCTTTCGGGCGTAGGGATCTCTTCTAGGTCGCCGCCGAGTTCGCTAGCGTAGACTTTGAAGCCGTTGACGTAGTCTTTTTGGCTGGGGTTACCGATAACAAGGGTGCCTTTGTCGCCGTAGACCTCGATGTAGTGACCGCGTCCGGCGTAGCTAATGGCGCTGAGGGTAATTTGACAAAGGGTGCCGTCGGCAAGGGTGAGCGTGATGGCACACACATCATCTGAGTCAACCGGTTTCAGTTCGCCGGTTTTAGGGTCTGGCCGTTGGGGAATGGAGGTGCTGAGGGTGGCGCTGATAGCGGTGGCGGGGCCAAAGAGCCAGTTGACGTAGTCGAAGGTGTGGGAGCCGATGGAGCCGAGGGCACCGCCGCCAAGTTCCTTTTGGGCGTACCAGTCCCATGCACGCTCTGAGCTAGCACGGCTAGAAGCGATCCAGTCGATTTTAATCAGGCGCTTTTTGCCGACGATGTTTTGCTTTAGGAGTTCGGCGAAGTGCTGCCAGTCCGGAATAAAGCGAAACTCGAAGTCGGGAATGACGATGACGTTGTTTTCAGTGGCGAGCTGCTGTAGGTGCTCGGCTTCTTCAACAGAAAGAGTGACTGGTTTTTCGAGCAGGAGGTGTTTGCCAGCGGCAATGATGTCTTTTGACATGTCGTAGTGGGCAAAGGGTGGGGTGGCGAGGGTGACAGCTTGAATGCGATCGCTGTTAAGAATTTCAGAAAGATCGCTGGTGGCAAGAGAAATGCTGTTGGCATCAGCGACGGTTTGGGCTTTGGTGCGATCGCGATTCCAAACCGCTACTACCTCTGTTCGATGATGCGCCTGCAATCCAGGAATATGAACTTTTTGCCCGAATCCAGTGCCAACTACCGCTACCCCAATTTGTGCCATTGTTTTTCTCAATTCGCTCCAGTTACCAGCCTACAGCGGCTCGTACACCGAGAAGAAAATTGATTTAGCCCGCTAGCCCGTTTGTTTCTACACTAGAAGTATGAATAAAACCGAGCAGATTCTTTCGAATATTCCAGGCAACCCGTGGGCAGGGCTTCAAAAGGCTGATGAGCTGTGGAGTACTTACAAAGCAGATACTCGCTCAGCCCCAGCTGTAATCGCTGAGCAAGCCGATGAGCTGCCGCAGGCCGAACACGACGTCGTCATCTGTGGCGGAACGCTTGGTATCTTGCTGGGAGCGTCGCTAGTCGGGCTTGGCTGGAAAGTAGCGCTGCTAGAACGAGGAGAGCTGCGCGGGCGCGATCAGGAGTGGAATATTTCGCGACGGGAGCTCGATGTATTTGTGCGGTTAGGGTTGCTGAGTGAAGCAGGGCTAGAAGAAGCGATCGCATCCCAATACAACCCCGCTCGCATCACCTTCAACGGCGGCGATGAACTCTGGGTAAAAGATATTCTCAATATCGGTGTAGACCCAGTATCTCTGCTAGAGAAGCTTAAGCAAAAGTTCTTAGAAGGTGGCGGTACGCTGCTAGAGAACACACCTTTTAAGTCAGCGACGGTGCACCCTAACGGTGTTTCTATTCAAACTAGCGGATCGGAAGAAGCCGCTGCTATCACTGCTAGATTGTTGATCGATGCGATGGGTCACTTTTCTCCTATCGTACAGCAGGCTCGCAACGGTCAAAAGCCAGATGCGGTGTGTATGGTAGTGGGCACCTGCGCAAAGGGCTACGACAACAACACAACCGGAGACTTGATTGCCTCGTTCACACCGATTCAAAATCAGTGTCAGTACTTCTGGGAAGCCTTTCCCGCTCGCGATGGTCGTACGACTTACCTATTCACGTATCTAGACGCCGACCCTAGCAGACCCAGTTTAGAAAATCTCTTTGAAGATTATCTCGCACTGCTGCCCGAGTATCAAAATGTCACGCTTGAGCAGCTTGAGTTTGTTCGTGCCCTCTTTGGCTTTTTCCCCTGCTACAAAGACAGCCCGCTACAGTACAAGTGGAATCGTACGCTAGCGGTAGGCGATAGCAGTGGCAGTCAGTCTCCGCTTAGCTTTGGTGGCTTCGGCGCGATGGTGCGTCATCTAGAACGTTTGACCACCGGTATTGACGACGCCTTGCAGGCCGACCTGCTAGATAGCAAGGCGCTCGGTCGCTTGCAGCCCTATCAGCCCAATCTTTCGGTCACCTGGCTCTTTCAAAAGTCGATGAGTGTGGGCGTTAATCAAAAGCTACCGCCTAATAAGATCAACAGTGTTCTTTCTACTATCTTTGCAGATATGGATGCGTTGGGTGATGAGGTGCTACAGCCTTTTCTACAAGATGTGGTTCAGTTCCCGGCGCTGGCAAAAACAATGCTGAGAACCTCAACAAGGCACCCGGCGCTAGTGGCGAGTATTGTGCCGCAGGTGGGAGTGGGTGCGATCGCTAGCTGGACGGGTCACTTTGGACGGTTGGGCTGGTATAGCCTAATGGACCTGATGCAGAGCGCAGTAGATGTGCGAGAGACATCAGAGAAAAAGCAGTACGCGACTGACCGCTGGCGAGATGCAGTGAAGTATGGCTCTGGTGGAGACTATGCGGATTAGTCTTGTGCTGATCCCAAATTCTGAAGAACCTTGAGTAGGATCAGCAGATATAAAGAAAGCAGTGGGATATGTGTCCTTCTATAATGTTGCTGTTGGGCTGATAACTACAGCGTCAAAGACTGGGCGTTGTTCTCAATCAGGTCGCAGAGATCTTTGAGGAAGGCTGCGCCATCTGCGCCGTAGATGATGCGGTGGTCGCTGGTCATGTTTACGCGCATTTGCTTGCGGACGCTCATCGTGCCGTCAGCCGTAGCGACGACTTTTTGCTGTGCGCCGCCGATGGCGAGAATGGAGCCTTGGCCTGGGGGTAGGATCGCGTCGAAGCTGTCGACGCCGAACATGCCGAGGTTTGAGAGGGTGAAGGTGCCGGAGTTGTACTCTTCGGGGGAGAGCTGCTTGGCGCGCGATCGCACAACCAAATCCTTCCAAGTGCGAGACAGGGAGTAAATGTCCATTTGGTCTGCGCCTTGCAGGACGGGGGTAATAAGCCCCCCATCGGGCATAGCGACGGCGACGGCAATATTAATGCTGCTGCTGTACTGGATGCCGGTAGGTGCGAAGCTGGCGTTTACGACCGGGTGCTTTGCCAGGGTGACGGCGACGGCTTTGGCGAGAAGGGCTGTCATCGTGACGCCCTTGGGTTTTATTTGCTTGTAGAGTTTGTCTAGCTCGTTGGTGGTGATGGTGTAGCCGACGCGGAAGACGGGGACTGAAAGGCTAGCGTCCATACTGCGGACGACGGCCTGCTGAAGCGAATTGAAGGCGACTAGCTCGCCGGGTGAGGCAGAGGCCGCAGCAGGCACAGCAGAGGCGCGAGAAGCACCGGGGACAACAGCGGGCGCTGAAGACGCAGCAGGTGCGGCAGGTGCCTGCTGCGGTTCGGATGCTTGCTGTGATGCCTTCTGGGTGGATGCGTGACCGGCAGCACTCTGTACGTCTTCGGCCACGATACGACCGTGAGGGCCAGTGCCTTCTAGGGTATCGAGGTCTACTTTGTACTGCTTGGCGAGTTTGCGAGCGCGAGGAGAAACGATGCGTCGCCCGGAAGATGAGCTAGTGGACTGTCTAGAAGCTTGATTGGTCGATGAGCTAGCGCCGTTTTGGGAGGGTTCGGCTACGCGGACTTGCTGAGCGACATCGGCAACAGCGGCAACGGCTTGCTCAGTTTTAGCGGGAGCGGGCTCAGGGGTGGCAGCTTGTGTGGTGCTAGGCTGAGCAGCTTCACTAGGAGCGTTGGCGGCTTTTTGCTTAGCTTCTTCGATCTCGGCTTCGGTTTCGGCGAGGTAGGCGATCGCATCGTTCACCTGCGCCATCTCGCCCGCTTCGGTCACAATCACCGCCAGGTAGCCCTCATAAAAGGACTCCACATCCATATCAGCCTTGTCAGATTCGACAACGACAACGGTTTCGCCCTTCTCGACTTTGTCTCCAGCAGACTTAGCCCAAGAAACGATTTTTCCCTCAGTCATGGTGGAGCTGAGAGCAGGCATGAAGACTTCGCGAATCATGGATGAGGACTTGTGGACAACAGCATTCTGGCGATCTGGGTTAGAAATTACCAGCGATTTATTGTATCCCGTCTTGGGAGCATTTACTGCCCCCGCCGATTCTACAGCTCGCCGCGAATGTCTTCTACAATTCCGTCGCGCAGCAGGATCTCTACCTGCATCTTTTTGATCATATGGTCGCCGACAGCGACGTTGAAGAAGCCGTCAATTTGCCCCTGGCTGACTTCTTTGTCTAGTTCTAGCGTTTGTACCTGCTGGAGCTGCTGGAGGAGCTGGTTCTTTTGCTGGAGGAGCTGGCTTTTGTCCTGGTTGAGTTTGCCTTGGACGCTGCTAATTTGAGCGGAGACGGCTGGGTCATTAGGGTTGGATCCTTGTTTTTGCATTTCGCCGACGATGCGTTGGCTCTGCATCTCTAGCTGCTGCAAACGACCGTCGATTTGGTTGAGCTGGCTTTGGAGCTGCTTTTGAGCCTCTTCTTTCCAGAGGGGAGTGACCACCGCTTTGATGTTGACGACACGCTTAAGCAGTAGTTGAGACGAGGAAACATCCATGGCGGTCTAGGTAAGTAAATTAGAGAGGACTTGTGAGTATTCAAGCAGAATTCTGTGTAATCAGAACCTATTTCAGCAAATAGGCACCAGCGAAGATTTGAGACGAGGTTGTCTTACATGGCAAACATGCCCATCTGTTAGCACGCATCTATCAACATTAGTTATCGCAATTTGGAGCTATGCGCAAATCGCGTCGTGCAAAAAATCGCATCATGTGAACAGCGCAGCGATGGTATCACTGTAGCGATCGCTCACCTTCTGCCTTTTCACTTTCATTGTCTGGGTCAGCAGGCCGTTCTCAATGGTGAAAGGCTCTTCTAACAAAGTGAAGGGGCCTACTCGCTCGTCGGGGCGATAGCCGGGTCGGCCAGAGATTTCACGCTTTAGCTCTTTCTTGAACAGGTCTTGAATGGGCTGGCTATTGAGGTTGCTGTCAATACCTTTGCCGGTGGCCCACTGCGCTAGCGCTTCCTGGTTGGGCACGATCAGCGCACCGATGGTCTTTTGGTCCTGGCCGACGAGCATAATTTGGTCCACGTACGGGCTGCGCAGGCAGGCGTTTTCGACTGGGGTGGGCTCGATGTTTTCGCCGTTGGTAAGAACGATGGTGTCTTTGGCTCGGCCTGTGATAATCAAGTCGCCCCACTGGGTGAGCTGGCCAAGGTCGCCTGTGTCAAACCAGCCTTCGGGGTCGATGGCTTTGGCAGTGGCTTCGGGGTTTTTGTAGTAGCCCTGCATGACCTGGGGACCGCGTAGAAGGACAAGGCCAGGAGTGCCAATGGGTACGGGCTGGCGGGTTGCAAGATCGACGATGAGGGTTTCGGTGCCGGGAACGGCCTGGCCATCTGCACCGCGCAGGTTGTGCCAGGGGCGGCGGACGTGGGTGATAGGAGAAGTTTCGGTGAGGCCGTAGCCACCGAGGATGTTGATGCCGACGATTTCGTAGAAGTCTTCGAGGTAGTCGGCGATGGAGCCGCCGCCGCTAACGAGGTAGTCGACCTGGCTGCCCATGGCTTCGCGCACTTTGCTGTAGACGATGCGATCGCCCACCTGATGAATCGGCCACAGGTACGCCAGCTTGAGCCGAGCCATCAGCTTTTGCCCAGCGGTGGCGTTCATGTTGTCTAGGTCTAGCCCGTTGAGGGTGCGCTTAGCGTGAACGTACTCCAGGCTTTTGTCTAGGAAAAACTTCACCAGCTTTTGCTTGCTTTCAGGCTGGCTGCGGAAGTTCTTTTGCACCCCTTCGTAGATCGATTCCCACAAGCGAGGAACGGCGACCATATACTGCGGACTGTGGGTTTTGAAGTCGTTTTTGACGCTGCGAATATTGGTGTAAATTTGCGTGCAGCCCTGGGAGAGTGTGAAGTACTCAAAGGAGCGCTCGTAGCAGTGCCAAATGGGTAAGATGCTGAGCACTTTTTTGGTGGGGCCCACGTTGACAACGCTGCTAGCACCGAAGATTTGCGAGAGCAGATTGGCCTGGCTGAGCATGACGCCTTTGGGCATACCGGAGGTGCCAGAGGTGTACATCAGGGTGGCGGTGTTATTGCGCTTCAATTTCACTGGCGTCAGCGCATTCGCCGCACCCAGCTCCATCAGCTCAGAGAAGTTCATCAGCTTCGCGCCACCTAAATCCACCTCACTCTCGGCAGCTTCATCGGTAAGCAAAATGACGAACCGCAGACCCAGACCGCTAATGTCGTTAGCTAGCTTACTAAGCACAGTGATGTCCTGTACAACCAGGCCAGTGCTGTCGCTGTTGCTCAAAATAAACAGCAGCTCGGCCTTATCGGAGTTCGCCCCACGCACGGCGTCGATCGCGCCAACCGTCATAATGGCCTGGTCAGCGACCATCCAGCGAGGACGATTTTCGCTGAAGAGAGCGACTTTCTCTCCTGGCTGCACGCCGAGCGCTTGCAGACCGGCGGCGAACTGGTTAATCGCGTCGACGAGCTGGCGGTAGGTGTATTTGGTTTCTGGGTTGGTGTGTGGGTCGTAGAGGGCGAGGTGGTCGCCGTGCTGGGCGGCGACAATGGGCCACACTTCAGGGATAGCGGCGATATTGTTATAATCAATCGCCTTTGCCCAGTTGATTTTTTCTTGTTCGTGCAGCGCCGCGCTCATGGTGTGTTTGGTCCCGTTAGGTAGAGTTGCAAAATCAGCAATAATACTTGATACAAAGAATACCCGGATTCTTCGCGCCGATGCATTGAGTGTTGTGACAGAAGTACTGTGACAGTAGCGGAAACCCGCTGAGTTCAAAGCTTTTTCAGCGATGGCGGTTTACCATGTTTCTTAAGTAACGTTAAGCTTGAGTAACGTTAATAAGTAGTTGGCTAGCAGGGTTATGGCAGCAATATTCGACGGCCTGAGAATGAACGGGCTCATGGCGTATGCGCCGCAGCTCGGATGGGCGCTAGCTGCTGTTTTCCTCGCTGAGATGACGCGCGACTTTTACCATGTTCTCAGCCACCGGTGGGCGCCTTTGCAGCGTCTGCACAGCTGGCACCACAGGGCGTATAAGAAAGATTTTTCGCCGATTAGCACTGAGGTGTACCGGCAGGCGCAGCTGTACAACGATGTGCCAGAAGCCATTTTTATGATAGCGGTGATGGCATTAGCAGCTGTGCTCACTCAGATCTTGGGGCTGTGGGTAGGGGTGCTTTACTCAGCCGGATTTTTGGGGTCGGCTTTACTGCGATCGCGCGGCCTCCTCTCCAGCTCCGATATCACTCACGAACCGGGCGTGCCCCTTTCTGGCACACCTAGCTACTGGACGGTAAACCGCACCTATCACTGGCGACACCACTTTGACGATACCAATGCCTACTACGCAGGCCTGTTCCCCGTAAGCGACAAGCTGCTAGGAACGGCGCTCTCACTGAAGGGAAAAACGGTGGCGGTGACAGGCGCTTCTGGCACGATGGGACGGGCGTTGATTAAGGCGCTGGCACAGGCGGGAGCAAAGCCGGTGGCTCTGACGACGTCAGGCGCACAGATTTCAGGTGCGGTGAAGACATTAGCCTGGCGTGCGGGGCAAGAGCAGTCGCTACAGGAGGCGCTGCGCAAGGTCGATATTTTGATTATCAACCATGGGGTGAATGTAATGGGGGCTAGCTCACCTCCGGCAATTGAGCGATCGCTTGAGGTGAACGCCCTCTCCGGCTGGCGGCTGATGGAGACGTTTTTGCAGACGGTTGATAGTCGCACGGGGCGAGCGACGAAAGAGGTGTGGGTGAATACCTCAGAAGCGGAGGTAAGTCCGGCATTTAGCCCGCTGTACGAAATATCGAAGCGGCTGATGGGCGACTTAGTAAATGTGCGCCGTGCCGATGCGCCCTGCATTGTGCGCAAGCTGGTGCTAGGACCGTTCAAGAGTGAGCTCAATCCGTATGGGGTGATGGGAGCAGATGCGATCGCTCGCTGCGTTCTCTTCCTTGCCAGACGAGATATTCGTAATATCATCGTCACAATCAATCCACTGACGTACCTATTGTTTCCGATAAAAGAAATAGCACAAACGATTTATTTCCGTTTTTTCTTGAAGGGAAATAAACAAAGAACAGCAGATACATCTATTACGACATCTTCTGTTCCCAGGGATTTTTAAATCCGGACATTTTAACGGTGAAAGTTCGATTTTATCCTTAAGAATTTAACAGTAATTACTGATACAATCACGGGTATTTCGCTTGTATCATCTACAGAAGGTTGATGAGTGAATACACCGTAATTTGCATGCTTTTCTGAGCTTTCTTTGAAGCCATAGCAAGAATTTAGACGATAGATAAGCTGTAAGTGAATGAAAAATACTACGTAGGGTATTTGCTAACATAGGCTGGTTAAGATTAGATTAAGTTAAGATTAGCTAAGTGAGGCATAAGGTATCGCCTTCGGCTTTTCACGTGCTGATCGAACGATTCATTTCACTTAGATGTGAAGTAAAACGATGTGAAGTAAAACGATTGTCTTGCCCTGCTTCATATGTTTTCAAAGCTAACCGTACTTTTATGCAGAAATCTCCGCGGCTACTGTCTTCTTCCCTGACGACCTGGCGCTCTTCCGTTGTTTTAGGAAGTATTTGTTGGCTGGGACTGATGATTGGCATTGCGTTGCAGCCGTTTGTTTCAGTTAGTTTGATTACCAGAGACCCTGCGGCGATCGCATCTCATCCCCCTTACTTTGGCGCGCTGTCAAACATTGGGATTCTCCTATGGAGTGCAAGTGCGGCGGTGTGTTACTTGAGCGGCATACTGCTGAAGATTGTTCAGCCTGAGCAGCTACAGGTGCGCACTTTCTTCTATGTCTTCGCTATCTTTAGTACGCTGCTGTGTCTGGATGATACTTTCTTGCTACATGAGGAGGTTTTGCCAAATCAGCTGCTAGTAGTGCGCATTCCTGAAAAGGCCGTTGTCGCTATCTATGGGCTTGCGCTGCTGGGGGTGTTGGTTTACTTTCGTCAACTATTGCAGCGCAATCAACCTTGGCTGTTTGGTTTTATCTTTTCGCTGTTTGCGATTTCTGTTGGGTTTGACCAGCTGCCATCGCTAGGCCTGCTGTCCAAAGATATGACTGTCCTAATAGAGGACGGTGCTAAGCTACTAGCTATCTTTTTGTGGCTGGCCTATTTTGTGCGTGCTAGCATTCTTCTCGTCGCTACACCTTTGATTGCTGCATCTCCACTGGTACCAGATAGTAAGCGGTAGGTTCCAACGCATTTTTCGCTGTTGGTATTGCAGATTCCAAGCTAGCCTCTGTCACTCTGCTGGTCCGATCCTAAACTCATCAAACTTCACTACCGCCGATTCGGGCTCTCGCGTGTCGAAGTAGTAGCTGCTAAGGATGCCTGTACCCGTATCAAACAAAGTAAAAATGGTGATATTGTTGCTGGCGATGTAGGGCTGCGGGTTGCCAGCATCATCAGTGAGTGGGGCCACAGTGGGCACGATAGGCGCTAGACCGTTGGGGTCACCTGTAGCACTGTAGGCTTTGCGAAAGGGTGTGAGATCGCCCGATTCAGCGACTTTTTCATCGGTGGGGACAGGTCGAGGGTTATCTGCGGTATGCGCACCGTAGCTATTGCCAACGTTAGAAGTTTCTAGAAAGTGCATTCCACTCGGGCTGACAAAACGGTTCCACAGATGGGAGTGACCGTAAAAAACGAGCTGAACGTTGGCTTGCTCTAGCAGAGGCACAAGGTCTCGAACAATGTAGTCATCTTCGGGGGGATATTCGTACTGTACAGACTGGAGCGTGCCGTTGCCTGCATAGTTTTTGGTGGCGATGGGGTCGGTAAATGGCGGTGTGATATTGCCACCAAGGGTGTGCGGCGGGTGGTGCAGCATGACGATTTTATATTTAGCGTTTTGGAATTCGTCGCTGCTAAGCTCTTGCTGGAGCCAGGTGTATTGTGGGCTGCCTTTGCGAATGTCTTCAAAGATGTGCTGGCCATAGCCCCAGGTTTTTGGATCGCTTATAGTATCTGCGCTTTCGCGGTAACGGCCTTTCACGGTTGGGGCGAGGGCGGGCGATCGCCAAATCTGAGTGACGTACAGACTGACCAATCGCACGTCGCCGAAGGTCGTGGCGTAGTAGGTGCTGGTTTCGCTACCGTCTGGGCGAGTGGCCGTAGGTAGCGAGAAAATCTCTTCGTAGGTGCGGGTGTTGTAAGCGTGATCTTGAATCCAGTCTTCACTGGGCAGACCGCCGCCGGGAGCCGGATAAAGCTCATCTACTTTTTGGCGAGGTAGGGTGTTACCAAACTGCGCTTTGAGCGCGTCCGTATCGGAATAGCGACCCATTACTTCGTGATTGCCAATGATGGGAAAAAGAGGCGCGTGCTGGATTAGCTGACCGCCAGTGTAGCGAGTGGTCGTGCCTTCTTTTTCGAGGTCGTAGTTGGCGTGGCCCTGCAAGCTGGGGAAGAGGGCAAGGCCGCCAGCGTCGTCGAACCATTCGGAGGCGCGGTCTGGAATATTGACCAAATCGCCCGCAAAAAAGACTGCGTCCACGCTATCTGTGGTTTCGGACACCTTTTGCAGGTTGGCTGGAGTGAGGGGCTTGAGCTGATGGTCTGAGGTGAGAAGAATGGTGAGCGGCTGGCCGGGCGTAGGCGCAGCGCTGAGCGTAAAGGCTTCGCTGGAGACAAGTTGTCCGCTAGCGTGCTGGCTAGTGACGCGGTAGGGAATGCGCTGGTTTGGTTGAAGCCCTAGAATGGTGGCCTCGTGTCGCCAAATAGTACGCTCTGTGACCTCCGGGTAGGCGCGATCTTGTACGTGGGAGTCGCTATCTTCGCGGGTGCGGCTGAGCCGGGTGGTATCAGCAATTGCATCCATTTGCAGGTTATCGCCGTATTCAACAGTATGGGTAGCGCCTCGAAACTCGGTAAACCATACGACGTTTACGGAATCTGTGGTGGGAAGCTGTAGAAAAGGATCGCTGAGGAGCTTTAGGCTATTGGGCGTTTCAGTCTGGCTACTGGATGCGCGGTTGGGAAGATTTGCAGACTGCATGGCAATGACGCTAAAGGCGGTGAGTGCTAGGGCGATCGCAACGATAATCGCCTTGTAGGATAGCTTGGTGATTCGCCTTTTCATGAGGAGATGCTAGATATATTTTCATCTATCTTCGTCTAAGGGTAGCAGGCTAAGGGTAGCAGGTGATTAGCGGGCGGCTTTAAGGGGTGTGACGGTAAGCCAGGTCGTAGAAGCGTCCAGTGGTCGGGTACAGCAGCTTTCTAATTGTGCAAAGTTAGAATGTAAGCGGTTTTCAGTGTAGGGAATGACTTTCAAGCGGCCCAAACCACCTAAATATTTGCGTTGGCTGACGCCGCTACTGCTGGTTTCTATAGGGTTACACGGGCTAGGACTGCTCATACCTGTGCCTGAGCCGCCTGAGCCGCCTGAGATTACCGAGTCGGAGGCGATTGAGTCGATCTCGGTTTCTACGCTGCCGCCCACTCTAGAATCTAAGGAACTTAGTGACTTTGTGCCGCCACCAGATCTGCCGCCACCAGATCTGCCGCCACCAGCAGAGCCCTTACTGATCGAAGAGCCCCCACTGACAGCACCAGAACTGTTGGAGGAACCTTTTCCAGAAACTATACAAGAGCTAGAACAAGAGGCTACACAAAAGCAGGAGCAAGAGACTACACAAGAGCAAGAGCAAGAGACTACGCAAGAGCAGGAGCAAGAAACCACGCAAGAGCAGGAGCAGGAGACTACAGCTCAGCGTATACGACGGACTTATGATGCTACGGGTACATCCACAGCAGAGGGACGTGCTGCTTACAGTAAGTTCTTGCAAGATGAAGATGGCTTGCTCAGAACTTACGGTTTGTCAGCTTCTCGCTCTATGGGGCTACCACGAACGATTTTAGATCTTAATTACGTTGATCCGGAGAGCTGCTTTGAGCCCGGATTTAACCTTTCTTCTGACGTAACAGTAGGCGTGATTGTGAGTGGCGGTATTGTCGAAGAACTAGAGCTATTTACCAAGGTGGGAGACGCTGAGCTGAATGCGTGGGTAGAGAAGGTGATATTTGGCGATCCAGATGCGATCGCAAAGACTGACAATCCGAATATAAACGTATACGAACTGCTCGCACAAAGAGCGAATTCAGAAGGAAACCCGCTTTCAGCTGAGACAGAAGGCATCATTTTCAAAATCCGAGTTACTTTCCCCGACCAGCCTTGTTAGCCGCCGCTAACCGGTGGAATCAGCACCAGCTCATCTCCTTCGTTGAGCTGAGCTTCTTCTTCAACAAACTGAAGGTTAATGCCGAAGCGAGTAAGATCTCGCCACTGAGCAAGAACGGGATGTGAGTCCACAATGCGGTTGAGCACCTCACCTGCGGTGGTGCCTGTAGGAATTTTCAGCTGTTTTTCTGGGAGTCCTAGCGTCTCTTGATATACCGCAAATAGCTTGAGTGTAATGGTGATGGTGTCGTTGGGCATGTAGTGTTGTTGGGCGCTATAGAGTGCTTTTGAGTGAGCGCTAAAATCATAGGATAGTGCGTACGGCAACGTGTAATTTGTATCTTGCGTAATATTCGCGAGCAGGAAGCCGCTGACGCGTTTGTGACTTCACAACGGGTATAGATCCAGAAACTAATAGTATCGTTCCTCTGTTCAACCTTAGAATCCATCAGCGGAAGGAGCACTTTCGTTGGAGTTTAGACTCTCTTAGAATTATTGGTCCTACGGATGTTGGCCGTACCACCTGTAAGCGTCTAAATTTGAACGATGACGAACATGATGAGCGTGCAATCATCAGAGCACGTCGTTTGTGGCTACAAGGTGGCTGCATCCGCCTGTAAATGACCGCGTTGAACGCTAAATAGATTCTCTCAGTCTTCAGCTCGCTTCGCCTATGCCAGACTGAACTCCATCCCAGATAAACTATTCGACGTCTTAACCACCTTCTCTAGCTTAAATCCACTCTTCTCAAACAGCGCCTGAAACTGCTTCTTCGTCCGCCAGCCGCCCCCCGGCGTCGCCACATTAATCTGCACCGCAAATATTCCCGGCATAATACCATCTGCCTCCGTTTTCGGCTCATCAATATCCGGCACAAAAGACTGTAGCAACACCAGACGCCCATCTTTCGGCAGCGCCGCCTTACAGTTCGCCAATATTTTCATCGCATCTTCATCGCTCCACGCCGAGATAAAATGCTTCATCACGATTGCATTCGCCCCCTCCGGCACCGACTCAAACACGTCGCCTGTCTTCACCATCACCGCGCCATCTGGCACATCCTGTTCTCTCATGTAACCTTCAGCTGTACTTGCCACATCCGGCAAATCGAACAGAACGCCCTTGCAGCCGTAGCGCTTCACAATGCTACCGATAAGCCCGCCCTGTCCACCGCCTACATCCATCACCGTCTCATACTGACCAAAGTCATACGCATCCAGTAAGCCTTCCACCTGCGAGCCAGTTAAAAAGCTCATCGCCTGAATAAACGTATCCTTGCTCCACTCATGCTCATAGCAATAGGGATACACCCCTTGTCCATTGGCCAGCTCAAAAGGAACAACCCCTTTCTCCAACGCTTCTGGCAACACCTTCCACGCATCCCACTGCGCAGGCTCAATCAAATGCATCGCGAGATGACCTGCTGAAGGTCCCTTGTCAGTAACTAGCAGCTTAGAAGTTTCCGTAGGTGCAAAAACCCTGCCGGGCTTTTCTTCCAATACGTTTACGTGGGCCAGCGCTCGCAGAATAAAATACAGTCGCTCTGTGTCAGTGTTTGTTTGCTTTGCTAGTTCTTCTGTTGATTGTTCACCTTTGTCGTTTAAGAGATTAAAGATGCCAAGACGAGTAGAGACGTAGAGACACTGACTTTTTACAAAAGTGAGCATCAGGTCAAAGACTCTTTGCTTTGCTTCGCTGTTGGGATTCGCTGTTGCCATAGTTCTTGCTAGTAATTTTTGTCTCTGAGCTTGCCACGCGTTCAATCGCCACCAAGCTCTACAAGTTTGCCAATATTGAAGTCAATTTTCACCCACCCCTTCAGCCGACGAAGGTTATCCATGAGCAAAAGTGGAATCTGCCAGTTGTGCAACATCAAAAAGGGTAGCGGATCGTCTGCGCTAAGGACCGCATCTGTTCCTTCTGTTACTTTGTTCCACCAAACGCCTAGTTCCGAAAAAGAACGAACGCTCAGCAGTCGCCAAAGCTCGTGATAGGTCCAGTAAGTCGGCTGACTGTTCGGCAGCGGCGTAATCGGTAATTCACCATCAGCACCATCAAATAGATACGCTTCTGCGACACCCGGATGGTCGTGAAACATAGTAATCGCTGAGTGTAGCCGAGGATTGCACTCAATCGGATACACCGTTCCATCCTCTGTCTGAATCATATCAAAACAGATTTGTCCGGTTAGATCCATCTGTTCTATAAAGGTTTCTACCCAGGCGTAAATTGCTGGACTGTCAACCTGTTTATAGTTGATTTGAAACGGAGAAGATTCCGAACAGCAGTGCAGTCTTATCTTTCCTTCTCGCGCAGTAGCATGAAAGCAATACTCCTGCCCTCGAATAAACTCTTGCATCACCCAGGGTTTTTCTTCGCTAATAGGCAATGTTCGGACGTAGTCTTCCATACCAGGAAAGGGAAACCGGGTGAGATCTAGCCGAAATACCGAGTCGTAGGGAATGCTTTTAACGATGTACTGGCTGCCGTCGCGCTCAAAGTCAAAGTCTAAAATCTGCTGTGGGTCGGTAATACGGAATACTTTGGGCGCAGAAAGTCCTAGCTCTGCTGCCTTTGTACAAAAGGCGTATTTGTCATCGAGAATAGCTGTTTCTTCTGGCTCAAGGTGGATTGACTCGCACACAAGCTCTAGCGCTTTCTTTGCAAGAGAGTCGTAGTAGCTAGCGATAGGGCTAGAAACAGGAACAAAGACATCGATATTGTTGTCTTTGGCGATTTTTAACAGTGCCTGGCAATAGCCTTCACTGTCCTCCTCGGGAACAGGTACCGTGAAAAAGCCTTTCACCGCTCGTGAGAACCGATGACCTGTGAGCCAGTACTTATGCGTTTCTACTAAATACACTTTATGGCCTGCCTGATGAAAAGAGCGCGCTAGCTGTAGCGCCTTTGTCATCTTCGCACCCGTAATAAGTATTCTCTTTTTATCTGTGCTTGCTACCGCACTTTTAGAAGACTTTCCGCTGCTGCTGCCGCCAAGACCGGGCTCTCTTTTGTACAGCGCATCTACAATGACAGAAGAGATAATCATACCAAGATTTAACGGCAGCAGTAGCAACAAAAGCGCTAATGTTCCAAGCGTTTTTAGAGCGACTGCTAGCGGGCTCGAAGTCGGTTCTACGTCAGCCAAGGTCTGTGAGGACATGGATTACTTTCCTTTTCCTTGCGGCGAAGAGCAGCGCTTTATCAGCGTGAACCCGTCGCGGATAGGTAGCATTACCTGCTCGAACCGGCTGTCTTCAATAACAAAACGGTTAAAGCGAGCGATCGCATCCCCATTCGCTGTCCTTTCACCCGCATCCAAATACGGCTGCCCTTGCATCAGCGTATTATCCACACAGATAAACCCATCTGCCGCAAGCAGCTGAGTATCCACCAGCAAATTGACATAGTCAACATAGCCGCCCTTATCTGCATCGATGAAGGCAATATCAAAAGACTCACCCGCTTCGACTAAGCCGCGTAGCGTTTCTATTGCAGGAGCAACCTTGACCTGAATCTTTTCACCGTGAGGAGACGCCTGAAAACACCGCTTTGCGAACTGCGCTGCGTAGTCGTCTACTTCACAGGCGACGAGCTGACCGTTTTCTGGCAGGGCTTCTGCGATCGCCAGCGCAGAATACCCCGTAAACATCCCAATCTCCAACACCCGCTGCGCTCGGCTAACCGATACCAGCATTTTCAAGAACTGGCCTTCCAAATGGCCAGACACCATTTCTTGTTCCAACGCCTTAACAGTTTCACCACTATCAAAGCGTCCGTCCCAGTCCTCTAGTTGCGTAGCTCTCACCAGCTGA
The DNA here is from genome assembly GCA_963836895.1 of uncultured cyanobacterium. Classification (GTDB taxonomy): domain Bacteria; phylum Cyanobacteriota; class Cyanobacteriia; order Phormidesmidales; family Phormidesmidaceae; genus Phormidesmis. The sequence goes on along the minus strand of CAWILA010000005.1, from coordinate 88,676 downwards.
GATAGCGCTACCGACTCTGGCGTTGTACAAGCTTCCAGATAAGGATCCAACCCTGCCGCTAAGCGAGTCGCTCGCGACAGCGCCGCTTTGAACTGTGGTGACATAGGCTCACTGTCAGCGTCAGCTTCTAGCTGTTCCAACTGTTGCACCAATATACCCAGCGGCGTCACTGGGCGAGCCGCTTTCGCAGACGTGCCAGATACTGTTTCTTTGGCACGCTCTGTTGTTTTCTCTGTAGGCTTCTCTACGGTTTTCATAAGCAATGCGCTCCCCATGAGTAGTGTTTACAATTTTCAACCTAGCTCAGCGTCAGCGCTACTGAGCAAAAGACAACGCTCCCTCGGCTTTCTCTTCATTCATTTCTTCATCTACCAGAAGTGGCGCAGACAGTGGCTGCCCAACCGTAGACGGATCTTCTAGGCCCACATCACTACAGTGCGGCTCAATACCCCAACCGCCGCGTGGATACTCAGCGCAAATCGCCGCATACTCATCAATCGCCCGAAACAGCTCCACCTGGCTCAGCTTATTTAGGTACCCACATTGACCAATCGCACCTTTTGGTAGCGGCGCAACCAGGTTCTGCCCTCGCTTTTGCACAATCTTCTGCTGCGACGACCACAGCGTCTCTTTGTTCTTCAGCACGTCGTGCCATAGGCTCAGCCCAAAGCTACTAATCAGCCGCATAATGCGATGAAACGCCGCCTCGTCGATCCAGTCCATCTTATGGCTCAAGTACGCCCCAAAGCCCATTCCAATAGCTACCGCGTGTCCGTGCAGCAGCCCAGCTTCAATCTCAAAGCCCGGTGACCAGGTATGGCCGTAGGCATGAGGGCGACACTGATGGGTCTCATACAGATTGTTGTACTCCGCCGCAACGTAGCTGCGAATAGCGCCCCCTAAAATCTTTTGCGATAGCGGATTAATTGGGTCTTGAGTACCACATTCCACCGTACCAAAGCGCGTAGAGATTAAGTCAGGTCCGGCTGCTTCCAAGTCTTCAAACAGCTCAATGTCCTTTATTACCGCCATCTTAATAATTTCGATAATGCCGTGACGCAGCCAGCCTTCGCGCAGGGTGCTAAAGAAGAAGCGATCGGTGATGGAGAGAATAGGCGGATGGTAAGCGCCAAAGAGATTTTTGTAGCCAAATCCGTCGCAGCAGGTACGCGGAGAAGGCCCAGCGTCGACACCTGCAACGATGGAGGTCGAAAGCATCACGTAAGGCGTATTGCGGTGATAGAGCGCGCAGGCTAGCCCACCGGTATCAGCCAGTACGCCGCCGCCAATGAGCAGCACTGGCTCATTACGAGAGACGCCGAGCTGCTTGAACTCTCCTAGCATTTTCTCGACGGTGTAGATGCCTTTATCGACTTCCATTGCCCGATGAACTCGCTTCTCTAGCAAGATGTTGTGATGCGCAAAGTAGGCTTCGAGCGCCTCGCTATAGAGCCGATCAACATTGCTATCAACCAGGCAAACGCATCGTTCGTGAGGGGCGTAGGTATTGCGCAGAAGCAGGTTTTCTAGATCTAGCGTGTTATCAACAATCCGAATAGAGGTAAATGTGCTGGTGCTAACAACCGCTTCGATAGTTTGATCGTCTTGGGTGCTTTCAACAAAGCCAGCGCTTTCTCTGTAGCAGGAGGTGGGATATATCGCGTGGGGATTTGTCTGCACTAGCTGCTCGGCTAGATCGGTGTAGAAAGTCTGTCGTTCGTTTTGTTCTTCGCCTTCACTCTGCAAGCTTTCACTCTGTAGAAGATAGCTCAGTAGCTTCTGGCGATTTACATCAGATGTATAGACTAGATCGGCCAAAGCGTACCACTGGCTTCCTTTGTCTGTATCAAAAGCAGCAATCACCTCAGCAAGGGTGCCCAAAAAACGGCCCAAGGGAAAGTTTAGACAGCTTCTGAGACTGCGACAGGCGGAGATTCCAGCGATCGCATCCGCCGCCGCAAAATCTTCTCCTAGTGATTTAGAGAAAGCAGGCGCGGTTGTGAGCGCTATGATCAGGTCGTTGAAGCTGGGGCTAAAGAGAACAGTATCCAGTATGTGTGTGAGCTGTGTCTCGCGTGAGCCTGTGTTGGGCAGTTCTGTATTGCTGAGAATCTGAAGCTCTTGCCGGGAGATAAATGTGTTGATAGCAGAAACGACAGAAGTGGAAGGGGACTGTGAGGCGAGAGCGGTAGATATCATCAATTTGAAATAAGTGAACAATTTGAGAGAAGCGAAACTAATGCAGGAAAAATAAGATATCTCACTGGCATTTTCTTAATCTCTTTGTTAAATTCTTGTTCGGTCCTTTCTGGCAGCGTAACACAGGTTTCTATGCCAAAGCGATTTGTCGAAAGAGATATTTACCGAAGGCTGAGAAAGTAGAGAATGCCTCTCTCATGGCGCTGTGTGCAGGTCAATACTTCTCTCGAAAGATATTCCTGGAAAGAGAAAGTGAGAAGCCCGCAGGCGAGCACTTATATACATACTGCGCTTTTTTGAACAATGCTAAAATTGTTAAGATATAAAACAGTTTCAACAGATTTAAGCTGAACGTATTTTTTGTAGCGTCTGTACTTTGAATATATTGAGTGCTGTTAAGCGCTTTTATTGCGCTGCCAAATATGCTGCCAGGCTTTCTGCCAAACTCTTCAGCAGCGATCGCTCCTGGTACGGCTTCGAAAAGTACGCCGTCGCCCCCAGATTCATCGCCAGCAGCCGATGCTTGTCTCCGCTACGCGATGTCAGCATCGTCACCGGCAGCTGCATATACCGGGGCGTCGCCCGCAGCTTAGAAAGAAAGCTATACCCGTCCATTCGAGGCATCTCCACATCGCACACAATGCTATCGACTTGCACCCCAGTCTCTAGCTTATCGAGCGCATCTTGTCCATCGCGCGCCTGAATGACCTCGTAACCCGCCTTCTCTAGCGTCAGTGCCAGCAGCCGCCGTACGTTCACAGAATCATCAATCACCAGAAAGCGCGATCGCCGATTCATCATCCTATCTGGCAGCGCCTGCAAACTCGCGGCGTCCATCGATCCATTCACGACAGGATTAGAATACAGCGCAGCTGCCGAGTTAATATCCGACCCTTCGCAGTTCAGCACCCACCGTGCCAAATCGGGCAGGCTCATCAGCGGCACTACTCGCCCATCGCCCAAAATGGTGCAGTTGCTAAAACCCGCTGGTAGTGCAATCGGTCCTTCTACCCGGCGCACTGCGACTTCCTGTTCACCCCACGAGCGATCAATCTGTAGCCCAAACCGCTGCTCGTTCAAGCGAAAAATTAGCACGCTAGGTCGATCCATATTCGGCGCTTCTTCCAGGCTGTCGATCTGCCTGGGACAGTTAAACGCTAGCCAGTTCGAAAGCTTGATTAGCCTAACCGCGTCGCCCCTAAAGCGAAACATCGGCTTGCCCTCGGTCTCATACATATCCTCAGGGTCAAACAGGGTCATTTCTTCAATCATGTCTGTCGGTAGGGCCACCGGCATACGGTTGCCCTCGGCCAGCATGACGCGAGTAACTGAAAGCGTATACGGTACCGATATGATAAAGGTTGTTCCTTTTCCGGCTTCGGTATCGACGCTAATGTCGCCGCGAATTTGAGTGAGGTTGTTGCGGACCACATCCATACCCACACCGCGACCAGAGAGCGCAGTTACCGTGTCGGACGTGCTAAAGCCAGGCTCAAAGATAAGAGAGAGCAGTTCGGCTTCGGTAGCAACGCTGAGCAGGTCGGCATCTAGGCCCATTGACTGAGCGCGATCGCGTATTCTCTCTAGCGCAATGCCATTCCCATCATCTTTCACCGTAATCACCGTACGACTGCTACGGTTAAAGGCTTTGATCTCAATAGTGCCTTTCTCCGGTTTGCCCTGCGACGCTCTGCGCTGCGGCTGCTCAATGCCGTGGTCAAAGGCGTTGCGCACAATGTGCATCAGCGGATCGTTGAGCGATTCTAAAATGTTGCGATCAATGAGCGTATTCTCACCTTCCAGCTTAAGATCTACCGACTTACCGTGCTCTAGCTCTAGCTCGCGCAGCGCCCGTGGGAAGCGGTTAGTAATGTCTGAAAGGGGGCGCATTCTCAGCTGATTGAGGTTGCGCTGAATATGGCGCGCCGTCCGGTGAATAACCCGAGCGGTCTGTTCGGTCTTGTCTACGCTCAGCTCAATATCGTCTGCCACTTCTTGCAGCTTTACAACAGATTCTACGATTTGGCGAAACGGTAGGTGAGCGTCGTTGTAGCGATCAAACTCTAGGCTGTCAAAGTCTTTTCGAAATTCAGAAGACGTACCGTTGCCGCCAGTAGAATTCTCTCTTTTATAGCTGCCGTTTTCGATAGAACTCTCTTCAGCTGCGAGTTGTTCTGTTGTTTCTGTAATCACGTCCGTTGCTATACCTGTAGCAGACGATGTGTTCACTAGCCCAAAGTCAATACTGCCACCGTAAGCACTTCCAGGCAGTGCGTTGCTTGGCATGCGGCCTGCGAGTAAAAAAGGGCCGTTGGGCTGTTCGTAAATGTCTTTAACGTCGTCGTTGATTTCGTCGAGCGATCGCAGCTTCTGCCCCAGGTTCTTCACTAGGCCGCGCAGGCGCTTCACCTCGGACTCTAGCCGATTGCGCTCAATAGTTAGCTCACCAAAATAGTCGTTCAGGTCATTGAGCTTACGAACAGAGACCCGCACCGTGTTGTCTGCTAGGTCTGGCTCATCGCTCTGCACTTTAGGCGATTCAGAAAAGCGAAACTCCGTTCCCGAGCGTCCCTTCTTTTTCTGAGTCTCTTTTACAGTCTCATCTTCGTCAAAAACGCCTGCAAAAGCATCGACTTCTGATTCGTTGGCTGGTTTTGCGTCAGGCTCTATTTCTTCGCTCGTAACTTCATCCGTAAACACGTCGCCAATCAGCGCTTCGTCTTTTCTATCTAGGGCAGTGCTGACGGGGTTGCTTTGATCTGCGATCGCAGAATCAGTCAAGTCAAACGAACTCAAGTCCAGGTCAAACTCCAGACCTTCTAAGCCTGTATCAACACTCTCTATCGCTAGCTCGGCTATAGCCGCCGCGTCCGGTGCTGTTCTACCAAGCGCCGCATCTTCTGTTGGTTCTATTTCTGTTTCTTCTGCCGCTATCTCTTCTAGGTTGGCAAATACGCTGCCCACTAGCGCATCGTCCTCCTCTCCAAAGTCGAACACGCTGTCTACTAGCGCGTCGTCTTCTTCTCCAAAATCAAATACATCGCCAAGTGGCGTCTCTAACTCACCTACAGATTCATTGTCTACTTCAATATCAATCAGGCCAAAGCTGACGCCGCTCAAATCGCTTGGCATAGAGTCGGCATTGCCAGTAATAACCAAAGCCTGCGATCGCCGCCACACCTGTAGCGCTTTGCGTCCTACTTCCTGAAGCTGATTGGTATTGACCGCACCTGCCGCGTAGCTTTCTACCGACTCGCACAGCTGAATAAAAGGAGGCAAGTCGAGCATTTCGCCCAGCGCACTCAGCTCCTGCGCCATGATTACCATGTCTTCTTGCAGGCTTGCGGACCGCTCTTCTAGCAAGCTTTCTAACTTCTCTAACGCGCTTTCTACCTCTGTTTGAAAGATCAGAGGCATCACGTCTTGCCCCTCATCTGCATCCATCATAGAGGCTGCGTCTTCGGCAGACGGTTCGCCTAACGTATCGTACAGGCTGTCAAAAATCGGGGTAACAAAGCTGCCTACCCAGTTGTCGTCTAGCGGCTGCTGCGTGCGATCACGCTCCACAATCTGCCGAATCGCATCAATGCCACTCAGCAGCTGCCCTTCCACATCGCTAGTCACCCCTTCCCCACGCTTAATCTTCACCACTTTTAGCGAGTCTTCTAACCGATGCGCCAGCTCGCTGGTAAGGCCATAGCCCATCAGCGCCGCACCGCCTTTAATAGAGTGCGCCGCCCGCAGCGCCGCGTTCATTTCGTGATTGTCTACGCCGCGCCGCGCCACCCCTAGCAGCGCTCCTTCTAGCGTATCCAAATACTCCCCGGCCTCATCGAGAAACTGGAGGCGAATCTCTCGCTCTTTATCTTCCATTGTTCTCTCCTACACCGCCTCCTACCTGGCCTTTTTCTACGACAAACGTAGAGACTTGAGACTGCAAATCTCTTGCAACACCCAACGTTTTATCCAGCGCTTTTGACACCTGACGAGAAGACGCAGACGTACGCTTCGCCAGCTTGGCAATCTCTTCCATCAGGGTTGATACATCTGCCGAGGTCGCCACCTGTGAGCTAGTCGCCACCGAGATTTGACGTGCCAGCTCATCCATCTTCACCGACCCAGACAAAATCTGGTTCAAGCTAGCTTTCGCATCTTCTACATAGCGGGTTCCTTCTACCACCTGCGTCGTGCTCTGCTCAATGGCTTCTACCACATCGCCTGTCTCTCGCTGAATAGCTTCTACAATACGCTCAATCTCTTCGGTTGCGATCGCCGACCGGCTCGCCAGCTCACTCACTTCTTCTGCCACCGCTGCAAAACCCTGGCCATCTTCTCCCGCTCGCGCCGCCTCAATACCAGCATTGATTGCCAGCAGGTTCGTCTGCTGCGAAATCTGATTAATCAGCGACACCGCCTTCGTAATCTGCTGAGAAGACTCACCCAGTCGCTTCACCTTCTTCGCCGTTTGGCCTACTGTCTGCCGCAGGCTCATAATATTGTCCACCGTGAGATTCATCGCCTCACCGCCCAGCCTTGCCGTTGCTGAAGCGACCTTGGCAACGGCTGCCGCTTCCTCTGCCTGCTGGGCCACCTGCTGGATCGAGTCCATCATTTCCCCAACCGACACCAGAGTATGGGTAGTCTGCTGCTGCTGCTGCTCAGCCTCTTCTGCCAGTACGCGAATTGCGCCTTCGTTTTCACCTAGCGAATCGTTCACCTGTAGCGCCGAACGCTTGACCTGCTTCACAATCTCCTGCAAATTGCCCACAATCGCGTTAAAGAAGTCCGCCACCGTACCAATCTCACTCGCAGTCACATCGGCGCGTACGGTGAGATCGCCATCGGCAGCCGCTTCTACATCACTCAGCAGCTCCACCAGCTGATTTTGCAGCTGTTCCTGGCGCTGCATCCGCTCTAGCGCCATTTCCTGAGTTTCGGTCATTGCCGATTCTTTGAGCCGGTTCGCTTCAGCCTGCTCTAGGGCAAAGCCCAGCTGAGTTGCCGCCCGCTGAACAAAGTTTATTGTGGTATCGGTCCATTTCCGAGGTCCGCTGCATTCGTGAGCAATCAGCAGGCCCAGCAGCTTCTCTTCTACAACGATTGGCGCAACCAGGTTCGCTTTTACTTCATAGGGCTCTAGCTGTCCTAAGTGGCAGTCGGTTAGCCCAGCGTTGTGAATGTCTGCGGTTGCTTTTACTCGGCCTATACGGTACTGCTCTACGTATCTGTCGGCAAAGCAGGGGTCGGCGATCTCTTCACCTAGCGTAGGCGTCCATTGCGGATCGACCGACTCAGCAACGATAGTGCCCTTCCAATCTTTGTCAAACAGATAGATGATGACGCGGCTAGTTTCAAGCGCTAGCTTGACCTGACGGGTGACGATACGGAATATTTTTTCGCGGTCGCTCGTCTCACGAATGCTGCCCACCAGGCTAGAAAGCTGCTGCTCTCGCATAACCGCCTGCCTTTGGGTCTCTAGCAGCTTCGCCTGAGACAGCGCATAGCCAATCTGTGTGGCAATCTGCTGAATCATATTGGTCTCTTCTGGCTGCCACTGACGCGGACCGCTGCACTGGTGAGCGCATAGCAACGCGACCAGCTCATTGCCCACAACAATCGGAGCGACCATATTGGCTTTTACTTCTAGCTCCCTTAGCAGACGGCAGTGGCAGTCCGTCAGGTCTGCGGTTTCAATGTTTTCTACGGTGGAGACCTGACCGTTCATAAAGCGATCCACCGAGTCTGGTAGCATCGGGTCTTCTAAGACTTGCCCCTTGGCACGGCTCCAGCCTTTACCGACCGATTCTGCGGTAGCAACACCACCGGTATAGCTGCTGTTGAATCGGTAAATTAGCACCCGGTCTACGTCAAGCACTTCTCTGGCACGCTCTACGCTGGTGTTGAAAATAGCCTCTGTTTCTAAAGTTTTGCGAATGTCGCTGGTGAGCGCAGAGAGCGTTCGCGCCCGGCGGGCCGATTCAGTCTGGGTCTCGCTCTGAAAGCGCAGTGAAGATTCGGAGGTGGAGACGGCGGCGGCAAGCTCGTTGAAGGCGCTGGCCACGCGGCCTACTTCATCGCGGGCGAAAACGTCAGCGCGAGCGGTGCGATCGCCCGAAGCAAACCGCTCAGTCGCTTCCTGCAAGTTCTGTAGCGGCCTGGCAATAGAGCGTCCTAGCAGCTTGGCAATAATCACATCTGCTAGCAGCGCCAATAACGCAGTGCCCAGTAGCGTTGTCATTGCCTGCGTGATCCACCGCTGCAAAGGCGCTTCTGGCAGCCCTCGCTGAATCACCCCAACAGCTTTTCCGCTCCCATCAACAATAGGCGTTGCTGCCACCGTATAGCGTTCGTTGTTGGGCAACCGAAAGCGTTCGCTAATAACCGCATTCGGCTGATCTGCTGCCGATTGAATCGTCTCTTCCAAAAAGTCGTAGTCGTAGCTGCCACCCACATTTTGGCCCAGAGCCACTTCGCCACCCTGCGCTCTAGCCACCAAGTCAAAAGACCCGCTGGGCTCCTGTAAATAAATCTCGGTATAGCCTTCTGTGAAGTTTGTTAGCGGCTTAGCAACAGCTGCCGAGTCGGCATCGAGAATATCCCCAGTTACCAGCGCTCCAACTACCGGATTGCGCACGCCTAGCTTATCGGTCGGTGTTCCCCCTTCAAAAATAGGCGTTACCGCGTATTGCACCAGCGCGGCTTCTTCTACGCTGCCAGGCACCGGAATCCCTAGCTGCTGAAGATCCGTAATCGTTTGTAGGCTGATTGCGCTCTTAGGCTGACTTTGCCGCAGCGCGCTAGAGACTAGATTGTTAGGATTAAAGATCTCGCCGCTACGATCCGACGTACTGTGCGCAATCACCCGAAACTCCAGGTTCACCAGCGCTGCGTACTCCAGCTGATTTAGCTCCAGGCGAGTTTGTAGCGCCGCGCGAGCAGCTTGCTTTAGCCCTTCGTCTAGCTCATCAAACGCTGAAAAATCTTCAGCGGCTTCTAGCAAAGTGCCATCACTAGAAGCCCCCCCAATCGATTCTACGTCCAGCTCTTTTGCCGTTGCCGATAGCTCAGAGGTCACCTGGTTCAGCAGCTGCTGCCGTCCGGTCATCGCCAGCAAAATTAGGCTAACGCCAATTACGCCTAGCACTGATAGCATTTTGGAAGCCAGCAGTCCTGTCAGCTGCTTATTGGCAACCCGGCGGTCGTAAAACCACTGCACCGGTCCAAAATCGTTTTTCCGAGTAACCTGAATTTTGTCTGGGGCGTAGCGAGGCCCTCCAGGCTGATACCGTACCCCTCGATACACCCGCTCAGCCGACGCTTCACCGCTCGACGTGCGGCTGCGCTCTTGGATGATGGCATCAGCCAGGTCGCGATCGCGCCCAACCGGATACGTCGCCCCTCGGTAAAGTCCCTTCTCTTGCGTTTGGCTACCGTTCTGAGCCGTCCGACCATTCTCTTGACCTACATTTCCTGTATAGTCTGAACCAGTAGTATTCTCAGACACGTTCGCTTCCTTGCCGTTTGTGTTTGTACTCATAACGTCATCATTCGGATCAAAAGGGTGGGGCGATCGCAAATCGGTTGTCATAGCAAACTCATTTCAACGTCGTTCAAAGCAGGCACGGTTGTAGAAGCACAGTTAGTAAAGACACCGTCAGTGAAAGTACAGACAGTATCAAGCGCCCTGAAACACAGAGGACTGTAAGACAGCCTCAGCGTCCAAAACAAGAACAATCTGATCGTCTTGAACAGCGCAAGACTTCAGATACGGCACCAAAATAGGATTGACCTGCACAGGCGGCGGTTTTAAATCGGTCGCACTCAGGTGAATGATGCCGTCAATTTCATCCACAATGAGGCCCAAAGAAGAGCCCGCCTTCACAATCACCGTACTGTACTGTTGCGTCGGTCGATCTGGAATTGGCATACCCAGCAGCTTCACCAAATTTGCCAGCCAAATCACCCGGTTCCGCCGGTTTGTCAGCCCCATCATACAGGCAGGCATATTTGGAATCGCTGTTACCTGCGATATTGGCAGCACCGTAGCTTCTTCTACCACTTTGGCCGCAAACACCGCAGGCACCCGAGGAGCCAGCTGAAACTTAAGATAAGCCTCACCCGCCTGGCGATCTGGAATAGCAAGCTTCGTTTTCACAGGGCCTTACTTATAAGGATAGAACAGCGCTAAAGATAGAACAGCATTAACTTGCATCATGTCGTACGCACTGCCGCTTTTAGCGATAGACTGCCCAGCGCGATATGGCTACTAACAATTTTATTTGATTCAAACCAAAACAGCCCTAATCGCTTCGATCAACTCATCGCGCGTATACGGCTTGGTCAAATACGCCTTCGCACCCTGTCGCATTCCCCACATCCGGTCAATCGTCTGCCCCTTCGATGAGCAAATTACGACCGGCACTTCCTTCGTCTCGGGCGTGTGCTTCAGCTTACGGCACAGCTCAAACCCGCTAATACCCGGCATCACCACGTCGGTCACAATCACATCGGGCTTCTGTGCGATCGCCTTGTTCAGCCCTTCTTTGCCCGTTATCGCTCCAATGACACTATAGCCCTCCTCTTGCAGGTAGTGGCTCATCAGCTTCATCTCTGAAGGCGCATCTTCAACGACAAGCACAGTAGCAGTCTTCGTTGTATTCATGATGTAGGAAAACCGTAGGGCAAACTCGGCAGGTAGCGATACAAAAACGTTCAAACTTAGCGAGACAAACGGCCACTTCCGTAAGAATCACGAAATAGCTAATTTCGTCGTCACTGAACCCACTAGATACATCTGGTAATTATCACTGATCGTAACCCATATGGAATTTCTTTTTTTCAGAGATTCATCACAAAGATCTGCTGGCAGTGTATCTTAACGTTCTTTTGTTGGCAGGTGTTTGAACACAATCTTCAACAGGTCAGACTGCGTAAATGGCTTGGTCAAGTAGCCCGATGCTCTCACTAGCTTGGCTCTAGCCCGGTCGATGAAGCCAGTGTTACCTGTCACCATCACGATGGGCGTGCGCTTGTAGCGAGGGTGGCGGCGCAGCAGGGCGCACAGCTCATAGCCGTCCAGGTTTGGCATGGTGATATCCAGCAAAATCAGATCGGGCTTACTGCGCACAATTTGCATTAGCGCCTTAACCGGATCGTTGATTGCGACCACCGACAGGCTTTGGTCTTCTAAAAACTTTTGAATAGCGTTAAGAACGGTAGGGCTATCGTCAATGCAGGCCACCGTATAGGTCGTGTGCTTGAGAGCGTCCATACCCCTCATGCCGTTCATGTTAGCTTGGCCTACAGCGCTGCTAGCTCTTCTACCGCTGCTCCCGCTGGTACTCCCACTGGTATTAAGGGGCGGCAGTCCGTTGATCTGGCCGTTCATCTGACGGCCCACACCGCTGCTGGTGACGTTAGGCAGTCGGCCGCTAACAGGTTGTCCCGCGGCTCTTTGCTTACTGTTGCGCTGGCAGATTTCTACAATCGGACGCAAATCCAGGCGGCAGTACACCGGAATGCCTTCCGTCTGGCTTTGGGGTACTAGCTCGTAGCTGCCTTCGCGAATATTGAGAAAGGGTTCAATGACTTCGACAGCGATCGCGCCAATCAGCTGACTACACTGATCTTGAGTCAGGTAGTCTTTATTCACTAGCCACGAAATCGCCCGGTAGTCGCGGCTTACCACCTCATCTATCTCATCTGAATGCTCAAACAGCATCCGCATCTCTTCGCGCACCGAGATAGGGATAATGTCACTAAAAGGTTGCAGCTGCCTGTCTAGTCGTTCAAACACGTCTACCGAGTTAGTGGCAAAATTGAGCTGACCTTTGTCAAAAAGAAGTCGCCACTCTGCTGACTGAGCCGACAGCTTCAAGCAACCGCTGACCTGACGACTAATCAGCTGTGCCAGCAGGCTTAAAGGGTGCAGTTTGTGAGAGGTACTGTAACTCGTGCTAGAGCGGCTGTTTATCATCTATCTACGCTGATCTTTTGCAATCGTGAGCCGGAGCCTTGGTCGAACGCTTTGAGAATATTCTAAGGCTCAGCCTCATTCAATGATTTCCTTGAGGCCAGCTTTTCGAACAGTCTTTGCTAAGTAGTCTTGGTAGTCTTGGTAGTCTTGGTTGAAAGTTAAGGCGTAAACCTTAGATTACACAATTAAGCTGTCACACACCGCTGAACTATAGCTTTGCTCACCTTGCCTGCGTCACCAACGTTGGCTACAAGCCTGGTAAAACGCGAATAAAGCAACTCGCGAGATATGGATGCATCTGCACCTCCACTGTAGTTCACAACGTAAAACCGTCAGCTACAGGATAATAGGTCATAAAATCGGTAGATACAACAGCCATCAATGAAAATGACGGTGCTTATATTATTTGCGACTTGTTTTATTCACGACTTGTTCGCCCAGACTATGTACACGAAGCCATCTAGTAGGTTTACGAAGGCGAGAATCAGCTATCAGCAAAACGGCTACGCTTAACCCATCAACTATATTAGATACATACCTCGCCTATAGGCTGCCCGATTTTTTCTCAATGTAGTCGCTCGGTCGCAATTTCATGCTGATGCTTCAATATATCCAGCACATTTAATTAACTAGAAGCATATCAGCGCGCCTTTAGTATCACCGTTCTACTCTAGTTCCAGCTACTCTTGAGCGCCTTCTATCGTGCTACTCGGCTGCATGTCTTCTCTGGTTATTTCCTTGATTTCACTCACTTGAAACACGAAGCGAAAAGGCTGACCCATGCGTTTGGTAATGTAGTTTTCAAGCAGTTCAACCTGTCTAGGGGTAATAGGCTGGCTGGCATTGACGACCATACGCACTTCAGGCGTCGGCAGCTGCCAGTTGGTTCGGCTGCTTACCAGCTCCATATTTTGAAAGGTACGAGTATCTTCTACCAGCGCTCGCTTGACGTTTGCCTCCAGCTGGTTTTGGCGTACAAGCTCTACCAGGCTGATGCCCAGCGGAATCACCAGCAGGCTAGTCAATAGCACTACCGCGCTCAGTGGCCTGCGGGCACGGCGAAAAGGAGAGTAGCCCGCCACAAAAAAAGCCAGCATGCAGGCCAGTGTGATGCCTAGCAGATTGGTGAGATACAGCAGACTCGCGCCTAGCGCCAACGATGCGTTTAGCTGGGCGATGCCTAGGCCAACAACGCATAGAGGCGGCATGAGAGCAACTGCGATCGCTGTTCCAGCTAGCGTACTAGACAGCTTCGGCTGTACCTTCGCATAGCCGCTAATACCGCCCGCTGTAATGGCAATTCCTAAATCCAGCAGCGTGGGCGAAGAGCGCGAAGCCACCTCACTGCCATACTCTAGAAAGCCCGACCCCAAGCCAATCACCGCCGAGAGCCCGATCGCGATCGCCGTCCCCACACCCAGCGACTTAAGCCCCTCAAGCACCAGGTCCAAATCTCCTTCCAAAATGCCAAACGCCACCGTACGAATTGGCGACATCAGCGGAGCCACCAGCATCGCGCCGATAATCACCGCCGCGCTGTTAGAAAGCAGTCCTAGCGTGGCAATCAAGCAAGCGCCCACGGTGAGCACCACGTAGTCGATATCCAAATCAGCCTCGTCCATAAGGCTATCTTGCATATGCTGATGGGCCTGAGGCGACACCCGTCGACCCACAAAATACTTGCGCCCCCACTCATCGAGCTGAGTCTTTATGTCCATTTTCAACGGTCTATCCCTCGTACTACGTAAAAATGACGATCTCTCGACGCTACTGGGGACGCCTCAGACTGCTACAGCATCATTGAGCCTGATTACGCACCGGCTGCTAGCGTTGCATCAAAAGTATTTGTTCCTTAAGGCATATCTTTCTCAATAGACGACCCGGATATGTTTATATCTATCTAGGCAGAATCCCCCTGCCTTTGTACTACATCGTGGAAGAGTATTATGGGATTTTTCAGCAGAATTTTTGGAAAGGACAAGAAGCCCGCTAACGCCTCTACTTCCGTTCGTCGAGGCGTTGCCAAAGCCGCTGATGGCAAAGACGTACCCGATTACAAAGTAGGCCTTGACGGCAACTTTGACGAAAGCGGCCTTGCTAAGCGGGTTGCCTATGCATTTGACGAAGATAGCCAGCTCGATGACGTTGATACGCTATGGGTTGCTCAAACTAGCGGTACCATTGTTCTCAAAGGTAAAGTGCCTAGCCAGGCTATTTTAGACAAAATGGTGAAGGTTGCTAAAGGCGTTGATGGTACCGATTCAGTTGATACCAGCCAGGTTGAAGTAAGCTAGTCAATTTTATTGAAGGCGTTGCCCAACGCACATCGTAGAACTTACAAAGGAGAGCAGGTTTTTGCTCTCCTTTTATTTTGGGGTGCTCACGTATTAGAGCTTTTGGTATTGAAGCTCTTTTGTATTAGGGGTAAGTATTGCGTCAAAATATAGCGTCAGAAACTAGCAGTTCTCAAAAACATGAGCGATTCAATTCAGATCGAGGCCACTCAAAGCACGACAAAAATCCCGGTCGTCATTAACGGCGCGCTCGGTAAAATGGGACGGGCCATCGTAAAAGCAGTGGCAGAAGCAGACGACATGACGATCGTGGGTGCCATTGACCGCAATCCTAAATTCATTGGTGAAGACATTGGCGAGGTCATTGGCGTTGGCCCGCTCGAAATTCCAGTACTCAACGACCTAGAAGCCACTTTAGTCATGGCTCAAAGCGAGGCACCTCAAGGCAGCAGTGCGGTAATGGTCGATGTTACCCATCCCGACAGCGTATATGGCTCTGCGCGCGCAGCGTTAGCCTACGGCGTGCGGCCTGTAGTAGGCACAACGGGTATGAGCAACAAGCAGATCACGGACCTAGCTGAATTTGCCGATAAAGCGAGTACGGGCTGCCTGCTCGTTCCCAACTTTTCGATTGGAATGGTGCTGTTGCAGCAGGCAGCTTTGCAAGCAGCGGAATACTTTGATCACGTAGAGATCATTGAGCTACACCACAATCAAAAGGCGGACGCGCCCAGCGGTACGGCGGTGAAGACCGCGCAAATGCTCTCTGAGCTAAACAAAAAGTACAACGCGCCAGAAGTAAACGAGACTGAGAAAATGGCAGGTGCTCGCGGCAGCCAAACCGAAGACGGCGTGCGAATTCACAGCGTGCGACTGCCGGGCCTGATTGCGCATCAGGAAGTGATCTTTGGCGCGGCAGGTCAGTCTTATACACTGCGGCACGATACGAGCGATCGCGTTTGCTACATGCCGGGCGTCCTGCTCTCGATTCGGCGCGTGCTGCCCTTAAAGTCACTGGTATACGGGTTAGACAAAATCCTTTAGTGTCTTGCCGTCTTGCCCTTTAAAAGAAAAAGGCTCGACCCCTTTAAGCCCCCAGGGTCGAGCTGCTTTGTAGGACGCGTAATATAAAGAGCTGATTCAATCTCCCCCAAAATGCCCCTTGGGAATAGATGAGCAACTCAATACACGCTCTACAGAAGTGAGTTCATTGTCATCTGAGAGGACAGGCATCCGCTTCACAGTAAATACGGAACCAGGTAATAAAGACAGCGTAATCTACATCAAATATTCCGTATATTTACGCTGCTCACGAGTACTCTTAAATGGATAAAGAGAACTTACGGCTGAAGTTCATTGTTTCCTTACAATGCGAATACGTTTTCTGATGTCAAACGCTTTCCTCAAGCTAGAAAGGCATGAGGCAACGCTACAAGACCAGCCCGCTACACTGAGGGTATGGATAGGAGCGCGAGTTTAATTCAGCCGTTAGCGCCAGAGGTGGTGTCGCTGATGGCGGCAGGTGAGGTGATAGATTCGCTGGCGGCGGTGGTGCGTGAGCTAGTAGAAAATGCGCTAGATGCTGGGGCAACAAGGATTACGGTGAGCGTGTGGCCGCAGCGTTGGCAGGTGCGGGTGACCGATAACGGCGTTGGGATGAGTGAGGCCGATTTGCAACAGGCAGCGATCGCACATGCCACCAGCAAGATATCAACCCGTCCCGATTTGCTAAACGTCCGCAGCTTAGGCTTTCGCGGTGAGGCGCTGCACAGTATTGCGCAGCTAGCAGAGCTAGAAATTCGCAGCTGTAGGCGTGAAAGTGGGCAAGGATTTGCCGTGAGCTATGGCGCTACAGGTGAGTCGTCGGCAGTTTTAGAAAGTGCGATCGCTCCTGGCACTGTTGTCACCGTCCGTAATTTGTTCGGTAATTGGCCTGCTCGTCGTCAGGTGCCCGCTGTATCCGCGCAGGTGAAGGCAGTAGCCGCTTTTATTCAGCGCTTGGCTCTATGCCACCCGCAGGTTACCTGGCAGGTCGAAAAAGACGATGCGCACTGGTTCTCGCTTTGGCCTGGACCGACTGCAAAGACCCTCATGCCGCAGGTTTTACGCAGCCTGCACGATACCGATATCGAAGAAATAGCCCAAGACGACCTGTACCTGGCGATTGGGTTGCCTGATCGCTGCCATCGGCGCAAACCAGACTGGCTAAGAGTGGCCATCAACGGACGACCTATAGAAGTAGAAGAGATTGCGCAGACTTTGACGGCTGGATTTAGGCGGACCATTCCACGCGATCGCTATCCCATTTGCTTTTTACACCTCACCCTACCGCCCACCCAGCTCGACTGGAACCGCCATCCCGCCAAGTCCGAGATCTATGTGCAGGGTTTGGAGATACTCTGCGATCGCGTCACCGCAGCGGTCGGCAAACTGCTGCAAATAGATGACCTCAGCGAAGCCGCTCAAACCCACAGAGCAACAGAACTGATCAAAGCGGCTGAAGCCGAAGGTGAGTACAAAGTTTCGCGCCAGATAGGCACGGAGATCGCAGAGGCTCAGATCCCAGCGCAGTCTCTGTCAGATGCTTTGCCGATAGCCGTACCGGGGGCGCTGACAGCGGTTGCCCAGGTAAGCGACATGTATATTCTCGCTGAGAATGAAGGCGGCATTTGCTTAGTAGAGCAGCATATTGCCCATGAGCGGGTGCTGTTTGAGCAGTTGCAGCAGCGGTGGCAGATGGTGGATACGGACCCGCCGATTGTTTTGAAAACTTTGAGTGAGACTCAAGTAGAGCGGCTGAAGGAGGTGGGAATTACGATCGCGCCTTTCGGTGAAAATCTATGGGCTATTCGCAGCATTCCCGAACCGCTCAGCAGCAGAGACGATAGAGAGAATGCCCTATTAGAACTCAGCTTGGGCGCAAACCTGGAAGCGGCCCTTGTTGCTACTGCCTGCCGCACCGCCATCCGCAACGGCACAAAGCTAGAACTCCCTGAAATGCAAACGCTCTTAAACCAGTGGCAGCGAACGCAAAAGCCTCGCACGTGCCCTCACGGTCGCCCTATCTGTCTCACGCTTAAAGAATCTAGCCTTGCCAAATACTTCCGTCGCAGCTGGGTAGTTGGAAAGAGCCACGGCGTTTGATGTAGCTGGACTACAGCTAGCTAGGATGCAACCGGTAAAACCACTATGGAAATATATCAGCGATCAGACACTCAAATCCAGGTAGAACTGGCGACTTTAGCTGATTTTCGACAGTCAACGTCGCTACTATCTTCAGATAGGCATCTTCTCTCCTATACACTTCAATCGTTTTCAGTCGCCAATTAGCAATCCAGTATTCTTGTACGCCATAGAGAGAATAAAGCCTCAGCTTCACTTCTCTATCTCTTTGTTCGTTCTTACTGCCCGCTGAGAGCACCTCTACTACAAGTTCTGGTGCAACCGTAAAGTGACCCGCTTCGTCGATGCCATTCTCTATTCGAGCATTGCTAGCCCACACTACGTCTGGAATAACCGCATCAGACTCAGTGAATACAAGTCCTGGTGTTTCCATAGCTTCGCCAAGTTTAGTTCTCCGAGACCAGTTGGTTAGTTCAACATGGATATTGCCACCAGCACTCTGATGACGAATATGTGGAGCGCGGGTCACAAATAACTCTCCATCGATAATCTCATAGCGACTCCACCCCCAATCATCAGGCATGACGTCTAGGTCTCGAACTGTCCAGCGAGTAGCGTTGATGACCATAATCTTTGCAAGCAAATTTGCTTCGATGTGCTCACTTCAGTATAAGTTGGCGCTTTGTGCGTACACCCTTGCGACGATAAAGGTACGGTTCTACGGCGTCTTCTGCAACTCAGGCTTTTCTTCGGCCAAGATCGCACCTTCTACCGGACATACCTGCAAGCAGATGCCGCAGTCGATACAGGTGTCGAAGTCGATCCAATACCAGCCGGTGCCTTTTTTATTTTTGCCAGGGCCTTCGTCGATGCAGGCAACGGGGCAAGCGTCTACGCAATCTGCAATGCCTTCGCAGACGTCAGTCACAATCGTGTGGGACACAGGGGTTTTCTCTCTTGAATGTCTTCGTTAAGCTTAATTAACAATCTCGATATCAGGCAAGCCCTGAGCCGAAATCCACGCAATTCGGTTGATATTGCGTTTGCGAGCGATCGCTCTCACCTCATCTGCCGACTGCGAAAAGTCCAAACTTAGCTCTACGCGCACAATATTAGCCGACTCTCTCGCCTTCTGGGCATAGTCTAAAGCTACTGCTGCTGCCGCTTCTCCCTTCGGAACAATTAGCCAGTCAGTCGGCGGCGTTTCACTCGGTAGCTCACTGCCTAGCACCAGCTCCTGATGCAGCTGGTCAATATTTAGCACGAAGCCGATGCCGGGAAAGCCGTGACTTTCAGGGTTTGGATCGTAGACGGCCAGTAGGTCATCGTACCGACCACCTTGCCCCAGCAGCTGAGCGTGTCGGTTGCTCACCACCTCAAATACGATGCCAGTGTAGTAGTCGAAAGGACGAATCAGGCTGAGATCTAGCGTGAGCGCAGGACTGTTTCGGGTGCTCAGCAGTGCGATGAGGTCTTTGAGCCGTTCTACGAGTGCCTGCTGCTGTTCGCTTAGCTCAAAGCCATTTGCCAGGGTTGCGAGGACGGTGGTGGGCGCACCTCGCAAGTCCATAAGCTGAAGTGCGATCGCTCGCAGTTCAGCAGACAGCGGCAAGGTCTCTAACGCTACACGATTGAGTTCTGCAATATTCTGCCGCACCGCTTCGCGAATCGAGTCTGGGAAAGGGGCCAGCAGTGAATAAGTCAGGGCCGCTTCACCAAGGACGATATTGGCATCTGGAAGCTTGACCGCATGCAGGCAATCCGCCACAAGAAGGACGGCTTCAGCATCGGCCATGAGACCGCTAGAGCCGAGTAGCTCAATGCCCGCCTGGTGATATTCCTGCTGGCCACCCTGTGAGCCCTTTGCCGAGCGGCGGAAAATGTTGGCGTTGTAGTAGAGGCGCTGAGGATAGGTGACAGAAGCGAGGCGGGTGACGGCGGCTCTAGCGATAGAGGCCGTGAGTTCGGGTCTCAGGCCCAGCCTTTGCTCTCCCACCTGACCGATTTGTAGCTCAATGACCTCTACCCGCTCAATGGCACCGCCTGCCATAAGCGTATCCATTGTCTCTACGGTGGGCGTGATGATGCGGTGGTAGCCCCATCGCTGAAAAACTTCTTCTAGTCGATCTTCAATCCAGCGCTTTTGGACGACATCTAGAGGGAGTAAGTCTCGGCCACCCGTAGGGGGTTGGTAGGTACTGCCCGCATTTCCTCTGGCCGTATTTCCTCTGGCCGTATTTCCTCTGGCCGTATTTCCTTGGGTCATCTAACGTTTTTTTCCACCAAACAATCCGCTCAAAAGACCGCCTCCCTTTTTACTCCCATTTGCCTTATCTTTACCGCTAGCTATCTGCTTTTGAGCGCTGGCTGATTTGCCAGGTTCGTTGCCCAGGTTAGATTGCACGGTTTTAGCTAGCTCGTTTTCAGGGTCAAATACGAGCGCTTGCTTAGCGTGAATTTTGGCCAGAGTGGCCTGTCCAGACTTGAGATACAAGCTAGATAGGTAGGCGTGGCAGGCGGCGTTTTTGGGATGGGATGCGATCGCTTCTCGCACCTCTAAAATACCGCGAGAGTAGTCCTGCTGAGATTCAAATTCTTTCGCCCGCTTTAGGTAGCGCTGAATAATATCGTTGCCGCGAGGTTTTGATGCTGACGAGTCGTGAGACGGCGGTGCTGCCGTCCCGGCAGCAGCAGTTTGCGTCGCAGTAGTCGCATTGGAGGGCGTTGGCTTTGTTGTCGCGGCCTGTTTGCGCATGAGGTAAACCGCATTAAGCTCACTGATTTCACCAATGATTGTCTGCACCCGAGCAAGATCGCTAAACTGCGTTGCGCTCGCTTTTTCTAAAGCAGCAGCGTAGCCCGATTCTAAATCCTCTGCATTCAGCAGCGTTTTGGCAGATTCACTGATGATTGTCACCAGTGAGCGATTGGAACTCAGCTGCTGCTGCTTCATCTTCAGCAGAATTTTGTGTTCCTTAATCGACTTGTCTTGGCTGAGGGCTTCGTAGGCAGGGTTCACCTGTTTGGAGAGCAGTTCACTAGCTAGCCTGCGCGCTTCCTCCGACGAGTCACGCAGGCTGTCAGGATGTAGCTTACGTGCAATTGTAAGGTAGCGTTTACGGACTTGTTTGGCCTCTGCGGCCAGAGAGAAGCCGAGTACTGCATGGTGGTCGATCATATTGAGCTGAAAGAGCCCTGCTGTCGTCGTCATAGCCTATCCAGAGTTGAGACGGTGTCAGACTCAGGATGCCCGATAGCGTCGCGAGACATAGACCTATGACGGAATAATCTCAGGCATCTTGAATATTTGGGAAGTTCCAGAAAATGTGAAAAGCGAACCGCACTTTTCTATGATCGGTTAGAAAGACTGACAAGAAGTCAAGCGGCCTAATCTTGGCTTACGGCCCCATCAAAGACCCGTTTAAGGAGAGGTGCTTTGCAATGCGGCCAATCACCTGCTGAAGGATGAAAACGTCGCCGCTATTATCAATGGCGACTGTTAGAAGGTAAGTGTCTCGGTGAACTTTCATCGCCAACGTTGTCCCGATTAGCAGATCGTTTTGACCTGTTTTCTCACCAAGCCAAGCCACCTGTAGACCAATGCCTTGTAAGGCGCTGTAGCCCAGCTCTTGATCTTGCTGACCAGCTAGGGCCGTGCGGATAGGCTGATTGTCTCCCTGGGTATAAACGGTAGCCATCATAGCTGTCAGGTCATCAGTCGTAGACTGATTAATGCCATCGCCAAAATAGGTTGGCGCGATTTCGCTGCCGATGAGCTTATGGCCTACAGAGGTTTGCGAATAGCGGCTGAGGGCCTGGTTTATTGTGTCGTAGCCGAGATAGTCGATCAGCTGATTGGTGGCGATGTTGTCGCTTCTTTTAATCATTTGCGACATGATTTCTTGAAGTGAATATTCTCTGCCTACTTCAAGAGACTCGCCTTCTGCGTTTTCGGTGTAGTTGTCTTCGCTGACTAAGATTTTGGTAGTAAGCGGAATATTGTCGGTGTTGGCTTTTTCAACCAAGGCGATCGCAATTGGCAGCTTAATCAAACTTGCCGGACTTGCCAGTAGCTGATCTCCTAGGTGCTGTTGACACTGCTCAGGAGATAGTCCATTGGCCGACGATAGATTCTCGCTATCAGCAAGCTGACACAGCGTAATGTGTATTTGCGCAGGGTCGATTCCCACATCTATCAGCGTGTCGGCGATAAACGTTTTTTGAAGCGCCGTCGTGTCACGTACAGCCGCAGCTAGGCGCTTACTGTAGACACTTTGCTTAAGCGTAGCCCGCTCAGACAGCGCTGAGTCGGTGGGTATATCGCTGAGCTTCTTTAGGGCCTGCTGCCAGTACACCCGCGCCTGCCGCAAAGATTGCGATCGCACTACACTATCGGTTTCCGTCTTCGCTTTTTCAGCCGAAGCACTTGCCTGCTGGTCAAACTCATCCGCTGCCTGATACAGCGTCAAGCCCAAATCTAAAGGCCGACTCGCTGACTCTGCGGCAGAAGAGGCTTCAGCCGCGAGCAGTTCAGTAGTAGAACGAGCCGTTGAACGCTCCGGCAGGAATTTCAGGCTGACAGCCAGCGCCATCCCCAAGCCGAAAGCAGTTGCGACTACCGCGCCATACCGAACATAAGTCATTCTCAAGTCATCTCAGCGTAAGGACAAGCACCTTTATAGATTATTAACTTATATTAAGTTTACTTTGTATAGGTACACATAGCCAAGGATGGCTAGGGCGCGAATCTTTTGAACGGTTTTACCGTCGCCAGTGTCTTGCTTAGCTCACGGTGTACCTTTCCATTCGTCGCTAAAATCCGGCCCGTCTCAATATCAAAAGGGCTCTGGTCGTAAGCACTCACCATTCCGCCCGCTTCTTCGACTAGAACAACCCCCGCAGCCACATCCCAGGGAGAAAGCCCCCTCTCCCAGTAGCCATCTAGCCGACCGCAGGCTACGTACGCCAGATCAATAGACGCTGACCCACCTCGGCGAACGCCACGGGTGAGGTGAGTCAGGTGACAGAATTCGGCGTAGTTGTTGTCGATGGTTTCTCTGCGATCATAGGCAAAGCCAGTTACGAGTAAGCTCTCAGCCAAAGATTCGGTGCCAGATACACCGATGGGCTCACGGTTGCAGGTAGCACCCAAGCCTTTCGCCGCACGGAAAAGATGGTTGCGAACCGGGTCAAAAATTGCGCCAACCGCTGGCTTTCCATCAATCAGCAGACCGACAGAGCACCCACAGAAGGGATATTGATGGGTGTAGTTGGTGGTGCCATCGAGCGGATCAACTGCCCAGAGCAATCCGGGTACGCCATCGTCTGAAGCGGCGATGCTACCGGATTCTTCGGCAAGAATAGCGTGATCGGGCAGGTGGCGCTTGAGGACAGACAGGACTTCTTTCTCAGCCGCTTTGTCTGCTTCGGTCACCAGATCGCCGGGCCGACCCTTTTGTTGAATATTGGAGAGATTGCCCCAGTAGTGCTGAAGGACGGCTCCGCCAGCAGAGGCAGCTTCGGTGGCCACATCTAAAAAGCGCTGAAGATCTTCTGAGGAATAAGTCATAGGTAGGCGGGAATTTGCCTCAGGCTGTGAGACTTTAATTTGGTCTGGGAAGTGCTCTTATTGACTGATAGCTTTGCATAATCTCGCAGATGCCAATTAGTCGTCATCGATGAGAATGCCAGACTTTACTGGCCCTTTGCCGAAGTAGCGGCCAAACTGAAGTTCGTAGACTTCGTCCTCATCTTGAGTTTCTACTTCCAGGTCGCTGCGCGGATAGCTAACGCAAAGGAGCGCGTACCCTTGTTCGCGTAGGTCCGGGGAAAGGCCCATGGCTTCTGGCTGGTGGAGTTCGCCGGAGAGAATGCGGACGGCGCAGGCGGTGCAGGCTCCATTGCGACAGGCATAAGGAAGATCGGCGGTTTGGTTTTCTGCGGTTTGCAGGATGTAGCGATCGCTAGGAACCTGCACATTGTAGGTAACGCCTTTTTGTCGATGGTGAATGCGAATATTGTAGGTATCGGCCATAAATAGGGCGCAGCGGGTAAAAACAGTAGATAGAAAAGCGGTAAGACCATTTTCATGATCGCACGGAATGCCTGTATGACACTGCAGTGAGAAAAATACGATTGACGCAGACCGTGGAGGAAACCTTGAAGGAAGGCGTAGAGAAAAAGGGCGGAGAAACAAGCTGAAGGGGGCCGCTTTCTGTTACGATGGCTTAGCTGTAGTACGCCTGTGAAAGCGCGTGCTGGGCATCAATAGAGGAGAGATGGCCGAGTGGTTGAAGGCGCAGCACTGGAAATGCTGTAACGGGGCAACTTGTTCGAGGGTTCGAATCCCTCTCTCTCCGTTTTGAATAAAGATGGT
The DNA here is from genome assembly GCA_963836895.1 of uncultured cyanobacterium. GTDB lineage: Bacteria > Cyanobacteriota > Cyanobacteriia > Phormidesmidales > Phormidesmidaceae > Phormidesmis. The sequence continues at coordinate 64,708 of CAWILA010000005.1, read as the reverse complement.
TGGCAGGTTCAGAGCTACTGGACCTGCCAATTTTCTTACTGCGCTTCGCTATTGGGCCCTTTACCTAGCTTTTCTTTTCCTAGGGCAATCCCCCCAATCGTAACTAGCGTAATGCCTGTCCATTGAATGATTTGTAGCGGGGGGCGAGGAGAAAAGCTCCAGCCCAGTATCAGCGCGGCAACGGGTGTGGTAGCGGCAACAATGGCGGTTTTGCTGCGAATATTTAGCAGGCTGGCGTAGGTGAACAGGTACGCTATCAGCATAAGTATGCCGATGAGCAGACCCCACAGACAAAAGCTCAGCCAGCTAATGCTCACTAGCTTAAGCGGCTTTACCAAAAGCACCAGGCTGCTGAGAACGGCTACTGTAGAGAACTGAACAATCGCGGTGGGAATAGGATGACAGCGCAGGCGATAGCTGCGGTTGGTGAGCCCGATGTAGAGGCTGAGTGTCAGGCTCGCAAGGATGCCTAGCCAAACGGCTGTAGCCGAGGTGGCAAAAGCTGGCCTAGCAACGAGAAAGCCGCCCATGGCGATCGCAACAACTGCCAGCAGTCCAAATGGTGTGAGCCCTTCCTCTTGCCGAAAGCCAAGCCCTAAGGGAACAGCGCTCAAAGGATAGAGAAAGAGAAGAGCAGTGCCAATAGCCGGGCCAGCCGTACCCACACTCTGGTAGAGAAAAACTTGAGAAAAGAACAGGGCTGCGCCGCTGCCAAATAGGGGAATAAGCAGCTGCTCTCTGCTGTAGAACCAGTCGAGCAAATCCTCCCAGGTGGTGCGATGGAGCTGCGGCGCGAGTAGTACCAGCGACGGCACCACGACGAGCATTCGCATCCACAGAAGCGCCACCGCCGGAACAAAGCCGACACCCAGCTGACCAATGTCAAAGCCAAGCCAGCTGCCACCCTGATGCAGGGTGCTAACCAGGCCGTAGTGCCAGGCGGTGATGAGAGTAGCGATCGCACTCAAAATCAGTCCGCGCCGAACCGTTGTACTGGCGAGGCGTTGAGCGTGCGATCGCCGCCGGACAATTCTCAGTCGGCGCTGTTCAGAAGTCGCTGGCGTCGGCAGCTCAATTGAGCGATTATTCTCGCCTACCTGATCAGGTGATCTCGCTGGTGCTGAGACGACAGGCGAAGGCGAAATCGCTGTCTCTCCAGGCAGACGAGGTCCTCTTTCTGCAACAGGGACTCTTTCTGTAGTAGAGATTTCAGCAGTCGGGACTTGCTCAGCAGTGCTATCCAGCTCACCTGCAGTTGCTGAAGCTTTGGGTAGCGTGCTTCGTAGCTGGCGGTGGTCTTGTCTTAGCGCAGCAATCTCCGCCTGTAACCGGGCCTTTTCAGCTTCTAGCTGTTCAATGTCTCGGCTGAGCTGGTCGGTATAGCGACGCTGCAAATTCTCTAGCGGACTCACCGGCGGATTATCGGTCCAGCGACGGTTGTACTCACTCGAAGATGAGCTAGGCTCAGCGGGTTTGTCAGGTGCTTTATCAGACGTTATTTCAGAAGACGTTTCGCCAGATGCTACATCAGAGGACCGCTCAGGCTGCTGCGAATGATCGTTATCAGAGTCTGGGCTGACCGGCTGCATGTAAGTGATTTTAGAGCGGCGATTGTGAGAATATACCAGACTCTGCAACATTCGTCTGATTGCTCGAGATACCTATTGGATTCAACGCATAAAAAATGAGCCCTTTCACTGAACGTGAAAGGGCTCCCAAAAACAATTAGCTGTCAAGTTAAATGGTCAAACTAGATAATCGTACCGTCTGGAATAACCGCATTCTTAAGGACAACTACGATGCCACTGCGAATGTAGTAGCCTTCTGACTCGCACTTGGCTTCATCTACATTGTCTTTGTTGATGATTTGCACATTGCGACCAATGCGAGCGTTTTTGTCGATGATGGCTCGGCGAATCACCGACCCTTCTCCAATGCCAATAGGAATTGTGTTCGGCTGATCGATAGAGACAGGAAACTCTCCTTTCTCATCCATCTTCTCGTAGAAGTCGGAGCCGATGAGCAAGGAGCTGTCGATTTCGCAGTCAGCGTGAATGCGCTGACGCAAGCCAATTACAGATTTGTGAATGCGGCACTTCTTGAGAATGCAGCCTTCGCTGATGATAGATTCGGTGATGTGACAGTCTTGGATTTTACTGGGTGGGAGATAGCGCGATCGCGTGTAGATTGGCGCAGTCTCACTGTAGAAACTAAAAGCTGGGTTAGGCTGCTCTGTCAGCGCCAAATTGGCATGGTAGAACGCTTCGATTGTTCCAATATCTTCCCAGTAACCTTTAAATAGATAGGCCTGTACGTTGTAGTCCTTGGCAGAGGCCGGAATAATTTCCTTACCAAAGTCAGTCTGCTCAGGGTTGTTCTTTAGCAGATCGATCAGCACCTGCTTTTTGAACACGTATATGCCCATAGAAGCAATGAAGGGCTTATCTTTGGCTTGCTCAGGAGAAAGCCCCATCGCTGTGGTGTCAACCTTCATCGCTTCTAGCGCGTCACCTGTCGGCTTCTCTGAAAACTCGACGATACGATTGTCGTCGTCTACCTTCATCAGGCCAAAGCTGGAAGCCGTTTTGTAGCCAATAGGAACAACCGAGAGGGTAACATCCGCGCCGCTTTCACGGTGTTTCATCACATAGTCGCTGTAGTCCATGCGATAGAGATGATCACCAGAGAGGATGATAAATTCATCGACATCGGCTTCTTCAAACATCCATATGTACTTACGTACAGCGTCTGCTGTGCCTTCAAACCAGCTAGGGCTATCGGGCGTTTGCTGCGCGGCTAGCACTTCTACAAAGCCATCGCTAAAGGTCGAAAAGTTGTATGCCTTAGAGATGTGCCGGTTCAACGAAGCCGAGTTGAACTGCGTTAATACGTAGATTTTTAAAATGTTGGAATTTAAACAGTTACTGACAGGAATATCGATTAGTCGATACATGCCCGCTAGCGAAACCGCAGGCTTTGCGCGCATCTTGGTCAGTGGATAGAGACGCGTGCCAGCACCGCCTCCTAAAATAATTGAAAGTACTCTTTTCACAACGTCAATCCTGGCTCCCAGAAATTTAGGCCAACCTCACTTCACATCTAAGTGTGATTGTGTGTCTGCCAGTTGGCAAGGGGCAATCAGCACATATATTTATTTATCTCGGTAGAAATGGGTTGGAAAACCCTGTTTTTGTGAGTAGGAATACATCGCGAGAAAATAAAAAAAGATATTGGCTACGCGCTGGGTTCAGCGATGATCGGACCTTTTTCTACCAGATATTTAGCGATGCCGTGGATAATGTCGCGCAGCGCGTAGGCATCGCCACTGTGGTCAATGGCGACGGTGAGTGCATACCGCTGCTCGCCTACCTTCATAGCGAGTGTGGAGCCGATTAGTCGATCATTTTGTCCCGTTTTTTCGCCAATCCACTGGACAGTGGGGCCAAGCTCTTTGAGCGCGGCGTGGCCAAGCTCCCGGTCTCGTTGGCTAATGAGCGCGGTAAGGAGCGCTTCGTCGCCAGGATTTTCTAGGCCGTATATCCCTGCCATCATAGCCGTGAGGTCGTTGCTAGTAGCCTGGTTGCGTTGGGTGCCAGGGTTGGGCGGTAGGATGCGATCGCCTGCCAGCTTAAAATCAATCAGCGTGTGAGCATACCCTCTTTCGGCCATGGTTTTGGCGATATCTTCGCGGCCAATGTAGTCAATCAGCTGATTGGTTGCGATATTGTTGCTTTCGTTGATCATGCGAGTCATCACATCGGACAGGGTATATTCCTGGCCGACTTCAATGCCGATGCCTTCTGCATTCTCGGTGAAGTTATTGGGGTCGATGTAGATTTTATCGGTAAGCGATTTGCCCTCTCGCTCGATTTTGTCCATGAGTGCGATCGCAATAGGCAGCTTGATGAGACTGGCCGCACTTGCCAGATAGCTTTCACCCTGATGCTGGCGGCAGTTTTCAGCGTCGAGCTGCTCAGTGGGTAGATCGATCTGGCACAGCGTGATGTGCGCATTCTCTAGAGCAACCCCTGAGTTCGTCACAATTGTTACCAAAGCAGCGTTCTCACTTGCGACGATTTTGCTTTCGGCAGTTGCGAGCAGGGTTTGATAGTGCGATCGCCTTTTGGCGGCCTGTTGATAGCTAGCAGCATCGTCAGGAATGGTTGACAGCTGATGAGTTGCGGCTCGCCATAAATCGCGCTCGCTTTTTGTAAAGGTGAGTTGGGCGCTGGGGTCGGTGGTCTGCTTTGCACTTTGATAAGCACCGACAGCTTGATTTGCCAGTGCCATAGCCTGTTCGTAGGCCGAAACAGCAGCTTTATCCGCCCGCTGGGATGCCGGTTGACGTGAGGAGATCGACCGGGTCTCATGCGGTCCGGCAAATTCTAGCGAGGACAGCGGACCAATTTCGTTGACAACGCTAAAGATTGCGCCTGTTGTAGCGGCAATAGCAGTGGCATACCAAATACCAGACATGGATTAACCGCGCTTCAAAAAAGGACAAGAGGCTTTAGCTTTCGCTGCTATCTTGGGCCGAGGGTACCCAAATCTAGCTGCCAATTAAGGCCTCCCTGGAATTCTTACACTTTCAAGCCCTAACAGCTGCAAAAACTTTAAACAGTCTATGCCTTCGTTGTTAAATTTAATAGAACAAATTCACTGGATATTACTATCTAAGCCTGACAATCTGAGCCTGACAGCGTTGAAATACCCAGAAAATCATTCAGTGGGGAATTATTCAGTGCGGTTGCGCAGAAGGTGGATGCGTTTCTCTGCACTTGCTTGGTTTTGAGTCATGGCAGCCTGCTACCCTAGCTAACTGAAGCGCGCGTTTTACGACTGTCTTTTGTTGCCGATATAGTCAGCTAGGTAAAACGGTGCGTCTTATGAATTACGTGAAGTACGAGGGAATTCCATGTCAGCTATCCGCGAGTTGCACCAACAGCTTACGAGCAAAGCCCGTAGCGCCGTTGAGATTGCTGAGGCGCAGCTGGACCGGGCGCAGGCGGTAGAGCCCAAGCTTAATAGTTTTGTCACGCTGACAGCCGAGAAAGCCTTGGCGCAAGCAAAGGCCGTCGACGATAAAATCGCCGCTGGTGAAGAAATTGGCCTGTTAGCCGGTATTCCCATAGCGCTTAAAGATAACCTCTGTACCAAAGGCATTCGCACAACCTGTAGTTCTCGAATGCTAGAGAACTTTGTGCCGCCTTACGAGTCGACAGTGACCGCTAAGCTAGAAGCGGCGGGCGCGGTGTTCGTCGGTAAAACTAACTTAGATGAGTTCGCTATGGGCGGCTCGACTGAGAATTCTGCTTTTAAGACGACAAGTAATCCCTGGGATATCGCCCGCGTACCAGGCGGATCTTCTGGTGGATCTGCGGCGGCGGTGGCGGGCGGTCAAGCGCCGATTGCGCTGGGCTCTGATACGGGTGGCTCTATTCGTCAGCCTGCGTCTTTTTGCGGCATTGTAGGGATGAAGCCGACCTACGGGCTAGTGTCGCGGTTTGGCCTTGTGGCATTTGCGTCTTCGCTCGATCAGATTGGGCCATTTGGGCGCACGGTGGAGGATACGGCGATTTTACTGGGTGCGATCGCCGGTCACGATCCCAAAGACGCCACTAGCCTCAACGTCAAAATTCCCGACTACACCCAGTCCTTAAGAGGCGACAAAAACAACGCGCTCAAAGGTCGCAAGGTCGGCATCATCAAAGAGACCTTCGGTGATGGGCTCGACTCTGCGGTAGGCGCAGCAGTCAACGTCGCCATCGACCAGCTCAAAGCCTTGGGCGCAGACGTAAAAACTATCTCCTGCCCAAGGTTCAACTACGGCGTATCGGCGTACTACATCATCGCGCCCTGCGAAGCTTCTGCTAATCTTGCCCGCTACGATGGCGTTCGCTATGGTCTGCGATCGCAAGAGCCCAACCTGCTTTCTATGTACAACAAAACCCGTTCAGAAGGCTTTGGCGACGAAGTAAAGCGCCGTATCATGATTGGCACCTACGCCCTCTCAGCAGGCTACTACGACGCCTTTTACCTCAAGGCTCAAAAGGTTCGCACCCTAATCAAGCAAGACTTCGAGAAAGCCTTTGAAGACGTAGACATTTTAGTGAGCCCTACTGCGCCTTCTACCGCCTTCAAAGCCGGTGAGAACGACGACCCTCTCAGCATGTACCTGCTCGACCTGATGACAATTCCCGTCAACATGGCAGGGCTACCGGGGATGAGCGTTCCCTGCGGATTCGACGACAACGGAATGCCAATTGGCCTTCAGCTAGTGAGCAACGTCCTCCGCGAGGATCTGCTGTTTGAAGTGGGCCACGCCTATGAGCAGGCCACCGACTGGCACAACCATCAGCCGAAGATCTGAGGTTAAGAGTGTGCATTCGCAATAGATAACATCAAACTGCGTTCGGTGCCGCTGATACTGCAAATAGCACTACTCCAACCCTGTCGATATGTTCGCGCAAGGGCTCATCCTCCAGGCTGTTGTAGTCCACAACGTCAAAGAAATAGGGTATTGGGCGTTCTTCGTTCAAGCTTTCTGACAGCCGAAGAACTGTGGAATACGTAATACCGTCCCCTTTGATAGATAAATCTACGTCAGAGCCTTGCTGGTGAGTTCCCTTCGCGCGTGAGCCAAACAAAATCACCTCATCGATTTCGGGTAGCTCAGCGGCGGCAGCGCGAATGTGGAAAAGGTCGCGTTCGATCAAACCATGACTTGGTCGATTATGATTCATCTTCTGCCTCTGCTTTCTTTTCTTGAAAGGTTTTATATAGGGTCGCAATCAAAAAATAGTAGCGCTGCCGAATGCGCTGCTCGACAGTCTGAGCGATTGATTCTTTATAGGTATGCGCTGTCAAGTTGCGATCTTCAAGCGCGTCTATCCAGGCATGGCCCTCACTGATAAGGCCAAGCAGATGGGCCTGTTTGATAACTTCTCTCGGCGACTTAGCAATAACGCCTTCTGCTAGCTCGTAGTCCTTGAGTATTTTCCAAGACAGCTCAAAAGCCATTTCAAAAAACTGGATAAGCCCAGCTCTTTCTAAAACAGTTGGGTTTTCGACACGCAGCGCGTCACTGAGCAGCAAAAAGGTTCTTTCAAAGTTTGCATACCGCTGTAGCCAGCGAGTGTCAGGATCTCTCACTCGTGCTCTCTCTACTTAAGCTCTCTGCCAATTGTAAGTGAAAGGCCAATTGTAAGTGAAAGTAGAGATGGGGTGGTTAAAGCTGCTCTGCACCGGCAGTACCTCTATCCTCTAATCCCCCTGTTTGATAAAATCAAACGCTGACCTCAATTCATCCCTCTTCAGATAGAAAATTTGAAGAAACCGCAGTTTCAAGGAGACGGTTCCAATGGCCAAAATGTATTACGACAGCGATGCCAACTTAGACTTGCTCACCGGCAAGACAGTCGCCATTATCGGCTACGGCTCGCAAGGCCATGCCCATGCGCTCAATCTCAAAGACAGTGGGGTAAATGTGATTGTCGGCCTATACGAAGGCAGCCGCTCTACCGCCAAAGCTGAAGCGGAAGGGCTCACTGTAAAGTCTGTGGCGGACGCTTCTAAGGCCGCTGACTTCATCATGGTGCTGCTGCCAGACGAGATTCAGCGCAGCGTTTACAAAGAAAGCATTGAGCCTGGCTTGGAAGCGGGTAACGTACTCGCTTTTGCGCACGGCTTCAACATTAACTTTGCTCAAATCGTTCCGCCTGAGAATGTTGACGTAGTCATGGCTGCGCCCAAAGGTCCAGGTCACCTCGTGCGCCGCACCTATGAGCAGGGTCAAGGTGTGCCTGCTCTGTTTGCGGTGTATCAAGATGCCTCTGGTCAGGCTCGCGATATTGCGATGGCCTACACCAAGGGTATTGGTGGTACTCGTGCGGGCGTTTTGGAAACGACTTTCCGTGAGGAAACTGAGACGGATCTGTTTGGCGAGCAGGCGGTGCTTTGTGGTGGCTTGAGTGAGCTGATTAAAGCGGGCTTTGAAACGCTAGTAGAAGCGGGCTATCAGCCAGAGCTGGCTTACTTTGAGTGCTTGCACGAGGTGAAGCTGATTGTAGATCTCATTGTGGAAGGCGGTTTGGCAGAGATGCGAGATAGCATTTCGAATACGGCTGAGTACGGTGACTACACGCGTGGTCCTCGTATAGTTACCGCAGATACAAAGGCTGCGATGAAGCAGATTCTCAAGGAGATTCAGACCGGGCAGTTTGCGCGTGAGTTTGTGCTTGAAGCGCAGTCTGGCAATGCTGGCTTCAATGCGACTCGTCGGATTGAGTCTGAGCATCAAATTGAGGAAGTGGGCAAGAACCTGCGAGCGATGTTTAGCTGGTCAAAGAAAGTCTAAATTTTGTCCGTACTTTGAAAGCTTCTAAATAGGTTAGAGATTAGTCCGCTAGCGTTGTACAGAGTTGGCGGACTGGCTATCTTGACCGCTAGCGCTGCAATATTACTATTTAGCGAGCATCGCGATGAGAGCCGCTACATACGGTTTTTGGTATTACTTGCTACCGCTGAGCGCTGCATCCTTATGACTTTATATAGGTTGTTCATCAGCTGGGAAAACGACGATACTCTTGTATGAACAGAAAGAAACTGATATAAGAAATCCTTTATTTCGTGACAGTACCTTAGCTCAATCTTTCGCTGTTCAGTTTCTATCGCGTACTCATCGTCTGTGACTTTGTGGTGCCGAGCGACTGCTGAAGAGATGACTTTTAAGATGAACGCTTGCGAAGCTAGTTTCGTAGTTAAGCGTTCGTGTGACTGACTTTTTCCCAAGAATTTTATTTCTCTTGTGACCTATGCAATCTAAAGAAATCAACACCCCGCCCGTGCATGCAACCGTTCGCGTTGAAGATGACCGGACAGGGCTGACGCCAGAGACGCTCAAAAGGGCTTTTCTCGATAATTTGTTCTATGTGCAGGGGAAGTCGCCAGAAATTTCGTCCTTGCAGGACTATTACATGGCGCTGGCCTATACGGTGCGCGATCGCATGTTGCATCACTGGCTCAGTAGCGCGAGCACCTACCGCGAACAGAAGTCGCGCACGGCGGTGTACCTGTCGGCAGAATTTTTGATGGGGCCTTACCTGGGCAATAACCTGATCAATCTGGGCCTGTACGATGCGGTTGATGCGGCAATGGCTGATTTGGGCCTGAGCCTAGCAGAGATTATGGCGCAAGAGCAGGAGCCTGGCCTGGGTAATGGTGGCTTAGGTCGCTTGGCAGCTTGCTACCTCGACTCGATGGCGACACTAGAGATTCCGTCTTTAGGCTATGGCATTCGCTATGAGTTCGGGATCTTCAAGCAGGCGCTAGAAGATGGCTGGCAGGTTGAGCAAACTGATAAGTGGCTAGCGAACGGTAACCCTTGGGAAATTGCGCGGCCTGAGTGGTCGGAAGAGGTGAAGCTAGGTGGCCATACCAAGGCTTACTCAGATGTGCAGGGTAACTATCGGGTTGAGTGGGTGTGCGATCGCATCGTCAAAGGCGTTCCCTACGACACCCCTATCCTCGGCTACAAGGTCAATACCGCGAACACGCTGCGTCTGTGGAAAGCAGAGTCCCCCGACGCGTTTGACTTTGAAGCGTTCAACCAGGGCGACTACTCCGGCGCGGTAAACTCCAAGATTGTCTCTGAAAACATCTCCAAAGTTCTCTACCCTAACGATGAGCATCTAGAAGGCAAGCAGCTCCGCCTAGAGCAGCAGTACTTCTTCGTCTCCTGCTCCTTGCAAGACATGATTCGCATCATGCTGCGCGACGGAATTTCTCTAGAGAAATTCCCCGAAAAGTACACCCTACAGCTAAACGATACGCACCCTGCGATCGCCGTTGCCGAACTCATGCGCCTCCTGGTAGACGTCCACCAGCTCGAATGGGACAAAGCCTGGGACATCACGCAAAAATCACTTGCCTACACCAACCACACCCTCCTGCCAGAAGCACTTGAGCGCTGGCCCATCGGTCTATTCGGTGACCTGCTACCCCGCCACCTAGAGATCATCTTTGAAATCAACCGCATCTTCCTAGAAGACGTACGCCTCAAATTTGGTCAAGACAACGAGCGCCTCGCCCGCATGTCTCTTATCGACGAGACCGGTGGCCGCTACATTCGCATGGCAAACCTTGCCTGCGTTGGCAGTCACGCTATCAACGGCGTAGCCGCCCTGCACACAGAACTGCTCAAGCAGACTGTACTCAACGACTTTTACGAACTCTTCCCCGAAAAGTTCATCAACAAAACCAACGGTGTCACCCCTCGCCGCTGGATGGTGCTTAGCAACCCCAAGCTCACCCGTCTAATCAACCAGCGCATCGGTGACCAGTGGCCTATCGACCTAACCCAGCTTAAAAAACTAGAGCCCTTTGCTGATGATCCTGGCTTCCGTACTGAGTGGCGGCAGATTAAGCAAGCCAACAAAGAGACCCTCGCGGTCCGCATCGAAAGAGCGACCGGCGTAAAGGTCAGCCCCACCTCCATGTTCGATGTGCAAATCAAGCGCATCCACGAGTACAAGCGTCAGCAGCTAAACGCGCTGCACATCATCTCGCTGTACAATCAGCTGAAGAAAAATCCCAGCATGAACATCACCCCCCGCACCTTTATCTTCGCAGGTAAGGCAGCACCGGGCTACTTCATGGCTAAGCTAATCATCAAGCTAATTACTTCTGTAGGCCGCGTTGTAAACCGCGACCCCGACATGCGCGACCAAATCAAAGTCGTATTCTACCCCAACTACAACGTCACCAACGCGCAGCCAATCTATCCGGCCTCCGACCTTTCTGAGCAGATTTCGACCGCAGGCTTTGAAGCTTCTGGTACCGGCAACATGAAATTTGCTATGAACGGTGCGCTTACTATCGGTACGCTCGACGGTGCCAACGTTGAGATTCGTGAGGAAGTCGGCGACGACAACTTCTTCCTATTCGGCCTTCAGGCGCACGAAGTAGCCGAGCTAAAGGAAACAGGCTACAACCCTCGTAAGTACTACGAGGAAAACGAAGACCTGCGTACCGTCATCGACCTAATTGGTTCGGGCGTATTCTCTAGCGGTGATACTGAAATGTTCAAGCCGTTGATTGATAACCTGCTAAACACCGACCGGTTCATGGTATTAGCTGACTATCAAGCATATATAGATTGTCAGCAGGAAGTAAGCGCGGCTTACAAAGATCAAGACAGCTGGGTGCGCAAGTCTATTTTGAACGCAGCGCGGATGGGTAAATTCTCTTCTGATCGCTCTATTCAAGAGTACTGCGACGAGATTTGGAATATTGAATCTGTTCCGATCAAGCTGCAAGAGTACGCCAAGACGCTTACTGTAATGACAGATAAAAACGCTCGCTTGACGTAACAGATACCTAACCTACCGCTCAAGGTAGTGTCTTTATAAAAGACCTTCGGCCCACTGGATCGAAGGTCTTTTATATTGAGGATAAACAAATGAAACCAGAAGACTTCAAGCCTCTCATCTCAAAAGCTCATGGCTATATCGCTGAGTACATTCGTGAGACACCAATCATCATCTTGCCGCAGGGTGCCTTTGGCATAGAGGCCCATCTCACGCTCAAGCTAGAGCTCATGCAACACGCAGGTTCTTTCAAATCGCGAGGAGCTTTCAGCAGAATTTTGCAAAACACCGTTCCGCCTTCAGGCGTGATTGCCGCGTCGGGTGGCAATCACGGTGCAGCTGTTGCCTATGCTGCTCGTCGACTGGGCTATCCTGCCGAGATTTTTGTGCCTACAATCGCTTCACCTATAAAAGTAAAGCGATTGAGAGATTACGGAGCAACAGTAACGGTCGTTGGGCGTGACTATATTGAGGCTTTGGAGATAAGCGATCGCCGCGCAGCAGAGACTCAAAGCTTAGTGGTTCATGCTTTTGACCAAGTGGAGGTGATCGCCGGGCAAGGCACAGTAGGGTTAGAGCTAGAGAAGCAGTCTCCTGACCTAGACACTGTGCTGGTATCAGTCGGTGGCGGCGGTTTGATCGCCGGAATCGCAGCCTGGTACCAAAACCGGTGTCGCGTAGTCAGCATAGAGCCAGAAAAAGCGCCTACTTTGCACGAGTCATTAGCCGCAGGCAAACAAATTGATGTGGAAGTGGGTGGTATTGCTGCCGATGCTTTGGGTTCGCGCCGAGTAGGCGCGATGATGCTGCCGATTGCCCAGCAGTACGTTGCCGAGACGGTGCTCGTTGACGAGAATTCTATAATCAAAGCGCAGCAGCTACTGTGGGATGAACTGAGAATTGTGGCAGAACCAGCAGGCGTAGTCCCGATTGCAGCGCTTATCTCAGGGCACTATCGGCCAGCGCCGGGTGAGAAAGTAGGAGTGCTCATCTGCGGTGGCAACGTGGATTTGTCGTCTCTGTAGAGTTTGACGGCGTAATGTTGACGGCATAATAGAACTATTCGCAGTTGCGGTACCCATATGACAGCTAGAAAGACAACCTAATGTCGAGCAGAGAGATCCCCCTTTGTCTCCCCGGCTGACGCTGCCCACTATGTACGACCTGCCCAGTGAAGATCCGGAGGAATCCGGCTTGTCTGACGAATTTCATGCTTTGCAGCCTGGCTTACTCAGCGCCACACTGCAACTATCAGACTATCCGGAAGGTAACTACTTCACCGGAGCTGATATGAATCTCTATTACGACGTTCACAACCAAAATTGGTATAAGCGTCCGGACTGGTTCCTATCAGTCGGCGTTTCTCGTCTGTACGACGGCCACGACTTGCGGTTGAGCTACGTTATCTGGCAAGAGGGCATTAGTCCTTTCTTAGCTGTTGAGCTGCTCTCTCCTGGAACAGAAAAGGAAGACTTGGGCGAGACCAAAAGGCAGCCTGGAAAACCACCGACCAAATGGGAAGTATACGAGAGAATTCTGAGGATTCGACAACAAGCTCTAGATCCCTGAGCTGAAAACTGGTATGGGGTCTTGGAATGGACTCTATCAAGGCATAAAAAGGCCCTGGCTACGCTGCTTTGCGAGTCTAGACGTTGGATTAAGACGCCTGTAGAGCGAGCAAGTGCAGCCGCGAAAAGAGCTGCGGCCGAAGCGCAGCGAGCCGAAGTAGCAGCACAGCGAGCCGAACTAGCAGTGCAGCAGGCCGCAGAGGAAACGCAGCGAGCCGAGAGCGCTGAAGCGAAATTGGCAAATCTGAAGGCTCGTCTGCGTGCTCAAGGAATCGACCCAGATAGCTTGTAGAAGAAACCTAATGCCATACACTAATTTGCAAGCCACAAAAGGGGTAACGCGAGCACAAAAAGCTCAGCTCGTTGAGAAAATGACTGTGCTTTGGTGCGTGTGTTAGGTAACTGCTTAGGGCACGATTTATTCCTTGGGTGGTTTTCCAGTAACTGCAGACTCTAAGTACTTGGTGGCAGGCGGAACGTATGCACCGTCTATCTTTACCCGGAAGTCGTAGTGAGCGCCTGTGCCGAGGCCGCTGTTACCTGAGTAGGCAATTTTGTCCCCAGCTTTGGCCAGGCCATTGACACAGCCAGTCTCAGACATGTGTAGAGACTGGAATGTGTAGCCAGGATAGGATTCGGCAGTTTGATTGACTACCCAGCCGCCGCCGTCTACATCCCACCAGCACTTTACTTCGGCAGTATCGCCTTCTTTCCCAACAGCGTATATAGGCGTGCCGATGGACATCGCTAGATCGACGCCGTTGTGAGGCACACTAAGTGCGCCGGTAACAGGATGAATAGGGCGAATACCGTATTCGTCGCTGACTTTGTACCCGGCAACGGTGTCTCCAGTGATAGGCGTAACTATGTTCTCGGTGCGTTCTCTCGGAGAGAAGACATTGGCTGTGATAGTGATAAACCGGTCGGCAACATAGAGCAGCGAACCAATGATAAGCACGCTGCATAGACCTGTTGCGATGAGCTTGGGTAAAGCTAGCTTGCTTATGTTTTCTTCTTCGGATAGCTCAGGAGATGCAGTACCTGTGTGATAGTGCACATGCTGTGGAACTGCTGGAAGCGTGGCTGATGAGATAGGTGGAGTTGAGTTAGCGGCGGCGGTGCGAATAGGCTCTAGGTGAATGGCATCGCTGGTGATAATGGCAAGTTCACCGCGTCCGAGCTTTTCGAGCATATCGGAGATACTGGTGCATCCGGCGGCGATCGCAGCTGACTTTGCTCCACGCCAACCCGGTGCGGTTACAGTCACTCGACAGGGCTGCTTTGGTTCTGGAGAAGGAGTGCCTGCGGTCATTCGTAGTTTGGCAGAAAAGCGAGGGGGATGCGGTAAATATAGAGGCGGGTAGCATGTTTCTTTGATAGGGGTTTATCAGCCGCCAGCAAAGACGAAAACATAATAGCTCAAACTCGTAAGAAACCACCGAGAAGGCACCAGGAGAAAGGCACCAGATGAAAAAGGGCAAAGACGGAGATTGGATGAGTGTGATTGTGCCAGAAGAGGAAGATGATGAACGTCGTCATTGGGACTACCACTATGACCAGATAGGCATGGCGCCTGGCACGCTCGTCATTGATGACGATGCCTCACCCACAGAGCTGACGCTGATTGACTATAGTGCGCAGTCGGCGAGCAAGCGGAAAATGCGATCGCCCGAAGAAGCCCTCACCTACCTCACCTCCGACACCATCTCATGGATAGATTTGCAGGGACTAGGCAACGAAGATGTGCTGAACCGGCTAGGAGAAGTTTTTCACCTACATCCGCTGGTATTAGAAGACGTGGTCAACGTCCCACAGCGGCCAAAAATAGAATACTACGGCGACCAGCTGTTGATCATTGCGCGGATGGTCATGGTAGACGAGAACGCTGACGATACTGATACTGCCCGATTTACCAGCGAGCAGCTGAGCTTCGTGCTCGGGAAAAATTACCTGCTTACCGTTCAAGAAGAACTTCAGAAGGACTGCTTAGATCCCGTACGCAACCGCATTAGATCTGGGCATGGCTTAATTCGTTCAGAAGGCGCAGACTACCTGGCCTACGCGCTCTTGGACGCGGTCATTGATGCCTACTTTCCTGTGCTAGAAGACTACGGCGAATTTATTGAGTCTTTAGAAGACGAGGTCATTTTCAACCCCACCCGGCAGACAGTCCAGAAAATATACCGGGTCCGTAGAGAACTCATGAGCCTTCGACGCTCAATTTGGCCGCAGCGAAGCGCGCTTTCTCAGCTCGTGCGCGACGGGTCTGATCTCATTCGCCCGGAGGTGCGAGTGTACTTACAGGACTGCTACGACCATGTGGTGCAAGTGCTCGATATTGTAGAAACCTACCGCGAGCTAACGGCTAACCTGATGGATGTGTACCTGTCTTCGGTGAGTAATCGAATGAATGAGGTCATGAAAACGCTGACGGTCATCTCATCTATCTTCATCCCGCTCACCTTTATTGTGGGTGTGTACGGCATGAACTTTAATTCGGCGGTATCCCCGTGGAATATGCCAGAGCTGAATGCCTATTGGGGCTACCCCTTTTGCTGGGGTGTGATGGTAACTATCGCGGCAGGCCTTACCTATTACTTCTGGCGCAAAGGCTGGTTTGACGACACGGCTGAAGCAAAAATTCGCCGTGAGTAGGCTCGCGATCGCAGACGTGCCGAAGAGGTCTGTGACAGGAGTCAAAGCAGGTCTGAGCTGCTGCGAGGACAATCCCCTGCTAAGATACCCGTGACCAAGTCTGCTGGTATGTTCTGCTATGGATCTCAAGGCCCTTATTACTGATATTCCAGATTTTCCGCAGCCGGGAATCGTCTTTCGAGACATTACAACGCTGCTGCAAGATCCAGACGGGCTTGCCTACACTGTGACAACAATGAGTGAGCAGGCCGCAGAGCTTGAGCCTGACTATATTGTTGGCATTGAGTCGCGAGGGTTTATCTTTGCGATGCCGATGGCGCATCAGATGCACAAAGGATTTGTCCCGGTACGCAAGGCAGGTAAGTTGCCAAGAGCAGTGCATAGTGTGTCCTATTCGCTGGAATACGGTGAGGACACTGTAGAAGTTCATCAAGACGCTTTTGCGCCCGGCAGTAAAGTGCTAATCGTCGATGACCTGTTAGCAACAGGCGGCACGGCAGCGGCGGCAGCTGAGGTTGTCCAGAAGGCGGGAGCGACCGTGGTGGGTTTTAGCTTTGTGATTGAATTGGCGGGGTTGGCAGGGCGCGATAAGCTACCGACGACAGCTACGATCATGAGCCTGATGACATATTAGGGCGAGTTAACTTGAGACGAGTCAAGGTTTTAGCGATGCTTAGCTAAGCTGAAGCTCAACTGAGAAGATACTGACGATAGAAGATACTGACGATAAAAGACACGTAAGCTCTATGACTCAATCTAGCCAGCAGCTTTCTATTTATACTAGGGCCGGTTTAGCGATTCGAGATTTTTTCCTGAGCGAGACAACTCGCTATATCGTGAAGCGGGTGTTTCAGGGCCTGCTGACGCTGCTATTGGCGAGCATGTTTAGCTTTTTAATCGTGCAGATGGCACCGGGCGACTTTTTGACCCCGTTCCGGCAGAATCCTCAGATTTCCGCAGATACGATTGCAGACTTAGAGGAGCGCTTCGGGCTCGATCAGTCGGTGTGGGTGCAGTACTTCCTGTGGCTACGGCAGGTAGTGACTAAGTTCGACTTTGGCATTAGCTTTGCTTACAACAGACCGGCGCTAGATATTTTGGCTGAGCGGTTGCCAAATACGATTTTGCTGTCAGCGGCGTCTATTTTTATGACGTGGGCGATCGCAATTCCTCTCGGCATCGTCAGCGCGGTCAACCAGAACAAGTTTGCCGACCGTTTCCTACGGCTGCTGAGCTACTTTGCCCAAGGGTTTCCTACGATTATTACAGGACTATTCCTCTTGTTCTTCGCACAGGTGAGCGCACCCTTATTCCCCGTCGGTGGACGAACAAGCCTGTATCACGATGATTTGAACTGGATGGGACAAATTCTCGATGTCGCCTGGCATTTAATTTTGCCAACGCTGGCGCTGAGTATTACGAGCTTTGCCGGATTGCAGCGACTGATGCGCGGTCAGCTATTAGACGTCCTGCGCCAGGACTACATTCAAACGGCGCGGGCGAAGGGACTTTCGGAAGGCAAGGTGGTGTACGTCCATGCGCTGCGTAACGCGGTGAACCCGCTGATTACGATTCTAGGGTTTGAATTTTCGAGTCTATTGAGCGGTTCTTTTATTGTGGAGAATTACTTCAGCTGGCCAGGGCTCGGTAAGCTGACGCTAGAAGCAGTGCAGACGCAGGATTTGTTTTTGATTATGGCGAGTCTGGTGCTGGGCGCAGTGATGCTGATTGTCGGTAATTTGCTCGCTGATCTGCTGCTGTCGTTTGTGGATCCTCGCATTAAGCTATCGCGACTGAACTGACAGTGTGGTTCCTTTTGATTTACTGATTTGATTTATTGAGCTGTGGGTCGTCGGGCATGAGAGACAGAGGGTCTATGAATCAGGCGCGTTCTTTTGCCAGTTTGCTAGTTGGGTTTGTGGTGTTTGGCGTGGTGCTGTGGATTGCGCGCACGGTCCATCAGGAGCTTGGGGATACAGGCTTTGCGCAGACGGTACTGGTAGGAACAGCGGGCTGGGCGACGGGCTGGCTGGTAGGTTTTTTGATGTCGCCGAGTACGAGTCAGGAGATTAAGAAGTTTTCTCAGGCGATGACAACGATTTCAGCATTTGTGGCTGGGTTTGCAATGGCAAAGCTAGAGCCGTCGCTGACACCGCTATTTGAGGATGGCCGGTTGATCAATGAGCCGATTTACGGGATTCGGCTGATGATCTTTATGATTTGTTTTGCGATCGCGGCGATCAATATGTACGTATATCGCGAAGGTCGACGCTACTAGGGAAATGCCTGATAGTTTTACAGTTATAGCAGCTACGTTACAAAACGAGCCTACGCTTTGGACGATGCTAATGCATGCGGCACATGAGACTTCTCTAGCTACAGTGAAGTCGAACCTAGATCTAGTTCGGTATGTCAGTGGATGGGGACGGGCTGGCGATCTGGGCGTTGTTGCCGAAAAAGCGGACTTTGCAGTTGGTGCGGCTTGGTTACGGCTTTGGTCGAAGGATAGTCGAGGATACGGCTACGTGGCTGATGAGGTTCCGGAGCTGGCGATTGCAGTCATTCCAGAAATGCGAGGTCAGGGCATCGGTACGGCTCTTTTGTCGCAGATTATTCAGGTGGCGACATCTCAATATCCTGCAATCTCTTTGAGCATTCGTGCTGATAATCCGGCGCTGCAACTTTATGAGCGAGTGGGTTTCGTGGCTGTGCCAGGCTCAGAAGTCTTTAATCGAGAGGGTGGGCGTTCTTTCAATATGATCAAACGCTTAAAGCCCTAGGAACTCTATGCGGGGAACTAGGGGGTCGTTGACGACGCCGATGCCCTTGTAGCTCCAGCGATCGCATATCTTCTTAATCTGAGTGCGATCGCAATACTCCACCGAGAACTGCGCGGCGTGGTCCCCTGCGTGGGCATTGAGGTAGCTGAGCGCATCAAAGTCAGCGACAAACAGTAGCAAAAACGGGTCGGTAGGCTGCTCGGGGTGGCCGCCTTCTATGGGTGGGCGGGCAACGAGATATTGCCCGGTGGACTTGGCGCGTAAGAGGTAGTAAGGCGTATTGAGCATAGCAGCACGTTACGAGATCGTGGGAAAAGAGTAGAACAATCTATAAGAAGGCGGATTCTTTTGATTTCAAACCACCTAGTATGAAACCTTCCTTATCAAGATCTATCATGCTACAGAAACAAGCCACGGTTCTCCTGACTGAAGATTTTAGTGGCGCGAATGGTGCAACACCACCATCCGGATGGACGCAGGCTTTACTAGAGGGCAATCCAGAAACTGATCAGTGGCGGTTTGATAATCCGGGTAACCGCAGCTTTATCGGGCGAGACCCGCTAATTGGTCCTGTTGCTGTTTATGATAGCGACGCACTTTCCAATGACGATACTGAGGAAAGTGCGGCGCTAGTCTCGCCCGTATTCGATGTTTCCGGCGCGGAAGGTGCTTTTTTACAGTACGACCAGTGGTATTTCGGCTTTACCGAGGAAGAATACGCCAGTCAAATCAGGGTAGAAACATCGATCAACGGGGGCGAAACTTGGGAAACAGCTTACCTCGAAGATGGCGCTGGGCAGTTTAACGGTCGTCGGATTGTTGATCTCACCGATGCCTTAGCAGGTAGCGACACGGCTCAGCTGCGCTTCCGCTTCGACGGTGACTGGTCGTACGCATGGGCCGTAGACAATATCGAGGTAGTCGACTATCTCGAACCGGGCGTGATCTTGCCGACCGCAGCAGTGGCGGTCAGTGAAGATAACGTGCCCGATCCGACAAGTTTTGAATTTACACTGCAAAGTCGTCCGAGCGCGGATGTAACGCTAAATTTTGTAGTCGACGCTCAGCAGCTTCAGACGATCGAGTCCATTACGTTCACGCCGCAAAATTGGTTTGAGTCTCAAGTAGCGACAGTGAACGCGATCGCAGATGGCTTGGACGAAGGCGAAAACCAAATCAGCAACGTGAAGATTGAAGTGGTCAGCGACGACCCTGCCTACAGCAAACTCAATCTAGACACCGTACCTGTACAAATTACCGATAGCACAATTCCTGGCTACATCAGCTATCGCACTGTAGAAAAAACTTTTTCTGACCTAGCAGCCTTAGCCGACAGCAATTCCAGCATTGCCAGCTGGGTAGATATTGGCGACAGCTACAACAAAGCCACACCCGGCGGTCCTAAAGGTTACGACATTCAGGCGCTACAGCTAACGAATAAAGCAACCGATATTCCAGGATATGAGAAGCCTATTCTGTACATGCAGGGTGCTATTCACGCCCGTGAATACGCCACGACTGAGCTAGTGACTCGCTTCGCCGAAGATTTAGTGTCGAACTACGGCACCGATCCAGAAGCGACATGGCTGCTCGACTATACTCAAATCCATGTAGTGCCCGTTCTTAATCCCGATGGGCGCAAGCTAGCAGAGCAAGGCTACTCCTGGCGGAAAAACGCCAACCCCAATCCTTCCAACAGCGAAGACCCAGCGCCTTTTCCTACTTATGGCGTCGATCTCAACCGCAATTACGACTCTGACTTTGGCGAGGTCCCAGGCGGATCTAGCGGCGACCCATCGTCCAACGTTTATCGCGGACCGTTTCCCTTCTCAGAACCGGAGACCCAAGCCGCCCGAGACTATCTGCTCAATCTCTTTCCAGACCAAAAGAGCGAGGACAAATTCTCACCTGCACCAGACGATGCAACCGGTGTGTATTTAGACGTTCATAGCTATGGAAACCTAGTGCTGTATCCTTTTGGCAGCACGGATGAGCCTGCACCTAATGCGGAAGGCCTACGTAATTTGGGCCTAAAGTTTGGATACTTCTCTGGGCTCGACGGCGAAGCATACGACGTGCAGCAGGCGATTGGCCTGTACCCAACGGACGGCACAACCGACGAGTGGGTGTATGGGACGTTTGGCTCAGCCGCTTACACTATAGAACTGGGCACTGAGTTTTTTGAAGATCCTGAATACTTTGAAAATACAATTGTGCCTGAGTTTACGCCCGCGCTTTACTACGCGGCGAAGTCGGCGTTTCGTCCGTACCAAACGTCGGCAGGGCCTGATTCTTTGGACGTGCGGCTAAACTTACCTTCTGTGTTTGCTGGGCAATCGGTTGCTTTGCGAGCAACGGCTGATGCGACTCGGTATGACGACGGCAACTTAAGCTCTCAAGGCATTACAGAAGGACTGAAGATACCTAAGCCGAAGAAAATAGGCAGCGCTCGCTATAGTTTTGACACGCCTTCTTGGGTACCGGGTACAGAGCTGTTTGAGATGACAGCGGCAGACGGGGCGTTTGGTAGCCCCGTGGAGCGACTGCGAGCAACAAACATTGATACGTCTGGGCTAGCACCTGGGCGACATACGGTGTTTGTAGAGAGCCTGGCGGCAGATGGGACGTACGGTGTGCCGACGGCTGTCTTTTTAGATGTATTGGCGGGACCGGATGGGCCGGTTGTGGGCGGTACTCAGAAAATGGAGATGTTGGAGGGCACATCCGGAAATGATTTACTAAAAGGACGCGCAGGAAAAGATGCGATCGCAGGCGGCTTGGGCAACGACGTCATTCTAGGTCGATCTGGTAGCGACGTCTTATACGGTGAAAGTGGAGATGATGTCTTGTACGGCGGCTCGAGTAGCGATCGCTTGATAGGCGGCGCAGGCAATGACAAGCTGTATGGCGATGCTGGCGTTGACCGTATTTTTGGCGACGATGGCGACGATATCATCTATGGTGGCAGAGGAAATGACAAGTTGGAAGGCGGAGAGGGACGCGATACTTTTGTACTAGCTGTTAGAGAAGGGCTAGATACGGTACTGGATTTCGAAGTGGGAACAGATTTGTTTGGATTAGCAAGAGGGCTTTCTTTTGATGATTTAGAGATTGTGAAGCAAGGTCAGAATTCGGTCATTCGGTTTGGAAAGGAGACTTTAGCGAGGGTGATTGATGTCGAAGTGACAGCGTTAGATGGCGGGCAGTTTGTACCAGTATAGAAAAAAGCCCCTCATCGTTGCGATGAGGGGCTTTCTCTTAGCCTTTACTGTTCAGCTCATCGCCTAAAGGCGATTAAACCAATTAGTCAAGATCAGGCATTGCCAATACTGGCTCCGATTCGCGGTTTAGACCTTTCTCAAAGCCACCTTCAGCGGCGCGAGCACGGCCCGCGTGCCATAGGTGACCAACGAGGAAGAAGAAGGACATCACGAAGTGGAAGGAAGCCAACCACTGACGGGGGTTCACGAAGTTAACGGAGTTAACCTCTGTGATAATGCCGCCTACAGAGTTAATAGAAGCATTAGGCGCATGAGTCATATACTCAGCCGCGCGGCGTACCTGCCATGGCTGGATATCGTTCTTGAGCTTGTCAAGATCGAGACCGTTTGTGCCACGTAGCGGCGCGAGCCAAGGACCGTCAAAGTCCCAAAAACGCATGGTCTCACCACCGAAGATGATTTCTCCAGTAGGGGAACGCATGAGGTACTTACCAAGGCCAGTTGGGCCTTGAGCAGAACCAATATTGGCACCGAGGCGTTGGTCACGAACCAAGAAGGTCATGGCCTGAGCCTGAGAAGCTTCCGCGTTGGTAGGGCCGTAAAACTCACTGGGGTAAGCAGTGTTGTTGAACCATACGTAGCAGGAGCAGATGAACGCCATCAAGGACACAGCACCGATGGAGTAGGAGAGGTATGCCTCACCGTTCCAAACAAGGGCGCGACGTGCCCAGCCAAAAGGCTTGGTTAGAATGTGGAATACACCACCGGAAATACAGATGAGGCCAATCCAAATGTGGCCACCAATAATGTCTTCCATGTTATTAACGCCGACAATCCAGCCTTCGCCGCCAAACGGAGACGTGGTGAGATAGCCGAAGATAACCGCAGGGTTGAGCGTGGGGTTCGTAATGATACGAACGTCGCCGCCACCTGGAGCCCAGGTGTCATACACGCCGCCAAGGAAGCAGGCTTTGATGACGAGCAAGAATGCACCAAGTCCGAGAAGGACGAGGTGATAGCCGATGATGTTAGTCATCTGGTTCTTGTCTTTCCAGTCTTGGCTAAAGAAGCTGGAGTACTCTTCGAGGGTTTCAGGGCCACGGAGTGCGTGATAAACGCCGCCGAGACCAAGGACTGCGGAAGAGATCAGGTGAAGCACACCCACTACGAAGTAGGGAAAGGTGCTGAGAACTTCACCACCGGGGCCAACGCCCCAGCCCAACGTTGCGAGGTGAGGTAGCAAAATTGCGCCCTGCTCGTACATTGGTTTTTCAGGGATGTAGTGAGAGACTTCAAACAAAGTCATCGCACCGGTCCACAATACGATGAGACCTGCGTGGGCGACGTGAGCACCCAGCAGTTTACCGGACAAGTCGATGAGACGGGCGTTACCAGACCACCAGGCATAGCCTGTAGATGGCTGGTCGCGGCCGCCGCCAGCGAAACCGCCGTTATTAGAGAGCGTTACCACGGGGGAGTACCTCTTCAGGGAATACAAATTTCTCGTGTGGCTGGTCCTGTGGGGACAACCAGGCACGAATACCTTCGTTCAACAAGATGTTCTTGGTGTAGAAGGTCTCAAACTCAGGGTCTTCCGCTGCGCGGATTTCCTGCGATACGAAGTCATAGGCGCGCAGGTTCAGCGCTAAACCTACAATACCAACTGAACTCATCCATAGCCCCGTTACTGGAACGAACAGCATGAAGAAGTGCAGCCAGCGCTTGTTGCTAAACGCAATACCGAAGATCTGTGACCAGAATCGGTTCGCCGTTACCATCGAGTACGTCTCTTCTGACTGAGTCGGCTCAAACGCTTTGAACGTGTTCGCGTTCTCGTTGTCCTGGAACAGCGTGTTCTCTACAGTCGCACCGTGGATGGCACACAAGAGCGCACCACCGAGAATGCCCGCTACGCCCATCATGTGGAACGGGTTGAGCGTCCAGTTGTGGAAGCCCTGCAAGAACAGCAAGAAGCGGAAAATCGCTGCCACACCGAAGCTAGGCGCAAAGAACCACGACGACTGACCGAGCGGGTACATCAAGAACACCGACACGAACACCGCAATCGGACCACTGAAGGCGATCGCGTTGTACGGACGGATGCCGACGAGCCGAGAAATCTCGAACTGACGCAGCATGAAGCCGATCAGGGCGAACGCACCGTGAAGGGCGACGAATGCCCACAAACCGCCGATTTGGAACCAGCGAACGAGTGAACCTTGGGCTTCGGGGCCCCACAGTAGCAGCAGCGAGTGGCCCATGCTATCTGCGGGAGTAGAGACCGCAACGGTCAGGAAGTTGCAGCCTTCCAGGTAAGAACTCGCCAGGCCGTGGGTGTACCACGACGTGACGAAAGTGGTCCCGGTCATCCATCCACCTATCGCCATGAAGGCGCAGGGGAACAGAAGCAAACCGGACCAACCGACAAAAACAAAGCGGTCGCGCTTTAGCCAGTCATCGAGAACGTCAAACCGTCCCCGTGCGGCGGGCGCTTGTCCCATTGCAATGGTCATTTCATTAATCCTCTTATTTGGCTCTTAATTAAACAATTAAGTCCTTTGTTTTTTTGACAGCTTTGCCTGCCCAAGCGTGCATTGAAGCAGTGCTTGAGCAGGCGAAAGTGCCTTAGATACCAACGAACCGAAAGTATGGTTTTTCCAAATCAGTCCAGAGTCAGGTGGTCAAAGTGAACCACCATAAAGGATTTTGGCATGTACTTATCATAAGGACTGATTCATTATTTTACAATCTGTTATGTAAGCTCTCAGATTCTTTTTTGACGAAAAATCTCCTTGCGTAGAGGTAGTTTGGGTGCGATCGCACCTCCCTCATTCAGCGCTTAGCGTCGGTCAAACCCTTAAAAACCCTCATTTTCCTTTAGCGCATTCACTGCTGCATATGTTTCCGCAGCTATCTTGCGTGTTATGCGGCCTCCCAAATTCTTAATGTTTGGTGAACTTTCACGCTCAAAAAATTAATTTCATTGGAGGCGTTGTCGCAGACTTCTCGCTAACCCGATACTATTTAGCTAGCGTCTTCTTAACGCTACGTAATCATCCTTTACACCGTAATGACTGCCTCCAAAACCCCAGCCCCTTCCAATTCTCCTATGAAAGCTGCTGCTAAAGCCGCTGGCAAAAAAGATAAAAAAACGGTTCTGCGTCGAGAAATACTGGGCGCACGGCGTCCGAGCAACTATTTTTGGGCAGGCGTAACAGCCATTGGCGGTATTGGGTTTTTCTTAGCTGGCGTTTCTAGCTACCTGCATACCAATCTGCTGCCTTTCTCTGACCTGCCTGCTCAGCTCGTGTTCATTCCACAGGGAATTGCCATGGGCTTTTACGGTGTAGCAGCGCTTCTGCTATCTACCTATCTATGCCTAATTATTCTGTGGAATGTAGGCGGTGGCTATAACGAGTTTGATAAGACCTCCAGCGAGGCACAAATTTTTCGCTATGGCTTTCCGGGCAAGAATCGGACGATTGATATTCGCTACCCTCTGAAAGATTTGCTGGCGGTGCGAGCGGAGATAAAAGAAGGGCTAAACCCAAAGAGAGCTTTATATCTGCGTGTAAAAGGTAAGGGCGATATCCCGATGACTCGTGTAGGTCAGCCTATTTCTTTGGCAGAGCTAGAGAATCAGGGTGCTGAACTCGCTCGCTTCTTGCAGGTGCCTTTGGAAGGCCTATAGGTTACCAATTTTCCTCATTGAAGGAGGACGCTCACTGTGCCAAAATGTGCGCACTCTGCTTGTATCAAGCACATTTGTTTTGGCTTTTTAAGGAATATGATGAAATTAGGGTTTAGACCTTCTGGGTGGTCTTTGTTGGTGGCGATCGCACTATTGCTCGGCAGCTGTACTGCACCGGCTGATTCGCCCGTTGGCGGTGTGGTGGAGCCTACTGCGCCTGCTGCGCCTGCTGTTGCCGTGTTGCCATCAGCAGATGAGCTAACCAAAGGACTGGTAAGACTAGACGGCAGCGCAACCGTTGAAATTAGAGTCGGGAACCGTACGATTACCGTGGAGCTAGACGGCGACCAAGCGCCTTACACAGCCGGTAACTTTGTTGATTTGGCTCAAAAGGGCGTATTTGACAATACGATCTTTCACCGAGTGGTGCGATCGCCTCAACCTTTCGTCATACAGGGTGGCGATCCGGTCAGCAAAGATCCTGACGTGCCGATTGCCCAGTTAGGACGAGGCGGCTACATAGACGAAGCGACAGGTCAAGAGCGGCAGATTCCGCTAGAAATTTTGCCCGAAGGGGAAGATGAGCCAGTGTATGGCGTGACTTTTCCAGATGCAGGCTTAGAGGCTACGCCAGCGCTGAAGCATCGACGCGGGGCGATCGCCATGGCTCGCTCTGGAACCAACACCGCATCGTCTCAGTTCTATATCGCTTTAGCCGATCTACCTTTTCTAGACGGCAGCTACGCGGTCTTTGGCTATGTGACTGACGGGCTGGATTTGGTAGACGCTATTCAGGCAGGCGATGTGATCACTTCAGTAACAGTGACCGCTGGTGGCGACAATTTGGTGCAGCCCACAGGCGCAGCGGAGTAGAGATCTGCCAAATGTCGGTTGAAGGTTGGCCAAGCTAGTGACTGCATCTGAACAAGATGTTGTGGTGACTGGGCTAGCTCTAAGAACGGCGCTGGGTAATTCAGCGGCGATAAACTGGACAAGGTTAATGGCTGGTGAAAGTGCGATCGCGCTTCGTCAGCCATTTTTAGATCTAGCCCCTGGTCCACTTGCTATGTGCGGAAAAGCTCCGCTGAGCTTACAGACTCTGACTGAGTCGCTAGCGCAAGCTGCCTGGGCGGATGCTGGACTGAGCCGAGAAGCTAGCGCTGATCGCTGTGGAATAGTCGTGGGCTCTAGTCGTAGCCATTTGCAAACCTGGGAAGCAATGGCCCTCCAGCAGCGGCAAACGACTGGAAAAATAGAAGGCGACTGGATTCGGTCATTGCCCCATGGACCGGCACTTACCGTAGCGCGAGCAGTAGGTGCCATCGGCCCGCTACTCGCACCGATGGCGGCTTGCGCGACGGGCGTGTGGGCAGTGGCGCAGGCAGCGGAGCTTATTCGGCGGGGGGAGTGTGTACGTGCGATCGCTGGCGCGGTAGAGTCTCCTATCACCCGGCTGACCCTAGCAGGCTTTCGTAAAATGGGCGCACTGGCAGTAGCGGGCTGCTATCCCTTCGATATAGACCGTGAGGGCTTTGTATTAGGGGAAGGCGGAGCCCTAATAGTATTGGAATCGGCAGCGGCGGCTATGGCACGGCGAGCGAAAGTGTACGGACGAGTTTTAGGCGTTGGGATTACAAACGACAGTCACCACATAAGTTCGTTTGACCCGAGCTACAGCATGGGTCAGCGGGCAGTGACACTGTGCTTACAGCGAAGCGGTATAAGCCCGATGGAGGTTGATGCGGTGCATACTCATGGCACAAGTACCGTGCAAAATGATCAGATGGAAGCTGCGCTAATAGCGAAATTACTGGGGACACATATACCAGTAATGGCCAGCAAAGGGGCGATGGGTCACACGCTGGGCGCTTCGGGGGCAGTGACTGTAGCACTGAGCTTGCTGAGCCTACAGCGGCAGGCAGTAACACCTTGCGTGGGACTGAGAACGGCAGACTTTCCGCTGAACTTTGTAAGGGTGGGGCGCTCGGCAGTGCTGCGGCACTTGCTTTGTTTTAGCTTTGGCTTTGGCGGGCAAAATGCAGTGTTGTCTCTAGGCAGTGTAGATGCTTAAGAAAAAGTGATTTTTCCTTCTTTTAGATTTGATTTATCTTCAGAAGGTTAGGTATGATTTAGATCATCGTCATTAAGCCAGTAAGCAGAACTCATGTGCTTGCGAGTCGCTTTGTCCTTAGCGTGTAATGGGTTTTAGCGGTTGAAGTGATGCTGGTGCAATCGCTGACATCTATCGTTAAAATTCGTTTTCTTAACTACTGTTTTTTTCGGTTACTTAGGGATTTGTATCTATGAAGCGTTGCAACCTTTCAAATGCTTTTTCATTGAATATTTCTCACCGTGTGATGATGCCGGGGCTTGCCGCTGCTACGCTCACAGGGTTGATGGTAATGATGGCTCGGCCTGCTAATGCCCAAACGTGGGCCGCAAACGTGGGTATGGAGGCCGAGGTTGTGCTAGGTCATGCTGTCTTTAACCGCTAGCCCTTTGGCATTATCAACCGTAGTCGATTAGGAATTATGTTTTTTCATGCTGTAGTAATCGTCAAGACAAGTCGTATTGTCGGTTAAACGCTTGAAACGGTAAAAAGCCCAAGGCTCTAAAAGAGCCTTGGGCTTTTTGTTGAGAGATTTCGGCACCAAATTGTCTTTTCTCGGCTTGGTAGGAAGTACAGCAAGATGGGTCAAAGGATAACGACGGAGATAGAAAGGGTGAGGCAGAGTTCTAGGCTAGTAAGAATTTCTGAGGTCATGGGGGTATCCGCTCGGGTAGATTTCCAGGATGCCGATGGTACTCGGGTAGGCGCTACAGACCCATCAGGGAAATTTCCGAAGTTTTTGCGCTGGTGGGTGTGATTACCCGCAGCGGTTTTTGAGTAGGGATCTGACCTGCCAGAGAGGGCTGCTATTGATAAAGGTGAGTGGAATACTCAAGCGGGACTCAAGCGTTTGTGCGTTGAGGTTTACGAGCAACTAATGTAAGGTGACGCGGGTCGGTTGCCGCAGAAGCGACATTCTCAAATCCGCTTTCACGCAACGCCGCTTCTATGTCGAATGTGTAGTAATCGTCGCTCCAGGGTTCAGTGCTTTTCATTAGAGTAAATAGCACAGGCGACAGATTTTGGATAACGGTAGATTCTGGATCACTATCGAAAATAGCTAGACATCCACCGGGACGCAGCAGCCGAAAAGCTTCTTGCAGTACAACCGGAGTAATATTGTTCGGCAGCTCATGAAGAACAGACTGAAGCGTGACGATATCGAAAGATTCGCTAGGCAGACCTGTTTCCTCTGCGTTGGCATGGAGGTACTCAGCGATGCTACCGTCCTCGTTTCGCAGGCGGGCAATCGAGAGCATGTAGGGCGATAAGTCTAGCCCGACGGTGCGAGGGGGCTGCGGCTGGTTGCGAGCGTAGTGGGTGTGCAGCGCACGAGTAGAGATACCGACCGAGCAGCCAATATCGAGGATGTCTTTAACAGAATCGGGGGCGCACTGATCGAGCATCTCGAAGAAGCTGCCGCGCATTCGCTGCTGGGCGGCCTGCCACGTAAGCGTTTCTTCTGGCCACATGCGTAGTGCGGTAGCGTAGGTTGCAGGTTCAGCTTCAAAAGCGGCTATCCAGCATAGGTTACCTTCGTCGTAAGCGTGAAAGGGCTTTTGGTAGTAGTCTGGATAGTCTTTGATGTTGGGATTGGAGATATCGGCTAGGGTTTGTTCGAGGCCAGTTTGTGCGATCGTCCGCTCCAAATCCTGCACATTCTCTTTCCACGGAATGTTGTTCTTCTGTGCTGTTTTGATCATCACTCGCCGCGCCTGCGACTTCATCACTGCGTAAATCGGCTTAGTGCGAATCAACAGATTTACAAAGCGAGAGAGCCGATCTTCCCCAGCCCAAGCTGGTTTTGCTTGACTATTCATTTATTTACTATCCCAAGCCTAGCCGAACGCCTTTATCTTACGAGACCATCAGAGTCCCGTTTACAAAGGCGTTTGACTTCGTAATATTAATGGCAGATAAGAATTAAGGAGCGCTCAGTACCTACAGCATCGCTAATCGCTCTTTCACCAGCGCTGTTTGCTTCTCGGCTTCTGCTAATGCATCGCGCGCACCTTGCACTACGTCTGCTGGAGCCTTATCTACAAAGCCTTTGTTCCCTAATCGGCCACTGAGCGATCGCACTTCCCCTTCTGCCTTCGCCAAGTCCTTCTCCAACTTCGCTCGCAGCGCTTTCACATCTACTTTCACCGGAATCAGCACCTGCACCGTTCCGGTCACTCCAGAGAACATCTTCCGCTGCTCGCCACCTTCTGTAGTCACGCCCTGCTTCGAGTTCTCCTGAATAATATCAGCGGGCGTTACCCCTGTAGGCGCAGGCGTTATATCTGGCACCACAGGCGATGTTTTGTCGGCTGTAGGTTCTGTTGTTTTGTCTTCTCCAGAAATTTCATTCCAGGTTTCTTTGAGTTCGGTAAAGGTGCGATCGCGATCCGCCGCCCGGTAAAACTTCCTTACTCCAAAGCGAACCGTGTAGAACAAACCAATCAGCTGGAAAAAGCCACGCAGGCCCACATCATCAACCGCATCGAGTACCGCATCAAGCACCTTATAGGTCATTAACGCGCCGAGAATCACCGACAGCGAAAGCACCGGTTTCTTGTAGTCGTTGAAGAATCCGTCGAAATAGCGCGTTGGATGCTCCAAAAATTGGAAAATCGCCCGGTAAATTTTCATCAGCGCATCGCTGTCATCGTCTACCGTAGCGCTATCAAACGTTGAATTAATGGTGCCTGACGCAGCTGTTTCTACAATATCAGCAGCTTCAGAGAGTGATAAAGTCTGCGAGACTAACGCAGTCTCCGGCGCAAAATCGGTACTCTGAATCCTTAGCGTCTCGACTCTAGCTGCCGCTCGGATATAGTCTCCCGTTGCGTTTAGGACCGCTAGCTCATTAGCACTATCTGTTTTTAGAATTGCCTCTATTTTCAGCGAAGGCTTCACATCCGCCTCCGTTCGCAGATTGCGAATAGTGCGAATCACATCAATCAACAGATCAAACTGTTGCTCTAGCTCAGTATTGATCTGATTTTCATTTACTTCGGGGTAACGCTGAAGCGCCAAACAGTCTTCTTCACCCACATGCGTAAGCGTATGCCACAGCTCCTCAGTCAAATGCGGCATAAAGGGATGCAACAATCGCGTAATTCCTTCGAGCACATAGCCCAAGGTTTGCAGCGCCGCTTGCTTCGTGCCGCTCTCACCATACAGACGAGGCTTCACCAGCTCAATGTACCAGTCACAAAAGTCTCCTCGGGTAAACTCATACAGCTCTTTTAGGGCTTCACCCATACCGTACTTATCGAGATACTTACGGGTGCGCTGAATGGTTTGGCTATAGCGAGAAAGAATCCATTGATCGGCTAGCGCTAGCTCGCCCGTACTTCCGGGCTCGCCTAGCTCCGCAGGCGTTTTTCCTTCCAGGTTCATCATCACGAAGCGTGATGCGTTCCACAGCTTATTGGTGAAGTTGCGAGAGGCTTCTACTGCCTGTGATTCGTCTTTTTCTCGGTCGTAGTCGAGGCGAATATCTTGTCCGGCTCCGGCGACTTCACGGATGAGAGTGTAGCGCAGCGCATCGGTGCCGTACTTGCTGATAAGCAGCAGAGGATCGATGCCGTTGCCCTTGGACTTCGACATCTTCTGATTGTTTTCGTCGCGCACGAGGCCGTGAATGTACACGGTGTCGAAAGGCATTTTGCCGGTAAAGTGACCTGCCATTAGGGTCATGCGGGCGACCCAGAAGAAGATAATATCGAACCCGGTGACGAGCGTTTGCGTGGGGTAGTAGAACTTGTAGTCCGATGCTTCGGTGTCGGGCCAGCCTAGAGTAGACATGGGCCAAAGGCCAGAAGAGAACCAGGTGTCGAGCACGTCCGGGTCTTGCTGTAGCCGGATGTCGTCGCCGTACTTGGCTTTGGCTTTCTCCCACGCTTCGGCTTCGTTCTTGGCAACGATGAAGGGTGTGTCGTCGGTGATTTCGTCGTTGCTACGGCTCACCACGTACCAGGCAGGGATTTGGTGGCCCCACCATAGCTGCCGTGAAATGCACCAGTCGTTTAGCTTGGCGAGCCAGTCGCGGTATACCTTGGTCCAGCGTTCAGGGACGAACTGTGGATCGCTGTTGTCATCTAGCGCGGCCAAGGCTTTGTCGGCCATAGGTCGAATCTGGACGAACCACTGGGTGGAGATGAGAGGTTCTACGGGGACTTTGCCGCGATCGCTATAGGGCACCGAGTGCTTATAGTCTTCAATGTCGCCCATTCTGCCTTGCGATCGCAATTTCTCAATCACCCACTCGCGAGCCTGAAAGCGATCAATCCCAACAAACTCTTCGCCCGCATTCTCATTCAGCGTGCCGTCTTTATTCAGAATGTTGATAACGTCTAGATTGTGCCGCTTACCCATGGCAAAGTCGTTCGGGTCGTGCGCAGGCGTCACCTTCACGCAGCCCGTTCCAAACGACGCATCGACAAACTCATCACCAATAACTGGAATCTCACGATCCGCAATCGGCAGCCATACCTTTTTCCCAATCAAATGCCTGTAGCGATCATCATTCGGATTCACCGCCACCGCTGTATCGCCCAGCATCGTCTCTGGGCGCGTGGTCGCCACCTCTAGTTCCCCCGGCTCACCCACTAGCGGATAGCGAAAATGCCACAGATGGCCGTCCACTTCCTTATTTTCTACTTCCAAATCCGATACCGCAGACTGACTGGCCGGGCACCAGTTCACCATATAGCTGCCGCGATAGATCAGCCCTTCCTCATACATCCGATTGAACGCCGTCACCACCGCCGTCGAAAGCCCTTCATCCATCGTGAAGCGCTCACGACTCCAGTCGACCGAAACACCCAGCTTACGCAGCTGATTTACAATGGTGCCACCAGACTCAGCCTTCCACTCCCAGGCTCGCTCCAAAAACTTCTCGCGCCCTACCGATTCGCGCGTCTGCCCTTCTTCTGCAAACTGCCGCTCCAAAATTGTCTGTACCGCAATACTGGCGTGGTCCGTACCCGGCAGCCACAGCGTATTTTTGCCTTTCATCCGCTGATAGCGCACCACCGTATCGATCAGCGTCTCTTCAAACGCATGCCCCATATGCAAGCTACCCGTCACATTCGGCGGCGGAATCATCACACAAAACGGCTCTCCCCCCTTCTCCGGGTCCGCCTTAAAGACCTCCTTTCGCTCCCAATAGTCTTGCCACTTCGTTTCGGTGGTTGTGGGGTCGTACTGGCTAGGTAAGTTAGGCGTCGTTGCAGTCATTTGGGGTGTGCTTGCAAAGGGTTGAACAAAGGTAATGTTAGCAGTGATTAGAGCCTTCGTACGGTGCTGGTACACAATCGTGAAATATCGCGTCGTTAGCTAACTACAAAAAAAGGCCCCGACAAATCTAATGTCAGAACCTTTCTCTAAGTCTATTCACAGCCAAGTCATTTGCTAAAAGCGATAGATTCCAGCTACAAGATGCAGTTTGTACGACGGCTAAGCGCAACCGAAGCTGGCCAACTCTCTATTCCGCTACTTCCGAATCAACCGCATTTGCCTCGGCTGCCTGCTGATCCAAAATCTCCTGCTGACGGACGCGCAATGAATCTGCTTCGCGGCCGATACGACGACTCTGACTGCGATAGAAGCCCTCATCTACCTGACCTGCACCGGACAGTCTGCCCGCGCTGTGAAACAAATCCCAGACATCTGTACCAGAGCCCAAAAAGCCTTCTTGAGAGTCTGCCGACTTAAAGTCTTCAGCTGTATTAGCCACGCCTGAATCTTGAGCAAAGGCAGGTGCCGTGCTAAAACCCATGCCTAGCAACAGGCTCACACCCATCAAACGCACTGCTAACTTACCCACGATGTAAAAACTCCAGCTTAATTTTCCTTAGTGTATCAACTTGACCCTATTGCAGCACGGTCTATGTGCCGATCTACCGGTCGGTAGTTCTACCCAATTCGCCGACTGATTAAGGGCCGAATCGTCGCCAACGCCGCTACGCTAAATGCCAGCAGCAGACCAACGGCTAAGCCTAAGCTAATATCGCCAAACGGTGCAGCCATTACCGTACTGCCCAAGCTCCAATCGCTGTGCAGATAGATATAGCGAATTGGCTCAATCGCGTAGCTCAAAGGATTCAAGCTTGCCACCACCTGTAGCCAAGACGGCATGAATGAGAGGGGTACGAGCGCTGTACTTGCAAAAAGCAGCGGCAAGTTCGTAATAAAGATAACAGCCAATAGCTCAATGTGACCTGGCAGTGCAAACGCAAGTCCCAAGCTCAACGCGGTCACTCCAAACACCAAGGTCAGCACAATAAAGGTCATCATTAGCAGCCCTCCTGGTCCTGGCAGACCGGCACCAAGCACTGCGCTGAGTGCCACAATTGCCGCTGTCTGCACCAGGCTCATCGTCGCAATGAACAGCGCCGAGGCAATTACAATCGAAAAGCGCGAGGCCAAAGGTGCAACCAAAAGCCGATTCAAAAAGCCAAATTCGCGGTCGAACATAACCGGCAGTCCGGCATTAAGCGCACCTGCAAAAGCCGTGAATACGATGATGCCTGAGCCTAAGAACTGGCCGTAGTTTTGGCTTTCACCGAAGAGGCCACTGGGTACGTTTTGAAACAGTGCACCGAAGAGGATGAGCCACATCAACGGTTGAATGACGCCCGCTACGAGTGTTGTAGGTCGACGCTGCAACTGAATGAACAGACGACGGGTAAGCGCGGTTGTTTCTTGAATAAATTCTCTGGTACCAGGCGACTTCAGCTCGGATACGCTGGTGTTGTTAACGACGGGGGCAGTAGCGACAGATTGGCTCATCACGCTTCTATGTAATTTTATGAATATATCCATAGGCTAGCGTAGATAAGGGGTCTCAACGCTACCGGATAGCCGAATAAAACCGGTAAATCTAGTTGCGCGGTTTACTTCATGCTCTGCTTGCGCTCTTTCTTCATGTCGCGAGTGCCGACAGCTGCGATTTCTGCATCCATGAGGGTGCGGCCAGTGGCGGCTAAGTACACGTCGTCCAGGCTAGGTTGCGATTGAGCGATGCCGAAGGTTGGGAGGTCTGCGGCTTTGAGGGCGGACTGGACGGCAGGAAGGGCTTCGCCGCCTTTGTCGACGACGAGGTTAAGGGAGTTACCCTGGGCGCTGTTGATGATGACGTCTTGCACAAGCGGAAGGTCGGCGAGGAGGCTGCGGGCCTTTTCGGCTTCGTCGTCGCCAGTAAATTCTCGAATGCGAAGGGTGATGCGATCGCCGCCCACTTCACCTTTTAAAGCCGCAGGTGTCCCTGTCGAAATCACCTTGCCCCTGTCGATAATCGCCACCCGCCCGGCCAGTGCGTCCACTTCTTCTAAATAGTGGCTTGTGAGCAAAATCGTAGTACCTTCTGATTGCAGCTGTCGCAGAAATTTCCAAACGGCTGAGCGACTTTCAATATCGAGTCCAACCGTGGGCTCATCCAAAACTAAAACCGCAGGCTGATGAAGCAGCCCTGCGGCTAAATCTAATCTTTTCTGCTGTCCGCCGGAGTAATTGCCCGTTTTTTTATCGGCAATGTCACTAATTTCTAGCAGGTCCAACATTTTCTCAATACGACCTTTTAGTTCTGCCTTTGGTAGGTGATAGATGGCAGCTTGTAGCTCTAGCAGTTCACGTCCTGTAAGCACTTTATCTAGAGAGACTTCTTGGGCGATGTAGCCCAATAGCTGCCTGGCAGTGCGAGGAGCATCTAATACGGAAACGCCGCTGAGTTCTAATCGGCCTGCATCCGGTGTAGCGAGGGTGCACAAGCAGCGGATAGTAGTGGTTTTGCCTGCGCCGTTAGGGCCGAGTAAGCCAAAAATCTCGCCGGGCTCAATGGCGAAGGAAACGTCTTTAACGGCTTCTACATCGCCATATGATTTTTTGAGATTTTCAACAAGGACTGCGGGAGACATGGTGAGGAGGGGGAGAAGGGGGCAAGGGAGAAGAAGGTCTCCCAATTGTCCCACGATGGTTTAACCGACGATAGGGATCGCTTGCCAAACTTG
The DNA here is from genome assembly GCA_963836895.1 of uncultured cyanobacterium. Classification (GTDB taxonomy): domain Bacteria; phylum Cyanobacteriota; class Cyanobacteriia; order Phormidesmidales; family Phormidesmidaceae; genus Phormidesmis. Next base: position 29,317 of record CAWILA010000005.1, on the reverse strand, counting down.
CTGGATGCCTTGGGCAATTGCAGCTGTACCCATACGAGTTACAGGCAGCGCGTCAATCACCATCACAGCTGAGAGCAGCATCATATAGAAGATAGAGAACTTGAAGGTGCCTCTAGCTAGATCTTTGTCGTCGTAGCTGTTGCGCAGCTGCCAGGCTTTTTTAAGGAAGATGCTACCAAATGCGATCGCACCCAATCCATACACCGCGCCACACACGCCTAGCGGATACACCATCGTCAGCGTCAAAGGCACAAGCCCAACCGTGTACCACCAGATCTGCTTAGCCGTTGCTTTATTGCCTACAATCACCGGCAGCATTGGCACATTGACCTTGGCGTAGTCTTCTTGAATCAGCATCGCCAGCGCCCAGAAGTGAGGCGGAGTCCAGACAAACACAATGGCGAAGAACACCCACGCACCTAGCGTTAGGTCTCCAGTCACCGCAGCCCAACCGACTAGCGGTGGAATAGCCCCAGCCGCACCGCCAATCACAATGTTCTGAGGCGAAGAACGCTTAAGCCAGAAGGTATACACACCGATGTAGACAGCGATTCCCAGCATGGCTAGCCCAGCGCTAAGCAAATTAGCAAAGTTCGCTAGCAGCGAGAAGGACATCACCGCCATCACAACTGCAAAAATCAGCGCGTCTTTTGGCTGAATACGCCCGGAAGGAATAGGGCGATGGCGCGTGCGCTCCATGTCGTAGTCGATGTCGCGATCATAAATGCAGTTAATCGTCTGTGCAGAGGCGGCGGCCAGGGTGCCGCTGAGCAAAGTCACCAGCAGCAGCACTGGGCTCACATGGCCCTGTCCGGCAATCCACATGCCAGCAGTAGTTTCTATTAGCAGCAGTGGAATAATGCGGGGCTTAGTGAGCTGCCAATAGCTACGGGCCACTTCCCAAAGATTGTCGTGGTGGGGACGCGCGGCCCAAGTAGAAGTTTGCATAGTATCGAAGGTTCTCTCAAAAAGGTTAAAGCTTGAAATATTTAGAGGACGAGGCCAAATCTGGTTGAACGGGTCCTTATTTTGCGGCTGTGGAGTCGAAACCTAGCCAAATGCCTGCTGTTCGCCTGGAGACACAGTGGTTGCTCTATAGTCTCGAAGTGCCAGCACGGTAAAGCTCAGCAGGCATCCTAGCAGCGCAGCGCCAATGGTTTGATGGCAAACGGTCAGCGGCTCTACCTGTAGCCGCAGCTTGAGAGTCGCTACGCCTAAAGCTATCTGTAGCAGGACGAGTGCACCAGCGCTATTTGCCAATATCCGTAGGTTGCGGTTGAGCGCAGGCGTACGCCATACGCTGAATACCAGAAGGGCAACGGCTGCTGTAGGCGGAACAACGCCGCCAATGTGAGTGTTCATCACGTTGCAGAGGTCGGCAAGACCGAAGCACTGATGAGCAGCCCACTGTGAGGCGACCAGTCCGCCAATGATGCTTTGTACGTATACGAGCACAGTGGCGACGAGGCCAATCCAGGGGAGTTTGCCGGTGTTGCCTGTGGCTTTGTAGGGGAGAAGAGAAAGTGCGATCGCCAACAAAGTACAAAAGAAGATCAGCGCCGTCCCCAAATGCGCCGTCACAATGTCAAATCGCAGCAGCTCCATCACGGTAAGACCGCCCAAAATTCCCTGCACCACAATCAAAAACAGCGCGGTTATGGCCGCCCATGGCATCCAGCTCGGCAGCACCTTACGATGCCATACGCTCAATCCCACCAGGCCAATCGCCATCAGCCCAATCAAAGAGGCATCCAGGCGGTGGAACCACTCCAAAAACACCTGTAGGTTCATTTGCGCGGTGGGTACTAGCTGGCCGTAGCACAGCGGCCAGTCAGGGCAGGCGAGTCCTGCATTCATCACCCGAGTTGCGCTACCGACAGCCATCAGCGCAAGGGTGGCAAAGGCCATCTTCCAGACCCATCGCCTGACAAATATTTGCGCAGCTGGCTCAGAGGACTGTGCGCCTGCCTTTTTACTCGCGGCTGTACTGCTTTGCTTTGCTGCCTGGTTGGGGAGAACAGAATTCGGAAAGCTGGAATTGGCCATAGATAAATTGACGATTGAGTGAGGGCGATAGTAAAAAGAGTTACTCAGCTGAAGAATTCAACAATACTTGAGCCGTACGAATTCTTCGGTGCTTACTTAATGATGGGCCACTACAGCTGTTCTTTTCAGCCGTTTTACCCGGTCGTTTTGCCTATTGTTTCGAGCGCTACTTTTCAGGTTGTATCGAGATCTTTACTTTTCTTGATATAAGCAGCCAACGTGTCCTACGCCTGAGAATATAACGCGCTATCCGCAATATTCTCTGATGGTAGACTTTTTATTTTAGGTTTGCGCTCGAAGTGTGTTTAAACATTAACTTTGCTTAATGCCTTTCTCTTTTCAGCTAAAACTTCGTAAGCATTCAGACTACAGACGGGATTTTGTTACCTCTACTCTGCGTGATTAGCAGCAGTATGCGCCGGGCAACGCAACGTGTCGTAACAAAACACATCTGTTTCTTTACGGGTTCTTCTGAGTGTCTTGAGGTATTAATTCTTGAGAAAAGATTAAAGCGTTAAGCAAGATTGAAAAAAGCGCTCACATTGCTGAAAAGAACGCTACCTTTGTTAGGGCAGCGGCGCTGATCGCATCAGAAAAAGATGGCGCTACTCTCCTCATACAAACCTTCGTCTAGATATCATCAGCTATCCGCTAGATGCTTATTGGCCATCTAAGAACAGATCGATGTAGATCTGCATGTGCACTGTGAAAATTCCAGGTTCTATCGTTACCCTTCTTATCGGCATTTTTGTAACTTTGGCCAGCCTCTGGTACGGCCAAAATCATGGATTGCTGCCTGTCGCCGCCTCCGCAGAGGCTGAGCTAGTCGACGGGCTGTTCAATCTCATGATGACTATTGGCTTTGGTCTGTTTTTGCTAGTGGAAGGCGCACTGTTGTACTCTGCGGTTCGCTTTCGCCGTAAAGATGGAGATGAAAGCGACGGTGAACATCTTGAAGGTAATATCCCACTAGAGATTGTATGGACGGCTATCCCAGCGGTTGTTGTTCTCGGCATCTCTATATATAGCTTTGATATTTACACCCGCATGGGTGGATTGGAGCTAATGAGTCACGATATGGGTGGCCCTGGTAAGACAGTGGAGGTGGCCTACGCGGCTGACGCGGTGCCTGGTAGCTCGACCTCTGCGCTTGGCGAACTCCCTATTGATGGGTTAGTCAGTGACTCTGGACTTGGCGTATCGCCGGATGCGATGGATGAAGGGCTTTCTGTCGATGTGCAAGGCTTGCAGTATGCCTTTATATTCAACTATCCCAGCGGTATCGTAGACGGTGAGCTGCACGTTCCATCCGGTCAGCCGGTGCGCCTGAATCTGAACGCGCAAGATGTGCTTCATGCCTTCTGGCTGCCTGAGTTTCGCATTAAGCAGGATATGATTCCCGGTCAGCAGACGAAGCTCGTGATCAATGCGACACGTGAGGGCACCTACCCTGTGGTATGCGCTGAGCTATGTGGACCCTACCACGGTGGTATGCGCACTCAGCTGATTGTGCATTCGCCAGAAGACTATCAGGCTTGGGAAGCTGAGCAGTTAGCGGCGCTTGACAATGGCGAGGCAATTGCAGGGCTACCTACGCCGCCGACTGATCGCACAGATGCTGAGTATCTAAAGCCTTTTGTCGAGCCTTTACAGCTAGCTGTGGCTCCAGAGAGCTTGGCAATGCTTCACGACCATGCTTCTATGCGTGAGCATCGCGCTCAGTAAGCGATCGCAACTTTTAACCTTTCACTCAACCTTCTCCTAAGACAAAACGATTCAAGGCGGGTATGACAACAACTACAAAACCAAAAGCGCCAGCACCAGAAGAGACTCCAATGCTTTTGGGCAACGAGCGCAAATGGACGGACTACTTTACTTTTTGCACAGACCATAAGGTCATTGGCATTCAGTATTTGGTGACGGCGTTCTTTTTCTACATGATCGGTGGCGCGCTGGCGACGCTGATGCGTACAGAGCTAGCTACCCCTGCACCAGATATTGTGACGCCAGATGTATATAACGAACTGCTGACGCTGCACGGCACGGTGATGCTGTTTTTGTGGATTGTGCCAGCGGGCGCGGGCCTGGCGAACTATCTCATTCCACTGATGATCGGGGCGAGAGATATGGCCTTTCCAAGGTTGAATGCGATCGCCTTTTGGTTAATTCCTCCTTCCGGCCTCATGCTGATCGGTAGCTTCTTTATCGAAGCCCCCTCTGCGGGCTGGACTTCCTATCCGCCTTTGAGTCTTACAACCGGTCAATTTGGTGAAGGCATCTGGATTATGAGCCTTTTACTTGGCGGAACCGCATCGATTTTGGGGGGACTGAACTTTTTAGTCACCATCCTTAAAATGCGTGTACCAAGTATGCCGCTTACCAAGATGCCTTTGTTCTGCTGGGCGATGATTGCTACCTCTTTACTGATTTTGATCAGTACGCCAGTGTTGGCTGGTGCTTTGATTCTTCTGGCCTTTGATTTGTTAGCAGGCACAGCATTTTTTAACCCCACAGGTGGTGGTAATCCAGTTGTTTATCAGCATATGTTCTGGTTCTATTCGCACCCGGCGGTTTATATCTTCGTACTGCCGTTGTTTGGGGCGATTAGTGACGTGATTTCGGTGCATGCGCGTAAGCCTATCTTTGGGTATCGTGCGATCGCCTATTCCTCCATCGTCATCAGCTTCCTAGGTCTCATCGTGTGGGCGCACCACATGTTCACCAGCGGCACGCCTCCATGGCTGCGAATGTTCTTCATGATCACCACCATGGTGATTGCAGTGCCTACCGGCATTAAAGTATTTGGCTGGGTGGCCACCCTCTGGCAGGGCAAAATTGCCTACACCAGCGCCATGCTGTTTGCCCTTGGTTTCATCACACTCTTCCTCATCGGCGGCATTAGCGGCGTCATGCTAGCGGCAGTTCCCTTCGACATTCACGTGCACGACACCTACTTCGTGGTCGCCCACTTCCACTATGTGTTGTTTGGCGCGTCCGTCTTCGGCATCTACATGGCGGTATACCACTGGTTCCCCAAAATGACCGGTCGTATGATGAACGAATTCTGGGGTAAAATCCACTTCGTCCTCACCTTCGTCGGGATGAACCTTACCTTCATGCCCATGCACGAACTTGGTCTTATGGGCATGAACCGCCGCATTGCCCTCTACGATCCTCAGTTCACAGACCTCAACGTGCTAGCTACCATCGGTGCCTACATCATGGCCGTCTCCACTGTTCCTTTCCTCATCAACGCGGCGTGGAGCTGGCGCTACGGACCCAAAGCACCTGCTAACCCATGGCGCGCGCTAACTCTAGAGTGGCAGACCCTCTCACCACCCCACATTGAAAACTTCGAGGAACTCCCCGTCCTCAAAACTGGCCCTTACGACTACGGCCTAGGCTACATTGCCGAAAAGGACCCCGAAGAACTCTACGCCCACGCAGTTCCCGCGCCCGCTGCCTAGGCAAAAGACCCTCCCGCAAGTACACACTCACGGGAGCGCTCACCTATCCCTATCCTCTACTTCCCCATCTCCCGCCTCCCTGCTCCCCCTCTCTCCTAACCTCATGCAAGGCTCCATCAACACCACCACCGAAGGCAAAATCAACCTCGCCCAAGAAGAAGCCCAAGGCCACCACGAAGAACATCCCGACCATCGGATGTTTGGCATCTTGGTGTTCCTGTGCGCCGAGAGCATGTTGTTCATGGGTCTGTTTGTTGCCTATGCCACCTTCCGCCTAGTCTCCACAGAGTGGCCGCCCGCAGGCACACCCGAGCTAGAGCTTTTGCTTCCTGGCATCAACTCACTCATCCTTATCTCCAGTAGCTTCGTCATTCATAAGGCCGACACCGCCGCCAAGCAGAACGATTCTAAAGGCGTTCTCACCTGGTTCGGTCTAACGGCAGTCATGGGCGCAATCTTCTTACTCGGACAAGGCTACGAGTACGCCAATCTAGAGTTCGGCCTTAGAGACAACCTCTTCGCTAGCACCTTCTACGTCCTCACCGGCTTCCACGGCCTCCACGTATTTGTCGGTCTGTTGTTGATGCTCGCCGTCCTCTGGCGCAACCGCGACCCACAGCACTACTCCAGCGAAAATCACTTCGGTATTGAAGCCGTAGAACTCTATTGGCACTTCGTTGACGTCATTTGGATTATTCTCTTCATCCTGCTATATCTCTGGTAGATCGCTAATGGTAGATCACTAAACTTAAAGCGCAACAAAAAGAGGGCTGGCAAATAGTTTGTCAACCCTCTTTTTGTATGCAGCACTTACACTGAAGACAGTAAAATCAGAGCTATCAGCAAATACGTTTCTTATCTGGCGAAAGCACTTCCTGAACCAGATCTTCTGGCAATTCAATGCTGACAGTGTGTGCAGTATTCAATGCATGTTCTGTGTAGTACATTTACGGAGATAGCAGCCCCTAGTGTTCAATCTACGATGCACAGCGAGCTGATTATGAATCCTCCCAACTGTTTAAATTGTTTGATGACGTAGAAATTTTGGTTGGCGACCTTTTTGACAAGCCGAGAATTTGTTCATATGCGTGTTCATGAACGATAAAAGAGCAATAGAGCTTACCATCGCTCTTTTTGTATATAGAACTGAAAAAGCAGACTATGTTCAGCTCTCAGAAACTAGGTCATTCACTAGAGAACTAGCCTCCTTAACAGACATTTGGCCACTCTCGACTAATGTAATAAGCTGTTGGGCATTGTCAGGGCTGATGGTATCCATTTCCAATGGCCTTTTCAACAAGGAGAGAAATTGATTCCTTTCATCGTTAGTCAGACTCTCTTTCTTTTCCTGCGCATTCAGTTTTGACAACTTTTCCTTTAACGTGCTGTTCTGGTTTTCTATTGTGATAGTACTGTTTGCTTTAACTAGTAACGTTGATTGCCTAGAACAGTTTGGCTGCTGTCTTTTGCTTCACCCACTAAAACTATTTAGACTGTATTTTGTGAGACTAAGCGAAGGCAGGAGTACTATGTTGCTCACCAAGAGCGGTATTCAACGTCTTTATCAAAATCTCAAAAAAGCCATGTACTATCATCTCTAGAAAGCTCATATCTCCCTCTAGAAGAACTTGATCAGGATTACTTGCAATACCGACGCTTGAAGCTGCCATAGATGTTTTTAGAAGTTGTGCGAGGGGTTTTAGTATCGGACCAACACATGGGATAGAACCTATGAGCCCTGTAACTGCTACGCTCAACAGAATTTTGATTCCTACTCGCTTGATGTTTTCTGTCAACCTACTTTAAGTATTCCCATACAAAAGATGAGAAATGTTATCGGTATACACCTGACTGAAATTACTCCTTTAAAGGAAGAATCAGCTTTTTCTCTGATTTCAGGACTTCGGACAAGAAAAACTTTAGTAATCGTCTCGCGTGAGATCTAGCTGGACCATCGCGACGTCTACTGAATTGGCAACGACTTCGTACAAAATTGAGGTCGCATCAAAATAGAGGAAGTTATCTACTGCGAAATACCCTTGGTCGCGTCAGTGAGTAACCGGCTGTTTGCTATGCTCGAACAAGCGCAATGGTCGGATAACGACTAAGTTTTACACGTTTTAAACTTCCGACTACCTCAGTCTGCTTCAGCAACTAGAACATTTTCAGAACTCCACCAGCCGAGAAAAGTAATGGCAGAGTCATCTTACGAGAAAGGCACTAACCCACCGAGCCTGGCTTGTTACGGGAGAGACTCCCGATAGCGCTACCCACTGACAGTCCCTCACACTAGCGCAGCAGCCCGGTCCCCACGACTGATTCTATCCAGTCCAGCTGAAAAGAAACGCGAGTGTAGTACTCCCACACACCGTAATGACCTTCACCAAAGCTCGAACTACCTTGTCCAGAACTAACGCCTGCGATCGCCCACCCCTCAGACATCTGAATCAAAGCCGGTCCCCCACTATCTCCTGGGCCCGAAATTCCCTCTAGCTCAGCACACTCCGGCGGCGCATCAAACCTAAACATCAGCCACTGGTCATCTGCTTCCTCAACCTGATTAGTTGCTTTTCTCATCTTCCCATCTACGCTATCTGGCCCTGTCAATCCAGTACCAAAGTCTCCTCTACCTACAAAAGTGACCGTCCTTCCCACCTCGTCTTTTGAAGCATACAAAAGGAGCGGTGAGACGTTCTCAACAGACTGTTTTAGCTGAATTAAAGCAATATCGTTCTCTGCCATTTCTATTTCGCTATAGTTACGAAAGCCCGGATGCAAGAAGATTTTCTCAACAGTGTGAGACACCCCGCCTATCTCGATAGCATTTTCTAGCGATAGTTCTGTTGCAACATGAGCTGCGCTCAAAACCCAGAGTGGCGCGATCAGCATTCCCATCCCGTCGTAGCGGGTAAAAACCTCAGGCTCAGCTTGCACTAGAGGTAGCAGGCTAGGCTTTAACAGCTCGTCGATTTGGTCGTAGGCGATTTGCACTTCCTGCTGAGTGCTATCGACAGCAAAGACGGCAGGAAATGTGTCTGGCGCTATGAGATACAGTGCCGGATCAACGTCGTGGCGAATAATCATAGGTCAAACAATACAGGAATAGTGGCCTCAAGGTGTCCTACTAGCGGCTACTCGCCCGCCTCAATCTGCCTAACTGCTGTCATCGCTGAATAGCTCACGCCTGCTGTTCCCTCACCAGGATGTGTGCTGTCACCTACCAGCCACAAATTCTTAACTGGCGTCCTGGTTGCGAACCCGAATGGACCAAAGGTTGGCACCTGCTGGCCAATACCGCCCACGATACCATTCTCTCGCCCGGTAAAGGTTTCAAAGCTTCTTGGCGTAGCGGCCTCTACGTGCACTAGGTGCTCTGGTCTCAAGTCAAAGTAATCTTTCAGTCGAGAGATCGCTTCTTGAGTGTATCTCTCCTTCATTGCCTTATATCCTTCTTCATCGCAGTCGTACCACTGCTGCACTTCGGTGAAAGAAGACGCAATAATTGTCGCTTTTCCCTCTGGAGCCCGACCGTCTCCCTCACGGCTTACTGAAACAAAAAGAGAATTATTCTCTGCGATCGGGCCGTCATAGTCGTATAAAAATTGCAGATGGGGTGGACAATTTTCGGGCACAGCAGATTGTTCTACACCCAGATAAATTACGAACGCGCCAGACGAAGGCTCTAGCTTTTTCACTCTCTTCTTGTAGCCTTTCATCTTGCCATCTTCTACCAGTCGAACAAGATTCTGTACGGTTACATTAGCAACAACGTGGTCAGCTGCTTCTAACCAGGTGTCTCCTTTCTTGTTTGTTACTTTTACCTGAGTCGGCTTTCCATCCTTTACTTCCACAGCTTCTGCTTTGTGGCGCATGTGCAGCTCACCGCCGTCTCGTTCAAGAGATTCGACCAAGCGATCGCTTAAAACCTGCATACTTCCCTTCAGATGAAACAGTCCGTGCGGAGACTGTGAGACACCCAGCGCCGTCGCAGCGTACAGCACCGCTGTTTTGTCCGCTGTCGTTTGCGAATACAGCTTCAGCTGCATATCCAAAAAAGTCCGCAGTCGCCGATTGTTGTACAGTTCGTACCCTCGCAAAATCTCTCCGACCGTTGAAAAGGTGAAAGGCACCGTCAGCAGCGTATCAGGGCGCAAAGCGATCACCAGCTGAAAAATATCCCAGGGACTGCGAGGCGGCAGCACCGGATCTCGCTGCTGAAATCGCCAGCTATAGTCGAACAGCGCTTTCATAAAGGCCCAAAACGGCGCACTGCCCGGAAACTGTCGCTCTCTTTCTGCCTTCCATTTCTGCGGATCGCGCCACACGCTAATCGGCTCTTTCTCACCTGGCAGAAATACTGCGCAGGCAGGGTCACACTCACTTGCAGGCGGCAGTTCAATCTCTAACGCTTCAAATATCTGATGATGAATGCCACCGGGCTCTAGCCCAGCGACTTGAGTCGCACCCACATCAAAGGTAAATCCACGACGCTTAAAGGTAGATGCGCAGCCGCCCGGCACAATCGCCTGGTCAAATACTTTTACGGCGTAACCCCGATGCGCTAACAAGGCCGCCGCTGTGAGGCCACCAATTCCAGCCCCAATCACCACTACCTTCTTCGCTTCGCTACTGCCAACCATGGACCGTTACATTTCTTAAACTCTGCTCTTAGTCTAGCGCTCTGGTTAATGCTCTGGCTAACTTCTGTCTTGAGGCTCGGCAGTTTCCACCGTTCGGTACACAGCGATCGCATTTCTCGCTCTCTACGCTGTAACTATTGAATTTTATAATGAAGCCCATGACAGACCCTAACAACATTCCTCAAGAAGTCAAGCAGCTCCAAGAAGACATGGCTAGCACTGACGAAAAAACTAGCAAAAGAGCCAAAGCAGACGTTGCTAGTACGGATTTTGACAAAGAATACGACATTGCCCAAGACAACGAAAACGGTTCGGGCACCCAGTCTAGCGATCCTAATCCTGTAAACCGAGAGGACGCAAGCGCAGGTGGTAGCGCGCAGGACACAGGCGGTAGTGCGCGGAGCACAGGTGGTGGCACAGGTAAAGTCGATAACATTGATAGTCCTGGCGATAGCGATCCAGACGACTACTTAGATATGGCGAAAGACATCACCAAAAACGTTGCAGCTAGCGAGTAACCGGTATCTAAACTTACGCCGTTAGCGATAAAAGGCCGCAACCCTTCGATTGGGGTTGCGGCCTTTTACATATCTACAGCAGAGGCAACATTGTCTTAGCCATTAGATTATTGGTCTCCTTTCTCCAGATTGAAGATAAACGGCACACCCCCTGTGTCTCCACCTGTCACCAGCACACGAGGCATCTGCGCGCCACCAGCTTTCCAGGCTTCAATCGCTTCTTTTTGCAGCACCATCTTACCGCCTGCCGCCTTTAGGGTATCGGCGATCAGCCTTTGCGATTCGGCTCGGCCTTTTGCTCGGTTAATTTCTGCCTGGGCTTCTTGCTCAGCTTCTTGCGCTACATACACAGCCCGCTGCGCTCTCTGCTCTGCGATCTGCTTTTCTTCCACCGCTCGCGAAAACTCAGGTGAAAACGTCAGATCGACCACACTCGTATCGAGCACTTCGATACCGTACTTCTCCAAGCGCAGTGCCAAAGCATCGTCGAAATCTTCCTTAAGGATTGCCCTTTGGGTAATCGCTTGCTCAACCGTACGCCGAGCTGCCGCGACCTTAAAAGACTCCTGCGTTTGCGGCGCAATAATCTTGTTGACGATATTGGCCAGCGAACCTTGCTTACGGCGAATCTCTACCATCTTCATTGGGTCTAGGCGAAAGTTAATCGCAAACCGCGCCTTAAGGTCCTGCAAGTCTTTTGTCGAACTCTCAGCTGGAACCTCAAACTTCTGCACGGTGATATCGTACATATCTACATACGATACGAACGGTGGCTTGAGGTGAATACCCTCAAGCAGTACGCCGTCTTGAGCCGAGCCCAGTACGCTGAGTACGCCCGCCTGCCCCGGATTGATAATCACGAAGCTGCTTGCCAGTATTAAAGCGACGACGGTTGCGATCGCAGCAATAAAAACCGGCTGACTATTTCCTTTATTCAAACTCAACTCAAAAACCTCTCTTATATATATATAGATAACCGAGCCAACCTCAGTCCGTTCTTCGGTCCGTTCTAAAGCGTCGGCAATCCTAGCAATTCTCCTGATCCAGCGACCACCTTGCCAATGTCGTAGGCCGCAATGCCTTCTGTTTGAAAGAATTCGCACGCTGCCGTCGTCATTTCAGATGGCACAATCACCACGAAACCAACTCCCATATTAAAGGTATTGAACATATCCGACAGGCTGACATTACCGGCCTTGCGCAACCAGTCAAATACTGGCAGTACTGGCCAGCTGTCTGCAATCAGCTGAATTGCGAGCCCTTCGCCCAGGCATCGCGGCAAATTCTCCGGCAGTCCGCCGCCAGTAACGTGCGCCATTGCGTGAATCGTTAGCTCAGACCTAAGCGCCGCCAGCACGGGTTTTACATACAGCTGCGTCGGGGTCAGCAGCGCTTCGCCTAGAGACTGACCGCCCAATTCTGCCGGCTTCTCTTCCCAGCTATAGCCCTGCGGCCTGCCAGCTTCTCGCTCACCTTCCGCCACAATTTTGCGCACCAGGCTAAACCCATTGCTATGCACACCGCTACTGGCCAGACCGATAATGCGATCGCCCACCGCGACCTGCGACCCGTCCAGCATCCGGTCTTTCTCTACAATCCCCACACAAAAGCCCGCCAGGTCGTACTCTCCCGGCGCATAAAACCCCGGCATCTCCGCCGTTTCTCCGCCTAGCAGCGAACAGCCAGACGTCGTGCAGCCACTTGCTACCCCTGCTACCACATCCGCCAACTGCTCAGGCGCTAGCTTCCCCGTCGCCAGATAGTCCAAGAAAAATAGCGGCTCCGCGCCAATCGTCAGTACGTCATTCACACACATAGCCACCAGATCAATGCCCACCGTATCGTGCCGATTCAACGCCTGCGCCAGCTTCAGCTTCGTACCTACACCGTCTGTGCCCGATACCAGCACCGGCTTACTATAGCCGCTGGGCAGCTCGAAACAGCCACCAAATCCGCCTAGCGCGCCCAGTACCTCAGGCCGACGGGTGCCATCTACCATGCCTTTAATCTGGTCGACAAACGCTCGTCCTGCCTCAATATCTACACCTGCCTGCCGATAGTCCATCGCTCACACTTCCTCTAAAGATCAAACGTCAAAACATTGAAATGACACGTCTATCGACTGACCGAACCAAGCGCCACAGACACACAAATAAGCGGTCAGCGCCTCCGAGTAAACACTCAGAGGGACGCTACATGAAGCGTTACGTTCTTTCGCGGCAGGCATCAAAATCCACACCTAGTGTGTAAACGCCTTATTCACACGATCAACACCCTATTTTTGCAGCAAAAAGTCGTCCCCAAAAACAAAAACATTCAAACTGGAGTCAGATGTAAGCTCTGTCTAAAGGTAGATAAAGTAAACTTTTTTATGCACTTAATTGCATAGTCCAAAAAATACTATTCCACTATGCACACCAAATATCAGACTTCATTAATTAGTTATCTAGATAACAAAGTGGCTAGAAGATAAGTATTACGGAATGTTTACAGCCTATCTACGAAGCCAGCAAGGCCTTTACATTTCGTCATTTCAAGATTTTTATGAAGTTTTCGTGAAGCTTCTTAAGGACGTGAACTTAGAAAATATTCGGATATGGGCCTAGATTTGGTCGTGTAGATTACGGTTGTTCACACAAATTCGAGTTTGAGGTTAAGCGCTTCTAGTAAAACAACAGTTCATATCAGTGGCCCGCAGTTAAAACCTGACGCCCGAACTGTTGCGATGTAGCCGATTATGTCTTTGCTTTCTAACGGTTCAATCACAAAACAGCTAACGACTGGTTTTGCAGCAGCCCTTCTGCTGTCCGGTGTAGGCGCAACCTTGGCGGGTGCGCAGCCTACACAGCAATCAACAGCTAATAAAAATGTTGAATCCATCGAAGCTAATGCAGCTTCAGAAATCGAGTCATCTGAGCTCAAGTCTGCACAGCCTACGCAGCAACCAGGCGTGGTCCGAAGTACGGATCTAGCCCCTGCGCTCAGTGAAGATGTCACCGTATATCCTCACGCTATCGACGGTAGGCAAGCCGCCACCCTTTTTGTTAAAGACATTCCTGTGCTGACATTCATTGGCACTGAAGTCGACAGTCTTTCCAACAGCAACGATGCGATATCTCTTGCCACTAGCGATCTCTCAGCTTCTGTGGAAGCTGAGGGCGCAGGGTCCGGCGGTATTTTGAATGCCTCTGCTGAAAACGATCCGGTTTTGAGAGCTATTGAACTCGGTATGCAGCTCGACCCGGAAGCGCTAGATGCAGAAGCACTCTCCGTTCGCTGGCAGGAAGAGACCGATGGTTACATCGTCACGCTCAACGACGAAGACCTGATCGCATTGGACAGCCGTACCATCTTGGCGGATACCACCGAAGATGCTGCTGAAGATGCCTTGCAGGTGACCAACCGCCTCCGTAGGCTAATCGGCGAAGCAGAGCCGGTTACAGAAATTGAGGGACTGCCTGAGCCAGAGCCGGAGCCAGTAGTTGCGGTAGCGCCTACGCCTGCGATCGCATACAGCAATGTCGGCGGCGCGTCCTGGTACGGTCCTGGCTTCCACGGCAGGCTCACCGCCAGCGGCGAAGTCTACAACCAGTACGACATCACAGCGGCTCACCGCACGCTGGCTTTCGGCACACGGGTATTGGTCACAAACCTCTACACCGGTCAGCAGGTCACAGTGCGGATTAACGACCGGGGACCTTATTCGGGCGGTCGCATCATCGATTTGTCTAGAGGCGCTGCGGACCAAATTGGCCTCACTAGCTCTGGTGTTGGCACAGTTCAGCTGGATGTTTTGTACTAGGCTACCGCCTGTGAAAAAAAGCTGACTGAAAACGCCGAGTTAAAGTGGCCAGAAAAGCTAGCAAAAAGGTCTTTCTACAGCTGTAGGAGGGCCTTTTTGTATGACGGCATCTGCAACACTAGCGCTAGCAACGGTGTTGATAATCATAACTACTGAGTTTTTGAGGAGGTCGATGTATGCAGCTATTCAACACGCTTGCGGCGCTACGTCAGTATCTACAAACCTTGGGCTGCCGCAGTATTGGGTTAGTGCCTACGATGGGTGCGCTACATGCGGGTCACCTCAGCTTAATAGAGCGATCGCGCCAGGAAAATGACATTGTCATCGTCAGCATTTTCGTCAACCCTCTACAGTTTGCTCCCAATGAAGACCTTGGTGCTTACCCGCGCCCGCAAGCGGAAGACTCAGCGCTTTGCCAGGCCGCTGGCGTAGATGCCATATTTATGCCACCGCCTCAGGAACTTTACGGTACACCTCGGCCCAATTTATCAGCTGTCACTCAGGTAGTGCCACCTGTAGATATGGTAAATACGCTGTGTGGTCGTTCTCGGCCTACTCACTTCCAAGGCGTTGCCACCATCGTTACCAAACTGCTCAACATCGTTCGGCCCACTCGTGCCTACTTTGGGCAAAAGGACGCTCAGCAAGTCGCTATCATCAGGCGGATAAAAACAGACTTAAATCTGCCTACAGACATTGTTGTCTGCCCTATCGTGCGCGAAGAGAATAGATTGGCCCTTAGCTCTCGTAATCGATACCTTAGCGAGCGAGGCCAGCAGCGGGCCACTGTTTTAAATCGTAGTCTTCGAGCAGCTGAAGCGGCTTTTGCACAGGGAGAAAGAAACGCTGAAGCACTGCTCCGCATCGCTCAGACCGTGTTCGATACTGAACTAGACGTTCGTCTGGACTACCTGAGCCTGGTGCACCCTGATACACTAAAACCGCTGCCGGTAGTAGAGAGTGTGGGTTTGCTTGCGATCGCAGCCTACGTAGACCCAGACCCTACAGAAAAACCGCTCCCAAATGCCATCAGTCAAACCGCACGTCTCCTCGACAATATAATCTTGAGCCATCCACAACAGAGTTCTGCCGCCGTGTCTGCTACTGATAGCAAGCACACGCCTATTATTGCTATCGACGGTCCCGCAGGTGCAGGCAAATCCACCGTCGCTCGCCAGCTAGCCCACGAGCTAGGTCTTCTATATCTAGATACTGGCGCTATGTACCGCGCGCTCACCTGGTACGTTCTTCAACAGAATGTCGATCCAGCGGATGAAGAAACAGTTGCCAGGCTACTGCCCCGCTGTCATATTCAGCTTGTCGCTAACGTTCAGGACGATAGGCCTCAGCCGCCTCAAGTTAAGGTGAATAGCGAAGACGTCACTCAGGCTATTCGCGGCGCTAGCGTCACAACCCAGGTTTCTACCATCGCGGCTCAAGCTGCCGTTCGCAGCAAGCTAGTAGAGCAGCAGCAGCAATACGGCGTGCGGGGCGGTATTGTTGCCGACGGTCGAGACATTGGCACTAAAGTATTTCCTCAGGCGGAGCTCAAGATTTATCTCACCGCTTCTGTCAACGAACGGGCGCAGCGTCGCTATCGAGATTTGGTCGCGGCGCAAGTGGGCTCGCAGACCGTCGAGACCGATACGGAGCTGCCGACGATAGAAGCGCTGACCAGTGCGATCGCAAGGCGTGACTATACAGACAGCAATCGGGCCGTCTCCCCGCTCAAAAAAGCAGACGACGCCATAGAAATCGTCACAGATGATCTGAATGCTAAGCAGGTGATTGCAAAGATAGTCTGTCTCTACAGACAGCGCCTGTAGGCAGCCTGCTCTTTATTCTATGGATAAAAAATCTCAGCGCCGGGCGCTATTAAAAGCTCGACAGTCGATGCCTGATCGCATCCGTCAAGAAAAATCACGCAGCATCTGCGAGCACCTTCGCAAATGGGAGGGCTTTCGAAGAGCGCAGACGACTCTGGCCTATTGCAGCTTCAACGGCGAACCAGACCTCGGCCCGCTTTTGGCTCAGCAAAGGAGTTGGGGCCTGCCTCGCTGCGAAGGCAAAAAGCTCATTTGGCACCGCTGGTTTCCTACTAGCCAGTGGCCGCTGAGCCCAGGCACCTACGGCATCATAGAGCCCCACCCCAAATCACCTCTAGTTGAGCCTTACAAAGTCGACCTTATTCTGGTGCCCTGCGTTGCCTGTGATATCAACGGCTACCGGCTAGGGTATGGCGGCGGCTTTTATGACCGCATGCTTGGCGATCGCACCTGGCAAAACAAAACCACCGTCGGCATCGTATTTGAATACGCCCGCCTTCCTCAAGTGCCTAAAGACGACTGGGACATTCCTCTAGACGGCATCTGTACAGAAAGCGGCCTGTTCTTCAAGAAAGCTCATCCCAAAGCTTAATCCCACCTAGCAATCCCAGCACGTTAGAAACCACCACCGCATTCTCCGGTAGCTCCACCTCAATCTGCTTCACCTCACCGCCGCCAATGTACAGGTGGTCGTAGTTCAGCACCCGCGAAAGCGATGCGATCGCCTTCAGCAGCCGGTTATTCCAGACCTTCTGTCCCACCTTCTTCAGCGCGGCTCGGCCTAGCTGCTCTTCGTAGGTCTCCCCCTTACGAAAGCGAAAATGCCCTAGCTCAAAGTTCGGCACAATATGGCCATCGGTAAATAGCGCACCGCCAATACCCGTACCTAGGGTCATCACTAGCTCTACACCGTCACCCACAACCGCGCCCATCCCCTGTAAGTCGGCATCGTTTGCCACGCGCACCGGCTTACCGACCATCTGAGAGAACTCACTCGCTAAGTCGTACTCGCACCAGTCAGGATGCAGATTCACCGCTGTGTACACCACGCCTTTGCGGATCACACCTGGGAACCCAACCGACACTCGATCAAAGTCTGCTTTTTTGCTCACCAATTCTTGCAAAACGGACATCACCGCTTCGGGAGTTGCGGGATTCGGCGTTTTAATGCGATCGCGCTCATCTACAGCCTCACCCTGCTCATTTAGCAGCAGCGCCTTCAAACCGCTGCCACCGATATCTACCGCCAGCGTTATTAAGCCAGTCTTTTCATCAGCATCCGACCTATCGACCGTTTCAGCATTTGCCGCAGCGTCCATTATTCCACTCCTCACTTCGGCCCTAATGTACCGCTATCTAGCCCCGCTGTATCCATTCTTGAGCTTGCAATCCCCCAAATTGATAAATCTCTTCAAACACCTTTACCCAGCCTGCCGCTACCGACGCTAAAATTGCCTCTCCCTTTTCCGCTGTCGCTACCGTCGCATCACCCACTACACCGCTGCGGCTCAAATCGTTCATTAGCCATGCGGTCGGCAGTCGCCCTTCCAAACTCAGCAGGCTACCCGGCGGGAAGTTGTCCGGCAGCGATCGCACCGCTTTCGCCATATCGACCTGCTCAGGCATCAGTGCCAGCATCACACTCGTCTCCACATCCCCTGCGTGAATTCCCTGCTCATATTCGGCCTTGCCCACAATACTTTCCGCCTCATGCGGCGCACCCCATACAAATAGAGGAAACACCATAAAATCGGCATGCCGTTCGCGCAGATCGCGCGCCACAATGTCCAAAACTTGAGGCTGACCGCCGTGACCGTTGACCAGCAATAGCTTGCGAAATCCGGCTTTGTAGAGGCTTTCGGCCATCTCCAGCAGCACCGACATCAGAGTTGTAGCACTCAGGGTTACCGTCCCTGAAAACTGAGCGTGCTCATTCGACTTGCCATAGCAGAGCGGCGGCAGTGCGTAGGCAGGAATCGCTTCATCTAGCTGCGATAGTGCTTTGCCCACCACGGCAGTTGCGATCGCTGAGTCCACCACTAGCGGTAAATGAGGGCCATGCTGCTCAATCGCGCCAATCGGCTGAATTACCAAAGTATTTGCTTTATCTAGCAGGCCGTCCACCTGAGTCCAGCTAAGGTACGGGAAAAAACGGCTCGGTGGAATATAGCTATGCATAAACAAGGACTCTCGATTGAGACGCGTATACTTTTTGCGATCTAACTCCTTATAAATACCGTAGAGCAGTTAACAAGCTGGTCATTGTTACGGTGTCGCAAAATCAAGCATCTATTAATATGGACACGTGCAAGCATTCGTCAGCCACGCGCATTCTACAACTACGTTACATTTCTAGACTTTCTTAAGTTTCGATCACCGTGAAGATAATCGACGATCAATATTATCTAGACTTAACGTAATATTCATCTCTTCTTGATGGTGTCTTGTGAGCATATCAATATCTATCTGTGTATGCTTTACTGACCCATCGCTCTAAAGACAGCTTTTTAGACAGCTTTTTTCCTCCGTCTCTAATAGCTTTTATATTTTCCGCATTACTCTTATTAATTCTTTGCCGCTGCTTGCTTAAATGAAAAACACTGACCGTGCTCTAAGCCTGTTGAAACACTGCTCGGTTGCTGCTGTGGCGTTACTGCTACCGGCCATGGTGACCGGTATTGCGCCTAGCACAGCCCAAAGTGCAAATGCTTCTAGCTTTCGAAACAGTCATAAAACGGTTCTAGACGAAGCCTGGCAGCTGGTCTATCAAGAGTATGTAGATGCCGACTTCAATCGGGTGGACTGGCTTGGCGTTCGCCAAACCCTCTTGAACGGTGAATATACTTCCCGCGATGAAGCCTACAGCGAGCTGCGCAGAGTATTGCGCCGCCTAGAAGATCCCTACACTCGTTTTCTTAATCCCGCGCAGTACTCAGCCCTTACAGAGCAGACCGCTGGCGAAGTCTCCGGTGTTGGCATTCGCATTCGAGAGAGCAATCAAGGGCTAGTCATCAATAGCATCTTAGGCAACTCTCCGGCCGAAAGAGCGGGTATCGTCACTGGTGACGAAATTCTCATCATCGACGGGCGCTCAACGCGGAATCTGTCAGTAGAGAATGCGACTCAAATTATCAGAGGCGATAGCGGCAGTCAGCTATCGCTCACGCTACGGCGTCAAGATGGCAGCGAAGAAACGCTGATTCTCACGCGTGAGGTTGTCTCGGTACCAACGGTCAGCTCCGAGCTGCACAGAGAGAGTGGTGTTGCGGTTGGCTACATTCGCCTAGATGAATTTAGCGCTCACGCAGCTGAACAAATGCGTGAGGCTATTGATACTCTCACAGAGCAGAATGCAGAGGCTTTCGTCCTCGATTTACGTGGTAATCCGGGTGGGCTTTTGCAGGCCAGTATTGAAATCAGTCGGATGTGGCTACCTAGAGGCAGCATCGTGCGAACCGTTGACAGAGATGGGCACAGCGACGAAATTACCGCAAACCGTACAGCAGTGACAGACCTACCCATGGCTGTGCTAGTCAACGGTCAATCGGCCAGCTCTAGCGAGATTGTGACTGGCGCACTCGGTGATAATAACCGCGCTGTGGTGGTAGGCAATCCTACTTATGGCAAGGCGCTCGTACAGAGCTTGCATGGGCTTTCCGACGGCTCCGGCCTTGCGGTTACCGTCGCGCACTATTACACGCCTGATGGTACAGATATCAGCAGTAGAGGCATCACACCCGATATCAATGTCACGCTGAGCGCTCAAGAGCAAAGAGCGCTAGACACTAATCCTGCGCTACGTGGTACCAACGCCGACGCACAGTTTGTGCGCGCGATTGCAGCTATAGAAGGAGCTGTTATTGCCCGTCGGCAGGAGCTTCCCACGATAGCCTCGCCGAGCACGCCGCCTCAGCTACCTAGCCAGTTAGGACGAGTTGAGCCGTAGCTATAATAGCGATCGCCTATTTGAATTTCACAGATACAAAAAGAGACCGCAGGAATTGAATAATTCCTGCGGTCTCTTTTTTTACACTGCCGCCGCGTGCGGAGAAAATACGTAAATACGCTGCGTTTCTAGCTGCTGGCAAATGTCGCTGGTCATCACGTTTGTTTTACCGTCACCCGGCGTCCAGGGAAGAATCTGTCGATCTAGCCGGACTTGGAGCTGGGTGAAGGGATCGCTGCCGTTGGAGACGAGAAATTCTAGCTGCTCGATGTCTTGCCAGCTGAGTAGTTCATCGAGGAGTGCGGCGATCGCATCTACATAAGGATGGTCACACTTCTTATACCAGTGCTCATCAGCTAGGCCCGCCTGGTCTAGGCCGAGGTGAACGATAAGCGGCATTTGGCCAAATACGGCCACCGCAACAGAGCGGGCTTCTTCTTGCAGCAGCAAACCGTGCTTGTGCGCAAGGCTGCGTAGCCTTTCAAGCTGTTCGTATCGCGCGGTGATGGGCTCGCGCTGAGAATAGAGCGGATCGTCGTTTTGAGGACTCTCCTCGATAGGCTCAAGGCGATCGCGCCACTGAATTCCTACTGTGATCAGATAGGTTTGGAGCAAGAAATGCCCTAGTTTTTCAGCCTTTGTCGCTAGGTAGTTGGCATTGTAGGTCGTAGCTTCAATCAGCAGCGGCACGCGGTCTACCATCTCTAAGCCGTAGCCCTTCAGACCCGCTATCTTACGTGGATTGTTCGTAATTAGCCGAAACCGACCGATTCCTAAATCCATTAAAATTTGGGCACCCATACCGTAATCTCGCTGGTCGACTGGCAGGCCGAGACGCTCATTTGCCTCCACCGTATCCAAGCCCATATCCTGCAAAGAGTAGGCTTTAAGCTTATTTACCAGACCGATTCCCCGGCCCTCCTGACGCAGATATACAACAACACCCTTACCCGCATTTTCAATCATTTTTAGCGTGGCCTGTAGCTGCATGCGACAGTCGCAGCGCAGCGAGCCCAGTGCGTCTCCCGTTAGGCACTCAGAGTGCATCCGCACCATGATGGGCTCGTCTTTGAATGTGGTGGGATCGCCTTTGACTAGGGCGACGTGCTCAGAGCCATCTAGCTCATTTCGGTAGGCATATACCTGAAAGTCGCCGAATTTTGACGGCATAGCGGCGATCGCCTCACGCTTTACAAAGCGCTCATGTCGCAGCCGATAGCTAATCAGGTCGGCAATGCTAATTAGCCGCATGTTGTGCTGTTTGGCATAGCCTACAAGGTCCGGCAGGCGGGCCATAGAGCCATCAGCATTAGATATTTCACAGATGACGCCCGCTGGATACAGTCCAGCCAGCCTAGCGAGATCTACGCCCGCCTCAGTATGTCCAGCGCGTCTGAGTACGCCGCCTTCCTTGGCACGCAGAGGGAAAATATGGCCGGGTCGCCGTAAGTCTTTAGGTTTAGCCTTTGAGTTAATGGCAACCTGGATTGTTCGCGCTCTGTCTTCAGCCGAGATACCCGTGGTAACGCCAAGTTCGAGCGACGCATCAATACTAACCGTAAAGGCCGTCTGTTCATTTTCGTCTTCAAATGGGCTGCTAGTGACCATCAGCGGCAGGTCCAGCTCATCTAGCCGGTCGCCAGTCATCGCTATGCAGATTAGCCCTCTGGCCTCTACTGCCATGAAGTTGATCAGGTCTGGTGTGGCAAACTGCGCGGCGCAAATCACATCTCCCTCGTTCTCGCGATTTTCGTCGTCAACGACCACGATCGCACGCCCCGCAGCCATATCTACGAGTGCATCTTCTATCGAATCAAACTCAAAATCGAGGTTCTGATCTGAGGCAGCATCAACCACTGGTATTCCTTACACAACTGAGAAAACGGTTACGTCTCGATTGTATCGTTACCAGGATTGTGACGCTTGATTTACTACTAGCTGACGGCCTTACTTACTCGCTTACCTACTGGCCCTCAATGGGCTTAGTCCAGATAATTTGCTTTTGGTTGGGATAGGCCATGCCGCTTTGCTCTTGCATGATGCGGCCAGACTGGGCCGGGTCAAAGTTACGGTCGAACTGCGATCGCAGTTCAGCATTGCGTTGCTTAGCATCTGTTACAGACAGCTGTAGCGTATCCAAACGGTCTTGCTGCAACTGATAGTAGGGAACTAGCTTGGCGATGGTGGTGGTCGCTACGATAGCTAGCAGTAAATTTACGGTGAGCTTGACAGAAGATTCGAAGGCGATCGCCTGACGCGCACCTGCATAGGGAACACGCTTTGGCGCGTAAGCACGCTGGTGCGGATGAGAGGAAGCTTTCTTGGCAACGGCTTTTTGGATGGAATCGTTCTGGAGAGCGTCTTGGCGTGGCGAACTAGACGGAGGGGTGGCAGGGCGCTGAGCAGCGTTCATAAAGCGAAATTCACCAAAATAGCGAGCTGATTGTAATGGACTCTGGGACAAACAACGTCCGGAGAATTACGGGCCACGTCGGCACTGGCATACATTATGAATGTATTGCGCCATCTTGCAAGTACTTCAGATAACTTTTTAGAGTCCGGGCAAACAGCGCGCGATCGCAGCTAGGGGTGAAAGTCGCCGCAGCAAGTCGCTCAAAACATGAAAAATCTCCTAGGAAGCAATAGCTGTAGGGCTAGTTTCTTAGGAGATGTCCGTGGTGAACAAGTGGGTTGTACGAGTGGGAATTACAGTTCCAGCATTTAACCGCTTACTTGTAGAGTTCAGTGGCTAGGCGGAGTGCTAGAAAGCCAGGAATCAATGCAAGACCTAGGGCAAGAAAAATTTGAGTGTCTGATAAAGCCATAGCGATTACTATCCTTTTACAATTTTTGGCGAGGTAATACACATAAATTGTTTCGCAAGTTGGTCGCTATGTTGGTGATTTAGTTACTAACCGTTACATCTTCGCGTACGAGCGTTATTCACGTAGCAGCTATCACGAGTGCTCCCTACGACAAATAGGAAGATCGCAGTCCCATATGAACTGATAGATCGCTATAGCAACCAGCGAACAAATAGCTAGAATTGATAGCAATAGCTAGTTTTAGCTTAACATCTTCAATGTATATCAAGCGACAGCTTCGACTATCAATACCAAATAAGATAACTTTTTGTTTGGTCATAAAAAGCATGCATAAAAGCCAAACATAAACTTGTATGAGAAGCCCTCTTTCTTTCCAATTGAATCAACCTGACAGTGATTGGCGTATAGGCGCTCCGCCATCTACTGCCGCCGAAGTTTCGAGCCCAAGTATCTCCAGCATGAATGCTGTTTTTAACGGAGATATGATGAGTCCCAGTTCTCCATACCCATATTCTTCAGATCCAAATTCTTTAGGCTCAAATTCTTTAGATAGCGTCGAGCAAGGCTCTCAGCTGAGACGACCCGGCTTAGACCGTCGGCTTATTCGCGTGCAGCGAGATGTTCTTAGGATGGGCGCGTTAGTAGAGAACTCATGCATGCTAGCAAGAGAGGCCCTTTGCAATCGAGATCTAGACGCTGCTAAGAGAATTCCGATTCAAGATAAGGAGATTGACAGTCTTTATCGGCAGATAGAGGTGGATTGCACAACACTTTTAAGCTTGGAAGCTCCTGTAACGCAAGACTTACGGCTAGTCAGCGCGTTTATGCAAATGGTGCGAGACCTAGAGCGGATTGGAGACTACACCAAGAGTATTGGCAACTCAGCTATTAAGCTGTTTCCCTATCCTGTTCACGATTGCATGTACGAGATTGAGACAATGCTAGACCGGTGTCGCTCTATGGTGGCACTGTGCTTGCGATCGCTCTCCGAACTCGATCCAGAAGCTGGCTTAGAGCTTAAGCACAAAGACGATGTTGTCGACGACGACTACGATAAAATTTATCAGCAGCTGGTTAACGCGCAGCCGGTAAACGGATCTATCGAGCCTATTATATTGATGGTGCTGGTAATTCGAGCGCTAGAGCGAATTGCAGACCACGCAACCAATGTGGGCAAACGAGTCACCTACGTTGTTACCGGCGAGCGTCGCTAGCCATACACCAGGCCCCACATTTTTTCAAGGGACCGATAAAATAAAGATTTGACAGCGATCTACCTCTTACGGAACCATAAGAGGGTTGTAAGAAGTAGATCGCTGTTTCTTGTCGAACTTTATCTCTTCAAACCTTACTTTCTCAAACGTTACTTTCTCGAACCTTACGGATTCATTTCAAGGATTCATCGCTGCATGGAATTTTCGATCGCGTCACTTCTCGCTAATTTTTCAAACGACAAATTAGTCACCGTAAAAACATTAGAAAAGAAGCTCAACTGTAGCGGGAGAAGTGCTACACAAGATTTGCAGATTGCACTCGATGCGCTTGAGCGTACCAATGTTTTGGAAAAGTCTCGAGGCAAATATCGCAAAGTAGAAGATGAAGACGTCATTGAAGGCAAACTGCGGTGCTCTAGTAAAGGGTTTTGTTTTGCCATTCAAGACGACGAGGGTGCTGATGATATCTATGTACGTGAGTCGCAGCTGCATACCGCTTGGAATGGCGATCGCGTCCTAGTGAAAGTGACCAAAGACGGCAGCCGTCGGCGCAGCCCTGAAGGAGAAGTCAAGCTGATTTTGGAGCGGGCTAATTCCTCTGTACTCGCCAAGGTCAAGGTAGAAGACGCTGAGACCGAAGAAGAAAAGCAGTTCAAAGCCATTCCGCTAGACGACCGTCTGCTCTTTGAGCTAGATATCACCGAAAGCGAAGATGACTTATCCAAAGCGGACGATCATCTTATTCACGTCGAAATCACCCGCTACCCTATCGCTCAATATCCTCCCCAGGGCAAGGTCTCTCGGGTACTGGGCAGCAACGCAGAAGACGCCGCCGATATCGATATTGTTTACTGCAAGCACGATTTGCCTCGCATTTTTTCGGAGGAGGTCTTCATCGCCGCACGTGGCTTGCCAAACCGCGTTCGCAAAGCCGACATGAAGGGGCGTATCACCCTAAAAGATCAGACCGTACTTACCATTGACGGGCCCAATGCCAAAGTCATTGACGATGCGCTCAGCCTGGATATTACAGATGATGGCTATCGCCGCCTGGGCGTTCATATCTCTGATGTGTCGCACTACGTTCAGCCGGGCGACGTTATCGACCGCGAGGCTAGACGCCGAGGTACAGCGGTATATCTAGGCGACGAAGTAGTACCGATGCTGCCACCGCCTATTCCCAACGCGCTGTGCGCTCTATTGCCAGACAAAGATCGCCTGAGTATTTCTGTGCTCATCACCCTAGATGACGACGGGCAGGTCATTGAGTACGAAATTCAGCCCAGCGTAGTCCATGTAGAGCATCAGCTAAGCTACGAGCAGGCGCAGGCAATTTTGGTGCGTGAAGATGACGAAGAGCTAGAGAAACTCGGCGTCACTCAAGACGACATCGAAGAATTTGAGCCAGTGATGGATCTCATCGACAGTCTTTATCAGCTCTCACAAGAAGTGAAGCAAAGACGACACGAGCGCGGCTCTTTTGAGCTAAACCTGCCCGATCACGTCTTTCCACCCGAAGCAGAAGAACTGGCCGAGTATCTCTCACCTAAGTTCCAGTACGACGACGAAGGTGTACTTGGGGCGATGGTGGTTTCCTCGGCGATGCCAGCGCGCATTATTGTGACGGAGTTTATGCTGCTGGCCAATCAGCTCGTCGCCAAGCACATTAAGGAGCTAGGCATTCCGGGCCTATACCGCGTTCACCGCACGCCAGATCCAACAGACGTACAGGAGCTGGTTAAGCTTGCCAACAACATGGATCTCGATCTTCAGCCAGGCGATGCTGAAGAGGTAAGCTCCAGCGACTATCGCAACTTTACCGAACAGTTTGCGACCTCTCCAGCAGAAAAGGTGCTGACCTACCTGCTGCTAGCGACGCTTAAGCCTGCGCTGTACAGCGCTCAGCCGGGTCAGCACTTTGGCCTAGCACTAGATGAAGCCTACACACACTTCACCTCCCCCGGCAGACGATACGCCGATTTGCTGGTGCATCGTCTGCTGCATGCGGTCTTTGAACACGGGCGTGATCGCCGCTCTACCCGTTCCAAAGACCGCGTCAACCTTCGCCACAGCTCCTGTCATGGCAACATCAACTGGGCCGTCCTGCCCCCTGCCATACAGCAGGACACAGAAGAGCAGCTGTCACGCGCACCCATCAAGCTCACCGAACGCGAGCGTATTGCTCAAGATGCCGAATCCGACCTAGAGGGGCTCAAGAAAGCAGCCTTCATGCAGGCTCATACCGGCGAAGTCTTTCAGGGACTGATCACGGGCGTTCAGTCTTACGGCTTCTTTGTAGAACTCGAAGAGCTGCTAGTAGAAGGACTCGTACACGTTAGCTCACTCAAAGACGACTGGTATGAATACCGCTCACGGCAGCAGAAGCTAGTAGGCAGGAAGAACCGTCAGCAGTACCGACTAGGCGATCGCGTCGATGTCCAGGTCAAGAGCGTTGACTACTATCGCCAGCAAATTGACCTTGTCGCGGTAGGTGGTGGTAGCGAAGCAAGTGAGGAAGAGGGTAGTGATGGGGAAGAGGAGTAGTCTCCCACTCATTCTCGGCGTCAGCGGTGCCTCCGGCATGATCTACGCCGTCCGCACCGTTAAGCATCTGCTCACCGCAGGCTATACCGTAGAACTCGTCGCCTCGCGAGCTTCGCAGCAGGTATGGCAGCAGGAGCACGGCACGCCGATGCCAGTAGGGATTGAGCCGCAGCAGATTTGGTGGCGCGAGCAGGCGGGCGTTGAAACAGCTGGAGTGTTGCGTTGCCATGCGTGGGGAAATGTAGGTGCGAGCATTGCCAGCGGGTCTTACCGGGCGCAGGGAATGGTGGTGATGCCCTGTAGTATGAGCACCGTCGGGAAGATAGCGGCCGGGCTTAGTTCCGACCTGCTAGAGCGGGCCGCTGATGTGCAGATTAAGGAGGGGCGATCGCTCATCGTCGTCCCAAGAGAAACGCCGCTTAGCCTCATTCACCTGCGCAATCTTACGACGCTAGCAGAAGCTGGGGTGCGCATTGTACCGGCGATACCTGCCTGGTATCATCACCCACAGAGCATTGATGATCTGGTAGATTTTGTCATTGCCAGAGCGCTGGATCAGCTCGCGATAGACTGTGTGCCCTTGCGGCGGTGGGAAGGAAAGTAAAAGCCGGTAAATAAGCGATAGTCTGTATGTAGGCGCTAGATGATTTTACTGAAGAGGTACTGAACTATGCCCCGAATAATCGTCTTCCTGTTGACGATAGCGATGCTGGCTATCTTAACCTTACAAAACCTGGCGACTGAAGTGCCGCTAGTGGTTTTGGGTACAACGGTTGCGACGGCAGTGCCACTGGGCTTGCTGATCTTGGCGACGGTTGGCATCGGTACGCTGTTGACGCTGATTTTTTACGGGCTGGTAGGTACGCGGCGTCCGCCAGAAAGTAAGTACAAGCCGATGGGCAGACGTGTCCCCTACCCAGAAAGCCCTGATAGTAGCCCGTTACCAGACTCACGCCCTAGTGATTCGTCGTTCAGTTCACCGCCGCCAACAGGCTACAGCAGTTCTTCTGCCTTTGTAAGTGAGCCCGAAACTGTTGCGCCGCCGTTTGTTACACCGCCGCAAGAAAGGCCAGTACGAGAGAGGCCAGTACAGGACACACCGCCAGCATCTGTCTCTAGTGTGCCAGTATCAGAGCCACCGACAGCGGACTCACAGATGGCTCAAGACAGTTCTGCTAAGCCACCCAGTAGTTATTTTCAGCCGCAAAGCAGCACCTACACACCTGCAAATGACGCTTCAAATCAACCTCCTACAAGCGATTCAACGCGTTCTGGCAATCCGATAGCCAGTACTTTTGTGCAGCAGCCGATTGCCGGTCTGAAGTCTGTTTTCGGTAAAAAAAAAGATCGAGAGGATGAGCCCGAAGTACTGGAGAGACCAATTGGTGACGACTGGGGCCAGCGGCGAACCAAAGAACATATCAACAGCTGGGACACCAGCGAGGACGAGCCTTCTAGATTAGAAGAAGGGGCTAAGAGCCTGCTTAATTTTGGTCGTAACGTAGGGACAAATGCCGGACGACTAGCGGAAGATATCGCGAGCGGATGGAACACTCAGCCGACCGACAACAGAGACGGCGATAGAGCAGTCTACCGTGACAGCAACGCAAGATATGAAGACCCCGACCAGGGCTGGGAAAGTTTTGACGACTACGGCGAGCCGCCACCGCAAGGAGAGCGGTTTGCCAGGCGCACTTACGGCGAGAGTCTCTACGGCAACGACGACCTAGACGATGGTTACGCTGATGAAGCCTACGCTGATGACATCGGTCCAGATGGCGTTTACGATGCAGACTACAAAGTAATTGTGCCGCCTTCTAAGCCACTGGTAGATGACGACGATAATAGGCCGAACAGTTGATTTTTATTTCTTAGGTCGGTTTCTATATTGGTAACCGGTACGCCTAGCTTATAATTCGTCGCTATTCTGATATAGGTAATAATATTTTTTACGATGGCTCCGCCAGCAGCTCGCCCTAATTCTCAAAGCTATACTGCTGGTAGCTGTACGCTCAATGTAGAGATGCAGCCGTCGGCACTTTCGCAGTGGTCAGCAAAACCAATTGCTAAAACGCTTTCTTTTCAAATTTGGCTATACGAAGCTGCTGGTGAATCTGGAACGAGCGAGCAAAGAAGGCTGATTGCGGCAGGCGATCGCACAGACCTCCAGGCCGTAGCACAGTATTTTCAGCAGCAGACGCAGCGTGTATTAGCGATCGCATCTATCAACACTCCCACTCGCTCAGCCGATTCGCCACTTCCCTCAAGTCTGCAAATAACAGAACCGCTCGGCTACCTCCAACTCTGCGATATCACTACTGTACTCAGTCAGTATGAGCAGGTAACAAGGACATTACCCGTTGCCTTAGAATCCGCACCGAGCGAGACAACCGCAGATGAAGAAATAGCGCTTAATGCGACTCGTGTAGCACAGCCAGAAGATAGCAATGTTGTTCCTTTTACCACTCGCCGCCAGCGCCCACTCGATA